>CAWFOV010000004.1:0-540398 GCA_963817605.1 uncultured Solirubrobacterales bacterium | reverse complement strand
GGCGTCGTCCTGCTGCTCGAACAACTCCCAGGACGGCATACTGACGACACGTGCGGGCAGGCCGTCACGTGCCAGTTGCTCTGCCGCCGCGATGCACAGCGACACTTCGCTTCCCGTGCCGATCAGGATGACCTTGGGCGGCGTTCCGCCCAGGTCTGCCAGCACGTAGGCACCCCGCGCCACCCCCGATGCGGGGGAAAACCGGCTGCGGTCGAGGGTGGGCAGGGGCTGTCGGCTGAGGATAAGGCAGGCGGGCTGATGCCTCAGCTTCAACACCACGCGCCACGCCTCGGCCACCTCATTCGCGTCACAGGGACGTAGCGTGATCAGCCCCGGAATCGCGCGTAGGCCGGCCAGTTGCTCCACCGGCTGGTGGGTCGGCCCGTCCTCTCCCACCCCGATCGAGTCATGGGTGAAGATATAGAGAGCCGGCAACTCCATGATCGCCGACAGCCGGATCGGGTTGCGCATATAGTCCGAGAAGATCAGGAACCCTGACCCGAACGGCCGCAGCTTCGCCAGCGCCATGCCGTTGACTGCCGCGCCCATCGCGTGCTCGCGGATGCCGAAATGCAGATTGCGGCCGAGGTGGTTGTCTGGCTGAAAATTGCCCGCACCTTCGAACGTCAGGCGCGTCTTGGTCGACGGCGCCAGGTCGGCGGCCCCGCCGATCAGCCAAGGAATGCGCTGCGCGATGGCATTTTCCACCATCCCCGAGGACTCGCGGCTGGCGATCCCCTTTGGATCGGCAGGGAAGCTGGGGATGGCGTCTTCCCAACCTTCCGGGAGGTCGCGCGTCTGCACCGCCTCAAACTGACGAGCAAGCTCGGGATAGGCTTCCCGATAACTGGCGAACAAGCTTTCCCAGGCGGCCCGCTTCGCTGCCCCGCGCGCGCCGATACAATCGGCAAAATGCTGATATACCCCGTCCGGCACCAGGAACTGTGCGTCCTCCGGCCAGCCGTAGAACCGCTTCGTGTCCCTGACCTCCTGCTCCCCCAGCGGCTCGCCATGGGCCTCCGCTGTGTCCTGCTTGTGTGGGGCGCCGTAGCCGATATGGCTTTCGATGATGATCAGCGTTGGCCGGCTTTGCTCCCTCGCCGCCAAATCGAAGGCACCCAGGACCTCCTTCGCGTCATTGGCGTCGCGCACGTGCAGGACATTCCAGCCATAGCCGAGGAAACGTGTCGCCACATCCTCGGTGAAGGCGATCTCGGTATGGCCTTCGATCGTGACGCGGTTGGAGTCGTAGATCCAGCACAGCTTGTGCAGTCCCAGATGCCCGGCCAACGAGGCCGCCTCACCGGAAATCCCCTCCATCATGCAGCCGTCACCACAGAGGGCGTAGGTCCGCCAATCGACGACAGGGTAATCCGGCCGGTTGAAATAGGCTCCCAGCCAGCGCTCGGCCATCGCCAGGCCGACACTCATTGCGACACCCTGTCCGAGCGGACCGGTCGTCGCCTCCACGCCAGTGGTGAGGTGGTATTCCGGATGCCCTGGGCAGGCGCTGTCGAGCTGCCGAAAGGTCTTGATGTCGTCGAGCGTCACCGACGGGCGTCCCGCGGTCTGATAGCTGGAATCCACGGCCTGCGTCCGCGTCAGATGCAACAATGCATACAACAACATGGACGCATGCCCGGCGGAGAGGAGGAAGCGATCACGGTTCGGCCAGATCGGGGCCGCTGGATCGAAGTTCAGCCGGCTCTGCCACAGTCCGTAGGCAACCGGTGCCATGCCCATCGGAGTGCCGGGATGGCCGGATTTTGCTTTCTGGATCGCATCGATCGCCAGGGTCCGAATCGTATTGATGCAGAGACGGTCAAGATCGTTGTCGGTCATGGTGCCTCCCGAATGTATCGCAAGCGTGCGAATTTTTCGAATAGCTAGAGCGTGATGACCGGAGGCGGAATCGCCGGAGGGTCGTCGAATCACGCGATCAAACAAACACCTGGAGCAGGATGGCTGAGCGAAAGCGATGTCATCCTGTTCCAGGAAGAGCCAGCAAGGCGTTCCAGGCGGCGGCAATGCGTCTGTTTGCTCTTCCGTGGCGCGGCGAAGGTTCGATCCAGCCCCCCCGGCGCGTGATCGTTCGTTCAGTCGATCGCCGGTGCCGGTTCCGCCTTTGCCGGTTAGTTGTGTCGGGCCCTCGCTTATGGGCTGGCTCAGGACGGCGACTGGAACCTTTACCAGAGAGCTGGCGCCCTTGCAGGTCTGGTCGTCCTCTCAGTAATACTCAAACTCGCACTGAAGCACATGGTGTCAATCGGCTGAAGCTACCCCACAGTTGCCGATGGCGCGGTGCTTCAGCAAGCCCCAAATCTCGCGGCGGATTGCCAGAAATTCCGTGCTGGTCTTCAGTTCTTCGTTGCGTGGCCGCGGAAACGGCACACGGATATCACGCTGGATCCGCGCTGGTGGCGACGAAAACACGATGATGCGATCGGCAAGGTAGATGGCTTCCTCGATGCTGTGGGTCACGAACAGCACGGTCTTGCGGTCGTTCTGCCAGATCCGCAGCAGCTCATCCTGCAGCAGGTCGCGGGTCTGCAGATCAAGCGCGCCGAACGGTTCGTCCATCAGCAGAATGTCGGGGCGCACTGCCAGCGCGCGAGCAATGCCCACGCGCTGCTGCATCCCGCCCGACAATTGGTGCGGATAGGAGTGGGTGAACCCGCTCAGCCCAACAAGTTCGATGTAGTGGCGGGCGATGTCCAGGCGCTCCCGCTTCGGGCGCCCCTGCATCTCCAGGCCGAACGCCACATTCTCCAGCGTCGTCCGCCACGGAAACAGGTCGAATCCCTGAAACACCATCGCGCGGCCGGCGCCCGGGCCGGTAACGCGGCGCCCGTCGATTTCGATCGTGCCGCCATCAGACTGGTCGAGCCCGTTCAGGATGCGCAGGAAGGTCGATTTGCCGCAGCCACTGGGTCCGATGATCGCAACGAACTCCAGATCGGCCACATCGAGTGACAGGTCCTGGAACACCGTCAATTCGCCGCGGCCTCCCTGCCCGAAGCGACGCGCCAGGTTGGTGGCACGCAGCTTGGGCGGTGCCGGTGCGATGGGCGCGGACGGGGCCCGCTGCTCGATAACGTCGGTCACCCGAGCCGCTTCTGCGCTTCGGCCAGGTAGCGGGGTTCGATGATCTTGTCGAAACTGGCGCCGGGCGAAACAATCCCGGCCTTCTGATAGATCGGGATCATTGTGTTGAACGCAGCGAGGTCGAGCGGCATCGGTTCAGGCCAGGCCTTGATTTCCTGCGCCAGCAAGCTCCATTCCTCATGGATGCGCTCGTCTGGCCAGTGCGCGGCGTCGCGGTCGTTGCTGTATTTGCGGAACATGGCGGCGAACCAGGGGAAGTCCGTGGCGGCGGAACGGTTGGCGCGCAACTGCGCCTCCATAACATCCACAACGACCCGTTGATTGATGGGGTCTTGCAGCCATTTGCCGTTCACCGCCCACACTTCGTTCGACCAGAAATCATATTCCTTCCATGGCCGGATCAGTACCTGGTAATTGCCTTCCTGGGCGATGCTGCCCGCCTGGTCGGCATGGATTGGCACCAGGTGTACACGGTGTGCAAGCAGTGCCCGCATGCGAGCGCTGGAACCGCCCAGCGCTACAATGTTGACCTTGGATATGTCGATGCCGTGCTTCATCAACACGCCCAGCAAAACCGCATGCACCGTGTCGCCAGGGGTATTGATGCCGACGACGACATCAGGTTTCGTGAGGTCCTCGAGTTTAACCACTTTGTCGGCGTCAGCGGTGAATACCAGGTCAACGCTGGCGTAGAACTGTCCGACGATCTTGAGGTCGGCACCCGCATTGACTGCGGCAGCGATCGAGGGCGTGTCGGCGTCGACGATATCCGGGCCGCCGCCGACCAGCACCTGGGTGATGTTGGACTGTTTCTCCATCCGGGTTAGATCGACCGGGGCATAGTCCCCGATTTGCTGCAGGATCTCCCGGCACGCGACGTTGCCCGGGACATGAATGCCGGCAACATTGGCATTCGACATCACCTTCAGTGCACGGTTGGTACTGCCGAACGTAACACGTGTACCGAACGGCGTGCTGAAAGCGGCGAGACCGGCGGCAGTCAGCGCGCCACGCCGTGTGAGTGTCGGTAACATCCTGGGGGCCTTCATGACGGGGCGGTCAGGTGGTGCTACAGACAGATCGGGCGACGCGCGCCGCCGCCCACTGGTCCACGCCATCAGACTGGTATCCGGTGCTCCGGCGGATATCGGAAACTCACGCGCTTCAAGAGCCGTGAATATTGCCCCGGGAAGGGATCGCGGCGATGCATCGTGGCGCTGTTGTCCCACATCACCACGTCGCCGACCGACCAGTGGTGCTTGTAGATGAGGTCCGGCTGCGTCATGTGCGGCAGCAGTTCGGCGAACACCGTCTGGCTGTCGGGTTCGGACAGTCCTTCGACCTCCGCCGTATGGCTTGGACTGTAGTAGATCGCCCGTGTGCCCAGCAGCGGATGCGTGCGCACCAGCGGATGGGGCGAATCCGGCGCGCGCTTCAGTTGTTCAGCGGTCATCTGCAGGTCCGGCCGGTGCGCGGCATCGCGCCGATTGTGCCGGTCCACCGAATTTACGCCGCGTTTGCCCTCGATCTTCGTCTTCAGTGGCTGCGGCAGACGGTCATAGGCGGTGGCGAGGTCGGCAAACCAGGTGTCGCCACCCTCCGGCGGAATTTCCTCACCGAACAGGATCGTGCCGAAGGTCGGCTGCGGCATGTAGGACTGGTCGATGTGCCACACCGCCTCTCCATCGCCCAGGACGCCGATCGAGCGGCCTTCCTCCTTTTTGTTGGAGACGATCATGACCTCCGGGTGGTGGCGGGAGTGATAGGTGGAGCGGACGTGGATCTCCAGTTCGCCGAAGCGTTGGCCGAAGCGCATCAGCCCCTCTTCGGTAAGGTGCTGGCCTGGGAAGACGGCGACCTTATGATGCAGCCAGGCCTCTCGGATAGCGGCGAAAGTGGTATCGTCGAGCGGCGCGGACAGGTCGACACCGGTGATTTCGACGCCCAGTGTCGGGCTGAGGCGGCGGGTTTTCATGCGGGCGTTCCTCCTCTTGGGGGGTGTTGGGAGGAAGCAGAGCATGGGTCGAGCCGGGAGGCTAGTGGTGCGCAGGCTAGAGCAGGATGACATCGCTTTCGCTCAGCCATCCCGCTCTAGCTCTTTGTTTGATCGCGTGATTCAAACCTCCGGTGATCCCACCTCCGGTCATCACGCTCTTTGTTTGATCGCGTGATTCAAACCTCCGGTGATCCCACCTCCGGTCATCACGCTTTAGGGCAGTGATCCCATACCCCGCTGCCAAGGCGCCAGCCAATCCGCGACCCGCCCCAGCCCGTGGCTCGCCGCCAGGCCGATCCCCATGATCACCAGCAGAAGCGCCAGCAGCCGCGCCGTCGAGACATCCATGCCGGCCTCGTTCAGCAGCCCGCCGATCCCGGTTACGATGAACAACTGCGCCAGGATCATCGACCGGATCGCATGGATGAGCCCGACCCGCGCCCCTGCCAGCAAGTAGGGAAAGAGTGCCGGCAACATGATGGTCCAGAATGCCTGAAAGCGGGACGCGCCGAACGATCGCCCGACATCCAGCCATCGCCGCTCGATCCGAGCCGCGCCCTGATAGGTCGTCAACGTCACATACCACACCGACGACAGCACCACGACCGCCACCACGAACCACCATCCGGTCCCGATCAACAGGATCAAGATCGGTACGATCGCCGCCACTGACGTCACCACGAACGTGCTTACCCACGGGTGCAGCAGCGCGTTCCACACCGGGGACCGTCCCATCGTCGCACCGAGCGGCATGCCCACCACGCAGGCGAACGCGAAGCCTATCAGCGCGGGCGCGATCGATTGCCAGATCGTCGCGCGCACATTCGGGTCTTCGGCCAACGCCACCAATTCCCCCATCACGGCGGAAGGCGGCGCCAGCAGCGCATTGCCCAGGCGCCGCCCGGCCAGCTCCCACAGGATCAAGAACAGCGTCAAACCGGCCACCCGCAGCGCCAGGCGTGTCGCCTTGTTCATGGCTGCTCCCAGCGCAGCACGCGCCGCTCCAGCCACCGCAGCACCTGCTGCACCGCCAATCCGATCATCGCGACCGTCGCGAGCACCCCGAGCATGCCGGCGGTATTGAACCGTCCCGCGCTATCCAGCAGCAGTTTGCCCAAATTCGCCGGTGACAGCAGCAGTTCAGCCGTGATCACCCCGGCGACCGCGCGCACCAACCCGATGCGCAGCGCGGTGAACAGGAATGGCAGGCTGGCGGGGATCAGCACTGCACCGATCACCCGTCGGCGCGGGGCGAGGAAGCTGCGTGCCACGTCCAGCAGGCGGCGGTCGATGGCACGCGCACCGGTGGCGGTAATCACCAGCATCTCGAAGAAGCACATGATCACCACGACGGCAACGCGGGATTGGGCGAACAAGCCGAACCAGACGATCAGGAAGGGGATGAAGGCGGCCGGCGGGATCGCATAAATGCCGGTCAGAACCGGATGCAGCAGCTCGTGGATCCAGGCCACGCGCCCCATGGCAAAGCCAAGCGGCAGGGCGATAACGGCGGCCAGCGTGTAGCCGATGGCCAAGGTCAGCAGTGAGTGGCCGATGGCGGACGGCAGCACCCATGCGGCAGTCTCATGCAGCAGGTACAGGAAGGCGGCGGAGGCGGGTGCGAACAGCACTGGCGGGCTGAGCCGCCCGATCAATTCCCACAGCCCTAACCCCGCCGCTATCGAGAGTGGGGGCAGCCAAGCAATAAAACCGGTCCTGATCATTCCGGCAGACTGCGATGAGCCGGGGCGAGAGACAACCCACCGGCCCGGCCCAGCGTGCCCGCAAGATGCGATCGCCTACAACAGCGTCGGCCGACGATGGCCGACCGTGGCCCACGCGATCCCGACAAATCGCTATCACACAGCAGGTGAGTGAACCAGCGGACGCCGCCACCTGGATATGCGTTCTGCTCGCCAATCATTTCACCAATCGAGCATCGCCTCCGATATCATCCGGAGAAATCATTTCTCCGGGCCGTCCGACATGGGTAGGGAGAGTTTGCGTCCCTTAACGGCGCCGCGGAACGCTGCTAAGGTTCCGGCGACCCACTGATCCGGTGGAGGTCACCAGATGGCCGACAAGCCGAACTTCGTCCTGATCCCGGACACCGACGACGGGGACACCGACGACGGGGACCGGGGCACGTCCCGCTCGGTCGTGCCCGTCGTCGGGTGGGTCCGCAGTGTGATCGCCTCTGTCGCGGCCGCGTTGCCGATGCGCGTAGCGTCGTCTGCCGTCGGCACGCCGGACGCCACTGCCTCGACGCCGGGACGCCCGCGATTGGTGTTCGGCTTCGACGCCACCGCCTCCCGCGAGCCCGCCTGGGAGACCGCCCGGCAGGTGACCGACACATTGGTCCGTGCTGTGCCGGGCCAGCTCGACGTGGCGTTGGCCGTGCATGGCGGGGGGACGCTGCACACTTTTACCGACTTCACGTCAAACCCGAACACGCTTCGGGACCGGGCGGCCTCGATCAGATGCCGGTCTGGCGCGACCCGGCTCCTGGCCATTCTCCAGCGCGCGCTGGCAGCCCCCGGCGTGCGGGCGGTGACGTATATCGGCGATGTTTACGAAGAGTCGCCGACCCGCGGCCGCCGCCTCGCCGACGAAATGGGAAGGCGGGGAACCAAGCTTTTCGTGCTGCACGACGTCGCGGACTGGACCGCGCGGCGGGACGCCGAGATATTCCTCGACCTGGCGCGCCGCACCGGCGGCTGCGTCCTTCCCTTCGACGCCTCCGCACCGGACAGGCTCCGCGAATTGCTGGCAGCGGTGGCCGTCTACGCGGTCGGCGGAACCAAGCTGCTGAAGGCGAAGCGCCGTGAGCTTCCAGGAGCCCTCGTCTTGCTGGAACACCTCGAGCGGGAGAGTTGACCGTGCTGCTACATCGGCGTTGGTGGACTTCCCTCCAGAGGCAGACCACGCTCCCGGCCGATCCAGTGACAGCCCCGCGGAGCGCTATTTCGGCCGACCATGGTCGCGCGAGTAGGCGCTGGAAGCGGGGGACGACCATGCCCCGGGACTCTTAGCAGGCTGGTATATCTCCACTTTCAGGGGATGGCACGGAGCCAAATCGTCAGAGTGTCCAGCACCGCAATCCCCGCCCGGGCATGCCGACAACGCGCACAACAAATCGATCTCGGCAAAGAGTTCGAGGTAATCACCTGGCCGGACCGGGCTGGCCTTCATGAAATACTGATGGGTGTCGCGCAAGAAACCCGTGCACATAAACACATTGAGCACATCGTGGACGATGCAACTCGGCTTCCTCAATCGGCAGCCCTCGCTCGGCGGCGAGCGCCCTGGTCAGGTTCGAGTGGCAGCAGTGGTGATATTCCGTCCCCTTCAGCAACAGATTGGTGTAGGGATCGCAGCGCGTGCCGATCACGTCATGCACGCCCGCGCCATCTTCGTCCCAACCGTACCAGTCCAGTGTGTCGTGCGTGATCGTCGCAAGCGGGCGAAGATACGGCAAGGTGCTCCACAACCGGTCGCCCGTGCTGACATGGGTTGCATGAAGCGCCCGCGTCTTTCCGCTGAAGAAGCGCTCCGAAAGGTCATGGGCGTTCCAGATGTTCAGGTCCCCGACCTGAGGACCCTCAATGCTGACAATTCGCAGCAGGTGACCAGCCGGGACCGAGAACGTGCGTGCGTCGCGTGGCGGCACGACCAATTCGGATACGAGCGTCATATCGGCACGTGCCGCCTCGTAGAAAGCCGCATTGTATGAGGGCAGTTCATCAACCGCGTAGACGGGGATAGGAGGAGCACGCCGACGCTCCGCCGCGTCAGCCGGTGGCTCAGACCGAAATTTCCGCATTCGTTCGTCCTCAAGGTGGCGGGGGAAACAAACAATCTCCCGAGCTTGCACGACCGCGCGCGAACGAGAATACTCGAATAACAAAGGAGCGGGCGGGAGAAAACTGTGAAGCAAAATAAACCGGACCCCCGCAGGTGACTGTGCAGCTCGGCTCCGGCATCTGCCGCCCGTTCATGCCAACCCCGATGATGTCCGATCCGGTCATCACAGGCCCCGCCAGAGGAGTTCGCCCCCCAGCACCAACAGGCCGGCGAAGAAGCACAGGCGGAAGGTTTCGGGCCGCAGCCGTGCGCGGAGATACCCGCCCAGCACCATGCCCGTGATCGCCGGCGCGAGGGCAAGCAACGAGACACCCGCGGCTTCCATGTGCAATGCGCCATGCCAGGCCAAGCCGGCGGCGAGTGCCAGCGTGGAAATGGTGAAGGACAGACCAAGCGCCTGAACGAGGTCGTCCCGCTCCAGTCCGAGAGAGCCGAGATAAGGGACGGCAGGGACAACGAAAACGCCCGTCGCTCCCGGTGACCAGCCCCGTCGCCGCACCCACCAGAGGGCCGACCCAGGGCTCCGCTGCCGCCGGCACGCGCAGGCGGGGCTTGAGTAGCCCGACGACGCCGTAGAGCGCCAGAGCGCCGCCGAGGGCCGCCGTCGCGGCGTGCCCGGCCGTGCTGGCGATCAGCCCCGACCCGGCGAGGGTGCCGGCGACGATACCGAGCATCATGCCCCAGAGGCGGCGCAGCAGGGCGCCGAAGCGAGGGCCGGCGAGAAGCTGCCAGACATTCGTCACGAACGAAGGCACGAGCAGCAGTGCCGCCGCCTCGACGGGCGGCATCGCGAGGCCGAGGAGGCCCATGGCGACGGTCGGCAGGCCGAAGCCGCTGACACCCTTGACCAGCCCTGCCAGAATGAAGGTGCCGGTGACAAGCAGGAGGCGGGGGAGGAGATCGGTCATGGGCGCGATGTGGCTCCAATTCCTCCCTCTCACAATGCGGGAGTCGTGTAGCCTGCCTCAGCTAAACACGAAGGCAACCCGCTCGGAGCGTGGCCTATGCACTTTGACCTGATCGACTTGCGCCTGTTCCTCCATGTTGCCGAGGCGGGGAGCATCACGGCGGGTGCTGCACGCTCCGGCCTTGCCCTGGCGTCGGCGAGCGCACGGGTGCGGGGAATGGAGGAGCAGGCCGGCGTGCCGCTCCTGGAGCGTGGCCGCCGCGGCGTCGAGCCGACGCCGGCCGGCCGGACGCTGCTGCATCACGCGCGTCTGGTGACAGGCCAGGTGGAGCGGATGCGTGGTGAGCTTGGCGAGTACGCCCGCGGGCTGAAAGGTCATGTCCGGCTCATGGCCAACACCGCGGCCGCGGCCGAATATCTGCCCGAGATCCTCGCGGCCTTCCTCGCCGCGAACCCAAGCGTGGATGTGGACCTGGACGAGCGGCCGAGTCCCGAGGTCGCACAGGCCGTCGCGGAAGGGCTGGCGGAAGTCGGCATCGCAGCCGACCACGCCAACCTCTCTGGTCTTGTGGCCCTGCCCTTCCGCACGGACCGGCTCACGCTCATCGTGCCCCGAGAGCACAAGCTCGCCGACCGGGGACGGGTCGCCTTCGCCGAGGCGTTGGGCAGCGAGTTCGTGGGTCTCTCGGGCGACAGCGCGCTCGGCGGGCACTTGGCGGGGCATGCGGCTCGGACGGGTGCGCTGATACGAACGCGCGTGCAGGTGCGAGGGCTGGACGCCGCCTGCCGCATGGTGGCGCTCGGCGCCGGTGTCGCCGTGGTCCCTGAAGCCGCGGCGCGACGGTGGAAGGGAGAGGGAGCGCTCGCCCTTGTGCCGCTGGAGGATCCCTGGGCCGAACGCCGCTTGCTGGTGGTCGTACGGCGGCTCGACACCCTGCCGTCCCATGCGCGGCGCCTGGCGGAGCACCTTGCGGCAGGCTGATCGCAGGCCGACCGATGGCAGTTCGGTGCCGTGGTGCGGAAGGGGCGCCGCCTCGATCCAGCCGATCTGGTATCGCGTGCAAGACTTGCTGCTCGACCTGTCGGACAGTGTTTGGTCTTTCGACGATCGGGTGCCTCGCCCTGATCGCACTGCTGCCGGTCATAAACGATTCCAGAGACTCAACATGTTCGGATGGACACCTAGTCCATCGACATTCATCTGCACCGTTCTTAAATCGTCGAATGTCCCTATCATTTCTTCCAGATAGGCCGCTTCGAACTGGCTAGTGATAGACTGGGCTTCGAACCGGTTGGTACATCGTGCAGAGTTCGGAACTGGTGCAAATGAGATCGAGACCGTCATGAAAATCGCTGCCGAGGCTGCCTGGTACGCTTTGGAGCCTAATGGCGGCACGATGCGGTTCATTGTCGGCGGCGCCTGGACAAGAGATGAGGCGCGTCGCCTCGACCCGCTGATGCGGTCTCTGGACATAGGCGACTATGGCCGAGTGGAAATAGACTGCCGGGCACTGTCTCGTCTGGATACGGTCGGAGCCTGGCTGCTGCTGCGCACAGCGCGGACGCTGCGGCATCACGGCGTTGCTGTGAACCCCGTCAATGTCGCCGCCGAGTACCGGGCGCTGGTTCATACGATCGATCATGAATGCCGGGCGCCACCGGTGGAACTGCCCCGGCGCCACCCTCTTACAGCGCCACTCGAGCGCATAGGCCGCGGTGTCTGGCATTCCCTTGGCCAAGCCTATGGGCTGGTCGGCTTCTTTGGCCTCGTTGTGGTTGAAATCGTCTCCACGGTGGTGCGACCGCGCAAGTTGCGCGGCGCCGCACTCGTGCACCAGATGGAGGAGACTGGCCTGAATTCGCTGCCCATCGTGGGTCTGCTCTCGCTGCTTATCGGTGTGGTTTTTGCCTACCAGGGGGCGGATGAATTGCGTCGGTTTGGCGCCGACGTATTCACCGTCAACCTGCTTGGCGTCGGGGTGCTCCGGGAGCTCGGCGGTGTCATGGCCGCCATTATTGTCGCCGGGCGCTCAGGCTCCGCGTTCACCGCCCAGATTGGCACGATGAAGGTCAACGAAGAGCTCGATGCAATCCAGGTCGGAGGATTGAATTTGGTGCAGGTACTGGTGCTGCCCCGGCTGCTTGGCATCATGGTGACTTTGCCGCTCCTGACCTTCTATTCCAATATCATGGGCCTGATCGGGGGAGCAGTGACCTGCTATTTCGACCTTGGGATCACAATACCGGTGTTCCTTAACCAGCTCCACTCCGCCGTGTCGGGCGGAACCTTCTGGCTGGGCCTGATCAAAGCTCCGGTTTTTGCCGGCATCATTGGCCTCGTCGGCTGCCACCAGGGTTTGCAGGTTGAACGGAACGCTGCCAGCGTTGGACGGCACACCACGCACGCCGTCGTCGAATCGATCTTCCTGGTAATTGTCGCCGACGCGATGTTCTCGATCCTGTTTTCGGCTGTCGGTCTATGAACATCTCAGTCGAGCGCGATGTGGTCATCCGCATCGATAAATTGCTCACGCGTGTCGGCGGCCGGGTGCTGCACGATCACATCGATCTTGAGGTGTTCCGGGGCGAGGTATTGGGCGTGGTCGGCAGTTCCGGGGCCGGGAAGTCGGTCCTTCTGCGTTCGATCATCGGCCTGCAGCCTCCTGCCGGAGGCAGAATTCAAGTGCTGGACGAGGATGTCGGCAACCTCCGCGGCGATGACCTGGTCCGGATGCAGGCACGTTGGGGCGTGCTCTTTCAGGATGGCGCGCTGTTCGGCGACCAGACCGTGGCTCAGAATATCCAGGTGCCGCTTCGGGAGCACACCGATCTACCCCAACAATTGATGGACGAGATTGCGTCCGTCAGACTTAGCATGGTGGGTCTCGCTCATGACGCCGCCGGCAGGTATCCAGCCGAGCTCTCCGGCGGTATGCGCAAGCGGGCTGGTCTTGCGCGGGCGCTTGCGTTGGATCCGGAGGTGCTTTTCCTGGACGAGCCGACCGCTGGCCTCGATCCCATCTCCGCTGCTGAATTCGACGTATTAATCCGTGAGCTGCAGAAAAGCCTGCGGCTTACTGTCTTCATGGTGACCCACGACATTGATACTCTTCGCGCGACAACTGACCGCATTGCAGTTCTGGTCGACCGCCGGATCAAGGTCGGCACCATGACCAGCCTCACCCAGGACCCGCATCCCTGGATCCACGAGTATTTCAACGGGGTGCGTGCGCGGACGGCGGTCGCCAACTAGCTTTGTTCTGATCGCGTGATTCAGACCTTCGGTGATCCCACCTACGGTCATCACGCTCTAGCGAGGGACTTGGCGCATGGAACCCCGAGCAAATTACGTAGCAACTGGCGCCTTCGTTCTCATGGTGCTGGCCGGGATCGTCGCTGCCGCCCTGTGGCTGTCGGGTGCCCAATTGAATACACCTTATGCCGCTTTTGAAACTCACGTTTCTGGCTCGGTCAATGGCCTGGGTGCCGGCGCTCCGGTCCGGTTGAATGGAATGAATGTCGGCCGCGTGGCCAACATTCAGCAGGATCCGGCGAATCCCCAAGACGTCATTCTGCTTCTTCAGATACGGCAGGACGCAGTCATACGCGCCGACTCAGTTGCGTCTCTGGAGATGCAGGGACTGACAGGGGGACGGTATGTCGAGATATCAGGGGGAACTTTTGCCTCACCCAGGCTAACCGCCAGCGCAGGACTGCCCCCCCCAACGATCGCCTCGCGACCGTCCGCCCTGGATGCCTTATTCAATAACGCACCCGAATTTATGAAGCATTTGAACGTCATCGCGGACAGGCTGGAAGTGATCCTGGATGATCGGAACCGCCGTGCGATCAGCGACACTCTGGCCAATGTAAGCGATTTGACGACAAGGCTGGACCAGCGGTCTCAAGACGTTGATCGTCTGCTGGCTGATGGCGGGACAGCCCTGCAAAATCTGGCCAGGGCCAGCGCAACCCTGAACGTCCTGCTGGAACATTATCAAGGCGCTTCGACCGACGTCGATCGGCTTATTGCATCGGCTAACGTAACATTCGTCCAGGCAACGAAACTTGCGCGCGACATCGATGACGTTGTTCGGACGAGCCGCCCGGGGGTGCGCGAACTGACAACCACCGTCCCGGCGCGTCTGGATGCGCTTTTAATAATGGCCAGTCGGCTCACGGCAAGCCTTGATCGTGTTTCCGCAGAGCTCGAACGGAATCCGAGCAGCATCCTGTTTGGCGCCCGCCAGGAAGGCTATAGACCGAAATGAGCGCTGAGCCCGTGTCGCGCCGGATATTCTTGTTCGCCGTTTCCGTGTTGATGGGGCCTCCGGGCTGCAGCCTGATGCCGACTGCCCCGAGGGCACAAATTTACCGGCTTTCGCCGCAAGTGGAGGATCCGCAAGGCCGTTCCATTCCGGACAGCAAGTTAATGGTCGACCTGCCGACCGCTTCTCAGAGCCTCGACACGGACCGCATCGCGCTGATGCAAGGCCGTATACGGTTTGACTACTACGCCGACTCTGTTTGGACTGATCGACTGCCTGTACTGTTGCAAAGCTTAATGGTCGAAGCATTCGAGGCTGATGGCCGCATTGCGGAAGTCGGCCGTGACGTCTACCGCCTTACCAAATTCTATCTCCTCCGGACGGAAATCCGCCGGTTCGAAGCGCAGTATGCGGAGCCGGCGACCGGCTCACCCGAGATTGCCGTGGTGCTCGCGCTTCAGCTTTCCGCCAGTCCGGAAGGGAGGTTGGTCGGCGATACGTTGATCTCAGTTCGGGCGCATGCCTCTCAGGATAAGGTCGATGCCGTCGTCATTGCATTCGATAGCGCAACAAGTGATGCCCTGGCCCAAAGTGTCGCATGGACTGTTCGGGCGATATCTGGGGACCGCCACAAGTAGATGCCGGGCAGCGTGCTTGACGGGAAGATTTTGCGCCATTGAGTGTGTCCTCGATCATGGCGCGAAGTCGTCGAAGTCCGGTAAATTCTTCAAGTGACCCATATCAACCTACCGTGGCAGGCCACTGACGTCCGGTGGTAAGGAAATTACGGCGCTGTCACCGGGCAATGAGCCTGATATAAAGGAAAGTCACCCCACGGGTCGAGATGACCAGCAGGAGTGCATCTGATGATGAAAGAACAACGTCGTCGATGGATCCTCGCCGTGTTTCTTGGGTGTCTTGCCGCGCCGGCCATTAACCGAGCAGCGGCGGCGCAGGATGGGCCAGGTGCCCCACAGGTGATAACCGCTGTCCCGCTCGCGCGACGCATCGCGCAATGGGACGAGTACACTGGCCGCTTCGAGGCCTTGCAACGCGTGGAAGTGCGGCCGCGTGTCTCCGGCTATATTGCCGAGATCAACTTTACCGACGGGGCAATCGTCGCCAAAGGCGATGTGCTGTTCACCATCGATCGGCGGCCTTACGAGATTGCGGTCGAGGAGGCGAACGCCGGCGTGATGCGCAATCGAGCCCAGGTGCAGCAGGCCGCGATAGATTTCGCCCGGGCGCAGGAACTGGTGAAGACGTCCGCGACGCCGGTGCGCGAACTCGACCAGCGGCGCGCGACACTCGACGTTGACCGTGCGGAGCTCATGGCGGCCGAGGCTTCGCTGAGCAATGCCGAGCTTAACCTGGAATGGACGCGCGTGACCGCACCCATCGCCGGGCGGATCTCCGACCGCAAGGTGGATGTCGGCAACCTCGTCTCCGGCAGCGGCGACCCAACGCTGCTGACGACAATCGTGACACTTGACCCGATCCGTTTCGTGTTCGAGGCGGCAGAGGCCGACTACATCCGTTACACCCGCCTCAGCGCAAGCGGGCAACGGCGATCCTCACGCGATGTGCAGAACCCGGTGCAGGTGCGGCTGACCGATGAGACGGAATGGACGCATACGGGTCGGATGGACTTCGTCGACAACGAGGTGAACGCGCATTCCGGCACCATCCGCGGCCGCGCGGTGTTCGACAACAAGGACTATTTCTTCATACCGGGCACATTCGGGCGGCTGCGCCTGTTCGGCGGCTTCATGGACGTCCTGCTGGTGCCAGACGGTGCAGTCGTGTCGGACCAGGCACGTAAGATTCTGTTCGCGGTCGGTGCCGACAACAAGGTCGTGGCGAAACCGGTGACGCTCGGACCGATCGCGCTCGGGCTGCGGGCCGTCACCACCGGCCTTTCGCCGGACGACAAGGTGGTTATCGGCGGGCTCGCCAATCCGTTCGTCCGCCCTGGTGTCGCGGTGAGGCCAGCATCGGGGGACATCAAACCGGTGGTGGTGAACCCTGTGGCCGAAGCGCAGCAGTCCCGGCCAATTGATTTGAAGGCGGGGGATGTAAAGGCGGGGGATGCGTGAAGACAAGCGGGGCAAAGGCGGGTGCTGATGCCGAGCCCGCCGAGCGGCCAGCGCAAAACTGAGCACGCGGGGGCCCATGCGCTTCTCACATTTCTTCATCGACCGTCCGATCTTCGCGACCGTCCTGTCGCTGATTCTGATGATCGCGGGCGCGATTGTGCAGCGTAGCCTGCCCATCTCGGAATATCCGGAGATCGCGCCGCCAACGGTGAATATCCGTGCCGTATATCCCGGCGCCTCGGCCCAGGTGCTGGCCGAGACGGTGGCGACGCCGATCGAGCAGGAGGTGAATGGTGTCGACGACATGCTCTACGTCGTGTCGCAGTCGGTGGGCGACGGGACACTGTCAATCGACGTCGTGTTCAAACCCGGCACCAACGTCGATATGGCGCAGGTGTTGGTGCAGAACCGTGTAGCAGTCGCCGAGCCCCGGCTGCCGGAGGACGTGCGGCGGCTCGGGGTCACGGTGCGCAAGGCCTCGCCCGACCTGATGATGGTCGTGCACATGATCACGACCGACGGCTCGCGTGATCAACAATACATCTCCAACTATGCGACACTCTACATCAAGGATGTGCTGGCGCGGCTTGACGGCGTGGGCGACGTGCGCATCTTCGGTGCGCGCGACTATTCTATGCGTGTGTGGCTGGACCCGGGAAGAATGTCGGCGCGCGGGCTCAGCGGCGGTGACGTGGTGGCCGCGTTGCGGGCAGCCAACTTGCAGGTGGCGGCGGGTGCCATTAACCAACCACCGGCGAAGTCCGCCGGCGCGTTCCAGCTCTCGGTGCAGACGCTCGGGCGAACTCGTCGACGAAGAGCAGTTCGGCGACATCGTGGTACGCGCCGACCCTGACGGAAGCTATGTGCGTGTCCGCGACATCGCCCGCGTCGAGCTTGGCTCGCAGGACTATACGATCAACGCTTATCTCAACCGGGATGTCGCGACCGCGATCATCATCTTCCAGCGCCCTGGTTCCAACGCGCTCACCACCGCCGCCGCCGTGAAAACGGCAATGGACCAGGCGAAGCGCGACTTCCCGCCGGGGATGGACTATCGGGTGGTGTATAACCCGACCGAATTCATCCAGCAGTCCGTGAACGAGGTCGTGCGTACCTTGTATGAGGCCATCGGCCTCGTCGTGATCGTCGTCATCGTATTCCTGCAGACCTGGCGGGCGGCGATCATCCCCGTTGTCGCGATCCCGATCTCGCTGGTCGGCAGTTTCCTGCTGATGGGCGCCGTCGGTATCACCTTCAACACGCTGTCACTGTTCGGCCTCGTGCTTGCGATCGGCATCGTGGTAGACGACGCGATCGTCGTGGTGGAGAACGTCGAGCGCTACCTCAGCCAAGGCTTCACGCCGCGCGAAGCCGCGCATAAGACAATGGACGAAGTGGGGACTGCGCTGGTCGCAATCGCGCTCGTGCTGTGTGCGGTGTTTATCCCGACTGCCTTCATTAGCGGTTTGCAGGGTTCGTTCTACCGGCAATTTGCGATCACCATCGCCGCTGCCACGGTAATCTCCTGCTTCGTCTCGCTCACTCTCTCGCCGGCCCTCGCCGCAATCCTGCTCAAACCGCACGAGGCTGAGCCAAAGCGCACGCTGCTGTGGCGGCTTGCTGCGCCGGTGCGCTGGTTCTTCGCCGGCTTCAACTTCGTGTTCGACCGGCTGGCGCGCGGCTATGGGGCGATGACGCGGCGGCTGGTGCGGGTCGGCGCGATCGCGCTCGTCGTGTATGCGGGGCTGATCTTTCTCGCCTATGACAGGCTTGCCAAGACGCCCACGGGCCTTATCCCGCCGCTCGACCGCGGCTACCTGATCGCTGCATTCCAACTGCCGCCGGGCGCGTCGCTGAACCGGACGGATGCGGTGCTCCGGCAGGCGTCGGAAATCATCCTCGAACGGCCGGGCGTGCAGAACGCGGTGGCATTCGCGGGATTCGACGGCGCCACCTTCACCAACGCGCCGAACACCGGCGTGATCTTTGTTCCGCTCAAGCCGTTCGAGCAGCGCGTGCCGCTGGGGCTTACTGCCGCGCGCATCCGCGCCGACCTGGGGCAGCAGTTGGCACCCCTGAGCGATGCTTTCATTTTCGTGCTGGAACCACCCTCGGTCCCGGGCATCGGCACCGGCGGCGGGCTCAAGCTCTACGTCCAGGACCGCGCGGGGCGCGGGCTGCCGGCGCTTGAGCAAGCGACCTGGATCGTTGCCGGGTCGGCCGCGGGAATGCCGGGCTTTAACCAGGCCTTCACGTTGTTCAACACGCACACACCGCAGGTCTATGCCGATATCGACCGCACCAAGTCGGAGAAGCTCGGCGTGCCGATCGACGGCGTATTCGAGGCGCTGTCAGTTTATATGGGCTCGGCCTATATTAACGACTTCAACCTGTTGGGGCGCACCTATCAGGTGAACGCGCAGGCCGACAACCAGTATCGCCTGACCTTGCGCGACATCGAGAACCTCAAGGCGCGCAACAGCCGTGGCGACATGGTGCCGATCGGCGCGGTTGCGACATTCCATGATACAACGGGCCCGTTCCGTGTACCGCGCTACAACCTCTATCCGGCCGCCGAGATACAGCTCAATCTAAGCCACGGCTTTTCGACGGGGCAGGGAATCGCCGCCATCGAGAAGATCACGCAAGAGCGGCTTCCGCAGGGCTTTGGCTTTGAGTGGACCGAAATCGCGTTACAGGAAAAGCTAGCCGGCAACACGGCGGCCGTCGCGTTCGGTCTCGCCGTGGTATTCGTGTTCCTCCTGCTCGCCGCTTTGTACGAGAGCTGGCTGCTGCCGTTGGCGGTGGTGCTGATCGTGCCGATGTGCATCCTTGCCGCTATGGTGGGCGTGAACCTGCGCGGGTTCGACCGCAACATCTTGGTCGAGGTGGGCTTGGTGGTGCTCGTCGGCTTGGCGGCAAAGAACGCCATCCTGATTGTAGAGTTTGCCAAGCAGGCCGAGGAGGAGGGGGCGAACCGCTTCGATGCCGCGGCGGCCGCGGCGCGGACAAGGCTGCGGCCGATCCTGATGACCTCGTTCGCCTTTATCTTCGGCGTGGTACCGCTCGCGGTGGCGACGGGGGCGGGTGCGGAGATGCGGCAGAGCCTGGGGACGGCGGTCTTCGCCGGGATGTTGGGCGTGACGCTGTTTGGATTGGTGTTCACGCCGGTGTTCTACGTGCTGGCACGTTGGGCGGCGCGGGCGGGGAAGCGATGACGGTCATTCGGATTGGGAGACGGCTGCATGGCACTAGTCTCGCCTGGCGCCCGACCACACGCTATCTCCGTCCGCCCGACTTTCCTCCGAGCGGCAAAGTATCGATCACCTCGTTAGCGATTCGAGTTGATCCCTGGCCCAGGATGCCACCCGTCAAGTATTGACCCAGCCCCTGTACTTGGGATGCGAAGCCGCAAGCGGCAGCGTCACGCGCTGACCGGTCTCAGCCGCGTGGTACAAAGCGGAAGCCAGCTCGATCGACCGGCGGGCATCATCGAGCGTCACCGGCATCGGGCCGCCGGCATGGATCGCTTGGTGAAACGCCGCAAATTGCCCGGCGAAACCCTGATGACCCGGCACATCCTCGCTCATGATGCGGCCGATCTCAGCCGCGATCGCGTCCTTGGCGCAGGAAACGCTCCAGGGCTCTCCGGCAAGAAGGGAGGATTCCGCGTCATAGCATTGGCGCTCGAAGGTGACGTTCTCAAAGCACAGCCGCATGCGCGCGGAGGGACGCGCCGAACCAAGTGTCGCCGTGATCGAGGCGAGTGCGCCGCTCTCCAAGGTGAGGCACGCGGCCGCGCAATCTTCGACCTCGATCGGATTCACGCGCGTCGCGGTGACCGCCGAAACGCTTCGCGCCGGTCCCATCAGATGCAGCAGCAAATCATGATTATGAATCGACTGAGTAATGAGAACGCCACCCCATTCCGTCGCGAATTTGCCGCGCCATTCGACGTGGTAATAGTCCGCGCCGCGCAGCAGGAGCGTCTCAACGGAGGCCGTGTAGGGTTTGCCGGCGAGGCCTGACTGGATGATCCTGCGCAGCTTCGGGATCGCGGCCCCAAACCTGTACTGGAAGATTGGCATGACCCGACCCGGGGCAGTCCGCTCGAGCTCGGCAATGGCATCAAATTGCGCCAAGGCGCCGACAAGCGGCTTTTCGCAGATCACATGTTTGCCGGCGCGAAGCGCCTCGACGATCATCTCATAATGAGATGACGGCGGCGTGCAGATCGAGACGACATCGATGTCGGCAAGCGCGAGCACGTCCGCAAAGGAGCCCACATGGCGCTCAATATTGTATTTCGCCGCGAATGTGCGCCGGTTCTTTTCGTTTCGGCTGCAACAGACAGAGACCTCGAACAGATCGGGCAGCAGGTTGAACCCGCGCGTCATCTGCAGGTCACCCGCCCAGCCGCAGCCGATGATCGCGACACGTAACTTTCTCATGCGCCACCTTTCGAAGGAAGGGGTACCGTGCTCTCGCGCAAGATCAGCTCGGCCCTGAGCGGCGCCGGAGGCGGCGGTGTCTCGTTTGTAAATGTTTGCGGCGCCGGGGGCGGCCGCGTCTCGCTTGTAAGTGTTTACAGATGATCCGTCGAGTCCTGGTCCTCGGGCCTACCTCGGCTGGACAAGTATTGTGTAATCGCTTACCCAAAATCCTTTCTGATACGGTGGGCAGGACAACCGCCGCTGTCAGAGACCTCAGGGGAGCCAGGAAGATGCGTCATAATCGTCTGCGAGAGCTGCTTCAGGCCGGGAAGCCCACGCTGGGCACCCATTTGCTGTCGACCTGGCCGACCCTGGTCGAGCTTGTGGGTCACTCAGGCATTTACGACTACATCGAGTTCACTGCGGAATACGCGCCATTCAGCATGCACGATCTCGATAATCTCGGCCGTGCCCTGGAGCTGAAGAATCTCGGCGGCATGATCAAGATCGAGCAGACGCAGTGGACCCATCAGGCCATGCGCGCGATTGGCTCAGGCTTTCAGAGCGTGCTGTTCGCGGACTTGCGCACGGTCGAGGACGCGCATGCCTGCGTCGCGGCGGTCAGAGCCGAGACGCCGAACTCCGGCGGCCGTCTTGGCGTCGGCATGAGGCGTGATGTCGGCACCGTGCTTGAAGGAGGATCGCCGGCCTATGTGAAGGCGCTCGACGAAGTCGTCATCGCCGTCATGGTCGAAAAGCGGGAATGCGTCGAGAACCTCGAAGAAATTCTCTCCGTCAAAGGCCTCGACATGGTGCAGTTTGGCGGGTCGGACTACTCCATGAGCATGGGGCTGACGGGGCAGCGCGATCATCCCGAGGTCAAAAAAGCCGAAAGGAAGACAATCGAGACGGCGCTGAAGTTGGGACTGCATCCAAGAGTGGAGCTAGGGGATATCAGCCAGGCGGCACCGTATCTCGAGATGGGCGTCAAGCATTTCTGCATCGGTTGGGATGTGCGCATCTTGCACGACTGGTGGCGTACGAACGGCGCTGGAATGCGCAAACTGTTTGCCTCCGGTCACGCGGAACAGGAAGGCCCCTCTCAATCGCCGCGGCTTGCGGGGACCTACTGACAGGCAAAGAAGTGGTGCTCGCCGTCCTGCGACGGCGCGGCCGCATTGATGTGTCTGGCCCGTCGTTAGGTCGTGTCCCATTCTGGACGATCGGCCAAACCCGTATGAGGACGCTATAAATGGAGCGCCAACGATAGGTCACGAACTCATCCAAGGAGGTCGTCATGCCCGAGCCTGAACGTATCGACCGCAAACGCACGGCACTCATCGCCTACGACGTTTGCCGGCGGGCGCTGACCCAAGCTGATCCCACGCGCAGGGCTGCGATGCGGCCTGTTCTGGATGCTTGGGTACGAATGATCGCGAGTGCGCGGGCTGCGGGCGTGCCGGTCATCTACACGACGCCGGTCAGCCGCGCTGATGGTGCCGATGTCGTCATGCTGCCGACCGATCTTGCGGCCGAGACTGGCGTGCCCCCACTCACGAACGCCGTTGAAGGTTCGGAAGAGGCGGGCTTTCCCGATGAGCTCGCGCCCCGGACCGAGGATTACGTCTTCCTCAAACGCCGACCGAGCGCGTTCTATGGAACGGGTTTGGTGGAGCTTCTGCGGATGCTGCGGCGGGATACCATCATCATCGGTGGTGGCGCCACCAACCGTGGCGTCGAGACGAGCGTGCGTGAGGCCTTCAACTTCGACCTTTCCTCTATCGTCGTACGCGAATGTTGCTGGAGCAGCGATGCGGCCGCGCACGCTTACAGCCTCGATAAGGCCATGAAAATGTATGCTCGCATTCGGTACCTCGAAGAGGTTGCGGTCATGCTGCAAGGCTAGTCGCGCGCTGTCGTCGTTCGCATCGCGTCATCAGAACGGGCCGTCAACTCAATCCAACCCCGCCTCTTGCGTAATGCCAAACTTCTCGCACTCTGCTAAAGAGCGGCATGCATCTTCGCTCGCTTGTTTCCGCAATCGCCCTCGGCCTTGGGCTGATCCCTCCCAACCACGGGTGGTGTGCAGGCCGCGTGGATCTCGATGAGGCCTTTCTCGCAACCTTTGGGCAGCGCGCGCCTGTCGTTCGAAACTGGTGGCAGTCAATCCACAACTCGTCGAAACCATCAAAGGTGGTTGGAACCCAAGTTGATGTTCTTGACGTCCGCCCAGAACATCTCGTCCCGCTGGGCGGGGGCAAATACGCACTGATTTCCTACGAGTTCAACCACGACGTGCGGCATTCTTCAGGCGGAGCGATCACGGTCTCCTACCTGGAAAGGACAGCTTCCCACTGGAAGCTGGAACAACTCTGGCCAGAGTTACTTGGTTCTGGGGTCGGCGGCCAACCAGCAAATGCCGGCGCGGAAGTGCACCGATTTGGCGGTGATCCGCTCTTCATGGCTCGATCAGCGTGGTGCGGAATGGACGAATGCTCGGAATGGATTGGCGTCATCCGTCTCTCGCGAAGCCGCCCCGTTGTTTACGACTCTGTACCAGCGGGCGCGATATCACCAACTGAAGGTAGTCCCGTACTCGCTTATGAAGGTAATACCTGCCAAAACTACAACGTGCGTGCGCGGATCGTGCCACCCAGCCGGAACGGCTCCCTCTTCTCGATCCGATACGATGGTTGGACATCCCCGCCCGGGACACTGTCTCCGAAAACGCCTCTACACCTCCACACCAGCTTCGTCCCGGACGGCACGAATCTGGTCATGCAGCCGGTCGTCCCGGTCCCGACCTGCGGAGGCTGACCTTCCAAGCACGCGTCCCGCAGGCGGAACACCGACCACGTCAGACTGCGAAAGCGGCTTGGTTCAACGCTTCACAAGTCTGCTTTGAATCGGATAAAGCGCCCGACGCCGGAAATCGGACACCGCCCCCTCGCCCGCGGTAAGCACGGTTACCGCGGCCCCACTCCCTACGGGAACTCCCTTGTTGCGAAGGTAGAAGAACGATGCTCAACTTCGCTGTCCACTGATGTAGAACTGAAGTTGCTCGATGACGAAACTCTGCTCGGAGATGATGTCTTTAACCAAGTCACCGATCGAGATGAGTCCGATCAGCTTGCCGTCATTCAGGACGGGAAGATGACGCAGCCGGCTGTCCGTCATCAGCGCCATACATTCCTCGGTGCTCTGCTGTGGACCCACATACAGAACTGGCTGCGTCATAACGTCCGCCACCGGCGTTTCCTTCGACGATTTTCCCATGAGCACGACCTTGCGGGCATAATCGCGCTCGCTCAGTATGCCGACGATCCTCTCGCCCTCCACGATCAGGAGCGCGCCGATGTTCTTTTCCGCCATCAGCTTGAGGGCGTCGAACACCGACGCGGTCGGCGCAATGGTGTGGACGGCCGGGTCAGACTTGGATTGAAGGATTTGAGCCACCTTTTTCATCGGAATCTCCTGAGATCTACATTGGCGCGCGAACCCTTTCTCACTTTGTAGCGTCGGCCATCTCGGAGTTGCCCGCCAGCGGCCGGCTCGGGATAACACTGTCCCTCACGGAAGAGTGCTGCGGCCCCCTGCCCATCGAGAGCGACACCGGATTGCGAGTTGCCCCAAACGGCAGCCGACCCAGAGACGGAGAATACTCCGCTCTGGCTTAAAAGGGGGATCAATCTTCGTCCTATAGATGAACGACGAGAGTTCTTATCCTCGCAGCGCGGCACTGCCGCGTCCGTCTCCACGATCATCTTCAAGACGGGGCGCTGGCCGGCGCTGCTTGAAGATGCTCGAAAGCTTGGGAGATCGAAAGGCCCAGTGATCTTGCAGATATCGCCGACCTGGGTTTGACCCTAGCCGAAACGAAGCAATTGCTGGCAGGCCTCCAAGGCCGTGGTGTGTGTGGCCGGAACGAGACCTCGGATGGAAAAGGTGGGAGTTTGTCCCCCTTACGATGACAAAATATGCCGACCCGCATCCAGCAGCATGTCACTGATCCACGCCCCTGCCATCACGTCTTGTTGCATCGTGCCACCCGCTGCTCGGATGCGACGTGTGATGTCCTGCATCATCTTGAGAACTTCCGGATGTTCGGGCTGGCCCGGATAGCCAAGACTTTGTGCGAAGTCGTTCGGCCCAATGCTGTACAGGTCGATGCCCGGAACCGAGAGGATCGAGTCGAGGTTCGCCAGCACGGCGACGTCTTCCAGCAGGGCGCACACCAGCATCTGTTCGTTTGCCTCACGATAATACGCCGCCTTGTCCGCGATACCGGCATTGTAGTCGGTGCCTCGGTTGGCCCCGAATGACCGCTCGCCAAGCGGACCAAAGTAGCAAGCCCGCACCAACTGGCGAGCATCCGCCTCCGTGGCGATGTGCGGGCCCAATATCCCCATGATACCACGATCGAGATAGCGCAGGATTGTTGAAGAACCTATGTCCGGCACCCGGGCGATCGTCGTCACACTATGGCGTTCGGCAGTCCTGCAGAGATCTTCAAGCTGGTCCAGGCCGAAGGGCCCATGCTCTCCATCAATGAAGACGAAATCGAAGTCGATCTGTCCCAGAATGTCGATCACCCACGGGGAGGGGAAGGAAAGGTTGTAACCATATGCCTTGCGGCCGGCGCGCATGGCGGCTTTGACTCTGTTAGGTTGCTTCACCGTATGTCCTCCTGTGCGCTCGTGACTTTGACCCGACCGTCCTGTCCTGTCGATGTTTGACCCACCGATGCAGGCAAGATGCGCAAGGTCTGTGTCGCTCAGGCCGCCGGGACCGCGCGCTGGCCACCGCCAGGACCGTCGGCGATCCAGGCCGACTTATAGCCGAGGCTCTCTGCGAGGACGATGAGGTCGATTATGCTTGCCAGAGGCGCTCTGTCATTCCGCCTCTGAAGCGACTTGCCTTGCAGTCTGCGACCGGCCACTCTTGCGACCATCGCGCCTCCTCCTTAGGCTCGCGCAAATCCCTCCAACAGGAGCGTCCCAACATGCCACAATCGCAGGGAACCAGATTTACCGCCGATCCGCTGACCTTCGTCGTCAGACACCAACTGTGGGACGGCAACGTCGAGGATCATGTCGGACCAGGGTGTATCCATCGACGTGACGGCCGATGTCGACGGCAAGCAGACCGCGCTGCTGCGCTTCAACTGCTTCGACATCGAGAAAAGCTACATCTACGGCCCGGAAAATCCCGAACTGACGACCCCTGGCCGGGTCGGCGGCGGCATGGGCGTGCACTGCCGGATGGACCCGATCACCGACGGCAATCCCATCGGCTGGACCATCCGGACCCTGGGCCAGAAACTCCCGAAGATGCTGGACCGGGCCGGCTACAAGGACATCGCGGCGGCAACCGACCTCGCCACGGTGCGGGCGCGTCCTGCCCGACGTGGAGGCCTGCGCCAGAGAAACGTTCATCTCCAAGCGGAACACGGTCAAGCACAACCGCGGCACGGACATGTTCGAAGCCGGCAACATCCGGTTCGGCCTCGAGATGCGGCGGCAGAAGAACGGTGACGGCGGCCTCGCGCTCCACGTCCTCGGCGACGTGGGCGGGTCGAAAGGCAAGGCATACGTCGAAGAAACCGAGCTTCTGGCGTTCGACTGTTTCTGGAAGGGCGCGCACTACCATTATGGTCCGCGCAACAAGAACCACCGGATCAACTGGGACATGACGATCATCGACGATCCGCTGGAGTGGACCTTCGAGCAGATCGAGAACCGGAAGCTCGGCGCGATGATCGAGCGCGCCGGTTACCCGGGGATCGCCGCCGACCTGGACCTGGACAAGATCGCCTCGGTCCTTCCGGCGTTGAAGAAGCGGGCCTTCGAGATGTACGAGGAAGGCGAGCGATTGACCGGTCACAAGGGATTGCCGCTCGAGTTCACCCCGAACCTGGCCGCCGAATAGCTCACCGCGAAGATGGTGGAGGGTCAGAAATCCTCCACCGCCTCTAAGCTTTGCCATGGCCAACCTCCCGTTATATTGCTCAGCCAATCGAACCGGCTGAATTGCGACTGGCGATGGTGTCCATGCCGACCCGAGGCTTCATAGGGCTGGCTTTCGGCGCCGGTAGCCGCATCGCGGCGCGTTTGATGACATCGGGAAGGCTGAGCCCGTCACTACATACAGCTCAGCTTGGTCCTCCGCGAGCCGCCGAACCGCGCTCTCGATGCCCTCCCACACATCGCGATTCAGCTCCGGCGTCTGCGTTGGCATCTGCGGCACGACGTTGGCCAGAGAGAAGCTCTCCTGCTGAGCGCCGATGTTCGGCATGTCCCCGGACGGCGTCGCCGCGGACATATTCCCGACAGCGACGCTCAGCAAAGAAGCCACTTTCTCGCCAAATCAGCACCCAGCAATTGCCGCAACACCTTCCCATCCTCCCGCTTGGAGGTAAGGCAATGTGTAACCTTTTGGCTGCCGCCTGGAAGGGCACGACGTATCCGCCCTGCCTCCGACGTGTACCGACCCAGCACTGTTGAGGATAGTTGATGATGCAAAGTAAGTTTATTGTGGTGATCCTGCTCGCCTGCGCCGGATTGCTGTCGGGATGCGTTATCGAACCCGTTGGCGGTGGCTGGCACCATCACCATGGCTATTACGACCGGTAGCGATCCCATTAGCTAAAACGAATGTCGCCTGCAGATCGTCTCCGGGAGCACAATCGCACCGGCAAATTGTCGCTTGCCGCAGAGGGCCGGCCCGACGGTGACCCCTGGTTCACAAACCTTCGACTCGCACGAATGCAGGGATGTGCGTCACTCACGGCGAAGTGACCGCACTGAACCCGGCTGAACGCGGAACGAACAGTCCAGCATTCGCATTAAGGCTGAGTGCGGAGCGTTGGACTACGGCGCCACGGACACCCAAAGCCACAATAACAGGTAGGACGTGACGCCTAAAATTTATCATTTGCATCCGCTCGTCGCCGGAGAGTGGTCGGGGTGGGCCGCCCAGTTTGCCCGCATTGGCGCGATGGGTTTCAGCCATGTCTGCACCGCACCGCCCTTCGTTCCCGGTGAGACGGGGGACATCTTCTCAACCGCCGACCATGAGCGCCTGCATCCGGCGCTAGGCTTCGACGGCAGCGCCGATGACGGGCTAGCCCGTCTGAGCGATGCTGCGGACCGGCACGGTCTGCGACTGATGTGCGATGTCTCTCTGGATGAGATTGCCGCCAATGCCTCCCTTCGAGAGCACGAGCGGGCGTGGTTCGGCTACGGATTCGAGGCGCAGTTGCCGGACCCGCGCCGCGTATCCCGACGTGTCGGCACCTTTCGGGCGCGCTTTGACGACACCGCTGCCACGGACGCACTGACGGACTGGTGGTCCGACCGGCTAAAGCGTCTGTTGCGGGCGGGGACCGCCGGGTTCCGATTCCTACATCCTGAGCGGGTGCCGGTCGCCGTTTGGCGGCCCATCATCGCTGTGCTTCGGGATACCGCGCCGGATTGCCTGTTGCTGGCGTGGACACAAGGTGCGGATCGCCTGCGCACTCAGGTCGCTTACGGGCATGGGCTTCGATCGCGTCTGCGCGTCGACCGCCTGGTGGGACGGGCGTGCATCCTGGCTTCTGGAGGAGATTCCAGGCGCTCTCAGAGATCGCGCCCGCACTGGCGTCGCCCGAACCGTCCCTCTTCGATCGGCTCGCGGCCCATCTGCCGCCGGACGGTGATGTCGTCGCGCATTATCGTCATGCACTGCGTCGTGCCGCCGCAATCGGCGACGGCTGGTTCATTCCCATGGGGTTCGAGTTCGCCGCGCGCATGCCCTTCGATGCCGCGCGTGCGACGCCGGCGGATCTCGACCGCGCGCGGACCGAGGCACCGGCCGATCTGTCCGCCGATATTGCATCGGCCAACGCCCTGATCGATCGCCTGGCGGCCCTGAGGCTGGTCGGGCCACCGCGCGCCATCACCACAGACGCCGAACCGGCGACCGCGCTGCTGCGGATCGACACACGGGATGTGCGCGTGGCGCGCCGAGCCGAGCTGGTGGTGATCAACCCGGATGTGGCGCACCCCACAACCCTGCCGGTCCCGGTGGCGCCGTTGCCGCCGCAATCCGGCGCCGCGTTCGGCTATCCGGAACCGATCGGCGGCGCCTGCTCCGGCCCTATTTTCTCCGAACCCCTCGCTCCTGGGGAGGTGCGGGTCGTCACCTATTCGCGCCTGGACGATATCGTCGGTGCGGCTCCAGCGGGTCCCGTGGAACGCCGCCCAATGGAGGCCGCGCGCATCGCAATCGAGGCGCTGTCTCCGACGGTGCCGGATGGCGACTACGCGGTAAAGCGCGTGGTTGGCGAGGAAGTGACAGTCTCTGCCGACATCGTCGCCGACGGCCATGAGGTTCTGGCAGCCTCTGTGCTGTGGCGTGCCGCGGATGAAGCCGCGTGGCGGCAAACCCCGATGCGGCTGGTGGAGAACGACCGCTGGCAGGGCCGCTTCACCCCCTCACGCATCGGCCCGCATCACTTCACCGTCGAAGCATGGTTGGATCATCTGGGGCACGTATCGTCACGATCTTCACGCGAAACACGTAGCCGGCCAGCCCTTGGCACTGGAGATCGAGGAAGGGCGGCACATCATCGCGGCCGTCCTGCCACGCGCCACCGGTAAGACACGCGCGACGCTACAACGCATGCTGAACGCACTGGCCATCTCAGACGAAGCCGGCGCTGTCTGGTTGCTGCTGTCCGATGACATGCTGACTGCGATGCAGGCGGTGGACGATCATCCATTCGCCGCTCGGCATGCGGAGGTAAGGCTGGATGTCGACCGCCCGCAGGCGATGTTCGCAAGCTGGTACGAACTGTTTCCGCGTTCGGCGAGCGATGATTCCTCGCGTCACGGCACATGGGAGGACGTGATCCGACGGCTGCCGGCGATACGCGCGATGGGTTTCGACGTGTTGTATTTCCCACCGATCCATCCGATCGGCTCGGTCAACCGCAAGGGGCGCAATAACGCTTTGCGCGCCCAGCCCGGAGACCTCGGCAGCCCCTACGCGATCGGCGGCGCCGCCGGTGGTCACGATGCGCTTCACCCAGAACTCGGCACATTGGACGAGTTCCGCGCCATGATCGCGGCTGCCAGAGAGCATGAGCTGGAAATCGCGCTGGACTTCGCTGTGCAATGCGCACCCGATCATCCCTGGCTGCAGCAGCATCACGACTGGTTCCGCTGGCGCCCGGACGGATCGATGCGCTACGCGGAGAATCCTCCCAAGAAATATGAGGATATCGTCAACCCGGATTTCTACGCCGATGCGGCGCTGCCGGAACTGTGGTTCGCATTGCGTGACGTGATCCAGTTCTGGGTGGATCAGGGCATACGCATCTTCCGTGTGGACAACCCGCACACCAAGCCATTCCCCTTTTGGCGCTGGATGATTGCCGATATCCGCGATCGGCACCCCGATGTGCTGTTCCTGGCCGAGGCCTTCACGCGCCCCAAGATCATGTATCGCCTGGCCAAGCTCGGGTTCAACCAGTCCTACACCTACTTCACGTGGCGAAACACGAAGCAGGAGATTACGGAATATCTTACGGAACTGAATCGCGTGCCGGTGCGCGATTTCTTCCGGCCGAACTTTTTCGTCAACACGCCGGATATCAACCCCGTCTTCCTCCAGACCTCCGGCCGACCCGGGTTCCTGATCCGAGCGGCGTTGGCGACGACGCTGTCCGGCCTGTGGGGTATGTATTCAGGCTTCGAGATCTGTGAGGCGGCCCCGCTGCCCGGCCGCGAAGAATACCTGGACTCCGAAAAATACGAGATCCGCGTTAGGAACTATGCCGCGCCCGGCAACATCGTGAATGAAATCACGGCGCTGAACCGTATCCGTCGCAACGCATCCGGCGCTGCAGACGCATCTCGGGCTGACATTCTACAATGCGTTCAACGATCAGGTGCTGCTGTATGGCAAGCGCCGTCCGGGCGCGCCTGAGATGATCCTGGTCGCGGTCAACCTTGATCCACACGCGGTGCAGGAAGCGGCGATCGAGGTTCCGCTGTGGGAATTCGGCATGCCGGATGACGGCGTGATCTCCGTCGTCGATCTGATGCGAGGACACCGCTTCACCTGGCACGGCAAAAATCAGCGCATCAGCCTCAACCCTGCCGAACTGCCGTTTTCCATCTGGCAGATCAATCCCGGAGGCCTTTGATGAACGTCGCACTTTCCCGCTCGGAATCACCGGCCGTCATCGCGATGGCGGATGATCGGATGTGGTACAAGGACGCGATCGTCTATCAGCTCCACGTCCGGTCCTTCTTCGACGCGAACAACGACGGCATCGGCGACTTCGAGGGCCTGACCGCAAAGCTGGACTACATCGCGGAGCTGGGCGTCAACACGATCTGGCTGCTGCCGTTCTATCCATCGCCGCGGCTGGATGACGGGTACGACATCGCCGACTATCGTGGGGTTCACGAAGATTACGGCACGCTGGCCGATGTGAAACGCTTCATCTCGGCGGCGCATGCGCGGGGCATCCGGGTGATTGCAGAGCTGGTGGTCAACCACACCTCCGATCAGCATCACTGGTTCCAGCGTGCGCGGCGTGCGAAACGAGGAACGGTCTACCGGGATTTCTATGTGTGGTCCGATAACGATCAGAAATACGCCGACACCCGCGTCATCTTTATTGATACCGAACGTTCCAACTGGACCTTCGATCCGGTGGCCGGAGCGTATTACTGGCATCGTTTCTATTCTCACCAACCCGATCTGAACTTCGACAATCCACGCGTGCTGAAAGAGGTGCTGAGCGTCCTGCGCTATTGGGCGGATCTGGGCATAGACGGGCTGCGGCTGGATGCGGTGCCCTACCTGGTCGAACGTGAGGGCACGAACAACGAAAACCTGCCTGAGACGCACGAGGTCCTGAAGCGCATTCGCGCCGAACTGGACGCGCACTATCCGGACCGGATGCTGCTGGCCGAGGCGAATCAGTGGCCGGAGGATACCAAGGATTATTTCGGCGACGGCGACGAATGCCACATGGCATTCCATTTCCCGCTGATGCCGCGCATGTACCTCGCGATTGCGCGTGAGGACCGGTTCCCGATCACCGACATCCTGCGCCAGACGCCTGACATGCCCGGACACATGCCAATGGGCGATCTTCCTGCGCAACCACGACGAGCTGACGCTGGAGATGGTCACGCAATCGGAACGTGACTTCCTCTGGGCGACCTACGCGGCGGATCGGCGCGCAAGGTTGAACCTGGGTATCCGCCGACGCCTGGCACCGCTGATGGAACGCGACCGCCGGCGCATCGAGCTGATGAACTACCTGCTGTTGTCCATGCCGGGCACACCGGTGATCTACTACGGCGATGAGATCGGCATGGGTGACAATATCCACCTGGGCGACCGCAATGGCGTGCGCACCCCGATGCAATGGTCACCCGATCGCAATGGCGGCTTCTCGCGCGTCTCAGATCCGTCGCGCCTGATCTCGCCGGTGAACATGGATGCGCTGTATGGCTACGAGGCGGTGAACGTGGAAGCGCAGGCCTCCGATCCGCATTCGTTGCTGAGCTGGATGCGGCGCGTGATCTCGGTCCGACGCCAGCATCGTGCATTCGGCCGCGGCACAATGCGGCTGCTGTATCCGAAGAACCGCAAGATCCTCGCCTATCTGCGGGAACATGAAGATCGGGCGATCCTGTGCGTCGCCAACCTCGCGCGCACACCGCAGGCCGTGGAGCTGGATCTTGCCGATTTCCAGGGCCGCACGCCGATCGAACTTGACGGCGGATCGATCTTTCCGCCCGATCGGCCAACTGCCCTACCTGCTGACCCTGTCACCGTACGGTTTCTACTGGTTCGCGCTGGCCACACAGACCGACTGGCCGACGCAGCACACGCCTGCTCCGGAGCTGATGCCGGACTATCAGACCTTCGTCATACGGAAATGCCTTGCCGATGCGCTCATCGGCGCCCGCGCCATGCTGGAGCGCGAGGTGCTGCCCACCTATCTTTCCAAGCGTCGTTGGTTCGCAATGAAGGACCAGTCGCTGATCGGGGTAGGGCTGGCGCTGATCACACAGCTTACCGAACAAGATCTGCTGCTGGCCGAGGTGGAGATCGATACCCCTGTCGGCACGTCGCGCTGGCTGCTGCCGCTTGGCATCGCGGGGGAGGATCATCTATCGGGGCCGTTGCCGGCACAGCTTGCGCTGGCATCGGTACGCCGCGGCGCGCGCGTCGGTCTTCTGACGGACGGGTTCGCGCTTGCGGAGTTCGCGCTTGCGATCATGACCGGGCTTGCGAAGGCGCGCACGATACCGTCGGGCGGCGGCGAAGTCCGCTTCCTGCCGACCCATGCCATGCAGGACGTCACCGTGGAGCCTAATGCCGAGATGCAGTGGCTTTCGGCTGACCAGTCTAACTCCTCCGTCATCATCGGCTCGGTGGCGATGCTGAAGCTATTCCGTCGTATCGTCGCTGGTCCGCATCCGGAAGCGGAAATGGGCCGCTACCTGACCGAACAAGGGTTTGCCAATGCGGCACCGCTGCTGGGCGAGGTGGTGCGGGTGGCGGAGGACGGCGCGTCGCATGCCCTGGCCATCGCACAAGGTTTTATCCGGAACCAAGGTGACGCGTTCACCTGGTCGCTCGATCTGCTGATGCGCGGCCTTTCCGATCTCGTAGGCGGTGACGAGGCCGCCACCACGGAGGCCGGAATCCATGAGGATTATAACGCGTTCGCCTACATTCTTGGCCGGCGCGTCGGAGAGCTTCACGCGGCGCTGGCTAAGCCGACCGATAATCCGGACTTCGCGCCAGAGGCGGCCAATGAAGCGCTGGCCCGTCAATGGGCGCAGCAGGCCCGTCTGCAACTGGACGCCGCGTTTGAAGCGCTCGCCACTCACCAGGAATGGAGCGAGAGTGGGACACGGGATCTCGCGACTGTTCTGATGAGGCGTGAGCCTCTGAATGCGCTGGTCGACCGGCTCGCGGCGTGTGGCAGGAACGGCATGCTGACGCGCGTCCATGGCGACCTGCATCTGGGTCAGGTGCTGGTGGCCAATGGTGACGCCTACATCATCGACTTTGAAGGTGAGCCGGCAAAACCGCTGGACGCAAGACGAGCGAAGAATAGTCGACTGCGCGATGTCGCCGGTATGCTGCGTTCCTTCGATTATGCCGCCGCGGTGGTCGAGCGGAAGAGCAGCGAGAGCCACGCGCATATTCCCGAGACGCGCCGGTCGATATTCCTCCGCAGCTTCATCGAACAGGCAAGCTCGGCATTCCTCGCCGGTTATCGCGAGGCCATGGAGATCGTGGACATCGAGGCGGAACAGGCCTTGCTCGATCTTTTTCTGGTGGAGAAGGCCGCCTACGAGATCACTTACGAGGCGGCCAATCGGCCGGCTTGGATCGAGGTGCCTCTGCACGGCCTCGTGCGCCTCTGTGACAGCCTGCTGGAAGGAGTAGGCGATTGAACGACGTTATCGATGTGTTTCGTATCTCCCCAGAGACCACCTGGCAGCTTGCCAATGGCGCCCTGCCCGATCCGTTCTCCGTGCTCGGGCCGCACGACACAGCGGATGGCTGCATCCTGCGTGCGTTCCTGCCGGGCGCACGATCGGTGGAGGTCGTGGCACGCGATGACGGTCGCCATCTCGGCAGGCTGCTGCCTCTGGCTCCCCTTGGGGCTCCCCTTGGGGCTCCCCTTGGGGCTCCAAACGGGGCTCCAGGTGGATTATTTGTCGGCCGTATCATCTCCCTAACGCCCTACCGCATGCGGATCACATGGCCGGACGCGGTGCAGGAGACCGAAGACCCCTATTCGTTCACCGATCTGCTGCTGAGCGAGCAGGACCTGCACCTGTTCAACGAAGGTCGGCTTTTCGAGATCGCCTTCACCTTGGGCGCGGTGCCGATGACGATCAACGGTGTGCAGGGCGTACGCTTCGCCGTCTGGGCGCCGAATGCACGCGCCGTCTCGGTGGTCGGCGATTTCGATACCTGGGACCCGCGGCGCCATCCGATGCGGCTGCGCTTCCCGTCCGGTGTGTGGGAGCTGTTCGTGCCACGGGTAAGGCCTGGTGCGCGCTACAAGTTCGCCCTGATCGGACCCGACGGACACCGCCTGCCGCTGAAGGCGGATCCCGTTGCACGTGCAACAGAGGCGCCGCCGTCCACCGCATCGGTGGTCGCAGACACTCAACCCCATGTCTGGCACGACGAAGCGTGGATGGGCACCCGCGCCGGCCGCCACGCCGTGGATGCGCCGATTTCGATCTATGAGGTGCATGCGGCCTCGTGGTTCCGTCTGGACCCGGACAGTACGTTGAACTGGGACCAACTGACTGAGCGTCTGGTGCCCTATGTCGCCGGCATGGGTTTCACCCATGTCGAGCTCATGCCGGTCGCCGAACATCCCTTCGGTGGCTCCTGGGGTTATCAGCCACTGGGCCTGTTCGCACCGTCAGGCCGGTTCGGCCCAATTGAAGGCTTCTGCCGGTTCGTCGATACCTGCCATCAGGCGGGCGTCGGAGTGATCGTAGACTGGGTACCGGGACATTTCCCAACAGATTCGCACGGTCTGGCTCGGTTCGATGGGACCGCGCTCTACGAACATGAGGACCCGCGCGAAGGATTTCATCAGGACTGGAATACCTACATCTACAACTTCGGTCGCCGCGAAGTGCAGGGTTTCCTGATCGCCAGCGGGATTCACTGGCTGGAACATTTCCACGTTGACGGACTGCGCGTGGATGCGGTGGCGTCGATGCTGTACCGTGACTACAGCCGTAAGGCCGGCGAGTGGATTCCAAACGTGTATGGCGGGCGCGAAAACCTTGAGGCGATCGGCTTCCTGCGTCACTTCAACGCGGTCGTGCAGGAACGCTGCCCTGGCGCGATCACCGTCGCGGAGGAATCGACCGCCTGGCCAGGCGTGTCACGCCCTATCCATGAAGGTGGGCTGGGCTTTTCCTACAAATGGAATATGGGCTGGATGCATGACACGCTTCATTTCATGGAGCGCGAGCCGATCCACCGGCAGTGGCACCACAACGACATGACGTTCGGCCTGATATACGCGTTTGCCGAGAATTTCATGCTGCCGCTCTCGCATGACGAGGTGGTCTACGGAAAGGGTTCGCTGATCCGCAAGATGCCGGGTGACGACTTGGCAACGCCTGGCGAATCTACGTGCCTATTTTGGTTTCATGTGGGGACATCCCGGCAAGAAGCTGCTGTTCATGGGCGGCGAGATCGCGCAATGGTCGGAATGGCAGCATGACGGGCAGATCGACTGGGACCTGCTCAATGAGCCGGCTCATCGCGGCGTGCAGCAATGGGTTCGGGATCTGAACGAACTCTACCGGAGCGAATCCGCACTGCACCGACGCGACACTGTCTCGACGGGCTTTCGCTGGGTGGTCGGTGACGACCGTGGTAACTCGGTATTCGCGTTCCTGCGTTTCGCATCGGTTAAAGAACGTCCGGTCCTGGTGGTTTGCAACATGACGCCGGTGCCGCGGCATGCGTACTGCGTCGGCGTACCGCGTCCGGGACGGTGGAATGAGTTGCTGAATTCCGATGCCGAGCGATACGGCGGATCGAATATGGGCAATAGGGGGGCTGTGATGACCGCGACCGTCCGCCACCATGGCGAGGCACAGTCATTGGAACTGACGCTGCCGCCGCTGGCCACACTTTATCTCGCCCACGACGCAGGATAAGAGGCGCATCTGGAAGCCGGCACGGGGCGAACATCGGAGACTCATACAACCCAATAGATACTGTCCAATTCTGGATTGTGTTTGGTGCTGTTGTTTTAGCAGGTCAGTACATGCTTATGCGAAATATAAACAACGTAACAGCGGACATATTGCCAAGGATTGCTCCATAACAATAGTAACCATTGCGGCGATCATATTAATTGTTGCAGGCTACAGCAGCCAACAAACAGCTCAGGCATTTGGACTTTTTGGGACGATCATCGGCTACCTGCTCGGAAGGTCGGCCGGACGGCGTGAAGTCGGCGGTAGCGATTCTCAAACCACTGAGGAGGGTCAAAATGATCCAAACTAAAACCCAAAACTTGCGGCAGTTCCGCCATGACATGCTCCGCCCCGCTGGTCGCGCACGCATCGACACCGTGGTAGCCTCGTGCTTCATCACTCACCTGGCCTGAAGGAGTTCTGCGTGTATCTCCCCTCCCGCGCACATCGTCCGCTGATCATGGGCCGTAATGGCGCAGTCGCCGCCAACCACCCGTTGGCCACACAGGCGGGGCTCGACATCCTGCGCGTCGGCGGTAACGCGATTGACGCCGCCGTGGCAATCGGGCTGGTGCTTGGCGTGGTGGAGCCGGGCATGTCGGGGCTGGGTGGTGACGGATTCTACCAGGTCTACACAACGTCTGACAGTGTGGCCCGGTGCTGGAACGCCACCGGCGCCGCGCCACGCGCGGCGACCCCGGAACGATTTCGAGCGCGCGGCATCGCAGTGCGCGGGCCGTTGAGCGTGTCGACGCCTGGTTTGCTGGCCGGGCTGGGAGCGATGCACGAGGCTCGGGGTACTCTGCCATGGTCGCAGTTGTGCGCTCCGGCCATTTTGCACGCACGTGAAGGTTTCGCCGTTAGCCATCACTACCGGCACTTCGCCAGTAACGCGCGGCAAGTCCTCGCCGCCGATGGGCGCAGCCGGACGGTGTTTCTCGGCGGACTGGATGAGGATGTTCCCGCGGTGGGCGGGCTGATCGTGCAGCCGGACCTCGCCCGCACGCTGGAGGAAATTGCAGCGGACGGGGCCGCAACGTTTTATCGGGGCAAGCTGGCCGCACGACTTATCGCGGGGATGCGCGCCGCGGGCGTGCTGGTTGACGCCGGCGACCTGGATGCCTGCCAGCCCCAAGAGCAGGCGCCGATCGCGATTCGCTATCGCGGCTTTCGGGTAACTCAGACACCGCCGAACTCCACCGGCTTCACCATGCTGCAGGCGCTGAAGATCGCTGAACGATTTGATCTTGCGGCACTCGACCCAGTGCAGCGCATCCATGTTTTGGTCGAGGCGAAGAAGCGCGCCTTCCTGGACCGTGAGCGGTTCGGCACCGATCCGCGGTTCGGTGAGGTGCCGTTGGATCGGCTGTTGTCCGACGCGCACGCCGACGCGTGCGCCGCGGCGATCGATATGACCCGTGCCGCCGATCTGGCGCTGGCCGAGCCTGAGGTCGCGGCGGGTGACACGACGTATTTCGCAGTTGTCGACGCCAAGGGCAACGCGGTGTCCGGTATCCAGAGCCTCAATTCCGCCTTCGGCTCCGGCGTCACCGCGGGCGACACTGGCGTGCTGCTGAACAACCGCATGGCCTACTGGCATCTGGCGCCAGGCCACGCCAACCAACTAATGCCCGGCAAACGTGTGCGCCACACAATGAACGCACCGATGGTGTTCAAGGATGACAAGCTCTGGGCGGTGGAGGGCACGCCCGGCGCCGACAATCAGGTGCAGGTCAATCTACAGGTGCTGACATCCATGATGGATCTGGATGCCGATCCGCAATGTGCACTGGAAGCACCGCGCTGGACTTCCAGCCAATGTGGCCAGGGCGCCAACTGGCCGCATGACGGGGATGGCAGACTGACCATCGAGCCCGGCTTCGGCCGCGACGTGTTAACCGGCCTGGAACGACTTGGGCACCGGTTGAACCGCGTCGGGCCATTGGAAGGCCCGTGCAGCGTGCAGGCGATCCGTGTGCTGGACAATGGCGTACGCATGGCGGGATCCGATCCGCGTCGCGACGGCTGGGCGGGCGCATATTGAGCGCGCATCGGGAAGCGGCCTGACAGACGGATCAAGAACACGCAAGCTCCGCAGTCTTGCTATCGCTTGAGTGTTGATGGTCGCCAGCCTCTTGCAGCCGCGTCGGTCTCTTTCTCGACGCTCGATCAGCGCGATGGTCCCTGCCGCTGGCCTGGGTCAGAGCCCAGGTATATCCGGCGGCGGATAGTAGGGCCGATCACCGAGCATACGCACGCGGGCCCAGAACTCCGGGCCAGAGGCTTTCCCGACTTCGTCAAGGTCCGCGGCCTGACGCCACATGTTCCAGGAGTTCGGATGCAAGCGGCTGGCCTCGCCCAGGAACAATGCCGCGTCGTCCGGCCGCCCGTGCCGGCGCAGCCAGACGCCGAGCCGGAAGTTGGCGTCGGCGAGCGCCATCTCCGCGGTGATCGTCGGCAGCTTTGCCTTGGCTTGATCCATATCCAATGCGTGCCGTCCGGTGCGAACCCAGTCCCGAACCGCGTTCAGATAGGTGGCTCGCGCCGCCCCGCGCGCAGCCTGGTCCTCGGCGGACATCGTGCGCGTGACCGGATCCATGCGCCGGAAATGGTCGGTCGACCCAGCCGTTTCCGGCGGACGCACGATCCGTCCGGCCTCGTCGATCCAGACGCATTGCGGCACGTTGACCATGCCATAAAGGCTGGCGACGCGATGATCGACGTCGATCAGGCACCAATAAGAGGCATTGGCCTGTTCGATCCAGGGGCGGGCATGTTCGGCGCCGCGGCTTTCCTCGGCGACGGCGACAATGGCGAAATTCTCGGTCCGTCAGGCTGTCCGCTAATTGCTGCCACACGGGCAAGTCAAAGCGACAGCCTCACCAGGACGCCCAGGTCGTGAGGAAGACTTTCTTGCCACGGAGCTCGGAAAGGCGGTGCTGCACCCCGGAGAGGTCCGGCAGGGCAAAATCAGGCGCTTCGAGGCCGGCCAGAGCAGCCGTTCGGCTGTCGGCCGCGGTACCAAGCACCCAGACTTCACCACGGGCATCGGACACGACCGGATGCCCGAGGGCGCGCCAGAACGCGGCGATATCAACTTTTCCGTCGCGACGCGTGTCGTCCCTCAGCGGAACGCAAAGCTCGTCGCGGCACATGCCTTCGGGCTTCAGCGTCCAGCCGGTGATCGACCTCGGCATCCCTGGGGGAAACGCGCAGGCCGTCCGTCGCCGTGACCTCGAACTCATCTCCGTCCATTAAAACGACTGCCATCGTTGTCTCCGGTTGTCTCCCTGGTGTTTACGCATAATTTTGCCGCTTCGCGAAGCGTTGCCGGCTATGAAGGTGGCAACTCGCATCGGCCGACGCAACGGCGGGAGCGGCAGATGTAACGCCCGCCGGCCATTAGAGCAGGATGACATCGCTTTCGCTCAGCCATCCTGCTCCAGGTGTTTGTCTGATCGCGTGATTCAGACCTCCGGCGATTCCGCCTTCGGTCATCACGCTCTAACCGAGTAGCGGCGGCGCAGGATGGGCCAGGGTCCGCCAACCTGACAACGCCGTTCAACAGGTCGCGGCGCTCTAACGCTCCCGGCTGACAACGACAAAGACCAGGGCAGCCGCCGCGATTAGGGCGCCGGTCGCCGCGTCGCCGCTGAATCCAAACAAAGCCATTGTCTCTCCGCCCAGCAGCGACCCGGCTGAAATACCCAGAAAGAGAGCACTGTTGTTGAGGGCGAGCACGAAGCTTCGGCGCTCCGGGAAAGAGCGAGCCAATCTGGCTTGCTGGGCCGGAAAGAAGAACTGGGCAAAAATGGAGGTGACAAGCAGCATGGCGTTGACGGTCCACCCAATCCCAACTCTTGTGCCGAACGCTGCCAGGCAGGCGGCAAGACCTGTCAGGCTTGTCACCATTGTCGCATGCGGGCCGATGCGGTCGGCCATCCGACCGCCAGTCAGGGTCCCGATGAGGGCGCCGGCCCCATAGAAGCTGATGGCGCGAGCGATCTCGGAGGGTGAAAGCCCCGAAGCGGCCAGCCAGACGCCGAGATAGGTGTAGAGGCCGTAGAGGGAAGTTGCCCACAACACCGTGGGAAAAAGCCGTATGGCCAACGCGCGAGCATCGACGTCCGGCATGTCGACCAATCCCCTGCCGGCCAGGTTCGGGTCGGCGGGCCAAACGAACCTGTTGGCCACGACCAGGCCCACACTGAGCAAGGCAAGGATCAGGAATGGCGCTCGCCAGCCCCAGAGGGAGGCCGCCAGCGTGCCCGCAGGGGCTCCTACCGACAGCGCCAGCAACAGTCCCGAAATCGCGATCGCCATCCATGTGGCCCGGCGATCAGTGGGAGCGGCCTCCCCTACCCCGGCGTAGATAATTGGCGACACACCTGACGCCGAGACGCCCGCGGCCACCCTTGCCGCCAGCAAGAGTGTGAATCCAGGCGCTATCCCGGTAAGCAAATTCGATACGACAAAGGCCGAGAGGCAGGCCACGAGGGTCCGGCGCCGTCCGATCCGGTCGGCCAATTGACCCAGCAAGGGCGCGCTCACCAGATAAGCCAACGAGAACACGGTCACGCTGAGGCCAGTCGACCTGGCAGAACGCTCGAATTCCAAGCCGATCGACGGGAGCAGCGGGGATATGATGAAGAGGTCCGTACCGACCACAAACATGGTCAACCAGCCGCACGCCAATCGCCAAACAGGCTTCATGCTGGCGGACGGGAGGAGAGGATGGTGATGCGTGACATGGCGGCTATGAAAAGGCCATCAGGGCTGTTCCGATCTGCCGCTTGGTAAACGGTTTGCCGATGAAATCATCCATGCCCGCGTTCAGGCACCGCTCCCGGTAGCCGGTATGTGTGCTGGCCGTGAGCGCGATAATCGGCGTCCGAAATGTGGCTCCCGCTTCGCGCTTCCGGATCTCAGCGGTCGTCTCGAAACCATCCATCCTTGGCATCTGGCAGTCCATGAAGATCGCGTCGAAACGACGTTTTTCATAAGCTGCCAACGCTTCCACGCCATCGGTTGCTGTTACGACCGACCAGCCCAGACTCCGGAGGATGCCAACCGCGACCCGCTGGTTAATGAGGTTGTCCTCGACGACCAGGGCACAATGGCCGGGCGCTTGGTCATCTCGCGATGACGATCGTTCGGCGGCTGCCTCCGATTGAACGAATTCAGGCGGCGTCGCCAGTTGCGGCCGCGCAAAGATGGCCTCGTTCGTGACTCGCTGAATGCCGCCGGCCTGCAATCCGAAACGCGCAGTGAATTGGAAGCAGGAGCCGGCGCCCGGGCGGCTGGTCACACCGATGGAGCCGCCCATCAGTTGGCATAGGTCCTTGCAGATGCTTAGACCCAGTCCAGTGCCCGAGAAGCGCCGTGCGTCGCTGCTGTCTGCCTGGGAGAATGCGTCGAAGATGATCGCCTGATCTTCCTTGGAGATGCCGATGCCGGTGTCGCGCACCTCGAACGCGATCAAAGCAGAATCCGCCGTCGCTTCCTCAAGGGCCACGCTGACAGCGATGCTGCCCTCGTCGGTGAACTTGATCGCGTTGTCGATGAGATTCCTCAGAATTTGGCTAAGGCGCAACGGGTCGCCGACCAGCGCGTTGGGCACGTTCGAGGAGAGGGCCAGGGACAGACGCAGACCCTTCTGCCCCGCGACCGAGCCCATCAGGGTGGTAACGCCTTCGACCGCTTCGCTTAAGTCGAAGTTCTTGTGCATCAGCGTAAACTTGCCCGCCTCGATCTTCGAGAGGTCGAGGATGCTGGTGATCAGCGAGAGCATCGTGTCGGCGGACCGCTGAGCGATTTCGACGAACTCCCGCTGCTGCGGCTGCAGCGGAGTCTGCAGCAGGAGTTCCACCATCCCCAATACGCCATTCATGGGCGTGCGTATCTCGTGGCTTATATTCGCGAGGAACTGCGACTTCGCACGCGTTGCGGCGACCAATTCGCGCGTCCGCTCCTCAACCCGGTCTTCCAGCGTCCCATTGAGTTCCTGGAGCCGATTTTCCGCCTGGATCTGCGCGGCGTGGCGGGTCGCCACCGCATCCGCCATTTCGTTGAAAGCGGTGCTCAACCGCCCGATTTCGGATAGGTGCTCCTTGACCTCGGTGCGCGCAGAATAGTTGCCATTGCGCCACTCGATCGCGACGCGAAGGAGAGCCTGGATCGGCCTCTGGATGAATGCCCGCCCACCCAGCCAAGCGGCATACACCGCCAAAATCAGGCCAACCAGAATCAGCATGATGCCACGCCGCGTGACATGGTCGATGGCTGAGAACGCGGCCGCTTTGGATTCACCGGCACTCAGGAAGAAATCCCGGGGCGGGAGCGCCGGGGGGACGTAGCCGAAGATGCGAACGACCCCGTCCACGCCACGCGACTCCTCCCAGCCCTCGGTGTTGCCATCCATGATCCGGGCGTGCCCACTGCGCATATTCTTGCCGACGAGTTGTTCTGGGTTCGGCAGGCGAGCGATGATGTTACCGGCGCGATCGGCGATCAGGATCGATTGCGTCGGAGTAAGGCCGCGCTCTTTCAGGTGTTCGGATAGCCACTTCAGATCGAGGCCAGCGAAGACAACGCCACGCACGGGGCCGCCATTGCCCTCCGCAAACCGCAGCGCGAAATGAATCTGCTGCTGGCCGCTCGCCGGATCGACCCAGTAGTTGCCTACCGCGAGATCCGAATGGGACATGGCCCGGGTAAAGAACGGAAGGTCGGCGATCGACGAAAGCGACGTGGGCCTGCTGGTGCAAAGAACGTGGCCTTCGGCGTCCGCCACGCCCAGGACACTGTAATAGGCCGTCCCTGCGTTCAACTTCGCAAGCAATTGGTCGCAGCTTCCCCCGACCGGGGAATTAACGTCAGGGAGCTGACTGATCACCTCGAGGAACTGGCGCGCGCCTTCCCGCAGTTCCCCCATCTCGGCGCCGAACTGTCTGGTAATCTGGATGGTTTTGTTCCGGATATCGTCTTCCCGGGACTTTCTGAGATCGGTACTCGTTGAAGGATTGGATCGCGAGCGCGGGTGCCACCGCGATCAGCACCAGCAGGAACATCTTCGTTGTCAGGCTGACCGACAGGCGGTTCAATGCCGTCAGTGGGTGGGCGCCAGCCTCAATAGCGCGGCGAAGGAATTGGGTCATACGCTTACCATGCGATATATATTGACCAATTCCCAGGCGAGGGTCGGCTACGTCCGGAATTCAATGGGATCAGGCAGTCGGCAGGTGCCGCGGGAGCCTGCGACGTGCCGACAGAGAGGCCGAAGCAGTCGTCCCGCGATCCCATGGAACAAGGTCTCCCGCGTTCGCCTCAGACCTGTGTGGGCGCGGCGTCATGTCGCCGTATCGCCGCGTTGACCATCTCATCCATGGCGACCCATACGCCATCGAGCGCGTCGGCCATGGCCTTGGCGTCCTCAATCGTTTGGCCGAGAAGGCCGGGCCGCTTCTCCAGGACCATCTGTGTAACGGCAATGGCTTCCTCGGCGTGGCGTTCCTCCACTCCTTGAGAGAAACAATCGGCGAAGTACGGCTCCTCGGCGATGGTGGGGAAGTGCTTCGACAGGCCGTCGGCCAGTGCCCGCATCCAGTCGTCCGACATCGTCTCGACGATGCACCATGGGCCGAGCGAACGGGAGTACAAGGTCTTCGCCAAATGCACGAATTTCGCCGTTGCGTCGTCAAGATGGCCTACCAGTTCATCGGCGTCGCCAAACTCCTCATCGCCGATCGGGCAGTTGGCGCCGATATTTTGGAACGCCCTTGTTAACTGGTAATGATGCGTGTCACCGCCCGGCAAACCATCATCATCGATGAAGATCTGCAGCTTGCGCTTCCGCATGGCCGGATTGTCCAGGTGCGGCATGTAATAGACCGCAGCGCGCGTTGCGTGCATGGCCGCCTGATAGACGAGGTAAAGTTGCCCAAGCAGTATGGGATCGCGCACGACACTCGCCTGCAACGAACCGAGCCGCTGGAAAAACGGCCTGGTTGAGGGACGGTGCGAGGCCGCTATGACGTCAATCATGGCGGGAAACTGCGCAACGGTTCCCTGGTCCGGGCCCACCGTTCGCGCGATGGTGAGGTCATCCACTTGCCGGCCGAGCTGTCCCGATGTGTCCATTTGTTTCTGCTCCAACTATCCCCTGGGCGCCCGGGAAGAGTGCCACCGGCAGCCGGGCTGCATTGCCGGAAGTCACATTGTACTAATATCCGGATTGCTTCAAATTCCGTTACACCTCGGTTGAGGGGTCGCTTTTACCGCCGTATCGCGCCCGCGACAAACAAAAAGTGAGAACCTGTCGTTCCAAAAAGAGCGGCTCGAACCAAATTTTTTGGTGGAACATTTTGAATTATGACAAATCGGAAACCTCACGCCGGTTCACCGATGAAACATGCCGAGATGCTGCGCCCCACACTTCGATCCGTACAACCGTGCCCGCGAGCGTTGTCAACTTGAGGGTGGGCAGAGGGCAAGCGGCGATCGGCTCGGCGGGCCGCTTGACGTCACACCGCCACTGGTACTACGGCCACATCGCGCCATGTGCGCAAGGCGGTATCGCGGGCTTGGCGATGGTCACTGGCAGACAGGCGATGACGGCGAAGCTGAAAGTGGTTGTGGATCCGGCTGTGGTTGGAGAGGAAACGCTGCGCGTGACGGGCTGCCCTCGATCGCAGCGTGCCGGCCGCCGGGGTTCCCTTCCTCAAGGGATTCCTTCGTGTCCTCGCCGGCGCAGAAGGCGCGGTCGGTGCCGGCGAGGATCGCGACCCCCATCGCTTCAGCCGGTAAGGCCGCCGTCATACCCCGCAAAGCGGGCAGGAAGACGCCTCGTGATTTCGATCGGCACACTTATAAAGCGCGCCACCTCATCGAGAATTTCTTCGCCAAACTAAGCAATACCGGGCCATTGCGACGCGATACGACAAGACGGCGCGCAACTTCCTGGCCGCCGTTCCCTGGCCGCCGTTCCCTGCCGCCCTGTCGTTTGGCTGAATTGACGACAAGCCCTAAAAATCGCTCAGCGACGAAACCACAAGGTCAAAGGCGACATCCGCGAAGCTGCCGCTGATGGAAGTGCTGAGAAGTACCACTCAAGAACTTCCCTACTTCGGACCTGGGATCGCACCGTCGCGCTTCTGTCCTTAAAGATGTGCTCATATTTCTCATCCTTGACCATCACCGCCCGCCCTTTAAGCTCCCGTATCGGGTAGCCCAAGGTGAAGAATTGGCCCCGCACGGAACCGAAACCTTGGGGTGACAGGACCCGGCCTGCCGCAGCCAACTGTTCACGGCCGTAGCCGATGGTCAGGAGACAGTAATGCCAAGGAATACGTTTGCGCTCCCAGGAAATCTGACAGGCGCCAGCATGACCGTGCGCCCTACGAATCGCCGATTCATCGTGATGGGTTTGCTTTTTGTAACGGTTGTTATCAACTATCTTGACCGCAGCAATCTATCGGTTGCCGCTCCCGGCATCGCGCGTGAATTCGCTTTGTCACCGGTACAAATGGGCATCGTATTCTCTGCCTTCGGCTGGAGCTATACGCCACTCCAAATTCCCGGTGGCTGGCTCGTGGATCGCGTACAGACCCCGTGTGCTGTATGCGGCGGCAATCCTTCTTTGGTCATTTACGACGCTCGGGGTGGGCCTTGCCGCCGGCTTCACAACGCTAATCGTGCTCCGTATGGCGATTGGTGTCTTCGAAGTACCAAGCTTCCTCATTAACAATCGCGTTGCTACCACATGGTTTGGTGAGACCGAGCGGGCCACCTGCATCGCAGTTTACACTGCGGCCGAATATGTCGGCCTGGCCTTCCTCACTCCATTGCTCGCGTGGCTCGCCGTCACCTTTGGTTGGCCTGCGATCTTCTTCGCCACCGGCGCCATCGGTGTTGTCTGGGCGGGCATCTGGTTTGCCTATTACCAGGAGCCAAGGCTCTTTCGAGGCGTCAATGAGGCGGAGCTCGAGCTCATTCAATCAACTGGCGGCATCCCCGATCTCAGTGAGCGCATCACCGCACATCACCGCGCTGTCGGCTTCGCCTGGCGCGATCTCGGCGTGGTGCTCGGGCGGCGCAAGCTGTGGGGCATTTACTTCGGCCACTTTGCCTGGGGTAACACGGCGACATTCTTTCTGACCTGGTTTCCGACTTACCTGGTCAAATACCGCCATCTCGACTTCATCAAGGTCGGCATCTACGCGTCGTTACCATTCCTCTGCGCCTTCGTGGGCGTGCTTTGCTCCGGCACGATCTCGGACCTCCTCGTGCGCCGAGGCGTGAGCCTGACGGTCGCTCGCAAAATCATGATCATTGGTGGCCTCGCACTCTCATCCATCATCGTCGGCGCAAATTACGTGACCAGTCCTGGACTGATCATCATGTTTCTGGCGCTGGGTTTCTTTGCCAACGGCCTTGCCTCGATCCACTGGTCCCTGGTGTCGGCTACGGCACCGCAACGGCTGATCGGGCTGACGAGCGGCATGTTCAACTTCATTGGGGGGCTCGCTGGCATAACGGGGCCAATCATCATTGGCCTGCTCCTGCAGAGCGGCAGCATGACCGCACCGCTGATCTACATCGCCTGCATTGCGCTGCTTGGGGCATGTTCGTCACATTTTCGTCGTCGGCAAGCTGGAGCGCGTGCCTGACGGACATACGAGGAAAGCCATCATGAAGATCACCAAGGTCGGCCGGATCGACCAGTCAACGCTCGTGATCGGCCTCTCCGTCGGTCGCCCGCACCCGGTGGTGGTGCGCGCGATGAAGCTCGCGTGCGACCGCCAGGCGCATACGGCGGCGATCACCGACGCGACCCTTCCGAGGTCGCGAAGCTCGCCCAGATGAAGCTCTACTACTCCTCGAATTGCCCGGCCTACGTCGCTCGCACGCCGCCCTGTTGAGCATCATCCAAGCATGCATACGGCGTCTACGCGCAGGACACGCTCAGTACGACGACCGCATCCAGGCCTTTCGGCTCAAGCAGCGACGCGCTGCGCAAGCTCGCCTGAACCTTCCTGATGCGCGACGAGGCGACATTCCGGGTCAAGACCGGCCTGGCGGAGATGCTCAAGGGCGGCGTGATCATGGACGTCGTGACCGCCGATCAGGCGAAGGTCGCCGAGGACGCGGGGGCCGCCGCGGTGATGGCCCTCGAGCGCGTGCCGGCCGACATCCGCCGCGACGGCGGCGTGCGCGGATGTCCGACCCCGAGATGATCTCGCGGCATCCAGGAGGCCGTTTCAGCATTCCCGTCATGGCGAAGGCCCGGATCGGCATTTCATGGAGGCGCGGGTGCTCGAGGCGCTGGAGGTCGACTACATCGACGAGTCCGAGGTGCTGACGCCCGCGGAACGAGCGCAACCACATCGACAAGTGGGACTTCAAGGTCCCGTTCGTCTGCGGCGCCACCAACCTCGGCGAGGCCCTCCGGCGGATCGGCGAGGGCGCCGCGATGATCCGCTCCAAGGGCGAGGCCGGCACCGGCGACATCGTCGAGGCCGTCCGCCACATGCGCCAGATCACGGCGAAATCACGGCGTCTGCGACGCTCGGGCGACGACGAGCTCGCGACCGCCGCGAAGGAGCTTCACGGCACCGCTCGAGCTGGTCCGCGAAGTGGCCGGCGCGGGCCGTCTGCCGGTCGTGCTGTTCTGCGCGGGCGGTATCGCCACCCCGGCCGATGCGGCCCTGATGATGGCCCTCGGCGCCGAGGGTGTGTTCGTGGGCTCGGGGATCTTCAAGTCCGAGGACCCGCCCGGCCGCGCACGGGCGATCGTCGAGGCGACCACTCACTGGCAGGACCCCGAGCGCGTCGCGGAGGCCTCGCGTGGCCTGGGCCCGCGATGGACAGCCTCGAGAGCTCGAAGCTCGAGGGAGAGCAGCTTCTGGCCCAACGCGGCTGGTAGGACGTGCCGCTGATCAGGCGTCCTAGCCCTGCAGGGCGGCTTCGAGGCGCATGAGCGGATGCTCGCGCGGACTTGGGCCCCCCCGCCGCAGACGCGCCGAGGTCCGCGTGCCACAGCGACCTCGAGGGGCTCGACGGCTCTCGTGATCCCGGGCGGGGAGTCGACGACGATGACCCTCGGCGTCGAGCGCGAGGGGCTCGCCGGGCCGCTGCGGGCGCTCGCCGCGCGGGTGGGCCGGTTCTTGGCTCCTGCGCGGGTCTGATCATGCTCGACCGCGACCATCTGGCTCTGATGGACATGCGCGCCGAGCGCAACGCCTTCGGCCGCCAGCTCCACAGCTTCGAGGCCGACGTGGAGCTCGGGGGACTCGAGGGCCCGCCGATGCGCGGCATCTTCATCCGCGCGCCCTGGATCGCCGAGCACGGCCCGGCCGTCGAGATCCTCGCCGAGGTCGGACGGTCGAGCCGTGGCCGCCCGGCAGGGCCGCATCCTCGCGGTGGCCTTCCACGCCGAGCTGACCAGGATGACCGGCTGCACCGCCTGTTCTTGGACGGGGCTGCGCGGCTAGGGCCTAGGCGGCCTGGAAGCGGACGACGCCGCCGTCCTCGGCTTCCACGACGAGGCCGTCGCGCAGCAGCAGGTCGACGTGGCCGAGCACCTCCGACAGCGTGAGATAGGCCTGCGTGACGGCGACGTTGCCCCACAGCGCCTGGGCGATCTCGTATGCGGTGCGTGGCTGCTCGGCGATCAGACCGTCGATCTTCTCGGCGCGGCGTGCGTGCATGCGGAAGCGCTCGTCGATCAGCGCCGCGTGGTCGGCGATCGGATGCGCCGTGCCCGGGCAAGCACCAGCTCTAGGTCCATCGCCCGGGTCTGCTGAAGCGAAGACATGTAGGTGATGAGCGCCTGAGGGCGTGGCCTTCGTAGTCATCTTGCGCGTCCAGCGGGCGGGCGATGCAGCGGGTTGGAGGAGATGTGCGCGATGAGGTGGTCCGCGCCGATCAGCAGCGCGCGCTCCTCGTCGCGGAAGACCGTGTCCGATGGGCTGTGCCCGGGCCGGTGATGCACCTGCAGCGTCCCGGTCGCGCAGCTCCACCTCGGCCGTCGGCGAGAGGCCGGGTGACCTCCACGGCCGAACCCCAGCCGCGGAAGCTCGCCGAGACGGCCCGCAGCGCGCTGACCACATCGCCGCGGGATCCCGTGGCGCAGCATCAGCGTGCTGGGCGAAGCTGTCGTCCAGGTCGGCCTCCTCGCCGAAGCGGCGAGGAACGGGGCGAGCTGATTCGAGGGCCGGCGACCTCGGCGCCGGAGCGCCGCGCAAGGATCGAGGCGAGACCGAAGTGATCGATGTGCTGGTGGGTGATGATCAGCAGTTCCAGATCCTCGACCTTGTGACCCCGCGCGGCGAGTGCCTGTTCGAGCTCGTCGAGCGCCTTCGCGGAGTTTGGACCGGAGTCGACGAGGGTGAGAGGGGAGTCCTCGATCAGGTAGGCGTTGATGCGACCGACCTGAAAGGGGGTGGGGATCGCCAGGCGGTGGATGCCCGCTTTCTCAGCCTGATCGAGTAGCGCCGCCTCACCGGGTCCGTCCGGCGGTGCGTCATCGCTCACGAGCAGCGGCCGGTTTGGTCTATCACGAGCGGATCAACGCCAGGACTTCGTCACGGCGGAGTTCCATGTCCTGCGGTGAGACGAGCGACTCGAGGCAGAGGCGCAGGCAGCGGCTCTGTGTTGGAGGGCCGCACGTTGAAGTGCCAGTCGGGGTAGTCGATCGAGATGCCGTCGAGTTCTTTCTGCTCGGCGTCTGCGTAGTGTTCGGCGATCTGCCTCATCTTGCCCTCGGCGTCGGAGACCTCGGAGTTGATCTCACCCGAGATGAAGTAGCGCTCGCGGTAGGGGGCCAGGAGCTCTGAGAGCTTCACGCCGCTGCGCGCCAGCATCTCCAGCATCAGCATGGCCGGGATCGTGCCCGAGTCAGCGCAGTAGAAGTCGCGGAAGTAGTAGTGGCCCGATACCTCGCCGCCGAACAGCGACCCCTCTCTGCGCATCCGGGTCTTGAAGAACGCGTGTCCGACGCGATTGACGAACGGCGTGCCGCCGGCCTTCGTCGACGGTGTCGGCGACCGCGCGCGAGGCGCGAACGTCGTAGAGGATCGCCTCGGGGTGGGTGGGATCGATCTTTTTCCGAGCAACGACTCGGCGAGCAGCGCCGTGAGGAAGTCTCCGTCCACGAAGGCACCGGTGTCGTCGATGAAGAAGCAGCGGTCGGCATCACCATCCCACGCGATCCCCAGATCGGCGCCGGTCTCGAGCACTTTCTCGATGATGAGCTGCCGGTTCTCCGGCAGTAGCGGGATTGGGCTCGTGGCCGGGGAAGTTGCCGTCCGGCGACCAGTAGGTCTCGATCAGATCCAGTCCGAGCTGCTCCAGCAGAGGCCCGACCATCGGGCCGGCCATGCCGTTGCCGCCATCGACGACGACCTTCAGCGGGAGTCCTGAGCGCACGATCTCGGGGTCGATGAACCTCAGCGCCGCGTCCTGGAAGTCCCCGTAGATATCGATCTCCTCGAAGGTCCCGCCCAGGCCCGTGTGCTCAGAGGGCGATTCCACCAGGCGCCTGATGTCCTGGATCCCGGAGTCGCCGGAGAGAGGGATGGCGCCCTCGCGCACGAGCTTGGCGCCGGTGTAGGCGGCGGGGTTGTGCGAGGCGGTGCACATCAGGCCGCCGTCGAGCTCCCGTGAGCCGACGAGGTAGTAGAGCATCTCGGTGCCAACCTGACCGGCGCCGGTCACGCTGGCGCCCTCACAGAGAAGCCCCTCGCGGTAGCGTGCCGTGAGCTCGGGAGCGGTGAGGCGCATGTCGCGCCCCAATCCGATGCGAAGCTCGGAGACGGGCTTGCCGGAGAGCGCAGAGAGCACGCGCGCGAAGGCACGGCCGATCTGCTCGGCCACGTCGCCATCGATCTGCTCGCCATACAGGCCGCGGATGTCGTATGCCTTGAAGATGTCTGGAGGGACGGTCGCCATCAGGTCTCGCATCCTAAGCTGTGTCACATGTCAGGACACTCCAAGTGGGCGAGCATCAAGCACAAGAAGGCGATCGTGGACTCGCGCAGGGGCGCGCATTTCTCCAAGCTCACGCGGGCGATCACGGTCGCGGCGCGCGATGGCGGCGGCGATCCCGACGGTAACCCGGCGCTGGATCTGGCAATCCGCAAGGCCAAGGAAGCCTCGATGCCCAAGGACAACATCGAACGCGCCATCGCCAAGGGAACCGGCGAGGGAGGGGAGGCCGATGCGATCGAGAGCGTTCTCTATGAGGGATACGGCCAGGGCGGCGTCGCGGTGCTGATCGAGGCGCTGACCGAGAACCGCAATCGCACCAGCGCGGAGGTCAGGCACGCGTTTTCCAAGCACGGCGGCAGTCTCGGCGAGCCGGGCTCAGTGGCTTACCTGTTCGACAAGAAGGGCACGATCGTGATCGACGCCGGGCGCTACTCCGAAGATGAGCTGATGGTCGCCGTGGAGGCCGGCGCCGAGGACATATCGCTGGACGAGGGCGCCTTCGAGGTGATCGCCGAACCGGCGGACTTCACCGCCGTTCGCAAGAGCCTCGAGGAGGCCGGAATCGAGATGGAGAGAGCCGAGATGGCCTACCGGCCGTCGAGCCTCGTGCCGATCGAGGAAGGACAGGCAAAGACACTGATGGGGCTCATAGACGCATTGGAAGAGCTGGAGGACGTGGACGCGGTCCACGTCAATGCACTTTAAGGGCTATAGCTCCTAGCTCGGACGGAACGGTTGCCACAGCAGGGACGCGCTGTCCGAGGTTCGGTCCTGGTTTAGCCTCCGATTGGGGCTCGTGCGTTGGTGCCCCAGAAGATTTGTGTGCCGAGCATTCCGATGATGTGCACGAGCACGATGTTGAGGACCATTGACTTGGCTGTGGCTCTGCCGACGCCGACGGGTCCGCCGCTGGCGTTGTAGCCGTAGTAGCAGCCGACTAAGACTATGGCGGTGGCCATGAACATCGCCTTGATCAGGCTGTATAGGAAGTCCGGTGGTGCTTGGAACTGCCAGAAGATCAGCAGATAACCACCTGAAGAGACATAACCGACTTGTTGCACGACCGCGATGTATGAAGCGAGGAAGGCTGCGCCGATCCCGGCGAGGTACATGAACGGCAGCACCAGCCAGGCGGCGAGCAGGCGTGTGCCGCACAGGAAGGTCATCGAGTCGATTCCCATCACCTCGAGCGCATCGATCTCGTCAGATATACGCATCGCGCCGAGCTCGGCCACGATGCCGGTGCCGACCTTCGCGGCCATCATGTAGCCGAACGCGTATGGGGTGATCTCACGCAGATCGCACCATGCGCTGAATACGCCTGAGTAGGCGGGTGCGCCGGAGGCCTCGGTGAAGTAGGCGCCCTCAATGCCGCACTCCAGGCCGAGGATGAACATCAGCGCCCAGATGATCAGCGTCGAGGAGATGATCAAGATCCCCGACTGGCGCAGCGCCTCACCGAAAAAGCGGAACACCCGCAGGCCCCACACATCACGCAAGATGTTGCCGGTGAAACGACTGATCTCGCCTGTGGCGGCCAGCCATTCGCGGCCCATCGCAAGCAGTTCCTCTGCCATCTGTCACAAGCTACTACATTTCAGCCGTATGGAATGTTTAGTCCGGTTCGGACCACAGCGCGCGTCACGCGGCGCTGGCGCGCGATACTCAGGCGATCGCCTCCCAAGCCTCAGCTAAGAAACACGAACGCCGCTCCCAGGCTGAGCGCCGGGCGGCGACGCATACGGCTCTGTTGGACGCCGCGATCGGCTGCCTGCTCGAGTACGGCTATGCAAAGACGACGACGCGGCGCATAGCCAAGCGTGCCGGCGTGAGCCCCGGCGCGCTACAGCATCACTTTGCGTCCAAGGGAGCGCTGCTCGGCGAGCTGGTTGGTTACATCAGGGCCAAATCGATGAGCGAGATGTTCGCGGAGGGACTACCAAGTACGCGCTCGATGCGAAAGCGTCAAGAACTCCTGCTCGACCGTATGTGGCGTATCTACCGCGGGCCGCTGTTCACGGCGCTCATCGAGCTGGGGATTGGGGCGCGCACCGACCCAGAGCTACTGCAGCACATCGCCGTGCCGCATGACGAAGTGGACCGTTTGAACGCGATCGCCGCGCCAATCCTCTTCCCAGAGCACGCCGGGCGAGCAGAGCTCATTCCACTCATCGTGTCAGGACAAGCGGCCATGCGCGGGCTAGCGCTCCTCGGGCTCGCCGGAGAGGCCGACCCCGACCCGCTCTGGCCCACCACACGCAAGCACATAATGGCCATGATCGCGCAAGTACTCGGCGACCCGAAGCTATCGCCATGACCATCACCCGAAACGTCGCGCACACGGCAGCGCCATTGGCAGCTGCACCAGTCTGTGGGACGGCCACGGAGGCAGCCGTCCCACAGGCCGAATCCGACTCGCTACCTCATGCGGGGGTCGACGTACAGACCCGAGAGCTGAAACTCACTCGTGTTGCCTCCGGCCGTGAACACGAAGCGGGCTTCACGGGTGCCTTCTTGGGGGCCTGCGATTTGTGGCTGTACGTTGATCGGGTTAGACAGAGTCCATTGCGTCTGCTGGCCGTGTACCTGGCCGACGTTCTGGGGGCTGGCCACCGTGCGGTTCGTGCCGGCGTAGGCGAGACCGACGGCGACGCCCTCGGAGCCCTTGACGTCGCGGACGAACACTCGTGCGGTGGGGTATTCGAGCGTTACGCAAACGGGCGGGCTGACCGCCACCGCCCCGCTCGGCAGGTCAAGTACACCGCCGGTTGATCCGTTGGGCCGGGTGCTGTTGATGATCCGCGCCCCTTTGGAGAGTTCCCAGCCTTCGGAGGCGCTGTTGAAGTTTCCGCCTTGGACGAGCGTGTACTCGTTGGTGTCCCCGAAGGCCGCGAAGACCTGCGAGAACGTTTGGCCTGGACAGCTGGCAGGCGAGCCGGCGGCCCCGAGGGCGGATGCCGCCGAGAGACCAAGTGCTGCCGAGCAGATTGTTGCGGTTAGGGCTAGCTGCCGGGTGATCCTGTGTGCCGTGGGGTGAGACGAAGCGAACATGATGTCCTCCGTGACATTCCACTGGCAGCTGAGCCGTCTCGAAGGAGACCTCTGGCTTTGCGTCCCCGCCTCACGACGAGTTTGCCTTTTCAGTGATGACTTGACTTGTAGTCCTTCACGGGCAGTATCGGACCCCAATACCCGCACCTTAAGGACGACGGACACATGTTCGAGCGGCCGGATACCACTCACGCATCGCCGTCCCGCCGGTACTGTGCCAGGCTCTCCTCGATCGCGGCTCGTTTCGCCCTCTGCTCTTCGTCGGGCACGCTGAGCTCGTAAAGCGCACTAAGCATCGCCCACACGAATTGTGTCGGCGTTTGCGAACCGAAAGGACCCAAAGTCATGGAGCGCGTGAACATCACGATTGGCCCAATGAGCTTCGAGCGCGCCGACTACGACGCCGAGAACGACGTGCTCTACCTGCATGTGGGGGAGCCTCGGGATGGCGAGGGCGAGGAGACTCCGGAGGGTCACGTCGTTCGCTATGAGCCGGGCACCAGCCGTATTGTCGGGCTGACGATGATGGGTCCCCGCCGCATCCTGGAGCGCGACGGACATCTCGCGGTCACGATCCCCGAGACGGTGCTGAGCACCGCCGAGGATCTAGCCCCCGCACTCGCGGCTGTTTGACCTATGGTGGCCGACTGAGAGGCGGAGATGGTTCACGTTGAGCTCTGGCGCCGGGCAACCGTGAAGAGCCATGCCCGCTGTTTGAGGCGAAGATGGTCAAGCTCTAGAGATCCTCCTGAACCGGGCGGTCAGTGCTCCTAATGGACACGCATTCACCGCAAGGGGCTCTTCCGAGCCGTTCTGGGCTTCGAGCAGGGTAGGCATTTCTGTTCGTACTCGGACCTCCTCGGCTCCTAACGCGCCCGGCAAGCAGGCGCTGAGATATCGGTGTCGCGGTGGCCTGGACGGATCGGTTGTGATCTTCCTATTGACGCTGGGCGCGGAGAGCGTTGTTAGGGTTCAGCGAGCATGACGGCTGCCGCGCCAGGTCCACCCACCGAGCCAGCCCAGGCGCGGGGCACAGGGCGCCTGGACTTCCGTTTGCTGCTCTCGCTCGTGGTGCTCGTCGTGATCGCGGGCGCCGTCGCGCTGCTCACCGCCAGCGGCTCCTCCTCGCCCGCCACGGGCGCGCAGGCCAAACACGCCAGCTTCGACGCCCAGGCCCTGCTCTCACCGGTAGCGCTCGCCCCGCCGCTTGTACTGCGCAACTACCTCGGCCAGCCCGTCAACATCGGCTCCTACCGCGGCAAGGCGGTGCTCGTAACGTTCCTCTACACCCACTGCCCGGACATCTGTCCCCTGATCACCTCCAAGTTGCGCATCGCCCAGAACCTGATGGGTGCCGCGGTCACCTCAAAAGCCCAGATCATCGCCGTCTCTGTTGACCCGCGCGGGGACACGCCCAAGGCCGTTGCCACTTTCCTGGCCCGTCACGAGATGACGGGTCGCATGCAGTACCTGATTGGTTCGGCTCCCCAGCTCGCGCGTGTGTGGAAGGCGTGGGGGGTCGGCTCCGAACAGGACGTCCAACAGCCCCAGTTCGTCAACCACTCCGGTCTGATCTACGGGGTCACTGCCTCCGGCAAGCGGATGACCATTTATGCGGCCAGCTTCACACCGAAGGAAGTTGCCCATGATGTGCCGCTGCTGGCCTCCAGATAGCGGCGGGCCGGGCAAGGGTCACCACGCCTGAATGTGCGCGGGCGGCTACGGGCGATCGGTTGACTCGGCGCGTCTGGAGATCCGCTGGCGCAGATCGGCGCCTGCACCAGCGGCGACCGCGCGCGTGGCGCGCTCCTCGCTCAGCTCCAGCCCTCGCGCGTTTGCAAAGTCGAGCAGGTCTTGGCGTTCCTCGCCCTCGCGGGCGGTGCGCAGGAAGAGCCAGCAGAACAGACAGAGCGTGAGGATGCTCTCCTCGACCATCATGGTCGCGCCCGCAATGTTCTGGTCGGCAAGCGGGGAGATGTGCCAAAGGGCATCGCCGTGGTTATAAAAGGGATAGAACACGGTGCCTGACCACAAAAAGATGTTTCCGAGCACCGTGCCCGTGAGACGTACGGCAACGATGTAGGCGAGCTTGCCGAGATTTCCAAACCATGCCGGCATCGGCAGTGGCCCGAACAAACACATCCACATGTTGATGCCGAAGCCGAGGAACATTGCGTGCTCGAGCGCGTGTACGCCGGAGTGGCGCAGGGCGGCCTGATAGAGGACAGGCAGATGCCACAGGTATAGGTCCAATGCCCATAGTGGGAAGGCCACTGCGGGGTGGGCGAGCACACGCAGGCGGTCGAAGACGCCTATCCGAAGAAGCGGCGCGATCAGCGGCCCGGTGAGCCCAAGGACGATCAGCAGCGCGGCGATGTCTCCGAGCAGGAGGTGCTCGACCATGTGCACGACCAAGAGTTCCTGGCTGCCCTTACCGAGTGATGTCAACGCTGCTGCGATGACGACGAATCCCGAGTAGAAGCAGGCCTGGCGCCAGCCGGGAACGGTATGCCCGCCCGCCCGCCCGGCCGCGAGCGTCCGGACCCGTCGCGCGTAGAGAACGCTGAGGATCAGCAGCGGGCCCAGCTGCAGGGCCGACTCGATCTCCGTAGAGACTGCCAAGGGGACGATTGCCACTGCCACCCAGGGTACGCGGCGAGGAGCTTCCCGTGCAGGCGGACGGCGGGCGAGATAGCGTCTGCTCAGCGAGCATCTCGGGTAGAGTTGCTTGCCTTGCTCCACGCCATCCTGTGCCTCCTGCCAGCGATTGCGCTGGTCCTGCCGCTGCTCGCCCGGCGCTATCCGGGTGAGCGTGTTCTCCTCACACTGCGCAGCGAGCGGCGTGTGCGCTGGCCGCGACCCCTTTCGTCTTTGCCCGTGCGGCGTCGCGCGAGGGTGTTGGCCGTGCGCGGGGGTCAGCTGCTCGGCTGTTCGCTGGCCTCGCGCCCGCCGCCCGCGCTTCACTTGGCGAGCTAGCTCCTTCCCGCCCTATTCAGGGCGCCGGCTGCTCGCCTGCAGAGGTCCGTACAGGCACTACGCGAGGAGCCTTCATGTCCCGTCGTTCCTTCGTCGCCGCGCTCGGCGCCCTGCTGCTGGGGCTCCCGGCCGCGGCGCAAGCGCAGAGCAGCACGCAGACTCCCGCCAAGGAGAGCGGGAGCCCGATCAATGACCAGGGGAGCAACTACAACTACCGCTCGAACATCACGAGCATCGCCCCGAATGTCCCCGGCCTGAGCCTCGAAGTGCTGGAGTTCGCCGACCGGCTCGTGCTGCGCAACCACACGGGCAAGACGGTCACGGTTTACGGCTACCAGGGCGAACCGTATGCGCGCGTGCTGGGCGACGGGACGGTGCAGCTCAACAGGCGCTCGCCCGCCTACTACCTCAACCAGAACTTCTACGCCAGCGTCAACGTACCGTCCTCGGCGTCGCCGGCCGCGGCTCCGCAATGGAGGATCGTTGACCGCACCGGCCAGCTCGAATGGCACGACCATCGCATCCACTGGATGTCCCCCGCGCTGCCTCCGCAGGTCAAGGACAAGGGCAAGCGCACCAAGATCTTCGACTGGCAGGTGCCGATCGAGGTCGGCTCGCGCAAGGGCGCCGTGAACGGTGAACTGTTCTGGACTCCCGAGAGCGGCACGAAGGCGCCCGCCGCCGCGATTGTGGCGCTGGCGGTGATCGCCCTGCTCGGCCTGCTGCTCGTGCTGTTCGTCCGCCGGCGCCGCTCCGGCGGGGTGGGCGGGTCACCGAAAGAGGCGTGGTGAGCGGCACGTCCCGCCACAGAGCCCTGCTCGCGTCGGCGCTCGCGGTGGCCGGAGTGCTTGCAAGCACTCCGGCAGCCTGGGCCCATGCGCAGCTGCTCGGCACCTCGCCGGTGTCAGGCTCGACCGTCCAGGTCCAGCCCAAGGAGGTGATCTTCCAGTTCAACCAGGCCGTCGGCGGGACGCTCGGCGCGGTCCGGGTCTATGACGCGCAGGGCAACGAGGCCGATGACCTGAACGTCACCCATCCGAACGGCAACGAGCACTGGATGGGCGTCGGTCTGAAGGCAGGTCTTCCGGACGGCACATACACCGCGACTTACCGCGTGATCTCAGCGGACACGCACATCGTCTACGGCGGCCTCGTGTTCAACATCGGCCACGCCGGCGCCGCTCCGAAGTTCACCGTCGCCGGGCTGATCGGCAAGAACGAGACGGGCAAAGTGACGAAGATCGCCTTCGGCGTTGTGCGGGGTCTGGACTACCTGTCGATCGCCCTGCTGCTCGGCGGCCTTGCCTTTGTGTTCTTCGCGTGGCAGCCGGGCTTTGCCGCGGTCGCTGGCCCCGAGGCCAGGCGGCAGGCCGCCGCGCGGATGTTCATCAGGCGCATGCGATGGTTGCTGATCGTCGCTGTCGTGCTTGGCGTGATCGTCAGCGTGCTCGGCATCCTGCTGCAGGGAGCCAGCGCGGCCGGCGTGTCGCTGTGGAGCTCGCTGAAAAGCTCGATCATGGACAACACGCTGGAAAGCCGCTTCGGGCAGGTGTGGGGCCTGCGGGTGATCGACTGGATTGCGCTGGGTGCTCTGCTGGTCGCGGGGACGGCGCTCCGCCGGCGGTGGCTGCTCGGCCCGATCGGGGTATGCGCTGCCTACCTGGCGATCACCCCAGCGCTCAGCGGCCACGCGAGCATCCAGAGCCCGACGGGGCTGTTCTTCGCATCCGACGTACTGCACGTGCTGGCGGCAAGCGTCTGGGTGGGAGGGATCGCGTGCCTGCTGGTGGCGCTGCCAGGCGCCACTCGTCGGCTGGAGGGCCCCGAGCGAAGCCGGCTGCTGCTCGCGACGCTCGCGAGGTTCTCGCCACTCGCGCTCGGAGCGGTGGCCGTGATCGCTGTGACCGGCGTGACCCAGGCCTACATCGACGTACGCAGCCTGCATGGCCTCTTCCACACCACCTACGGCGCGCTGATTATCGTCAAGGTCGCGCTGTTGCTGTCGCTGACCGGCCTCGGCTGGGTCAACCGTGAGCGAGTCATCCCGGCCCTGAAGCGCGTGGTGGGTGACGGGCAGTTGCCCGGCGGAATCGGTGCGCTGGCGCGCGGCACGATGCGCGGCGAGCTCGCGCTGATGCTGGGCGTGTTCGGCGTGACCGCGGCGCTTGTCAGCTATGCGCCGCCGATCGACGCCGCGACAGGGCCGTTCTCGGCGAACACGACGATCGGTCCGGCCGAGCTCGAGATGACTGTCGAACCCGCGAAGGTCGGGCTGAACACGATTCACCTGTACCTGATCAGCGCGAAGACTGGCGCCCAGTTCACACAGACCAAGGAACTGACGGCCACCGCGAGGCTGCCCGCCAAGGGAATCGGCCCACTGCCATTGAGGGCAAACCTCTCCGGTCCCGGCCACTACACGCTCAACTCAGCCGAGCTGACACCCGGAGGGACCTGGCAGATCCAGATCACCGACCGGATCTCCGAATTTGAACAGTTCACCCGCACCGTGAAGGTGCCAATCCGATGAAGGAGGTACGTAAACATGAAGCCCAAGAAGGTCGCCGTGCTGCTCGCGGCGGGAGCGTTCATCGCACCCGCCGGCGCACAGGCGCACATCAGCCTACATCCCAACACGATCCCGGCCGGAGCGTTTGCGACGCTCGATGTTCGCGTACCCGGGGAGCAGGAAGGCGCTTATGTCAGGAAGGTTGACGTGCTGCTCCCCAGCGGATTTACCAGCGTCGACTACGAAAACGTTCCCGGCTGGAGCACGCGCATCATCGAAAGCAAGCTCGCCGCTCCGATCACACAGGACGGGGAAACGATCAACGCCGAGGTCTCCCAGATCGTCTGGTCTTGGACCGGCCCGCTGGGGAAGGTGAACAACGGCCAGTTCATCGACTTCCCGCTCTCGCTGGCGATCCCGGAAAATGCGGCGGGCAAGGCACTCGAATTCAGGACCGTTCAGACGTACAGCAACGGCCTCCTCGTTCACTGGATCGACCCGTCGCTGAGCGCAGAACACCCCGCGCCGAGGATCAACGTCACGGCCAAGGGCGGCGTGATCGAGGACATCGCGGGCCACGAGGCAGGGCCGGAAGCCGGACAGACGGCTGGAAGCCAGTCCGCGCCCGCACCGGCTGTCGTGAGGCCAAGTAGTGGCGGGGCGAGCAAAGGCCTCGGCATCGCGGCGCTGATCCTCGGCGCGCTCGGCTTGCTGGCCGGTCTCGGTGCCCTGGCCGCCTCGCGCCGCAGCGAACGATGATCCTTCCGCGTCGCTTGCTGCTGGCACTGCTCGGCGGCCTGGGAGCCGTGGCGCTGGTCTTCCCGGTGAGCGCGCTCGCGCACGGGATCGTGGGCAAGGCGGACCTGCCGATCCCGGTGTGGCTGTTCAGCTGGGCCGCGGCGATCGTGCTGGTGGTGTCCTTCGTGGCCCTCTCCGCGTTGTGGACGCACCCCAAGCTTCAGGCGCCGCGGACGCGCAGGCTGTTCAGGCTCCCGCCGGCGCTCGAGTGGCTCGCCAGCCTGGTTGGGCTGGCGCTGTTCGCGCTGGTGCTCTACAGCGGCTTCGCCGGAGCCCAGGAATCGAACGCCAACTTCTCGGTGACCTTCATCTATGTCGTGTTCTGGGTCGGGATGCCCATGCTCAGCGTGCTCTTTGGCGATGTGTTCCGGGCGTTCAGCCCATGGCGCACATGCGCTCGGGTGCTCCTCGCGCTGAGAGGCGCGCTTGCAGGCGAGCGCTCGCGGCCGCCCGTTCTGCGCTACCCGGAGCGCCTCGGCCGCTGGCCGGCCGTCGCGGGCCTCATCGGCTTCGCCTGGCTCGAGCTCGTCTACGTCAACCGCGATCAGCCCTCGCTGCTTGCCGCCCTCTCGCTCGGCTACTTCCTCGTGATGGTGGCCGGCATGAGCCTGTTCGGCGCCGAGGAGTGGAGCGAGCGCGCGGACGGCTTCGGGGTCTACTTCGGCCTGATGTCGAAGCTCTCTGTGCTCGTGAGAGACGAGGACGGTTGGGTATGCCTGCGCCGGGCGCTCAGCGGGCTGACCTCGCTGCGGATCTTTCCCGGGACGATCGCATTGATCTGCACGATCATCGGCACGACTACGTTCGACGGGTTCAGCAACGGGGGTATCTGGCGCAACAACGAGCCGGGCCTGCAGAGCTTCTTCTCAGAACTCGGTCTCGGACAGACCCCGGCGCTCGAGCTGGCCTACTCGCTCGGCCTGGTCTTCTGCGTAGCGCTGATCGCCACTGTCTACCGGGTGGGGATCCTGGGCGTCCGCTCCGTGAGCGGGCGCTACGGGTCCTCCGAGCTGACGCGCACGTTCGCCCACACGCTCGTGCCGATTGGCTTCGCCTACGTGCTAGCCCACTACTTCTCGCTGCTCATCTGGCAGTCACAAGCAATGGTCTACCTGGCTTCCGACCCGCTCGGCGACGGATCGAACCTCTTCGGCACGAGCGGCTACCAGATCGACTACCTGTTCATCTCCTACGCCGCGATCTGGTACGTGCAGGTCGCCGCGCTCGTCGCTGGCCACGCCGGCGGCCTTGCCCTCGCTCACGACCGCGCGCTGGTCATGTACCGCAACCCCCAAGAGGCGATACGAAGCCAGTACTGGATGCTCGCCGTGATGGTTGCCTTCACGAGCTTCGGCCTATGGCTGCTTTCCGCCGTGGGAACGTGAGCACGAGGGCTGAGACCCGCTGACTGGCGTGGTAGCTTGTCGGGCGCGATGACCGTGCTTGCCTGCCTCACGCACTGGTACACCTCCGCGATGTTTGTCGTGCCTGTCCTCGCGGTCGGCGGCTGGGGCTGGTGGAGCTCCCGTCGCGTGGGCAAGCACCAGATGCCAGGCCCAAACTCATAACCCGGCCGCCGGTGGTGATCCTGTGCGGCGGGCGCGGGACGCGGTTGCAGGAGCACACGCAGGAGATCCCGAAGCCATTGGTGGAGATCGGAGGAATGCCGATCGTGTGGCACGTGATCCAGCTGTATGCCGTTCAGGGCTTCAGGCGGTTTCTGCTCGCGACGGGGTACAAGGGCGAGCTGATCGAGCGGTTTGCGGCCGCGCACGAATGGCCGGAGGGCGTGAGCGTGCAGTGCGAGGACACGGGATTGGAAACCCCGACGGGTGGCAGGATCAAGCTGCTGGAGGGGCAGCTAGCGGAGGAGGAGCGCTTCTGCGCGACCTACGCCGACGGCGTGGCCGACATCGACTTAGAGGCGTTGTTGGAATTTCACTCACTGCACGGTGCGACGGCGACGATGACGGTCGTGCGCCCAGAGCTGCAGTTTGGTGTGACCGAGCTCGACGGCGAGGACGGCAGAGTGACGGGCTTTCGCGAGAAGCCGCGCTCGGAGCACTGGATCAACGGAGGCTTCTTCTGCATGCAACGCGACGCGTTGAATTATCTAGAACAGGACAGCGTGCTCGAGCGCAAGCCGTTGGAACGGTTGGCCGCGGAGAACGAGCTGCGGGCATACCGGCACGAGGGCTTCTGGGAGTGCATGGACACGTACAAGGACGCGGTGGCATTGAACGACATGTGGGCCTCGGGGGACGCTCCGTGGCAGCTGTGGAGCTAAGGGTCTAAGCCGGATCGGGCAGGCGCCGCGCGCGGAACAGCGGCACGGGCTCGCGGATTCCGCGCAGGCGCCGTTCGCCCGCGTAGGACCAGCGGTAGGACTCGCGCGCTGACTCGCGCACCTCGCGCTCGGCCAGCACGCTGCCGGGACGGGCAACGGCGGTGATGCGGCTGGCGAGGTTGACGGGGCGGCCGAACCAGTCCCCGGCGCGGCTGAGGGCCGGTCCGATCGCGAGGCCAGCACGCAGTTGAGGGAAGTCATCGCCCTCTGCCTCGGCGGCGTCGAGCAGGGTAAGAGCGGCGTCGAGCAGCGGCTCGGGCTCCAGGGAGGTGAGCATCGCGGCGTCGCCGATCGTCTTGATCAGCCGGACGGGCGGCGCGGCGACCTCGCTGGCGAGCGCCTCCAGGCGCACCGCCAGGCGCCCGAGCTCATCGGGCGGGACCTCCTCGCCCAGGCGTGTGAAGCCAACGAGGTCGGCGAAGCAGACGGCGATCTCGCGTGAGCCTGGAAGCTGCCCACCGCTGCGCTCGGCTGCGCTGATCGCCTCGCTCTGGGCCATCTGGCGCAGATGGAGGTTCAACAGATTGGTTACGAGCGGTCCCAGCATTGGAGCGAGCTGCGAGGCGGCGTAGGCGTAGCGCTGGGCGAGTTCGTGCTCGCTGACGCCGGGCTCGAGCACCAGGCGCATGGTCAGGGTGCGCATCGTCTCCGCGGCTTGGGAGAGGCCACGTCCCAGCGTGCGCATCAGGTCGAGGATCTCCTCGTCGGAGATCCCTGCCGCGTGGGCCACGTGGCGCATCCGTACGGCCTCGAGATCGGCCTCGGTGTAGATGGCCTCCTCGGGCGCCGCAACCGGCAGGCCCATCGCACGGCGAACAGCGATCAGAAAGTCTTCCGAGACTTCGCCGCGCTGTGCTATCTCCGCCGCGGTAAAGCGGGCGCGCCCCCCGATCACGCGCTCGGCGGGCAGGAACATGAGCGTGCCCGAAGCAGTGGTGCGCTGCAACTCGGCCAAGGGAACCCCGTCGGCGGCGAGATACTGAAGCAGCGCTAGGCGCTCGTCGCGCTGCTCGCCCTGCAGGCCATCCAGAAGGCCCTCTGCGGCGAAGTCGATCTGCCCGCTGCTCATGAGGACCGCAGGGTAAGGCAGGCAGGCGTCCGGTGGCACGCGGAGAATCATGGATCGTGATCGTTTTGGGAATCGACCCCGGCTTGGCAAACACTGGCTACGGCGTGGTGGAGAGCGCCGCGGGCCTCGTGGCACTCGACGGCGGCGTGATCGAGACTTCCGCCGGGGCGCCGCAGGAGCGGCGTCTGGCCGATATCCACGCCGCCGTGGATGCTCTGCTCAGCGAGCACGAGCCGGATGCGCTTGCCCTGGAGCAGCTGTACTTCGGCCAGAACGTGCGCACCGCCTTCGCCGTCGGTCAGGCACGCGGCGCGGCGATGCTTGCGGCCGGGCAGCGCGGAGTCCCGTGCACGAGCTATACGCCTCAGCAGGTGAAGGCCGCCGTTTGCGGCAACGGCCGGGCGGGCAAGGAGCAGGTCGCAAAGATGGTGCAGACGCTTCTGGCGCTCCCGCAGGCGCCCACCCCGGATCACGCGGCCGACGCACTGGCGGTCGCGATGTGCCACGCCAACTGCGCGCCGCTGTCGGCAGCGCTCGCGGGAGCCGCGCAATGATCGGGATGCTGAGGGGAGAGGTGGCGGTCAGGCGGACCGGTCACGTGGTGATCCTGTGCGGCGGAGTCGGCTATCGCGCGGCGGTCTCCGCAGAGACGCTGCGGCACGTCCCAGCGGCGGGCGAGGAGACGACGCTGCACGCGCACTTGATCGTGCGCGACGACGCGCTGTCGCTGTACGGCTTTCATTCTGAGGAGGAGCGCGACCTGTTCCTGATGCTGCTGTCAGTTCAGGCGGTGGGTCCGAAGGTCGCGCTGGCAGTGCTCTCCGGCGGCACCCCGAGAGAGATAATGGCAGCAATCTCCGGTCAGGACGCGGCGCGCTTTCAGGCGACCCCGGGGATCGGCAAGCGCACGGCGGAGCGGATAATCGTCGAGCTGCGCGAGAAGGCCGGTGACGCCGCGCCGGGAGGCCCGATCGTGGCGCGCAGGGGAGACGGGCCAATGGCGCTGGCCCGCGACGGGCTGCTCGAGCTCGGGTACACGCCCGGCGAGGCTGAGGAGTTGTTGCGGGGCGCGGAGGGAGACAGCGCCGAGGAGCTTCTCTCACAGGCACTGCACACCGCGCGCACACAATGACCGCTGAGACCGCCCGCATCCAGACCCCTTACCTGGCCGCGGAGGACGAGCTCGACCGTTCGCTGCGCCCACGGCGCCTGCAGGACTTCGTCGGCCAACAGAAGCTGCTGGAGCAGCTGGCGGTGGCGATCGAGGCGGCGAGCGCGCGGGGGGATGCGCTCGATCACCTGTTGCTGGCGGGGCCGCCGGGCCTGGGCAAGACCTCGCTGGCGCAGATCGTGGCGGCGGAGCTGGACGTGCCGTTCGTGCAGACCGCCGGCCCGGCGCTGGAGCGAAAGGGCGATATCGCGGCCTTCCTGACGGCGCTGGAGCCGAGGAGCGTGTTCTTCGTGGATGAGATCCACCGCCTCTCGCGCACGCTCGAGGAGACGTTCTACCCGGCGATGGAGGATCACCGGCTGCCGATCACGGTCGGGCAGGGGGCGGGCGCGCGCGTGGTGACGCTCGAGCTGCCGCCGTTCACGCTGGTGGGGGCGACGACGCGCACGGGTCTGCTGAGCACACCGTTGCGCGATCGCTTCGGGATTCAGGCGCGGCTGGAGCCCTACGGGGTGGATGAGCTGGCGAGCATCGTCGGACGCTCGGCGGGAATCCTTCAGATCGGCTTGGAGGACGACGGTGCGGTGGCGATCGCGGCGCGCAGCCGGGGCACGCCGCGTGTGGCGAACCGCCTGCTCAAGCGCGTGCGCGACTACGCCGAGGTGCGCATGCAGGGGGTGGTGACTGCGGGCGCGGCCGAAGGCGGCGCTGGAGCTGCTGGAGGTGGACGAGCGTGGGCTGGATCGCCTGGACCGGGAGATCCTGCGCGCGATCTGCACGAAGTTCGGCGGAGGCCCGGTGGGGCTCTCGACGCTGGCAGTGGCGGTCGGCGAGGAGCAAGACACGATCGAGGATGTCTATGAGCCGTATCTGTTGATGGAGGGGCTGATCAAGCGCACCCCGCGGGGACGCGTGCGACACCGGCGGCCTTCGTTCATTTGGGAATCCCACCAGCCCATGCACGCCGCCTGCCGCTGGGTCGCCGCCGCCTCGGCCCGGCGCTGTTCTAGCGCCAGCTTCCGTACTCTGTGTGGCGATCACATGGCTCATCCGTTCATCTGCCCAAACTGCGGTCATCGCACCTCAGAGCTCGACCGCAACATCGGCTTCACGCGCCAGCGCAAGGGCTGCACCGAAGTGCGGCTTCGCATTCCTGTTCGAACTCCTCGACGACTACTACCCGGCGCCAGACGCTGCCTTCTTCGTGTGCGACGGTGAGGGCCGCGTGATCGGCTGCGGGAAGAACTCCTTCGCCTTCACGGGCCTAGAGGAGGAGGAGGTGATCGGCCAGCGCGTGGAGCAGGTACTTGGGCTGAGCTTTCAAAACGGCGACGATCCGGTCGCGACGGTGCTCGAGTGGGGGGTACGCGCGCTGGAGGTGCCGGTGCAGGTGAACGGCGAACGCGACGTGGCAGCGAAAGCCAAGGCTGACATGTTTCCGGCATATGACGACGATGGCGGCCTGCTGCTCGTGCTGACGCCCGACAAGTAGGCTGGCTGGTCCGATGACCGACCGCCGCCGGAACGCCTTCGTACTGCTCCTCGTCGCCGGGCTGGTGATCGTTTCGCTGCTCGTGGTCACCGGTATCCCTGGCGTGGTGGCGGCGAAGAAGACGCGCCTGGGCCTGGACTCTGAAGGGCGGCGTCGAGCTCATCTATCAGGGGAAGCCGACCGCGCAATCGAAAGTTGACAGCGAATCACTGAACCGGGCGATCGACATCATGCGCAAGCGCGTCGACTCAGCTCGGCGTCTCCCAGCCGGAAATCCAACGCTCCGGGGAACGAGAAATCGATGTCGCGCTCCCCGAAGTGAAAGACGCCCGGCGCGCCGAACAGGAGGTCGGCAAGACCGCCCAGCTGTTCTTCTATGACTGGGAGCCGGACGTGATCGGCTCTGCCGGCACAGCCAGCCCCGAGCGAAGCGACGGTCACAGGCGGCCCGCGCGCGGGCGAAGCCCAGTTCGGGCTGCCCGAGTACCAGGCCGTGCTGCGCGCCGAGAAGCGCGCGCCGGAACTGCGCCAGACCGACACGACCTGGAGCAAGGGCTGCACTCCGGCGCAGGCCGGGGGTTGCATCTACGGCAGTTGGTACCTGGTCGAACCGAAGCACGAAAAGGTGCTGCGCGGGCCGGAGGAAACGGAAAAGAACCTCTACGCCGACTACAAGGTCCCGGCTGGTGCGCAGGTCAAGGCGGTGCGCGTAAACCCCGGCACGGTGCTCGTGCGAGCGCGGCCGGTCGAAAGCGAAAAAGGCAAGGTCACACAGAAGAGCCCGAACAGCTGGTTCGTGATGAAGGACAACCCGGTGCTCACGGGCGCCGACGTGAAGAACCCGCGCCAGAGCTTCGACGAAGGCGGCGGGGGAACGGGCGCGCCGAACGTGACGTTCGAATTCACCGGCCACGGGCAGAGCGTCTTCCAGCAGGTCACCAAGGAAATCGCCGAACGCGGGCAGGCGGCCCAGCTGCCGGGCGTGGGCAAGGAAGCGGCTCAACAGCACTTCGCGGTGGTGCTCGACGGGCAGCTGATCACGACACCGTCGATCGACTACACGAAGTACCCCGAAGGCATCGACGCCAACACGGGCTCGCAGATCTCCGGCGGCTTCACGATCTCCTCGGCACAGGAACTGGCCCAGGAGCTCCAGTCGGGAGCGCTGCCGATCAAGCTCGAACTGATCTCCAACTCGCAGGTCTCTGCCACGCTCGGCAAAACGGCGCTCAACCAGGGCCTGATCGCGATGCTCGCCGGCTTCGCCGTCGTGTGCCTCTTCCTGTTGCTCTTCTACCGCGTCCTTGGTGCGATCGCAGTCGGCGGCCTGGTCATCTACAGCATCTACTTCTTCGCGCTGATCAAGCTGATCCCGATCACGCTCACGCTCCCGGGCATCGCCGGGCTGATCCTCACGATCGGCGTGGCGGCCGACGCGAACATCGTCATCTTCGAGCGCGTCAAGGAGGAGATCCGCGGCGGGAAGATCGATCATCTCGGGCATCGCCACGGGCTACAAACGCGGCTTTGCGGCGATCGTGGACGCCAACGTGGTCACGTTCATGACCGCCTTCATCCTGTTCGCTCTGGCGACCGCCGAAGTCAAGGGCTTCGCGTTCACACTGGGCATCGGTACGCTCGTCTCGCTGTTCACGGCCGTGCTCGCGACGCGGGCGGCGCTCGGCGCGATGGGACGCTCCAGCTTGTCTCGCATCCGGCCGCGCTCGGCGCGGCGCGGCGCGGGCGTGGCTGGACGTTCGACTTCATGGGCGCCTCCAGGTGGTTCTTCTCGCTCTCCGGCACGATCCTCGCCGTCGGGGCGCTGGCAATCGGCGGCAGCGGGCTGAACTTCGGCATCGACTTCAAGTCGGGCACACGCATCCAGACGGCGTTCGTCAAGCCCGTCAGTGAGAACCAAGTGGCCACGGCGATGGCCACGGCTGGCTACGGGAACGCGCAGGTTCAGAAGTTCGTCAACAAGAGCATCGGCGGCACCGGCTACCAGATCTCAACGAAGACGCTGAAGCCGGGGGTCCGTATCGAGAGTCCGGCGAAATCCTCGAAACGAAGTTCGGCATCAGAAACTTCTCCTCGACCTCGATCGGTCCGACATTCGGCAAAACGGTGGCCAACAGCGCGATCATCGCGATCATCGCCTCCTTGCTGGTGATCTCGGCCTACATCGCGCTGAGGTTCGAGTGGAAGTACGCGGTACCGGTGCTGATCGCGCTGATGCACGACCTGCTGATCACGGCGGGCGTCTATTCGCTGACCGGCCGCGAAGTGACGACCGCAACGGTCGCGGCGCTGTTGACGATCCTTGGGTATTCCCTGTACGACACCATCATCGTGTTCGACCGCGTGCGCGAGAACGTGCCGAGAATGCCGCGCGCGGTGTTCTCCCAGATCGTCAACCGCTCGATGTCGGAGGTGCTGACGAGGTCGCTGGCAACCAGCTTCTGCACGCTGCTACCGGTCCTCGCGCTGCTGCTCTTCGGCGGCGAAACACTGAAGGACTTCGCCTTCGCGCTGATGGTCGGCGTCGCCTCGGGAGCGTACTCGTCGATCTTCATCGCCTCGCCAGTGCTGACCCACTGGAAGGAACGCGAGTCGAGCTACCGCAACCGCCGCGCGCGGATCGTGCGCGAACTGGCCACGGTGCCCGCCTACGCGACAGCAGCCGGTGGCGCGCCCGAGGACATCGAGCCGGCGCACGGAGCGCAAGCGCAGCGTGTCGATCTTCGGATCCGACGGGCCTCCAGGCGCGGGCGAGCAGATCTCGCACGACGAGTTCAAAGATCTGGTGGCAGACCTCGACATCGAGGCCGAGCCGAAGGCTGGGGCCGCTCTGGCGCGTGACCCGGCAGCCGATCTGACACCGGAGGACCTGGTGCTGAAGGAAGAGCCGAAGAAACGCGATCGCGGGAAACGATCACGCAACCGCCGCCATGGGAGAAGCCGCTAATGGGAATGCTCGGCTGGGTGATGATGGGCTTGGCGATCTGGCACTTCACGATCTTCCTGCCCGACCGTTTCTGGGGCGGGATCGTCGGCGCGTTCGTTGGCGCGCTGGTGGGCGCGATCGTGGTCGGACTGATCATCTACGGGGTGAAAGTCTCGGCCTTCAAGGTGCCGGGCGAGAAGGCGACCGATGTGGCTGTTGTGCTGTACGCGATCCCCGGTGCGCTGATCGGCATCGCCTTGGTCTACCTGGAGGGAATGCGCCGGGAACGCCGCGGCTGAGAAGTTCCGTCTCGTGCGGGCCGTAAGGTGGCCCGCGTGGAGAGACCTCGCTTTGAGATGCGCGATTGTCCGCTCGAGGATGTCGAGGAGCTGGAGCGCGAGCTCGGAGTGAGCAACCCACTCGCACAGGTCCTCGTACGCCGCGGGCTGGGCGAGCCGGCACGGGCACGCACGTTCCTGGCAGCCGAGGAGGAGCACCCACCGGCGGCGTTTGTGGGCATCGAGCTGGCGATCGAGCCGATCCTGAGACATGCCAGAAGCGGCGAGCGGATCACGATCCACGGGGACTACGACGTCGACGGAGTGTGCTCCACGGCGGTACTGGTGCGATCGCTGAGACGGCTCGGGGCAGACGTCGATTGGTACCTGCCCGACCGCGCTACAGACGGGTACGGCCTGAACGCAGAGACGGTCAAGCGCCTGCACGAGCGGGGCACACGCTTGCTGGTGACCGTGGACTGTGCGATTACCGCCGTGGATGAGGTGGCGCTGGCACTGTCGCTGGGAATGGAGGTCGTGGTCACCGATCACCATGCCCGGCGGGCCGATGGGATGCTGCCACAGGCCCCGATCGTGCATCCCGCGATCTGTGACTATCCGTGTCCAGAGCTGTGCGCCACAGCGGTCGCTTACAAGCTGGCCCAGGCGCTGGAGAGCGCTGCCGCCGGGCCGGGCACCGCGCCGGAGGGACGGGCGCTCGAGGAGGATCTCGACCTCGTGGCGCTCGCGACGATTGCCGACCTGGTGGCGCTGGTGGGTGAGAATCGCACGCTGGTCCGGCGCGGGATGCGCGCGCTGGTGGGTACCGCGAAGCCCGGTTTGCGCGCGCTAATGGCGGTCGCCCGGGTGGATCCGAGCAAGCTGAACGAGCGCTCGGTGGGCTTCGCGCTGGCGCCGCGGCTGAACGCCGCCGGTCGCCTCACCGGGCCGACGCGGGGCTCGAGCTGATCTTGACCGAGGACCGGATGCGCGCGGCACAGATCGCGGAGGAGCTCGACCGCGCCAACTACGAGCGCAGGCGCACCGAGACTCGTATCCGTTTGCAGGCCGAAGCGCAGATCGCGGCATTGGACCCCGCCAATCCGCCAGCGGCGTATGTGCTGGCGGGCGAGGACTGGCACGCGGGCGTGATCGGCATCGTCGCCTCGCGACTCGTCCGAGACCCACCGGCGCCCGGTGGTGCTGATCGCGCTGGCGGGAGATCTCGGGAAGGGATCAGGGCGGAGCATCGAGGCCTTCGACCTGCTTGCAGGCCTCACCGCCTGTGGCGGGCACCTGCGCGGCTACGGCGGTCACCGCGCCGCGGCAGGCCTGGAGATCGAGCGCGAGCAGCTCGAGGAGTTCACGAAGGCGCTCTGCGCGCACGCAGAGCGGGTGCTCGAACCCGCCGACATGGTGCCGGTCGAGCGCGTCGACGCAGTGGTGGCGGGCGATCAGCTGGGGATGGAGCTCGCGGAGGAATTGCAAGCGCTGGCCCCGTTCGGGAAGGGTAACCCGGGCGTCGCGCTGCTCCTCGCCGGTGCGACGTTCAGTGACGTGCGCCCGATGGGCAATGGCAAGCACGCGCGCTTTACTGTGCAGTCCGGTGGCGCCCGCTCGCGTGGTGTCGCGTTCGGAACCGGTGGGGGATTGCCAGTTGCTGAGGACGAGATCGCCGATGTGACGTTCAAGCTCGAGGTGAACGAGTGGAACGGCGTCACCGAGCCTCGCTTGGTGTTCCGCCATGTACGGTCCAGTGAGCCTCAGAGCACAGCTTCGCCAGCTGTGAAGGACGAGGAGCTCGTGCTGTTTGCGATGAGCTGAGCTTGAAAGAAACCGCCTGAAAGCTCCCGATCGCCCTACAGCACCCTCTGAGGAAAGAGCCTGGAATTTTCGGACGGTCCGGAAACCCTTCAGTCCTGCGGGTGCTTACCCTACCCTTTGGATATGGCGATACCCCAGGAATCGAATAGCCCACCGGTGATCGCCCTCGAGCCCCAGAGTACGGGCGATGTGGGCGGGCCGCCCTCGCCAGCACAGCCCGAGGGCGCCCTCGCTGCCCCACAGGATGGACGCCTGGATCTGAACGACCTCGAGCGGCGGCTGCTCGGAGACCTCTTCGCGATCGTCTCCGAGCACGCGGGAGACTCTGCGGTGGAGATCGACCGTGCCCGTGTGCGGGACGCGTTCGTGTTCGCCTGCGAGCACCACGCCGCGCAGCGGCGAAAGTCCGGCGAGGACTTCATCGTGCACCCCGTCAGCGTGGCGCGCATCTGCGCGAACATGCGCCTGGATACGGAGACGCTGTGCGCGGCGCTGCTGCACGACACGGTGGAGGACACCTCCGCGTCGCTGGATGAGGTGCGCGAGCGCTTCGGCGATGAGATCGCCACGGTCGTTGACGGTGTCACGAAGCTCACCGGCATCACTTTCCAGTCGCGCGACGAGGCGCAAGCGAACAACTACCGCAAGATGATGGTCGCGATGGCCACCGACGTGCGGGTGATCCTGATCAAGCTCGCGGACCGCTTGCACAACATGCGCACGATCGACGCGATGTCCAAGCAGAAGCAGATGGAGAAGGCCCGCGAGACGCTCGAGATCTACGCGCCGCTGGCCCACCGTCTCGGTATCCACGCGATCAAGTGGGAGCTCGAGGACCTGGCCTTCGCCACCCTGCACCCGCGCAAGTACCAGGAGATCAAGGGATTGGTCGCCCAGCAGCGCGACGAGCGCGAGCGCTACGTCTCACAGGCCGGTGACTACCTGCGCGAGGAGCTGACCGGCGTGGGCATACAGGCGCAGATCGCTGGGCGTGCCAAGCACTTCTACTCGATCTACTCGAAGATGACCAAAAAGGGCCGGGAGTTCAACGAGATCTACGACCTCACGGCGATGCGCGTGCTGGTGGACTCGGTCAAGGACTGCTACGGCACGGTCGGGGTGATCCATTCGCTGTGGAAGCCGCTGCCGGGGCGCTTCAAGGATTTCATCGCGATGCCCAAGTTCAACATGTACCAATCGCTGCACACAACCGTGATTGGGCCGGAGGGACAGCCGCTGGAGATCCAGATCCGCACGCACGAGATGCATGAGATGGCGGAGTTTGGGGTGGCCGCGCACTGGATGTACAAGCAGCCGCCGGCGGATACTGGCAAGAGCGATGAGGAGGGCCCCGCCGAGGACGCCAAGCTGAAGTGGCTGCGCTCGATGCTGGACTGGCAGAAGGAGCTCTCGGACCCGCGCGAGTTCATGGACACTTTCCGCAACGACCTCTTCGAGGAGGAGGTCTACGTGTTCACGCCCAAGGGCGAGGTCAAGTCGCTGGCGGCGGGCGCTACGCCGCTTGACTTTGCCTATGAGGTGCACACCGAGATCGGCCACCGCTGCGTGGGCGCGCGCGTGAACGGCAAGATCGTGCCGCTGCACTGCGAGCTGCACTCCGGAGACATCGTCGAGATCCTCACCGCCAAGCGCGAGCGCGGACCTTCGCGCGATTGGCTGGCGATGGTCAAGACGACGCGCGCGCGCAACAAGATCAAGCAGTGGTTCAAGGCGGAGTCCCGTCAGGACACCGAGCACACCGGGCGCGATCTGCTGCAGGAACACCTGCGCAAGCAGGGCCTGCCGGCGCAGAAGATCACCGGCTCAGCCCTGCTGGCTGACGTGATCCGCGAGGTCGGCTACCGCAAGGCGGATGACTTCTACATCGCCCTGGGCGCCGCCAAGGTCTCGCCGAAGGTGGTCGTGAACAAGGTGATGCAACGCCTCAAGCAGGGCGAGGCCGCCGATGGCGAGGCGACCGCGGCCGATCTGCTGCGGGTGGGGCGCGCGCGCCGGCGGCCCACGCGATCCTCCGGCCAGTACGGGATCCGGGTGGACGGCGTGGAGGATGTGATGCTGCGCCTGGCGAAGTGCTGCCGTCCCGTGCCCGGCGACGGGATCGTGGGCTACATCTCCCTCGGGCGCGGGATCACGATCCACCGCAAAGACTGCCCCAATGTCGTGCTGCTGAAGAAGGACCCGGAACGCTTCACGAGCGTCTCCTGGGAAGGCGACCAGACGACGGCGTTCGTCGTCGAAATCCAGATCGACGCGTGGGACCGCCACCGTTTGCTGGAGGATCTCTCACGCGTGTTCAGTGAGTCCGGCGCGAACATCCTCGAAGCGCGCTGCCTGTCCACGCCACCGATGGTCAAGAACCGCTTCGTGGTGGAAGTGGCCGACACGCACACGCTGAAAGCCGCGGTGACCCGCCTGCGAAACATCGAGTCAGTGTTCGATGCCTACCGCGTCACACCCGGGGCTGGGTAGCCGCAGGGGCACTGCGCACCGCGCGGCGCTTGCCCGAGGGTGAGCCCGTAAGCGCCGCGAGGCGGCCAGCGAGGCGCCGGGCTTTGAACACCAGCAGGGCCGGTCCCATGAGCGGGCCGATCGTCTCTCTGACCTTCTCAGTGACCGGCAGGGCGCGGGGTGCCGAGGCCTCTGGGGCAGACAGGTAGTAACCCGCCATGCCCGCGAGGATGACCGCGTGCCGGCGCCCTGCTGAGAGCGCCCGGGCCACGCGCAGGGCTTCCGCGGCGAGCACCTGCATGCGCTCGGCGGCTTCGGCCGGCGAGGCGTAGTACCCGACCAGGCTGCGCTGCCCGCAGGCGGCATCCTCCGAGGTGTCGACGAGGTGGTCGAGCAGCGAGTGCAGCGCGCCAATCCAGGGGAAGTAGGCATTCTCGATCTGCTCCTGCTCTTCGGATGAAACCACCGGCCCGGCGGCAGCCGCGATCAGCGCGAAAACGCCCAGCGAGGAGCCTCCGGCGGCCGCCGCCTCCCACCATTGCAGCCCCGTCCCTCCTGGAGTCTCTGCCTGTGCCCATTGTGCGAGCGTGTCGTGGTCGCCCTGGGACTCTGAGAGGTTGAGGCTCTGAAACTCCACGATCCGCTCGGCGCTCCTGCTGGCCGCCGCCGCGACCGAGGCGTATGAGGGCAGCGTGGCAAGCGCCATGCGGCATGCGCCGATCAGCTCGTCGAGGTAGCCGCCGTCCTCGCGCTGCGGGTAGTACGCGTAGTAGTCAGGGGATCCAGTTCCCACCCACCCGGTGGGGTCGAGCGCCGCGAGCAGCGCCTCGTGCAGCCAGGCGCCCGCCCACGATCGCCTCGGCACGCGGCTGCTCGGCGAGCAGGTCGAGGTAGTTGTAAGCCGATTGAAATGCCACCAGCGCGCGCACCGCCGCGGTCCGGCTGCGCCGCGGCGCAAACGTGGCAAATGCCACTGCACCCTCGAGGTTTCCCCGCTTGCGCTGCGCGTCGAAGGCGAGCTGACGGAGCACAGGATCGGGAATCTCACCGGCGCGCTCCCACCAGTGACGCAGCTCGCGGCAGGTGCGCGGAAACACGCCTGTCCAGTAGCGCCACGCCGCGCCGGCGAAGACGGCGCCCAGCGCAACACGATTGCCGGTCATTGGCGCCTGAATATTGAGGGGGGGGGTATCACTGAGTGCAGTAAAGCATCGTCAACCGCCCTCGCGGGAGGCCTGACGGCGAAGGGCACGAGCACAATGCTCGCCCGCGGCGATCAGCTGACTACCGCAAGCGCGCGGGGGAGGATCGAATAGCGGGCCTCTGAGACCTCGCCGATGTAGTCGCCGTCGACCTGGAGGGGGAGAGGGCGGCCGTCGGTGCTACGCACCTCGAGCTCGGTTAGGTCCGGGAGGCCGGTCACGTGACGGTGGCGCACGACGCGCGCGCGGCGAGAGAAGGCACGCCAGGCGATGAAGGGCATCGCGACCGGCGTGACTCTGTGCAGCACGCCGCCGTCCAACACGCCCGAATCCAGGGCTGTGCCATCAGCCAGCTCGATCGGCCGGTTTTGGAAGTAGGTGAAGGGCGAGCCGTTCTGCACGATCGCGGTGACGCCGGAGAGCTTCGTGCCGCCGGCATCGACCTCCAGCCGCGGCGGTTTGAGCAGGTAGCGACGGGTAAATGTGCTGATGGCCACCCACGTGAAGTAGTAGGCACCCAGTCGCGCCTTCAGACGCGGGTTGGCGTTGACCCGCCGGACCACGCTGGCGTCGAGGCCGAGACCCGAGGCGAAAGTGAAGCAGCGGCCGTTGACGACACCCAGGTCGACCTTGCGGGGGCGCCAGCCGTCGGCCATCGCCAGCAGGTGCTCGGTGGCGTTGACGACGTCGCCGGGGATGCCGAGCATCTTGCCGAATACGTTGGCCGAGCCGCCGGGCAGGCAGCACAGCGGGGTGGAGGACCCGAGCAACCCGTTGGCGGCTTCGTTGACGGTGCCGTCGCCACCGAAAGCGACGACCACGTCATAACCCTCGTGCGCTGCCTCCCGGCACAGCTCGGTGGCGTGACCCTGGGCCTCGGTGTCCACGGCATCGACCTCGAAGCGCCCCTGCAAGGCATACACAACCAGATGGCGCAGCCGGTCGGAGACAGTGGTGGCGTAGGGGTTGACGATGATCAGCATGCGCCGCTTGGTGGCGGGGGAGGCGAAGTGGAACGGCTCGCCAGCCTCGCTCGCGGGCTCGTCGATCACGCGCGCCGGAGTGCTCATCGCTAGGGCTACACCGTGCCCGCGGCGGCGTTACCCGCAGCGTCCGGCGCCGTTGAGCGCCGCTTGCGTTCGCCGGTACGGTTGCTAAACTGCCGCACAGATCGACGTACCACATCGAGAGGGGTGGAGGGCCTGGCCCTGTGAAACCCCGGCAACCACCGTCAAGTCACAGACGGGAAGGTGCCAATTCCAGGTGATGTGTGGCGGGCTTCGCGCTCTTCGCCACACGTGACAAGGCGAAGGCTAACGCGAAGGAGCCCAACATGGCTGTAAGTCATCTTCAGTGCAAGGAGTGCAAGGCGCAGTACCCACTGCAGGCGCTCTACGTGTGCGAGCAGTGCTTCGGACCGCTCGAGGTCGCCTACGACCACAGCGCCATGACCGGCGACGTCGCCGAGCTGCGCCGCCGGATCCAGGGCGGACCGCAGAACATCTGGCGCTACGCCGACTTCTTGCCGCTCACCGGCGGTCCCCCTGGGCCATCGGGACGACTCGCTTCGCGCGTCGGGTTGCCGGCGGGCTGCACGCCGCTGATCCGCGCCGACCGCCTCGCCGAGCGCCTGCACCTGGGCGAGGTGTGGGTCAAGAACGACGCTGCCAACCCCACGCATTCCTTCAAGGATCGCGTGGTCTCGGTCGCCGTCACACGCGCGCGTGAGCTCGGCTTCGAGACGATCGCCTGCGCCTCGACGGGCAACCTGGCCAACTCGGTTGCCGCCCACGGCGCCGCGCTGGGGCTCGACTCCTACGTCTTCATCCCGGCCGACCTGGAGGAGCAGAAGGTGCTCGCCACAGGTATCTACGGCACGAAGCTCGTCGGTGTCGAGGGCAATTACGACGACGTCAACCGCCTCTGCACCGAGCTGTGCGCCGAGCGCGACTGGGCGTTCGTCAACATCAACCTGCGCCCGTACTACGCGGAGGGCTCGAAGACGCTCGCCTTCGAGATCGCCGAGCAGCTCGGCTGGGAGCTGCCCGACCGCTGCGTCGTGCCGATCGCCTCGGGCTCGCTGTTCACGAAGATCGCCCGTGGCTTCGAGGAGTTCGCTGAGCTCGGCCTCGTAGAGACCTCCGCCCGCCCGCTGCCGAAGATGAACGGCGCCCAGGCCGAGGGCTGCTCGCCGGTCGCGAGCGCCTACGCCGAAGGCCACGACGTGTGCCGCCCGGTCAAGCCGCGCACGATCGCCAAGTCGCTGGCGATCGGCAACCCGGCCGACGGCCCCTACGCGCTCGACCTCGCCCGCCGCACCGGTGGCGGCGTGGACTCGGTCACCGACGAGGAGATCCGCGACGGGATCAAGCTGCTGGCCGAGACGACGGGCATCTTCACCGAGACGGCAGGCGGCGTGACGACGGCCACGCTCGCCAAGCTCGCCGCACGCGGGGACATCGACCCGGACGAGCGTGTCGTGCTCGTGATCACCGGCGAGGGCCTGAAGACGCTCGACGCGGTGCGGGGCACGTTCGAGACGCACACGATCGCCCCCACCGTGGAGGCCTTCGAGGCCGGCGTCCCTGAGACGGTGAGCGCCTGATGGCGGTGGTTGTGAAGATCCCCACCCAGTTGCGGGCGGCGGCAGGCGGTGACGCGGAGGCACAGATAGACGGTGCGACCGTGCAGGAGGTGCTCGATGGCCTGTTCGACCGGTACGGTGAGCTGCGCACGCGCATCTCAGACGACGATGGCTCGTTACGGCGCTTCGTCAACGTGTATGTGGCAGGCGAAGACATCCGCTTCTTGAATGGCTTGGCAACACCGGTGCCCGCAGGCGCTGAAGTAACGATCCTGCCAGCGGTCGCCGGAGGCTAGCGAGCGCTGCTGGCCTGAGCGGCTGCGCGATGCGCTGCCGTATGTGTGGGTGCGGTGGACCCGCTGAAGCCGATCGTCGAGACGAGACCCGCGGCGCACATCGCGCCGATGGTCAAGGAGCGCAGCCGGCGCGGAGTGAGCCAGCCAAAGTGGTGGGTTTGCAGCCACGACCTGAAGCCCGTTGCGGCCGAGGCGGCCGCCATCGCACAACCAGCGCACATGTGTGGAGGGTAGCGCTCCTGCTCACGGGCGGTCGCGGGCGCTGGTGTGCCCAACGCTTCGGGATTTCTTCACCTCTATTGAGGTGAGCGTGAGTACCGTGCGGTTAGCTGCCGGTATGGCTACTCGAACACCCACCCGCCCCACCAGCACCGGCGAGAGGACTGAATCCTTCGACGGGATCGGCTGCCTGGACGAGCGCATGCGCGCTCAGGCGATGCCCGCCCGGAAAGCGCAGGCGGGCCCCTATATCGAAGTTCAGGGACCTGGCGAGGAGCTGCTGATACCGCTGGCAAGTGGCGTGACTCACATCGGACGCGGCCTGGCCGCCGACCTGCACCTCGATGAGGCCTCTGTCTCCAGGCGTCATGCGATCCTCGTCCACAGCCGCTCGGGCTCACGCATACTCGACGACCGCAGCTCCAATGGCACGTTTGTCAACGGCCATCGCGTCAGGCAGGCGAACCTGCATAACGGCGATGTGTTCGTCCTGGGCCGGGTCGCGCTGCGATACCTGGAGCTCTGAGGCGCGCAGGTACGACGTCAGGGGAGGCTGAACGAGCCGCTGAGGACGATTGGCCCGGGGTGAGACGGTTTGGTGCTCGTCTCACGCGTGAGCAGGATCTTGTGGTAGCTGCCGGCAGTGGCGGGCAGCAGCGCGCCCCCTTTCAGCCGGCCGTTGGAGGTGACCGGCGGGCTCTTGCTCAGCGGCAGGGCACTCGTCGGGGAGTTATAGAGCCAGACGGCGTAGAAGAAGCCATTCGTCGCCGGCAAGTGTTCGACCGCGATGTAGTAGCCATGTTTGGTCCCTTCGGAGAAGACCTCCACCAGGCCGACCCTCTTGCTGCCAGGTTCGGGTGAGGTGAGGGCGATCTGCTTGACGGTGGGGGTGCCCGTTTTCTGGGAGGTGCTCGTTGTGCTGGAAGCGGGGGCGCCAGCCTGGGTGGTTGATGAGTTGTGAGAGCTGCCGCCGCTGGTGATCAGGATCACCGCCACGACCACGGCCACGACGAGCGCCACGAGCAGCAGCGCACCACCGCGCCTGGAGCTTGGTCGCGAGGAGCCGGCGGAGGGGATGGCATGTGGTCCCGCACCGGCGGGCGCAAGCGGTGCGCTGGCCGGTGTCCGCTCGCGGGTGCTACCGCGAGTTTCGCCGGTCCCCGCAGCAAGGGCATCCAGCGCCCGGCGGGCGCGATCGCGGACGGTGTCCTGGGGGATCCCGAGCATGCTGGCGATCTCGGCGTGGCTCTTGCCCTGCGCCACCAGCAGCATCAGCACTGCGCGCTGATCGGGAGGGAGGTCGTCTAGTCGGCTCATGTGCGGAGGGTGCGTAGGCTATCGTGGCGCCGGGATGTCCACGCCGAGCGCCGAGGAGCTGAACGACGCCCTGGTGGGGTTCGACCGCCTGTATGGCCTGGAGTTCGTCGAGTTCTCCGACACCGAGGTGCGCGCGAAGGTGGCGGTGCGCGAGGAGATCAAGCAGCCGGTCGGACTCGTTCACGGCGGTGTATATGCATCGCTTGCCGAGTCGATCACCTCGCTGGCGACCGCAGCGGCGGTGATTGGACAAGGCAACATGGCCACGGGCATGTCGAACAGCACGAGCTTTCTGCGACCGGTCACCGAGGGCGCAGTGCATGCCCATGCCACGCGGCTGCACCGTGGTCGCACGACGTGGGTGTGGGATGTGCGGTTCAGCGACGATGCCGACCGGTTGTGTGCGGTCACGCGGATGACGATTGCTGTGCGCCCGCTGCCTGTTATGCCGCCTACGGGCGCTCCTGCTTAGCGAGGGACGGCGCGTAGGGGAGTTGGCAGTTGGCTGGGCAGGGGCTGCTCGCCAAAGCCGGTATCTGGCAGCGGCGCGGGCAACTGTCCTTCGGGCACGCCGGTGTCGTTGACCGGCACGGCCATCTCGGCGGCGGCGAGGGCGAGCTGGGGGCTGTTGGCGTAGATGTCGAGGACCACGCCCGCGGTGGGCAGCTCGATCGTCTTGCCCGCCTGAGCGGTGATGGCGGTGAGGCCGCGGATGTGAGCGGTTCGGTGCGGCTGCGAGCCGATCGGGATGAAGCTGTTGTCGGGGGAGCTGACCACTCGCAGATGTGGCACGCAGGTGTTTTGGCCACCCTGTACACAGTCGCCGTACTGGACGGTGAACGCTCCGCTGGGGTCCTGGGAGGCTTCTGTGATCGCCATGCCGTGGAAGGAGCTACCGAGCCAGTAGACGGGGTAAGGGGCGAGGATCAGGCTCTCGAGCGTCGTGTGGGAGAGCGGCTGGTCCTGGAGGGTGTTGCCACAGGCTCCGAACGTGAGCGTGCAGAGTCCTAGCGCAACCGCGGCCGCACAGCGACGGTACAGATGCCCACCCACCCCGCGCATCACAGGGTGGGTGGGCTTCTATACCGATTCGTGATCGGCATCCGCCGGTCCCGGCCGAAGGCCAGCGGGGTGACCTTGATGCCGGGTGGCGCCTGGCGGCGCTTGTACTCGGCGAGGTTGACGAGCCTGATCACACGCTGCACCTCATCCTCTGCCAGTCCCTCGGCAATCAGTTGCTCAGCACTGCGGTGGCACTCGACGTAGCCGTGCAGGATACGGTCGAGCAACTCATACGGCGGCAGCGAGTCCTCGTCGCGCTGGCCAGCGCGCAGCTCCGCCGAGGGCGCGCGCTCGATTATGGACGGCGGGATCGGGGCCGCCACGCGTCCTTGGATCGCCGCGGCAGAAGAGTTACGCCACGTACACAGGCGGTAGACAAGCGTCTTTGGCACATCCTTGATGACCGCGAATCCTCCTGCCAGGTCGCCGTAGAGGGTGGTGTAGCCGACGGACATCTCGGACTTGTTGCCGGTAGTGAGGACCAGCCAGCCGAACTTGTTCGACAGCGCCATCAGCAGGTTGCCGCGGATGCGCGCCTGCAGGTTCTCCTCGGTCAGATCCGCCTCCAGGCCCTCGAAGTCCTCGCTCAGCGTCTGGTCATAGGCGTCCATCGCTGGCTCGATCGGCAGCTCATGTGCGCGCACGCCGAGCGCGGCGGCGAGCGCGCGGGCGTCGTTCTGGGTCTCGGCGGAGGAGTGGGGGGAAGGCATGATGGCGACGTTTACCCGCCCGGCGCCGAGCGCATCCACGGCAAGGCAACAGACAAGCGCTGAGTCGATCCCGCCGGAGAGACCGAGGACTACGTGGCCGAAGCCGTTCTTCTCAACGTAGTCGCGCAGGCCCAGCATCAGCGCCGCATATACCTCGGCCTCGACGGGGGCAATCGGAGCTTTTAGACCTGGCTTGGGTTGCTCGGCGATCGGAGGATCGAGGTTCAGGTCGCAAACGAGCAACTCCTCTTGGAACTGGGCCGCACGGGCAATTGTCTGCCCGGCCGGGTCAAGGATGAAGGAGTGCCCGTCAAACACGAGCTCGTCCTGGCCACCCACCAGCCCGCAGAACGCAACATAGACATTGTGCTCGCGGGCACGCTGAGCGAACAGCTGCTCACGTTCGATGCCCTTGCCGGCGTGGTAGGGGGAGGCGGAGATGTTCGCGAGCAGCCTCGCGCCAGCTTCGGCCTCCGCGGAAGCTGGCGGCCCTGGCGTCCATAGGTCCTCACAAACCGTCACGCCGACCATCTGTGAGCCAACCACGATCACCTCGGGGGTGACTCCTGAGGTGAAGTAGCGCTGCTCGTCGAAGACGCCGTAGTTGGGGAGATGCATCTTGCGGTAGACATATTTGACCGCGCCGCCGGCCAGGACCGCGGCAGCGTTGTAGACATCTTCTGCGGAGGACTCGGGGAAGCCCACGATCGCGGTAATCCCGTGAACCTCGCGAGCGAGCTCGTCGAGGGCCAGTCGCGCATCCGCGAGGAAGTGCTCGCGCAGCAGCAGGTCCTCGGGCGGGTAGCCCGTCAGCGCAAGCTCGGGGAAGAGCACCAGCTGGGCCCCCGCCTGACTTGCCGCGTTCAAACCGTCGCGGATGCGGGCGGCGTTGCCGGCGATGTCGCCCACGGTGGCGTTCATCTGGCAGAGGGCTAAGCGCACGGGGTCATCGTCGCAGGCCCACCGGTGCTCGCGCCGCGTCGCGAGCGGGCTTTCGCGCCTGTGCGCACCGGCGGCTCAGCGCGCTGCGGACTTGCGTGCGCTGCTCGCGCGGGCGCCGTTCCTGCTCGCGGCGCTCTTGCCGGAAGCCGCAGGGGAGCGTTTGCCGGCTCGCTGTTTGGGCTTCGGCGCGACGCCGGCCGCGCGCGCGAGCGAGGAGATCGCCCACTTCATGTCGCCCGCGATCGCCTCGAGCTCTGGCAGCGCGTCGAAGTCGCCGAGCAGGCCGAAGCCGAGGTGCCCGTCGTAGCTCATCACGGCGATGCCAAGCGCCTGGCGGCGGGCGAGCGGCACGACCGGGTAGAGCACCTGCAGGCGACGGCCGAGCACGTACAGCGGAAACTGTGGCCCAGGCACATTCGTGACGACGAGGTTGAAGAAGCGCTGACGGGCCTGCAGCCGTGCCGCCTGACTGAGGATCGTGGGCGGCGCGAACCCGGCGAGGTTGACGAGCACCTGTGCGCCCACGGCCTGGCCGGACTCCTTGAGGTTCTGCATCTCCCTGGTGATCTGCTGCAGAGCGCTCACCGGATCCTCTACACCCACAGGCAAGGGAGCCCACATCGCGGCGACCTGATTGCCAAGCGCTCCTCGCTGGGAGTCGGCGCGCACCGACACCGGCACCATCGCCTTCAGCTCGAGTCCCTCGGTGTCGAAGCCTTCGCGGCGCAGGTAGCGGCCAAGGCCGAGGCTGACGGTCGCGAGCACGACGTCGTTGAGCGTGCCCCCGAGCGAGGCCTTGATTGCTTTGAACTGCTCGAGGTCTGCGTCGATGAACGTGTAGCGCCGGTGCGGGCCGATCTCGACGTTGAACGGGCTGTCCGGCGCGGGAGCTTTGACGCCCGCGATCGTCGTCGCGCCGAGGCTCTGCAGGCCGCCGGCGAGCTGCGAGGCGGCGCGCCGCGGCGCGCGCAGCAGCCTGCGGGCGCCGCGCACCATCTCGGCCGGCACCGTCGTGCGTTCGCGCAGCGCCTCGCCGAGCAGCTTGGCCTGACCGGGAAGTGGCTTTGCCGTCCACCGCACCGGCGGGCGCGACGTAGATGACCCGGTCCCGCCCACCCCGGGATCCGCGTCGAACAGCACCGTCGTGATGTCCACGCCCGAGATCCCGTCCACGAGCGCGTGGTGCGTCTTGGCGATCAGGGCGAAGCGTTCGCCCGCCATCTTCTCGACGAGCCAGATCTCCCACAGCGGCTTGGAGCGGTCCAGGCGCTGGGAGAAGAGGCGCCCCGCGAGCTGCTTGAGGGCTTTGTCGTCAGCCGGCTTGGGCAGCGCCGTGTGGCGGATGTGGTAGCGCGGGTTGAAGTGCGGATCGTCGGCCCACACCGGACGGCCCTGACCGTAGGGGACGAAGGCAAGGCGCTGGCGGTAGCGAGGAACCAGGTGCAGGCGGCTGACGATGTGGTTGACCAGCTCCTGCGGCGCTGGCGCCATGCCCTCGAAGACCATCACCGAAGCGACGTGCATGTGCGCCGTGGAGTTGTCCTCCAGGTGCAGGAAGGTCGAGTCGAGCGCCGTCAGCCGGTCCGGGTTGGCCACGCGCCCGATTGTCGCGGCTTCAGTGCCCCACGTCAACGACGGCGCTTTGAATCTGCCGTGAGCCGATCTGGGATTACGCCGCAGGCGCGCGTCCTAAACGGCTTTGTGCGTATCCGCACACGATGGGGCTGTGTGTCACCCGTCACACAGAACCGTCCCAAGCGTCATCTAAGCTGCGAAGCAATCGAACAATTGTTCGACCCTGCCGAGTCGTCTCCGTGAATGGAGGCGAGCGGGGGACCCACTGCCAGATCTCTAGATGGCGATCTGGATGGGGCGAATCGGCCGCTGTTGTGGCCGTAACGCCCGGCTGGCGCACGTTTGGTTCGCGTGCCAGCTGGCCGTGAGCCCGACAGCTAACCCCGTAGGCGGACACGCAAGGAGATTCCCACCGATGTACGTACCCGCGACCCCTGTGCCGCCACCTGCCAATCCCCTGGCTCCTATCGGAATTGCGTCGGTCGCGCCACCAGCGATGCCGATAACGGTTCGCACTGCCTTGAGGCTGCGCCGCTCTGAGCTGAACGTCCTCGCTGACGGTCCAGCGACCATCACGGGGACGCTTCTGGCCGGCCCGGAGCCGGTTGGTCTTCCCGGCCGGATGGTCGCGCTTCAGGCGCTCGGCAGGCATGGCTGGAGCACCCTGACCCGCACCCGAACCGGCGCAGGCGGACGTTTCCGGCTTCGCTATGTCACGCGGCGGGTCGGGAGCGAGTCCGTGCGCCTGCGTTTCGCCGGCGACGGTAGCGAGCTCGCTTCGCATCGCAGGCTCGGGCGGCTAAACGTGTTTCGTCTCGCAGAGGCGTCCTGGTACGGGGGCGGCGGTGGAATGGCCTGCGGCGGCTCGCTGACCAGCTCAACCATGGGCGTCGCCAACAAGACGCTTCCCTGCGGCACCCTCGTCACGCTCCGCTACGGCGGGCACTCGGTGCGCGTGCCTGTGGTCGATCGTGGCCCGTATGTCGCTGGGCGCGAATTCGACCTCACGGAAGCGACCAAGCAAGCGCTCGGTTTCGGAGACACCGGAGAGGTGTGGAGCACGAGCTGAGTGCCCCGCGCAATGTGGGCGCCTTCATGCAGGGGTTGGCTTTCTGCTCATTGCTTCCTTGAATCTGCCCGATGCCGGTAGCAATGAAGAATCTGCGCGCACAAGTGTGGATGGAGAGCCTTGGCGAGTGGAGCTGGCCGGGCCAGCGCACCGCGGCAGTAGAAATGCTGCCGCCTGCATGGGTGCCAGCCTTCCCGCCCCGGCTGGAGCCCGCCGCCTCGCCGACAGCTCCCGGTGCGGGCGGGCGGGCGCGCCGGGTGCTCATCACCGCGCTCCTCAGCAGCCTGCTGGCCGTCTGCGGGGCACTCGCGCTGCAGGGCCGGCTGGACATCGGGCAGCTCACCGGCATCTCAGCGTCACCCAGCCGGACGCTCTCCTTGCAGAGCTCACTCGCCTCAAAAGCTCCGCCGCTGCCCACGCTGACCCCGGTCAGCCAGGACGCCGCTGGCAGCTCGATCGACGGCGCGAGCTACTCATCGCCGGCTCTTCATGGACACGGGTCCTTCTTGGTCTATCTGCCGGCTGGTTACGCCAGCACCACTCGCCACTACCCGGTGTTGTACCTGCTGCATGGCAACAATCAGCCGGCCAGCGCGTTCCTGCAGATCGGCCTGCAGGACGAGCTCGACCGGCTCGTGACGCACCATGTCATACCGCCCCTGATTGCCGTGATGATCCAGGGCGGGCGCGGTGCCAACAACTGGCGCAACATGGGCAGCCAGCACTATGAGAGCTATGTCCTGGAAGTGCAGGAACTGATCGACCGGATGCTCCCCACCGTGGCATCCCGCAGCGCGCGGGCGATCGCCGGAGACTCGATGGGCGGATATGGCGCCATGAACATCGCGCTCAGCAACCCCTATCGCTTCGCCACAGTCGAGAGCTGGCTGGGCTTCTTCAACGGCCTTGCAGACAAGCTGCAGGCCGATCGTCCCGTGCTGTCACGGATCGGCCTGCATGCATTCGTGTACGGCGGTGAATCTGATCAGATCGCGGACCCTTCCGAGAACGCGCCGTTCGCTGCCGCGCTGCGCCGCGCGGGAGCAAGCGCCAAGAGCGCCGTCTACCCGGGCGGCCACAGTTTGGAAACGCTCCAAGAACACCTTTCGCTCATGCTCACGTTCGCGGGAGGCTCGCTGTCGAGGACGCGAGCCCGGCTGCCTGGCCCACACCGAGTCCTTGTGAACTAGTATGTGTTTAGGTCAATATTGAGTTTGCTTTGGGTCGCTGAGTCGCAACGGGAGAGGGTTCTGTGGATGTCACGCAAAACGGGTAGTCACAACGTTTCGAGCAGGTCTGTCCTGGCTCACCTGCTTGGCGGGCGTTCACGCGCACGAGTCGCGGCGATGGCCGGAATCGTGCCTGTTGCTGGGCTGCTCATGAGCGTTGCCGGACTGGGCAGCGCCAGCGCCGCCGGTAGGACCGCCCCATCCGCCGTCGCGGCGAGGACGATCACCGTGAAAGAGACCGGGCACCTGCATCGTACGAGCAGCTCGGGACTCAAGCTCAACGAGCAGGGTACGGCGTCGGGGACGATCCACGGCGCGATCTATATCCATCTGAACGTCGTCTCACCCAGCCGGGTGACGGCGGAAGTCAACATCTATCCGAGCGGTGGCTCCCTCACGGGATCTGGGTCATCGAGCTACCGCGTAAATGGGGGCACAGCGAGCTTCTCCGGCAAGCTGTCGATCAACCGCGGGACCGGCAGCTACGCTCACGCGCACGGCTCGGGGCTGAACTTCAGTGGCACGATCCAGCGCCTGAGCGGCTCTGTCACCGTCCATTTGAGCGGCAGCTTCTCGACCTGAGAGCTGGGTAAGTTCTTGTCCAAGATCAGAGCGCTCACGGGTGCGCTGCTGCTTGTGCTCGTATGCGGTGTATTACCGGCGACGGCGGGCGCGACCACTGAGCGCGCGAGCTTGCATGCATCCTTCTCGCCAAACAGGCTGGGTGCGCCGACGACGATCTCCTTTGGCTTTCACGTCGAAACCACGGAAGGCACTGCGCCGCCGCCGATGACGAGCCTCGACCTAAAGATGCCCGCCGGCATCAGCTACACGACGACCACGCTCGGCCTTGCGATTTGTCAGCCCGCGGTTCTGCAGGCGAGCGGTCTGGCTGGCTGCCCGCCGAACTCCCGCCTCGGCTACGGCAGCGCTCTCGTGGAAGTGCCATTCGGCGTCGGTAACGGTCACGAGATTCCGGAAATCCAGGCCGTCGCGGGCCCGTCCCCGAAGGGAAACCTCGTCGTGCTGTTCTATGCCGACGGCCGTGAACCCGTGTATGCCCAACTTGTGTTTCAGGGGGAAGTGCTGTCCGCCTCCGGGGCGTTCGGCACGCAGCTAACCGCTAACGTGCCGCCGGTGGCGAGTGTGCCGGGCGGTCCCGACGTTTCGATCGTGAGCGTCAACACGACGATCGGGCCCAGTCATCTGATTTATTACAAGCACGTCCACGGTCGGAAGGTGGCCTTCCATCCGAAAGGCGTCTCTGTACCCGAACGGTGCCCCCGCGGTGGCTTCCCGTTCGCGGCGGAATTCACCTTCCAGGACGGCAGCAGCACAGGCGCGACCACCACCGTGCCCTGCCCGCCACGACGGCGTCACTGAACGATGCCAACGTCATTGGAGGCACAGAATGGGGGCTGCGCGTCCTCAATCCTGGAGGGCCAGGCTGGCTTGTACCTCGGCAGCGAACCAGCCAGGGATCGCGACCATCAGCACCGCTGAGGCCGTTACAAGCGCGAGGCTTCCGAGCGCCACGGTCACACCGACCGAGCTAACCACCGGGTAGTTGATCACGAGGTTCAGCGCCCGGTCGAGCAGTTGCTGGCCGAAGAGGCCGAATACCGCACCGCTCAGGCAACCCACGCCGAGCAGCATCAAGCTCTCGAGCACGATCGTGTACCACAGTTCGCGGTGGGGGAACCCCTCGAGCTTGAGCTTCGCAAGGCGCGGGCGGCGCTGCCAGATCATGGCACCCATGGCCGCCGCCATCGCCATCACGGCCGCCACCAGGATCAAGGTCGCGATCTGTGACAGCCTTTCAAGGCCCTGGCGCGTGATCGCGCGCAGCGTGTTTGCGTGCTGTTCAGCGCTTTGCACAGCCAGAGCCGATTCGCCCCCAAGCGCCGCTCTGATCTCACGCACGCCCTGCCCGGGGCTGACCCCAGGCTTCATCAGCACGTTGTAGGCGCTCGCATCCGTGCTACCCCACGCCTTCGCGTAGTCGTCGGCGTTCACGATGATCGCTCCCGGCGCCCAGCCGATGTTCGTGCTGATCGCCGCAACACGGAACTTGGCCGGGTTGGGGCCGGCAGCGTGAACGGCTTGCCGATTTTCAGATTGTGTTCTTCGGCAAGCGCCAGCGACACCACGGCCCAGCTCCCTTCGCGCAAATGCATATCAGCCTGGGCGACGTTGCCTTCCACGAGCTGGCTGGGCGGCACCAGTGGCGAGGCTTCTCGCGGAGGGGCGATCACCCAGATGCGCCGCTCGTTGTAGTCGAGCAGCCCCCCGCGATATATCCGCACGGCGCGCACCCCGGGCAGCCCGCGCAGCTTGCCCAGCTGGGTGGGGGCAAAAGGCGAGGTCATCAACAGGTTGGAACTGCCCGCAGCGGACACCCAAACGTCGGTCGCCGCGTTCATGTCCGAGGCAGCGTTGTACAGCCCCTTGAGCAGGTCGCTGTGGGCGCCCTGGATCGACACGCTCCCGAACACAGCGATCGCGCCGGTGGCGGCGATCGCGATCGCACGCGATCGTCCTGCGCGCAGCTCCATCACCGCGATGTGCGGCACAGCGCTCACGATCGACGGCGCGATTCGCTGCACGAACGCGAGCATCCCGGTGAGCGGCACCGCCAGCAGCGCGAGCAGCGCCGCGATCAGCGTGATCATCCCCACAATCGCCGCCTGCGGAGCCGCAAGCAGGATCGCAAGCGTCGCTCCCAGGCACACGAGTCCGCCGAACGTCAAAAGCCACGAGGTGCGCCCGCCCGTAACCTCCTTCACTTCGATCGCGGCGAGCGGATTGCGCGAGACGATGTCCTTGAACGGGCTGAGTACGGCCACGCTGGCGGCTCCCATGCCGCCGGCGAAGGAGATCGCGATGCTCTTCAAGCTCACGACGCGCTCGGAGCCCAGCGCGAAGGCCGAGGAGAGATAGCCGGGGTTGGAGTGGAACAGGTGGATAGAGAGCTCGTCCCCGAGCACCAGCCCGATCGCACAGGCAATCGTGCCGAGCACCAGCGCATCGAACATCAGCACCGCGATCACCGCCTTGGGTGTATAGCCATCACGGCGCAGGTCGGCGATCAGCCGCCGCGCTGCGGCACCGTCAAGAGCATCGCGTTGAACGCGAACAGGAAGCCCACAAGGGCGCTGATCACAGCGAACAGTTGCGTCAACTGGTTCGTCGCGGCGGCGGCCTTGGCGAATAGCAGCTCATCGTAGTTTGAGTTCTCCACGCCATACCGTTCGCCGGCAATACGCTGCAGGCCCGCACGTACACGGGCGGTTTGCCCCGGCGCGGGCTCGACCAGGATGCGGCTCACGCGACCCTTCAGGCCGCTTGCTTCCTGGACGTATTCGAGCGGACCCACAGCGATCGGACTGGAGATCAGGGCGCCGATCTGCCTTTCGGTCAGGCGCGAGTAGAGCGCGGATTCGCTCGAGTGACCGAGCGCTTGGAACTTCACCACGTCGCCAAACTTCTTCACCCCGAGCGTGCTTGCCACCGGCACGGGCAGCACGATCGCGCCGAGCCCGGCGAATGGGGTGAGCGCGACTTTACGCACGAGCGCGCCCTTCAGTTCAGCGAGCGTCCCGTCGGCCCCAGCGAGCTCAACCGACTCACTGCCCTTCGGCCCTTTGGCGTTCGCGCTGACTTCGAGCAGCGGCGCTGCCACGCGCACGCCTGGCAGATGCCGTACCTCTGTGACCAGCTTTTGCGGCAGCCCGTGAGCATCGCGCGCCGTCAGCTGCAGCTTCGCCCGGCCGACGATTCCGCTGTTGAGCTGCCCCACCGAGCTCGACAAGCTCGAGGTCGCGATCTGTGAGGCGAACAGCAGCCCCACCCCCGCAGCGATCCCTACGATCGCGAAGCACTCCTGAAGCGCCCGCGCACGCAGGCGCACGCGATAGAGGTGGAGCACGTTCGCGAACCTCACAGCTGCCTGCCCAGACCGCTACGCTGGCGCCGCGCTATCGCCCGGCGCGTCCCGGCCGGTGGGCGCAAGGCTCTGGTCAGGGTCGTCGCCGGCCAGCTTGCCGTCGCGCAGCGCAAGCACGCGGTCCGCGTAGGCGGCGGCTTGCGGATCGTGACTGACGAGCACGATCGCCACGCCGCGTTCACGGCATAGTTCCGTCAGCAGTTCGAGCACCTCGCGCCCGCGCTGGGTGTCGAGACTGCCAGTCGGCTCATCGGCGAGCAGCAGCTTCGGTTCTGTGGAGAGCGCCCTGGCAATCATCACGCGCTGACGCTCGCCCATCGAAAGTGTCTCGGAGCGGTGGGTCAGCCGGCCACCGAGTCCCAGCCGCTCGAGCAACGGCTGCACGCGAACGTGTGCCTCCTTCCACGGCGTGTTCTTGAGCAGCTTCAGCACGGTGTTGTCGATCGTGCTCACGCCCGGCAACAGGTCGAAGTTCTGGCGTACGAAGCCCATTTCCTGGAGGCGGAAGTGCGAAGCTTCACGCTCTGAGAGCGAGGAGATGTCGCGGCCGTTCACGAGCACGTTGCCGCTCGTCGGAGCGAGCAGCGCGGCGACCATCAGCAGCAGCGTCGTCTTACCTGAGCCGCTTGGCCCGTATAGCGCGACCATCTCGCCAGCCGCGACAGACATCGATACGCCGTCAACCGCGCGCACCGTCTCCTCTCCGGCTGTGTGGTAATGCTTGACGAGATCGTGGAGCTCTAGCACCTAAGACCCGCTTGCCTCTCCCCAGCACAGTCGGGTACCGGCCCACGATCCCATCCCCAATGCGACCATTCAGCCACAGCGGTGTCAGTCCTCGCGTGGCCGCGACTGAAAGACGATCCGCTTCAGCTCGGCCGTTGCGCCGCCGCCGAGGCGCAATGCAGTCTGGAAGCCCTCGAGGCCGACCTCGCCGGAGTCGAGCGCACTGCGCAGCTCGTTGAGCATGGCACGCTCCTCCTCGGGAACCTGATCGCGCGGAACCTCGAGCAGAATCAGGTGTCGCGGGCGCTTCAGACCGTGGGCGAGCCGCACGTAGCGCTCGCGTTCCCCGGCGTCCAAGCCCTCGAGCGTGAGGACGACCGTCTGGCGCTCGCCCAAGCGCTTGACGACAGCCGCGTCGAGCAGCTCGCGCGCCCGCGTCTCGATCTCCTCCTCCGCGACACGCCCCGCCAGCAGTGTGCGCACCTTCGCGAGCGAGAGCACCGCGCCGCGCTCCTCCACGACACGCTCGGCAAAGCGCGCGGAGGACGAGACGTCGGGGGAGACGATCAGCAAAAGGCTGCCAGGCGAATAGCGCATCCGGTCTGACGGGGCGAGCACACGACAGCGCGCGCGATACATCGACCGGGCGCGGCGGCGCATCGCCCTCGCGCCGCGGGCGTTCAGTGGTCCACCCGCCGCGCTCGTCAGCCCCGATCTTGACGCTGCGCAAGGAGGGGGGAGTCGGCATTCAGTCATCATCCCCTAAGGCGCGAGCTGAGCTTTGCGGGATAGGATCCCCGAAGTGGGAGGAGCTCCATGGACCTGACGTTCAGCGAGAAGGAGATTGCGTTCCGCGACGAGCTGCGCGGCTGGCTAGCCGGAAACCCGCCCGCGCCCGAGCCGGGTGAGGGCGGGGAGGACGCACACTACGCATGGCGGCGGGACTGGCAGCGGCGCCTGTATGACGCGGGCTGGGCGGCACCGGCGTGGCCAGCGGAGTACGGCGGGCGTGGCGCGAGCCTGACGGAATCTGCGATCTACTTCGAAGAGATCGGCCGCGCGCGCGTGCCGATGGCCGCCAACGTGCTCGGCCTGCTGCTGGGTGGCCCGACGCTGATGGTGTGGGGCTCCGACGAGCAGAAGGAGCGCTACCTGGCGCCGATCCTCTCGGCCGAGGAGATCTGGTGCCAGGGCTTCTCCGAGCCCGACGCGGGCTCGGACCTGGCCTCGCTGAAGACGCGCGCGGTCAAGGACGGCGATGAATGGGTCGTGACCGGCCAGAAGGTGTGGACGAGTGGCGCGCAGTACTCCAAGTGGTGCATGCTGGTGGCGCGCAGCGATGGCGACGCCGCCAAGCACAAGGGCCTGACGTACTTCCTGATGGACATGGAGCAGGACGCCGTGCAGGTGCGCCCGCTGCGCCAGATCACCGGCGAGGCGGAGTTCAACGAGCTGTTCATCGAGGAGGCGCGGATCCCCGACGCGAACGTGGTCGGCGGCGTGGGCAACGGCTGGAAGGTGGCGCTGACGACGCTGATGAACGAGCGCGCGGGCCTCGGCTTCGCGCTGCAGATTCGCCTGCGCCAGCTGCTCGACGACCTGATCGCTAAGGCCGCCGAGCGGGGCCTGCTCGAGGACCCGCGCATCGCTGATGCGTTGGCGGAGCTGCACGTGCGCTGCGAGTCGATCCGCCTGCTTGCGTGGAAGGGCCTGACCGACGTCGAGCGCTACGGCCAGCCCGGGCCCGGAGGGCTCGCTCGTGAAGTGGCTGTGGTCGGACACCAACCAGCGCCTGACCCAGCTGGCGGTCGACATCGTCGGGCCCCGAGGCCCTGACGAGCGGCGAGAGCTGGAGCTATGAGCTGCTGCGCGCGCGCGGCAACACGATCGAGGGCGGCACGACCGAGGTGCTGAAGAACATCGTCGCCGAGCGCGTGCTCGGCCTGCCCCGGCTGAAGGTGGCCGCCTGATGGACTTCGGACTGACAGACGACCAGAGAGAGATTCAGCGCACGGCCCGCGAGCTGCTCGCTGAGCGCGCGAAACCGGACAAGGTGCGCGAGCACGCCGAGGCGCGGCGCAGCGACGAGGCGCTCTGGAAGGAGCTCTGCGAGCTCGGTTGGCCGGGAATCGCGATCGCCGAGGAGCACGGCGGCCAGGGCCTCGGCCAGATCGAGCTCTCGATCCTGTGCGAGGAGCTCGGCCGCTCGCTCGCGCCGGTCCCCTTCCTGGCAAGCGCGATGGCCGCGACCGTGATCCAGCAGGACGGCTCGCATGAGCAGCGTGCGCGCTGGCTGCCGGGTCTCGCCTCGGGCGAGACGATCGGTGCCCTCGGCGCGATCGCCGACGGCACTGCCGAGCTCGTAACCAGCGGCGGCGAGGCGGACGTGTTCGTGCTGATCGACGAGGATGGCAGTGGGCGCATCGTCTCCCGTGAGGAGGCCGAGCGTCTTCCCCGTCGAGGCGATCGACCCGACCCGCTCGGCCGCGCGCGTGAGCGTCGCCGGCGACGCCGGTGAGGCGATCGGCGACGGCAGCGCCTGCGCCGGCCTCGGTCGCGCGCTCGTGTCGGTCAGCTCCGAGCTCGTCGGCATCTGCGACCGCGCGCTGGAGATGACTGTCGAGTACGTCAAAGACCGCAAGCAGTTCGGCGTCCCCGTCGGCTCCTACCAGGCCGTCTCGCACCGCTGCGCGCAGATGCTGCTCGACACCGAGAAGGCGCGCTCGACGGCCGCCTTCGCCGCCTGGACGGCGGACGCTGACCCCGAGCAGCTGGCCGAGGCGGCAGCGATGGCCAAGACTGCCGCTTCCGATGCCGGACGCGAGGTGACTGCCAGCGCGATCCAGGCGCACGGCGGCATCGGCTTCACGTGGGAGGCGGACGTGCACTGGCTCTACAAGCGTGCGCAGATCGACGCTGTGCTGCTCGGCGGAGCGGGAAGCCACCGCGCTCAGCTGGCGGCGATCCTGGCGCGGCGAGCGGGCATCCCGGTGGGCTAAGGACGCGCGATACCAGCCGCACCCGTCGTTAGATTCGACGAGGAGTGTCAGACAATCACACCCAGTTCGAACGTCGCGCATCTCGACGCCGACGCCTTTTACGTCTCGATCGAGCTCGGCCGCCACCCAGAGCTGCGCGGCCGGCCGGTGGTGGTCGCAGGGAGCGGCCCGCGTGCAGTCGTCACCACCGCTTCCTACGAGGCAAGGCGGTACGGCGTGGGATCGGCGATGCCCGCCGCTCGCGCCAGGCGCTATGCCCGCAAGCGATCGTGCTGCCGCCCGACTTTCGCCACCTATCGCGAGGTATCCCGGCGGATGATGGCGATCGTACGCGCCCAAGTGGAGCGCGTGGAGGTGGTGGGCCTGGACGAGGCGTATCTGGACCTGTCGGGGCTCCATTCGCCCCGGGCGGCCATGCGCCGCCTGGTGACCGAGATCCAGAACTCTCTCGGGCTGAGGTGCTCGGTGGGCATCGGCCCCAACAAGCTGGTGGCCAAGGTGGCATCGGACGCGGAGAAGCCCGCGGGGTTCGTCGTGCTAACCCGTGAGCAGGCCTGTGAGCGCTTCGCGGGCTCGCCGCCGGGACTGGTGCCAGGCATCGGGCCGAAGACCTCAGCGCGCTTGGCCGAGCTCGGGCTGAACACGCTCCAGGCACTTGGTCGCGCACCGGAGCAGGTGCTCGTGCAGCGCTTCGGCCGGAACCTCGGACGCGATCTCGGCAGGCGCGCGCGGTTCGAACACGACGGCGAGGTGGCAGCCGCACGCAAGGTGGTCTCGGAGTCGCGCGAGCGGACCTTCGATGAGGATATCGTGACCCGGCGGCCCTGCGCGAGGCGCTGCGGCGGATGTCCCACGAGCTGTGCACGAGTCTCGCCGCCAACGGGCGCCGTGGCCGCACGATCGGGATCAAGGTTCGCCTCGATGACTTCACGACGGTCACCCGTACGCGCTCGGTTACGAAGCCGACCTGCGACAGCGAGCGGGTGACGGCGGTCGCGCTGAGGCTGCTCGAGGACTATGCGCCCGAGCGACCGGTGCGCCTACTGGGGGTGAGGGTCACGGGGCTGGTGTCTGCTCAAACCGTTTCTTTCAAGCCAGCACCGGCGAGCAGGCCGGCGGGCGCGAGGAACCAGTTGGCAATGCCGTGTAGGCAAGCGATGATGCCTGTCCCTTGCAAGAGCTGAGCATCCGCACAGACGATGAGGTCGAGCTGTCCGGCGAGGAGAGCGGAGCAGGTCCTCCGCTCGTTCTGCTGCATGGGCTGACGGCGACACGACGCTACGTCGTTATGGGCTCGCGCCTGTTGGAGCGCTCCGGTAGGCGTGTGATCGCCTACGACGCCCGTGGGCATGGCCGTTCACCCCCGCACCCGACCCGAGCGCGTATGGGTATGAGCGCCTGGCAGCGGACCTGCTCGCGGTCCTGGATGCGCTTGGCCTCGAGCGGGCTGTTCACGCCGGCGCCTCGATGGGCGCGCACACCGCCGTGCGCTTTGCCCTGTGCCACCCCGAGCGGGTGGCGGCACTGGCACTGATCACGCCCTCCTACGACCCCGTAGTGGACACGACGGGGCTTGACGCCTTCGCGGGCTGGGACGCGCTCGCGAAGGGACTGAGCGAGGGTGGGGTGGAGGGCTTTCTCGCGGCGTATGACTTCTCGCCCTTGCCGGTGCAGTGGCGAGCGACCGTTGAGAAGGTCATCCGCCAGCGGCTGTCCGCCCACGAGCACCCCGAAGCAGTGGCCAATGCGCTGGAAGTCGTGCCCAGATCGCGCCCGTTCGAGAGCATGAGCGAGCTCGTGCTCATCCGAGCGCCGGTAGTCGTGGTTGGGAGCCGCGATGAGGCCGACCCGGGCCATCCGCTTGCAACAGGCGAACGCTACGCGCAGGCGATCCCCGGGGCGAAGCTGATCGTGGAGGCTCCCGGTCAATCGCCAATCGCATGGCAGGGCGGACAGCTTTCGAAGGTGCTGACCGGGCTGATTGCCAACGGAAGTACGTGATAACATACGCCCGTATGCCAGAGGTGCGCAGCTGGGACGGGCAAACCTACGACCGGATCTCCGGGCCGATGGAGGCGCTGGGGCTGGAGGTCCTTTCGCGCCTGGAGCTGGCGCGGCGACGAGACCGTGCTCGACGCGGGCTGCGGCTCGGGGCGCGTCACCGAGGCTCTGATCGAGCGCCTGCCAAACGGGCGTGTGATCGCCGTCGATGAGTCGCCGTCGATGATCGAAGCGGCCGCGGGCGCGTCTGGGCCCGGACGCGGACCTGCGCGTCGTTGACCTCCTCGAGCTGTCGGTGCAGGAGCCGCTCGATGCGATCCTCTCGACGGCGACGTTCACTGGATCGGCGACCACGAGCGCCTGTTCGCGCGGCTGCGCGCAGCGCTGCGCGCCGGTGGTCGGCTGGTCGCCCAGTGCGGGGGCGAGGGCAACATCGACGGCCTGCGCGCGAAAGCGAACGTCGTCCGTGACCGGGCGCCCTACGCAGAGCACTTCAGGCGCTCGGGAGCCACCGTGGAATTATGCCTCGGCAGAGCGGACGCAGGAGCGGCTGCTCGCCGCCGCTTCTCGGCGGCCGAGTGCTGGATGACGCCGAGTCCACGGGAGCCCGACCATCCACGCGAGTTCCTCGCGACGATCGTGCTCGGTCCGCACGTCCAGCAGCTGCCCGAGGATCTGCGCGAGCCGTTCATGGACGAGGTGATGGTTGAGCTGGGTGAGCCGGTGGTCGTCAACTACGTGCGCCTGAACATCGACGCGACGGCCTAGCCGACAGCCTCGGACATCTCATCGGTGCCCCGCAGCAGGGTCGCGTAGAGGCCGTCGGCCGCCGCCAGCTCGTCGTGAGTGCCACGTTCGACGATCTGCCCGCCGTCCAGCACCAGGATCTGGTCGGCGTCGCGGATCGTCGAGAGGCGGTGGGCGATCGCGATCGTCGTGCGCCCCTGGGAGAGCTCGTCCAGAGCCTGCTGCACGGCCCGCTCGGTCTCGTTGTCGAGGGCGGAGGTGGCCTCATCGAGGACCAGCACCGGCGGGTTGCGCAGCACGGTGCGGGCGATCGCGATGCGCTGCTTCTCGCCGCCGGAGAAGCGATAGCCGCGCTCGCCGACCGGCGTGTCGTAGCCATCCGGCAGCGAGGCGATGAGCTCGTGAATCTGGGCGGCGCGTGCGGCGCCTTCGATCTCCTCGTCGGTGGCGTCAGGGCACGCGAAGCGCAGATTCTCACGGATCGACGCATGGAACAGATAGGTCTCCTGGGAGACCAGCCCGACGGTCGCGGCCAGCGACTGCAGGGTCATGTCGCGGATATCCACCCCATCGACGCTCACGCAGCCCCGCTGCGGCTCATACAGCCGCGCCACCAGATACGCGAGCGTGGTCTTGCCGGACCCTGTCTCGCCGACGAGCGCGGTGCGGGTGCCCGCTGGGATCTCGGCGCCGATCTCTTCAAGAGTCCAGGGTGAGTCGGGCGCATAGCGAAACCACACATCCTCCAGCCGCACATCGCCGCGCACTCCTGCTCAGTGCGCGCGCGTCTGCTCGCTCTTCGATGTCCACCGGCAGGTCCAGGTACTCGAAGATCCGCCCGAACAGCGCCAGCGAGGTCTGTACTTCCAAGCCCACCGACAGCAGTGACTGGATCGGCAACAGCAGCCGTGTCTGCAAGGTCGTGAAGGCGACAACCGTCCCGATCGAGATCGCATGCCCACCGCCGGCGATGCTCTCCCCAGCGAACCAGTACACGGTCGCGGGCATGATCGCAAAGCTCATCTGCACGGAGGCCATCCGCCAGCGCCCGGCCATGCGCGCGCGCACCTCTAGGTCCGCCAGTTCGCCTGACTCGTCGCTGAAGCGGCGCACGAGCTCGGGCGAGCGTCCCATCGTCTTGCCGAGCAAGATCCCCGAGACCGACAGCGACTCCTCGACCAGCGTGGACATATCGGCCAGGCGGCTTTGGCGCACCGACTGGATGCGCCTGCGCTCCTTGCCGACACGCCGCGTCAGCCATACGAAGAACGGCAGGAGCACGAGTGAGAACGCCGCCAGGCGCCAGTCGAGCAGCACCATCGCCACCACCACAGCAACGACCGTCGTCACGTTCTGGACGATCGAGGTGGCTGTGCTCGTCACAACGCTGTCGATCCCGCCGATGTCGTTGGCAATCCTTGACTGCACCTCGCCCGTGCGCGTGTGCGTGAAGAACGCCAGCGACATCCTCTGCAGGTGCGCATACACGGCGGCACGCAGGTCGTGCATCACGCGCTGGCCGACCTGGTTGGAGATCCACGTCTGCGCCACCCCGATCACGCCGCCGATGACCGACAGCGCGATCATCCCGCCCACGAGCTTCGTCAGTAGCGTGGTGTCGCGATGGGGGATCGCAGTGTCGAGCACGTCGCGCAACAGGAACGGGCTGATCACGCCAAGGCCGGCGGCGAGGAAGATCAGTGTCAGCAGCCCGCCAAGGCGCAGCCTGTACGGCGCGAACAGCCTCGCCACCCGCCGCAGCGACACCCGTGTGGCTGGGAGGTCCTGCGGGGCGAAGCTCAAGTTGCACGGCGCGTGGGTCCATTGCCGCCGTGTCCCTGGGCGAAGGGCTGACTGCTCACTGGCCTGACTTTAGCCGCCGGGTCGTAGGCTTAACGCAATGAACTTGTCCTCGCCGGAGGTGCGCGTGCTCGGCTGCATGCTCGAAAAGCAGCGCACGACTCCTGACATGTACCCCCTTACGCTGAACGCGCTGCGCCTGGCTTGCAACCAGTCGACCAACCGCGATCCGGTCGTGACCTACGACGACGCGATCATCCGCGACGCACTGCACCACCTCGAGCGCCGCGGCTTCACGCGCCTGGCGAGCGGTCGCTCGCAGCCGCGCACCGAAGTACCGGCACCTGCTGGCGGAGGCGCTGCCGATGGCAGGCGACGAGCAAGCGGTCATGTGCGTGCTGATGCTGCGCGGCCCGCAGACACCCGGCGAGCTCAAGCAGCGCACAGAGCGGATGCATGCCTTTGCCGTCGTGGCCAGCGTGCACGAGACGCTCACGCGCCTGATCGAACGCGGGCTGGCCGCGTGCCTGGAGCGTAGGCCGGGACAGAAGGAGGACCGTTACACGCATTTACTGCAGAGGATTTCCCAGCGGGCCTCCCGCCGGGGTCCCGGCGGTGGTGAACGCTCCGCTCGATAGCCTCGAGGAGCGTGTGGCCAGACTGGAGTGTGCGGTGGCCGAGCTCCGTGCGACGGCGCCGTGAGCCACGCCCACCTGATCCTCGCCGCCGCATCCTCCTCGGATACCGCCACCGGGGTGGGTATCCCGCTTGGCGCTGGCCGCGGGCCTCGTGTCGTTCCTATCGCCCTGTGTGCTCCCGCTCGTGCCCGGCTACCTCTCGACCGTGATCGGGGTGACGCCCGCCGACCTCAAGGGGGGCGTGAGCGCGCGCCGCGTGCTCGTCCCCAGCCTGCTGTTCATCGCGAGCTTCTCGACGATCTTCATCCTGCTCGGCATGAGTGCCACAGTCATCGGTTCGACGCTCAACGCTCACAAACAGACCCTTCAACAGGTGGGCGGGGTATTGATCATCGTCATGGGCCTCATCTTTCTCGCAACACCGTTCGTGCGCCTGCTCAACCGCGAGTGGCACTCCGAGACGCTACTGCGGCTGGCGGGCCGCGGCGGGCCCCTCCTGGCGGGCGCAGCGTTCGCGATCGCCTGGACCCCCTGCACGAGCGTCACGCTCGGGGCGATCCTCACGCAGGCAGCGGTCTCGAGCTCAGCAGCTCATGGTGCGCTGCTGCTCGCCTTCTACTCAGCGGGCCTGGCCATACCGTTTCTGCTGATCGCGCTCGCCTTCGAGCGCATGACCAACGCGCTCACCGTGGTCAAGCGCCACTTCCCGGTGATCATCGGCGCGGGCGGCGCCGTGATGATCGCGCTGGGCGTGCTGATCCTCACCGGCGAGTACACGATCCTCAACGCCCAGGCCAACGAATTGCTGCAAGGCACCGGGGTCAACGTCTCGAACATCTAGGAGCGCGTCAGGCGGCCGTCGCCCGCTGGCCTTGCCTGTGTGCCCGGTAGCGCTTCTCCCAAGCCTCCTGGTTGCGCTTGGCGTCGAGTACGAACGGCGAATATCCGATCGCCTTCACGATCGCCCTGTTGAGTTGCGAGAAGGGGGAGGGGAGAGGGCGCAGCACGTCGACGAACAACACGACCCGCGTCTCGTCGGTGTCGTTCCACACCTCGTGGTTGTAGGTGTCGTCGAAGATCATGCTCTTGCCCTCCTCCCAGTGGCGGATGTCGTCGCCGACGCGGATGCGGCATGCCTCGGCGTCCTTGGGCACGATCAGGCCGAGGTGGTAGCGCAGCACGCCCTTGTAGGGCCCGCGGTGGTCGAGGATGTGCTTGCGCGGGGAGAGGATCGAGAACATCGCGGTCTTCATCCCCGGAATCTGCTCCATCAGTGCTGCGGTCTGCGGGCACATCTCTACACCGAGCTTCGCCTTAAAGCCGAAGCCATAGAGGAAGAACGTCTTCCAATTGTCATCGTCGGTGATCTCGAGCTGGTCCTTGGAGATGTCCTGGAAGTTCGGAAGGGCCTCGCGATCCTCGAGGACCTTCTCGAGCTCTGCCCTGATCGTCGCCCAGCTCGCCTCCACCTCAGCGATCCAGGGAAAGCGATCGTTCTCGAAGAAGGTCTCCTCGCCTACCAGCGATCGCTTCCCGATGAACCGCTCGACCGGCGCCAGGATCCTTTCGCCGGCGGCAATCGTCAGCTCCACGGTTCGTTCCCACAGGGACTTCTGTGGTGTCCTCACCGGTTGCATGCTAACGCGCCCCTTGACGGCCGCAGCCCTACGACCGTCAGGCGGCCTCGCGCAGGGCGAGTAGCTCCGGCAGCTCGGCCAGCTTCTTCAAGGCGCGCTGCTCGAGCTGGGAGGCCCGCTCCGCGGAGAACCCGAGCCGTTTACCGATGGCAGTCAGCGTCTGGGGCTCCTCGCGCCCAGTGCCAAAGCGCAGCGTAAGTACGGTCCGCTCGGTTTCCGGCAGTTGCTCAATTGCCTCGTGCACAATGCGCTCGCGCTCGTTGTCCCACGCCGTATCCTCAGGCGCCTCGAGGTCCGAGGGCAGCAGGTCGCCAAGCGCGGTGTCTCCGTCCTCGCCGATCTGCTGGTCGAGGCTGACCAGAGCAGCGCGCTGGTGGCGTACCTCCTCGACCTGCTCGATCTCGAGGCCCGTCTCCTGCGCCAGCTCCTCGACCGTGGGCTCGCGTCCGAGGCGCACAGACAGCTCGCGCTCGACACGCCCAACCTTGCGTGAACGCTGGGCTACATGCACAGGCAGGCGGATCGTGCGCCCGGAGTTCTCCAGGCCACGCTGGATCGCCTGGCGAATCCACAGGGTGGCGTAGGTGGAGAAGCGAAAGCCCTTGCGCCAGTCGAACTTCTCGCTCGCCCTGATCAGGCCGAGCAGGCCCTCCTGGACGAGGTCAGCAAGCGGCAGGCCCTGGTTCTGGTAGCGCCGTGCGTTGGAAGCGACCAAGCGCAGGTTGGAGTTGACGAGCAATTCCTTGGCGTGCAGGTCGCCGCGCTCGATGCGCTGTGCGAGGTCGATCTCCTGGGCGGGAGTGAGCAGGGGATAGCGCCGCGAATGCGCAAGCAGCTGGTCGACCGCCTCGGGAATGAAGCTCTCTGAGGTTCCCAGCGCGACTAGCTCGCGAGCGGGGTTGTCGAGCCGCTCGGGCTTCGCGCGGGTCTTCTCGCGCGCAGAGCACCCGGAGTCCTCGCCGGTAACGGAGTCGAGTGGGGTGATTGGGGTTATACGAGGGTCTGACATGGCTGTCCTTCTAATCCGATGCTTGGAGTCGGAATTATATTCCTCGATAGTTGCATTGTCAATGATTTTCTGATGGATGTCCCTTCCGCCCGAGCGGGACCCCTAAAGAAGCTCGTTCGACACTGTGCACCGTGCCACCTGCTCTGTGGAGCACAACCCGTGAACTATCCAAAAGCTCTATCCAGTCTCTACCCACCAGAGCGGTACTCCACGCACCAGCGTGGCGCGGCGAGAGCGGGAAGATTCCTCAGGCGGCGGCGTCTCAGGACGTGACGTACTGAATATCCCGAGAGACCGAGGAGGTCATGGTGAGACACACCTTCGCTGTAGGAGCAGTCACGATGATGGTTGCGCTGGTGGCGGCCGGATGCGGCAGCAGCAGCTCGAGCACCACCAAGACGGCCGCCAGCGCGCCGGCGCAGGCCCCAAGCAGCACGAGCACCGCACCCGCCGCGAGCGGTGGAGTCACGGTGAGCACCAAGCACGGGAAGCTCGGCACCATCCTCGCGGCAGGGCCCAGGCGGATGACCGTGTACCTGTTTGAGGCCGACACGGGTCCAGCATCGGCCTGCTCGGGCACCTGCACCAAAGCGTGGCCACCGGTGACCACGGCCGGTGAACCGAAGGCCAGCGGAAGCGCGGTCGCTGCGGACCTCGGCACGATTACCCGTCCCGAAGGGGTCAAACAGGTGACCTACAAGGGCCACCCGCTCTATTACTTCGAGAAGGACGGCGACGCCGGAGATGCTTATGGCCAGGGCTCGAAGGCCTTCGGCGCAGGCTGGTATGTCCTCAAGCCCAGCGGAGGCAAGGTGGACAACTCCTGAGGAGACCTGCGCACGCGTCAGGATGTCGCGATTACGCGCAGGTCGTGTGCACCAACTCGAACAGTGTCGCCGGGGTGCAGCTGCCGGCCCCGGCGCGCCTCGGGCTCGTCATTGACCAGCACCACCCCGGCGGCTAGGAATGCTTTGACTTCGCTGCCGCTCTCGACTACGCCCGCGAGCTTCAGCAGCTGGCCGAGCCTGATCATCTCGCCCCGGATCGGGATCTCGCTAGGCATTGGACAAATTTAGTGATCGCCCAGGTAGCGCACGACATCCATTCCGTCGGCTTCTAGCGCACTGGCGCTCTTGCGCGTGAGGCGGCTGAATGGGGCGAGCACGACCGTGCCCGCGGGCATGCTCCAGGTGGCCACAGCACGGGCATCGATCAGAGCGAAGGGACGGAAGAGGCCGTTGACGGTGATCACCGCCCTGTGAGAGTCGAGCAGCCACTCTCGCGTCCTCCAGCCCAGCAGGACCGGGTCAAACGGGCCGAGCAGACGCGGTGGTGGCAACTCCGCAGGCACAGGGCGCCCAGCGATGTCGAGGAGACCGTCCTCGCGCTCGTGAAGCTCCGAGGCGATCGCGCTCAGCCCAGCGCGTACGTCTCGCAATGGCAGCCCTGCCCACTTGGCAAGGTCGCGGTCACCGGCGGGGCCGTGACCGGTGAGGTAGCGGCGCGCCAGCTCAGCCAAGGCATGGTCACGATCGACCGCTCCTGACTCGCCCAGCCAATCACGGACGAGCACATATGCATGCTGTCCTCCGATCATCGGCCCGCGCACCGCGAGCCCGCGCAGGCAGGTGAGCATCAGCAGGTGCACCAGCGCCTGGCCTTCGGTGCGCACTCCTGCCGCATCGATGCGCTCCCGCAGTTGCGCGCGCGTGAGTGGGCCCTCCGTCGCCAGTGAGTTGGCGATGACGTCGGCACCGCGCTCGGCGGTGGCCGGTGTGATGCCCTCTTGTGCCAAACGCCGAGCATTGCCAGCGCGCAGCGGCGGCGTGGTCAATGCCTGCAGCCAGGGGTAGTCCTCTCTGCGGACGAGGTGAAGTGTGCCCCGGTTGAGCCAGGTGATCAGGAGCGAGCGATCCTCGGTCAGAGCGCGATCGACATCCGTGGCGGACAGTCCCGTGCTCCGCGCGCGAATGGCCAGGCGCGCTCCGCGGGGGTCTTGACCCTGGATGGCCAGCAACCGCTCGGCTACGGCCACCGGATCGTGGGCAGGGCTCCCCGCGAGCAACTGCGCAGTGAGACGCTCGGCAATCATCGACGGTCCAGTATCGCACGAGGTGGCCGCATTCCTATGACGGCCCGCAGTGCGCTTTGCGGCATCACGGTGCGCTTTGACGCACCGCCGGGTTTCGACAGCATCGCGGTGCGATATCTTGCAGAGCGGCAGATGGAGCCCTGCTGGCAGGCTTGCCTTCCGAACCGCCCGCTTTGCAGGGCTGATGGCTCCTTTCGCGAAACCGAAGCCACGCGAGAGGAGCAGCAGAGACCATGCCCACAAGAGTTGCGCTGGCAACAAAGGCTCTGCCGAACATCAACAGAGGAGAGCTGGGGGCGATCTTCCTCGGCGGAGCCACAGGCGGGCTGCTGCGGGTGTGGCTGAGCTCGTCTTTCGCGAGCGGGGCGACAAGCTGGCCGTGGGCGATATTTGCGATCAATGTGACCGGCTCGTTCACACTCGCCTGTCTCGCGACGTGGTTCAGGGAGCGCCCACCGGAATCGACATTTCACCATCCGCTGTGGACCATCGGCTTCTGCGGGACCTACACCACGTTCTCCACGATGCAACTGGAGATCCTCGTACTGCTCGACCACGACCGCTATGGACTCGCCGCTGGATACGCGCTAATCAGCATCATCGCTGGCTATCTGGCGATCTGGATTGGAACAGCCCTCGTGCGTCGCGAGCGGGGGGGCGCATGAACGGCTGGGTCTGGATCGGGGTCGCGCTGCTCAGCGGGATCGCGGCAATCGGACGGTTCTTGCTCGTCAGGCTCCTCAGCTCGCGCTTGAAGGGAGTGTTTCCGCTTGGCACGTTTGCCGTCAACATGACTGGCACCCTGCTGCTGGGCCTACTCGCTGGGCTTGCTGTCCAAGGGGATGCGCTGGTCCTCATGGGCGCGGCGACCCTTGGCTCCTACACGACGTTCTCGACGTGGATGCTCGAGACACACCGGCTCATCGAGGATCGCGAAATCCCCGCGGCGGCTATCAACATTCTGCTTAGCCTCGCTGGTGGCATGGCCAGGCGTCGCGCTCGGGCGCGCGATCGGAGCACACATCTGAACAAGGTTCTAAACGCGGCCGGTGTCGCGCCGGTAGGCGCGACGGGCGAGCACTCCCAGGACCACGGTCCAAGCACCGATCACGATCCACGCCTTGGCGCTCCACGGATGAGCCCCGAGCGCGACGTGGCTGGCCTGCACCAGCCAGTAGGAGGGAAGCAACTGCGCGATGTCGTGGAGGAAGCCGTGGCTTGCAATCGGGAACCAGGTCCCCCCGAGGAACGCAAGCAGCCCGACCCCGCCGCCCACCGCCGGCCCGATCGAGTCGGGAGTCAGCATGTGACCGAGGGCGATCCCCAGCGCCGCGAACGGCACCAAGCTGACGAGTATCAGCAAGGTCATCTGCAGCCAGTCCCCGGCCGTCATGCTGACCCCGAGCGCCAAGCCGGATGCGTACAGCACAAGGATCGTCAGCAGCGCCATCATGTACGCCGTGAGGATCTTTGCGCGGAGATAGGCGCGCGTGGAGAGTGGGCTGATCCGCAGCTGGCGGTTCCAGCCAACCGCGCGCTCAGCCGCGATCCGCGCGCCGCTCGAGAGCATCCCGCTCATCGTCCCGAACGACACCATTCCGACCATGAAGTACAGCGGGGCCGGGATGCCCGTACCGCCCAGGTTGTGCACGTTACGGTTCGGCCCCGCGATCAGGAAGTACAGGACCAGCGGGAATCCCAGCGAGAGGATGAAGAAGCGCCGGTTGCGAATGGTGCGCAGCAGCTCGTAGCGGGTGTACGGCAGCGCGTTCACCGGCGCACCCCCTGGAGCGTGCTGGCCGCAATGGGTTCGGCTCCGTCACCGGTTAGCTCTAGGAACGCCTGCTCCAGTCCGGCCGCCGTGATCTCGATGTCGCGCGCGCTGGGGTATGCCGCAAGCAGCCCGCGGATCGCCGCGTCGGAGTCCGCGCAGCTAAGCACCACAGCCTCGCCGCGTCGCTCTGAGCTGTTGACGCCCGGTAACTGCTCGAGCCCGGCGAGGTCCACACCCGGGAGCGTCGCGCGGATCGTGCGTGTGCCCACCATCGCCTTGATCTCGTTCGTGGGCCCGTCAGCGACGATCTGCCCGTGCGCCATCAGCACCGCGCGGTCGGCATACGCGTCGGCCTCCTCCAGATAATGGGTGGCGAACAGGATCGTCTTGCCGCGCGCCGCCAGCTCGCGCATCGTGGCCCAGAACGCGTGACGTCCCTCGACATCCATCGCCACCGTCGGCTCGTCGAGTACAAGCAGCTTGGCGTCGCTGACCAGTGCGACCGCGAAGCGCACACGCTGGGTCTGCCCGCCGGAGAGCTTCTGCGTGCGCTGCCCGGCAATCTCGCTCAGGCCAGTGAGCTCGAGCACCTCGTCTACCTCCAGCGGCGCTGGGTACAGCGAGGCCACCATCGCGACCAGCTCTCCCACGGAGAGGTCACGGATCAGCGCCCCGGTCTGCAGCATCGCGCCAACGGACCCTGCATCAACCGCCGCCGTGGGGGAGCCGCCGAATACCGACACCGTGCCTCCATCTGGCTCGAGCAGGCCGAGCAGCATGTCGATCGTGGTCGACTTGCCTGCCCCGTTGGGTCCAAGCAGGGCAATCGTCTCACCGGCCGCGATCGACACATCAATGCCGCGCACCGCATGCACGACTCCCTGAGAATTGCGGAAGGACTTCGTGAGACCCTCGAGCTTGACTGCACTCACGGAGAAGACTGTAGTGCGCTACCGGGCTCCTGGGACGTGGATATGATCAGGGCCTGCCGGGCCGCGAGGGCTCGCCTTGAATCTGGCAAGGGGGATCATGTTCAGCTCGATCGTCGTTGGGACCGATGGCTCAGACACCGCCAGCCAGGCCGTGCGCCAAGCGGCTGATCTCGCAAAGACCGTTGGGGCGACACTGGAGCTCGTGAGTGCCTATGAGCCGGTGCCTGCGCAGCGCTTGCAGGAGGAACGCCGTGATGCGCCAGAGGATGTGCAGTGGGCGATCAATCCTCAGCAAGAGGTCGAAGTGGTGCTCGAGAGTGCTGCTGCACTGGCGCAGCAGTCCGGAGTGACGGTGAGCACGCATGCCCGCCAGGGAGACCCCGCCGGTGCGATTCTCGATGTCGCCGAGGAGCGTAAAGCGGACCTGATAGTGGTCGGTAACAAGGGGATGACCGGGGCCAAGCGCTTCCTGCTGGGGTCGGTGCCGAACAAGGTCTCCCACCATGCTCCCTGTTCAGTGCTGATCGTCCGCACAACCACCTGAGCGCTAGCTCGCCGGGGACGGCGGGCGCCACTGAGTGGTGTCGGGCAGGGGAGTGAGGCGCGGCTCGATTTCAGCGCGTAGCGGCTCAAAGCGCGGTGGCAGGGAGAGCTTCTCGCCAAGTGTCTGCAGCGGCTCATCCGCGACGAAGCCGGCACCGTCACGGGTGGCCAGCTCATAGAGGACGCCGCCGGGCTCGCGGAAGTAGACCGATTCGAAGTAGAAGCGATCGATGACCGGCGTGGGGTGCAGGCCCGCATCGATCACGCGCTGACGCCACTGCTCCTGCTCGGCACGGTCGACAGACCAGGCGATGTGGTGCACAGTGCCAGCGCCGGGAACGCCGCGATCGTCGCTCTGCCGGAAGACGATCCGTCCGCCTCGGTGCTCGCCACGCGCCTGCCAGTCGTGATCAGTCAACTCGGAGAAGCCGAGCGTCTCGCCCAGCAACGCCTCGCTTGGAGCCGGATCGGCCACGAGCGCGTGGGCAGCCTCGAAGCCCTGCAGCGCGAACTCGGGCGGGACCTCCTTCGAGCGCGCGGTGAGCGGCTCGTCCTCGGTTTGATTGACGGCGAACTCATGGCTCATGCCCTCCGGGTCGGCGAATTGCAGCCGGCCTGGCTCGCGCACGACCTCGACACCCTCGCCGGTGAGGCGCTCGTTCCAGAAGTCGAGCGCCGCGTCGCTTGAGACGCGGTGGACGATGCGGGAGATCATGCCCGCGCCAGCACGGCCTGGGGCCGCACCCGGATACTCGAAGAACGTGATGTCCGCACCGGGCGAGCCGTGCTCGTCGGCATAGAAGAGGTGGTAAACGCTCGGGTCGTCCTGGTTGACCGTCTTCTTAGTAAGCCGCAGGCCGAGCACGCGCGCGTAGAAGTCCACGTTGCGCCGCGCGTCGCCTGTAATCAGGGTGATGTGGTGGATGCCGTCAATCGCGCGCATGGGGTTTACTCCGGGGCGAGCTCGCTTACCTCTGACCAGAAACGGATGAACTCGTGCTCGTGCCCGATTCCGGCCTGCAGCGCAAGGCGCATGCCGCTGGGTATGCCGGTGACGCCAGCGCGGAGCTCTTCGTAGGCTTCCAGCCGTCGCCTATGGGCAGCGAGCTGGGCAGCAGCGAGCTGGGCCGGATCGCCGCCGAAGAAGAGCTTGAGCGTGGCGGGGTCGCGAACTTTGTCGAGCTCGCCGGTGGGTTCGGCGAGCCAGTCCTTGAGCGCTTGGCGCCCACGCTTGGTGAGACTGTAGATCCGCCGCCGCCGCCCAGTCTCTTCGCGCTGTTCGGAGAGCAGCTTCTCTTTGGCGAGCCGGGCGCACTCGGAGTAGAGCTGGGTGTGGGGGACGGTCCAGAACTCCATCGTGCTGAGCTGAGCCAGCTGCTTGAGGTCATAGGGGGTGGCGGGTTCGGCATACTCAATAAGGCCAAGCACGATGTAGGAGGTCTCGGTTAGGCGGGGCCTTGACACGCTTGGCAGCTAGCTTACGGTAGGAATGGTGTGATCCGTACCTTTCTAAAGTGCGCGCAGAAGCCTGTCGAGACGGGCTTCTGGTGGTAGGTGTCACTGCCATCACCGTGGCGGGCGGGCCGGGTCCAGCCCAGCTTGTTTCTCTATACGCCTGATGAACGGAGCCTTGGCCTCGGTGTAGGCCTCGCGGTCCTCGCGAAAACGCGCGGCGAGCGTTCTCTTCAGCGCCACATACTGATCTGCCAGTCCTTGGTCTTCGCACAGCCAGTCACGAAAGTGCAAAAGCCGCTCGAGTTCTGCGCGGTCATCCACCAGATGGAGGTGGTGGCTGCGATACGAAGCCCTCGGATAGCACAGAAAACGCCGGTGGGCGAGGGTCGCATTGAATGCCCATGGATACTGATAGCCGCCGCTGTCTATGAGGGCAGCGACGGGCGCGTCGAGGTCATCTACGAGCGCCACCATGTCGATAATTGGCTTGGCGAGGAGCCCGGGGACTGCGGTGGAGCCAATGTGATGGATCTCCAGAGCTCCAAGCAGCGGCGCAAGCCGCTCGCGCTCGGCCTCGAAGGCAGCCGGCCACGCAGGGTCATACTCGACGAGCTCAACGAGCCCATCACGGACGCCAGCGCGCGCGAGATCCTCTTCACCAGCAGCGCGACGATCGATCTCGCTCATCAACACGCAGTGTCACAGACGCTAATGGACCGAAGCGGCTCTGGAGTAACGTCCAGGCGATGTGGGATGAACTGACACGGAGCCTGGAGGGACAGTTGGTCGGATTAGAACCCCTCCATCCCCAGCACGAGGATGGCCTGCTTGCCGCCGCCCAGCACCCTGAGATCTGGCAATGGCTAGCGCCGGTCGGTGAAAGCCGCGAGTACTTCTCGGCCTGGTTCAACACGAGCCTCGCGGAGTCAGAGGCGGGCCGGGAGGGCGTGTTCGTCACGCTCGATCGCAGCACCGGCGAGCCTATCGGCAGCACGCGCTACCTGAACCTTCGCGAGCCCCACCGCGGTCTCGAGATCGGCTGGACGTGGCTCACGCCCTCGGCCTGGGGCACCGGCGCGAACATCGAGGCCAAGCTCCTGATGCTCTCCCACGCCTTCGAGGATCTTCGCTGCATGCGCGTGGAGTTCAAGACCGACGCACGCAACGAGCGCTCCCGTGCCGCCCTGGAGGCACTACCTGCTCAGTTCGAGGGCATCTTTCGCAAGCACATGCTGATGCCGGGCGTTGGCGTCCGCGATTCCGCCTACTACAGCATCATCGATGAGGATTGGCCCGAGGTTCGCGCCAATCTGCAGCGCCGTCTGGCGGCTGCGCAGGCACGTACGGAGGAGGCTGCGGACGGGCCCTGATCCAGGCGCCTGGCAAACAACGGAGCTGGGGGTGGGTGGGGGAGTGGAGGCCACATGCGAAGCTGTCTTGATGGCAGAGACCGCCGACATCCAGGCCCTACACGCGCTGGAGGCCGTCCCGCTCGGCTTGCCTGCCGGCCTGGAGCTCGAATGGCTGGGCGTCTCGGGCTATCGCCTGACCTACGAGGGCGTCTCGCTGTTCATCGACCCCTACGTCTCCCGGGCGCCACTGCGTTCGCTGTTGCTGCGGAGGGTGGTGATGCCGGACGAGTCCATGATCGATCGCTACGTTTCGGCGCCCGGCGCGGTCGCGGGTGTCTTAGTTGGCCACACGCACTTCGATCACGCTGTCGATGGCCCCGCGATTGCGCGCCGCTATGGGACGAAGGCGTACGGGTCGGCTTCGCTTGGGCATCTCATGCGCCTGTATGGTCTCGGAGAGCAGGTGGTGGAGGTCGTTCCGCGCCGCCCATATGAGCTTGGGCCGTTCGTGGTGCGCTTCGTTGCAAGCCGCCACTCCAAGCTGCTCCTCGGCCGCAAGGTGCCCTTCGACGGCGAACTGACATGCGATCACCTCCACGGGCTGTCACCCGGCGCATACCGTTGCGGGCAGGTATGGGGTATCCGCATCGATGTGGGCGGCACGAGTCTGTATCACCAGGGCAGCGCCGACCTCGACGACGACGCGCTGGGCGACGGAGCCGGTCGACGTATTCCTCGCGGGCGTCGCCGGTCGCAGTGTCACGCCGCGCTACTGGGAGCGGATCCTGCCCAAGCTCGACCCGCGCCTCGTCGTGCCCACGCACTACGACAACTTCTTCTCGCCGCTCGGGCGGGGATTTAGCTTTGTGCGCAACGTTCACCTAGCCAGCGTTCCGGGCGAGGTCGCCTCAGTCTCCGCGTCGGCCACGATATGCGCCCTTCCACGAGCCGATCACGGCCACACGCCGGCCTGATCCATGAAGAGCTTCCGGACTTGGGACGGGCTGGAGATCGCCTACCAGGAATGGGGCGAGGAGACTGTGCCGCCGGTGGTGGTGCTCCACCACGGCTTCGTCGCCAATGCCAACGCCAACTGGGTTGCTACGGGCGTCCTCGACGCACTCACCGCCGCCGGGCGCAAGGTCATAGCGCCAGACGCTAGGGGACACGGCTCCTCTGAGAAGCCGCATGACCCTGGCCGGTATGGGGAGGACCGCATGGCACGGGACCTCGCGGTTCTGCTCGATGTGACCGGTGCGGCGCAGGTCGATCTCGTTGGTTACTCGATGGGAGCGATCGTGTCGCTGATCCTTGCGAGCACCGATGAGCGGGTGCGGCGGCTGGTCATCGGCGGTGTGGGCTCGGGTGTGATCGAGTGCGGCGGCGTCAACAGGCGTGAGGTACCAAACGACGCCATTATCGAAGCGCTCAGCGCCGATGATGCCGCGGGTCTCGAAGTGGTGCCAGCGGCCGCTGCATTTCGTCAGCTGGCAGACGCGCTGAAAGCAGAACGCGAGGCGCTCGTCGCGCAAGCACGCTCTGTCTATAGGGGTGAGATCGCGCTCGAGAGCATCTCGGCTCCAACGCTCCTCTTGGCAGGGGACACCGATCCGCTCGCGATCCGCCCGCAGGTCCTCGCTGATGCGATTCCCGGCGGGAGGCTCAAGATGCTCACCGGCAATCACATCGAAGTCTTGGGCGATGAGCGCTTTAGGCAGTCCATCGTCGATTTTCTTGCCTGACCGGGATCGCTTGCAATGAACCTTGGTGAAATCGTCGCGATTGCCCTTGCCGGACTCGCGGCGGGCGCCATTAATACAGTTGTCGGCAGCGGAACGCTGATCACCTTCCCCGTGCTCCTCGCCTTCGGCTACGCCCCAGTCACGGCAAACGTCTCCAACACCGTTGGGCTGGTCCCGGGATCTGTATCTGGCGCCATCGGCTACCGGCGGGAGCTGGCCGGTCAGCGCCAGCGCGCGATGCGGCTGGGAACGATGTCGCTGCTGGGCGGTGTGACTGGGGCTGTCTTGCTGTTGTTGCTGCCAGCGTCGGTCTTCAAGGCGATTGTCCCGCTGTTTATCGCGATCGCGCTCGTCCTCGTCGTACTCCAGCCGCGCCTAAAACAGCTGCTCGCGGATCGCCGGATCGAGACAGTGCACGAGAGCGGCGCGGTGGTGGCGCTCGCTGTTTACCTGACCGGAGTGTACGGCGGCTATTTTGGTGCTGCGCAGGGGATCCTGCTGTTGGGAATCCTCGGCGTGACGCTGTCGCAGGACCTGCATCGCACCAACGCCCTGAAGAATGTTCTGGCCGGCCTGACAAACGGCGTGGCGGCTATCTATTTCATGCTCGCCGCACACGTGGACTGGGGACCGGCTGGCATCATCGCCGGCGCTTCGATCGCTGGCGCCCAGCTCGGTGCGCGTTACGGGCGGCGTATGACACCGGCAGCGCTGCGAGCGATCATTGTGGTGGTCGGTGTATCCGCCATCGTGCGGTTGCTCCTCGCGTGATCTGCTGAGAGTCGTCCGCGAGGGCCGCCGTCGTGGCCATGCTCATCGTTTAGCGCAGGAGCAGTGCCCGGCGCACATCAATCTTCCGGAAGAGCGGCAAAATCACGCTTTGCTTTCCTATACCACCCCATTCCCGATATGGGGTTCTTCCATCTACCCTGCATCTCCCTCAAGGCATCCGCGTGCAGTTCATCACCGCTTGCGACGATTTCCTTCAAGTGTCTATCTTGTGCCTTTATAACCTCATTGGCAGTGTTCCCTTGGTGCGCGAGGTCACACGGTCCACCCAATTGTTGACACGTCATTGTCTTCATAGTCTCGTTTCCTTTCATGGGATGCAGCCGTCAACTGGGGCGGGTTACGTAGGCCGGTGCCCCAGGGAGCGTCTTCGCCGGCTGTGTCACGACTAAGCGGCGGGCGGCTGGTCGATGCGCACCATGTTGCCGGACGGGTCACGCACGGCGCAGTCCCGCGTGCCCCACGGCTGGTCGGTCGGCTCCTGCACGATCTCGGCACCCGCGGCTTGCAGCTTCTCGAATGTGGAGCCGAGGTCGTCGGTGTGGAAGTGGACACCGTTCAGGGCGCCCTTGGCGAGGAGGGCTGCCAGCGCGTCGTGGTCGGCGGGGCTGCCGTTCAGGTAGTTGGTGAGGACGATCGCGACGCCGGGTTGGGAGGCGGCGCCGACCGTGATCCAGCGGAAGTCCTCGCGGGCGACGTCGTTGCGCAGCTCGAGGCCAAGCGTGTCGCGGTAGAAGGACAGCGCGAGGCCGGGGTCATGGACCAGGATGAAGCAGGTGGAAAGAGTGAGGTTCATGCTCCCAACACTAGGGAGCAGGCGCCCCGCGCGTTTCTCCGATCCTGCTCGGCTCGCTGCTCGGGCGGGTGAGGTCCTTGGCGACGCAACCCGGCACGCTCTGAAGCGCGCTGTGGTCACGGGCCCTGTAGGCCGTTGGCGTGTCGCCCACCAGCTGGGTGAAGCGGGCGCTGAACGAGCCAAGAGACGTACACCCGACCGCCACACAGACCTCGGTGACCGACTCCTCGCCGCGGCGCAGCAGCGCCTTCGCCCGCTCGATTCTTCGCGTCATCAGGTAGGCGTAGGGCGTCTCCCCGTAAGTCGCGCGGAACTGCCGGGAGAAGTGTGCGCTCGACATCAGCGCAGCGCGGGCGAGCGCGGCGACGTCGAGCGGACGCGAGTACTCGCGGTCCATCAGATCGCGGGCGCGGCGCAGGTGTGCGAGGTTGGCAAGGTCTTCGGGCGTCACGATGCCAGCGTGGTCAGGGCGGCCGCCGGTCGCGCTCTCGCCCGGCAGGTACGCGAGCCTGCCGTTGGCTGACCGAGGCCCGTGGCATCGTTCACGTTTCGCGTGGCAGGTCGCTTGCACGAACGATCCCGAGCAGCTCGCCTTCGGGCGTGGTGAGGATCGCGCTGCTCGCACCGGCACGTTTCAGCTGAGCGGCGAGCTCGCCGGGGGCGATGTGGGGGCGGCTGGTCGAACGGGCCGGGCTCCATCAGCTGCGCGGCACGCGCGTCGATGGGTGCGTCCTGTAGTCGCGAGCGTCGCACGCGCCCGAGCACGACCCGCTCGGCGAGCACGAGCGCGTACCCGTAGGGACTCGAGTCGATTCGCTGCTCGATCTCCCCGGCCGGGGTCTCGAGGGTGCAGGTCGCGACGTCCTCACGGAGGAAGGAGCCAGCAGCAGGCTGGCCGGCGCCGGTACCTTCCATCGGCAGGCCGTGCGCCATCCAGTCGACCTTGCTGAGCGCGTAGTCGTAGGCGTCGAAGCCCAGCTGCTCGAGCCAGGCGGCGGCGCGGGGGCTCATGTCGCACAGCGCGTCCCAGCAGTAGACGATCACCGGGCGCTTACGATCCAGGCGCTCGGCTGCTTGCGCGTCGAGCTCCTTCAGCGGCAGGCTGATCGCGGCGGGAAGGTGTAGTTCTTCGTACTCCTGAGCGGGCAGCACCTCGACAAGCTGCGCGCCGCGCTCCAGCAGGTCGCGCACGCCTTGCAGATCGACCGTGCGCGCCATCAGGGGCTTGGTGATCGAGCACACGAAATACAGGCCCGCGAGGAAGCGCTGGCTGGACACCGGGGCAAGCGTCGCGAGGTCCTCCCACGGGCGCGAATAGGCATCCCCGGGCGCGATGCGGACGAGCAGGCGCGCAGCCGGTCTGAAGATCCTGCCGAGCAGAGTGTCTGGAAGTCCTACATCCATCACCACGAGGCGGCCGCCTGCTCGCAGCTGTTGCCAAGCAGCCTCAAGCGCCGGCCTACGGTCGGGGAGGACCGAGTAGCTGAGGCTGAACAGAACGGCGTCGACCTCGCCCTCGATGCTCAGCCGCGCTGCGTCGCCTTCAAGCAGCCGGACGTTGCTCCAGCCGCGCTGCTTGACGAGCTTGCCTGCCTCGGCGAGCATTCCCGGAGAGGCGTCGAGGCCGATCACGCTCCCGTGCTCGCCGACTGCGTTGAGGAGGTGCCCGAGATTGCGCCCGGTACCGCAGCCGATCTCGAGCACTGTCTCACCGGGTGACAGGCCGAGGGCCTCAACGGCCTTGCGGCGTGCGCCGTCGTGGATCAAGTACAACGGCTCCAGCACGTTGTAGAAGCGCGCCAGGCGGTCGTAGCGATGTGTGATCTGCTCGAGTGATTGACGCCGGCGGGGGCCCATGGGCCGATATTCTCGCTGAATCCAGCGCGTTCGCGCGGAGCGTCTCCAGGCAGTCGCACAAGCCGGACCTTGAGCGAGTCGTGTGCGTGCACACGGTAGGCCGCCGGTGTCGATAGCGGTGAGTCTGCTACGCCGTCGCAGCCTCGACCGCCTAGCAGGCCAAGCGGGGTATGCTCGCCTCACTCATTCGAGAGAGGAGCAAAGATGGCTGTAGGCATAAGACTCAAGTTCGACGGAGGCACGCAGGAGCAGTACGAGGCCGTCCACCAGCACATGGACATCGACAACAATCTGCCCGAGGGCCTGATCTTCCACTCGGCTGGCCCGATCGAGGGGGGCTGGGGCATCATCGACTTCTGGGAGTCGGCCGAGGCGTTCGACCGTTTTGCGCAAGGCCGACTGATGCCCGCCGTCGGAGAGCTTGGCGACAGGGCGTTCGCTGGTCCGCCGGACCGCAAGGAGTTTCCGGTTCACAACTACAACAAGCGGTAGTCCGCAAGACCGCTCCGCGCGCCCGGCGTCGTATGACCGCGCGGAGCGGACGCGGTCTGGCAGCGCTCAGTAGGTCGTGTGCCTTTGCTCCTTAGCTCTGTCAGTCGCCGTGCGAGTCCCCGGCAGCGGCGACGGTCGGCGTAATCGCCTGGTTGCAGCTCGGCGACCGCCGTGATTTTCACTGCTCGATAATGTATATTATGTCAACAAGAACGGGAAACCGGTCCTTGCCCCAAGAGCCCTACACCAGCAGGTAGGCAAGCGAAACCTGCGTCGAGAGCGTGCAGCTCACCACGCTCGCGTGTTTCGCCAAAGGCCTCTTGCGTTTCTTCTTGCGGTGTTTCACCACGGGTTTGCGTATACCGGGAGCAGCGTTCGCCAAGACCCGCGGTGCCGCTGGCGACACGGCGGCTCCAGCTGAGCCAAAGTCCGGCTGTTCGCCGGTGTATTCGCCGCCGCCCGGTTCTTCGCCGCCTTTGCAGCCAATGTAGCCGCCGCCTTCGGCGATGCTCTGCACGCTGCCGAGCGTCGCTCCGGCCTTGCCAGCGAGGAATTCGGCCTTGGCCTGGCCGTCGGCGACAGCGGCAGTCATACCCTGGCGGTAGGCCGCCGTGGCCGTGGCGAGGTTTGCGCCCTGGGCGATCGGCACTGTTGCTACGCCCTGAACGTTCACGGTGCGCGCGGGAGATGCGGTCGGCGCTTCTGCTGAGGCCACGCCCAACAGGCCGGCGGCCACCAGTGCGACCGTGGTGGTGGCCGCTGCCGGCATCACAATCCTCATTGCGACTCCCCAGATACGCTCACCTCTACAAGGCTAGCGCGCCTCAGCGAGTTCTCGTGCACGCAGCAGCACCGTGTCGATCATCGGCTCGGTGAGTCGGCCTGTGAAGGTGTTCTGCTGGCTTGGGTGGTAGCAGCCGATTAGCGTGTACCGCTTGCCCTGCAGCTCCGCCCCATGGCCGAACCGTGGCCGTGGCCGCGACAGCGACACAGGCGGAGCGGCGAGCGCAGTGGTCAGGCGCAGCGCCGCATCCCAGGCGAAGGCGCCTAGGCACAGGATCACTCGCACGCCTCCCAGCAGTTCCAGCTCTCTCACGCTCCACGGCAAGCACTCGTCGCGCTCGGCCGGGACCGGACGGTTCGCCCGGCGGGGCACAACGCACGGCCGCGGTGATCCACGCCCCACGCAACCGCAAGCCATCTCCGCGGTCTGAGGATGCCGGCTGATTGGCAAAGCCTCCTCGCCACAGGGCCGCAAACAGGAAATCGCCCGAACGGTCACCTGTGAACATGCGGCCCGTGCGGTTGGCGCCATGGGCAGCCGGGGCGAGCCCCAGCACGAGCATGCGCGCCGCCGGGTCGCCGAAGCCCGGGAGCGGCCGGCCCCAGTATTCCTCCTCGGCAAACGAAGCACGACGCTCGCGTGCAACCTGCTCGCGCCATGTCACCAAACGCGGGCAGCACCGGCAGCTGCTGATCTCCTCCGCCAGCGCCGCGAGGTCTTTTCCTCTACGTGATGCCATGAGGCAGTAGTAGCATCGGTCAGGCAATGTCGCTGTGGATGCTGTTCGTGCTGCTTGGGCTGATCAAGATCCCGCTCGCCGGCCTGATGATGTGGATGCCGTTTCGCAATGACGAGGCCATGAGCGCGCCGGAGGTGACCGGCTTCTCCTCCGAGGATGGGGGCAGCCACACTTTGCCCGCCGGGCCATGTGACCCTCACCCGCGCAGCCCCCTCCCCCGCTCCCCACGCCGCGACCCACACGGATCCTCGGCACTCCCGGCGCCGGCTCGGGTGCGCACGTCTGTACGCGCCAGGGGTTCGAAGACCTTCCGCTAGACGCCTCGCGGCTGCCTATCTACGACGTTTGCTGTTCTGCTTGCGCTGGCGCCGCGCGGCCTTGGCTTTGGCACGCCGCCTGCGCAGTGCCGCCGCCGAGTCGCGCGCCGCGCGCGCTTCCGCCAGCTGCGGGTCGCTCGCCGGTGCGACGCCGCGGGCGTCGCGGGCGATCACGTAGGCGATCGCGACAAGTAGAGCGACCGCCGCGAAGATGATGATGATCACCGTTTTTTTTGAGTTCGACACCGATGTGTTCGAGGCGGTCGTTTCTGTTTTCTGCGTCTGCGTCTGCGTCGTTTCTTCCGAGCCTCCTTTGCTCAGTTCGTTGAACGCGTTGCCGTTCGCGGCCGAGCTGGCGGCCGAGCCGCCGGAGGAGCTCGACGAGCTGGGGGCCGAGCTGCCGGCAGCGGCGAGCGCGGCCGGTGCGGCAGACGTCAGGAGCACGAGGACGGCGCAGAGGCAGAGAAAGACCAGACGCACACTCGGCACGCGGCGAGCATACCGCCTGCCGGGGGCACGGCATGCGCTTGTCCAGACCGTAGAATGAGCCACCAATGGCACCCAAGCAGCGGCAGATCCGGATCGAACAGCGCGGTGGCCTCGAGGCGATTCAAGCGCTAGAGACGCGCTCTGACGAGGAGCTCGAGAGCGAGACCAAATATAAGGCCGCCGCGATGGCGATCCTCGGGGTCCGTGCTTCAGAGCGCTTCGACGCCGAGGCCGCCCGCAGCTATTTCCAGCGGGCGATCGCCGCCGCCCGCCCCCAGGAGCGGATGCAGATCCGGCGCATGGCCGACGCCTCCCTCGCCCTCGCTGAACGCCGCGCCGGTGACCTCAAGAGTGCCGTCGAGCGCCTCGGGCAGACACCCCCTACAGGCCGTCAGATGTTCGCACTGCGCGCGATGGGCCTGCTGATCCCACCCGCGTCCGCCGGCATCCTCGCCCGTACACGTGGCGTCCTGTTGATCATCTTGTTGATTCTCGTGCTGCTCGCGCTCGGCCTCGGGGTCGTCGAGCTCGTCTCGCTGCCATTCGGCGGCCTCGGCCTCGCCCCGGGCATCCTGCTCGGGCTGTTCGTCGTGATCGCCGCACTCGGAGTGGCGGCAGCCGTTGGCCGCCGCCGGCGAGACCGGGCAAAAAAGGCTGCGGACTAACCGGTCTGCGACAGCCCGGTGCCTGTCCCTGTCTGTCTGATCGTCAATCCCTCCGCCGGCGGCGGCAAGGGCGGGCGCATCGCGCCGCAGGTGGAGAACACGCTGCGCGAGCACGGGCTGGCCGTGAGGCGTGTAGACACCCGCGATCTCGACGATGCGCGCAGATTGGCAATGCAGGCCGCGCGCGCCGGTGAGACAGTCGTGGCGCTCAGCGGCGACGGCATGGTTGGCGTCGTTGCCGACGCGCTGCGCCACGTTCCCGGTGCAGTGCTTGGCGTACTGCCCGGCGGCCGCGGCAACGACCTGGCACGGGTGCTCGGAATACCCGAGGATCCACTGGCAGCATGCAGCGTGATCGCCCAAGGCGTTCCTCGCGCGATGGACGTGGGCGAGGTTTCAGGGCAGGCATTCGTCGGCATCGCCTCGGCCGGCTTCGACAGCGACGCAAACCGCATCGCCAACGAGGCTCCGTCGTGGCTCGGCGGCCTGGTGTACGCCTACGCGGCGCTGAGGGCGCTCGTCTCGTGGAGACCCGCCCGGTTTGAGATCGAGCTCGACCCACCGGGCGAGCGCCGCAGCTTCACAGGCTACTCGGTGGGAGCAGCCAACTCGAAGGCTTATGGCGGCGGGATGCGCGCGGCCCCGGACGCGATGCTCGACGATGGGCTGCTCGAGGTGCTGGTCCTCGAGAGCGTCAGCAAGCTCACATTCGTGACCAGGATCCTGCCAAGAGTATTCAAGGGCACGCATGTGAAGCTTCCGACCGTGCACGTCTTCCGCGCCACCGAGGTCGAGATCTCTGCCGACCGTCCGTTCACGATGTACGCCGACGGTGACCCGATCGGTGAGCTGCCCGTACGGGTGCGCGCGCTACGCGGCGCGGTCACGGTGCTCGTCCCCGCCACTGCTACCGCAGCGGCCTCTGCGTTCTCGACATCCCCCCTGCCCTCGGTACCTGTTGGATCGACCGAGCCCCTGGCGGGACGCTGATGGCGGTGCTACTCGCACCCAAGCTCGCTATGGCGAGGGCCGTCGGCACGGTCTCGCGCCTGCGCGGCGGCGGCGCGACGAGCGCGCCCGGGAAGGTCCTGATGCGTCTGGATCCCCATGCGATCGATGTCCTCGGATCACGCCTGCGACGCGGCAGTGTGCTCGTCTCGGCCACGAACGGCAAGACAACCACAGCGGCAATGGCGGCCTGCATCTTCGATCACGCGGGCATCTCGCTGGTTCACAACCAGGCGGGCGCGAACATGGCCGGCGGAATCGCCACCACCCTGCTCGCCGCTGCGCGCCCGCGCGGTGGCATCGCCGGTGAGCTGGGACTATTCGAGGTCGATGAGTTCTGGCTCGGGCAAATCGCCGCCGAGCTGCACCCGCGGGTGGTGCTGCTGAGCAACCTGTTTCGCGACCAGCTCGACCGCTATGGCGAGCTGGAGATGATCGCCGACCGTTGGGCCGCGGCCACGGCGGGTCAAAGTTCGGGAGCGGCTACACAGACTGGGGACTCGCTGCTCGTCCTCAACGCCGACGATCCGCTGATCGCCGATCTCGGCCGGGAGCGGGAGAACGTTCTCTACTTCGGCGTACAGGACGATTCGCTGGCGCTGTCCGGAATGGCGCATGCCGCCGATGCGAAGCATTGCCGCCGTTGCGGTGCTCCATACGTGTTCGATGTGGTCTACCTCGGTCACCTCGGGCATTACCACTGTCCGAACTGCGACCAGCGCAGGCCTGCGCCCACTGTGATCGCGACAGGCATCACCCTCCAGGGTGTCCACGCGGCCCGCTTTACCCTGCAGACTCCCGCGGGTGTTGCCGAGGTCGCCCTCTCCCTCCCCGGTTTGTACAACGTCTACAACGCGCTGGCGGCCGCGGCTCTGGCGACCGCGCTTGAGGTGGACCTGCCCGAGATCGTCGCGGGCCTGCAGGGCACAAAGGCCGCGTTCGGCCGCGCCGAGACTGTGACGCTCGCGCTAGGCCCTGCACGGGGCGCCACCAATGAGCCGCCGCCGGAACAGGCGCCACGCGAGCTTCAGATCATGCTCATCAAGAACCCCGCGGGCGCGAACGAGGTGCTGCGCACGCTTGCGCTGGAGCCGGGCGAACACGACCTGTTGGGGATACTCAACGACAAGCTCGCTGACGGTCGCGACGTCTCCTGGATCTGGGATGCCGACTTCGAACTGTTGCAGGGACGGATACGGCGTGTCACCTGCAGCGGCAGCCGCGCTCCCGAGCTCGCGCTGCGACTGAAGTACGCAGGAATCGATCCCGAGCGTATTCGCGTGCAGCCAGACCTATCCCTTGCGCTGCGCGAAGCCACCGAGGACCACCCCGAGGGCGCGGACGCGCCGCCCCTCTACGCACTACCCACCTACACCGCGATGCTCTCGCTGCGCGAACTGCTGGTGGCTCGTGGGGAGGTGAGCAGCGCGTGGTCGTGACCCCGGCGGAGGTCAGCTCGAGCAAGGTCATCTGGCACGACCTGGAGTGCGGTTCCTATCGGGCGGATCTGCCGCTGTGGCGCGAGCTTGCCGGCGCGCACGATGGCCCGGTCCTCGACATCGGTGCCGGAACCGGCCGGGTTGCGCTCGATCTCGCCCGAGCGGGGCACCGCGTAACCGCGCTCGACCTCGACATCGACCTGCTCACCGTGCTGCGCGATCGCGCTGGTCACCTCGACGTCGAGATCGTCTGTGCCGACGCACGTTCGTTCGACCTGGATCGAAGCGACTTCTCGCTATGCCTCGTGCCGATGCAGACGATCCAGCTGCTCGACTCCTCCGAGCAGCGAATCGCATCCCTGCGCCGTGCGCGCGCGCACCTTCGCCCTGGCGGGCTGATCGCCTGCGCGATCGTTACTGCCCTCGAGCCGTTTGACTGCGCCCGCGGGGATCTCGGGCCAACCCCTGAGACCGTGCGAGTCGGGGACGTGCACTACGCCAGCCGGGCCACGAAGGTCCAGGCCGGGCACACCACCAGCATCGAGCGCAAGCGCCGGACGGTTGGTCCTGGCGATCAGACGGTAGAAGAGCTCGACATCGTGGAGCTGGCCCGCCTGAGTGTGCCTGAGCTCGAGCGCGAGGGCACTGAGGCCGGGCTTCGCGCCGAGGCCGCTCACGAGATCCCTCCCACCGGCGATCACGTCGGAAGCTCGGTTGTGATGTTCGGTGCCTGACTCCGTCCACACGCCTGCTCGGCCCCGGACCCTGCGTGTATGTGCGCTGTATCCAGACCTGATGAACATCTACGCCGACCGCGGCAACCTGCTGATGCTCGAGCGTCGCTGCGCGTGGCGCGGGATTGGCTTCGAGCTGTCCGCCAGCGGAATCGGCGAGCCGCTGTACCCGGACGCACACGACCTGTTCTATCTGGGCGGCGGCCAAGATCGGGACCAGCAGCTGTGTGCCGAGGACCTGATCGCGAACAAGCGTGCCGGGCTGCACGCCGCGGCCGCACGCGGCGCGGTCGTGCTCGGCGTCTGTGGTGGGTATCAGCTCCTGGGCCACTCCTACACGCTCGGTGAGGAGACGATCCCCGGTGTGGGACTGCTCGACGTTCACACCGTGCGTGAGGACGGAGCGCGCCTAACCGGCAACGTCGCCATTCAGGTGGCACTCGGTGACGAACGCACCGGCGAGACACGCGTGCTGGCGGGCTTTGAGAACCACGGCGGGCGGACGCGGCTCGGCTCGGGCCAAGCTGCGTTCGGCCGTGTGATGAAGGGTTTCGGCAACGATGGCCACAGCGGCAAGGAGGGCGCCCGCAGCGCCAACACGATCGGGACTTACCTCCACGGCCCGCTGCTCCCCAAGAACGCCTGGTTCGCCGACTGGCTGATCGCCACGGCCCTGCGCGTCAACTCCTCAGAGCTGGCGCCGCTCGACGATGCCCTCGAGCTCCAGGCGCATCTCAGCGCGCGCCACGCCGCGGGCATTTGAAGCGGTCCGATCGCCGCAAAGTCCAGGATCGCGCGCGCCGGGTTACCGCACGTCCTCTTAGGATCGCGTGTATGGAGCTCTCCGAGTATCAGCGCCTCTCCCGCCGCACGGCCCAGTATCCGCGCAGAGGCGCTCACCTACCCAGCGCTCGGCTTGGCAGGCGAGGCGGGGGAGTTCGCCGATCACGCCAAGAAGGTGATCCGCGACGACGGCGGCGAAGTCACCGAGGAGCGCCGGCGCGGCGATGGCCAAGGAGCTCGGGGACGTCCTCTGGTATGTCGCGCAACTCGCCAGCGAGCTGGAGCTCGACCTCGACGAGATCGCCCAGGCGAACCTCGACAAGCTGCTCTCCCGCCAGCGGCGTGGCGTCCTCTCGGGCGACGGCGACGACCGCTAGGACGAGCCCCCCAGCAAACAGACGCGACGGCGAACTTAGCGAAGCGCTCAGCCGCTCTGGGCAGTAGCGCTCGGACATGGACGCCCTCCGGGGTGTCCTGCCGTGAGACGATCTCCCGCCAGCTCGTGCAGCTCTGCCAGGCTGCCACCGTCTGCGTAGGGCACGAGCAGCTCGACTGGGCGCAGCATGTGCTCAAGCTCGCGCTCGAGCGCTCGCCCAGCTCCTGCCAGCCCTCGCCCGTCACGCCGCTCACGAGCACCGCCTCGGGGATGGCGCAAGCGCAGCTCGTCGCGCGCGTGCTCGTCGAGCAGATCGACCTTGTTCAAGCACCAGCAGCCGCGGGTGGTCGCTGGCGCCGATCTCCTCGAGCGTCTCCTCGACCGCGTGCTGCATCGTCTCCGCCTGCGCCTCGGGCGCGGAGGCGTCGAGCACGTGCGCCAGCAGCTCGGCGCGGCGGGTCTCCTCGAGCGTCGCGCCGAAGGCATCCACCAGCTGGTGGGGCAGCTTGCTGATGAAGCCGACCGTGTCACTCAGCAGATACTTCCTCCCCGAGTGACTCCGGCCCGCATGGCGGCCGTCGCCATTGCACACAGCCCTCCCGATCAGCCCGATCGTACGTGTCGTCGGGTCGAGCGTGTGAAACAGCCGGTCGCGCACCCCCACCTCCGCGCCGGTGAGCGCGTTCAGCAGCGTCGACTTGCCGGCGTTCGTGTAGCCGACGAGCGCCACCGTCGGCAGAGCCGCGCGCTCGCGCTCGGCGCGCATCACCGCGCGCGTGCCCTTCACATGCTCCAGTCGGCGGCGCAACGCCGAGATCCGGTCGCGTGCCAGCCGCCGGTCGGTCTCGATCTGGCTCTCCCCCGGTCCCCGCGTGCCGATCCCGCCGCCGAGTCGCTCGAGGTGGGTCCACAGCCCGCGCATGCGCGCGAGGTTGTACTCCAGCTGGGCCAGCTCGACCTGGAGCTTGCCCTCCGCGCTGCCCGCGTGCGCGGCGAAGATGTCGAGGATCACCGTCGTGCGGTCGACCACCGGCAGGCCCAGCGCCTCCTCCAGATTGCGCTCCTGGCGTGGGGTCAGCTCGTCGTCGCAGGCGATCACGTTGGCGTCGCTTGCCTCCGCGGCCTCCTTCGCCTCCGCCACCTTGCCGGGGCCCAGATAAGTGTTCGGATGCGGCTGCTCGCGACGCTGGACCATCTCCCCCACGACCGCCACCCCCGCAGTGCGCAACAGCTCGCCCAGCTCGCCCAGGTCCTCGCCCTCCGGCGAGCCGCGATGCAGAACGCGCGCTGGCGCGCGCGCTGCTCAGACGGTCAGAGCCGTTTGTCGCGGCGTGCGAGCGATTTCGATGTGGTCCCTGTGCGGCCGTTTCGGCTTCGATCGCATTCACTCCACAGTCTAGGACCCGAGCTTGCCCAGTCGCTCGACCGCCTCCAGCAAACGCTCGTCGGGCGTCGTCAGCGAGATCCGGAACCAGCCCTCCCCCGCCGGGCCGTAGATCGCGCCGGGCGAGAGCACGACGGCTGCCTGCTCGAGCACGTGCTCGCAGTACGCCTCCGAGCTCTGCGTAGCCCGCAGGGACTGGCGCCCACACGTAGATCGTGCTGCGCGGCGGGTGCACGTCCACGCCGATCCCCCGCAGCGCCTCGCAGACGAGATCGCGCCGACGTCGGTACAGCTCGTTCATCGAGGCGACCTCCGCGTCCGCGTCGGGCGAGAGCGCCGCCACGCCCGGCTAGCTGCACGGCCTCGAACAGGCCCGAGTCGATGTTCGTCTTCAGCCGCCAGTAGGTCTCGACCGCCTCGGCGTTGCCGACCACGACCGCGCAGCGCCAGCCGGTCATGTTGTAGCCCTTCGACAGCGAGAACACCTCGATCCCCACCTCCTTCGCCCCCGGCGTCGCCAGGAACGAGGGCGCGCGGTAGCCGTCGAAGACGATCTCCGAGTACGCGTTGTCGTGCACGACCAGGATCTCGTGCTCGCGCGCGAACTCGACGACCCGCTCGAAGAAGCCCGCCGGCGCGACCGCGCCGGTCGGGTTGTTCGGATAGTTCAGGAACATCAGCTTCGCCCTGCGTCGCCGACCTGCTCATCGATCGCGTCCAGGTCGGGAACGAAGCCCAGCTCTGGCTCGAGCGCCATCAGCACCGGCTCCGCCCCCGCCAGCCACGGGCCGGCGGTGTACACCGGGTAGCCCGGGTCGGCGGCGAGTGCGTAATCGCCCGGGTCGAGGAACGCGAGGTTCAGATTGAAGATCGCCTCCTTCGCGCCGATCGCCGGGATGATCTCCCGCTCGGGGTCGAGCTTGACATCGAAGCGCCGCTCGTAAAAGTCGCTCACCGCTTCACGCGAAAGTCCGCCCGCCCGCGGTTGGACGGGTAGCGGTGCGTCTCCGGCTCGGTCACCGCCTCCTGCATCGCCTCCACGATCAGCGGCGAGGTCGGCCGGTCGGGGTCGCCGATGCCGAGGCTGATCACGTCCACTCCAGCGTCGCGCTTGGCGGCGATCTTGCGCTCCAGCTCGGCGAACGCGTACGGCGGGATGCGCTCCAAACGCTTACTCGGTCTCATTCAGCTCCTTTACGAAGTCGTCGCTCAGACGGCCGTCGAACACGGGTCTCGCCCAGCCTGTCAGATTCACGTGCAGATCCTTCCCCACCTCGACCTCCAGCTCGCCGCCGTCGAGCACGACCGTCACACCGTGACCGCCGCCTGCACTCCGCCGGAGTCGAGCACATGAGCGACCGCCGCGCCCGTTGCGCCCGTTCCCGAGGACAGCGTCTCCCCCACCCCGCGCTCGAAGATCCGTGCTCTTATGCGAGTGTGATCCGGGGTCGATGCCGGGCGAGTCGATGCCGCGTATGCCGACGCTACCGGTTGGGCCGGCGTGGGAGTCGATTCCGGCGCTCGGGTCGATGCCCTTCGATCCGCTGTGCCACGACACGTTCGTGCGATTCGGGAAATCTGGATGAGCTTCGATCGGCGGGCCCGGATCGCAGGTCGAGGGCCATGAGCGCGGCCTCGTTCTTGACCCGGATCGCGCACTGAGGGTTGCCGATCGAGACGTGCTGGAAGCGCCACGGCGCGCTGGACAGACCCAGGGCCCTGACCTCGAGCTCCCCGCGTCCGTCGGCGGGCCCGCCGGGAAAGTCCTTGGAGGTGAGGCTCGCGTGGCCCATGTCCACCCTGCAGTGTCCAGGCCCGGTGATCGTGGACGGATCTCCCCTGCGGCGGTCTTGATCGAGAAGCTCGTCCTGCTCGGTCCAGCCGCGGCTGCGCAGGTACAGGATCGCCTCGCGCGCCCCATTGCCCGACAGCTCCGCCTCCGAGCCGTCCGGGTTGAAGATCCGCAGGTCCGCCACGTGCGCGGCGTCGGTCCGCAGGACGCAGAGACCAAGACGCCGTCGGCGTACACGCCGAAGTGCCCCTCGCACAACCGGCGCACCCGCGCGGGCGTGAGCGCGAACGGCAGCTCGTCCGCCTCGACGATCAGGTAGTCGTTGCCCAGTGCCTGCCACTTCTCGAATCTCATCATGCGCCGGAGTCTATGGGCCCGACGATCTCCCGGCCACCTGCCCGGATCGCGGTCGGTCACGTCGATCGTGCGCACCCCCGCGAGCTTTCGCATCCACGTCAGCTGACGCTTCGCGTAGTTGCGCGTGCGGCGCTTCATCGCCTCCACGTCGCCCGCTCAAGCAGATCCTCGAAGCCGAGCGCCTTGCGCGCCGTCTGCGAGGCGCCGGCCGCGTGCGCGCTGCGCACCTCCTCGCGTGACCCCTGCGGCGACCATCGCATCGACGCGCGCGTCGATGCGCGCATACAGCGCCTCGCGCTCCATCGTCAGCCCCACCAGCAGTGTCGGATGGCGCAGCTCCTCGCTCCACAGCTGCGACGGGCCGTCCGGCGGCTCGAGCTCTCCCCGCGTCGAGCAGCTCGAGCGCGCGCACCATCCGCGGCGGTCGTTTTGGTCGATCCCCTCGGCGCCCAGGCGGCGCGGCTGGTGAGCTCCGCGTGCAGTGCGGGCGCGCCCTGCCTTTCGAGCTCGCCGTCCAGCGCTCGCGCGCACCCTCGGGCGGTGGCGGGCGCAGATCCAGCTCGGTCAGCGCCGCGCGCAGGTACAGGCCAGTGCCGCCGACAACAGTGGTCGCCGCCCGGCTGCGAGCAGCCCGTCGATCTCAGCGTGTGCGAGCTCGGCGTACTGCCCCACGCTGAACGTCGCGTCGAGCGGCAGGAACGACACCAGGCGATGCTCGAGCTTTGCCTGCTCGCGCCGGCGAGGCCACTCCGGTGAGCGTCTCCAGTCCCGCGTACACCTGCAGCGCGTCCGCCGACACCGCCACCGGGTTCTCCTCGCCGCGTGCACGCAGCCGCTCGGCCAGCGCGACGGCGACTGCGGTCTTGCCCACGCCGGTCGGGCCGAACAGCGCGATGATCTGCATTGTCGTAGGCTCGCACTTCATGCAGATCTCCGGCTCCACCGTCCTGCTCACCGGCGCCACCGGCGGCATCGGCCATGCGATCGCCCGTGACGCTGCACGAGCGCGGCGGCAAGCTGATCCTGACGGGCGTCGCACCGACGTGCTCGAGCCGCTCGCCGCCGAGCTCGAGCGCGCGCGCGCTCGTGGTCGATCTGAGCGATGCCGCCGAGGTCGACCGTCTCGTGGCGGAGGCCGGCGAGGTCGACATCCTCGTCGCCAACGCCGCGCTGCCGGCGGCCGGGCGCCTGGAGTCCTTTCACGATGGAGCGAGATCGACCGCGCGCTCGACGTCAACCTGCGCGCGCCGATCGTGCTCGCGCACGCGCTCGCTGCCGGCGATGGTGGCACGCGGGCAGCGGGCACCTGCTGTTCATGTCCTCGCTCTGCAGGCAAGTCTGCCACCCCGGGCACCGCACTCTACAACGCGACCAAGTTCGGGACTGCGCGGCTTCGCCTCGGCCCTGCGCGCCGACCTGCGCGCGAGCGGCGTGGGCGTCTCCGCCGTCTTCCCCGGCTTCATCCGCGACGCTGGCATGTTCGCCGAGGCTGGTGTCAAACTCCCGCCTGGTGTCGGTACGGCGCAGCCCCGAGGATGTCGCCCGCGCGGTCGTCCGGGCGATCGAGCGCAACCGCGCCGAGATCGACGTCGCCCCTCTTGCCCTGCGCGTCGGGCGCGATCTTCGCGGGCCTCGCCCCAGAGCTCGCGGCGAACGTCGCACGCAGGCTTGGCTCGGAGGAGATCGCACACGCGGTGGGGTCAACCCAACGAGACAAACGCTGAGGCGGCCGCCAGGACCTTGCTTTAGAAGAGCGCCTGCTGGTGTGATTGCTCATGGCGCGTCTGCTCGGCGGCGGGAGAGCGTGTCTCGGGCTGTAGGCGTCTGAAGCCCCTCGCACTAGGCGCACCCCGGCGCACCAGCTGTGAGAGGCGTTCACGTTCCTGCTTCGGCGCGTAGGCGCCGCGGCGGTACAGCTCCTCGTAGCGCTCGATCAGATCGGGGCGCTGAGAGCGCAGCCAATCCATGAAGATGCCCTTCACCTCGCCGCGCAGGTGCAGCGCCACGCCGCCGATGCTCGTGGCCCCCGCCGCGGTGGCCATCTCCAACAATGGCTCGACCTGATGCGGGGCGTCGTTCACGCCCGGCATCAGCGGCGCGATCAGCACTCCAGTGGGGATGCCAGCCCGGTTGAGCTCGGCCACCGCCTCCAGCCGCGCGCGCGGGTTGGGCGTGTGCGGCTCCGTAGCCCGCCAAGCCTTCTCGTCGAGCGTCGGGATCGACAGGCAGGCGCTGATGCTCGTTCGCTCTGCGATCTGGAGCATCAGCGGTAGGTCGCGCAGCAGCAGCGGCGACTTCGTCAGGACAGAGCATGGATTCGCGAAGTCGCGCATCGCCTCCCAGATGCCCTGCATCAGCTTGTATCTGCCCTCCACCCACTGGTATGGATCAGTGTTCGTTCCCAGCGCCACGTGGTCGTGCTTCCACGACGGCCGCGCCAGCTCCGCCCGCAACACCTCGGGCGCGTTGACCTTCACAACGATCTCCCGCTCGAAGTCCCGCCCGGCGTCGAAGTCCAAATACTTGTGCGTTGGACGAGCAAAACAATAAACGCAGGCGTGGCTGCAACCCCGATACGGGTTGATCGTCCAGCGGAACGGCATGCGGGACTTGCCCGGCACACGATTGAGCACCGATTTGGCGCGCACCTCGTAGAAACGCGTCTCGAGCGCCTCGGGCGCGTCGAAGCGGCGCACCACGGCCTCGTCGCGATAACCGGGAAGCCAGCGCTGTTCCTCCTCGCCGATCGTCAGGTTGCTCCAACGCACGAACATATGTTCGCACGCATATCAGACGCGTCCCCCTTCAAAAGACCGCCCGTCTCTTACACAGTCCCTACGAACAGTTATGGGCGCACTTACGCGGTCCTACGAGTCTCCTTAGGCCAAGGACGCACGATGGTTGACGACACCCCTCAACCCATCCAGGAGGTTCGATCGCATGAATCCATCCAAGTTCCTCGGCGCCACGATGGTGGCCGGCGCGCTCGCGGCCGGTGGTGGCGCTGCCGGTATCTCTGGCGCGGCCGCCGCGCCCAGCTCCACGAGCACCTCAACCCCGCCATCCACCACGCCGGCCCCCACAACCCCGGTGCCAAGTCAGAAATCTGGCGCGCCACCCAAATCGGGATCGCCAGGGAAAGGCCCGTGCCCGAACATGGGCTCAGGCTCTAAAGGAAGCCCGGGCTCCAGCTCAGGATCAGGCCCCAATGCGGGCTCGAACTATCAGGGCGGCCCACCGCCCGGAGCCACCTACCAGTAGCCAGACCGCAGCTCGGGGTCAAAGCCGCGCCGCGGGAAGTGCTCGCGCGGCGCGGAAGACCCCGGGTCCTTACCCAGCCCGCGCCAGCAGACGCTCCTCGCCTGAGAGCGTCTGGCTGGTGGCGGCGGTGATCTCCACCTCGGTGAGCTCGCCCGGCGATGCGAGCCCAGCGAAGTTGACGGCCTTGTTGTGGCGAGTGCGACCGCGCAAACGCTCGGGGTCGGTGCGCGATGGGCCTTCGACGAGCACCTCCACCGTACGTCCCACGAACCGCTGGGCGCGCTCACGGGCACGCCGTTGAACCACCTCCAGCAGACGCTCCATCCGCTCCACCTTCACCGGATGGGGCACGATGCCCTCGGTTAGGTCGGCGGCCTCAGTGCCGCGCCGCGGCGAGAACACGAACGTGAACGCGCTGTCGTAGCCCACCTCCTCAGCGACTTCGAGGGTCTGTGAAAAGTCCTCCTCGGTCTCCCCGGGGAAGCCGACGATGATGTCGGTTGTGAGCGACGCGTCCGGGACGTGCTCGCGGATCAATGCGACCCGGTCTAGGTAGCGCTCGCGATCATACGTGCGGCGCATCGCCTTCAGGATGCGGCTGGAACCGGACTGCAGCGGCAGATGGATGTGCTCGCACACGCCTGTCGAGCTCGGCGTGCGCGCGGATCACGTCCTCGCGCATGTCCTTCGGGTGAGGGCTCGTGTAGCGGATGCGCTCGATCCCCTCGATCGCGTCGATCTTCTCCAGCAGTTGCGCGAACGTGGCGCGCTGCGGACGTAGGTCGCGCCCGTAGGAGTTGACGTTCTGCCCGAGCAGCGTCACCTCGCGCACGCCGTCAGCGGCCATCGCCTGCGCCTCGGCGACGAGCTCTTCCAGCGGTCGCGACGACCTCCCGTCCGCGCGTCGAGGGCACGATGCAGTACGAGCACGCGCAGTTGCAGCCGACGCTGATCTGCAGCCAGCCCTGGAACGAACGCGCGCGGCGCGCCGGCAGATGGCCGGTGAAACCCTCGAACTCGAAGTACCCCTGGGCGGTGAGCGAGTCGCTCGTCAGGAACTCCGCGAGCTTGTGCACCTGCCCGGGACCGAAGGCGACGTCGACGAACGGAAAGCGCTCGAACACCTCCTCCTTGACCGACTGCGCCCAGCAGCCGCCCACGCCGACGATCCGCTCGGGCTGCTTCGCGCTTCAATCGTTTGGCCTCGCCGAGATGCGCGATGAAGCGGCTGTCGGCGGTCTCGCGGATCGAGCACGTGTTGAACAGGATCAGATCCGCCTGCGCCGCGCTCCGGCGCCTCGGTGTAGCCGAGCGACTCGAGCATGCCCTTCATCCGCTCGGAGTCGTGCTCGTTCATCTGACAGCCGAACGTCGTGAGGTGGTAGCGCTTCATGGCTACCCAAGGGTAGCCTCCTCACGCGCCTGCGCCTCAAAGCGCCTGATCGCGTGAAGCGAGCTCTGGCGCGTAGCCTCTGCGTACCAGCATGCCCAGCGCTGGCTTCCGGCTTGGCGCTTTGCGGCGCTCGCAGCCGTGCCCGGCCTGTGAGGGCTTCTCTTCGCAGGGCCTGCTGGCTGCTCATCTTCTCGAGCATCGGCGCCGCGCGGACCTCCGCCATCAACAGTAGTAGAGGCGCTCAAGCGCCTCTACTGCCCCTACGCGGCCGCTCTATGTGTTCGCTGAGCCGCGGCGATCAGGCCGCGACCACTGCCGGCGGATCCTCCGCCACCGCCACGGGCGGGACATCCTTCTCGCGCTCGATCGGCGTCACCTGCTCCTTGCCGAGACCCAACGCCGCATAGATCTTCTCCTCGATCTCCTTCGCCATCGCGGGGTTGTCGTCGAGGTAGGTCTTGGCGTTGGCGCGGCCCTGGCCGAGGCGGTCCTCGCCGATAGGAGAAGAACGAGCCGGACTTGGTGAGGATGTTGTGCTCGAGCCCCAGGTCGACCAGGCAGCCCGCGGTGGAGATGCCTTTGCCGTACTCGATGTCGAACTCGGCCTGGCGGAACGGCGCGGCGACCTTGTTCTTGACGACCTTCACGCGCACGCGGTTGCCGACCGCCTCGGTGCCGTCCTTGAGCGTCTCGATGCGGCGGATGTCCAGGCGCTGGGAGGCGTAGAACTTCAGCGCGCGCCCGCCCGGCTGCGTCTCGGGCGAGCCGAACATGACGCCGACCTTTTCGCGGATCTGGTTGGTGAGGATGCACAGCGTCTGCGTGCGGTTGAGGTTGCCCGCCAGCTTGCGCATCGCCTGGGACATCATCCGCGCCTGCGCGCCGACCGTCTGGTCGCCCATCTGCCCCTCGAGCTCCACGCGCGGCGTGAGCGCGGCGACCGAGTCGATCGCGACCACATCGACCGCGCCCGAGCGCACGAGCATGTCGGCGATCTCCAGCGCCTGCTCGCCGTAGTCGGGCTGGGAGACGAGCAGCTCGTCGATGTCCACACCGATCACCTGCGCGTACAGAGGATCCATCGCGTGCTCGGCGTCGATGAACGCACATACCCCGCCGAGCTTCTGCGCCTCGGCGAGCACGTGATAGATCAGCGTCGTCTTACCCGAGGACTCCGGGCCGAAGACCTCCACGATGCGCCCGCGAGGCACGCCGCCGATGCCGAGCGCGAGGTCGAGCGACAGCGCGCCCGTGGGAATCGCGTCGAAGCGCACCTGCGCGCCCTCGTCGCCCATGCGCATGACCGTGCCCTTACCGAACTCGCGCTCGATCTGCGTGAGCGCACCCTGAAGGGCGGCGTCGCGCGCCTTGGCTGCCTTCTCCTCGTCGGTCACAGACATGGCCTTACTCCTCCGGTTCGGGATGAACCGGTCAAGCTAAAGACCGCTTCGGACGGAACAGCTGTTCGCAATGACGGGGCTAGGGACGCAACAGTGCGCGGCGAATCTGGTGCATCGCCACCGTCGTCGCGCGGTCGCGAATGTCAGCCCTCGTGCCCGGGATGTTGACCGAGCGGGTGAGGGGCTCGCCTGTGGCCGTCATGACGCTCAGCCACACGAGTCCCACGGGCTTCTCCTCCGTGCCTCCGCCTGGGCCCGCCAGGCCGGTCACCCCCACGCCCACGCTGGCACCCAGCTTTGTGCGCGCTCCTTCGGCCAGCGCTCTTGCCACCTCCCCCGAGACCGCGCCGTGGCGCTCGATCAACTCGCGAGGCACACCCGCTTGGGCGACCTTCGCCTCGTTCCCGTAAGCGACGATCCCGCCTTGCACGTAATCCGAGGCACCCGGCAGCTCGGTCAGCCTAGCGGCCAGCAGGCCGCCAGTACACGACTCAGCAGTTGCAATTGTTCGGGTCGAACCTCCACCCTCCCCACGCAGCAGCACCGCCACCTGCTCATCGACCGTGCTGCCATCGTCGGAGAACAACGTGTCGGCGTGTCGTGCCCGCACAACCCCCTCGAACGCCTCATACACCTCTTGCTCCTGCGGCTCATACCGGGTCACGACCTCGACCTCACCGCGTTTCAAGCACGTCGTGATCTCCAGCTGGCTCAACTGGATGCCCTCGCGTGCGGCCGCGCGCAGCGTCTCGGCGATCTCCGACTCAGGGATCCCATACAGCCTCAGCACTCCTTGCCGGTACTCGGTCGCGTCGCTGATTGCCGCGCGCAGCGCCTGCGTCTTTGCCGCCTCGCTCCACATCGGCTGCAGCTCTCTTGGCGGGCCCGGCAACACCACGACCGTCGGCTTCAACAGCGGCTCCTGCGGGGGCACCACCAGCCCGGGAGCCGTGCCAACCGGCTCGAGGATCGTCGAGCCCTCTGGGATCACCGCCTGCTTGCGGTTGCTCTCCCTGATCGCGTCCATATCGAGGTTCGGCCAGCGTTTCGCCAGCGGCCTCAGGATCTCCGCGATCCGCTCCTCGAGCGCCTCGTCGAGCACCATCTCGCGGCCCTGCGCCCTGCCCACCACCTCGGCCGTCAGGTCGTCTGCAGTCGGCCCTAGCCCACCGCTCGTCAAGATCACCTCAAGCCCCTCGCCGGCCATGAACCGCAACGCTCCCTCGATGTCCTCGGGCCGGTCGCCCACGATCGTCGTATAGGCCAGATCCACGCCCAGCTCCCACAGCCGCTGGGCCAGCCACGGCCCGTTGCGGTCTTTCACCCGGCCCGCCAGCACCTCTGTGCCCGTGACCACGATCCCCGCGCGAGGCGCCCGGCGCTCACCCACCTCACCGCCCTCCGGGTGTCTCTGGCCGGCCCCAGCCCGGGCTCACGGCCCTCATGCACATGTGGGCAGCTGCCCGGCCTTTAGCCGCTGGCGGCCAGCCTTCGTGACCGAGTACCCGATCGCTGCGGACGATGGCGCCACGGTCCGCCGGGCCCCGTCAACGAACATCGTCACCGAGCTGTTGCCCAGCGTGATCGTGAAGCGCTTCGCGTGATATGTGGGAGTGCTGGTGCCCGGCTTCAGCTCCAGCCCGGGGATCAGCTTGCGCCCATTGTCGTTATCGATCAGGCACACATACACCAACGCGCTGGGGCGCAGCGACAGCGCCACGCGAGTGCTCACCACGCTCGCGGGATGCGAGGTGTGCAGTCGTTTTTTCATGCTTGCCGTTGTGCTGGGTAGATCCCCCTAGAGCCGGTGCGCCGGTGGTCTTCGAAGAGCCGCCCCCGCCCCCGCTCAGCAGACCTACGATCAGCAGCACGATCACCACACCAACGACCCCCACGATCGCCATGTATCCGCGCGAGGGTCGCGGCGGTACGCGTCCCCTCGACCCTGATGCCCCGCGCGGGGCCGAGACGATCGGCTCGAGCGCCGCCTCGCTCGGGCGCTCGTTAGTTCAGGCGATATTCCTCCACCAGCACCTTCGCGTCCAAGCCAAGCGCTTGGGCGTATGTGCGCAGGAAGCTGCGCACGAATGTCGGCCCGGGCAGCAGGTCCCACTCTTCGTTCTCGAGCGCGCGCAGGTACTTCGCCCGGATCTTCGTCTGCGCCTCGATCTCTGAGACGTCGATGCGCGCGCTCATGCGAGCTGCGCGCAGCGTTGCACCGATCTCAGCCATATCCGCCTGAAGGCTAGTCGCTGGAGGCTTTTCTCACGGTCAGGTGCACGCGAACCTGCACGGCCTCACGACTCCGTGATCGCCTCAGCCGTGACGGGCTGGGTGGGTGAGGATTCCAATCCCGCGAGTATCCGTGGCAGGTCAGCCTCGCTGATCAGTACCTGCCGGGGCTTTGAGCCCTCATACCCCGAGATCACCCCGCGCCGCTCGAGCATGTCAATCACGCGTCCCGCGCGCGTGTAGCCCAACCGCAAGCGGCGCTGAAGCATCGAGGTCGACGCGGTCTGCATTTCCGCCACGAGCGTGATCGCGTCCCTGAGCATCGGGTCCTCGTCGGGGTCGAGCTCGTCAGTGCCCGCCTCGGGCTCGGCTGGCTCGACCTCCTCGAGCAACTCCTCACGCAATTCGGGCTCACCCTGGCGGCGCCACAGATCCGTCAGCTTCGCGATCTGCGCCTCGTCGATATAGGCCCCCTGAATACGCTGCAGCTGCGAGGTGCCAACGGGGCTGAACAGCATGTCCCCCTGCCCCAGCAGTGACTCCGCGCCGTTCTGGTCGAGGATCACTCGCGAGTCGGTCTGGCTGGATACCGAGAAGGCGATCCGCGAGGGGACGTTGGCCTTGATCATCCCGGTGATCACGTCCACGCGCGGGCTCTGCGTGGCGAGCACGAGGTGGATGCCGACCGCACGCGCCTTCTGCGCCAGGCGGATGATCGAGTCCTCCACGTCGGCAGGGGCGACCATCATCAGGTCGGCGAGCTCGTCAATCACGCAGAGGATGTAGGGCAGCGGCGCTTCACCTCGCCTCGCCCGCGCTTTGTTCAATTCGATCAGGCTCCTGGTGCGCGCCAGCGACATGATCCCGTAGCGGGTCTCCATCTCCTTGACGAGGTTCTGCAGCGCGTTGGCGGCCATCCGCGGGCTCGTGATCACGGGCGTGAGCAGGTGCGGGATCGACTCGTAGTGGTTGAGCTCGACCTGCTTGGGGTCGACCAGCACGAGGCGCACCTCGTGCGGGCTGGCGCGCAGCAGCACGCTGGAGAGCATCGCGTTGATCGCGCCCGACTTGCCCGCCCCCGTTGTGCCCGCCACCAGCAGGTGCGGCATCTTTGCCAGGTCCGCGCCAATCGCCTTGCCGGCGACGTCCTTGCCGAGCCACACGGTCAGCGGCGACCAGTCCTTGGGCGGCTCCTGGAAGACATCGCCTAGGCGCACGATCCGCCTGTGCAAATTGGGGACCTCGACGCCTACAGCCTGCTTGCCGGGGATCGGCGCGAGGATGCGGACGTCCGTTGCCGCCAGCGCATAGGCCAAGTCGTCCTTCAGCTGGGCCACCTTCGCGACCTTCGTCCCCGGCGCCAGTCTCAGCTCATAGCGGGTGATGTGCGGCCCTGCGACCGTCCCGATTACCTTTGCCTGCACGCCGAAGTGCCCCAGGGCCTCGACCAAGCTCGCTGCCGTACGGCCCTGTCCAGCGGTGTCGGGTCGCGTCTGGTCGGCTGTTGAGCGCACCAGCAACCTCTCGGCTCGCGGCAGCTCCCAGACGAAGTCCGGATCGTCGGTGATCGCCCCGCGCAGCCTGCCCTGTGGAGTCAATTGATCGGGCCCCGCCCCTCCGCTACCGTCAGCTGGCTCCACCCGGGCCACGCCGGATGGTTCATCCTCCTGCCCGTCGCCGTCATCGAGCTGCTCCTCGCCCGCCCTCGCCTCCTCAACGAGATCTCCTACGAACGGCTCTCCGGCATCGCGCTCTGTCTCAGGGGCGCGATCGGCGTCCAGATGATCGGATTCCCAGGGCTCCCGCCCGTCTGCGAGCGCCCCGTCCAGCGGCGGGGCCTCCACGTGCGTGGCCCGGATGATCAGCTCCTCGGGTGCCGGCTCGGGGGACTCATACTCTCTCCGGCACTCCCTCTCCTCCGGTGCTCGCCCGCGGCGACGCGCAAGCGCAGCATTCGCGTCGTGTCTGCCACGCCGCTGCCCGTCGCGCGGATCGCGCTCGCCAGCGATGCTCCGCTCAGCAACGTGATCCCGGCCAAGAACAGGAAGACCACGAGAATGTTGACACCCACGCTTTGCACCAGCCGGTGCGCCGCCTGGTAAAGCGCCTCGCCCGCCACGCCCCCATGCGCCTGGAGAAAGGCCGAGGTCCACGACGTTCCCCTTGATGAAGCCCCACCCACCCCCGAGCTCACACCAAGCGTGCCTGCCGCAAGCGCTAGCGTGATTGAGGCAAACAAGCAGACTGCGCCCGCCCGCAACGGGCGCAGCGACGGCCACACTGCCCGCAGCAGCAATGCCCCGCCAGCACCCACGAGCGCGACCGGTGCCAGGCCGCGCGCTTTACCGGCCGCCCAGCCAAGAGCAACCGCCAGCCCGTGACCCACGCGCCCTCCTGGGTTGGGCTGGCCTTTGGACCCCCACAACACAAAGCCCATGAAGATCCCGGCAGCGATCAGGCCGAGGCCAATCACGTCGCGCTGGCGCTGGTCCAGCTCCGGCAGGTGCAGTGGCATTCTCAGCACAGGCCTTGAGAACCCGCGCGCGCGCCGGCGCCGCCGGGATCGAGGCCTGGCGCGAGCGCGCCCGCCGGTGCTCCGCCGCGCGGCAGATGTTCGGCCGGCTCCTTTACGGGCGGGGGCACGCTTGCGAGTATTCGCCATCCCGCGCAACTTCGACATCGCGCGCCAAGACCCTCCCTTACCATTGCTTTACCGCACACCGGTACATAAAGACCGAGCTCATGAATGACTTCTCCCGCGCACCCCGCGTGCTCGTCGTCGAGGATGACGAGGACATTGCCCAGGCCCTCCAGCGCTCACTGCGCATGGAGGGCTATGAGGTGCGCGCCGCTGCCGACGGGTCCAGCGCGCTCGAGCACGGGCGCTCATTCGCACCCGACCTTGTGATCCTCGACCTCGGCCTGCCGGGCCTAGATGGCGTCGAGGTCGCAAAGACGCTGCGCGCCGAGGACGACGTGCCGATCCTGATCCTCACCGCGCGTGACGCCCTCGAGTCCCGCGTCGAGGGTCTCGATGCGGGCGCCGATGACTACCTGGTCAAGCCGTTCGAGCGCCAGGAGCTGCTCGCGCGGATGCGTGCCCTGCTGCGGCGGCGTCCCCCGCGCGGCTCGGCGCCCTTGCGCGTCGGCGATCTGCAGCTCAATGCCGATACCCACGAGGTGACGCGCGGCGAGCGTGCGGTGGAGCTCACCCAGCGCGAGTTCGAGTTGCTCGAGTACCTGATGCGCAACGAGCGGATCGTGATCTCTCGCCAGCGCCTGCTCGATGAGGTGTGGGGCTATGACCCCTTCTCCACGACCAACACGATCGAGGTGTTCGTCTCCAACGTGCGCCGCAAGCTCGAGGCCGACGGCGAGCCACGCCTGCTGCACACTATCCGAGGAGCCGGCTACGTCCTTCGCGCGTAGGCTGACCGCAACGTTCGACCGCCTGCCGATCCGCGTGCGCTTGGCCGGCGTCTCAGCGCTGCTCACGTTCGTCATCCTTTGCGCCTTCGCGATCGCCGTCGGCTCGCTGACGGTGCGCCGCATCCGCTCAGATTTCAACCGCCAGGTGGCCAGTACCGCCCAGCAGCTGCCCTCCCATTTGAGTATCAAAGTCAACCCCAGGACCTTCCAGGTCGTCGGCATCTATCCGCCGCTCGAGGATCTCGTCTCGCCCGAGCACACGGAAGTGATCAGGATCCTTACGCTCGGTGGTGCGGTCATTGGGGAAACCTTCAAAGCCCCGAACCTCGGTCCGGCCTCGCAGCAGCCGAAGAACGTCGGCGGTTATCGCGTCCTCAGCCACCCCGCCACGATCATCCAGAGCACGGGCGAAGCGATCGGCCAGGTGTACGTCCAGTACGGCCGCAGCGTCGCCGACACCGAGGCGACCGCCAAGCGGGTCGAGCTGTTCCTGCTGCTGGGGGTGCTAGCCGGAACCATGCTCGCGCTGTTGGCGGGAATGGCGATCGCTCGCCGCGCGATGGCGCCGATCGCCCGGCTGACCTCCGCCGCGGAGGAGATCGCCCGCACCCGCGATCCCTCCCGAGTCCTCCCCCAGTCCGAGGCCGACGACGAGGTGGCCGAGCTGGCGCGCACGCTGCAGGGCATGTTGCGCGAGCTCGACGCCGCGCGTGGCGAGACCGAGGCCATGCTCGTCCGCCAGCGCCGGTTCGTCGCTGATGCCTCGCACGAGCTGCGCACTCCGCTCACGAGCGTGCTCGTCAACCTCGAGCTGCTCGCAGAATCCCTGCACGGCGATCAGGGCGAGGCGGCGCGCTCAGCCCTGCGCTCTTCCCAACGCATGCGCCGGCTCGTGGCGGACCTACTGCTGCTGGCACGGACCGATGTTGGCCGCGTGATACCACACGAGCCTTGCGATCTTGCTCAGATCGTCGTCGAGGCGGCATCCGAGCTGGGGCCGGTCAGCTCTGCTCACGAGATCTCACTCGACGTCGGGCAAGCAGGGCCAATCTCCGTCCTCGGCGCACGCGACGAGCTCCACCGCCTCACGATCAACCTGCTCGAGAACGCGCTGCGCCACACCCCCACTGGCACCGAGATCCGCGTTTCCACCCGCCTCGGCGATGACGGCCAAGCTCTGCTGGTCGTCGAGGACGATGGCCCCGGCGTGCCCGAGCATTTGCGCAAGACCCTATTCGAGCGTTTTGTCCGCGGCGCCGGCGACCGCGGTGGCTCCTTTGGTCTGGGTCTCGCGATCGTCAGCGCCGTGGCCGAGTCCCACGGCGGTTCGGTTACGATCTCCTCCACAGGCGAACGTGACGGGGCAGCCTACGGCGCACGCTTCATCGTCACGCTGCCAGCGTCGGCTAAGAGCCTCAGACCTCCACGACCACAGGCAGCACCATGGGCCGCCGCTTGAGGCGGTCATAGATCAGCTTCGCCAGGTCGTCGTGCAGCACCTCTCCGAGCAGGTCCACCTCGCGAATCTCCTCCTTCGCCGCCCGCGCGAGCGTCTCCTCGACGGTCATCTTGATCTCATCTGAGAGCTCGCCGGCCTGATCGAGGAACGGCACCCCGCGGAAGATCACCTCCGGGTCGGCAACCGAGCGGCCATCCTGCTCGGCGATCGTTACAACCACGATGAAGATCCCGTCGGCCGAAAGCATCCTGCGGTCGCGCAGCGCCACATCGGCCATGTCGCCGATCTCGACGCCGTCAACGAAGATCATCCCGGCCTGCTCGCTCTTGCCGAAGCGCGCGCCGCGCTCACTTATGTCCAGCGGCAGCCCGTTCTCGCCCTGGAAGATGTCCTCTGGGGGAACACCCACGGCTTCGGCGAGCTGGGCATGCAGGTGAAGGCGCTTGAAATCGCCATGAAATGGCATCACATACCGTGGCTTGACCAAGTTCAGCATCAGCTTGACCTCCTCGGCGTAACCGTGCCCGGAGGCATGTACCGGGGCGTCGCTGGTGGTGATCACGTCACAGCCGATGTGGTAGAGCCGGTCGATCGTCTCATTCACCGCGCGCTCGTTCCCCGGGATCGGCGTGGCGCTGAACACGACCGTGTCGCCCCGGCGCAACTGCACCTGACGGTGGTCGCGGTAGGCCATCCGGCGCAGCGCCGAGAGCGGCTCGCCCTGAGAGCCAGTCGAGATGATCACCACCCGCTCGTCGGGGAAGTCCTCGATCTCGCGCGCTCCCACGAGTATGCCGTCGGGGACCTCGATGTGCCCGAGCGTGCGGCCGATGCCCACGTTCTTGCGCATCGAGCGGCCCACCAGCACGACCTTGCGGTCGAGCGCCGCCGCCGCATCCATAACCTGCTGCACGCGATGGATGTTCGACGCGAAGCTCGTCACCACAATGCGCCCCTGACAGCGGGCGAACACCTCCTCCAGGTGGGGACCCACGACTGACTCTGACGGCGAGAACCCGGGCCTGTCGACGTTCGTCGAGTCGCCGCATAGCAGCAGTACGCCCTCGCGTCCCAGCTCCGCCAGGCGCGAGACATCGGCCGGCGGCCCGTCCACCGGTGTCTGGTCGAACTTGTAGTCGCCCGTTATCAGCACCGTTCCCAGCTCCGTGCCGAGGGCGATCGCGCTTGCGTCGGGGATCGAATGGGTCATATGCACCAGCTCCAGCTCGAATGGCCCCAGCTCGACCGCTTCGCCCGGCGCGACCTCGTTGCACCGGATGTTCTTCAATTTGTGCTCCTCAAGCTTCGACTTCGCCATTGCGAGCGTCAGCGGCCCGCCATACACCGGTGGGCTCGCGCCGTGCCCGGCCAGATCGCGCAGGACCCACGGCAGTGCGCCGAGATGATCCTCGTGGCCGTGGGTGATCACGATCGCCTCGATGTTCTTCGCGCGTTCGCGCAGGTAGGAAAAGTCGGGGAGCACCAGGTCGATGCCGACCATCTCTGGGGTGGGAAAGCGCAGCCCGACGTCTACCACGACGATCCGGCCGTCCTGCTCGAGCACCGTCATGTTCTTGCCGATCTCCCCCAGCCCGCCCAGGGGGAGCACGCGCAACGTGGAGCTCACGCGGGCGTGCGGGCCGATGGGGCCGGTAGGAGACCGTGATGCTCGAGCATCGCGCGCACCGCTTCGGTCTCTTCCTCAGTGGCCTGCACCATCGGCAGGCGACAGCCGCCGGCGTTGTGACCCAGCAAGTTCAGCGCGGCCTTCGTGCAGGTCGGACTGGACGTGAGGAAGAGCGTCCGATAGACGTCTTGAAGTGTTGCGTCGATCGCTGAGCGATGCTCAGGCTCGTCAACCATCCGGCGCATCTCGTTGCCGACGATATGACTGGCAACCGCGACGCCTCCGGCACCGCCAATGTCCAGAGTGCGCGCGAACGAGCTGTCGTCGCCGGCGTACACGTCGAGCCCATCGATTAGCTGCAGCTCGTCCGCGTTGGCCTGCTTGACGCCCTCGATGTGCTCGATCTGCGCGAGCTCGGCGAGCAACTCGGGGCCGATGTTCGTGCCGGTGCGGCTCGGAATGTTGTAGAGCAGGATCGGTTTGTCGGTCGCGCCAGCAACCGCTTCGTAGTGGCACCGCAGGCCGAGCGGGCTCGGCCTGTTGTAGTAGGGCGTGACGGATATCATCGCGTCGGCGCCGAGCTCCGTCGCGCGTTCGGTCAGGTAGACGGCGTGGCGGGTGTCATTGGTGCCCGTGCCGGCGACGATCGTCTTGCCGGACGGGCGCTCGGTAACAGCCAGCTCTATCAACCTGAGCTGCTCCTCGTCGGTGAGGGTTGAGGCCTCACCGGTTGTCGCGGCCACCACAAACCCGTCCGAGCCGTTCTCCGCCAAATGGCCCATCAGCGCCACAAACGACTCCTCATTGACCTTCCCCTCCGCGTCGAACGGGGTGACGATCGCGGTCAGCACTGTCCCCAGCCCGGTCATGCGCTCAGTATCCCACGCGATCTGGGCGGCTGCTCATCATGAGAACAACAGCTCCTCCAGCCCGACGACGAGCGGCTGCTCGAGGCCCCCGACGCGGCGCACGGCGAGCAGAACGCCGGGCATGAACGACTCCCGGCTGGTCGAGTCGTGGCGGATGCAGAGCGTCTGTCCGACGTCGCCGAGCAGCACCTCCTGGTGCGCGACGAGCCCAGGCAGGCGCACGGAGTGGATCGGCGGAGCCTCGCGGCCGCTCGCTTCAGCCATCAGCTCGGCGGTCAGCGCGGCGGTCCCGCTCGGCGCGTCGAGCTTGCGGTCGTGATGCAGCTCGATGATCTCAGCCTTGGCCATGTGCTTGGCAGCCTCAGCGGCGAAGCGCATCATCAGCACCGCGCCGATCGCGAAATTCGGGGCGACCAGCACGTTGGCTCGCGGGCGACCGTCTGCGGGGCGCGCCTGGCCCAGCGGCGCCGGGTCAAATCCGGTGGTTCCGACCACGACATGCACCCCTGCACGCACGCAACTCAGCGCATTGCCCAGTGCGGTGTCCGGACGGGTGAAGTCAACCACGACCTCAGGTGGGTGCAGACCCGTCAAAACATCATCGAGCGTCGTCTCGAGCAATGGGTCCGCACGCCCGGCCAGCTCCATGTCCTCAGCGCCCTCCACTGCCGCGCAGACTGCCTGGCCCATGCGGCCAGCCGCTCCCGCGACCGCCACGCGGATCATCCGCCGGTCCCCTGAGCAGCCATGGCGATCTTCGCGAGCGGCTCGATCGCCGTTTGGAAGGCCCGCTCGTCAGGCCCAACGCAGGCGATCGACAGCTTCTCCACAGCGAACAGCCCGGCCGCGAGCGCCTGCAGTTCGTCGAGCGTGACAGCGTCGATCCTCTCGATCACCTCGTCCATCGAGAGGATCGGCATCTCGTGCAGCAACGAGCCTCCGAGGTGGCTCATGCGCGCGCCGGTGAACTCCATCGAGAGCACAACGCGGCCCTTGAGGTTCTCGCGCGAGCGCGTCAGCTCGGCCTCGCTGGCCGGGTGCGCGACGCAGCGCTCGAGCTCAGTCGCGATCACGGCAAGCGCCTGCCCGAGGTTGTCAGGACGCGTGCCGACGTACAGGCCGATCTCGCCCGTGTGGGCGTACATGTTGGAGAAGGAGAACACCGAGTAGGACAGGCCACGGCGCTCGCGCACCTCCTGAAACAGGCGCGAGGAGGAGGTGCTGCCGAGCACGCCTTCGAGCACGCGCAGTGCGAAGCGACGCTCGTCCTTGCGCCCTACGCCGGCGCCCCCGAGGCATAGGTGGTACTGCTCGGTGTCTTTCTCTGAGAAGCGCACGCGCCGGGCGAACTCGGGTTGGCCCGGCGGCGTCTCGCGGCCGTCGGCGGAGGAGCTCTCGCCATCGCCCCCGGCGATCGGCAGCGACTTCGCGAGCTCCACGAGAGCGTCGTGCTCTATCGAGCCGGCTGCCGAGATCACGATCTCGTGCGGCCGGTAGCGCGATGCGTGGAAGGCGGCAAGCTGATCGAGCGTGACCGAGCCGACGACCTGCGCCGTGCCGATCACCGCGCGACCGAGCGGGTGCGAGCCGAAGACGGCCTCGCCGAGCACGTCGAAGACCCTCTCCTGTGGGTCGTCTTCGTACATGGCGATCTCCTCGAGCACGACCTCGCGCTCGGTCTCGAGCTCGCCGAAGCGCGGCTGGAAGACCATCTCCCCCATCACCTCGAAGGCGCGCTGCAGGTGGCGGTCGAGCACACGTGTGTACAGCACGGTCGCCTCCTTGTCGGTGCCCGCGTTGATCTCAGCGCCCATCGCGTCGAAGATCTGGTCGATCTCCTCAGAGCCGAAGCTCTCGGTCCCGCGGAACAGCATGTGCTCGAGCAGATGCGAGATCCCGGCCTCGCCGTCATGCTCGGAGACCGAGCCTGCGCCGATCAAGAAGCCGAGCGCGACCGAGCGCACGCTCGGCATGCGCTCGGTGACCACGCGCACGCCGGAGTCCAGCGTGGTGATGCGGTACTCGGTTTCCCGATCTTTTCGAGGACTCGCTGGCGCACCACCCGATGCGCCAGCGAGCTCGCCCGGCACCTCAGGAACGGTCACTACCGCCATGGCGCGGGCGACCCGAGCCGCGCTCGCTACCGGAACGGGACCCTCCACGGTCGCGCCCATTGCGCCCGCCGCCGGGTGAGGAACCGCTTCCAACGCCGGCGAGCTCCTCGACGGACTTGCCGGCGATGTCGGGGTCATCGGCGAGGCGTAGGCCGATCCGGCCGCGCTCGCGGTCAACCTCGACCACGCGCACGTTGATCTCGTCGCCTTTGTTGAGCACGTCCTCGACGCTCTCCACGCGCTGCCCGGGTGAGACGTTGGAGATGTGCAAGAGGCCGTCGGTGCCCTTTGAGAGCTCGATGAAGGCGCCGAAGGTGGTCGTCTTGACGACCTTGCCGAGGTACTCGTCGCCGACCTCGACCTCCTTCATCATCACGCGGACGCGCTCGACGAGCGCGTCGCCGAGCTCGCCGTTGGCCGAGTAGATCAGCACCTGGCCGTCGTCGTTGACGTCGATCTGCGATTCGAACTCATCGGCCAGGCCGCGGATCGTTTCGCCGCCCTTGCCGATCAGCAGGCCGATCTGCGAGGGGTCGATCTGGATCGTCTGGATGCGCGGAGCGAACTGCGAGAGCTGCTCGCGCGGTGTACCGATTACCTCGGCCATCTTGCCAAGGATGAACGTGCGTGCCTCTTTGGCCTGGGCGAGCGCGTCGCGCAGGATGTCGAACGTCACGCCCGTGATCTTGATGTCCATCTGCAGCGCCGTGATACCGCGCTCGGTCCCGGCGACCTTGAAGTCCATGTCTCCCAGGTGGTCCTCGACGCCTGCGATGTCGGTCAGCACGATGTAGTCATCGCCCTCCTTGATCAGGCCCATGGCGATTCCTGCCACAGGGCGCTTGATCGGCACCCCGGCGTCCATCAAGGACAGCGAGGAGCCGCACACGGAGGCCATCGAGGAGGAACCGTTTGACTCGAGGATGTCCGAGACGACGCGGATTGAGTAGGGGAACTCCTCGATCGACGGCACCATCGGCGCCAGGGCACGCTCGGCGAGCGCGCCGTGACCGATGTCGCGGCGCTTGACACCGCCCATGCGGCCCGCTTCCCCGACCGAGAAGGGCGGGAAGTTGTAGTGGTGCCAGTAGTACTTTTTGGTCTCCAGCCCAAGCGTGTCGATGCGCATCTCCTCCTTCAGAGTGCCCATCGCGACGACGCTCAGCGCCTGGGTCTGCCCGCGCGTGAACAGAGCCGAGCCGTGCGTGCGCGGCGTGACGCCGACTTCGATCGAGATGTCGCGGATCTCGTTGGCGCCGCGGCCGTCGGGGCGCTTCTTGTGCACGGCGATGCGCTCACGGATGATCGACTTCTCGAGCTTGTCGAAGGCCATCTGCACCGCGGCGCGCTTCTGCTTGGCGGCGAGCAGCTGCTCTTCTGATGCGCCCTCGGGCGCTCCCGGGGCGTGAGCCTCGAGGATCGCTGCCTCAACCGCCTTCGTGGCCTCCTGGCGCTCGAGCTTGTCCTCGACCTGCGTGGCGTCGTCAAGTGCCTTGCCGTGTGAGGTGCGGATCTGCTCGAGCAGTGCCTCGTCGACGGCGATCGTCTCGAAGACTTTCTTCTCCTTGCCGATTTTGGCGGCGAGGTCGCGCTGTAGCGCACAGAGCTTCTTGATCTCAGCATGCGCGATATCGAGCGCATCGAGGATCTCCGCCTCAGGGATCTCACTGGCGCCCGCCTCGACCATCAGGATGGCCTCCTCGGTGCCCGCGACGATCAGGTCGAGGTCGGAGGCGTTCTCGGCATCTGCCAGCAGGTCGGCCTCATTCGGATTGACGACGAAGTTGCCGTCGACCTTGCCGATGCGCACAGCGCCGACGGGCGTCGGCAGCGGGATGTCGGAGATCATCAGCGCGGTTGACGCGCCGTTCATCGCCAGGATGTCATAGGGGTGTTCGTGGTCGATCGACAGCGGGATCGCCACGAGCTGCGTGTCATAGCGCCATTCCTTGGGGAACAGCGGACGGATCGGCCGGTCGATCATGCGCGCTGTGAGCGTGCCCTTCTCTCCGGGACGGCCCTCGCGCTTGAAGAACGAGCCGGGGATTTTCCCGGAGGCGTACATGCGCTCCTCGACGTCGACCGTCAGCGGGAGGAAGTCCACGTCGCGCAGGCTGCCCGCGACCGCCGTGCAAAGGACCATCGTGTCGCCCTGGCGGACGACTACCGCTCCGGAGGCCTGCTTGGCCATCCTGCCGGTCTCAAAGGAGATCTCACTACCGGCGATCTCCACGGAGACCCGCGTAATAGCGTCGTTGCTACTCATATTCTTTCTACCTTCCTAATGCTCCGCCCGTCGGGTTGGGAGCTGTGTCCCTGGCGGATCGTTTTTATCTCTTATTCCGAACCAGCGGAGCTTAGCGGAGCGCGGCCATGAGGCCCTCACGCAAGAGCTCAACACCGGGCAGCTCACCCGGCGAATCCGCCTGGAAGCTCCAGCGGACGACCCCGTCAGGGCCAGTGATGACCAGGGCCCGCTGCGCAAAGCCGCCTGGGTGCAGCACGCCGAAGGCGGCGCAGGCTGCGCCCTTGGGCTCGAAGTCCGATAGCTGCTCGCTAGAGAGGCCGAGCTTCTCCTTGAACGCAGACTGCGCCCAGCTCGAGTCGCAGGAGACGCCGTAGAGCACGCCCCCCTGCTCACCGAGCTCCGCCAGCAGCGGCTCATATAGCTGCAGCTGGTCAGTGCAGACGGGGCTGAAGGCGAAGGGGTAGAAGACGAGCACGGTCGTCTTGCCCTGCAGATCCTGCTCGGTGAAGCTCTCACGGCCGGCGCGGGCGAGCTTGAAGGCAGGCGCGGGCGTCCCTGCGCTCAGGACCATGCGCGCCGAGACGGTCGTGGGTCGAGCGAGTGCAGGACGCAAGAAGCATGGCCTACTGCGTACTGAGGACGAAGCATTCGCGAAGCGCCCACGGCTATCTCAGCCTACTTTCTGAGGCCGAGCTCCTTGATCAGCGCGCGATAGCCCTCGAGGTCACGCCTGCGCAGATAGTCCAAGAAGCGGCGGCGGCGGCCGACGAGCATCAACAGCCCCCGGCGTGAATGATGATCTTTGGACTGTTCGCGCAGGTGCTCGGTCAGGTGGTTGATGCGCTCGGTCAGCAGCGCGACCTGGACCTTGGTGGAGCCCATGTCGTTCTCGTTTGCGCCGAACTTCCCGGCTATCTCGCGCTTGCGCTCAGTTGTTATCGCGGCCATGGGCGGCACGGTAGCAGACGGCCAGCGAACCTCAATGAGCCGCGGCGATCTCGCGCGTACGCGTCACATCGCGGTGCATCTGCTCGACCAGCGCCGCGGGATCCTCGAAGCGGCGCTCGCCGCGCAAGCGCTGCAAAAAGTCCAGACGCAGCTGCTGCCCGTACAGCTCGCCGCCGAAGTCGAGGATGTACGCCTCGATCAGCTCACCTCTGCCGGTCTGAAATGTTGGGCGCACGCCGATGCTCACCGCGGCCGGGCGTGGGTGGGCAGATGGGTGGGCGGGATCCTCATACGCAAGGCACGCATACACGCCATGGCCGGGACACGCGAGCGTCTCATCGGGAACTAGGTTGGCGGTCGGGAAGCCGAGCTCACGGCCACGCTCATCCCCATGAACCACCTCACCGCAGAGCTGAAATGGCACGCCCAAGAGGTCTGCCGCCCGGCCCACCTCACCAGCAAGCACCAGGCCCCGGATGTGGCTGGAGGAGACGATCTCCCCGTCCACCTCCAAGAGCGGATGCACCACGGTGGTGAAGCGCCCGTCCGCCGCAAGCAGGCGCGGGTCGCCCTGCGCCTTGTGTCCGAAGCGGAAGTTCTCGCCGATCGACACTCGTGTGGCGCCGATCCTCTCCACGAGCACGTCCTCCACGAACTCGTCAGCCGAGCGCATCGCAAAGTCCGCATCGAATCCGATCACTATCAGCTCCTGCACTCCAAGCGAGGCGATCAGCTCGGCCTTGCGCCACAGCGGCGTCAGCAGCTTGGGAGTGTGCTGGGGGGCGACCACTGCCACCGGGTGAGGATCGAATGTGAGCACCGTGTCCGAGCCAGCGATCACCTCGCGGTGGCCGACGTGCACTCCGTCGAACGTGCCGACCGCCACGCTACGGCCAGCTTTTGGCTGCACATCTTCCAGGTGTGTGATCTTCACCTTCGCAAGCCTATTCGTATGCTCTCAAGCGCTTGGTCGAGCTCGATCAGGGGTGGCTCCAGCCATGGCTCTCCCCGGCGCGGCGGCGCGACCGCGTCGCGCACGTCGAATGGACCGATCACCGTGCGCCGCAGCGCCAGGCAGTAAGCGTCGTTCAGGCCCGCGATGAGTGAACGCACGTAGGTTCCCGCTGAGCATTCGATCTCATACCCGGCCCGCGGGTGGACGGGATCGTCATCTCTCCACATCTGCTCGAAGCGGTAGACGGTGACGATCCGCTCGGGCATCTCGAACTGCTCCCCGCGCCGCGCCCGCTTGTACGCGCGTTCGCCGCCGATCTTCACCGCCGAGTACCGCGGCGGGCGCTGGCGGATCTCACCGGCCGGCAGCACGGGCTCTTCGGGCGGCAGGCGCCCAGTCTCGGTTATCTCGCCCTCGGTGTCGCCCGTGCTCGATACCGCTCCCAGTCGCGCCACGGTCTCATAGCGCTTGCGCAGCTCCATCATTTGGCGCTGCGCTTTCGTTGCTTTACCGGTCAACACGATCAACAAGCCGCTGGCAAACGGATCGAGCGTTCCGGCATGCCCAGCCTTTACCCCTTCCAGCGCCCGCCGCACCGCAGCGACCACGTCGTGTGAGGTCATTCCGACCGGCTTGTCGAGGAGCAGAATCCCGTCCATCTGGCGCTCGGTCGGACGGGGGGAGATAGCCACTAGGCGACTGTGGCAGCCGGGTGCCCGGCAGGAGACTCGTGCAGCTGTGCATTGATCGCGGTGCGGAGGAACTCGACCAGCTCGGCGGGCGCCAGCGTGGTCGAGAAGCCGGCCGCGCGACGGTGCCCTCCCCCGCCCTGAGCACGCGCGACGACCGACACGTCCACATCGTCATCGGTGGCCCGCAGCGAGACTTTGCGCTGTCCCTTGCGCTCTCCGCTTGAGAGCTCGCGAACGAGCACGGCAACCTTGGTGCCCTGGACCGCGCGCAGCAGGTCGATGATGCCCTCCGAGTAGCTCTCCTCGGCGCCCGCGCGGTCAAAGTCCTGGGCCGTGAGGGCGACCAGCGTGAGCTCGCCTCCGTCGAAGCGCTGCACCTGTGCGAGCGCGATCGCCAGCAGGGCGAGCTTCGCCTCGGGCATGTCCTCATACAGGCGGCGGTTGATCGCGGGAACATCGACGCCCGCCTGCATCAGCTCGGCGGCCATCAGGTGCGCACGCGGGCCCGTGTTCTCATACATGAAGCGCCCCGTGTCGGTGATCAGGCCGATGTAGAGCGCTTCTGCGGTATCGCGCGTGGGCCGGACATCCAGGCCATGCATGAGGTCCCAGACGATCTCCGCGGTGCACGAGGCGCCGGAGACGACGTAGTTGAGCGTGCCGAAGCGAGTGTTGTCGTGGTGGTGGTCGACGTTGAGCAGGTGCGCGCCGTCGCGCAGCACGCTCGCGGAGTTGCGGTCGATGTTGCCGCAGTCCAGGAACACGACGGTGCGCCCGGCGATGTCGCCTGGCGGCTCCTGGATCAGGCCGTCCAGGTCGAACAGGCTGTACTCGTGCGGCAGCGGAAGATCGTCGGGCGAGATGAACATGACGGTGTCCTTGCCGAGAGCCCTCAGGAGGCCTTGCATGGCGACAAGTGAGCCGAGCGCGTCCCCGTCGGGGTTCTCGTGCGTGGCGAGCACGAAGCGCGTGTCCTTGCGGATGTGCGCGAGCACGAGCTCGCGGGTCTCTTCGATCGTTGCGTGTGTGTCGCTCATGAGATCTCCATCTCGTCGATCAGCGAATCCACGCGCATCGCCCGGTCGGTGGTCTCGTCATAGGTGAACTCGAGTGTGGGCGTCCGCTTCAGGTGCAGCTCGCCGGCGACCTGGCCCTGCAGGAAGCCGTGTGCGCTGCGCAGGCCCTCGAGGCTCGACTCGCGCTCCTGGGGCTCTGAGGGACGCCCATCGGGCCCAAGCACGCTTATGTACACGTGGGCATGGCGCAGGTCGGCGCTGGTTCTGACGTCTGTCACGGTTACAAATCCCACTCGAGGGTCCTTCAGCTCTCCTGCCAGCGCTTCGCCAAGCACTTGGCGAATAGCCTCATCGACACGGCGCATACGTCCCGAGCTCATCCTACCGGGACCCGTTTCAGCTGGAGCTCGCGCTCCACCTTGCGCGTCTCATATGTCTCGAGCACATCGCCCTCACGCAGGTCTTGGAAGTTCTGCAGCAGGATGCCGCACTCAAAGCCAGCGGACACCTCTTTCACGTCCTCGTTGAAGCGCCGCAGGCTCGCGATCGTGGTGTCGTAGATCACGGTGCCGTCGCGTACGACACGCACCTTCGCGCCGCGGGTGACCTTGCCTTCGGCCACGTGCGATCCCGCGATTGTCCCAATCTTCGAGGCACGGAATAGCTGGCGCACCTCGGCCTGGCCCAGGGTGCTCTCCACCTCGGCCGGCTCGAGCATGCCCTGCATCGCAGCACGCAACTCTTCGATCGCCTTGTAGATCACCGAGTAGGAGCGGATCTCGACCCCCTCGCGCTCAGCCACCTGGCGTGCGTCGCCGACCGGGCGCACGTTGAATGCCAGGATCACCCCATCGGAGGCGGCAGCGAGCATCGCGTCTGACTCGTTGATCCCACCGACGCCGCGGTGGATGATGTTGACCTTGACCTCGCCCTGCGGCAGCTTGGCGATCTCGTCCTCGATCGCCTCGAGCGAGCCTGCGACATCTGCCTTGACGACCAGGCTCAGCTCCTTGACCGCGCCCTCCTGAGCGAGCTTGAAAACATCCTCGAGCGACATCTTCCGGCCCGAGCGCCGGGCCAGTGCCTCGGTCTTCAAGCGGTTTGCTCGCTCGCCGGCGAGCTGGCGAGCGCGACGCTCGTTCTCGACCACGCGCACGATCTCGCCTGCCTCAGGCACGCCGTCGAAGCCGAGGACCTCCACGGGCTGGCCGGGCGTGGCGCGCTTCATCTTCGCGCCGGTGAAGTCATGCATCGCGCGCACCCGCCCGAAGTGCGCGCCCGCGACTAGCGCGTCGCTCACGCGCAAGGTACCCCGCTGGATCAACACGCTCACCACCGGGCCCCGCCCGGGGTCGAGCTTGGACTCGATCACCGTGCCCGAGGCCTCGGCGTCGCTATTTGCCTTGAGCTCCTCGAGGTCGGTCACCACCTGAATCGTGTCGAGCAGGGACCCCAAGCCCTCGCGGGTCTTTGCACTGACGTCCACGAACTCGATCTCGCCCCCCCACTCCGCAGGCTGCAGCCCGTGCTGGGTCATCTCTGTGCGCACCCGCTCGGGCTGTGCGCCCTCCTTGTCGATCTTGTTCACCGCCACCACGATCGGCACCCCCGCCGCGCGTGCGTGATCGATCGCCTCCTCCGTCTGTGGCTTGACGCCATCGTCGGCCGCGACCACGATCACTGCCACATCGGTCACGCGAGCTCCACGCGCGCGCATCGCGGTAAACGCCTCGTGGCCGGGTGTGTCGAGGAAGGTGACGACCTTGCCGCCGTGGTGCACCTGATAGGCACCGATGTGCTGGGTGATGCCACCCGCCTCGCCAGCGGCCACCTCAGTCTCGCGGATCGCGTCCAGCAGCGAAGTCTTTCCGTGGTCGACATGGCCCATGATCGTGACCACCGGGGGACGCTCGACCATGTCCGCCTCGGCATCCTCGAACACCGGCTCCACCTCCACGTCATCAGCGGCGTGGACTATCTCGATCTGCTTGTCGAACTCGTCGGCCAGCACCTGGATCGCGTCATCTGAGAGCGTCTGCGTGAGCGTCGCCATCTCGCCGAGCATCATCAGCTTCTTGATCACCTCCGGCACCGGCACTCCGAGGTATTCGGCGACATCCTTCACCGTGGAGCCGGAGTTGATGCGGATCTCATCGGTCGCCTCCATCGCGGCGGTGTCGATCGGCGCGATCGTCTCGTCGTAGGTGCCGCGCCGGCGCCGCCCGCGCCGCGGCCGGCGCTGGGGCTGGTTGGACGGCCCTCCCTGCTGGCGGCGGGATGCTTGGGAGTCGATCACCACGCGCCTGCGCCCACCCGGACCCACACCACCGGGTGCCCGCTCGCCTGTGCGTGAGTCGCGCGTGGGACGCACACGCTCGCCGGCCTGCTGTGCGGGCGAGGACCCCTCAGCGGCGCTCTCTGCATCTGAGGTGGCCTGACTCGCCGGCGGCTTCCTCGCGCCGGAGGCTCCAGTGGCGGGCGGCGTGGATGGCTTAGCCACAGTGGCGCCCGCGGTGGCGGAGGGCTGGGCGCTCGCAGCCGGGCCCTGGCGCTCTGCAGGCGCCGCCGCGGGCGCCCCATTGCTCACTGCCCCATTGGCCCCACCGAGCGCCTTTAGCGCGACCGCCTCATCGATCGAGGACGCCGCCGCCTTGGCCTCCACGCCAGCGGCCTTTAGTTTCTCCAATAGCTCCTTGCTGGAGAGGCCCTGCTCTTTTGCGATTTCATGGACGCGCTTCTTACTCATGGGCTAACCGATTCTACGAGCTTGGGGTCCAGCGCCACAGCACAGCGAAGCGCTCGCGCGATCCCGCCGCGCCGCAGGGCGCGCTGCAGGCACTGCTCGGCGGCCCGCTCAGAGCACGCCTCACGGCACAGGTAGGCTCCGCGACCAGGCATCGTGCCTTGGGGATCGCACACGGCACTCCTGCTTGGAGCATCACCCGCGAGGGCAATGCGCATGAGCTCGAAATTTCGGGGCGAGGATCCCGCAGCCGGCGCAGCGGCGCTGGGGCACGTGCGCCCCTATGGCGCCTGCTCCTCAACAGGCGCAGGCGCCTCGATCGGCTGCTGCACGGGCAACGTGACATCCCCGGTGCCGGGGGCCGGGTCCTGCGCGAGTGCTTGCACGGCGGGCACCTCCGGCGGCGCCGTGGAGCCCTCACCAGCACCGCTCAAGTCAGCGATCTGGTCGCTGTCGATGTTCACCAGCGCTTGGTGGCTCTCCAGCCCGCAGTAACGTGAGCCAGGCAGGGAAGCATTCGGGCAGCGCCGCCCGTTGGAGAGGATCGCGGCACAGCGGCCCTGAACCTCCTCCTCCTCAAAGCCGTGCTCGGCCTCCTCTGCGGCAAACTCGCTCTCTGAGCGGATATCCACGCGCCAGCCCGTCAACCGGGCCGCCAGCCGTGCGTTCTGACCCTCACGGCCGATTGCCAGCGAGAGCTGGTCGTCGGGCACGATCACAGTCGCCTGCTTGGCGTCGTCGTCGACGAGCACCTCGCGCACCCGTGCGGGCGAGAGCGCCTTGGCGACGAACCGGGCCGGCTCGTCGTTGAACGGAATGATGTCGATCTTCTCTCCGCGCAGCTCGGATACCACCATGCGCACCCGCGAGCCTCGCGGGCCGACACAGGCACCGACCGGATCGACGCCGTCGGTGTGGGAGATGACGGCGATCTTCGAGCGGTAACCTGGCTCGCGGGCTACGTTGGCAATCTCCACCAGGCCGTCGGCGATCTCCGGCACCTCGAGCTCGAAGAGCTTCTTGATCAGCTCGGGGTCGCGCCGCGAGACGATGATCGAAGGCCCCTTGGTCGACGGCGAGACCTCCTTGATCACTGCCTTGATCCGCTGGGAGTGGTCGTAGCGCTCGCCCTCGACCTGCTCGGACTTGGGGAGCAATGCCTCCACACGTTCACGCAGCTGCACGAGCGTGTAGCGGGAATCCGATTGCTGGACGATGCCCGTGATCAGCTCACCCACGCGGTCGCGGTACTCCTCGTACATCATGTCCCGCTCGGCCTCGCGGATGCGCTGCAGTATCACCTGCTTGGCGGTCTGCGCGGCGATCCGGCCGAAATCCTCGGGCGTGACGTCGCGTTCGTCGATCTGGTCGCGGTATTCCTCGAACTTCTTCGGGTCGATTTCCGGTTCCTCAGGCTCGCGCATCTCGCCCGTCTCGGGATCGACCGTGGTTTCCTCGTCGATCGTCTCGACGATCAGGTGCGCCTCCAGGCGCTCGGGAATGATCAATTCGATCACCCGAAAGTCGGCCGTCTCACGGTCCATCTCCACACGCGCGTACTTGGCCGAGCCAGGTTGCTTCTTATAAGCCGACAGCAGGGCGTCCTCGAGCGCGATCATCAGCTTCTCGGGCTCGATCCCCTTCTCGCGCGCCAGCGCGTGCATAGCTTCCAGGATTTCGCGTGACATAGCTTCTCTACTCCTCGAGGAGGTTTGAACGACGGATCTTCGAGTAGGGGATCGCGATGACGCCCCCATCGGCGGCCAGCGTGACCTCCTCCTCAGAGGCGCCGACGAGCTCTCCTGTGAAGCTCCTGACGGTGGCCTCGGCGGGCGACTGCTCGCCGGCCGCGCGCGAATGCGGGTTACGCATGCGCACACGTGCGCGGCGGCCGACGAACCGGCGGAAGTGGGCTGGCTTGGTCAGCGGGCGCTCTGAGCCCGGGGAGGAAACCTCGAGCGTGTAGCGCTCACGCTCCTCGCTCAGCAGCGCCGTGACCCGCTCGCACAGCGCAAGCGTCACACCATCGGGATGGTCGATGAAAACGCGCAAGCACTTGCCACCGAGAATCTCGGCGAGCAGCACCTCGACATCAGGCTCGCTCTGGGCGAGACGCCTCTCGATATCTGTTTGTAGCGCGGTCATCAACTCACTCCTTACGCAAAAAAAGCGGGCGTGCGCCCACTCTCGGTACGACTGCCGGCGTCTGCACGCTGGTACGAAAGCTCTCGTTCGAGCATAGCATCGGGACGGCGTCCGATAGCCTTGAGCAGGCTGCTCAGCCTCCACTGCGCAAACGCTCGACGGCGTCGAGGATCGCTTCGGCAACCTCCGCCTTGGGTGCGCGCGGCACATGCTCAGGCCGCTCACCGGCCACGGTCAGGATCGTGATCTCGTTCTCAGGCGCCTCGAAGCCGATGCCCGTACGCGAGATGTCGTTCACAACGACGGCGTCGAGGCACTTCTCTTTCAGCTTGCCGCGGCCGTACTCGATCGCGCCCGCGCCGTGCTCGGCGGCGAAGCCGACGAGCGTCTGCCCCTCACGCCGCTTAGCTGCCAGCGCGCACAGGATGTCCGCCGTGGGCTCTAGCTCCAAGCGCAGGTGCTCTTGCCCAGACTTCTTGATCTTGCCGTTGCTTGGCTGCACCGGGCGGAAGTCAGCCACAGCGGCCACCATCAGCAGGACGTCGCAGGCAGGGAACTCCTCCTCGCAGGCAGCCTGCATCTGCCGGGCAGTCGGTGCGTCGCGCCATCGGACCCCAGGCGGACGCGGCAGCGCGACGTTGGCAGCGATCACCGTTACCTCGGCTCCGCGCGCGCGCGCGGCCTGCGCCAATGCCAAGCCCATCCGGCCCGAGGAGCTGTTGCCAACGAAGCGCACGCTGTCAATTGGCTCGCGGGTTCCTCCTGCACTCACCAGCACACGCAGGCCGCTCCACGTGCCCGTAGCGGAGGAGTCATGCACACCCACCAGCAGGGCCTCGCACTCATCGAGCAGCCGCGCGGGCTCGGCCAGGCGCCCAACGCCCTGCTCGCCCTTTGTGGCCAGGCGCCCGGTGTCCGGCTCAATCACGTGCACGCCGCGCTCGCGCAGCGTGGCCAGGTTGTCCTGCGTAGCGCGGTGCTCATACATGTGGTTGTTCATCGCAGGCGCCACCGCCACGGGGCAACTGGCCGCCAGCGCGCAGCTGCTCAGCAGGTTGTCGGCCAGCCCGTGGGCGAGCTTCGCGAGCGTGTTCGCCGAGGCGGGGGCGATGAGGTAGAGATCGGCGTTTGCGACCAGCTCCAGGTGGCTCAGCGGCTCGTGCGACGGGAGCGGCTGGCCGGGAAAGGCCCCCCGCGCCGGGTCGCGCTCGAACTCGCTGCTCAGCACCGGCGCGCCGGTCAGCGCCGCAAATGAGGCGGCACCCACGAACCGGCGGCTCGCGGCGCTCTGCAGCACTCGTACCGAGTGCCCGGCCGCGGTCGCCAGGCGCACCAGCTCCAGCGACTTGTACGCGGCGATGCCGCCACTCACGCCAAGCAGGATGCGCGCCATGACCTAGGTTGTAGAGGGACTCGCGGGTGCTAGCAAGCCCTGGCCGGACCGTTGCGCCTTAGCGGTAGTGGTACTTGATCTTCCCCGCTGCTACCTCCTCGAGGGCGATCGTGAGGTAGTTCTTCGAGGCCGTGTCGACCATCGGGGGCGGGAACTCATCGAAGGTTCCCTCGCCGAGGTTGTGGTAGTAGCTGTTGATCTGGCGGGCGCGCTTAGCAGCCACCAGCACGCTTGCGTAGTTGGAGTCGACGTTCTCCAGCAGGCGGTCTATTCGGGGGGAGATCACTTGGTAGTTGCCTTTCCTGGTTGACCCCCAAGTGTAGTGGCTCTCTCCTGCAGCTCACCAGCGACGATCGCCGTCAGCTGCGCCAGCGCGTCCTCGAGCCTGTCGTTGATCACCACGTGCGCGAACTCTGGCTGGGCCTCGAGCTCCTCCGCGGCAACACGCAACCGGCGCTCTACCTCCTCGGGATCGTCGGTTCCACGGCCGATCAGCCGTGTGCGCAACACCTCCAAAGAGGGCGGCGCGATGAACACCTGGACTGCACCGGGCACCGAGGAGCGCACCTGGCGAGCGCCCTGCACCTCGATCTCCAGCACCACCGGCGCCCCGGCCCGCACCCGCGCCTCGAGCTCGGAGCGCAACGTTCCGTAGCTGCGCCCGGCGTAGCCGGCGTGCTCCACAAACTCACCGGCGTTCACCTTCCGCTCGAACTCCTCGCGGCTGAGGAAGTGATAGTCGACACCTTCCCGCTCACCCGGGCGGGGTGCGCGGGTGGTGGCGGAAACCGACAGCTGCAGATCAGGCAGCTGCTCCATCAGTCCCCTGATCAGGGTCCCCTTACCCACGCCTGAGGGTCCGGTGATTACAAATACTCGCGCCACAGTCAGGACCCTAGAGCCGTGAGCGGTGCAACCGGTTCTTCAGCGGCGCAGAAGCGAAACCAACTCGCTTCGCTGACGCTCGGAGAGCCCGCCGATCGTCTTGCTCGGGGAGATCCGGCAATGGACCAGGATCTTGTTGACCTTCACCCTCCCGTACTTGGGAACGGCCAGCAGCATGTCGAATACCTTGGCCGTCTCGACGTACTCCGGCGGGTCCAGCAGGAGCGTGTGGATCGACCGCCGGCCCGACTTCAGGTCACGCTTTAGCTGAGCTCGCCGTGTGCGGATCTGATTGGCCCTGGCGAGCGCGTCCATCCGCTGGTTCAGGGATCGCTCTGGCGCCATCGTGTGCGTCAAGGAGGTGGTCTCCCCTGCCGTCTCGGTCGCCGTCGCCATGGGCGGCGAGTCTACACACCGACAGCAGGCGATCAAGGAAAACGAGCTAATTCAGCTATATCTCAACTTGAGCTATAGGCATGTCGAGGCTAATGGACGGTGGCCCCGCCACTTTGCAGGGATTTTTCACCGGCCTGCGGCTGGCCGCGCAGACAGCCACACCCCCCGGCGGCCGCTGGTGCTCAGCGCAGGCCGCACCCCTTGCCCCAGAGGGGTGCTCAGGCCAGACTAGGGGTGGGCGGAGACTCTAATTCCAGCGCGATCCTCGCCCCGGCGGTGGGGTCGCGGAAGCTCTCGGTGCCGACCGCGACGAGCCTCGCTCCCACACTGAGCAACTCGCGCGCGTGCGCCGCACTGCTCACACCGCCCATGCCGATCACGGGAATCTCAACACGCCCGGTGACGGCCGCCACCTGGGCGAGTGCCACGGCGCGAATAGCGGGACCCGATAGGCCGCCAGTTCCTGCACCCAGCCATGGCCGGCCGCTCCGGGACACCGGCTCCAGCGCCAGCGCCCGCAGCGTATTGATCAGGGACACCGCATCCGCACCGCCGGCTTGCGCCGCCACTGCACAGGCGGCTACGTCCGCTGCGTTCGGCGTCAGCTTGACGATCAGCGGCTTACCCGTCAGCGGGCGAACCGTCCGCACGACTTCCTCCAGCTGGCGAGGATCAGCCCCGATATCCAGTCCCGTCTTCACGTTCGGACAAGACACGTTCAGCTCGACCGCCGCGATCTCCGCGCGCCCGTCACACGCCTGCACGAGCTCGGCGATCTCCGCCGAAGTTGAGCCCATCACGTTCGTGATCAACGGCACCGGCAAGGTGCCCAGCGCAGGCAGGTCCTCGGCCAGATAGCCCGCCAGCCCCTTGTTCGGCAGCCCGATCGAGTTGATCAGCCCTCCGGCGGTCTCCCACAGCCTGGGTGGCGGATTACCCTCGCGGGGCTCCAGGGTGATCGTCTTGGACACGTAGGCTGCGAACGGAAACGCGCGCAGCAACTCCTCGCCGAAGACCCCACGTGCCGCGAGCGCGTCGAACGTCCCCGAGCCGTTGATGATCGGGTGGTCGAGTTCCAGCCCGCAGAACTCGACGCTCATCGAGTCCCGCCCGCCCCTCCGGCGTGGGACTCGACCTCATCCAACTCGGCCGCGTCGATGACCGGGCCGTCGACGCACACCCGTAGATAACCCCCGCCCCGCTTTGGTACGACGCAGCCGAAGCATGCGCCAAACCCGCACGCCATCCCAGACTCGAGGGCGAGCTGGGCCGGTACTCCCTCAGCTGCACAGATTGCTCTGACGGCCTCCAGCATCCGCGCCGGCCCGCATGCATACACAGTCGCGTGCGCATCGCGTTCGAGCTCCTCGGAAAGCAGGCCGGTGACGAGGCCGCGCCGGCCGGCTGAGCCGTCGTCGGTGGCCACGCGCGCGCGCTGCAGCAGCGCCGCGCCCTCCGCGCGCGGGCCATCGCGAAAGCCGAGCAGGACGGTCGTCTCGCACTCCAGGCCGTCCTGGAGGATCGCCAGAGGGGCGATCCCCACGCCGCCTCCGACCAGCAGCACTCGCCGGCCGTCCTGCGGCGTGGTGAAGCCCTGCCCCAGCGGACCAAGCGCCCACACCTCCTCCCCCGCGTGCAGCTCGCACAGTCGCTTTGTGCCCGGCCCCACATCCTCGAGCAGATAATGCGCCTCCCCACCGGTCGCCGATCGGTGGGATCGCCGATCGGCTTGCCAGCGGGCGATGGAGAATGCTCGCGGCAGATATGGCCGCTCGTCCTGCCCTCCGCCCCAGCGCTCCGCCGCCTGAAGCATCGCGAACTGCCCGGGGTCTGGTTGCGGCCCATCGGGGTCGGCTACGCGCAGCACGCGATAGGCCCCCAGCTCATCCATGCCGGTGACCCTCAGCAGCCGGCGGGCGAAGGGGGCTCGGCTCACGCCGTCCTGCCCCCGTGCAGCTGCTGCAGGCACAACACCTCCGGCTCGCCGTCCCGGCGGGCGCTGGCGATAGCCCGGGCGGCTGAGACGCCCGCCGCCAGGGTTGTCAGGCAGGGGACGCCATGACCGACCGCCGCCCGGCGGATCTCCCAGCCGTCGGTCCGTGCGCCAACGCCGGTGGGGGTGTTGACGACCAGGTCCACGTCGCCGCGCTCGATCCAGTCGACCACGTGGGGGGAGCCTTCGCCGATCTTGTTGAGCGGCTCGACGGGGATGCCCATCCGGGCGATGGCTTCGGCGGTGCCACGCGTTGCAAGTATGCGGAAGCCGTTGTCGTGGAGCACCTGGGCAATCCCCGAGGCGCCCGCCTTGTCGGAATCGGTGACCGAGATGAAGATCGTCCCCTCGCTCGGCAGCGGCACACCGGCAGCCGCCTGGGCCTTGGCAAAGGCCGTCGGGAAGTCGCGCGCGATCCCCATCACCTCACCGGTGGAGCGCATCTCCGGGCCAAGCACGGCGTCGGATCCCTCGAAGCGGTCGAACGGCAGCACGGCCTCCTTCACCGAGACGTGGTTGCCGAAGCCGACCCCCTGCTGGCCGGCAGGCAGGCCCATACTGGCGATTCGCTCGCCGAGCATGATCCGGCAGGCGAGCTTCGCCAGCGGCACGCCGACGGCCTTGGACACAAACGGCACCGTGCGCGAGGCGCGCGGGTTGGCCTCGATCACATAGAGCTCGCCGGCGTGGACGGCGTATTGGACGTTGATCAGCCCGATTACCCCGATCGCGAGCGCGATCTCGCGCGTGGCGAGGCGGATCTGCTCGAGCATCTCCTCGCCCAGGGAATGCGGCGGAAGCACGCAGGCGCTGTCACCAGAGTGCACGCCCGCCTCCTCGACGTGCTGCATGATCCCGCCGATCCACACCTCATCCCCGTCGCAGAGGGCGTCGGCATCGACCTCGAAGGCATCCTCGAGGAAGCGGTCGAGATAGATCTCACCGCCCTCTCCCGCCTCCCGGCGCAGGTAGTCCGCCAATCCCTCCTGGGAGTAGACGATCTCCATCGCCCGCCCGCCGAGCACATAGGAAGGGCGTACGAGCAGGGGAAAGCCGACCTGCTCGGCGCACTGCAGCGCCTGGCGCACTGAGCCGGCTGTTGCAAACGGGGGCGCCTTGTAGCCCAAGCGCTCGAGTAGCGCCCCGAAGCGCCCCCGGTCCTCAGCCAGGTCGATCGCCTCCACGCTCGTCCCCAGCAATGGCACGCCCGCCGCCACCAGCCCAGAGGCAAGCTTCAAAGGGGTCTGCCCCCCGAACTGCACGATCACACCCTTCGGTTTCTCCACTTCCACAACGGCGAGCACGTCTTCTAGCGTCAGCGGCTCAAAGTACAGGCGGTCAGAGGTGTCGTAGTCGGTGGAGACCGTCTCCGGGTTGCAGTTGATCATCACCGCGTCGCGCCCTGACTCCCGGACGGTCATCGCGGCGTGCACGCAGCAATAGTCGAACTCGATTCCCTGGCCGATGCGGTTGGGTCCCGAGCCGAGGATCACCACCGACTCGCGCTCTCCCCGGCGCACCTCGTCTGATGGGTCGGCTCTGGTCCGCTCCCAGCCGGAGTAGTAGTAGGGCGTGCGCGCCGGGAACTCCGCGGCGCACGTGTCGACCGACTTGAAGGACCGTTCCCCGATAAAAGGGCTTTGGGGGTTCAATCCGACTAACTGCAACTCGCGCAGAAACCACGGGTCGATCGCCGTGACCGCGTGGATCGTCTCGATCTCAGCACCCCGGCCGAGCAGCTCGAGGATCGCCTCGTACCGCCCCGGGCCCGGCGTGCGCAAGCCCTCCAGCAGTTGCGCATCGTCCACCTCCTCCAAGCACGGCGGCTTATCCAGCTCGCGCGAGCGTAGCGCCTTGGCGAACGCTTGGGAGAACGTGCGGCCGATCGCCATCGCCTCACCAACTGACTTCATGTGCGTCGTGAGCGTGGAGTCGGCTCCTGGGAACTTCTCGAACGCAAACCGCGGCCACTTCACGACTACGTAGTCGATCGCCGGCTCGAAGCACGCTGGGGTCACTCCGGTGATGTCGTTGTCGATCTCATCCAGCCGGTACCCCACCGCCAGGCGTGCAGCGATCTTCGCGATCGGAAAGCCCGTCGCCTTCGACGCCAGCGCCGAGGAGCGCGACACACGCGGGTTCATCTCGATCACGAGGATCTCCTCGGTGTCGGGGTTGACCGCGAACTGCACGTTCGAGCCGCCCGTCTCGACGCCAACGGCGCGGATCACCGTGAGCGCCTGGTCGCGCAACTGCTGGTAGAGGCGGTCGGTCAGCGTCTGCTGGGGCGCAACAGTCACCGAGTCGCCCGTGTGCACGCCCATCGGGTCGACGTTCTCGATCGAGCACACGATCACCACGTTGTCGGCCTTATCGCGCATCACCTCCAGCTCGAACTCGCCCCAGCCGATCACCGACTCATCGAGCAGCACCTGCCCGATTGGCGAGGCCTCGATCCCGGCGGCGACGATCCGCTCGAACTCCTCGTTCGTGCGCGCGATGCCGCCGCCGCGCCCGCCGAGCGTGAAGGCTGGGCGCACGACACACGGCAGCCCGACCTCAGCCGCCGCCTCTTGCGCCTGCTGGAGTGACGTCGCGATCGCGCTCTTTGGCATGCGCAACCCGGCCTTGGCCATCGCCTGCCCGAACAGCTCGCGATCCTCGGCGCAGGCGATCGCCTCGTAGTTGGCGCCGATCAGCTCGACGCCGTAGCGCTGGAGCGTGCCGTCGTCGTGCAGCGCCTTGGCGAGATTCAGCGCCGTCTGCCCGCCGAGCGTGCCGAGCAGCGCGTCTGGGCGCTCGCGCTCGATCACCTGCGCCACCGGACCCGGCAGCAGCGGCTCGATGTATGTCGCGTCGGCGAACTCGGGGTCGGTCATGATCGTCGCCGGGTTCGAGTTCACGAGCACGACCTCGTAGCCCTCCTCGCGCAGCACCTTGCAGGCCTGCACGCCGGAGTAGTCGAACTCAGCGGCCTGCCCGATGACGATCGGGCCCGAGCCGAGGATCAGGATCTTGTGGATGTCGCTACGACGCGGCAATACGCTCGAGGAAGCGGTCGAACAGGTACAGGCTGTCGTGCGGGCCCGGTCCTGCCTCGGGGTGATACTGCACGGTCCCGCCGGGCACCTCCAGCAGCTCGAGACCCTCGACAGTGCGGTCATACAGGTTCACGTGCGAGAGCGCGGCGGCACCGAAGTCCGTCTCCCAGCGCACCGGCTCGTCGCGCTCGATCGTGCGCGCTCCGCCAGGGCCGAGCGCGGCGAAACCATGGTTCTGGGAGGTGATCTCCACGCGTCCGGTCTGCAGGTCGCGGACGGGGTGGTTGGCTCCGTGGTGGCCGAAGGGCAGCTTGAAGGTCTCCAGGCCGACCGCGCGGCAGAGCAGCTGGTGACCAAGACAGATACCCCATACGGGCTTCTTCCCACCAGTTCTCTGACCGTCTGCACGACGTATCCGAGCGCCGCCGGGTCACCCGGCCCGTTGGCGAGGAAGATCGCATCCGGATCCTCTGCCAGCAGCTCCCCGGCGCTGCTCGCGCAGGGATACAGCGAGACGCGCGCCCCACGTTCTGAGAGCTCGCGCACCATCGAGGACTTGATCCCCGTGTCGATCACGGCGATCCTCGGCCCGCTGCCGGACTGGCCGTGGTGGGTGACTTCCTTCGGCGTGACGACGCAGGCGAGATCCTGCCCGGCCATCGGCGGCTCGGCCTCGACCAGCTCGCGCGCCTCGCCCGCCCCGACGCTCGCAGGGAACACACCCCCGCGCATTGCACCGGCGTCGCGGATGTGGCGCACGAGCGCGCGTGTGTCGATCCCCGAGATCGCGCTCACGCCGCAGTCGGTGAGCCAGTCGAGCCAGCCGCGCTCCGCCGCCGGCGCGTCCTCGCGGTTGCAGGCCTCGCGCATGATCGCGGCGCGCGCCCACACCCGCTCTGACTCCATCGCGCCGGCGCTTACGCCGTAGTTGCCGATGTGCGGGTAGGTGAAGGTGATCAGCTGCCCGGCGAAGGAGGGGTCGGTCATCGACTCCTGATAGCCAGACATGCCCGTCGTGAAAACGACCTCGCCGGTGGCCGGGCGCTCGGCACCGCACCAGTCGCCGTCAAAGCGTGTGCCGTCCTCGAGCAGGACGTATCCGTCTTCGCGGCGGTTGGGGGCGGGCGGGCGGGACATATCAGAGGATCAACTTCTGCACTTCCTTGAACTCCGGCGTACCGGCGCGCTCGAGCAGCTCGAACAGCGCGGCCTCGACGGTGCTCACCACGGCACCCGCGCGCTCCAGCCGCTCCAATCCGCGCTCGTAGTCGATTGCGTGCCGCGAGCCCACCGCGTCGGCTGGGACGTGCACCTCGACCCCGCGCTGCAGCAGATCGATCACCGTCTGGCTCACGCACACGTGCGTCTCGATCCCGCACACCACCGCCTGATCTCTTCCTCCGAGGTCAAACCCCTCCGCCCGCACGGCACTGAACACGCTCTTCTCGATCGGCGTCTCCCCCTCCAGGCCAACCTCCTTCGCGGTGTGGCCGAGGCCCTTCGGGTACTGCTCGCTGATAACCCGCGGCACGTCCAGGATCCGAGCCGCCTGCACGAGCTTCGCGCATGCGTCCGCGACCCCCGCGAAGGACTCATACGAACGGAACCCCTCCTGCACGTCAACGACGATGAGGGCCGCCCGGTTACGCGCCAGAAGGCCCATCAGGCTGCCACCACGGAGAACGCACGCTCGCGATACACGACCGCGCCGGCGGCCACCGTCAGCAGCACGCGGCCTTTCAATCTCCGCCCGGCGAAGCAGCAGTTCTCCGAGCGGCTCTCCCAGCCGTGCTCACCGGCAACCCACTCCGCGTCGAGGTCGACCAGCGTCAGATACGCCTGCTCGTGGATGGCAATTCGTGGGATTGAAAGACCAAACAATCCCGCCCCGGCGGTCATCCGCTCGACGAGCAACCCCAGCTCGAGCACGCCTGGCAGCACCAGCCCGGTGTACAGCGCCGCGAACGCCGTCTCCAGACCGGTCGTGCCCATCGGCGCCTGCTCGAAGGGCACCTCCTTCTCCTCGCGCGCATGCGGTGCGTGGTCGGTGGCCACGCAGTCGATCGTCCCCTCGCGCAAGCCGTCGATCAAGGCTTTGCGGTCCTCCTCGGTGGCGAGCGGCGGGTTCATCTTCATGCGCGTGTCCATCCCGCGCACATCCTCCTCACTCAGCAGCAGATGATGGGGTGTGACCTCAGCGCTCACTCTCCAGTCCTGCGCCTTCGCGTGCGCGACCGCCCGCACCGATTCCTCGCAACTCAGGTGCTGAAAGTGCACGCGCGCGCCCTCATATCCCGCCAAGGCCGCGTCGCGGGCAACCATCGTTGACTCGCTCACGCTCGGTATTCCGCGCAGGCCCAGTGCGGCGCTGACCGTACCCTCGTGCATGACCCCGTCCTTCGAGAGCGAGGGGTCCTCCTCGTGCAAGGTCAGGACCCCTCCGCACAGGCGCTGGTATTGCAGCGCCTTGCGCAGCATCCCGGCGCTCGCGACCGGCCGCCCATCGTCGGTGAAGCCGAGAGCGCCGACCTCGCGCAGCTCTGCCATCTCGGTCAGCTCCTCTCCTTGAAGACCGCGTGTGATGGCTCCCAGAAAGCCGACGGGTACGCGTGCTTCGCGTGTCGCTGCGTCGCGCAGCGAGCGCAGCAGCGGAGCGGAGTCGATTAACGGATCGGTGTTTGGCATCGCGATCACCCCACCAAACCCGCCAGCGGCGGCCGCGCGGGTGCCCGTCTCCAGATCCTCCTTGTGCTCCTGCCCGGGCGTCCTGAAATGAACGTGCGGGTCGAAGAACGCCGGCAGCAGCATGCGTCCGCTGGCCTCGATCTCTTCCTCATCCTCACCCTTCTCCAGCGTGCCGGGGGCACCCAGCCCGGCGATCCGCCCGCCACGCACGCGTACGTCATGGCGGGCATCGATGGCCTCGCGGGGATCCAGGAGGTGGGCGTCTCTGAGCAGGAGGTTCGCCGGGATGCCTGCACCCTGGAGCAGTGGTGTGGCAGCCATCACGCCAGTTGGGGCTCGGGAACCGGCGGGGACTCGCGCGTTCCGGCGAGCAGCTCGTAGAGGACCGCCATCCGCACGACCACGCCGGCCTCGACCTGCGCGGTGATCACCGCCTGGGGAGAGTCCACGACCTCACCGGAGAGCTCGACGCCACGGTTGACCGGACCGGGGTGCATCAGCACCTGGCGCGGCCCAAGGCGCCGTCCGTTGATCTGATAGGAGGCGGCGTACTCACGCAGCGACGGCAGGTAGCTCTCACTCATGCGCTCGCGTTGCATCCGCAGTGCGTACACGACATCGGCACTGTCGAGCTCCTCGAGCGTGAAGCGCACCTCGCAGCCGAGCGCCTCGATCCCGCGGGGAATCAACGTCGGCGGCCCCGCCACCGTCACTTTCGCCCCCATCTTCTGGAACGCGATGATGTTCGAGCGCGCGACCCGCGAGTGGGCGACGTCGCCGACGATCCAGATGCAGGCGCCGTCGATCCCGCCAAGGCGGGACTGCAGCGTGTACACGTCGAGCAGCGCCTGGGTGGGATGCTCGTGCTTGCCGTCACCGGCGTTCACGATCGCGGCGGAGCACCAGCGGGAGACGAGCTCGGCGGCGCCGGCCCACGGCGTGCGCAGCACGATTGCATCTGGCTTGTGAGCGCTGAGCGTTAGCACGGTGTCCTTCAGCGACTCGCCCTTCTCGACGCTCGAACCGCTCGCGGCGAAGTTGACGACGTCGGCCGAGAGCCGCTTGGCGGCGAGCTCGAAGGAGCTGCGCGTGCGCGTGGAGGCCTCGTAGAACAGGTTCAGCACCATCCGCCCGCGCAACGCCGGGACCTTCTTGATCTCACGATCGGACACCTCGGCAAAGCGCTGAGCCTGGATGACGATCCGCTCGATTTCCGCACGGTCGAGATCCTCGATCGACAGCAGGTGGTTCATATCTTCACCTCGACCGCGGACTCGATCGCGACCTCGTCGGTTCCGTCCAGCTCGTCCACACGCACATGCACGTGCTCGGCGCGGGAAGTGGGCAGGTTCTTGCCGACGTAGTCGGGACGGATCGGCAGCTCGCGGTGGCCGCGATCGGCGAGCACCGCCAGCTGGACACGGGCGGGACGGCCGTAGTCGAATAGCGCCTCGATCGCCGCCCGCACCGTGCGGCCAGTGAACAGCACGTCGTCGACGATCACCACGGTGCGCCCGGCCACATCGAAGTCGATGTGCGAGGCGTGCAGGACAGGGGCATCGGGCCTGTGCTGCAGGTCGTCGCGGTAAAAGCCGATGTCGAGATCCCCGAGCGGGACTTCCGCGCCGAGCAGCTCTTCGAGCAGCTCCCTCAGCCGCCTTGCCAGAAACGCACCGCGGCGGTGGATCCCGATCAGCACCGGTGCCGGGGGTTGGGGATTACGCTCGACGATCTCGTGAGCGATGCGCACCAGCGCGCGCCGCACGTCCTCCGCTTGAAGGACGACCTTCTCGTTGCTTGCCATCTGCTTCCTTCCTGGCCTCTCGGGACCGGGTTAAAGGACCGTCTGGATCCTATCAGCGCGCCGCGACAGCCTCGGCGGCCTGCACACGCGCCTGGCGCACCGCGGACCAGCGGACTAGCTTGGGGGTGCCGCGCTCGGGAAATGGCACCTCGATCGTGTCGAAGTCGCGAGGCAGCACCGTCGCCGCGAATACCGCGCGCGCCTGCTCGCACAGCTCGTGGCCAGCGTAGCGGTTCGACAGGTGGGTGAGTGCGAGCATACGCGCCTGCGCGTCGCTGGCCAGCTGCGCGGCCTGGCGAGCGGTGCTGTGCGCGGTCTGGCGCGCCCGCTCGGCCTCCTCCTCGGCGAAGGTCGCCTCGTGCACCAGCACATCAGCCTGATGGGCGGCGAGCGCCAGCGCCTCACACGGCGCCGTATCTCCCGAGAGCACGATCTTGCGACCCTCCCGCGCCTGCCCCATCACCTGCTCGGGCGCCACCCCTCCTACGATCTCTCCGCGCTGCAAGCGCCCGAAGTCGGGCCCTGGCCTCACCCCCAGCTCCTGCGCCAGCTGCGCGTCGAGATGCCCTGGGCGCGGCTCCTCGACCAGCGCATACCCGAAGGACGCCTCGCCCCGGTGGCGGACTGGAATCGCGGCGATCGCATAGCCATTACGGTCAACCGCCTGTTCGGGTGCAAGCTCTGAGAAGCTCAACTCGTAGGGCAGGCGCCCATAGACGATCCGCATTACCCCCATCAGCTCCTTCAGCCCGGGTGGCCCGTAAATGTTCAGCGGCGCCTCGCGTTCGCGCAGCGCAAAGGTCTTCAGCATCCCCGGCAGCCCCAGCCAGTGGTCGGCGTGGAGATGCGTTATGAATACGCTGTCCACGTCGGTCAGCCCAACGGAGCGCACGAGCTGGCGCTGGGTCCCTTCACCGCAGTCGAACAGGATGCGCTCACCGCCGCGGCGCACGAGCACCGAGGGCAAACCGCGCCGGGGGCTGGGCGCCGAGCCGCCGGTGCCCGCGAAGAACAGGGACAGGTCCATGCGGCCAACGGTAGCGGTGGCGTCACCGGAGCGGCATCCGGCCAGCGCATGCAGAGACCCTGCAAACACGCCGGTAAGCTCTCTGAAGCGACGACGCCGTTGCACATCCGGTGTCGTATGCGCCCGTAGCTCAGTGGATAGAGCGCCCGCCTCCGGAGCGGGAGGTCGCAAGTTCGAATCTTGCCGGGCGCGTTAGGAGCCGAGGACGTCTGATATGCCTACCCTGTTCAAAGCTCAGGACGGCGCGGAGAAGCCCTTACGGTGATCGGGTCGGCGAGAACAGAGGGCCGTAGGTGCGAAGCCTCCCGAACAACACGTCACGCAAGCAGCTCTAACCGACCGCTCTTCCCCTTGAGATCGCTTAACGTCTCACCAGCGATGAGGCGTCTGGCACGATCGGGATGGCCTTCGGGCTTCGCTGTCGTTCAGTTTCCCAATCCGCCGCTTATCGTCGCGCTCTTGGCGGATGTTGCGGGTCACCTCACACACGGCACAGGACACCGAGTGGCGTTATCGGTCTTCTATGTGACTCTGAGCGTTTGGGCCTATGAGGAGGCGGTGCATGGTGAGAACTGGTTCCGGCACCTACTCGGTATCGGCTTCTCGGTCTACATTGTCGTGAACCTCACACAAGCGCTGCACGCATAGCGACGGTGGGGTGGGTGGCGCTGAGGACATAGGACCAGCCCGGCGGGCGGGGTAGGGGCGCTCTCACCCTCTTCGCAGCCGGTACCAAATGCGCGGCACGTTGCGCATTGGTCCTGGTGGGTCGGGTCCGCTGTCACTCTGAACGGACACGACGTCCCAGTCTGGGGCGAAGCGCTCACGGATCTCATCCTCAGAGGCCCCGCGAGGCGCTCCGAGCCGCCGGCCCGGACTAAACGCCATGAGCAGCAGCGTGGCACCCGGTGCGGTGAGCGAGCTCACGCCATGCGCATAAGGATCGCGTGCGTCCGCCGGCAAATCGTGAAAGCAACCACGATCGTGGACGAGGCTGAACCCGGCCTGCAGGCCCAATGCCTGCAATTGCGTTACGTCCCCTATCCGCCATTGGACATCCGCTTTGACCTCATACGCGCGCTGGCGCGCGAGCTCGAGCGCCCGCTCCACAGCGTCTACGCCAGTGACCTGCCAGCCGTGCTGAGCGAGATAGACCGCTTGGGTGCCGGTGCCACAACCGATATCGAGCGCCCTCCCTAAAGGCAGCGCACCAGGCCCGTCAACCAGAGCAGCAAGCTCAGCCGGGACATGGTCCTGATCCCAGGGCGTTATGCCAAACCGATACAGCAACCGATATCGCAGACTCATCAAAGCAAGACTCTCATACACAAGCCGTGCGCAGCGTACGCTGCGCCGTCGCCTTGCCTCACATCGTTTGCGTGAACTCGAGCACCGTGAGACTCGCGTGCTTGGCGGCCTCTGCAATGAGGGCTCCGTCCTTGGTTGCCAGCGGCTCCTCGAGCTGCTCGGCCAGAGCGACGAACAGCGCGTCGGCTGCAGTGAGGTTGCGTCGCAGCGCCCATGCTCGCTGGCGCAGAGGCAAACTCGGGAATAGCTCGATCGGCAGATCGCCGAGATCCTCGACGGCGCTCGCGGCACGGCTCTCGGCAACAGTCCCGCGAAGTGTCTCCCGTCGCAGAACCGCGAGCACCTCGAACGCCAGCAGATCAGGCGCCGCAAGCTCACTCTCGTCGGCCATGAGTGTCTCGACCTGCTCGGCGACTCCGGTGCCGAGCAGGAAGTCGATCACCCCAGAGGTGTCGATGACCGTCACTCGCCGTGATCTCGGATCGAGCGAACCGCAGCCTCGCTCGACTCACCCGGCTCTACGACACCACGCGCCTTGATACGCGCGCCAAGTTCGGCCGGAGTGGGTCTGGAGGCTGTGCGTGCCAACACACCGCGCACATACGCGGAAAGCGATACGCCGCTAAGAGCAGCGCGCGCCTTCAGGGTGTGATGCACATCCTCAGGCACATCTCGCACTTGAAGTAGAACACCCATGTGCCACGCATGATAGCATGCGCTCTACATCCATCAAGGGAACGTGAGGTCCGTTCGAGCTGACCGTGAGCGGCCTCGTACTATCTGCCAGATGGTCGCCTTCGTTCTGTCGGGTGGCGCAAGCTTTGGCGCAATCCAGGCGGGGATGCTGCGTGCTCTGTATGAGCGTGAGATCGCGCCCGAGCTGATCGTCGGCACCTCCGCCGGAGCCGTCAACGGCGCCTTCATCGCCTCGCGTCCGCCGACGGTGGCGACTGCGCAATCGCTCGAGCGGATCTGGCGCTCGTTGCGAACCTTCCAGGTTTTCCCACCCAACCCCGCTACCGCGCTGCTGGCGCTGATCGGCAAACGCGACCACCTGATACCCAACGACGGGCTCAGGGCGCTGATAGCCGCCCACCAGCAGTTCACCAGGCTCGAGGACGCGCCGGTTCCCTTTCACGTGATCGCGACCGACATCCGCACTGGTCATGCGCGCCGGCTTTCCCACGGCGACGCACAAGCCGCGGTGCTCGCGAGCAGCGCGATCCCTGGGATTTATCCGGCGGTCCAGTTCGATGGATTAGATCTCGTCGACGGCGGAGTTGCCAACAACACTCCCATCTCCGACGCCGCCGAACTCGGCGCATCGAAGATTTACGTCCTGCCGACCGGGATCACCTGCGAGCTGCCAACCCCCCCACGTGGCGCAATCGGAATGCTTGTGCACGCGATCACGCTGCTGATCAACCAGCGCCTGGTGGAAGACATCGAGACCTTCTCACAGGAGGCGAAGCTGATCGTCCTGCCACCACCGTGCCCGCTGGATGTCCTTCCTTCGGAATTCAGCCACGCCGGGGAGCTGATCGAGCAGGCCTACGAGCTGGCGAGCACGGCCCTCGATCACCCTGACCCCGCCGCCTACTGGACCCCACGCTCACTGGAGCGGCTACAACCACACTCCCATTAGCAAAGAAGGCACGGCCCCGTGCTTCATGAGATGCCAACATCCTTTATCGCCCACAACGGTTCCCGAGGCCGTGTTGTGGGGTGGGCCGTCCCGTTCTGGGCTTTCAACACGGTAGGCACCATCAAAAAATCCGCCTCCCACAGCTGTGTCAGATCAGTTACTCCCGGCTAACGCGCGGCCAAGCGACTGTTCTGTCTGCGGCCCCAGCAGGGTTTTCTCTATGCGCCCGCCGGCACCGACCACAAACGTCGTTGGCAGGTTCCGCAGCCCATAGGAGAGACCGACTTCCCCCCCGCCATCGCGCAGGTTCGAGAAGCTCCAGCCGTACTTCTTGATGAATCTGCGCGCGCTTCCCTCAGCGTCGCTCCAGTCCACCCCCACCACCCGTCCCCGGCCTGCAACGCTGCGCGCAAGGCGCTCCACGGCTGGGGCCTCACTCTGGCAGGGCTCACACCAGCTCGCCCAGAACACAACCAGCGCCGGCCGACCAGCTGCCGCGGCTCCTAATCCGGCGATCGTCACCGGGGGACCGGCGAGCACTTCGCGGGGCAGCGCCGGAGCGGCGCGCCCGGCCGGGCTGGGGCGATTGGAGGCGAGCCCGAAGACGGCCAGCGCGGCGAGCGCCGCGGCAGCGAGGACCGCTATCAGCAACCGGCGGCGGGCCATCGGTCCCAAGCGCTCAGCGCGCGGCCAGGAGGGGCACGTCGTGGGCGATCCATTCCGGCTTCAAGTTCGAGGGGTACAGCGCCTCTCGCTTGCCCTGAGCGGTGATCCCGTACACGAATGCGGTGTGGCTTACCTCACGGCTGTCTGGGGTGCCCTGCACTTCGACCCCGTAGGAGCGCCAGACCGGTGTCAGCTGCCTGAGCGACCCGATCAGGTACTCCATCCGCCCGGTCATCTCATGCGCTTCCAGGAACTTCTTGACGGTCTTCGGCGTGTCGCCCTTGGGGTCCACCGATACGGCCACGACCTGGACCTTGCTCGCCTGTGAGCCGAGTTTGAGCAGCGCGTTGTGCAGGTCGCCGACGATCAGCGGACACACGTCCGGGCAGTGGTCGTAGATGAACGTCAACAGGACGGCCTTGCCTCTGAACTGCGAGAAGCGCACGAGCTTGCCGGTCGAGTCGCGCAGCGTGAAATCCGGGGATGGCGCCGGCGGCGAAAGCTCAGCCGGGGCATCCAGTCCTCCGGTCTTTGCAGATGCCGTTGCGCCAGGTGCGGATGAGGACTTCGACGAGCCCCCGCAACCGCTCAGCAGCGCCGCGACGGCCGCCGCGGCCATGACGATTAGGACGATCCGCAGTGCCACGTGACTATCCAGACGCCTGCGGGCAGCATTCATTCCGGCGAATCTACCATGAGCTTTCCCGGGTTCATGATCCCGGCCGGGTCGAGCTCGTCCTTCAGCGCGCGCAACGCGCCCAGACCTCTCTCCCCGACCTCCGCTCCCATCCACGGCGCGTGATCGCGCCCCACCGCGTGGTGATGGGTGATCGTGCCTCCGCCGCTCACGATCGCGCTGCTCGCCGCCTGCTTGACTGCACGCCACTGCTCGAGCTCCTCGCCCTCACGCTGACGGGCGATGAACGTGAAGTACAGCGACGCCCCGGTCTCGTATAGATGGGAGATGTGGCACATCACGAGTCCCGGCGTGCCGCCCTCGCTCAGCGCCTGCCCGATCGCTGCACCAACAGTGCGGTGCAGCACTCCCACGTTCGACCACCGCGTGGCGGTCTCGAGCGTCTCCACCATCACACCGTGGGTCAGCAGCTCGTCGCGCAGGTAAGGCGCGGAGAACCGCGCCTTCAGCCACGCCTCCCCGGGCGAGCGCCCCACCGGGAGGCCACCGCCGCGGCGTGCCATCGCGAGCGCGCGCTTGCGGCGCGAGGCCACCTCCTCCGCCTCTCCCTCGAAGCCGAAGATCGCCAGGCAGCCCTCGCGGTAGCCGCGCAGGCCGAGATAGGCACGGCCGAGCCTCCCCTTCAGCCCACCAACGCCGGCCAGCGCCAGCGACATACGCGTCTCCTGCCTCGTCTGACAGCCGCGCCACATCCGGCGCAGACGTGCTCCTGGGCGAGCGCGCGCAACGTCTCCACGCCGGCGCGAAGTCCTCGAAGAAGACACCCTCGTAGTGGCGCGCGCCGGGCGCCGCTCGCACGCGCAGCGAGAGCTCTGCAGATCACTCCCAGCGTCCCCTCCGAGCCGACCAGCAACCGGCGCAGCTCCGGCCCCGCCGCACTGGCGGGCACGGCCTGAAGCGCGATGTCGCCCGCGGGCGCGGCGAACCGCAGGCCGAGCACCATCTGCTCGATGCGCCCGTAACCGCTCGAAGCCTGTCCCGCAGATCTGCTCGCCGCGCATCCTCCCAGTGAGACGTACTCGTAACGACTGCGGATAGTGACCCAGCGTGAGCCCGTGTGCAGCCAGATAGCGCTCCAGCTCGACCGCGCGCATCCCGGCTGCAACGGCGACCGTCCGCGACTCGATGATCGAGATGCAGGACCCCCCGCATGCGACCCATGTCCAGGGCCACCACCGCCGTGTGCTCCCCGCGCAACGGAGCTACTCCGCCGACCACGCTCGTGCCACCGCCCCAGGGCACGACCGCCACCGAGGATCGCTCGCACTGCACCAGCACGGCACGCACCTGCTCGTGCGTGGCGGGCCTGACCACAGCGTCGGGCGCCCCCTCTGGCTGTCCGGCGCGCAGCGCCACCAAATCGGGGTAGCCCTTGCCGGCGGCGTGCACGACCCGTTCTGAATGGTCATCTCGCACGCCGCCGGAGCCGGTGATCCCACGCAACGCCGCCGCTGTCTGCTCAGTGAGCGTCGATTGGGCGATGCTGTACCTGCCCGAGCGCTACAGGCGGGCGGGGTACAGCGGCGATTCCCACGGTTTCGCGCAGGAACTGAAGCGCGTGCGCGGGCAATGCTCGAGGGTGCGCTGGATCGCCCCACCCCCACCAGCGCATCGCGGGCGGATCGGCCTCAGCCACTGATCCGCTCCAGGCCGTCGAGCGCCTCCTCGAGCGTCGCCGCGGCCGCGCGGCGGACCATGAAGCCGCCGAAGCGCGGCGAAGAACCCGTTCAGCGACTGGTGCAGCTCGAGCGTCACGCTCGTGCCCTGAGCGGCGCCCTGCAGGCTGACGCGTGTGACGGCCGCGCTCATCAGGCGGGCGAACGGTGTGCCCTCGAGCTGCTGCTCCCAGGCCAGTGAGTGCATCCCCTCGGCGTGCACGAGACGGAAGTCGGCGCGTACGAGTTTCCCCTTGGCCGTCTTCATGACCTCCGTGAACGCGTCCCCTTCGACATCCTCCACCCTGCTCACGCGCGGCCACCAGCGCGGCAGGTGGTGGGGGTCGCGAGATCACCTCCCAAAGCTCCTCCGTGGGCGCCGCGATCGTACGGTTGCGACTCGCGCTGGGCATCGCCGCCTCAGGACTCGTAGCTGAGAGCGCCACAGCGCTTTGACGCCCGAGGACCATGCTGGCCGATTGAAGGTCCCGTGACCTTCAATCGGTAAGGACGTGGAGATGCGCAGGTCATCGGGGCGTCAGCGGACGATCTTGCGCAGGTCGCGGACGAGCAGCAGGTGCTTCAGGTGGGTGGCTACCGCCGCCAGGTTCTCCAATGCCTCCACCGCCTCTTTGCGCCGCTGCGGGTTGCGTGAGCGCAACGCGGGAGCAAGAATCTGCTGGAGCAGGTTTGCCTCCCGGTCGGCCGAGGAGCGGAAGACCCTCAGGTTGCGCCCTCCGACGCCGTAGCGGGCCAGCTCGGCGACCGCCGCGATGATCTCCCGCTCGGTCTCGTCGAAGTACTGCACGCCACCCCGCTGCTCGCCCTTGACGACGCCGAACTCTTCGAGCTCGCGGACCAGCTTGGCCTCGGCCTTCGTCTCCTCGAGCACTTCCTCGAGCGAGTAGAGGGCGCCCGTCGCCTCGCGGACGCTCACGCTGGGGCGCCAGGTCCGCGGACCCTCCCGTCCCGCCGGGCGCCCGGGAACGCCCGCGGTCTCATCGGAGCGTCCCGCCGCCAGCTCCTGGCGGATCACTCGCAATGGCAGGAACTCGTCGCGCTGCATCCGCAGGATCGTGCGCAGGCGCGCCACGTCACCCTGCGTGTAGAGCCGGTAGCCGCCGGGGGTGCGGCGCGGGGTGAGCAGTTTCTGGTCCTCGAGGTAGCGGATCTTGGAGATCGAGATGTCCGGAAACTCCTGTACGAGCGCCTTGCATACCGCGCCGATGGTGATCGACTTTTGCCGAGGGGTCCCCGTCGTGGCGAGTGCCAGCCCATTCTCGAGCTCGGCCACGTCCGCCTGGGGAACCTGGGGCGCCATCAGCGTGCGTGGAACGTGAGCTTGTACTTGCCGATCTGTACCTCATCGCCCTCTTCCAGGCGCTGAGACTCGATCCGCGAGCGGTTCACATAGGTCCCGTTCAGCGAGCCCATGTCGTCGAGGTAAAACGCCTCGCCGCGGCGTATCAGCAGCGCGTGATCGCGCGAGACCGTCACATCGTCGAGGAATACCTCAGCTTCCGGCCGGCGGCCGATGCTCATGCGCTCGCGGTCCACCGCGAAGCTCTCGCCCACTCGTCCCCCGCCCGCCCGGATCACCAGCGCCGGCCCATGCGCCGTGCCCTGACCGACCTGCACTGGCACGAGCTCGCCGGTCTCATCGATGCGGTAGGTCGCGGTCACCGGATCCACCGCCCCGGGGGAGCTCCAGTCACCTCCGCGCGTGGCATCAGCGCGCCACAGCGCTGGCAATAGTTGGCTCCCTCATCGTTGACGAAGCCGCACTCGGTGCAGTGCAGGGCCATGCGCGGCCGGGCTCCCCTAGGCCGCGCCGCCGGGAAGAGAATCGTTCGCAGCCTTCCCGTTGGCGAGGATGTCGGTCAGCCGCTGGACGTCATCGCCGGTGATCATCACCTCACCCCCGTCGTGCTTCTTGCGCAGGCGGTTGACCAGCTCGGCACGCAGGATGTCGATCTTGCCGTGGAGGATGCGCCGGCGGTAGGAGATCTCGGTCTCCTCGCCGGTCAGCTCCTGGATGAGGTCTTTCAGCTCGGCATCCGTCAGCGAGCCAAGGTCGGGAAACGTCTCGTCCATCGCGGTCTCTCCTCTTGCGGACTTACACCGGGCTTATCGGGACATACCGGCGCAACGCCGGGTAAAAAAGTATAGACCAAAAGGTCAGGCTGAGCTTGAGGTTGCACCCAGTTGCCGGGCCCCGCTGCGCAGGTACAGTCCGCTCGCCAGCAGCGCAAGCGCAAGGCCTGAATACAGCAGCACCTCAGCGAAGGTTTCGAGACCGGCCATCGCAAAGAAGAACGCTCCCATCACCGGTGCGACCGACAAGCGTCCCGGCCAGTTGATGTGCAGCTCCACCCCGCGCTTCTGTCCGTAGCGGCCGAGAATCAGCATCGCCACCTCGCGCGCCGCGAGCACCGCCAGCGCCCAGCGCGGCAGCAGCCGGAAGTCCCAGGTGACGATGACGCCGCAGATCACGAGCAGGCGGTCGGTGACTGGGTCCATCAGCGCGCCAAGCCGACTGTACTGGCCGCTAACGCGCGCGGCGATGCCGTCGGCGTAGTCGCCCCAGCCAATCACGGCGAACAGGGTCGCTGCCAGCGGGTCCGTGCCGTCGCGGCTGGACAGGGCCACGATCAGGAACACAGGGATCAGGGCCAGGCGTGTGAAGCCGATCAGATTGGGGATCGTCCACGGACGCAGTGGCTGGCCAGCCAAAGTCCTTGGCGGCGGCGGGCCCGAGCGATCGAGCCCGAACAGGCGCCCGGCCGTCAGCCGCGGGCGGCCCACGCCTGCGCCACCCTCGATTGACTGAAGAGGGGCCCGGCTCGGCGGCCTCCGGCCGCCTGCGCCACCCTCTAGGGGAGGCTCCGCCACAGCTCATCCACCGCCCGGATCAGCTCTGCCGGCTCCTCTTTCAGAGGCAGTGGCGCAGACTCTGCGCGGCCCCGGCGCAGCTGCACCTCGATCTCGCCCAACTCCATCGAGCGGCGCCCGACGGTCAGCCGCAGCGGGCAGCCGAGCAGCTCCGCGTCGGCGAACTTCTCGCCGGGAGCGAGGTCGCGGTCGTCATAGAGGACCTCGACACCACCGTCGCGCAGCGTCTCATACAGCTCGTCGGCGGCGGCGCGCTCATCAGTTCCAGGCTTACCCAGCGCGACCACATGCACAGCGAATGGCGCGAGCGCTTTGGGCCACGAAATGCCGTGCTCGTCGGCGAACTGCTCGACGGCGGCCGCCACGATCCGCGCTGGTCCGATGCCGTAAGAAGCCATCCAGACCGGCCTCTCGGCCCCAGTCTCATCCACATAGTTGGCCCCGAGCGGCTCCGAGTAGCGGGTGCCCAGCTTGAAGATGTTGCCGATCTCGATCGCCGGCTCCAGGTTCAGCGGCTCTCCGTCTTTGAAGTAGTCCTCACCAACCCTCTCGACGCCCGGGCTACGCAACGCCACCTCGACGTTCGCCGCATAGCCGGGGTGGGCCGGGGAGCCCAATACCACCTCGTCCTCGCCCGCAGCGCAAGGCACCATGTACTCGTGGGCCCCCAGCCCGCCCATCATCCCGACGTCGCCTTCGACACGGTAAAAGCGCAGCCCCGTGCGCTCCATTATGCGGTCATAGGCCCCGATGTGCAGCGCATAACTCTGCTCCAGTCCCGCCTGGTCGCGGTCGAAGCTGTAGGAATCCTTCATCACGAACTCGCGTGTGCGCAAGACCCCAGCGCGGGGACGTGGCTCGTCACGCTCCTTGACCTGAAAGTGATAGAGGATCAAGGGGAGGTCGCGGTAGGAGCCAACCACCTCAGCGACGTGGAAGGTCACCGCCTCCTCATGGGTCATGGCGAGCACCAGCTCAGAGCCCTTGCGGTCCTGCAACTTGAAAAGCTCGTCGATCTCAAGGCGCCCGGTCTTGCGCCATAGCTCGGCGGGCTGTAGCACCGGCATCAGCATCTCTTGCCCGCCGATCGCATTCATCTCCTGCCTGACGATCTCAACCACTCGCTGATGCGCCCGCCAGCCCGCGGGCAACCACGTCCACATGCCAGCACCCATCTGCCGGATCAGCCCAGCGCGCACCATCAGCTTGTGTGAGATCGCCACCGCGTCCGCTGGCGGCTGCTTCTCGGTGGGCAGGAGGTATTCGGAGAGACGGGTCATCGGTGGCTCATCTCAGGAGGATTGAACGGCGCGGAAGACGGGCATCAGAAATCAGAGCCTAGAGGGATGGGCTGCGGTCCGTCCCTCGGCGTGAAACGACCCTCTGATAGAACAGCCGTAATCCACTGATCTTTGATTCACACCCGACAAGGAGCCCCCATGGCCTACTCCGTTCCCCCGCTTCCCTACGCCTACGACGCGCTCGAGCCGCACATCGACAAGGCGACGATGGAATTCCACCACGACAAGCACCACCAGGCGTATGTGGACAAGGCCAACGCCGCCCTTCAGGGCACAGAGTGGGCTGAGCGGCCCGTCGAGGAGGTCCTGCAGAACCTCGACAGCCTCGGCGAGAAGAAAGGACCCGTCAAAAACAACGGCGGCGGCCACTACAACCACACGCTCTTCTGGGAGAGCATGTGTCCAACGGGATCCCACCCGCCCGGTGAGCCCTCGGGTGCGCTGGGCGAGGCGATCGCCGCGGCCTTCGGCTCCTTCTCTGACTTCCAGGCCAAGCTCAAGGAAACCGGTATCAACCAGTTCGGCTCCGGCTGGTCGTGGCTCGTGCACGACGGCTCCGGTCTCGCGATCGCCGGCTCGGCCAACCAGGACAGCCCGATCTCCGATGGCAAGACGCCGCTGCTTGGCGTCGACGTGTGGGAGCACGCCTACTACCTGTCCTACCAGAACCGCCGCCCCGACTACATCGACGCGTGGTGGAACGTCGTTGACTGGGACAAGATCGCTGAGCGGTTCTCAGCCGCCGGCTGAGAAGACCTGCCGGGCCGGCGCTCAGCTGCGGCTGAAGCGCCGGCCGGCCACTGGCGATACGTCCTCGTCGAGCGCCACCGCCGGCTCGAGCATCGCCTCCAGCACCGCGTCTGCCTCCTCGGCCGCGGCGGCCTCCATCGCGGCGACCCGCTCGGGGGTCATCTGCGTGTCGTCCTCGTTCTCGGCCAGCCAGCGGCGTGCCTCGGCGGCCTGAGTCTCGTCGCGCTGCACGGTCTTGCCGGCGGCGTAGTAGCGGTCGATCTCCTTGAACAGCTCGTCGACGAGCTGCTCCGTCGGCACCTTCTTCAGCGGCTCGCCCTTGGAGTAGATCATCCCCATGTCTTTGGCGCCAGTGATGCCGAAGTCCGCATGGCGCGCCTCGCCGATGCCGTTGACGGCACAGCCCAGCACCGAGACCTCGATCGGGTCCTCATAGGCTTCCAGGCGCTGCTCGACTTCGACCACCACGCGATCCATGTCGAACTGCAGCCGCCCGCACGTCGGGCAGGCGATCAGGTCCGGACCGCGCTCGCGCAGCTTCAGCGCCTTGAGGATCTCCCACGCGACCTTCACCTCCTCCTCCGCGTGGAACGTCGAGAGCGAGATACGGATTGTGTCGCCGATCCCGTCCGCCAGCAGCGTGCCCAGGCCGACGGCCGACTTCAGCGAGCCCGACCACTTCGTGCCCGCCTCAGTCACGCCGAGGTGCAGCGGGTAGGGGATCTTCTCGGCCAGCATGCGGTTGGAGGCGATCGTGTTCGGGACCGACGTCGACTTCATCGAGACCTTGAAGTTCTCGAACTCGAGCCGCTCCATCAGCGCCACCGTCTCGACCGCGGCCGTCACCAGGGCCTCGACCGGGTTGTCGTACTCGAGCTGGCGCAGATGCTTGGGCAGCGAGCCGGAGTTGACGCCGACGCGCAGTGGGGTTCCCGTCTGCCTGGCCAGCGCGATCACCTCCGCCACCTTCTCGGGCCCGCCGATGTTGCCAGGGTTCAGCCGCACGCAGTGTGCGCCCGCTTCGATCGCCTTCAAGGCGAGCGTGTGATTGAAGTGGATGTCCGCAATGATCGGAATTGGCGACTGCGCGACGATGCTCTTCAGCGCCTCGGCGTCCTGCTCGCGCGGCACCGCCACGCGCACGATGTCCGCGCCGGCCTCCGCGACCGTGCGGATCTGCGCCATCGTCGCCGGCATATTCGCCGTCTCCGTCTTGGTCATCGTCTGCACGGCGACTGGAGCGCCGCCGCCGATCGGCACCTGGCCGACGTGAATCTGGCGCGTCGAGGACATAGGCTGATTCTACGATGCCCGATGTCTACTCCACAGCCCGTGGGCCGCTGGCACGGATCGCATCGCCGCTGGCCGCCCGCGCCCGTGCCCAGCGCCACACGCGTTTCTTTGCGCTCACGCGCCTTCAGGCAGGGGCGCGGGTACTGGACGTCGGCTGCGGACGAATAGGCTTGAGAGCCCTCGAGCCTGACCTCGACATCACCGGCGTGGACCTCACAGAGCGTCCCGAATACCCCGGGCAATTCGTGTGCGCCGATGCGGCGGCTGGGCTGCCGTTCGCCGATCAGGAGTTCGATCTCGTGTACTGCTCGAGCGTGATCGAGCACGTCCCACCGGCGCGCCGTGCGGCGTTTGCCGCCGAGCTGCGGCGTGTGGGCAGGGGTTGGTTCGTGCAAACCCCCGCCTTCTCGTTCCCGATCGAGCCACATTCGCTGCTGCCCTTGGCCCACTGGCTGCCGGCGCGCTTGCGCAAGCCCTATTGGAAGCTGGGGGCAGCCGGTGAGTGGGAGGACATCTCGCTGCTAAAACGCGCCGAAATGCAGGCGCTGTTCGGACCGGCGCTACCCGAGCGTTGGGGGCCGCTCGTCAAGAGCTGGGTTTGCGTGCACGCGCCCGGCGCGTAGCGGCTTAGCGGTGCAGCGTGAGGCTGCCGTTAGAGAGCGAGGTCAGGTCGTTGCTAAAGCCGATCACCGCGACCACCAGCACGAGTGCGATGCCGACCATGCTGGCACGCTCCATGACGGCGAAGGGGATCGTGCGCCCGCGGATCCTCTCGGCCAGCGCCCAGAAGATGTGCCCGCCATCGAGTGGCAGAAAGGGGAACAGATTGATGATCGCCAGCGACAGGGAGACTAGGGCGAGGATGTAAAGGGCGTCTGTGAGGCCGAAGCTGAAGGCCTGGCTTGCGATGCTCGATACGCCGACGATCCCGTGCACCTGCTTGCGCGCCGCGGAACTCGTGAAGATTTTGACGATCCGCGTAACCGAGCCCTTGGTCACCGACCACATCTGGCTCACGCTCGATCCCAACGCCCCCACAGCGGATTCCGCGCGCAGGTCATAGCCCGAGCTGATCCCGACAAGGGTGCGGCGCGCCGTTGCGTCGTAGCGGGGCGTGAGCGAGACGTCGAGTTGCTTGGAGCCCCGCAGCACGGTGAAAGTCACAGGCGTCGTCGCCTGGCACCCGTTGGTCGGCGTTCCTGCGCAGCGATGGGAGGCGATCTGCCTGATGAAGTTAAACGATTCGCCTTGGACGGCGACCTTGCGCCCGTCGACGGCGAGGATGACGTCGCCTTTCTTCAGCACGCCTGTCGCAGGCGAGCCGCCCCTGACTGTGGCGATCTTCGCGCGGTCGTTGACGACGTGCTGGGCACTGAAGGCGTAAACGCCGAACAGCACGAGGAAGGCGATCAGGACATTAACCGCGGGGCCGGCCGCGATCACGACGATGCGCTTCCAGACCGGCTGGCGGAAGTAGCCGCGGTGCTCCTCGCCCTTGGTCATCGGTTCAAGCGGGTTCATGCCCGAGATCTTTACGTAGCCCCCGAGCGGGATCGAGCCGATCCGGTACTCCGTTTCGCCGCGCTTTACCTTGACCAGGGCGGGCCCGAAGAAGAGCGAGAAGCGCTCGACGCGCATCCCGACCGTCTTGGCAGCCACGAAGTGTCCGCCCTCGTGGAGGATCACGAGCGCGGAAATTCCGATGAACGTCAGAAACCAGCTCACGCGCCTAGTTTGGCAGGCGGCGCAGCTCCTTCAGCCTTGCGGTCACTGCGTAAGCGTGGCCACGGCCTCGCCCGCCACCGTCCTGGCCCGCCGATCGGCCTCATAGAGCGACTCGAACGCGCGCACCGGCTCAGAGCCGAGCTCGGAGAGCGTCCGCTCGATCACCTCGGAGATCTGCAGGAAGCGCAGACGATCCTCCAAGAAGGCGTGAACGGCGATCTCGTTGGCGGCGTTCAGAACGCAGGGCGCGGTACCGCCCGCCCGCGCGGCCTCCCCTGCGAGGCGCAGGCAGGGGAAGGCCTCCAAATCGACGGCCTCGAAGGTCAGCTGGCCGAGCGCAGCTAGATCCAGTGGAGCAATCCCGAGATCCACACTCTCGCCAGCGTGCAGCGCATAGGAGATCGCGATGCGCATGTCCGGCGGGCCGAGGTGGGCGAGCATCGCCCCGTCGGCCAGCTGAACCAGCCCATGGACGAGCGACTGCGGGTGGACCACCACGTCGATCCGGTCATACGGCGTGCCAAACAGATGGTGGGCCTCCATAAGCTCCAGCCCCTTATTCATGAGCGTGGCCGAGTCGATCGTGATCTTGCCGCCCATCGCCCATGTGGGGTGGGCCAGGGCCTGCGTCACGGTCACGTCTTCTAGCTCGGAGTGAGCCCTGCCCCGGAAGGGCCCACCACTGGCGGTGATCGTCAGGCGCTCGACCGCGCCCGGAGGCTGCCCTGCCAGCAGCTGGTGCAGGGCCGTATGCTCGGAGTCGACCGGCACGATTTGCGCGCCCGTGGCCTGCGCGAGCGCGGTGACCAGCTCGCCACCGACAACGAGGGACTCCTTGTTGGCGAGCGCAAGGTCGATGCCCTCACCGAGCGTCGCCACCGTGGGCCCCAGCCCGGCAGAGCCGACGAGTGCGTTGAGCACGAGGTCGGCGCCCGACTCGACCACCAGCTCCACGAGCCCCTCCGGCCCGCTGAGCACCTCTCCACCGGTCCACGTCTCCGACGCGCGTGCCGCGCAGTGCTCGTCGACGAGAGCTATTCGCTGCACCTGGTGAGTGGCGGCCTGCTCCACGAGCGCCTCCCACGAGCGCTCGGCGGAGAGACCCACGAGCTCCAGCTCGTCGCTGCGGGCAACGACGTCGAGCGCCTGCACACCGATCGAGCCGGTCGAGCCGAGGATGAGGAGCCTGCGCAAAGTGTGAGGGATGCTCGCAGAATCGAGGCGCGGGGCATCCGGGCCCGGCTGTCCTGTTCAGCCGTGCTCTCGGCTTGCGAAGCCGAGCTGCTGGCGGCGGAGGCCGAACATCTTTGCCTTGGCCTCTGCTGTGAGCTGCTCGAGCCATGCGTCTGGGGACAGTTGCTCGCCGAGCATGTTCGACTGGCGCTTCACGGTCGCGAAGTCGCCCGGAGCCAAGTCGGCAATCGCCGCAAGCCGCTCCTTCAGCTCTGCGGCGCGCTCCGGCTGGGCACTGGCGTCGAACTCTGCCTCAGTGCAGAACATCGACCAGGCCTGCTCGAGCTCGAGCGCCTTGAACTCGAGCTTCCAAGTGAAGCGGCGCATCGCCGCCGCGTCGATCGAGTCCATCAGGTTGGTGGCCGCGATGAAGATCCCCTCGAAGCGCTCCATGCTCTGCAACAGCTCGTTGACCTGCGTCACCGACCACTCCGCGCGAGCCAGCGTGCGATCGCGCAGAAACGAGTCAGCCTCGTCGAGAAACAGCAGCGCTCCCTCTGCCTCAGCCTCAGCGAACATGGCGGCGATCTGCTGCTCGGTCTCCCCCACCCACTTGGAGAGCAGGTCAGAGGCTGAGCGCATCAGGATCGGCAGATCCAGCTCGACGGCGATGTACTCGGCCAGCTGCGTCTTGCCAGCACCGGGGATACCCCAGAAGCAGAGCGAGCCCTTGGGGTGCTTGCGCAGCGCCGCGATGATCTGCTGCGGTGTAAAGCGCCCCGCGATGTTGAGGTGGTCGAGGCTGTAGTGGGTGACGGAGTCACGTAGCCCCTCGGTGTGGTCGCGCCCCAGCACTTTCTGAGCCTGAGCGACCGCGCGCTTGATGACACGCTCACGCTCGGTGACATCGTCCTCGCCGGCCTGGTCGTGTGGAGAGAGCAGACGCGCGAGGTCCGCCGCCTGGCGGACCTGCTGCTCGCCGAGCAGGCTGTACTTGGTGAGATGCCGCTCGAGCTGCTTTGAGAGCCCGAAGTCGCAGATCACCTGTGTGACACGCTCACGGCGATCGGCACGCGAACCCGGGAGCGCCTCACAGTGGAACAGGAAGGCGCCGAGATTGCGCTCTGAGAGAGACTTCGCGCGGTCAGTCAGCCATACGCAGCGCACGAGGCTGCCGGTGAGCCCTTCATCGGAGGCGCGACCCTCCTCCTCCGCGGGACCCTCGTCCTCGATGCCGAAGATGCTCAGCATGCTGATGCGATGGCAGGCAAGCGCTTCATGGGCGCGGTCGACGACCAGCACCGCGTCCGGATGGGACTTCTCCAAGTGGCGCTGCGCGATGTAAACCCAGGTCGGCAGGTCCCCGGTCGGGATGTGCTTGGTCACTACCGCATAGCCGTCGATGCCCTCATCGCGCAGCAGCCTCGAGAGCATGTCGCGCTTGTCCACCGATTTGGGGCCGTAGACGAGGCTGTGCAATCCGTGATCCTCGGGCACCGGCGACCGCAGGAGGCCTCGTAGGATCTTCTCGTCATCCTCATGCAGGCGTGCAAGCGAGCTCATCGAGGGGGATGGCTCCAAAGGCCTCACGAAGCGCTCCAGGAACCCGGCCTCGTCCTCGGCAAGCTCGGTCAGCGTCGCACGCAGCTGGATGGATGGCTCGCCGATGCGCAGCGGGTGCTCCTGCACGCTCAGCAGCCCAGAGCGCACCAGCTTCGAGCTCTCCGACAGTGCCGAGACGATCTCGCGCTCGCTGGCATTGAGGGCCGCAGCGAGAATCACCGCCGTCGCGTGATCGGAGCTAATCAGCAGGTCGAACAGCTGCGAGAACCCGGGACGGTGGCGGTTGAGCTGGAAGACGAGCAGCTTGCGCTCGACCTCTTCGAGTCCCAGCAGACCCGTGACCCAGTCGATGTTCTGCTCTTGCGAGCTGACAAACCGCGATGCCTTCACCTCCGCCGCTTTCCGCCATTTCCGCATGGCCTTGCGGTAGGCGCTGCTGTCCTTCTCCACGAGCGCGAACACGCTCACGCCCTGCAAGTACAGGCGCGCGAACCGGCCGCTGGTGCGATCGCCAAACTGGCGCTGCAGGTCCTTGAGCGTCGGCAGCAGCTCTTCAGAGGGCGCACCACTCGCTCCGCGCTCGCCCGCGAGCAGCCCGGGGGCAGGGACCGCCGCCGCGCAGGTCGCGTAGAAGAGCCCGAACAGGTGAGGGTCGGCAGAGAGCAGCCAGCCGAGACCGCCGCTCTCCGCCAGGCGCAGAGTCCAAGCTGTCATCTGGTGAGCGCCCGGTGTTTCGAGCGGGTTGTAACCGGATTCTTCGTTGCCATCCATAGGCGACAGAGTAGCGACTGAAGACGATTGTCTGCGACGGGCGGTGTGGCTACATGTAGGCCGCCCAGATGTAGTAGCCGGCGACGGCTGTGAACAGGACCGCATCCAAGCGGTCCAGGGCGCCGCCGTGAGCGCCGAATACCCGCCCGGTGTCCTTGACGCCGGCCTCGCGCTTGATGAACGACTCGAACAGGTCGCCCACCGGCGCCACGAGGGCCACACCGAGGCCGAGCACGAGGGCGTGGGTGCCGGGCAGCCAGTCCTGGTAGCGCCCGGCGAACCAGACGCCCAGAATCGCGAAGAACATCCCGATTACCAGACCCTCAATCGTCTTATTGGGGGAGATATGCGGGGCCAATGGGCGCTGCCCGAACAGCCTGCCGCCCAGGTAGGCGCCGGTGTCACCGAGGAACGTCCCGACGAGCACGTCGATCACGATCCCCAGCCCGTGCGGCAGCCCGCGCAAGAGCACCGCGTGGGCCAGCGCAAAGCCGATCCAGTAGATCCCCAGCAGCGTGACCGCCAGCCCACCCACGCTCGGACGGGGCGCGAGCAGCGTGAGCGCGAACAGCACCGGCAGCGCCGCGACAGCGACCAGCAGCACCTGAAACTGGTCGCCGTACAGGGCTGCTGCCAGTAGGCCCGCCAGCGCGAGGAAGCCCGCCAGGCGGACCGGCTGGGCGCGCTCATACATCGCGTAAAACTCGTGCATGCAGATGCAGCCGAGCGCGAACAACCCGAGTGCGAACACCGGGCCACCCTCGATCACGAGGAACAGGGCGATGGCGATCGCGGGCACGGAGGCGAAGAGCCGCGCGTTCAGATCCGAGCGCTGGCGATGCCGCGCAGGCCGGGCGCGGCTTGTTCGCCGTGAGGGGGGGCGCCCGGCGAGCGAACGCCGGGGCGCGGCTCCCCGTGAGCGCTCGCCGGGTGTGCGTGGGTTCCTGGCCATCACGCCCGCTCAGCGCCCACCGAAACGCCGGCGGCGCTCTGAGAACTCGGCGAGTGACTGCTCGAGCGCCTCGCGCGTGAAGTCGGGCCACAGCTCCTCGCGGAAGATGAGCTCGGAATAGGCGGACTGCCACAACAGGTAGTTGGACAGGCGCCGCTCGCCACTGGTACGGATGATCAGGTCCGGGTCGTGCATCTCCGGCGCATACAGGAGCTGGCGGAAGTCCTCCTCATCACCTCCCTGGAAGGCAAGCGCGGCGTCGAGGATCTCCGCGCGCCCGCCATAGTTGAAAGCCACGAACAGCGTGATCCGCTCATTGGCGGCCGTCAGCGCTTCCGCCCAGCTCATCTGCTCGGAGAGCTGCTCGCTCACCCCGTCACGGCGCCCGATGAAGCGCATCCGCACGCCTTCCTGATCGAGCTCGGGCGTTTCGCTCGCGATCCGGCGGGAGAACATCTCCATCAGGCCCTGCACCTCTGCTGCGGGGCGCGACCAGTTCTCCGTCGAGAACGAGTAGACGGTCAGCTCCTCGATGCCGAGCTCAGCGGCGTCGCGCAGCCGCGCCTTGACCGTGTCGGCGCCGGCATTGTGACCCTCGTTGACGGGCACGCCGTGCTCTCGTGCCCAACGGCCGTTCCCATCGGTGATGATGGCGAGATACCGCGCGGCCTGAGGGTCGCCCATCAGACCTCGAGGATCTCCTGCTCCTTGGCCTTCAGCACACCGTCGAGCTCTGCGACCTTGGCGTCCGTGAGCTTCTGCAGCTCCAGCTCGGCGCGGTGCTCGTCATCGGAGCTGGCTTGCCCGTCGGACTTCAGCTCGCGCAGTTGCTGCATCGTGTCGCGGCGGACGTTGCGAATCGCAACGCGCCCCTCCTCAGCGAGGTTGCGCACGACCTTGACCAGCTCGTGCCTGCGCTCCTCGGTCAGCTCTGGCACCGCCAGGCGCACGAGGTTCCCGTCGTTGGACGGGTTCAGGCCGACATCGGACTCGTTGATCGCCTTCTCGATGAACTTGATCGAGGACTTGTCATAGGGCTGCACCGTGATCAGGCGCGCCTCCGGCGCGGAGAGCGTGGCCAGCTGGTTCAGAGGTGTCATCGCTCCGTAATAGTCGACAACGATGCGATCCAGCAGCGACGGGCTCGCTCGCCCCGTACGAACGGTTGAGAACTCGTGATGGGCGGACTCGACCGACTTGGTCATCCTCTCCCGGGCATCCTCGATCAGCTCGTCGATCACGTTCTCAGCTGCCATCGCCTTCGCCTCCTTGAGCGCTCCTCACAAGTGTTCCCACGCGTTCGCCTGAGATTATCCGGGCGAGGATCGTCGCATCGTCCATGTTGAACACGTTCAGCGGCATCGAGTTCTCCATGCACAGCGCCAGCGCGGTCGAGTCCATGACCCGCAGCCGGCGCTCGATCGCCTCCATGTGTGTGATCTCGGGAATGAACTGTGCCGTCGGATCCAGGGCCGGATCGGCCGTGTAGACCCCCTCGACGCCGTTCTTGGCCATCAGGATGATCTCCGCGTGGATCTCTGCCGCCCGCAGGGCGGCGGCGGTGTCGGTCGTGAAGAACGGGTTCCCGGTGCCCGCCGCGAAGATCACCACCCGCCCCTTCTCGAGATGGCGCATCGCGCGGCGGCGAATGTAGGGCTCGGCCACCTCTGAGATCCCCAGCGCGGACTGCACGCGTGTGGGGTTTCCGAGCTTCTCGAGTGCGTCCTGCAACGGCAGCGCGTTGAGCACCGTCGCCAGCATGCCCATGTAGTCCGCGGTCGCGCGGTCCATGCCCGCGGCGGCGCCCTGCATGCCGCGATAGATGTTGCCGGCGCCGACGACGATCGCGACCTCGACGCCTTGGCTGCGCACGTCGCTCACCTGGCGCGCGACGGCGCTGAGGCGCTCGGGGTCGGTGCCGAAGTCCAAGGACCCCATCAGCGCCTCGCCCGAGAGCTTCAGCAGGATACGTTTGAACGCAGGCTCGGCCATGTGCAGGAGCCTATCGTTCACCAAATTGCCAGGGGGCCGTGGACCAAGCTGGACACGGACACAGGGAACGTGGCGTGCTGGCCGAAACGGGGATGCGAGCGAAGCGAGTGTCTCCCGGCTTCGGTACGCGAGCGACCGAGGACACAGTCCAGCGCAGCGTCCACGGTCTCCTGGGCCTACTGACCTACTGCAAACCGTGTGAAGCGACGGATGACGACGTTCTCGCCGGTGGCCGCGGTCAGCTCGTCGCGCAGCTGCTGGACGGTCTTGCCGTCGAACTTGGGATTATGCATCTCCTGCTCGAGCAGCACGATCGTCTCATACCACGAGTCGAGCTTGCCGGAGACGATTTTCTCGCGCACGGTCTCGGGCTTCTCAGCGGCCTCCTGCTCGTAGATGCGCGCCTCGGCGTCGCGCTGCTCGGCGGGCACGTCCTCGCGGCTGACGTATTTCACCGTGGGGCTGGCAGCGATCTGCATTGCCACGTCACGCGCGAAGCTGACAAAGTCCTCGTTGGTGGCCACGAAGTCGGTGTTGCAGTCCACCTCGATCAGGACGCCAACCTTGGCGCCCGCGTGGACGTAGGCCTGCACGGTGCCCTCAGTGGCTATGCGCTCGCCGAGATCCTGGACCTTCTTGCCCTGCTTGACGCGCAGGATCTCGATCGCCTGCTCGATGTCGCCCTGAGCCTCGGAGAGGGCCTTCTTGCAGTCCATCATGCCCGCGCCTGTGCGCTCGCGCAGGGCCTTCACATCCTGTGCTGAGATCTCCGCAGGGCTCATGTGCCCGGAGCCTCCTCCGTGACCAACGCCGCCACCGGCGCGGACTCTGCCGGGGGCTCGGCATCCGGAGCCTCAGCGGGTGTGCTCGGTGCTGGCGCCGCCGGGGGCTCATTGGCGGCCGGTGCCGGGACAGCAGCAGCGGGCGCCGGAGCAGCCGGAGCCGGGGTGGCAGCCGCCTGGACGGGCGCCGACTTTGCCTCGGCCGGGGCCGGAGCGGCAGCCGCGGTGGCGGGCGCTGTCTGCGCCGCAGCCTCGGCCGCCTCTTTCACCGCCTGTTCCTCGGCCTCGCGCTTGGCCTGCTCCTCGGCCTCGCGCACCGCGCGGGCCTCCGCCTCGATGCGTGCCTTCTCCTCGGCTTCAGCGCGCGCGCGCTCCTCCTCGGCGCGGAAGATCGAGTGACCCTCCGAGACGACCTGGCCGATCGCCTGGGTGACCAGCGCACAGGAGCGGATCGCGTCGTCGTTGCCGGGAACCACGAAGTCGATCCCGTCCGGGTCGCAGTTGGTGTCCACCAGGCCGATGATCGGGATCCGCAGGCGCCGAGCCTCTTTGACCGCGATCTCCTCGGTCTTGAGGTCGATCACGAACATCGCGTCGGGGACGCGCTGCATGTTCTTCACGCCACCGAGGTTGGCTCGCAGCTTCTCCAGGTCGGCCTGAGCGGCCATCCGCTCACGCGTGGGCAGCAGCGCCAGCTGACCCTCGGCCTCGTAGCGTTCTAGGTCGTGCAGGCGGCGGATGCGCAAGCTGATCGTCTGGAAGTTCGTCAAGAGGCCACCCAGCCAGCGGTGATTGACGAACGGCATGCCGGCCGATTCGGCGACATCCTTGATCGTGTCGCGAGCCTGCTTCTTGGTGCCGACGAACAGCACCGTCCCGCCACGATGGGCGAGCGCTCCGGCGAACTCCTGCGCCTCGTTCAGAAGCGCTGAGGTCTTGAGCAGGTCGATGATGTAGATGCCACCACGCTCACCATGGATGAAGCGGCGCATCTTGGGGTTCCAGCGGCGTGTCTGGTGACCGAAGTGGACGCCGGCCTCCAGCAGCTCCGCTATGCCTACCTGAGCCACGGTTACTCCCTTTTTTATGCGATTGGATGCCGTGCGGGTGGCGTGGACCCGGTGTTCAGCGCTTTCGCGCTCTCCGGGCAGGGCCGCGACCGTTGCCGCACGGGTCGAAGATCTTCTGGTTAGTGCCTCAGGATAGCTCCTCAGCCCTTTTGAGCGCGGCCTGAAGGTCGGCAGGCAGCGGCGAGCCGACCTCGACGCGAGCGGCCGTGATCGGGTGCTCGAACGAGAGGCGCGTGGCGTGAAGGAATTGCCTCTCCAGACCGAGCAGGCCCGCGGTGCCGTATTCGGGATCACCGGCGACGGGGTGACCGATGGCCTGCAGGTGCACACGGATCTGGTGAGTGCGGCCCGTATCCAATTTGAGCGCCAGCAGCGAGTACTCCGACAGCGCGCGGTGCAGCGTGAAGTGGGTGCGGGCCTCGCGGGGGCTGGCGCCGCCGACGGCCATGCGCGTGCGCACACGCTCATCGCGGCCGATGGGGGCCTCGATCGTGCCGCTGCGCGCGGGAGGGCGGCCCTCGACGAGGGCTAGATATTCGCGCTCGATATGCCGCTCCTGCAGCTCGCGCTGCAGTGCCGCGAGCACCTGCGGAGTGCGGGCCACGACCATCAGCCCGCTGGTGTCGCGGTCGAGCCGGTGGACGATGCCCGGACGCTCGGCCTCCCAGCCCGCGTCCTCCCCGTCCAGCAGCGGCGCCAGCAGTTGCGCGAGCGTGTCCTCGCGGTGACCGCGCGCTGGGTGCACGACGACGCCGGGGGCCTTGTCGACCACGAGCAGGTGCTCGTCCTGGAAGGCGATCGTGAAGGACTGCGGGAGCCCCGAGCCGACGCTCATCGCGGTGCGCGTCGCGCCCGGTGGTGGGCGTGATCGATGACGAGGAAGAGAATCAGCACGCCGAAGGTGATCGACATGTCAGCGAGGTTGAACGGCGGCCAGCCGAGCGGGAGCTTGATGAAGTCGGTGACCGAACCGGCCCGCAGGCGGTCAACGACGTTGCCGATGGCGCCGCCGGTCAGCATCCCGGTGGGCAGCCAGATCAGACGCTCGCGCGTGTGCAGGGCGAAGTAGACGAGCAGTACGAGCAGGGCGAACGCGATCAGGATCGTAATGGCGATGTGGCTGCCGGGCAAAAAACCGAAGGCGACACCATGGTTGCGCGTGTTGACGAGCTGCAGGCCGGGAACGAGCTTGCGTTCTTCGCCCTGCGCGATGTTCGCGTTGACGGCGTGCTTGGTGATCTGGTCGGCGGCAGCGACAATGACGAGCACGAGCGCAGCGCGGGCGTAGGCGCTTGAGAGGGCAGCGCGCACGGACGAGATCAGCCGTGGATGATGCCCTGAACCACGATCGAGTTGAGGATTCCGAGCGCGAGGATCGCCACGATCGGGCTGAAGTCGAAGCCCCCGAAGCTGGGCAGCAGGCGGCGGAAGATGCGCAGGAACGGCTCGCAGACGTCGCGCAGGAAGCCGAGGATCGCATCGCTCGTGCGCGAGTAGGGCGGGCGCAGGCCGGCGGCGAAAAGGAGCTGGACGACGATGTAAAGAATGATCAGGAGGGTGTAGACGTAGATCAGCGTCGACAGGTAGTCGGCTATATCCGTGCGGGCGCTGGCGAATATCACGGCTGCTCCAGGACCGCGTCGAGGGCGTCACTGAATGCCGCGCGCAGCCCGGCGTGCTCAAGGACAGCGAGGCCACGCGCGGTGAGCCCACCGGGCGAGGTGACCTCGCGGCGGACAGCCTGCGTGTCGTTGTCGCGGCGGCGCAGCAGCTCGGCGGTGCCGGCGAGCGTCTGCACGACGAGCTCGGCCCCTTGGGCCGCGGGAACGCCATGACGGACACCGGCGTCGATCTGCGCCTCAGCGACGAGCGCCACATAGGCCGGTGAGCAGGACATCAAGCCCATCGCCGCGTCGACGAGGGTGTCGGGGAGGACGACGAGCGTGCCGAGTCCAGCGAACAGCTCTGAGACCTGCCCATCGAGCTCGGTCGGCACTTCGGGAGCCGCCTGGACGACTGCGCCCTGGCGCACCTCCACCGGGAGTGACGGGATGAAGCGGTAGACGGGCCTGTCGGGATATGCGTCGTGGAGTGCCGCGAGGGGTGTGGCGGCGAGGATCGAAGCGACCGCCTTGGCGTGCGGCGCGACTTCAGCCGCCACGCCAGTCAACTGTGCGGGCTTGTGGCAGAGCACGACCAAGTCGGCGCGCTGAGCAACCTCAGCGTTGCTCGCGAGGACCTCGCCGCCTACCTCGGCGACGAGCGCCTGCGCGCGCTCGGTGAGCGGATCGGCGCATACAATCGGCTGCCCCCAACCACGTGCGAGCGCACGGGCCATGTTCCCGGCTCCTATGAGGCCTATCTGCATGAGCTCAGGCTACCGGGCGTTATCGCCACGAGGCAGTCCTGACCGGTCAGGACTGGTTGAAGAAGCCCTTCTCGATCAACCGCGCGCGCTCCTCGGCGGAGATCTCGACGTTGCGTGGGGTGAGCATGAAGACCTTGTCGGCGATCCGCTGCATGCCGCCGTCGAGCGCGTAGGTGAGGCCGGAGGCGAAGTCGATCAGCCGCTTGGAGAGGTCCGTGTCGGAGCTCTGCAGGTTGAGGATTACCGGAATCGAGTCCTTGAACTTGTCTGCGATCTGCTGGGCGTCGTTGAACGACTTGGGGATCACGAGGTGCACGCGCACGTCGCCGTTCGTGCGGGCGCCAACAGACTTGAGCACGGTCGCCGAGCGCCCGCCGCGGCCACCGCCTGCCGCCTCGTCATCATCGGAGAAGATGTCGTCAAACTCGTCGCGGCGGCGGCGCAAACGGCGGACGTTTGGCCGCTCACGGTAACGATCCTCCAGTTCCGCCTCAGATGGCGCGTCGTCGTAGCCGTCGTCGTCGTGGTGATACTCCTCGGCTAGGCCGAAGTACACGAGCGCGCGATGCCATGAATCACTGAAGGCCATAGTTATGTGCGTTTTCGCCCGGCGAGCGGGTTTCCCTGCTCATGCTAGCCATCCGGCATAGCGGGCACCGCCGACGAAGTCGGTGGCCGGGACCTCTAATCGTACAGTCTCGTGCCGATTCGCACGATGCTCGCGCCCTCTTGCACCGCCACGCGGTAGTCCTGGGAGGTCCCCATCGACAGCCGCTTCAGGCCGCGTTCGTCCGCCAGCTCGCGCAACGCCCGAAACCAGCGTCGGCTGTCCTCGGGGTCTGTGGCGTATGGGGGCATCGTCATCAGCCCTGCCACGGGCACAGGCGAGCGCTCGATGAATCCGTCCAACTCGCCCGGTGAGATACCCGGCTTCCCGGGCTCCCCGGCCACGTTCACCTCGATCAGGATCTCCAAACCAGGACGCGCCTGTGCCTGCAGGCGGGCGAGCTCGCGCAGCGCGGAGTCCGAGGCAACCGAGTGGATCAGCCGCACGTGGGGCACGATCGCCCTGACCTTGCGGCTCTGGAGCTGGCCGATGAAGTCCCATTCGAACAGCTCGCCGTGCGCGGCGACCTTCGCCTGGAGGTCCTGGGCCCGGTTCTCACCGGCCAGGCGGATGCCGGCCTGGACAAGTACCGGCAGGTCCGCTGCGGACACGTACTTGGTCGCGGCGAGCACCTCCACCTCGCCCGGGTCTCGCCCTGCACCGGCACAGGCCCCAGCTATCTCCTCGAGCACGCAGTCGAGGTTCGCGCGGATCTTCTCCGCACGCAGGCCGGCCATCAGCTCAGCCATGCCACCCCCGCCTGGCGCCCGGCTCGTACGCCTTCGCGGCGGTATGAGAAGAAGCGCTCGTCGCAAATCGTGCACACCTCCAGGTCCTGGACCTCCGCAACGCCGGCCGATAACAGCCGTTCGCGCGCGATCGCCTTCAGGTCGATCCGCCGGGTGGGCGGGGTCCCAATCCGATGGGCTCCCCCGAACGCGCGGTGTACCTCGGGACCGACCTCATAGCAGCAGCGACCTGCACCCGGGCCGATCGCAGCGCCGATGTGGGCGTGCGAGTCCGCCAGTTCGCGTAGCGCCGCCACACCCTCCTCCAGCACCCCCGCCGCCAGCCCCCGCCAGCCGGCGTGGATCGCCGCTACGGTGCCTTCGCAGCCGAGCGCGACTGGCAGGCAATCGGCGGCCAGCACCATCGCCGCGAGCACCGGCACGGGCGTGGCCTGCCCGTCGGCGTCCTCCGGGCGACCGGTGGAGACGGGCGGGTCGGGCATCTCGCGCACGCGCCGCACGTGTGTGCCGTGAACTTGATAGCCGTGCACGAGGCCCTTGGCGCCGACGCGGGTGCAGATCTCCTCCCGGTGCCGGGCACCGTGCTCGTGCTCCAGCCCGGAAACGCTCGACATGTTGCCGTCCGCGCGCTCGGTGAACAGCGCTCGCCCGCCACCGGGTAGCTCCACGTCGAGTTTCACGCTCCCGCCTCCATCGCCGCCGCCAGCTCCGCCCGCGGGCCGGGCTCCAGCTCGCCATCGAGCCGGCGGGCGAGCGCGACCGCGAGGCGGCGTCCGAGCTCAGGCCCGGAGGGCACGCCCGCCGCCAGCAGGTCGTCGCCGGTAATCGAGAGGTGCACGTGGCGCAGCGTGTCGAACCACAGCCGCGCCGTCTCGGCGGCGCCAGGCGGGCCTTGCGCGGCGGCGATCGCGATCGCCTCTGGTGTCTTGCCTGCGAGCGCCTCGTGCAGGAGCGAGGCGCTCGTGTCGCTCGCCAGCACATCGCCGATCTGGGGCGCCGCGCGGGCGCTCGACACGATCCGGTCGCGCTCGCCCGCCGAGAACTCGAATGTGTCGAGGATCGCCGGGTCCTCGCACAGGAGCGCCATCAGCAGCTCCCCCGGCCGGCCGTCGTCCGGCAGCAGCGCCAGCGCGTGGGCGGCGAGCTTTACGGGGAGCGGCGTGTGGAGGCCGAGCCCGGGCAGGATGCCGAGCTCGTCCATCCGCTGCAGCGCCCCGAGCGCACTTTCTTCGGCCAGCCCAAGGCGTAGCTCAGCGCCTATGCGAGCACCCGAGACCGTGTCGAGTGCCTTATCGCCCAGCGCCCGCGCGGCCAGTGCTGCGGTGTGATCCTCGACCACCAAGCCAAGGCGCGTCTCATAACGGGCCAAGCGCAGCAGCCGTGTCGGATCGTCGATGAAGCTCGCGTCATGCAGTACACGCAACCGCCCGGCGGCGAGATCCTCGAGCGCACCGGGCGCTGCGTGCACCTCCCCGGCGCGCCCCGCGTCAATCCTAACGGCAATCCCGTTGACAGTAAAGTCACGCCGCAGCAGATCTTCGGCAACCGAGGCGGGCTCGACCACCGGCAGCCCGCCTGGGTGGGGATAGCGCTCCCGGCGCGCACGGGCAACGTCGATGCGCGCATCCTCCAGCGAGACACTGGCCGTCCCAAAGCGGTCGTGCGTGACTGCCTCGCCCCCCAGCGCGAGCAGCAGCGGCTCGATCTCCCCCTCGACAAGGACGTCGAGCTCACGCGGGCGCTCGCGGAGCAGCAAGTCACGGACCGCGCCGCCGACGAGATGCACGCCCTCATACGCGGCCGCGAGCAGAGCCTCGCCCCCGGGCTGCTCGCGAACCTGGTCAACCAGTGCGCACCGCAATGCCAGCCTCCGCTAGGTGCGCCTTGGCCTGCGCGATCGTGTACCGCCCATAGTGGAAAATCGAGGCGCACAGGGCGGCGTCGGCCCCCGCGCGCAGCGCCTGCACCAGGTGGTCGAGCTCGCCAGCGCCGCCAGAGGCGATCACGGGCACGCTGACAGCCTCACTGACGGCTTCGATCAGCGGCAGGTCGTAGCCGTCGTTGGTGCCGTCGCGGTCCATGCTCGTCAAGAGGATCTCCCCGACACCGCGCTCGACGCCCTCGCACGCCCACTCGACGACGTCGCGCCCCGTCGGCGTGCGCCCGCCCGCCAGGTATGCCTCCCACTTCGACGGGTGCTCGAGCCCGTCGCCCACGAACGGGTCGGCTTTGGCATCGATCGCTAGCACTACGCACTGCGAACCGAACACCTCGGCCAACTCGTCGAGCAGTTCCGGCCGCTGCAATGCAGCCGAATTGATCGAGACCTTGTCGGCGCCCGCATCGAGCACCGCCTGGGCGTCCGCCACCGAGCGGATGCCACCGCCGATCGTGAACGGCACGAACACGTCGTCGGCCGTCGCGCGAGCCAGCTTGGCGATCGTGTCGCGCTTCTCGTGCGTGGCGGTGATGTCGAGGAAGACGAGCTCATCGGCGCCCTCGCGGTCATAGTGCGCCGCGAGCTCCACGGGGTCGCCGGCATCGCGGATGTCGAGGAATTCGACGCCCTTCACAACCCGCCCGGCATCGACGTCTAGACAGGGGATCACGCGCTTGTAGTGCACACGCCCACCGTAGCGACCGGGCCGTCAGCTACCGAGTGCGGCCTGGGCCTGCGCGACCGTGAAGCGCCGCTCGTACAGCGCCTTGCCGACGATCACGCCCTGCAAGCTCGTCTCACTCAGGCCCGCCAGACCCTCCAAGTCCGCCAGCTGGCCGATCCCGCCCGAATAGATCAGGCTGCCCTTCACTACCTGGGCCACGCGGCGCACTTCCTCCAGGTTCGGCCCCTCGAGCATTCCGTCGCGGTCGACGTTCGTGAACACGAAGTTGCTCACCCCGCGCTCGCGTAGGGCATCAAACGCGACGCGGGCCTGCAAGTCGGTGCCCTGCAGCCAGCCGTGCGTCACCACCTCGCCGCCGCGCACGTCCACGCCGACGAGGATCCGCTCAGGACCGTGCGCCTGGAGGCACGTGTGCAGCACTGTGGGGTCGAGCATCGCGACCGTGCCGAGGATTACGCGGGCAGCTCCCGCCGCCAGCGCGTCGCTCACCGCCTGCGCTGAGCGCAACCCACCCCCGTACTGCACGGGCACGCCCAGCTCACCGGCGATCCGCCTCAGGTTCTCAAGGTTCTTGGGCGCTCCCGTTTTCGCACCGTCGAGATCGACCACGTGCAGATATTCCGCGCCCGCCTCCGTCCAGCCGCGTGCGGCATCCAGCGGATCGGTGTCGTAGACCTTCTTCGCGTCGAAATCTCCCTTCACCAACCGCACGGCGCTGCCGTCGAGAATGTCTATCGCCGGATACAGGATCATGCCTGCAACCCAGTCGGAGAGTCGCAGTTGTTTGGGTTGAAAATCTTGATCGCCCGTTCGTTTACGCCGGGACAGCCGCGCGACCGCACAGCCGCGTGAAGTTCTGAAGCAACGCAAGTCCGTGCGTCGAGGACTTCTCCGGGTGCGACTGCGTGCCGAACACGTTCCCCCGACCTACGATCGCAGCGAACGGCTCGCCATAGCCGGCGCTCGCCAGCACCACGTCTTGATCGGCCGGGCGCACCGCGAAGCTGTGCACGTGGTACAGGTAGGCCGGGTCCGGCAGACCCTCGCTCAGCGGCGTATCCCGCAGCCAGCGCAGCTCGCTCCAGCCGATGTGCGGCAGCTTCAAGCCAGGGGCGTTCAACCGGCGCACCGTTCCCGCCAGCAGTCCCAGCCCCTCAGCTCCGCCGTGCTCCTCGGAGGTCTCGAACAGCAATTGCATCCCCAAGCACAGCCCAAGCAGCGGCACGCCCGCGCCCGCGCGCTCCTGTAACAACTCGTCGAGTCCATCCGCGCGGATCGCCGCCATCGCGGCGGGAAAAGCGCCCACACCGGGGAGCACCAGCCCGTCCATCGCGCGCAGCCGCTCGGGATCACCGCTGAGCACCACACGCGCCCCCACGTGCTCGAGCGCCTTCTCCGCCGAACGGCGGTTGCCCATGCCGTAGTCGACCACCCCGATCAATGGGCCGGCGGCTTTCATCAGGTCAGCGTGCCCTTGGTGCTGGGAACACCGGTCTCGGTGGGATCGATGCTCACCGCCTCGCGCAGCGCACGCGCGAAGGCCTTGAACGCGGCCTCGATCATGTGGTGCGCGTTACTGCCCGCCTGCACCCGCAGGTGCAGCGTCAGCTTCGCCGCGTTCGCCAGCGCCCGGAAGAACTCCTCGGTCAGCTCGTGCTCAAAGCCTCCCGTCGAGCCCTCCGGCAGTTGCGCCTGAAACAGGGTGAACGGGCGCCCGGAGATATCGATGGCGCAACTCGCACGCGCCTCGTCCATCGGCACAGTGGCAGCGCCGTAGCGTGTGATGCCCGTGCGGTCGCCGAGCGCCTCATCGAGCGCCAGGCCGAGCACGATCGCCGTGTCCTCGGCCGTGTGGTGAGCGCCCGTTTGCAGGTCGCCGGTGACATTCACCTCGAGATCCATACGCCCGTGACGGGCGAGCAGGTCGAGCATGTGGTCGAGGAAGCCGACGCCGGTCGCCCTCCTACCGTTGCCCGCGCCTTCCAGCGTGAGGGTCAGACGGACGTCGGTCTCGGCGGTCTTGCGCTCGATCGTTGCCGTGCGGCGGTTCATGGCTCTCCATTCTCCCCTAAGCGGGCCTCCATCGACTCCGCGTGAACCTCAAACCCCTCGGCGCGCGCCACCGGCGCGCCCGCCCCGGCCAGCTTGGCTGCCGCCGGCCCGATTTTGACTTCGGGCATCCTGCGACGAAAATGCCGTGCTGAGAGCGAAGAAGCAAACCGCGCCGCGCCGCTCGTGGGAAGCACGTGGTTGGAGCCCGCAACATAGTCGCCGAATGCAGTGGCGCTCTCCGCGCCCACGAACAGGCAACCGGCCGATTGCACCATCTGGGCCAGCGCCTCGACATCGGCGCCGATCAGCTGCAGGTGCTCTGGTGCAAACGCATTCGCCAGCTCGATCGCCTCATGGGCGCCGGTGACCTGCACCAGCGCAAACGCCGCATCGCCCACCGTGGGACGATCGAGGACCAAGCGCTGGAGGGTCGCCTCCAGCTCATCGCAGGCGACCGGCGAAGGCGAGGCGGCTACCACCAGGCTGCCCTCGCCGTGCTCGGCTTGGGCCAGCATGTCCAGTGCGGCAAGCCTGATGTCGCGCTCTGAAGCGTCCGTGCCGAGCGCGAGGAGCAGGTCTGAGGGACCGGCGAAACCGTCGATGCCGACCAGCGTGGAGAGCTGGTGCTTGGCCTCCTGCACGTACAGGTTTCCTGGGCCGGCGATCACGCCGACCCGCTCCACCGTCTCGGTGCCATAGGCAAGCGCAGCGATAGCCTGCGCGCCACCCATGCGGTACACGCGCTCCACTCCGCATAGTCGGCAGGTGCCGAGGATCGAGGGGTCGATCTGCCCGTCCGGACCCGGTGGCGAGGAGACGACGACGTCCAGCACACCCGCGGCCCGGGCCGTCACGACGCCCATCACCACCGTGCTCGGGTACGGCGCGCGCCCGCCAGGCACGTAGATGGCTGCCGCCTGCACCGGCACCTCTCGCAAAGTCACGCTGCTGGCCCTGCGCCAGCTCGATGGCGACATCCTCGCTCACACCGGCCTGCGCTACAACCGCGACGTTCGCGATCGCGACCTGCAGCCCGGCCACCAGCTCCAGCGGCAGCTCCTTGATCGCCGCGTCCAGCTCCTCCGCCGGCACCACCAGATCTCTCGGCTCTCTGCCAGCGGTGTCGAAGCGGCGGGTGTACTCGCGCAGCGCGACGTCCCCTTCCGCCTGCACTGCACTCAGGATCTCTCGCTACGTCCTGCGCCACCGAATCCCCATCCGCAACCAGCGCACGCAGGTGCGCGGCCGCTGCCCTCAGGGCCACCGAGGCGCCGTAGGTCCCCGATGCCCAGGCGCTCGATCTTCATCTCAGGCTTTGCCCGCCGCCGGGAGGCCGCGCAGCCGCTCCAGCAGCTCGTCGATCCGCGCCGCCTTCAGCTTGTGCGCGACGGGATTGGCGATCAGCCGGGCCGTGCACACCATCAGCTCCTCGCGCACGACCAAGTTGTTCTCGCGCAGTGTCGTCCCGGTGGCCGTCAAGTCGATGATCGCCTCCACCATGCCCGTCAGCGGCGCCAGCTCGACCGAGCCCTTGACCTCGACGATCTCGCCCTGGCGGCCCGTCTCCTCGAGATAGCGTGCGGCGATGCGCGGGTACTTCGTCGCGACGCGCATCACACCGAGACGGCGCAGCGACTCGAGCGCCGGGTCCGGACCGGCCTTGCTCGCGAGCACCATCGTGCAGCGGCCGAAGCCGAGATCGAGCAGCTCATACACGTCGCGCCCGGTTGATTGGGATGCCCCCGCACCCGAGTGCGCAAGCTGCTCCAGCAACACGTCCTTGCCGGTCACGCCGATGTCGGCCGCGCCGGCCTCGACGTAGGTGGGGACATCTGAGGGGCGCATCGTGACGACGCCGATGTCCTCGAACAGCAGCTTGCGGTCGTTCGTGCGCAGCTCGCCGGTGTCGATCCCGAGTGAGGAGAGCAACTCGACGGTGCCCTCGAACAGGGCGCCGCGCGGGACGGCGATCGTGAGGCCGTTGGCCGTGCTCATCGCGGCTCTCCGGTGCTCGCAACCGACCGCAGCTCCGCCAGCGCGCCCGTGCCGCGTTCCTCGCCAGCGAGCGCTTGGTGCAGCGAGTCGACATACAGGGCGAAGCCGACCGCCGGCAGGCTGCGCCCGAAGCGCCCGAGCAACTCGTCGTAGCGCCCGCCACCGCCGATCGGTGCGCCGAGCGCCGGGTCATAGACCTCGAACACAGCACCCGTGTAGTAGTCGATGTTGCGGACCAGGCCGAGGTCGAAGATCACGCGCGCGGCGACGCTCTCCTCGAGCAACTCGTACACACGGCGCATCCCCGTGACCGCCTCCACGGCGGGCGCTGGCACGTCCGTCAAAAGCTCTGGCCCTCCGCGCCGCTGCGGCACCTCCAGCAGCATCTCGGCGGCCTCCCCGGAGACGCCTGCCTCGTGCAGACGGTGCTCGAGGTCGACGAAATTGCGCCGTACGAGCGCCTCCAAGAGGCCGCCGCGGTGATCCTCGGAGACCTGCAGGCTCTCCATCAGAGCCGGGAACAGCGAGGCGTCGCCCACGCCGACGCGGAAGTCCTTGAGGCCAACGGCCTGCAGCGAGTCGCACAGCACCGTCAGCGCCTCCGCCGTCCCCTCCGGCGCGGGGGCGCCGATCAGCTCGATGCCCGCCTGCAGCATCTCGCGCAGCTGCCCGCGCTGCGGGCGCACGCCGCGGTAGGTGTGGGCGAAGTAGCAGAAGCGCAGCGGCACCTCGCTGTCTGCGTAACGCGTCGCCACGACGCGCGCGATCGGCGCTGTCATGTCCGAGCGCAGCATCAGCACGGTGCCCGTCTCGTCGAACACGCGATAGGCGGGGCGCGCTTCGGCCATGTCCGCGCGGGCGAGCACCGACTCGTACTCGAGCGCGGGCGTATAGATCTCGCCGTAGCCGTGCTCGTCGAAGACGCGCCGCAGCGTGTCCGTGATCGGCGCACCTCGCCCGTCTCCTGTGGCAGCACATCGCGTGTGCCGCTGGGAATCGGATGGATCATGACGACCGAGACTACGCGTGAACGGGCTCGATCGCCACGCGCTCGATCCGCGCGCCCAGCTCGCGCAAACGCTCGTCGATGCGCTCGTACCCGCGATCGATCTGGCGGATGTTGCCGATCTCGGAGCGCCCGTCGGCGCAGAGCGCCGCCAGCAGCATCGCCATGCCAGCGCGGATGTCCGGCGACTCGACGCGCTCGCCGCGCAGCCTGCGCGGGCCGGTGACGATCGCGCGGTGCGGGTCGCACATGACGATGTCCGCGCCCATCAGGATCAGCTTGTCGGTGAAGATCAAGCGGTTCTCGAACATCCACTCGTGCACGAGGATCGACCCCTCCGCCTGCGTTGCCAGCGCCACCGCGATCGACGTCAGGTCGGCCGGGAAGGCCGGCCACGGGCCATCCTGGATCTTGCTCTTGTACTCCCCCACGTCCGCCTGTGCCACGAGCTTCTGGCCACCGGGCACGAGCACGTCGTTGCCGTCGAGCTCTGTGTTCGAGACCGAGGCGCTCGAACACCAGCCTGATCATGCGCAGGTCGCCAGGCACCGTGTCCTTGATCCGCAGCTCGCCGCCAGTCACCCCGGCCAGCGCGATGAAGCTGCCGATCTCGATGTGGTCGGGCGCGACATCGTGTTCGCAGCCGTGCAGGCGCCCGGCGCCGTTGACGGTGATCAGGTTCGAGCCGATCCCCTGGATGTCGGCGCCCATCTTCACGAGCATGCGCGCCAGGTCCTGGACGTGCGGCTCTGAGGCAGCGTTGCCGATCACCGTCGTGCCTGGCGTCAGCGCGGCGGCCATCAGCACGTTCTCGGTCGCCATCACCGACGGCTCGTCCATGAACACGTCGGTCGAGCGCAGCCCGTGCGGCGCGTCCAGCACGATCTCGCCGTTGCACTCGACGTTCGCGCCCATCGCGCGGAACGCGTCCAGGTGCGGGTCGAGTCGCCGTGCGCCCGATCACGTCGCCGCCGGGCGGCGGCATCACCGCGCGCCCGAAGCGCGCGAGCAGCGGCCCGGCGAGCAGGAACGAGGCGCGGATCAACTCGGCGAGCTCCTGCTCGATCTCGACCTCATGCGCCGAGCGCGGCGCACAGCACCACTTCGTTGGCCCCGCGCCAGCTCACCTCCACCCCGATCGCGCCCAGGATGTCCAGCATCGCATCGACGTCACGAATCCGCGGCACGTTGCGCACCACCACCTCGTCCTCCGTAAGGAGCGCGCTGGCGAGGATCGGCAGCGCCCCGTTCTTGTTCCCGGCCGGGACCATCGTGCCGGAAAGCGGGACTCCGCCTTCGATTACGAACTTCTCCATGTGTCCTCTTCTGCGCGGCCGTCTGCCCCCTGCTGGGGCGTTCGTGTGGCGCTGGGCAAGCGTAACAGCCATCTCCCTGCACAGTTCGCGGCCCCCGCGCGCTACCCTGCTTGGCGCCTGGATCACCCCGGCGGAGCTGCTCGCAGGCCGGACACGTGATCGCAACTTTCGTTGCATCCTCCTCAGCCAAATCTTGGCTCTATGACGCCGTTTTCGGGGACAACATGCAACACGTACACATGTTCGTGTTCCGTCCGTCCGCCGGATCTCCTATCTTACGAACAGATGTTCCCTTCATCGAGAACCTCAGGCCCCTCGCGCAGCGTGCGCTCGATGCCCTCCGTCTCACCCGCTCGTTCCTCATGCTCGAGGACGACTACGCCGTCGACTGGGAGGTCGACTGGAGCGAGCCCAGCGACGGATCACATCCGCATCGAGTGCCGCTGCGCCGGTTCTCGCGCCTGCGCCGGGATGGACAGCCAACTCCACTGCCACACTTCTGTCTGTCCCCCGTCACGATCAAGGAGGCGAAGAATGGAGCAGCGAGTCAGCCTCATCACGCTCGGTGTGACCGACTTAGGTCGCGCTCGCAGCTTCTATGAAGCGCTCGGCTGGAAAAGCGAAACGCCACCCGAGCTGGACGTCGTCTTCTTCCAGGCCGGCGGGATGGTGCTCGCGCTGTGGGACCGCGGCAAACTCGCGCAGGACAGCGGTGTCCGTGAGGGAAGCGGCTACGGAGGCGTCACGCTCGCCTATAACGTCCGCTCTCCAGACGAGGTGAACGCGGTCATAGCCGAAGCCCGCTCGGCCGGCGCAACGGTCACGCGCGAGCCAGGCCAGACGTTCTGGGGCGGCTATTCGGGCGTCTTCGCCGACCCCGACGGGTATCCGTGGGAGGTCGCCCACAACCCGCGCTGGACGATCTCCGAGGACGGCAGCGTGATACTGCCCGGCTGAGCCCGCGGGCGCTCGCCACAACGACAGTGAGCCGCCCGAAGGCGGCCCACTCCCACATATAAGAACCGGCGGCGTCCTACTCTCCCAGGCCCTTGCGAGCCAAGTACCATCGGCGCTGAGGGGCTTAACTGCTCTGTTCGGAATGGGAAGAGGTGTTTCCCCCTCGCTAAAGCCACCGGAAAAGGATGAGAGACCACGCCTCCCAGGTCCTTCAAAACTGCACAGTGCCACAACGAGTATCACCACCCCTTACGGGGCGTCAAAAAAATCCGTCAAGCCCTCGACCGATTAGTACCGGTCTCCTCCAGACGTTACCGTCCTTCCAGATCCGGCCTATCAACCTGGTGGTCTACCAGGGGTCTTACTCCCTCTAGGGGATGGGAGAACTCATCTTGAGGCCGGCTTCCCGCTTAGATGCCTTCAGCGGTTATCCGATCCACACGTAGCTAGCCTGCTATGCCCTTGGCAGGACAACAGATACACCAGAGGTGCGTTCATCCCGGTCCTCTCGTACTAGGGACAAATCCTCTCAACTCTCCAACGCCCACGGCAGATAGGGACCGACAGTTTTGTTACCACCGACTCTTCAACGGAGCCGCGTGGGCCAGGTCATTTCTGCCTGACTCTGCATGTCGCCATGCAGCTCGGACTATATCTTCACGAAGGCATCACTCTTCGTGTTCGGCGTATAGTCTCTGAGGATTCCGGTCACACATCGACCGGCCTTTCCTGCTGATTGTCCGCACCGAACGCATTGTCACTGCCTCTCTCTCGAGGCGAGTAGCGTCGGATCCTCGGGTTTTCCAGCATATAGCCGAATTTATAGACAGCAACGGTAACTACTGTCTCACGACGTTCTGAACCCAGCTCGCGTACCGCTTTAATGGGCGAACAGCCCAACCCTTGGGAGCAACTCCACCCCCAGGATGCGACGAGCCGACATCGAGGTGCCAAACCGGGCCGTCGATGTGGACTCTTGGGCCCGATAAGCCTGTTATCCCCGGAGTACCTTTTATCCGTTGAGCGACGGCACTTCCACTTGCTACCGCCGGATCACTAAGACCTGCTTTCGCACCTGCTCGACTTGTCAGTCTCGCAGTCAAGCTCCCTTACTACCTTTACGCTCTACGCACGATTTCCAACCGTGCTGAGGGAACCTTTGTGCGCCTCCGTTACATTTTGGGAGGCGACCGCCCCAGTCAAACTACCCGCCTGGAACTGTCCAGCACCCGGATTCACGGAATGCTGTTAGAAATCCAATACACCAAGGGTGGTATCTAAAGGTTGGCTCCACGCCGGCCGCAACCGGCGCTTCAAAGCCTCCCACCTATCCTGAGCGAGATGCACCGAATCCCAATACCAAGTTGTAGTAAAGGTTCACGGGGTCTTTCCGTCTAGCCGCGGGTACTCGGCATCTTCACCGAGACTGCAATTTCACCGAGCCCCTCGTTGAGACAGTGCTGAAGTCGTTACGCCATTCGTGCAGGTCGGAACTTACCCGACAAGGAATTTCGCTACCTTAGGCACTTTTGTTACGTCCCCGAAGGGACGGCTAGGTCGTTTCTAGTTCCGCCTAGCTCTCCATGTCGCCATGAAGGTCGGACCATATCTTCACGCCTGCTAACGCAGGCGCGTTCAGCGTATGGCCTCTGAGGATTCTGTCGAGGACCTCATCGATAGAGCGCTTTCTCTGCTTGCCTTCGCCGTTCATCGCATAAGCGATTTCAACGATTGTCGCCAGCCCACCGGGCAGGCGATGCAAGCCACGCTCAAAGAGATGCATCGCATCTTCAAACAGCTCCATGTCGGAGCGTCTCGATGAGAACCGCATGTACTGCCTCATGAAAGGCAGCACGTGGGCATAGATGTTTGCTCGCGAGTTGACCGCGAACACGAGCACGTCCGGATTGCCTGGCTTTGGCCAGATCCTTCCGCACTCAAGCACATCCTGCACCATTTCGAGTAGCTCTCTACGCCGCCGGTGTTGATAAACGAAAAACTCCGGTTGAACGTAGAAGCCGAAGGTGGCGGTCGGGTGCCTCTTTATAGAGAGGCACCAGCTGCCCTCACCCTCCACGACGCCGGCTACAAACCAGCGTCGAGACTCTGCTCTCGACAGTCTTTCCTGCTGATTGTCCGCACCCGTCACATTTTCACGGTACCGCCCACTTAGGACGGAACTCGTAGTGCGGGATACTCGGATGTTCCAGCATATAGCTAAATTTTATAACAGCCATTTTACTAACCGTTATAGTTACGGCCGCCGTTTACCGGGGCTTAGCTTCGCTGCTTCGGGTCAAGCCCTAACAACTCCACGTAACCTTCCGGCACCGGGCAGGCGTCAGCCCCTATACGTCGTCTTACGACTTAGCAGAGACCTGTGTTTTTGGTAAACAGTCGCTTCAGCCTATTCACTGCGGCCCCCTCGGGCTCCACTCGCGAAGAGCTTCACCCTACTGGGGCGCCCCTTATCCCGAAGTTACGGGGCGATTTTGCCGAGTTCCTTAACGAGGGTTATCTCGATCACCTTAGTATTCTCTACTTGCCCACCTGTGTCGGTTTTGGTACGGGCACGCGCTTCCTCCCTAGAGGATTTTCTTGGAGGTATGGCGTCAGGGACTCGCCGGCTTAGAGCCAGCTGGCATCGCACCTCAGGTTATGCGGCCCCGCATTTGACATGGGCCACCCCTACATGCTTACCCCAGGGCAACCATCGCCTGGGTTCCCTTAGCCTTCCTCGTCCCCCCATCGGTCAAACGGAAGCGACGTGGTACAGGAATATCAACCTGTTGGCCATCGACTACGCCTTTCGGCCTCGCCTTAGGTCCCGACTAACCCTGAGCAGACGAACTTTACTCAGGAATCCTTGGGCAATCGGTGGAGGGGATTCTCACCCCTCTTTCGTTACTTATGCCGGCATTCTCACTTCCCACGCCTCCACGGCTGGCTTACGCCGCCGCTTTACTGGCATGGGAACGCTCTCCTACCGCGCGATCGACCCGAAGATCTCACGCACCCGCAGCTTCGGTGACTAGCTTGAGCCCCGTTACATTGTCCGCGCTCGAACACTTGACCAGTGAGCTGTTACGCACTCTTTCAAGGATGGCTGCCTCTAAGCCAACCTCCTGGTTGTCTATGCACTCGAACATCGTTTCCCACTTAGCTAGTACTTAGGGACCTTAGCTGGCGGTCTGGGCTGTTTCCCTTTTGACGCTGAAGTTTATCCCCCAGCAACTGACTCCCGGAGTAGACGTGATGGTCTTCGGAGTTTGCCTGAAGTCGGTAACCTGGTAGGGCCCCTAGTCCAAACAGTGCTCTACGGCCAACACGCAATTTATCCGAGGCTATACCTAAATATATTTCGGAGAGAACCAGATATCACTGAGCTTGATTAGCCTTTCACTCCGACCCACAGGTCATCCGCCCAGTTTTCAACCTAGGTCGGTTCGGCCCTCCACGAGGTCTTACCCCCGCTTCAGCCTGCCCATGGGTAGCTCGCTCAGTTTCGGGTATACCGCCTACGACTATGTCGCCCTATTAGGACTCGCTTTCGCTACGGCTCCGCTCATCGCTTAACCTTGCCGCAGACGAGTAACTCGCCGGCTCGTTATGCAAAAAGCACGCGGTCACAGAACAAGTCTGCTCCCACCGCTTGTAGGCACGCGGTTTCAGGTACTATTTCACTCCCCTTCCGGGGTACTTTTCACCTTTCCCTCACGGTACTAGTCCGCTATCGGTCACCAAGGAGTACTTAGCCTTGGAGGGTGGTCCCCCCAGGTTCAGTCCGCGTTTCACGGGCGCGGACTTACTCAGGAACGTCTGACGGAAGGCCATGCAGTTTCGTCTACGGGACGATTGCCCTCTATGGTGCGCGGTTCCACGCGCTTCGACTACCGCACGACTTTGTAACTTCCGCCGGGCCAGACACGGCCCGGAACAGACGCCCTACAACCCCCGACAGACAACGCGTGTCCGCTTACATCTGTCGGGTTTGGGCTGATCCCTTTTCGCTCGCCACTACTCAGGGAGTCTCTTTTGATTTTCTTTCCTCGGGGTACTGAGATGTTTCACTTCCCCCGCTTGTCTTCCGCCGGTCTATGTGTTCAACCGGGGATAACGCCGCATTACCAGCGCTGGGTTTCCCCATTCGGGAATCCACGGGTCAAAGGCTATTCAGCGCCTAACCGTGGCTTATCGCAGCCGTTCACGCCCTTCATCGACTCTTGGTGCCAAGGCATCCACCGTGTGCCCTTACTATCTTGACGGTGATCTGGCCCAACGTGTCCTGAACGCCCTTTGCGAAGCACGTTCCGGTCACAGAGGGCCCGGTGATACCCGTTTTCAGCCGCCGCTTATCGATGGCGGCTGATTGTGGCTTCTGTGCAGTTTTCAAGGACCGTGGAGAGGCTATAACGCCGGCCGGTCTCCGCGCCTTGTTGGTCGCGCCGCTGCTGGCGCGTCCTCGCGGATACCGGCGGACGCCGGTCTCTCAAAACTCAACAGCATGCTGGGGTCGTTTGCGGCCGAGGCCCGGTCGTGCTCCCCAAGTAGTAAGGGAGCGCGCGACGCTGCGGCCATCCAGCCAGGTTCGGTCGACATGCTAGGCCCGATCCGCTCGGTGACATCGCGGCTGCCTTCGAGCGCTCGGCGACGAGCGCGGAGCCGTCCGGACGGATCCTGGATCGGGGCACCGCTAGGTGCTCCCTAGAAAGGAGGTGATCCAGCCGCAGCTTCCGCTACGGCTACCTTGTTACGACTTCACCCCAGTCACGAGCCCCACCTTCGACGGCTCCCTCCCTTGCGGGTTAGGCCACCGGCTTCGGGTGTTGCTCACTCCCGTGGTGTGACGGGCGGTGTGTACAAGGCCCGGGAACGTATTCACCGCGGCAATGCTGATCCGCGATTACTAGCAACTCCGCCTTCATGCAGGCGAATTTCAGCCTGCAATCCGAACCGAGACGCACTTTAAGGGATTCGCTCCACCTCGCGGTATCGCAGCCCTCTGTATGCGCCAATGTAGCACGTGTGTAGCCCTGGACATAAGGGGCATGAGGACTTGACGTCATCCCCACCTTCCTCCGGTTTGTCACCGGCAGTCTCGCATGAGTCCCCAACTAAATGCTGGCAACATGCGACGGGGGTTGCGCTCGTTGCGGGACTTAACCCAACATCTCACGACACGAGCTGACGACAGCCATGCACCACCTGTGAAAGTGCCCCGAAGGGAAGACGTGTTTCCACGCCGGTCACTCACATGTCAAGCCCAGGTAAGGTTCTTCGCGTCGCGTCGAATTAAACCACATGCTCCGCTGCTTGTGCGGGCCCCCGTCAATTCCTTTGAGTTTTAGCCTTGCGGCCGTACTCCCCAGGCGGGCAACTTAATGCGTTAGCTTCGACACGGGGGGAGTCGACACCCCCCACATCTAGTTGCCATCGTTTACAGCGTGGACTACCAGGGTATCTAATCCTGTTTGCTCCCCACGCTTTCGCGTCTCAGCGTCAGTCACGTCCCAGCGAGCTGCCTTCGCCATTGGTGTTCCTCCTGATATCTGCGCATTTCACCGCTACACCAGGAATTCCACTCGCCCCTTCCGGACTCTAGCCCCACAGTATCCACCGGCATTCCAGGGTTGAGCCCTGGACTTTCACAGCGGACTAATGGGGCCGCCTACACGCTCTTTACGCCCAATAATTCCGGACAACGCTTGCACCCTACGTATTACCGCGGCTGCTGGCACGTAGTTAGCCGGTGCTTCTTGTGAAGGTACCGTCACTCCGACCGGCTATTCACCGCCGAAGCTTCGTCCCAACTGAAAGGGGTTTACAACCCGAAAGCCTTCTTCCCCCACGCGGCGTTGCTGCGTCACGCTTTCGCGCATTGCGCAAGATTCCCCACTGCTGCCTCCCGTAGGAGTCTGGGCCGTGTCTCAGTCCCAGTGTGGCTGATCGTCCTCTCAGACCAGCTACCCATCGAAGCCTTGGTGAGCCGTTACCTCACCAACAAGCTAATGGGCCGCGGGCCCATCTCGATGCGGAGGCCGAAGCTTCCTTTCCCCTTGCGGGCACATCCGGTATTAGCCCGAGTTTCCTCGGGTTGTCCCGGTCATCGAGGCAGGTAACCCACGTGTTACTCACCCGTTCGCGGCTCTGCCCCAGGGCAAGCCCTGGTTCGTCGCTCCACTTGCATGTGTTAAGCACGCCGCCAGCGTTCGTCCTGAGCCAGGATCAAACTCTCCGTGAAGAACTTCACGAAAAGCTGTCATTGGTTTGCTTTCGCCAGTCGTACGCAAGCGCACAATGGCTCACGGCACCCGAGACCTATACACCGTGGTCCCGACACCATGACGGGGTACTGCTCTACTTGACTCTTTGTACCGCCATCGTGAACGCCTAAGCGCTCCCGCTGGCGGGTCGAACCTGGACGCACACCACGATCGACGAAATCGATCGCAGATGCGCATGCTGTTGAGTTTTCAAAGACCGCCAAGCCTCTCCGAAAGGGGTTCCTTCGGAGGAGACCGATCCGGCCCAGCGTCCAAGGGCGCCTGCGGGCGACCGGCGAGTATAGCGCTCGGCGCAAGCCTGGGCAAGCGTGTCGCTTGCCCATTTCCTTGCCGGGCACAGGACTACTGCGGTGCAGCATAGAACATCGTCCGGACGGCAGACGCCCGGACCTGCGCCTACTCAGCTCGCAGGCGGCGAAAGCGGCGCTTGCCGACCTTCAATACCTGGCCTTCAGCCCGCGCAGCCGAGACGTCGTGCTCTCCCGCGGCCAGCTGCTCCTCGCCGAGCGTCACCCCGCCCTGGTCGATCAGCCGCCGAGCCTCCGAGCGTGAGATCCCGAACTCCTCAGCGATCAGCCCTGGCAGGTGCAGCATCCCGCCATTGCTCTCGAAGGTGGCGTCCTCGATCTCCTCAGGCGCCTGCTGCTCGACGAACACCCGGTCGAAGTGCCGCTCAGCTGCCTGCGCATCGGCCTGCGAGTGCAGCCACGCGACGAGCTCACGCGCCAGCGCCCGCTTGGCCTCCCTGGGCTGCAGTTCGTCGGATTGAAGGTCAACTGACGCCCCCCCATCCAACAGCAGCCTGTAGTACTCGCCCATCGCCTCGTCCGGGATCGTCATCGTCTTGCCGTACATCTCCTGCGGCTCGTCAGTGATCCCGATCTGATTGCCCAGCGACTTGGACATCTTCTGGCGTCCGTCGATGCCCACCAGGATCGGCATCGTCATGATCGCCTGCTCTACCTGCCCGTACGCGCGCTGGATGTCGCGCCCGAGCAGCAGGTTGAACTTCTGGTCGGTCCCGCCCAGCTCGACGTCCGCACCGACCGCGACCGAGTCATAGCCCTGCAGCAGCGGATACAGCAGCTCGAGCATCGAGATCGGCTGGGACGCGCTCAGCGTTTGGCGAAGTCGTCGCGCTCGAGCAGCTGCGCAACGGTCGTCGTGCGCACCAGCCCGAGCAGCTCGCTCAGCCCCATCTCCAGCCACTCGCCGTTGCGCCGCACCTCCAGCCGCTCGGCTCCACGTCGAGGATCTTCGCCGCCTGCTCCTGGAACGTCTGCGCGTTCTCGTCGATCTCGACCTCGGAAGCATCGGGCGCAAGCTCCGAGCGCCCCGACGGGTCGCCCACCCGCGCGGTGTAGTCGCCGATGATCAGCACGACCGTGTGGCCGGCGTCCTGGAACTCGCGCAGCTTGCGCAGCACGCACCGCGTGGCCGAGGTGGATGTCCGGCGCCGTCGGATCGATCCCCCAGCTTGACCCGCAGCGCACGGCCCTCTTCGCGCGCCGCCTCTAGCTTGGCGGCAAGCGCCCCCTTCGGCAGGCTATCGACAGCGTTTCGCTGCAGGAGAGCGGCTTCCTCGACGGCCGCTTCGGGTGTCTTTCCCATCGAAGGCCAATGCTAGACTCTCCCCACTCTGTGGAGTCCGCCGCATTGCCTGCCCGCGGCCGGCCCGCGACTGAAGAGACTGCGCTTTCTGGCGATCCTCTTTGCCGTCCTGCTGCTCGGCCTCGTCTCGTTCTTGTTCGGGATCTTCATCTCCGTCGCGTCCGACCTCCCGTCGCTGACCCGCTTCTCTCAGCTGAAGGACGCCCAGAGCTCCGTGCTGCTCGACGATCTCGGCCACCCGATTGGCATAGTCAGCCAACAGAACCGGGTGATCGTCACCCCTGCGCAAATCCCGCAGATCGTCAAGGAGGCCGTGATCTCGATCGAGGACAAGCGCTTTCGGACCAACGGCGGCGTCGACGTGCGCGGCATCGCGCGAGCCTTCACTCAGGACATCCTGCACAAAGGGACCGTGCAGGGCGCCTCCACGATCGAGCAGCAGTTCATCAAGAACGCCCTGCAGGCCCAGTCCCACCGCACGATCTTCGAGAAGCTCCGCGAGGTGGCCCTCGCCTATCAGCTGTCGCACAAGTGGTCGAAGGAAAAGATCCTCACGGCCTACCTCAACACGATCTACTTCGGTAACGGGGCCTACGGGATCGAGTCGGCGGCGCAGACCTATTTCGGGCACGAAGTCAATCACCTCGCCTGCGGAACGCCCACCCACGCGCTGTGCGTAGAACAGCTGAAACCCTGGGAGGCGGCGCTGCTCGCCGGCGTCATCCAGAACCCCTCTGGCTATGACCCGGCCAACCATCCCGTCGCGGCGCGCGCGCGGCGCGATGTCGTGCTGGGACAGATGCTCGCCCAGGGCTACATCGAACGGCCGGTGTATGAAGAAAGCATCAAGCAGGCGCTGCCCGCGGCCAAGGACATTCAGGCGCCGCGGGAGCAGACGATCGAAGGTGTCGATTCCGGCTACTTCACCAGCTGGGTGCAGCAGCAGATCATCGAACGCTACGGCGCCCCGCGCGCGTTCGACGGCGGCCTGCGGATCACAACGACGCTCGACCTCGAACTGCAGCGCGTGGCCGAACACGCGGTCAACTCCTACCTAGAAAACCCGAGCGGGCCGACGGCCTCGCTCGTCGCGATCGAAAACTCGACGGGCGAGGTGCGCGCGATGGTCGGCGGTCGCGACTACTCAACGACGCCCTTCAACCTCGCCACCAACGGCGAGCGCCAGCCGGGCTCCTCCTTCAAGGCGTTCGACCTCGCCGCCGCGCTGGAGGCACGGCATCTCGCCGGAATCGACGTGGACGTCCAAGCAGAAGATATTCATCGTCCCCCACACTGGCGGCCACGAAAAGTTCGTCGTCCACAACGACGAAGGCGCCTACACCGGCTCCAACACGCTGACCGGCGCGACCGCCTACTCGGACAACTCGATCTACGCCGAAGTCGGTCTCAAAGTCGGCACCACGCGAATCGCGCGCCTGGCGCACCGGATGGGCATCACCACGCCGCTCTCGACCAACCCCGCGATGACGATCGGTGGGCTCACCGTGGGTGTGACGCCGCTCGACATGGCCCATTCCTATGAGACGATTGCCCACGGCGGACGGCGCGTCTCAGCGGCACGCTGGCCGGTGAAGGTGAGCCCGTAGCCATCCAGGAAGTCGATGCCGGCACGCACACGCTGCCCGACGGCGCGCACCGCGATGTCAACCAGGTCAAGACCAGGCCGGTACTGCCCCCTCCCATCGCCGCCACCGAGACCTCGATGCTCCAAACAGTGCTTCAGTACGGCACCGGCCGCGCCGCCGCCACCGGCCAGTTCGCAGCGGGCAAGACCGGCACTACCTCCAACTACGGCGACGCCTGGTTCATCGGCTGGGACAGCCGCTACACGGTCGCCGTGTGGGTCGGCTACCCCGACAGCCTCGTGCCAATGACCACGGCCTTCAACGGCAACCCCGTGCTCGGCGGCACCTTCCCCGCGCTGATCTGGCACAACTTCATCGTCAATGCGATGGCGATCGACAAGGCCCGCGCCGAAAACGCCGCCAAACCCAAGGGCGCCAAGGCTAGCGGCGAAGGTGGCACGAGCTCGGGTGAATCGGAAGTGAGTGCCCCGCCATCCTCAACGCCGGGCACCGCCACGTCCGGGCCGAGCGGCGCGCCGGGGGGGTCATCGAAAGGCGGCGAAAAGCCTTCGGCCCCGGGCAACACCGGCGGCGAAGGCGGCGCGGCCACGCCTGGAAAAGCCACCGCTCCCTCCACACCGGCGCCGACGCACGAACCGCCGACGCCCGCGCCGCCGGGCACGGAACCGCCGGCTTCGCCCTCGCCTTCGCCTTCGCCTACGGGCGGGGTCAGCCCCGGGGGCTAGCCGGTGACCCGGCCGGGCGGGGTCGTGAGACGTGGACGTTGCCCGCCACGCAGAAGCGCCAGCGCAGGTCGGCCGCCTTACTGATCCCGATGCGCCTGCCCACCACAACCGCCGGGTCGCGCCATACCGGCGCGCGCGCACGGATACGGACCGGACCGCTGTAAAGATCACTCCCGTTCTGCACCAGCTCGACCCCGAGCGCCTGCGTGAGCTTCCCCGGCCCTGAGCACAGCTCGCGATCGTCGCCGACGCGGCGGCGACCGCGCATCTCCTCGATGCCCTCCACAGGCTCGAGTGCCCGGATCAGCACCGCGGCACCGGCACCCTCGCTCTCGCAGACGGCGTTGAGCAGTGCGTGGATGCCGTACGAGCGATAGACATAGGCGCGCCCCGGGGGACCAAACAGCGTGCTCGTGCGCGAGGTCAGGCCGATGTAGGCGTGGCAGGCGGGCTCTGACTCGTGATAAGCCTCCGTCTCGACGATCACCCCCGCCGTGCCTGCGTGCTCGACCGTGCAGCCGATCAACTCACGCGCGACCTCGACGACGGGGCGGTCGTAGAACTCAGCCCGCAGCGCCTTCATCGAGCACCGCATGCGCCTCCTCAACTTGCTCCTTCACGCGCGCCAGTGAGGTCCCGCCCTCGGAAATCTTCGACTCGAGCCAGGAGTCCTGCTTGAGCACCTCGTAGTACTGCTCGCGGTGCTCGGCAAGCGTCGCACTGACGCCCGCCAGCTCCTGGATCGTGAGCTCTGAGAGGCTCTTGCCGCCGTCAACAGCGCTCCGCACGAGCCCGGCGACCACGCCGTGCGCCTCGCGGAACGGCACGCCGAGTCCCACCAGCAGGTCGGCCACGTCAGTCGCCGCGATCATCTCGTCGCCCGCAGCCGCTGCCATCCGCTCGCGGTCCCATCTCGCCCCCGCGATCATGCCCGTCGCCGCCGCCAGCGATATCTCGATCGTGTCGACCGCGTCGAACAAATGCTCCTTGTCCTCCTGCAGATCCTTGTTGTACGTCAGCGGCAATCCGTGCATCACGCCGTGCAGGGCGGTCAGATGGCCGGCCACGCGCGGCGCCTTGCCCCTCAGCAGCTCCGCCGCGTCGGGATTCTTCTTCTGCGGCATGATCGAGCTCCCCGAGCTCCACGCGTCCGGCAACTCGCAGAAACCGAACTCCTCACTGCACCACAGCACGAGCTCCGCCCCCAGCCGGGACAGGTGCGTCGCGCAGAGTGCGGCGGCGCTGAGGTAGTCGATCGCGAAGTCGCGGTTCGATACCGCGTCGATCGAGTTCGTGGCGATCTCGGGGAAGCCGAGCTCCGCGGCGACCATCCGGCGGTCGGTGTCGAAGTTCACGCCCGCGAGTGCGCCCGCGCCGAGCGGCAGGTAGCCGGCCTGGCGCTCGGCGAACGCGAAGCGCTCGCGGTCGCGGCGGAGCATCCAGAAGTAGGCGAGCAGGTGGTGGGAGAGGTAGACGGGCTGCGCGCGCTGCAGGTGCGTGTAGCCCGGCAGCGGCCAATCCAAGTGCTCTTCAGCCCTTCCCAGCAGGGCCTTCATCAGCCCTCCGATCGCCCCCTGCGCCTCGCGCGCGCGCTCGCGCGTGTACATCACCAGGTCGGTGACCACCTGATCGTTGCGCGAGCGCGCCGTATGCAGCTTTCCCCCAACCGGCCCCGCCATCTCAGTCAGCCGCCGCTCGATCGCCATGTGGATGTCCTCGTCGTCCTCTCGGAAGAGAAAGCGCTCCTCGGCCAGCTCGCGCTCGACCGCGTCGAGGCCGATGAGGATCGCGTCGCGGTCCTCATCGGTGATGATCCTCCGCGCGGCGAGCATCCTCGCGTGCGCGCGCGACTGCGCCACGTCCTGCGGCCACAGCCGCCGGTCGAAACTGAGCGAGCTGTTCATCCGCTGGAAGTCCTTGTGCTGGGGTTCACGGAAGCGAGACACGGGCGGTCAGTCTGACAGCACCGCACGCAGCTGCTCGGCCACACGTCCCACCTGGCCCTCGGTCATCCCTGGAAAGAACGGCAGCGCGAGCGATCGCGCCGCGACGTCCTCGCAGACCGGGAACTCCCCCTCGCGATGGCCATACCGCTCGCGGTAGAAGCTCATCAGGTGGATCGCCGGCAGATAAGGCTTGCTCTGGATCCCCTTCCCGGCGAGCGCGCGGACGGTCTCATCGCGGTCCACGCCGCCGGGCAGCTGCACGACGAACACAAACCAGCCGCGCACACTGCCGCCATGATCGGGACAGGGAAGCTGCAGGCCCTCGGCTCCTGCCAGCCCCTCGCGGTAGAGACCGGCCACCCGTGCACGCGCGGCGAGCATCTCATCAAGACGATCCAGCTGACTGATGCCGAGCGCGCAGGCGATGTCCGACAGCCGGTAGTTGAACCCGAGCCGGTCATGATCGAGCCACCCCATGTCCGGCGCCCGCCCCTGATTGCGCTCGGAGTCGATCCGCTCCTTCATAGCGCCGTCGCCGAGCGTGACCATCCCCCCCTCCCCCGTGGTCATCTGCTTGTTCGCGTAGAAGCCAAACACGGCCGGGTTGCCGCGCCCTCCCACAGCCTTGCCGTCGGCGTGGCGCGCGCCGAGCGCCTCGCAGGCGTCCTCCACGATCGCCAGGCCGTGCCTCTGCGCGATCCGCTCGAACGCGGGCATGTCGGCCGGATAACCGAAGATGTGCACCGGCAGGATCGCCTTTGTCCGCGGCGTGATCGCCGCCTCAGCCGCACCTGGGTCGAGGTTCAGCGTCACGGGATCGATGTCGGCGAACACCGGCCGCGCGCGCTCGTACACAGCGGCGTTAGCCGAGGCCACAAACGAAAACGGGCTGGTGATCACCTCATCCCCGGCCTCAACCCCCACGGCCCGCAACGCAAGGTGCAACCCAGCAGTCCCACTGCTCACAGCACAAGCGTGCTCCGCCCCAACGCGAGCAGCAAAAAGGCGCTCGAACTCCCCCACCCGAGGCCCGAGCGAAAGCTGCCCAGACCGCAGCACCTCCAACACGGCCAGCTCCTCAGCCTCGCCCAGCACCGGCCGGGCCAGCGGGATCGGTTCAGTGCTCACGTACTGTTTGCTCGCTCGGCGCCGCCGCCTTACCTGGCTGCATGCCGTACTCCAGAGAGTCGACCAAGGCGTCCCAAGAAGCAGCGATCAGGTTCTCGGAGACGCCGATCGAGCCCCACACGTCGTGCCCATCGGAGGCATCGATCAGCACACGGGTGACAGCCCCCGTCCCCTTGCGCTCATCGAGGATCCTGACCTTGAAGTTCACGAGGTCGATGTCCTTCAGGTGGGGGTGGATCGCACCGATCGCGTCGCGTAGCGCTCTGTCGAGGGCGTGCACCGGACCGTTGCCCTCGGCGGTGCGCACGAAGCGCTCGCCTCCGAGCCAGATCTTGATCGTCGCCTCAGTCGCGACCTTGCCGTCGGCGCGCTTCTCGACCATCACCCGCCAGGACTCCAGCCTAAACAACGGCTCGTACTCCCCCGCCTCCTTACGCATCAAGAGCTCGAACGAACCGTCCGCGGCCTCGAACTGGAAGCCGCGATGCTCGAGCTCCTTCACCCGCTCCAACACCCGCTGAGAGAAGTCCCCGCCGGCCGCGATCCCCGCCTGCCCGGCCTTCTCCTCGATCGTGCCCCGCCCGGCGATCTCAGAGATCAACACGTCGCGGCTGTTGCCCACAACCGCCGGATCGATGTGCTCGAAGCTCTGTGAATCTGCCCTGATGCCCGCCGCGTGCAGCCCAGCCTTGTGTGCAAACGCGTGCTTTCCCACATACGGCTGGGCGGGGTCCGGAACGCGGTTGAGCAGCTCGTCCACCAGGTGCGCCGTCTCGGTCAGGCGCGCGAGGTGCTCCGGCGAGAGAAGATCCACGCCCATCTTCAGCTGCAGGTCAGCGATGATCGTGATCAGGTTCGCGTTGCCCGTTCGCTCGCCGATCCCGTTAACCGTGCCCTGGACCTGCGTGGCGCCGGCTTCGACGGCGGTCAGCGTGTTCGCGACCGCACAGCCCGAGTCGTCGTGACAGTGGATCCCGAGCGCCACGCCGGGCAGCGCTTCGGTGACGACAGCGAGCGCCGTGCGGATCTGCATCGGCAGAGAGCCCCCGTTCGTGTCGCACAGGACAAGTCGCTCGGCACCGGCTTCGGCGGCGGCGCGCAGGCAGTCGAGCGCATAGCCCGGGTCTTCCGCGAAGCCGTCGAAGAAGTGCTCGGCGTCGAACAGCGTGCGCTTGCCCCGCGCGACGAGGAAGCCGATCGAGTCGCCGATCATCGCCAGGTTCTCCTCGCGCGAGACGCGCACGACCTTCTCCACGTGCAGCAACGAGGACTTGCCGACGAGCGTGCAGGCCGGTGCGAAGGACTCGGAGAGCACGCGCAGGCCCTCGTCGTCCTCGGCGGTGACGCCGCGCCTCCGGGTCATACCGAACGCGACGATCTCAGCGGCGCTCAGCGACTCGTGCGCGAGCAGCTGGAAGAGTTCGCGCTCCTTCGGATTCGACGCCGGGAAGCCGGCCTCGATCATGTCGACGCCGAGCGCGTCGAGCGCCCGCACGACGCGCAGCTTCTCCTCGGCCGTCAGCGTCAGACCCCCGCCGCCCATGCCGTCGCGCAGGGTCGCGTCGTATAGCTGTATGCCGGCCATCAGGACCTACCCGGTGACGGTCGGCGCACGGGAAGTAGCCTCGCCCGTGGGGGTCTGAAGCGCCGAGGAGGGCACCACGTCGAGCCACTCGCGGTAGCGCTCAGAGCGCCCGTGGATGGCATCGTCGAAGGCGGCCTGCAGCACGCGCGTGATCTCGCCGGGCTCGCCTGTCCCGATGGGATGGTCGTCAATCTCGCGCACCGGCACGATCTCGGCGGCGGTCCCGGACATGAACACCTCCTCGGCGAGGTACAGCTCCGCGCGAGCGACGTTCCGCTCGACGATCTCATAGCCGAGGTCTTGGGCGATCTGGATGATCGAGCGACGGGTGATGCCGTCGAGAATCGAGTTGTGCTGTCCGGGCGTGGCGATCTCACCGTCGCGCACCACGTACAGGTTCTCACCCGTGCCCTCGCACACGTGGCCGTGCTCGTCGAGCAGGATCGCCTCTTCGTAGCCGGCCTTGACCGACTCGATCTTCGCAAGCACGCTGTTGAGGTACTGGCCCGAGGCCTTCGCGTGCGGGATCAGCGAACGCGGGCTGATCCGCTCCCACGAGGACACCTTCGCGCGTATGCCCCGCCGCTTGCCCTCCTCCCCGAGATACGCGCCCCACTCCCAGCAGGCGATCGTCACATCGACGGGCGCCTCGAGCGGGTTGAGGCCCATCTGGCCATAGCCGCGATAGACGATCGGGCGGATGTAGCACGAGCTCATACCGTTGCGCGCCACGAGCTCGAGCGTGGCGGCTCGCAGCTCCTCGGCGGAGTAGGGCACAGGCATGTAGTACAGCTCCGCGGACTTCAGCAGCCGCTCGACATGCTCGGCGTTGCGGAACACGGCCGGGCCGAGTTCAGTGTCATAACAGCGCACGCCCTCGAACACGCCCGTCCCGTAGTGCAGCCCGTGGGTCAGAACGTGGATCTTGGCGTCCTCCCATCCGACGAATTCTCCGTTCATCCAGATGAGGTCGGTTGGCTCCACGATCACACTGCTCCTTGTTGAAATATAGAGGGACCCGGCTCGCCGGCCTACGGCCGGCTGCGCCACCCTCTATTCGACGTTGTCGAGCACTGCCCTGGTCGCCTCCTCCGTGCCCGCCGTGCCACCAAGATCAGGCGTGCGCAGGCCCCCAGCGAGTGCACCTTCGACCCCCGATTCTACAGCCGCCGCCTCGCTTTCCAAGCCGAGTCCGTGGCGCAGCATCATCGCCGCAGAAAGGAACATGGCCAGCGGGTTGGCGACGCCCCTGCCGGCGATGTCAGGCGCGGAGCCGTGGACCGGCTCGAACAGTCCCGGACCGTCGCCGCCGAGCGACGCGCTCGGCAGCATGCCGATGGAGCCGGTGATCATCGCCGCCTCGTCACTGAGGATGTCGCCGAACATGTTCTCGGTGAGGATCACGTCGAAGTGCCGCGGGGCGGATATGAGCTGCATGGCCGCGTTGTCGACAAGCACGTGCTCGAGCTCGATGTTGGGGAACTCCTCCATGTGCACCCGAGTGACCGTCTCTCGCCACAGGCGACTCGTCTCCAGCACGTTGGCCTTGTTGACGCTCGTCACACGCGATCGCGCTGCGCCGAACGCCGTGAGCGCAATGCGCTCGATCTCCTCGGTGCTATAGGCGCAGACGTCGGAGGCAGAGGTCGCGGTGCGGGTCTTCTCGCCGAAGTAAATCCCACCCGTCAGCTCGCGCACGACCAGCAGGTCGGTGCCTTCGATTCGCTCGCGCCGCAGCGGCGAGGAGTCATACAGCGCGGGTAACGGCTTGACCGGGCGCAGGTTCGCGTACAACCCGAGGCCCTTTCTCAGCCCCAGCAGCCCCTGCTCGGGCCGCGGCTTGCTCGGGTCGGTGGTGTCCCACTTCGGCCCTCCCACCGCCGCCAAGAGGACGGCGTCAGCGGCTCTACAGGCCGCGAGCACCTCGTCAGTGAGCGCGACTCCGTGCGCGTCGATCGAGGCGCCGCCGAAGGAGTGCTCCTCGAACTCGAACTCGCCGAGGCGGGTGAGCAGGTCGAGCGCCGGGGCGAGGATCTCAGGGCCGATGCCGTCGCCCGGCAGGGTGACGATGTGGTGGCTCATCTCGGGTTCGCCCGCGTTTCTACAGCGCCGTCGTCGCTGTGCGCGCGAAGCCGTCGTGATCGTGCTCGGACTCGTATCCGTCGATCGCGGCGCCCTGCCGCAGCGTCATGGCGATGTCATCGAGACCGCCGAGCAGGCGATGGCGGATCTCATGATCGATCGCAAAGGGCACCTGCTCCCCGGCGAAGCGAACCTCCTGCGCCTGCAGGTCGATTTCGCCTTCCCCGGCGCGCGCCAGGCTGTGGCAGTCCTCGTCGCTCAATACGACCGGCAAGAGGCCGATCTTGGTGCAGTTGGAAAAGAAGATGTCGGCGAAGCTCGGTGCAACTATCGCCTGGAAGCCGTAGTCCTGAAGGCCCCACGGCGCGTGCTCGCGGGAGCTCCCGCAGCCGAAGTTCCCGCCCGCCACCAGGATCGGGTTCGCGGGCAACTCCCAGCCCGGCTCCTTCGCCCAGTCAAAAAACAGGAACTGTCCGAAGCCCGTGCGCTCGACACGCTTCAAAAACTGCTTGGGCATGATCTGGTCGGTGTCGACATCGGCGCGGTCCAAATGGCTTATGGCACCCGCGATAACGCCAATCGGATCCATCAGCTCCAGCTCCTTATATCGACGAAGTGGCCCTCGATCGCCGCCGCGGCGGCCATCTGCGGCGAGACGAGGTGCGTGCGCCCGCCGCGCCCCTGGCGCCCCTCGAAGTTACGGTTGGAGGTGGAAGCGCAGCGCTCGCCGGGCTGCAATATATCGGGGTTCATCCCCAAACACATCGAGCAGCCGGCCACTCTCCAGTCGAATCCAGCCTCGCGGAACACCTCGTGCAGGCCCTCTTCCTCGGCCTGTTTCATCACCTGCTGGGAGCCGGGCACGACCATCGCGCTCACGCTCTCCGCGACCTTGCGCCCCTGCACGACCTCGGCCGCGGCGCGCAGGTCGCCGATCCGCGAGTTCGTACACGAGCCGATGAACACGCGGTCGATTTGGATCTGCTCGATCGGCATACCGGGCTTCAGGTCCATGTACTGCAGCGCGCGTTCGGTCGCCTCGCGATCCGCCGCGCTGCCGGACTCCTCGGGCGCCGGCACGCTCTCGGTGACCGCGCGCACCATCCCCGGGTTCGTCCCCCACGTCACCTGCGGCGAGATCGCACCCGCGTCGATGCTCACCTCCTTGTCGAACCCGGCTCCCTCGTCGGTACGCAGCGTCTGCCAGTGCTCGATCGCCTTCTGCAACTCCTCGCCGCGTGACGTGCCCGGGCGATCGGCCTGCGTGAACCACGCGAACGTCGTCTCATCAGGCGCGATCATCCCCGCCCTGCCGCCGCCCTCGATCGTCATGTTGCAGACGGTCATGCGGCCCTCCATCGACAGCGCCTCGATCGCGCCCCCGGCGTACTCGACCACGTGACCGGTCATGCCGCCAACGCCAAGCTTCCCCAGCGTGCCGAGGATCAAATCCTTCGCGCTCACGCCGAACCCCAGCTCTCCCTCATAAACGATGCGCATCGAGCGGGGCTTTGACTGGACCATGCACTGCGTCGCCAGCACGTGCTCGACCTCGCTTGTGCCGATCCCGAACGCGAGCGCGCCAAACGCGCCGTGCGTGGAGGTGTGCGAGTCGCCGCACACGATCGTCATGCCCGGCTGGGTCACACCCAGCTCGGGGCCGATCACGTGCACGATCCCCTGACGCTCTGAGCCCAGCGAGTAAACGGGCACGCCGAACTCCTCGCAGTTTCGCTCCAATGTTTCCACCTGCACGCGCGACAGCTCGTCCTTGATCCGCGCAGCAATGGGGGTTCCGTCGGTCGGCGTATTGTGATCGGCCGTCGCGAGCGTACGGTCAGGGCGGCGCACCTTGCGCCCTTGCATGCGCAGGCCGTCGAAGGCCTGCGGGCTCGTCACCTCGTGCACCAGGTGCAGGTCGATGTACAGAAGGCCTCCATCGACCTCGTGGGCCTCCCAGATCTTCTCAAACAATGTCTTTGGCATCTCGTCTCCTAACTGCGTCTCAAGCCCGCCGAGACGACCGCCAGGAAGGCGGCCTCCTCGTCGCCAGGGTTCTCGAAGTGGTGGGGCAGGTCGGCGTCGAACGTCACGCAGTCACCCTCGCCCAGCTCGTAGCGCTGCCCGTCGCACAAGAGCGTCACGGAGCCCTGCTCGATCAACGCCGTCTCTCGGCTGCCGGGCTCATGTAATGGACCCCCACCCTCCCCGTCGGCCGCGCCCGTCGCGGCGCCGGGTGCGAGCGTGTGCAGCGAGAGCTCGGCACGCTGGCCGGGCTGGCCGGCGGTGAGGACCTCGAAACGATGTCCGCCTCTCGTGTTGCCGCCGCGCTGGCGCTGCGGCTTGCGTACGACGGTCACGCTGCTGCCCTCGTCGAGGCGCAGCAGCTGTGACAGGCGCAAATCGAGGCCGGCCGCGATCCGGCTCGCGACGGTCAGCGTCGGGCTCGTCTCGCCGCGCTCGACCTGGCTCAGCATCGGGGCGCTTACGCCACTGCGAGCGGCCAGATCGCGTAGCGAGAGCTCCGCCGCCTCGCGGAGGGCTTTGACACGTGCGCCGATCACGGCGGGCGAGAGCTCCTCCCCCCACCCGCCGAGCTCCTTCGGGACCTCCTGCACAGGCGTCATACAATCGTATGCTATCACGGACGGTGAACAGGGCGGGACGCCGGTATCAGCCGTGTCCGATTCGGCTTGACCGCGTTTTCTTGCATCCAGCCGGCTCGATGACAGTGTTTTGAAGCAGTTCGGCACCGTTCTGCGCGATCAAAATCGTCGGCATGGATCAGCTTGCCCTTACAGAGGTTTCGAACGCTGCGAGGGCCCCCGAGTTCTCACAAGCCCGGCGGACTCATGGTGTGAACTCAGGCAGGCCGAGCGCCTCGCCTGTCTGCGAACGTGCCATCGCGACCGATAGGGCGCGAACGTAGGCGCGGGCGGCGGCGTCGATGATGTCTGTGGAGACCCCTTGCCCTGCGCCGGTAGACCCGTTGGCTTCAACGACGATCGAGACCTCGCCGAGAGCGTCCTGACCCTCGGTCACAGCGCCGATCGTGAAATCGCTCAGCTTCGCGGCGATCCCGCTCGCCACATTGATCGCCTGGAAGACCGCGTCGATCGGGCCGTCACCGGTGAAACTGCCTGTTGCAGATCCGCCATCTGGCAGTGTGATCGAGACCTTCGCGTGCGGCGGTCGCAGCGAGGATGCGTCGACCTCGAACCACTCCAAGATGTAGCTGGAGATCTCCTCGCGCAGCTCGTCGGTGACGAGCGCCTCGAGGTCCATCGCCGTGACCTGTTTCTTGCGGTCGGCGATCTCCTTGAAGCGCTTGAACGCCGTGTTCAGCGCCTGACCGTCGAGCTCGAAGCCCATCTCTTTCAGCGCGTCGCTGAGCGCGTGGCGCCCGGAGTGCTTGCCGAGCACGATCGAGTTGCTGCGCAGCCCGACGGTCGTCGGATCCATGATCTCGTAGGTGGTGCGCTCCTTGAGCACGCCGTCCTGGTGGATGCCGGACTCGTGCGCGAACGCGTTGCGCCCGACGATCGCCTTGTTCGGCTGCACCTGATAGCCGGTCAGGCGCGAGACCAAGCGGCTCGTGCGCGCGATCTCGGTCGTCTCGATCGCCGTCCACAGCGCAAGGCTCGGCTCGCGCGTGTGCAGCAGCATCGCGATCTCCTCGAGCGACGCGTTGCCCGCGCGCTCGCCGATGCCGTTGATCGAGCACTCGACCTGGCGGCAGCCGGCTTCGATCCCCGCCAGTGAGTTGGCGACGGCCAGGCCGAGGTCATCGTGGCAGTGAACGGACAGCGCGACCTGGCGTAGGTCTGGGACCAGCTCGTAGAGACGAGCCAGGAAGACCCCGAACTCCTGCGGCATCGCGTAGCCGACCGTGTCGGGGATGTTGATCGTCGTGGCGCCCTCGTCGAGGGCGACCTGCACCACCTCGGCGGTGAACTCGACGTCGGCGCGGCTGGCGTCCATCGGCGAGAACTCGACGTCGTCCAGATACTGCTTGGCGTGTGCCACCGCGGCGCGAGCCTGGCCGAGGACGTCCGCTCGCGTGGTCCGCAGCTGGTGCTCGATGTGGATATCCGAGGTCGAGATGAACGTGTGGATTCGTGCCCCACCCGCCCCCGCCGAGTCCTTGACCGCGTTCCACGCCGCGTTGACGTCCTGGTGGCTCGTACGCGCCAAACCGCAGATCACCGGGCCTTCGACCTCACGCGCGATCGCCTGCACCGACTCGAAGTCACCGGGTGAGGCAATCGGAAAGCCGGCCTCGATGACGTCGACGCCGAGGCGCGCCAGCTGGTGCGCGATCTCAAGCTTTTCCTGCTTGTTCAGGGAGATGCCGGGCGACTGCTCGCCGTCGCGCAGGGTCGTGTCGAAGATCTTGACGCGGTTTGCCGCGTCGCGCTGTGTCTCGCTCGTGCTCATGCCGTTCGTGCTCCTTCTATATCTCGCTTGACGTTCCTCTCTGCTGGGTATGCGGCTACGCGGCCGCCACGCGCTATTCCCCCCGAGGGGGGAGCAGGAGAAGCTGGAGAAGCGAGTTGCGAAACGACATCTGTCCGGCAGAGTAGCACTGGCGCGGGCCCGCGCCAAACTGGCCTACGGCGTCAACACGACCTTGCCCACGTTACGCCGTTCGGTGATCATGTTCTGCGCGGCGCCGGCTTCCTCGAAGGAGAAGCTGCCGGCCACGACCGGATCGATCGTGCCGTCGTCGAGCAACTCACGCAGCGCCGCGCTCACCTGCGCGCGCCGGCGCTCATCCTGGGAGAGCGTGTACATGTTCAGGCCGATCACGGCCTTGGATGCGGACATCTGCTTGAGCATGTTGAAACGGGGCATACGCAGCGCGGTGCGCAGCGCGGCGATCGGGTTGCGCCGCTCACCGGAGACAACCCCGGAAGCACCGAAGGCGATCAGGCGCCCGCCACCACCGAGCAACTCGTAGCTGCGCCGCAGGCTCTTACCACCGATCGCGTCCATGATCAGGTCGAACTCAGGCAGGCCCTTCTCCCAGCCGGCCCTCGTGTAGTCGAGCGGGTGATCGACGCCGAGCTCTTCGCAGCGGGCGTGCTTGCCGGGTGAGGCCGTGCCGTACACCTCGGCGCCCTGGCGCTTGGCGACCTGCGTCGCGGCAATGCCGACGCCGCCGGCAGCCGCATGGATCAGCACGCGTTCACCGGGCAGCAGGCTACCGAAGCCGGCGAGCCCCATCCACGCCGTCCCGTAGTTGACGGGAATGGCCGCCCCCTGCTCGAACGTGAGCCTGTCCGGTAAAGGTATGACGCCGTCGGCGGGGACGACTACCTGCGAGGCGTAGCCGCCGAACTCGGTCCCGGCGATGACCCGTTGGCCATGATTGAGGTCGCCCACCCCCTCGCCAAGCTCGAGGATCGTGCCAGCGACCTCATAGCCGACGACACATGGCGTGTTGGGGGCATCTGGGTAGAAGCCCAGGCGCGCCATGATGTCTGCGAAGTTGATCCCAGCCGCGGCGACATCGATGCGCACCTCTCCGGCGCCGAGGTCCGGGTCGGGGCGCTCCTGGACCTGGAGCACCCCCGGCCCGCCGTGCTTGGTGATGACTACCGCCCGCATCGGCGACACCCTACCCGATTTGGTTAGTGACTGCTAAGCACCCCTAGCTTAGGTCGACCGACCAGCCGTTGACAAAGCCATCAGACGAGACGATCTCCTGCACAACCGCGTCCGCCACGGCAGCGTCGGTCGTGACGACCATCGCGGCAAGGCCCTGCGCTCCATCAGAGCGCCCGTCGGGTGTATGGCCCACGGCGGCGGATGAGATGTTGATTCCGTGCTGACCGAAGATCGTGCCGACGCGACCGATCATGCCCGGCAGGTCCTCATAGCGGAAGACGGTCACATAAGACTCGAGCTCGATCGTCAGCCGCCTGCCCTGCACCTCGACCAGGTGTGGAACCTGATGGGGCCCGATGCCGGTGCCAGCCACAGCGACTCGCTCGGAGCCCGCGATCACCGTGACACGGATCAGCTCGTTGAAGTCCTCGGCCTCGGAGACCGCCTTCTCCTCGAAGACGATTCCTCGCTGCTGGGCCATGGTCGGGGCGTTCACCAGGTTGACCTGCTCCTCGGTACGGCCCTCGAGTGCTCCGACGATCACGGCGAGCCCAAGCAGACGTGTGTCGAACTCGGCGATGCGACCGAGGAAGGCCGCCTCGATGCGCTCCACCGAGCTGCCCTCGGCGAGCTCCATCGCCAAGCGCCCGAGCTGCGTGGCCAGCGGCAGGAAGGGGACCAAGCGTCTCCATGTCCTCGGCGCCGATCGCCGGGATGTTGACGGCGGTGGAGACGACGCCACCCGTCAATGCAGCGACGACCTGCTCGGCGCTCTGGTATCCCGCGCGGCCGGTGGCCTCCGCGGTGGAAGCACCGAGGTGAGGCGTGACGACGACGTTTGGGTAGCCGAACAGCGGGTGCTCGGTCATCGGCTCTGACAGGAAGACGTCGAGCGCCGCGCCACCGAGCTTGCCCGAGTCCAATGCCTCCTTCAGCGCCGCTTCGTCGATCAGGCCGCCGCGGGCGACGTTGAGCACGCGCACACCGTCGCGCATCTTGGCGAAGGCCTCCGCGTTCAGGAAGCCTTCGGTCTCGGTCGTCTTGGGCAAATGGATGGTGATGAAGTCCGCCTGGGCGTAGATGTCCTCGGGGCTCTCGGCCTTCTCCACGCCGAGGTCGCGGTAGCGCTCGGCGCTCACGAACGGGTCGAACGCGACCACACGCATGCCGAAGCCGCGCGCACGCTGGGCAACCAGCTGGCCGATGCGCCCGAAGCCGAGGATCCCAAGTGTCTTCTCATAGAGCTCCACACCGGAGTACTTCGAGCGATCCCATTTACCGGCGATCAGCGAAACGTATGCCTGCGGGATGTTTCGTGCGAGCGCCAGCAGCAGCGCCATCGTGTGCTCAGCCGCGGTCACGACGTTGGACTCCGGCGCATTCGCCACGACGATCCCCCGCTTCGTGGCTGCCTCCACGTCAACGTTGTCCACGCCCACCCCGGCGCGGCCGATCGCGCGCAGGCTGGTGGCCCGCTCAATCAGCTCAGCGGTCAGCTTCGTGGCGGAGCGGATCACGATGCCGTGGTATTCGCCGATGCGCTCAGCCAGTTCCTCGTCGGTCCAATCGACACCGATCTCGACGTCGAAGTGCTCGCGCAGCAGATCCACGCCCGAGTCGCCGATCTTCTCCTTGACCAACACCTTCAGGCGCTCATCGCTCATGACGTACTCCTTTCCACGATCCAGTCAACGCAAGCCGTGAGCGCCTGTATGTCGGCGGGGTCGACGGCCGGGAACATCCCAATCCGCAGCTGGTTGCGCCCCAGCTTGCGGTAGGGCTCGACGTCGACGATCCCGTTGGCCCGCAGCGCCTGAGCGACCGCAGCAGCGTCAACCGCCTCGCTGAAGTCGATCGTGCCGACCACCAGCGAGCGCTTCGCGGGATCCGCCACGAACGGCGTCGTGTAGGCGGTCTGCTGCGCCCAGCCATACAGGTGCGCGGACGATGCCCGCGTGCGTGCCACACACCAGTCCAGGCCACCGCCGTCGAGCATCCAGCGGATCTCCTCTGCGAGCAGGAACAGTGTCGCGACCGCGGGCGTGTTGTAGGTCTGGTCTTTGCGCGAGTTCTCGAGGGCGGTGTGCAGAGAGAGGAATTCCGGGATCCAGCGCCCGGAGGCGTGCATCTGCGCGATCCGCTCCTGTGCGGCGGGGCTCAATATCGCGATCCACAGACCGCCATCGCCGGCGAAGCTCTTCTGCGGCGCGAAGTAGTAGGCATCGGCATGAGAGATGTCGACGGGCAGGCCGCCGGCGCCGGAGGTCGCGTCGATCGCGACGAGCGCATCACCAGCGCCGGCAGGCCTCACGACCGGTACCATCACCCCGGTGGAGGTCTCGTTGTGTGCCCACGCCAGCAGGTCCACGCCACCCTCGGCGGCCTCGGGCCCGACATCCACAGGATCGGGGGCATCTCCCGGGCCGGCTGGGATCACGATCGGCTCGTCCAAGAACGGAGCACCCGTGGTGACGGTGGCGAACTTCTTGGAGAACTCTCCGAAGGCGAGGTGCAGCGCACGGCGCCGCACGAGTCCGAAGGCAGCGGCGTCCCAGAAGGCGGTGGCGCCGCCGTTGCCGAGGGCCACCTCATAGCCATCGGGGAGGGCGAACAGCTCTCTCAGCCCGCTGCGGATCTCCCCCACGAGCGACTTGACGGGCTTCTGCCGGTGCGATGTGCCCATCACGGCGGCGCCGTCCGTGGCGAGACGGGCGAGCGCCTCTGGGCGCACCTTCGACGGTCCGCAGCCGAAACGCCCGTCGGCCGGCTTGAGCTCGCCGGGGATGATCAGCGAGGTGCTCTGCAGTGATGATGAGCTCGGCGTCATGGGCTTCCTTCGTGGAATGTCGCAGATCGAAGAATGCCCAGGCGCGCGGCGGTGCTGCCTCGTCGCTTCCCGGTGGTTGACTCCACCTCGAGCGCCAGTCGCGACGAGAAGAGCGAGTGTAGCTAACCCGCGAGACGCGTACGGGTGGCGGGCGTGGCAGTCCAGCCCTGCGGGAGACGGGTGGCGGCGACACCCGCCGGGGACTCGTCCGCGAGCAAGCAATACTCGGGCGCAGGGCCCAGCACGAGCTGGCGTCGCAATAGCGCCGCATGCGCCGGATCCATCCCGTCGCCGAGCAGACCGCCGAAAGTCGGCGGCTCGGCGCCCCCGGGTCGCTCCACCCACACCACGACGCGCTCCTCGCTGAGCTGGACGGAGCCCTCGAGAACGCGATAGAGGCCCCCCGCGGCCTCGCCCAAGCGGCGGGCCGCCTCGTCGTGGGCCGTTCGGTGCCCGTGGCCAACCGCGGCCTCGTTGAGCACACCCAACGCCGCGAAGTCCTCGAGGAGATACCAATCCTCGTAGCCGGCGGAACCGCCAAGCCAGGGCAGCTCCGCCGCGTGGTAGCACGCCGAGGAAGCGAAGCCCTCGGGCGGGCGGGCGTTCAGCGAGCGGTGGAAGTGTGCGATCGCCTGCTCGTAAGTGTCCTGCTCGACGCCGGGAGCCTCGCGGTGCCACAGCAGGTAAGCGAGCATCGCGGCGAGTGGGTGGGCCTCCTCAAAAGGAGGGCTTGATCCAGTCCATGTGCGAGCGCAGCTCGCCGCCGACGTGCTCGACCTGCGTGTCTGCCTGTTCGGCGCGCATGCGCTTGAAGTTCTCCTGTCCGGCGCGGTTCTCGGCGATCCACTCGCGCGCGAAGTCGCCGTCCTGGATCTCCTTGAGGATCTGTTTCATCGCCTTGCGCGTCTCCTCGGTGATCACGCGCTTGCCGCGCGTGTAGTCGCCGTACTCGGCCGTGTTGGAGATCGAGAAGCGCATCCCGGCGAGACCCTTCTCGTACATCAAATCGGCGATCAGCTTGAGCTCGTGCAGGCACTCGAAGTAGGCCATCTCGGGGTCATAGCCGGCCTCGACGAGCGTCTCGAAGCCGGCCTGCACGAGCTCGGAGGCGCCGCCGCAGAGCACGGCCTGCTCACCGAACAGATCCGTCTCCGTCTCGTCCTTGAAGCTCGTCTCGATCACCCCACCGCGCGTGCAGCCGATGCCCTTGGCGTAGGCCAGCGCGAGCGCGCGGGCGTTGCCGGTGGCATCCTGCTCGACAGCGATCAGACCAGGCACACCCGAGCCTTCGGTGAACTGGCGGCGCACGAGGTGGCCGGGACCCTTTGGCGCGACCATCCCCACATCGACCCCGGGCGGCGGCTCGATCTCCTTGTAGTGAATCGAGAAGCCATGCCCGAACAGGATCATGTTGCCCTCGGCGATGCCGTCGCGGATCTCGCTCTCCCACACGTCATGGTGTTTCTCGTCGGGCAGCAGGATCATCACGAGATCGCCGCGGCTAGCGGCGTCGAGCACGGACAGCACCTCGAGGCCCTGCTCCTGCGCCTTGGCGACAGAGGCCGAGTCGGGCCGCAGCCCAACGACGACTTTCACGCCGGAGTCCTTCAGGTTGAGCGCGTGGGCGTGCCCCTGGGAGCCGTAGCCGATGATTGCGACGGTCTTGCCGTCGAGGAGATGAAGATTGGCGTCGTCGTCGTAGATCATTGGCGCGGAGGCTATCGCGTCCGCGATGGGCGGTCGGTCAGGCGCTCGCAGAAGCGACGATCGTACGGGCGGGGACCTCGAGGCTGCCATCGGCGGCTTCGTAGGGCGCGAAGCGCTCCTTCACGGCCTGCTCGATCTCCTCGATCTCGCCGGGCGGGCGCGAAAGCACGGCGTCGTGGAAGCTGCGAGACAGGTCAAGCGTGGTCTCCCACAGATCCGTGAAGCCGGGGTGGCGGCGAAGTAGGCCGATCGTCTCTACGGCGATCTCGGCGAAGCCCGCCTTCTCGAGCAGCCGCCTGACCTCCTCAACGCTGCCGAGCGAGAACGGGCCTGGGGTCCCAGGTGGCGCGAGCGGCAAGAGCTCGCGCTCACGCAGCTCCTGCCCCGGCTGGAGCGCCCACGGGTTGTGCTCGATCGCGTCCCACACGGCGAACGCCAGGCAGCCGCCCGGGCGCAGCACGCGGCGTGTCTCAATCAGGGCCGCGAGAGGATCGGCCAGCAGCATGTAGCCCCAGCGGCACAGCACCGCATCGACGCTCGCCACCGGAAGATCTATCCATTCGGCGTTCAGCACCTGGAACTCGACGTTGGAGAGGCCAAGCTGCGCGGCGCGCTCGCGAGCGCTGGCGAGCATCGCCTCAGCCTGGTCTGAGACGACCACCCCGCCCATGGGTGCGACCAGCTCCGCAGCCAGCATGCCTGTCTCGCCGAGACCGGCCGCCAGCTCGAGCACACGCCATCCGGGCTGTGGGGCGATCGCGTCGATCATCCAGTGCGAAACCGGTGCGCTGAATTCGCGCAGCGCCTCCTGCTGGCGCGTCCAACCGGGCGCCGCCTCTTCCCAGCCCTGCAGGCTGGCCTCGCGGTGGGCATTCGGATCGAAGCTCATATGAGCTCTTTACGTAGGAGCTTGCCCGAACGAGTACGTGGCAGCGGCTCGCGGACGAACGACACCTGCTTGGGAACCTTGTGTGGGGCGAGACCGCGGGCACAGTGAGCGCGCAACGCCTCTCCCTCCAGCAGTGCCCCTGGCCGGGCCACCACGATCGCTGTGACGGCCTCTCCCCAGCGCGGGTCGGGACGGCCAAGGACCGCCGCCTCGAGCACGTCGGGATGAGCCTCCAGCACCGCCTCGACCTCGGCGGGCGCCACGTTCTCGCCACCGCTGATGATCGTGTCGGCCTTGCGCCCCGTCACGAGCAGACGTCCACGCTCGTCGAGGACGCCAAGGTCGCCGGTTTGCAACCAGCCGTCGCGTTCAACCGCACCCGGTGCGACGGTGGGTCCCTGCACGAGAATCTCTCCATCGGAAGAGATCCTGCACCCGGGTGCAGAACAGTGGCGGCCCGGCGTTCATGCGGAGGACCTCGCCGTACTCCTCTTCGTCGCCGTCGCCGGCACCCACGCAGATCTCCGCAACAGGCGTGGTGGTCACCTGCGAGCACGTCTCGCTGAGCCCGTACGTGAGCCCGACGGGGACGCCGGCGTGTCGGGCGCGGGCCACGAGCGCCGCGGGCACGGGCCCGCCACCGGTCAGCGCGCAGCGCAGGGCGGGAGGGTGGCTGAGACCCGCGTCGAGCAGGCGCGCGAGCGTAGTGGCGACGAGACTGACTAGCGTGATGTCCTGCTTGCGTAAGGCGTTCAAGACGATGTCAGTATCAAAGCGCTCATGGAGGACCGCGGTGGTGGCGTAGATCGTCGAGCGCACGAGGATGGACAGCCCGCCGACGTGCGACAGCGGCAGCGTGCACAGCCAGCGCTCCTCGGGAGCTGACGGAGAAAGAGGGGCCCGACCGAAACCGGGAGACACTCGCCTTCGGCTCGCATCCCCGTTTCGGCCAGCCCGCCTGCGGCCGGCTGCGCCACCCTCTATACCAAGCGCAACGGCCGAGCCGAGCGCGCTCCAGAGGAGATTGCCGTAGGTCAGCTCGACCGGCTTCGGGGCCGAGGTGGTCCCGGAGGTGTGGATCACGACGGCGGTCGCGTCGAGGTCGTGCCCGCCGTCCAGGCCGAGCGCTCTGGGGGCCTTGCACTCAGAACCCAGCGACCCATCGACTGTGACCTCGCAGCCGGCAACGATCCGCGCCTGCTCGCTCTCCTGAGAGGCGCAGGTCGATGGGGACGGCGATAGCTCCCAACAGCAGACAGGCGTGGAGAGCCTGGGCGAAGTGCAGGGCCGGGCAGCGCGATCCCGACGCGGGTCCCGGGCACAGCGCCCGTGGCTGCCAGCTGGGCAGCCCCCGACGCACGCGGCGGCGCTCAGCTCGCGCGTAGGTCCAGCTCCCGGCGGGCGTCGCAGCGCCGTGTGCTCGGGCCTCGACGCCGCGGCACGGGCCAGCCATCCATCGACCACCATGGCGCACACGCTAGCTGTAGTCATGTAGCTAGCCTTGCGGCGGTGAGCACCTCCTGGATCCGAGCCCCAGCGCCGCCCGGCGGAGAGTACACGGACATCCGCTACGAGAAGTCCTGCGCACCAGATCAGGGGATCGCGAAGATCACGATCGACCGGCCCGAGGTCCGTAACGCCTTCCGCCCGCGCACGATCGTCGAGATCTCTCAAGCGCTCGAGGATGCACGCGAGGACACGGAGATCGGCGTGATCGTGCTGACCGGCGAGGGCTCCGAGGCGTTCTGCTCGGGCGGCGACCAGCGTGTGCGCGGCGACTCGGGGTACCTGTCCGAGGACGCGGCGGGCAAGGCTGGCGTCGGGCGCTTCCACGTCACCGACCTGCACATCCAGATCCGCCGCCTGCCCAAGCCGGTCGTCGCGATGGTCGCGGGCGTATGCGATCGGCGGCGGGCACGTGCTGCACCTCGTCTGCGATCTGACGATCGCGGCGGACAACGCGCGCTTCGGCCAGGTCGGACCGAAGGTCGGCTCCTTCGACGGCGGCTTCGGCGCCGGTCTGCTGGCGAACCTCGTGGGGCCGAAGAAGGCCAAGGAGATCTGGTTCCTGTGCCGGCAGTACTCCGCGCGGGCAGGCCCTGCGAGATGGGCATGGTCAACACGGTCGTGCCGCTCGAGCGCCTGGAGGAGGAGACGGTCGCCGTGGTGCGCGAGATGCTCGCGCTGTCGCCGTTCGCGCTGCGCCTGCTGAAGGCGAGCTTCAACGCCGCCGAGGACGGGCTGTCCGGCATACAGCAGCTCGCGCACGACGCGAACCTGCTGTTCTACGGCAGCGAGGAGGCCCAGGAGGGCCGCGAATGCCTACCGGGAGAAGCGCAAACCGGACTTCGTCGCGTTTTCCCGAAGCGGGCGTGAGCACGATGACGCAGACGACGCGCTGACGGCATCGGGGACGATGGGCGCCCGAGCATGGTGCGGACGTGATGGCCGCGCGCGTCGATCGCCCCCGGCTCGTGGCGCCGTGCGGTCGACCTCGCTGGCGCCGGGCACTTTCGCCCGCTTGCGTTCGTGGCGGCGCTGCTGGGAGCGGTGCTCATCCAGGTCGGCACGAACCTTTCCAACGACTACTCCGACGCGCGGCGCGGCGCGGACACCGAGGACCGGCTGGGACCGGTGCGGGTGACCGCGGGCGGGCTCGTGCCGCCCAAGCCAGGTGCTGATCGCGACGTACGTGACGTTCGGGCTGGCGGTGGCAGTGCGGCGCGTACCTGGTGGCGGTGGCGGGCCCGGAGCTGATCGCCGTCGGCGCTGCGTCGATCCTCGCCGGGCGTCCTGTACACCGGCGGACCGCGACCATACGGCTACGAGGGGCTCGGCGAGGTCTTCGTGTTCCTGTTCTTCGGCATCGTCGCCGTCGCGGGCTCGTACTTCGTGCAGGTGCAGCACCTGCCGTGGCAGGCGTTCGGGTGCGCCGTGCCGGTCGGCCTGCTGGCGAGCGCGATCCTGGTGGTCAACAACGTGCGCGACCTGGAGACCGACCGGCGCGCGGGCAAGCGCACGCTCGCGGTGCGGCTGGGCGGCGAGCGCACACGCAACCTCTACACGGCGATGGTGGCGCGGCCGTTCGTGAGCGCACCGCTGCCGTGGGCGCTGGGATCGATGCGCCGTGGCTGCTGCTCAGCTGGGCGGCGATCCGGTCGCGGCGGGGGTCGTGCGGATCGTGCGCACGCGTACCGACGGGCCGTCGCTGAACGGCGCGCTGGCGAAAACCGGCGCGACGCAGCTGCTGTTCTGCCTGTTGTACTCCGCGGGCATACTCGCGAGCGGCGGCATCGGCTCGTGAAGCTACGAGTTCGCGCGTCGCTCGCTCGCGCCTGAAGCAACCGCTGCAGACCTCCTATGGCGAGCTGACAGAGCGCGAGCTGCTCGACGGTCGCCTCGCTGACCGGTGAGGACGCGGTCACCGGCCATGGTGAAGCTGCACCGCTCGAGCCACTATGACGGCGTGAGCATCGAGCGCACGGCGCAGGCGCTGGAGCGCTACGCGCCGATACTCGCCGAGTCGCGTGGCCTGAACGGGGCGCAGCTCCTCGACGCATGCCGCGCCGTGGACGACCTGCCCCAGGCGCTGGCGGCGATCGACCTCGCGCTGTGGGACCGCGGCGGGCGGATCGCAGGCAAGCCGATCGCTGCGCTGCTCACGGACGATCCGGCGAGCATGGTGCCGGTCAACGCGACGATCTCCTCAGGTGACCGTGCAGATGTGGCCGAGGAAGCTGCCGCGGCCGCAGCCGCAGGCTTTCAGTGCATCAAGCTGAAGGTCGGCCTGGCGACGACGCCGGCGCGCGTCGCCGCCGCGCGCGCGGCCGCGGGCCCGAGATGGCGCTGCGCCTGGATGCGAACGGCGCGTGGGATGTCGAGCAGGCGGTGCGCACGATCGAGACACTGGCGCCGGCCGGGCTCGAGCTCGTCGAGGAGCCCGTGCACGGTCTGCACGGCGATGCGCGAGGTGCGCGAGCGTGTCGCGGTCACGGATCGCGATCGACGAGACGGCTGCCGAGCACGGCGCGCTCGGCGCGGGCGTGGCCGACGCCGTGTGCCTGAAGATTTCGGCGCTGCGGCGGCATCGGCGGGCCGATCGCCGCCGCCGACGCTGGTGCGCGCCTCGGGTGCCGAGGCCTACATTGCCTCGACGTTCGACGGCCCGCTGGGTGTCGCCGCGGGCGTACACGCAGCCGCGGCGCTGGCCTCGCGCGGTGCCGTCCCCTCCTGTGGCCTGGCGACGCTCGACCTGTTCGAGGGGATCGAGGACCCGCTGCCCGTGCAGCGCCGGGCGGATCGCGGTGCCCGTCGCGCCGGGGCTCGGGCATCGAGCCGCTTGAGCACTGATGGCGTTCAGTGAAGCGGCGGGCTCGTGAAAGTCGCGAGCGCGTGCTGGGAGGTCTGCGTCGAGAAAGGCCCTCGACGGCCTCAACCGGGGTGGGTTTGCCCAGCAAGGCGCCCTGAGCCAACGTGGCGCCCATCGCCTGGAGGGCGCTCAGCTGCTCGTCCGTCTCGATTCCCGTGGCGATCACCGTCAGCGAGAGCTCACGCCCGACGAGTAAGGATGGCCTCGAGCAACCAGCTGCGATATGCCTCGTCCTCGGAGGCGAGCCAGCGAGCTCCTGTCCACCCGCAGGGAGTCGAGCGGCACCTGCCGCAGGTCGGCGTGGTGGGCGTATCCGTCGCTGCCGAAGTCGTCGATCGCGATGCGCACGCCCAGCTGCTTGATCTCGCGCAGGCGCTCGGCGGCCGCTCGAAGGTCGCGCATCACCGTGGTCTCGGCGATCTCGAGCGTGAGCAACGAGGGCTCGATCCCGGACTGCTGCAGCGCTCGCCGAACGTCGGTGGCGAACCCGTCGCGGTTCAGCTGCGCGGCCGACACTTTCACCGAGATGCCGAGCCGGATGGCCCGCCACGTTCCATGCCGCGGCTCGGCGTGCAGGCCTCTTCGAGCACCCAGCGGCCGATCGGCACGATCAGCCCGGTTTCCTCGGCCAGCGGGATGAAGTCGGCGGGAGCCAGGACGCCCTGCGCGGGATGCTGCCAGCGGATGAGCGCCTCGCACGACCCACCACCCTGCGGGTGCTCAGATCGTAGATCGGCTGGTAGAGCAGGAAGAACTGTCCTTCCTGTATCGCGATGTTCAGCTCGGCCTCGAGCACCGCGCGACCCTCGATGATCGTGCGCATGTTGGCGTTGAAGAGCGTGTAGCGGTCCTTGCCCGCGGCCTTGGCCGAGGTCAGGGCCAGGTGCGCGTCGCGCAATAGGTCATCGGCAGTCGCGTAGCGGCCGAAGGCAACGCCGATGCTCGCGGTCAGGACAAAGCTTGGCCCAAAGTCGTCGAGCTCGACGGGCTCGTGCAGAGCCTCGATCATGCGTTGGGCCAGCGAGTCCAGTCGCACCCCGCGAGCCGCCGATTCGACCAGGACCACGAACTCGTCTCCTCCGAGACGACCGACGGTGTCGTCCGTGCTCGCACCACCACCTCCAGCCGTTCGCCGACGATCCTCAGCAGCTGGTCGCCGGCGGCCTGTCCGAGCTTTTCGTTGACGTCCTTGAGCCGGTCGATGTCGACGAACAGCGCGCCCGCCAGCATTCCCGAATCGCGTCCCGCTCGCGCGACCATGCGCTCGGCACGGTCCAGCGTGAGCGTACGGTTGGGCAAGCCCGTCAGGGCGTCGTAGAGATCTTCACGGGGCACGCTCACTCCTCTGAAGCACCGGCGCCGCGGGCGAGCGTGCCGAGGACGAACACCAGCAGGCCCGAGCAGCGCGCTCAGCAGGATTCCGCCGATCAGCAGCGCGAGCGCGTCCCCGTCCGCGAACACGCCGCCGCCGGCCGCGGGCCCGAAGCTCCTGACGGTCCATCCGTTCTGGCAGGCCGGTCGCCGTGCTCTGTGCGTCACGGCTGCGGTGCACCGCGGGTGAAGAGGCCACATTCGCCGAGTCCGGTCCGGTAGCGCAGCCGCACGGCGCTGCCCGGCTGACCCGCCAGGGCTGCTCGCAGCACGACACCGGGCGCAAGCACCTCGTGGAGCCACCCCACGAAGCCGCCTCGCGGCCCACGACCGGGACGGCAGCACGTCCCCGGTAGACGGGGCGTCACGATTTCCAAGGCCTTGCCCCGCGCGGGCGCGCTGTAGATACTCACTCCAGAATCCCGCGAGGACAGCAGTCTGGGCGTCACCGTGCAGTGGCCGCCGCCAACAGCCGAGCCGTGCGCGGAGCTCCTGGAAAGCTGGGCGACGGCCGAGCAGTAGTAAGAAGGCTTTGCGGCTGGGCCGGTCCGGCCACTGGAAGCTTTGGCCGGGGCTGAGCTCCCTTTGGCTGGGGCTGAGCTCCCCGCCAGCGGCCTGAGCCCACGCACGGTGCTTGCGGCTGCGGTCAAGGAAGGTTCCGGGGTGCGGAGGTATGCCACGAAACCGAGCTTCTGGAGCTCGGGATAACGACGCAGCGCATGCGTCCATCTCATCCACCCGGAGAATTCGCCAGGAGTTGCTTTCGGGTTACCGGCAAAGAATGTGCTCGAGCTTTCAACGAGGTCTTCCTCGTGCTGGAGCGCCACCTTCACGCTCGAAGCGATTCCCGTCGCTGTCACGCTCAGATGAAACGCCTGGCGTGTCTGGGCAGCGTCGTTACGCGCCACGGCGTGCGCTCCGAGCACTGAGCCTGTCACTCCTGCCGCTACGCAGAGAACCGCCACCACAGTCCACACGGCATTGCGGCCCTCCAGGAGGCGCTTGAAGCTCGCGAGCCCATCCTTCTGTGAGCTGGGCGGCGGGATCAGATCCGCGCTGGGCGGCATGATCTCCTCTGCGCCCCCATCTGAGCTCTGCACCGTGGGCACGGGCGGGACTGGCTCTCCAGCGCCCTGCTCGCCGGGGCCGTCTATGGACCCACCTGCGGAAGGGACCGTGCCGCGCTCGGGCTCAGGGTCGTTTTGGGTGGTTTCGCTATCTGACATGGCGATCTAGTGTGTCCCCAACATGCGCATACGCGCTCCTGGTGGCGTTATCGGCCCGAATGGGAATGTCTTGAGTCATGCACGCGCAGACCAAATAACTGATGTGGTTGAGTGGCGCAGGTCAGGAGGAGCGCGAAACACGCTCGGCTACCGCGGCCGGGTTCTCCAGCGGCAGGCAATGACCACCGGGAACGACCACCAGCTCCGCATTCACCAGCAGCTCAACCATCTCGCGCCCCAGCGTCTGGAACTTGGCATCGCGCTCGCCGGCAAGAACCATCACGGGCATCTGTAGCTCCGCGAGCCGGTCCCACAGCGGCGCCATCTCCCCCGTGCCGATCCCACGCAGAACCCAGGCCAGTGCATCCGGGTCGTTGCGACGCATCTCCTCGCGCGCCATAGCACCAACCTCGGGAGGATCTCCGGCGAACAGAGGCTGGGTGCGCCAGCGCTCGATGAAGGAACCGAACCCCGCCCACCGCCCGCGTTCGAGCTCGTCCGCTAGCCGGTGGTCGGCAAGCCTCCGCGCGGCTCGCTCGGCCTCGTCCTGGATGCCCGCTGTAGTGGAGATGAGCACGAGTCGTGCCACACGCTCGGGCGCGGCGAGTGCGACGTGCAGCGCCACACGCCCGCCCATCGAGTATCCGCTCAGTGTGAAGCGCTCCGGAGCCGCTTTGAGCACGGTCGCCACGCACCCGGCGAACGTGATTGGACGCTCAGCGTTCGCTTCTTGCCCATGCCCAGGGAGGTCCAGAGCCAGCGGCAGGTAGCGTTCGGGATGCAACCGGCCCACCACGCCGTCCCAGGCGCGGTGGGTGCCGCGAACCCGTGCAACAGAACGACGCTCTCCGGCACACCGCCATCCTATGACCCCAACCACCGACACCTACCTGCTGCTGCGAGCGTTCGTAGATGAGCTTGCTCGCTGCGGGATGAGTGCCGCCTGCACCTCGCCGGGGTCGCGGTGTGCACCGCTCGTGCTGACGCTTGCGCGTGAGCGAGCGATTGGACTGCTACTCGCACATAGACGAGCGCTGCGCTGGCTTCTTCGCGCTTGGGACTAGCGAAGGCATCAGGGCTGCCAGTGGCCGTCGCCTGCACCTCCGGGACGGCCGCCGCGGAGCTGCTGCCGGCGGTGATCGAGGCGCACGAGGCGCGCGTCCCGTTGTTGCTCTTGACGGCCGACCGTCCCCCGGAGCTGCGCGAGAACGGCGCGGGGCAGGCGATCGACCAGCTCAAGCTCTTCGGCGACGCCGCCAAGTGGTTCTTCGAGGTCGGTACCCACGACTGCCATCACCCGCGCGCTTGCGCTGGATCAGGACGCTCGCCTGCCGCGCCTACTGGACCGCGCTCGAGGGCCGGCCGGGCGCGGTGCACCTGAACTTCCCCTTGCGCGAGCCGCTCGTGACCGACGAAACGCTGCCGGGCGATGACACCGGCCGCGCCGGGAGCAGACCGTATGTGCGCCGCGCACCGACGCCTGCCAATTGGTGAGACGCGCTTGGGGGAGATGGTCGCGGAAGCGCGGCGCGGCGTCGTGGTCGCCGGGCGCCACGAGCGTCCGACGCGCCGCTGGGTCGGCCGCCGCCGCGTTCTGCGAGGCGCTCGGCTGGCCGCTGCTGGCCGATCCCCTGTCCGGAGCACGGCGCGGTGACAGCGGCCGTCGCCCACTACGACGCGCTGCTGCGCGACGATTCGTTCACCGTCGAGCAGCGCCCCGATCTCGTGCTGCGCGTGGGCGATCTGCCGGTCTCAAAGCCCCTGCGGACGTGGCTGGCGAACCTGGAGACTGTGCGTCAGGTCACACTCGATCCCGAGGGCGCCTGGCAAGATCCGGGGTCAGTGCTGAGCGACTCCATCGCCCTGGAGCCCGCCGCGACACTCGCCGAGCTGATCGACGCCGCGGCGGCGCCCACCGCAGTCGGTCCACCCGACCGTTCGAACGAACCCGGTCTGCTCGACTGCGTCCCGCTGATCCAGACTGGCTGGCCGGCTGGCGCAGCGCCGACGAGCTGGCTGCCGAGGCGATCCTCGGCGTCCTGCACGGAGACGGCCTCGACGAGCCCTCCGTCGCCGCCGAGCTGGGCGTGCTGCTGCCCGAGGAGGCCACCCTGTTCGTCGCATCCTCGATGCCCGTGCGCGACATCGAGACCTTCTGGCCCGTCCGCGACGACCCCCCGCGCGTGCTCTGCAATCGCGGCGCGAACGGCATCGACGGCACCGTCTCCAGCGCGTTCGGCGCGGCGGCCGCCGGCGACGGACCGGTCGTCCTGCTGATCGGCGACGTCGCGCTCGCACACGACCTCGGCGGCCTGCTCGCCTCCACACGCCTCGGGCTGAAGCTCACGATCGTGCTCCTGGACAACGACGGCGGCGGGATCTTCGACTTCTCTCCCCGTCGTCCCGAACTGCCAGTGGCCCGCACGGACGAAGACATCTACACCCGCCACGTGGCCACCCCCACCGGCCTCGACTTCGCCCAGGTCGCCGGCGCTGTACGGGCTCGTCACACGAACCGGTCGACACGCTTCCCGACCTGCGCTCCGCCCTGGAGCGCGCGCTCGCGCCCCAGACCGACTCGACGCTGATCCACGTCCGCACCGACCGCGCCGCCAACGTCGACCTCCACGCCCGCGTCTGGAGCGCCGTCGTCAGGTGCGTACGGCGAAGGCGATTCGGCCCAACGACGCCGACCCGGGAGGCAGGCCGCGGACGATGAGTAGCGCCGCCGCCTACCGCTGGGGAGCGATGATCGCCCGCCGCCGGCGCCTCGTGCTCGGCGTGTGGGTGCGTCGTGCTGATCGCCTGCGCCGCCGCCTACCCGGCACTGAAGAGCTCGCTCGGAGCGCCCAACTACGGGATCGACGGCGCGGAGTCCTCGCGCGCCGCGCAGCTGCTCGAACAGCGCTTCGCCGGCCACGGCGCCGAGCAGGACGTGCTCGTCTTCAACTCATCCACGCACCACGCCGGCGAACCCGCATATCGCGCGGTCGTCGCCCGCGCGCTCGCCACGGCCCGCCGGCAAGGAGCTACGTCAGGGGCGTCGCCGGTCCGTACGACCGGGGCGCACGCGGGCAGATCTCGAGCGACGGGCACGCCGCGATCGCGCTCGTGGGCATCGCCGGCGACCCACGGCAGCTCGTCGAACGCGCCACCAAACTGCAGCACGCGGTCGATCCCCTCGCGCGGCGCGGGCGTGCACGTGTGGCTGACCGGCTACTCCCCCGTCGCGAGTCGACATCACGAACGTCGAGAACGCAGACGTCGAGCGCGCGGAGACGATCGGAGTGCCGATCGCGCTGCTGGTGCTGCTGCTCGCGCTCGGCACGGCGGTCGCCGCGACTCGTGCCGCTGGCGATCGCCGGCAGCGGGCTGCTGCTGACGTTCGGGTTTCTCGCGCTGCTCGCGACGACGCTCACGTTCGACAGCTTCCTGACGACGATCGTCACGATGATCGGCGTCGGCATCGGGATCGACTACGCCCTGTTCATCGTCAGCCGCTTCCGCGAGGAGCTCGCCCGGCGCAGAAACCCTGACGCGGCCGGTCACGAACGAGCAGATCGAGGAGGCCGTCGGCGCGGCGATCTCAAGCTCGGGGCGCACCGTCCTCTTCTCCGGCGTGATCGTCGCGCTCGCACTGGCGACGCTCGGCGTGATCAGGGCGCCGATCTATCGCGAGTTCGCGCTCGGCGCCATCTCTGTCGTGCTGTGCACCGTGATCGTCGCGCTGACCCTGCTGCCGGCCGTGCTCGCGCTGCTCGGGCCCCGCATCGATCGGGGTGCGCTGCCTGCACGGATCCAGCCGCGCGACGCGCGCCCGGAGGCCGGCGACGGACACGGCATATGGGCACGGTGGGCGCTCGGCGTGATGCGCCACCCCGTGCTCGCCGCATCGACGATCGCGGCCGTGCTGATCCTCGCGGCCGTCCCCCTGCTGAGTCTGCGCACGGGCGTCGACTTCGGCATCGCCTCGCTCTCGAGCACACCCTCCGGCAAGGGCGAGCAGGTGCTCGCGCGCTCCTTCGGCGCGGGCGCGCTGGCGCCGATCGAGATCGTGATCGCCGGCCGCCGCGACGATCCGGGCCCGCTCGAACGCACCGACGCCGCACACGTTGCGCTGCTGGCGCACCGACTCGCCCCAACCGCCCACAACGACATAGCCGCCGTCGTCGCGACGCCGGGCCGCGACGCGACGCTGCTCACGGTCGCGCCCGCGACGGCGATCGACTCCTACCGCTCCGAACAACTCGTGCGCCACATCCGCGCGAGCCTGCTGCCTGCGCTCCGGACCGACGGGCAACTCGATGTCGCCGTCGGCGGCGCCAGTGCGAAGATCGTCGACCTCTCCAACGAAACGCGCGCCAAGGTCCCGCTCGTGCTGGGCCTGATCCTCGCGCTCTCGCTGATCTTCCTCACGATCGTCTTCCGCAGCCTCGTGCTGCCCGTCAAGGCCGTCGCGATGAACCTGCTCGCGACCGGCGCGACCGTCGGGATCGTGATCTTCATCTTCCAGCAAGGCCACGGCGAGCATCTGCTGGGCTTCCGGAGCACCGGCTTCATCCAGGTGTTCCTGCCGCTCTCCATCTTCGCGCTGCTGTTCGGCCTCTCGATGGACTACGAGGTCTTCCTGATCCGCCGTATGCGCGAGACGTGGGAGCAAACCGGCGACAACGAGCTCGCCGTCGCGAACGGGGTCGAGCACACCGCCCGCCCGATCACCGCCGCCGCCGCGATCATGGTCGCCGTCTTCGGCAGCTTCGCCACCGCCAACGTGCTCGAACTCAAGGAGTTCGGCGTCGGTCTCGCCCTGGCCATCGCAATCGACGCGACCCTCATCCGCTTCATCCTCGTCCCCGCCCTCATGCGCCTGTTCGGCGCCCGCAACTGGTGGCTGCCAGGCCTGCGCCGCTCGACGACGCTCAGCCCGCCAGCAGTGGCAGCAAAGCCTGAAGCTTGACCTCCGTCTCGGCCAACTCGGCCTGGGGGTTTGAGTCGCGCACGATCCCATTGCCCGCATAACACCGCGCGACGTTCTCGCGCAGCAACGCACAGCGCAGGGCCACGCAGAACTCGCCGTCGCCCGTCGCATCGGTCCAACCGACCGGGCCCGCGTACCAACCACGGTCCAACCCCTCGAGCGCCGGGATCAGCGCCGTCGCGACCTCGCGCGGCTCGCCCCCCACGGCGGGAGTCGGGTGCATCAGCCCGGCCAGCTCCAGCGCCTCAATTGGAGCAGCCAGCTGGGCGCGAATCGGCGTCGCCAAGTGCTGGATGTTGGCAATCCTCACAAGCTCCGGCTCGGGAGCGGCAGCGACCCATACCGCGTGAGGACGCAGCGTCCGCTCGATCCTCCGCGCGACGATGGCGTGCTCTTCACGGTAGCTCTCGTCGCGCAGCAGCTGCTCGCCGAGGTGGTCGTCGACCGCCGGATCAGCGCTGCGCCGGGTCAACCCGGCCAGCGCCAGCGTGCTTACGCGATGACCCTCGCGGCGCACCAGCAGCTCAGGGCTCGCGGCCACGAGCGTCGCGTCGCCGCGTCCGACACAGAAAACAAAGCACGACGGGAACGCCTCACGCAACACCCCAAACACCGCCGCCGGGTCATACGCGCGAGGCGCGTGCACCTGTACCTCGCGCGCCAACACAACCTTCTCGATCTCCTCCCTCTCGATCAGCGCCACCGCGCTTGCCACAGCCGCCTCATAATGCTCAGGCGGCATCGCGCTCGCGACCTGATAGCGCCCCGCCGGCGCGGGATCCAGCAGGGGAAGTGACTGCTCTCTCAGCTCGCCCAAGCGCCGCTCCAAGCGCGCAAGCAACTCCTCGCCAAGATCATCAGGACGCGCCATTACCGCCAACGTCATCCGCACCTCGCCGCGCCTATCTGCACCTCCCTCCCTCGACCCCCTTCGCGTCAGTGCAACTTCAGGCACGATCAGCGATGCCGGCTCAAACCCCGCCCAGTGTGGGGCGCCGCCCCCTTCAGGCGCAAACGCAAAGCCACCCAACGCCACCGGTCCCCCACCGGGGCGGGCGGGAGTCCAATCCGAATCCCCCACCGCCGCGGCTGACATCTTGCGCCAGCGCTCCGCCACCAGCGCGAAACGCTCCGGGCCGGATGCTCTCAGGTGACTCACCTCACCCAGTGCCGCCAACGCGGCACTCCCGCGGTCGGGCTGCTCGAACGCGAACCACGGCTCGCTCTGCCTCCGCGAGGCACACACCACGGCGCTCGGGTCCACCTCGGAGGAAAGCCGAACACTAATCGTCGCCAGGATCTCCTTCCCGCCTCGGCGTGCGCGCTTGACCGCAAGGTGTAAGCGCTCCAGCAGCCGCTCGCGGTCGCGCTCGCTCAGCGCAAACGGACCATCGGACTTCCTATCGGTGGACTCAATGAGGGGCGGTTGTCGCACCGCTAGCTCTTAGGTCTCTGAGCGTCCGCGCGAGATCGCTATCTCTCCCGTGCGCATCATCTCGATCAGACCAAACGGGCGGACCATGCCCTCGAACGCCTCGATCTTCTCCGTCGTGCCCGTCACCTCGACGATCACAGAGCGCTTCGTCACATCCACCACCTTGCCCCTGAAGATCTCGGTGATCTGCATCAGCTCGCCACGCTGTGTCCCGTCGGCCGAGACCTTGAACAGCGCCAGCTCGCGGGTAACTGTGTCGGCCGGCTCCAGATCGCGGATCTTCAGCACGTTGATGAGCTTGTGCAGTTGCTTGGTTACCTGGTCGATAGGGTGAAGCGCGCCGTCCACCGTCAGCGTCACGCGGGATATCTGCTCATCGTCAGTCGGGCCGACGGTCAGCGTGTCGATGTTGAAGCCCCTACGCGCGAACAGGCCCGCGATGCGCGTGAGCACACCTGACTTGTTTTCGACCAGGATCGACAGCACATGCTTGCGGCCGGTACGAAAATTGGCCGCCGCCTCGAGCTCCTGCAGGCTGAGCGGCTCCTTCGTTCCCGGTTCGCCCATCGTGGTCACCCCACCATCTCCCGGGCAGCTTGCCCGGCGGGAATCATCGGGTAAGTGTTCTCCTCGCGCGTCACGCGCACGTCGACGAACACCGGGCCCGGCGTGGCGATCGCGCGCTTGAAGTCCTCCACGAGCGTGTCCTTGTCCTCGAAGCGCATGCCCGTCGCGCCGTACGCCTCCGCCAGCTTGACGAAGTCCGGGAACTCGCCCGTCTCGACGTGACTGTATTTGCCATCCCAGAACAGCTCCTGCCACTGGCGCACCATGCCCAGATACCCGTTGTTCATAACGAAGACCTTGATCGGAATGCTGTTCTGCGCGCACGTCGCCAGCTCCTGCGCGTTCATCTGCACCGAGCCGTCGCCCGCGATGCAACACACGAGCTGATCCGGGCAGCCCACCGCCGCGCCCATCGCCGCCGGCAGGCCGAAGCCCATCGTGCCGAGGCCGCCCGAGTTGATCCAGCGCCGCGGCTTGGGGAAGTCGTAGTACTGCGCCGCCCACATCTGGTGCTGGCCGACGTCGCTCGTGACGATCGCCTCACCGCCGGTCGCCTCGTACAGCGCTTGCACCATGAACTGCGGCTTGATCTCTTTATCCGTGCTGTCCTCGTAGCTGAGCGGATACTTCTCGCGCCAGCCCTCGATCTGCTTCCACCAGGCATCCAGCCGCGCCTGCTCCGCGTTCAGCGCGCGGTACTCGATCAAGAGCTTCGCCAGCACGTGCTTGGCGTCGCCCACGATCGGGATGTGCGCAGGCACGTTCTTCGAGATCTCCGCCGGGTCCACGTCGATGTGGATGAACTTCGCACGGGGTGCGAACTCCGAGAGCTTGCCCGTGATGCGATCGTCAAAACGAGCGCCCACCGCGCAGATCAGGTCGGCCTCGTCCATTGCATAGTTCGCGGCGCGCGTGCCGTGCATCCCGAGCATGCCCAGCCACTGCGGGTGCGGCTTGCCGTCAGGACCGCGGGCCGGAAATGCGCCCAGCCCCATCAGCGTGCACGTGACCGGGAAGCGGTCGGAGGTCGCGAACTCCGTCAGCTCCTCTGCCCCGTTCGCGTTGACCACGCCGCCGCCTGAGTAGATCACAGGCCGCTGCGCCGCTGCCAGCGCTTTCGCGGCCTGGCGGATCTGCTTCTGGTTGCCCTCCACCGTCGGCTGGTAGCCGGGCAGCCGTACATCCGTAACTGGCTCGTACTCGATCTCCGCCCTCGACAGGTCTTGGGGAATATCGACCAGCACCGGGCCTGGCCGTCCCGTGCGCGCGATGTGGAACGCCTCGTGGATCGCCCGCGGGATTTCGAGCGGGTGCTGGATCATGAACGAGTGCTTGACCACCGGCATCGTGATCCCGATCGTGTCAGCCTCTTGAAAGCCATCGGTGCCGAGCAGCTCCGTGCGCACCTGGCCGGTGATGAAAACAACCGGCACCGAGTCCATCATCGCGTCGCAGATCGGCGTGATCAGGTTCGTCGCCCCGGGCCCACTCGTGGCGAACGCAACCCCGACTTTCCCGGTTGCCTTCGCATATCCCTGGGCAGCGTGCCCGCCGCCGGCCTCGTGGCGCACAAGGATGTGCCGGATACCGCCGTCGACGAAGGCGTCGTAGGTCGGCAGGTTCGCACCCCCGGGGAGGCCGAAGACGACATCCACGCCCTCCGCCTTCAGACATTCCATTACCGCATCCACCGCGCGCATCGCACCGGCCTCCTTTCCTAATCTCGGGGAAAAGCCAGTGTACCAGCGGGTTTTTGCCCCGCTCATAGGGCAGCCTCGGTTGCAGGATAATGAGGCTCACAGGGATCGGCGGTGACAGGTGCCGGAGGGCCGAGGACGCAGGAAGCGTGGCGTGACCCCCGCCTCCGGCGGCGGTGCCCCCGGTCAGCCGGGCGCATCTGATCGACGATCGGTACACGAGCGACCGAGGACGCCGCCTGACGCCGGCAGCGCCCCTACGAGGAGCCGATGCCGACGCCGATCGCCAGCACGATGATGCCACCGACGGTCACCACGAGCAGCGAGGAGCGCAGCGAGATTTCCAGGAAACGATTCCTGATCCAGGCGATCGCGAACAGCTCCACCGCGACCACGATGCCAGCAACGATCAGCGCCGTGTGAACGTTGGAGATGATGAAAGGCAGCGTGTGGAAGATCCCGCCAAGGGTCGTCATCCCGCCAGTGATCGCACCACGCACCACAGCCGACCCACGGCCCGTCTGCTCACCAGTGTCCGACAGGGCCTCTGACCATCCCATGCTCACCCCCGCGCCCAGGGCAGTGGAGAAGCCCACGAGCAGCGCCGTGTGGGAGCTGGAGGCGATCGCCGCGGCGAAGATCGGAGCCAGCGAGGAGACGGTCCCGTCGATCATCCCCACGAGCGCCGGCTGGACCACGCGCAGCACGAAGTCGCGCTCGTCCTCGAAGCCCCAGCGATGGATCCAGCGGGCTATGAGCGAGGGTGTGTGATGAGGATCCCGGCTCATAGCCGTCTCTGCCTGCGTGGTCATATCAACCACAGCCTATGTCAGAAATCGGCTTAGGGCAGCCGAAATCGCGTTAGGGAAGCCTTACCCGCAGGGTCGCCCGCGGGTCAGCCCTCAGCGGGCCGAGGCAGCCGGTGCGCGGGGCAGGCGGGCTTCTGAACTTTCGGGTGCGATCGCCTGATCGGGATCCCCGCCCACCCACTCGAGCTCCGCCCCACAGTTGGTGCAGAGCGCGTCGTAGATCTTCGTCACGCGCCCGCATTGCGGGCACTGGCGCCGCAGCTCGTCGCGCTCGAAGCGGTAGGCGATCGCGGCCAGCAGGCCGAATACCGGGACCAGCCCGGAGATCAGAAACCACAGCAGAAACGAGCTGCCCTTGATCTTGCCGGTGATGCCGCCCGCTAGGCCGAAGCAAATAGCGATCACGACGTAGGCCATCGCCTCCTCCCGGGCCTACAGCAGCACGCGCAGTGCCCAGACGACGGCCACCACGGCAACCACGAGGATCAGCGTGCTGAACAGGAACGAGAGCACATGGATGATCACGCCGAGCAGCAGCCAGGCGGCGACGAGGAACACCAGCGCCGCAACCACCGTCCGTCCAAACGACCTGCCCGATGTCTCGTCCATATGAGTCCAGCTTAACGACAATGCGGCCGGGCAGGAAGTGCAACCCCTGCCCGGCCGCACGCCGCGAGCACCGGCCGAGGAAAGCCGGTACGGTCGATGAGAGGGAATCCGCTACATGCGCTCCATACGCGCGAGCTCCCGGGCAAGGCTCGCCGTGGCGAGATCTGATCCATCGCGCCCAGAACGCCGGCCAACACTGGCGAGCTGGTAGCGCCTGATCCGCGGCTTGGTGTTGGACCTCTTCACTGCATCCTCGGGCAGCAGGAGAAACCTCCGAGGACTCGTGGTTACCTGCCGTGAGATTGGCTGGGTCATGATGAGCATATTGGCGCAGGCTGGACTTCCTGCCTTTGGCCTGCCGTCCAAAATGTGTGACGTAAGCGTGTTGCTGGTGACAGCGCGGAGGACTCAGATCCTCAGTTGCTCGTTGACGAGCTTGGTGACCTCAGCGCCGTCGGCTCGGCCTTTCGTCTCGCGCATGACCGCCCCGATGATCGGACCGATCGCCTTCTCGTTGCCGGCACGCACGCGCTCCGCCGCGTCGGCGTTGGCCGCGAGGGCGGCGGCGACGATCCCGGCCAGCTCATCCCCCCGCCGATCGCGGCAAGCCCCTCGGCCTCGATGATCGCGGCCGGGTCGCTGCCGCCCTCGGCGACGAGCTTGTCGAGCACCTGGCGCCCAGCGCCCACGCTGACCTTCTTCTCGGCGACGAGCCCGACGAGCGCCGCGAGCGCGCCGGGCTCGACCTTCGAATCGGCCGGGTCCTCACCCTCGCCGAGGCGTGACAGGAGATCGCCGCCGACCCAGTTGGCGAGCGCCTGCGCGGGCGGGGCGGGGTCGGCCTTCACTGCCAGCGCCCGCTCGAAGTAGTCGCCGAGCTCGCTGCGGAAGGCCAGCAGCTGCGCGCTCTCGGCGGTGAGCGAGAGCTCGCGCTGCAAGCGCTCGGCGCGCGCGGCCGGCAACTCGCTCATGTCGGCGCGCGCGGCCTCGAGCATCTCCTCGTCGATCGTCACCGGCAGGAGGTCGGGCTCGGGGAAGTAGCGGTAGTCGTGCGCCTCCTCCTTCGAGCGCAGCGAGGAGATCGCGCCGGAGTTAGGGTCGAAGTGAAGGGTCTCCTGCACGACCTGCCCACCGCCTTCGATGATCGCGCGCTGGCGCTCGACCTCGGCCTTGATCCCGCGTTCGATGAAGCGGAAGGAGTTCATGTTCTTCAGCTCGGTCTTCACCCCGAGCTCGTCGGTCTCGCTCGGCCGCAGAGAGATGTTTGCGTCGCAGCGCAGCGAGCCCTCCTCCATGTTCACATCGCTGACGCCGAGCGCACGCAGCGTCGTTCGCAACAGCTTCAGCCACTCACTCGCCTGCTCGGCCGTGCGGATGTCGGGCTCGGTGACGATCTCCGCGAGCGGCGTGCCACCGCGATTGAAGTCGACCACGCTCGCATCGGAACCGTGAATCCGCCCACTCTCCCCCACGTGCGTCAGCTTCGCCGCATCCTCCTCGAGGTGCACGCGATGGATGCGAACGTCGCCGAGGTGACCGCCGCGACACAGCGGCTCGTCGTACTGGGAGATCTGGTAGCCCTTCGGAAGGTCCGGATAGAAGTAGTTCTTACGATGGAAGATCGATCTCGGTGCCAGCTCAGAGCCGAGCGCCATGCCGATCATCAGACCGAAGTGAATCGCCCGCGCATTCGCGACGGGCAGGCTACCCGGCAGGCCGAGGCACACCGGGCAAGTGTGCGTGTTCGGCGGGTCGCCGAACGACAGCGTGCATCCGCAGAACATCTTCGTCGCCGTCGCCAGCTGCACGTGAATCTCGAGGCCGATGACCGGCTCGAGGCGCGGCCCGGCGCCATTCGTGCCTGGAGCGCCGCTTGCGTCAGACACGCGCCGCCCCCTCCTCGAAGCCGAGCGCCTGCTCGAGCGCGAAGGACGCGTCGAGCAGCCGGTTCTCGCTGAACGCGGGACCGGCGAGCTGCAGGCCAACGGGCAGGCCGCCTGACAGGCCGCAGGGAATCGAGATCGCGGGGATGCCGGCCAGCGACATGGGCACGGTGAAATAGTCACTCAGGTACATCGACCAAGGGTTGGCCGTCTTCTCACCGAGGCCGAAGGCGACGTTGGCCGAGGTCGGCGTGACGATCAAGTCGACGCTCTCGAAGGCCGCCTTGAAGTCCTCGGCGATCTTCGTTCGCACGCGCTGGGCGCGACCGTAGTAGGCGTCGTAGTAGCCCGAGGAGAGCGCGTAGGTGCCCAGCATGATCCGCCGCTTGACCTCCTTGCCGAAGCCGTCGTGGCGCGTGCGCGTGTACATGTCAAGGAGGTCATCGGCTTCGCCCGCGCGCATCCCGTAGCGCACGCCGTCGAAGCGCGCCAAGTTCGAGCTGGCCTCGGCGGGGGCGAGCACGTAGTAGGCCGACAGCGCGTGTGGGGCATGCGGCAGTCTGATCTCCTCGATGCTCGCGCCAAGCTCTTCGGCCAGCTTCAGCACACGCTCGAAGGACTCGCGCACACCCGGCTCGATCTGCGCGCCGGCGGCTTCGGCCTCGCGCGGCACGCCCAGGCGCAGGCCGTCGAGGCGCTCGGCGCTGGGCGGCTCGATCTCGTGCGGGAACTGCAGCGAGGTGGCGTCGCAGCGGTCGCGGCCGACCATGTGCCTCAGCATCAGCGCCGCGTCGGTCACGTCGCGCGTCAGCGGCCCGGCCTGGTCGAGCGATGAGGCGAACGCGATCATGCCGAAGCGCGAGACGGAGCCATAGGTCGGTTTTAGCCCGACGATTCCGCACAACGCGGCCGGCTGGCGGATCGAGCCGCCCGTGTCGGTGCCGATCGCCCACGGCGCGAGGCCGGCTGCGACGGCGGCGGCGCTGCCGCCCGAGGAGCCGCCCGGCACGCGGGTGCGGTCCCACGGGTTGAGCGTCGGACCGTAGGCCGAGTTCTCCGTCGAGGAGCCCATCGCGAACTCGTCCTGGTTGGTCTTCGCCAGCAGCGTCGCGCCGGCGCCGTCAGCCCCTGCACGGCGCTCGCCGTGTAGGGCGGGCGGTAGCCCTCGAGGATGCGCGAGCCCGACTGGCTCGGCACGCCCTTCGTGCAGAACAGGTCCTTGACCGCCAGCGGCACGCCCGCGAGCGGGCCCGTGCCGGGCGTGCCCTGTCCATCCGACCAGCCCGGGCCGGACTGAAGCGGCGTCGTGGACGCGTCCGCTGCGACCCACGTGAAGCAGTTGAGCCCATCTTCGTTGGCCTCGGCGTCGGCCCGCGCGCGCTCGCGGTAGAAGGTGAACAGCTCCTCGGCCCCGAGCTCGCCCTTCTCGATCGCCGCGGCTGCCTGCGCGGCAGAGAGACTCAGGATGCCGGTCACGCCTGCGGGCTCGGGACTAGGAATCCGCCCTGATCGACAGCCGGCGCCTGCGCCAGCGCGACCTCGCGCGGCAACGACGGGCGGGGCTCGTCGGCGCGGAGCGCGGGGTGGGTGGGCATCGCATCAGCGACCACGTGCGAGGTCGGCGGCACATCGTCCAGCTCGAGCTCGGAGATCTTGGCGATGTGGTCGAGCACAGCCGAAAGCTCCTGCGCCATCGGCTCGACCTCATCCTCACTCAACTGCAGGCGCGCCAGGCGCGCCACGTGCAGTACCTCGTCGCGGTCGATCACGGCGAGCCATTCTACGGCGCGCCGGTAAGGCGCCCCGTAGAGCCGTGCTCAGATGTCCTGCGACGGAGGCTTACTCTCGCCGTAAGTCTCCTGTCCGGGCTGCGCGGCCGGGGGAGGAATCGGAGGAGCAGCCGGTGGAGGAGCTGGAGCTCCGCCCGGCGGTGGAGCGGTGGGGGTGCCACTCCCAGCAGGAGCCGCAGAGGAGGAGCCCTCGCCCGGAGAGCTCACCGCCGCTGTGGCGCTGCTGACCGCGTGGCTGGCCTGGTCTCGCACATCGGACAGAGAGGTGCCTTCGTCCTGCATCGCAAGGTACCCGCCGTAGGTGATCGCCGCAGCTGCGATCAGACCCAGCCAGATGCCGATCTTGATTCCAGCGGAGGCGGAGTAATGAACGCCGCCGATCGTGCCGCTCGCCCCAGCGCTGGGATGATGGATGATCCGGTAGAGGATGAAGATCGTCGATAGGGCCCCGAGGCCGGCCACGACAACGCTCAGCTGCACCGGGCTTTCGAATTTCAACGTCCCGGCGGCGATCAGCACCGCCCCGAGCGCCACGATGATCGTGATGATCCAGATCCAGCGGCTGTTATGGAAGGTATCCCAGCCGTTGGTGCTGCTGCTGAAGCTCACCCCGCCGATCGACGAGCTGGAACTGACGCCGTACCACTTGAAGATGAACAGGAAGATGAGAAACGCGATGGCGCCGCCACCGATGATCTGATCGGCCCGGCGCAGACGGCTGATATCGAAGCTCATTGCGCTAATTCCCCCGTGATTCGGTGGTGAATGTGATCTCCCCGCAACCCTGTCTGAAGCGGGCAAAGATTGCAACTGTTATTACAAGTTCCCCCCTTTCCACCCAAATCCTGCTTGCAGCTCCCCCACCTCAGCCCTCCTGGGCCTGTCGGCCGGGGACGCATCTATGCTGGAGATTCAATGCCCGAAAACCCCCATGCGGAGCATCTCGAGGAGCTCCTGGAAGGATTGAACGAGCCCCAGCGCGAGGCGGTTACCCATGGCGAGGGTCCGCTGCTGATACTCGCTGGCGCCGGCAGCGGCAAGACGCGGGTGCTCGCCCACCGGATCGCCTTCCTGATCTATACCGATCAGGCCCAGGCGGGCGAGATCCTGGCGATCACCTTCACCAACAAGGCCGCCGCGGAGATGCGCGAGCGCGTCGAACGCCTGATGGGCAGGGGTACGCGCGGGATGTGGCTTATGACCTTCCACTCGGCCTGCGCGCGCATCCTGCGCGCCGAGGCCGAGCGGCTGGGCTACACCCGTCAGTTCACGATCTACGACCAAGCGGATGCACGCAGGCTGACCAAGCGATCTGCCGACGCGGTCGGGGTAGACCCCAAGCGCTACACGCCGTCCGCCATCCACAATCAGATCTCCGCCGCGAAGAACCTCCTGCGCGACGCGGCCGCCTACCGGCAGGCTGCCGCCTCACCGTTCGAGGAGATGATCGCCGACGTCTACGACATTTACGAGCGCGACCTCCATCAGATGAACGCGATGGACTTCGACGACCTGCTGTTCCGGACCGTCAACCTCTTGGAACTGTTCGAGGACGTCCGCGAGCGTTACGCGAGCACCTTCGCGCACGTGCTCGTCGATGAGTACCAGGACACCAACTACGCCCAGTACCGGCTCCTGCAACTGCTGGTCGGCGGCGGGCGCCAAGCGCCCGCGCGGGGTAAAAGGGCCAGCCTCCCCGGCCACCGTAACCTGGCGGTGGTAGGCGACGACGCACAATCGATCTACAGCTTCCGTGGCGCCGACGTCCGCAACATCCTGGACTTCCAGGAGGACTTCCCCGACGCGCGTGTGGTGAAGCTCGAGCAGAATTACCGCTCAACAGGGACGATTCTGTCCGCGGCCAACGCCGTTATCGCCAACAACCGCGGCGGAATCGCCAAGCGGCTGTGGAGCGAACTCGGCGAGGGTGAACAGATCCAGCTGCGCCCGCTCGATGACGAGCACGCGGAGGCTCGCTTCGTGGTGGGTGAGATCGAGCGGCTGGTGGATGAGGGCGCCTCGCGCGCGGAGATCGCTGTGCTCTACCGCACCAACGCGATGTCACGGGTGATCGAGGACACCCTTGTGCGGCGCGAGATCGCCTATCAGGTCATCGGCGGAACGAAGTTCTATGAGCGCGCGGAGATCAAGGACGCGATCGCCTACCTCTCGCTGCTGGCCAACCCCTTTGACGTGGTCAGCTTCACGCGCGTGGCCAATTCGCCGCGGCGGGGGATCGGGCAGACATCACTCGGTCGCATCGTCGCTCACGCCCAGTCCACCGGTCAGTCGGTGTGGCTCACAGCCTCAGAGCCCGAGCGGATACCCGGTCTGGGGCCGGCAGCGGTGAAGGCGTTGCGGCGCTTCATGGACACGATGGAGGAGCTGCATGCGTTGGCCAGCCTGCCCGGCGAGGGGCCCCCGCCGCAGCGCAGTGAGGCTCCGGCACACACTCGTGGAGTTCCGGTCAGCGAGCTTATTGAGGCATTGCTCTCGCAGACCGGCTACATCGAGGCGCTCGAGGCGGAGCGGACGATCGAGGCTCAGGGACGAATTGAGAACCTCGAGCAGCTGGTCGAGGTGGGACGCGAGTTCGACGTCGCCGCACCGGCCGGCGAGGACACGCTGGACGTCTTCCTCCAGCAGATCGCGCTGGTCGCCGACGCCGACGCGCGCAGTGACGACGAGAGCCTTGTCACGCTGATGACACTGCACAACGCCAAGGGCCTCGAGTACCCGATCGTGTTCATTGCCGGATGCGAGGAGGGCGTCTTCCCGCATTCGCGTGCTCTGGACGAGGGCGGCCTGGAGGAGGAGCGGCGATTGTTCTATGTCGGGGTCACACGCGCTATGCGCCAGCTCTACCTCACCTACGCACGCCGGCGGGGCCGTCTTCGGCGCCCAGACCTTCGGACTGCCGAGCCGCTTCCTCGATGAGATTCCTCAGGATCTGCTGGAGGAGCCCAAGGAGATGATCTTCCGCCCCGGCGCCATCACGGCAGGGCTGGGCGGGACGGGTAACTCCACGATGCCCCGCGCCGGGACCGCGCTCGCCTCGTGGGGAGAGCGCCGTAGCTCGCCTGAGAGAAGCCGGTTCCGCCTCGGTGAGGACATCGTTCACGCCGCCTTCGGAGACGGGGTTGTGACCGGCGTTGAGCCTGGCGGGGTGATCGTTGTGCGCTTCGCCGGCGACGGCTCAGAGCGCAAGCTGATGGCCGAATACGCCCCGGTGAGCCGCCGGTGAGCGCGAGCATTATCGACGGCAAGGCGATCGCGGCGAGCGTGCGCGCCGGTGTGGCCGAGCAGGTCGAGGCCTTTCGCGGGCAGACCGGGCGCGTGCCGGGCCTCGCGACGGTGCTCGTGGGCGACGATCCCGGGTCGGCCGTGTACGTCGGCGGCAAGCAGCGGGCCTGCGCCGAGGTCGGGATGAAGCCGTTCGACGTGCGCCTGCCCGCCGATGCCTCGTTCGAGCAGGTGGCCGGGGAGCTTGGGCGCCTGAATGACGACGAGGAGGTCAGCGGCATCCTGCTGCAGCTGCCTGTGCCGGAGCACCTCGACGGCCCGGCGCTGACGAACATGGTCCCCCCGGAGAAGGACGTGGACGGGCTCACCCCCGTCAGCACTGGGCTGCTCTCGCTCGGCCTGCCGGGCCTGCGCCCCTGCACGCCTCAGGGCGTGATGGAGCTGCTCAAGCGGACGGGCGTACGGCTGGAGGGCGCTGAGGCGGTCGTCGTCGGGCGCTCGAACCTGTTCGGCAAGCCGATGGCGCAGCTGCTGCTCGCACAGAACGCGACGGTCACGGTGTGCCACTCGCGCACGCGCGAACTGCGCGAGGTGTGCGCACGCGCGGACGTGTTGATTGCCGCCGTCGGGCGCCCGCGCCTAGTCGGCGAGGGCTTCGTCAAGCCCGGCGCGGTCGTGATCGATGTCGGCATGAACCGCCTCACCCCTGAGGAGGCCGGGAATAAGAGCGGCCTGGTGGGCGACGTCGATTTCCCGGCGGCCGTGCAGGTGGCCTCGGCGATCACGCCGGTCCCCGGCGGGGTCGGCCCGATGACGGTCGCGTTCCTGCTGCGCAACACGCTGCAGGCCGCGCATGCGCAGGCAGGGATGGTGCTGTGATGAGATCCCACGCTGTGCGCCACCGAGGTAGAAGATGAGCCCACGCCGCCTGCGCTCCGGCGAGCTGATCGCACTTGCCGGGGCAGTCTGTCTGATCGTCGCGCTGACGCTGCGCTGGTACGAAGCCCCCAGCGGCAGCCTCGACGCATGGGACACGTTCGGCGTGGCGGTCGTGCTGCTAATCCTCGCGGCCGCCAGCGCGATCGTACTGACGGTCGCGACCGTCACCGAGCGCACCCCGGCGTTGCCGGTGGCCGCCGCGGTCTGGTGCGTGCTGTTTGGGCTCGGGGGGGTAATCGCCGCTGTGGTACGGGCGCTGGAGCGTCCCCAGCACGCCACCGGGCTGTGCGCGGGGACATGGCTGGCACTGGCGGGAACGGTGATGATCCTGGTGGGCAGCTGGCAGTCGCTGCGCGATGAACGAACTTCGCGGTACAAGCCTGCTATGCCGGAGCCGCGCCAACCACCCGAGTAAGGCTCAGCCACTTCCCGCTAACCCCCGGCAGGGTTCGGTCCCTTGACCGTGCGCAACGGCCGGACCTCCCCGGCGGGCTCCGCCTCAGCGCCAGAGAGCTCTGAGACTGTCCGTTCGAGCGTGCCGATGCGACTCGCGAGTCCCTGGATCGCCTCGGCGATCGGGTCGGGCAGGTGGATCCAATCAGCGTCGGGGCCCTCAGGGCGCCGGCCATCGACACGCACTGGGTGGCCAGGGTTACCGACGACGGTGGAGTTCGGCGGGACATCGGTGATAACCACGCTGTTGGCACCGATCTTGGCCCCGTGGCCGATCGTGATCGGCCCCAGCAGCTTGGCGCCGGAACCGATCGTGACGTTGTCCTGAACCGTCGGATGACGCTTGCCCGTCTGAAAGCCGGTGCCCCCGAGCGTGACGCCTTGGTACAGCGTCACGTTCTCGCCGATGTCCGTCGTCTCACCGATCACGACGCCCGTGCCGTGGTCGATGAACAGGCCGCTGCCGATTCTCGCCGCCGGGTGAATCTCGATCCCCGTCAGCGTGCGCGTGAACATCGAGATCAGGCGCGGCAGCAGTGACACGCCCGCCGCGTCGAGCGCGTGCGCGATCCGGTGCGCCAGCAGCGCGTGGATCCCCGGCCACGTCGCGACCAGCTCGAGCTGCCCCACGTCGCGCGCCGCCGGATCGCGCGTGCGCGCCGCCTGCAAGTCGCGACGAAGCTCTTTCGCGAGGAGCGCAAATGCGCCGGAACCGAGCATGGAAACAGCGTAGCGGCCTACCTTGACCTACCTATCGGGCGCGGGACACGGCTTCTGACGCCGCACGGTGGGCGTGCTACCGATCGTCCGGGATCGGCCAGCACGTGGACGGACGCCGGGTGGTGTCAGGGGGCGAAAAATGCCTGGGAGATGTAGCGCTCGCCGGAGTCCGGCATCATCACAACAATTCGCTTGCCCTTGGACTCGGGGCGGTTGGCCACCTGCAGCGCAGCCCATAGGGCGGCGCCACCGGAGATCCCGGCCAGCAGACCGGCCCGGCGGGCGCAGGCCCAGGCGGTGTGGATCGCATCCTCGTCAGAAACGCAGACGATCTCGTCGAGCAGCTCGCGGTTGAGCACCGCGGGCACGAAGCCGGCGCCGATGCCCTGAATGCGGTGCGGACCGGGCGCACCCCCCGAGAGGACCGCCGAGCCCCGAGGCTCGACGGCGACGATCTGGAGGGAGGGGTTGTGCTCGCGCAGGTACTCCCCAACGCCCGTGATCGTCCCACCCGTGCCGACTCCGGCGACGAGCACGTCAACCCGCCGTCGAGCGCTCTTGCGATCTCCGGGCCGGTCCTTCGCCGGTGGACCTCCGGGTTGGCGGGGTTGGAGAACTGGTCGGGGAGGAACACATCGCCGCTCGCGCGCCATCGCGCGCGCCGCCGCACAGCCTCCCCCATCCCCCCGATCGACTCGGTGACCTCGACGCGGGCACCGTAGAGACGCAAGCAGGCTCTCGCGCTCGCGGCTCATCCCCTGTGGCAGCGTCAGCACCAAGGTCATAGCCCGTGGCCGCGCACACGAAGGCCAGCGCGATTCCCGTATTGCCGGACGTCGCCTCGACGATCGTCGTGTGTCCTGGCTCGATTCGCCCCTCCGCCTCGGCTGCCTCGATCATCGCCACGCCGATCCGATCCTTGACGCTCCCACCCGGATTGAACGACTCGAGCTTCGCGAACAGCTCGACTCCCCTCTATCCGCGCTCGTCCCGTCGAGCAAGCTGGGGCAGCTCGACGAGTGGCGTGTCTCCTACGAGCTCCGCAATGTTGATCGGGATTCGGGACATATCGCCCACGACAATAGTGGGCAGATCGAGAGACCGTGCTCAGATGTAGTACATGCTCGCGCCGGCCTCGCGCGACTCGCGCTCGATCACGTCGGCGATCGTGGTCTGCGCGAGCACCTTGCGAGCGGCCTCGGCGGCATCGGCAAACACGCCTTCGGAGTCGTGCCCGAGCGGGCCGTCGAGCAGCTCGACGATCTCGAGCACGGTCACGGTCGAGGGCTCGCGCGCAAACCGGTAGCCGCCCTTGACTCCCCGTTGCGAGCTGATCACTCCGGCGCGGCGCAGCGCCGCGAACAGCTGCTCGAGAAACTGCACGGGCACCTCGCGCTTGCGCGCCAGCTCGCCGATCGGCACCGGCTCCGTGCCCGCGCTGCGACCGAGCTCGGCGAGCGCGAGCACGGCGTAGGGCGACTTGCTGGTGATCGAGATCATCGCGCCCCCACTCTCATAGACACGCGACTTACGGAACCACGCCCTGAGACGGGCGCTGGGCAAGCAGGCGCCGATCGAAGATCGGCCAGCAGTGAGCGAAGTGCCCTCGGCACACGAGCGATCGAGGACAACGCATCGCGCCGTCCAGCGGGCGGGTGGGTCCGGATCTACAGCCAGCCGCGCTCTGTGGCGATCAGCACAGCCTGGGCGCGGTCGACGGCGCCGAGCTTGCCGTAGATGTTGTGCAGGTGGGTGCGCACCGTGCTCGTCGAGAGCGTCAGCTCGTGCGCGATCTGCTTGTAGACCTTGCCTTCGGCGAGACGCTGCAGAACGCCGAGCTCGCGTCCGGACAGCGGGCAAGGGTCGACGTGGCGCTGGCGCTGGCTGGCGGAGCTGGGCAGCTCATACATCACCCGCCTGAGCTCCTCGTGGTCCTATGCCGAGCGATCCGCGCGGTCTGGAGCATCTCCGTCGACGACACCTGCGCGCCCTGCTCATAGTGGGCGAGCATGTCCGCCAGGCGGATGAAAGCGGCCTCCCCCTCGACATCCGGGTTGTGATGGCGCTCGATCGCCGTGGCGATCGTCGCCGGCAGCCCCCAGCGCCGGGCGAGCACGCCACCCACCAGCGCGTGATCGACGCCCAACTCGCGGCGCTCCTGGTGGATGCGTTCCTCCGGTGTCTTTGCGTCGAGATGCACCTGCGCGGGATAGCCGGGGTAGGCGTGCAGCAGCACGAGCTTGCCGACGTCGTGCAGCAGGCTCGTCACGGTCAGGCGATCGCGGTGCTCGTAGCCGACCTCCGACGCCACACGATCGGCCGCGCGCTGGGTCGCCAGAGCGTGCAGCCGGAAACGCTCCGGCGCCGCGTCCCACACGCTCGAGCGCTCGAAGAATTTCAAATGTCCGCACCCGCGCCGCCAGCGCCTGGACGGTCTGTGCGCTGAGCAGCTCGACCGCGCCGACGACCGTGTCCACGCGCGCGCGGGTGGGTGGGCTCTTAACCTGATTGGCGATACGCAGCACGGCGATGATCAGCGCGACGTCCGACTCCACAGCGGTCACGATGTCGGCCGTCGCCACGTGGTCTCCGGAGATCACCGCCAGCAGGCGATTACGCGACTCGGCGAGCGCGGGAAAGGCCTCCAGCGCTTCGAAGGCCATCGTCAGACGCCGGCCATGTCCCTCGTTCTGGTGCCGAGGGGCTGGGGTCGAGCCGGGCGGCTTTGGACGGCGCTCGACCTCGGTCGAGCGACCTTTTGCGGTCGCTGCGTCGCTTTGGCTTGGAAGCTGTGGCCTGCATACGTCCGAGATACCTGCCTCGTGATCGCCGGCCACCCGAGTGGGTGGTGCCGTGTCGGGGTCCTATCGGCATACCTGGACGAATGGTTGAGGGGCAATTCGTGCGGCCCGCTCGAGCCGGCTAACTCAGACCGGTCAGCCGGGCGGCTAGCTCAAACCGCCGACTCAGGCCTGCTGGAGGCGATCGGCTTGCGCGGCTCCCAGCACCCGGTCGATACGCCGCAGTGTCTCCTCGCGGCCCAGCAGCGTCACGCTCTCGAAGATGCCCGGCGAGATCGTCGTGCCGGAGATCGCCACACGCAGCGGCTGATAGACCGCCCGCGGCTTGAGCGAGTTGCCCTCGACGATCTGCTCGAGCGCCGCGCGCACCTCCACCTGGTCGAAGTCAGCGACCTCGGCGAGCGCTGCGCGCACATGCGCCAGCACCGAGCGCCCCTCCTCGTCCAGCCACCGCTCCCACGCCGTCGGATCGTCCTGGACCGGACGCATCGAAGAAGAAGCCCGGTCAGCGGCCAGAAGTCCGCGAGCGTGTGAATCTTCTCTTGGCTGATCCGACCGCCGCTGAAAGCGCGGCTCATCCCGGAATCCCGCATGCCAGGGCTCGAGGATGACGCCAGGAGCCCGGCGAGCTGCTCGAGGGCACTGCGAATGTAACGCCGTTCAGCCACCTCGACTTGACCTCGTCGAAGCGCGCCGGGTTGTGACTCACCCGCTCGAGCGCGAAGCGCTCGATCAGCTCCGCCGTCGACAGCACGGTCGCATCGTCGCCAGCTCCCCAACCGAGCAGCGCCAGGTAGTTGCGAACCGCCTCGGGCAGATAGCCGGCGTCGCGCAGCTCCTGCACCGAGGCGGCGCCGTGGCGCTTGGAGAGCTTCTTGCCGTCGGGTCCGTGCAACAGCGGCAGGTGCGCATAGACCGGCAGCGACGAGGGCGGCGGGTCGCCGATCGGTCCGGTCGACCGCCGGGCGGCCTCCAGCACGATCAGCTGCTTGGGCGTGTTCGACAGGTGATCCTCACCGCGGACCACGTGCGTGATGTGAGCGTCGAGGTCGTCGATCGCGACGGCGAAGTTGTAGAGCACCGAGCCGTCAGCGCGCGCAATCACTGGATCGTCGAGATGGACGTGCTCGAAGCGCGTCTCGCCGCGGATCGCGTCGTGCACGACGGTCGCGCCGCCGATCGGGGACACGCAGGCGTACCGCGCCCTCGGTCTGATTCCCCACCTGCCCTCGCCCCGGAACCCGCGCTCAGCGCCGTGCTGGTGCTTGTAGGCCTTGACGTCCTCCGCCGTGGCGTTCGAGCGATAGGCGTGCCCTGCCTGCAGCAGCGCTTCAAGCGCCTCGCGGTGGCGCTCGGAGCGCTCTGACTGCATGATCGGGCCCTCGTCCCAGTCGAGCTCCAGCCAGCGCAGCGCCTCGAGGATCTGCTCGACGTTCTCCGGCGTCGAGCGCTCGCGATCGGTGTCCTCGATGCGCAGCACCAGCTTGCCGCCGGCGTGGCGGGCGAGCAGCCAGTTGAACAGCGCCGTGCGTGCGCCGCCGATGTGCAGCGCGCCCGTCGGCGACGGCGCAAATCTCACGCGCATGGTCGCGCTTGAGGGGTCGGTCTGTTCGGGGGCGGAAACCATAAGATCGCCGCCATGCTAATCGGAGCGCACGTCTCGCCCGCGGGCGGGCTGCCGAAAGCGATCGAGCGCGGTGTCGAGCGAGGCTGTCGAGCGATCCAGATCTTCAACCAGTCGCCGCGCATGTGGAAGCCGACCGTCTACCGCGAGGAGGACGTCGCCGCCTTCGCGAGGCGATGGCCGCCAGCCCGATCGACGCGGTCCTGATCCACGCCGTCTACCTGCTCAACTGCGCCAGCGAGGATCCCGACATCCGCGCCAAGTCGCTCACCTCGCTGACCCATTCGCTGCGTGTCGGCCAGAGATCGGCGCGAGCGGTGTGGTGCTGCACCCCGGCTCGGCGAAGACCGGTGACGTGCCGCAGGCGATCGCGCGCGCGGGAGAGACGATTCGCGAGGCCCTACGCCGAGCAGCGAGGGTTGCGAGCTGCACCTGGAGAACACCGCGGGCACGGGTGGCACGCTCGGACGCTCATTCGATGAGCTTGACGCGCTCCTCGACGCATCCGGTGGCGATGAGCGGCTCGGGGTCTGCCTGGACTCCTGCCACCTGCTCGCCTCCGGCTATGACATCCGCACGGCCGCCGGCATGGGTTCGTGCTGCGCGAGTGCCTCGCGCACGCTCGGCCGCGGCAGCGTCCGATCGCTGCACCTCAACGACTCCCAGACTCCGCTCGGCTCGAATCGTGACCGTCATGCCAACCTTGGCACCGGCGAGCTCGGCGAGGCCGGCTGCGTGGCGTTCCTATCCGCCCCGAGCCTACAGAAGCTGCCCTGCATACTCGAGACGCCCGGTGAGAACCGCGAAGGACCACGGCGCGAGGAAATCGCGTTGGCGATGAAGCTGCGCGAGCGGGGCATGGCGGCCCGACGTTAGGCGGACCGCACCGCATCGTCAGTTCAGAACACCCCCTGACGGTCGTGGACCGAGCAGACCGCCGATCAAAGATCGCCCAGCAGTGAGCGAAGTGTGCTACGCACACGAGCGATCGAGGACGCCGACCGATTGGGAATCGGCCAGCGAAGCGTCCACGGGCGTCAGGGCGTGTTCCAGCTCCGCGCGCAGCGTTGGGGTGTGTTGCACGCGGTAGGTCTCACCCAGGCGCACGCGACGCGTGCCGGCGCTGGTGTCGATCTCGAGCACGACCTCGGCGGTGCCGGGGTATTCCTCGATCAGCTGCTTGCAATCGTCGATCGCACTCGTGGACAGACTGGATGCATCGACGCATAGTGCACCGGATGAGCCAGCGCGGTGGCGGTCTTGGCGGCCACGTCGGCCTGCGTGCGGGCTCGCTCGATCTCCTCAGCGGAAGGCGAAAAGGCCTCGACCGACTGCACCACCAGGCATGTCTTGCCGGCTTCCTTGTGGTCGACGCGGCCGCGCACGAGCACGACCTTGTCGACGGCCAAGGCCGCCTCGTGCTCGGTGATCGCCTTGCCGAATACGATCATCTCAACGGCTCCCGCGAGATCGTCGAGCGTGGCGAACATCATCGGATCGCCGTTGCGCGTGCGAATCCGCTTGGCCTCGGTGATGATCCCGCCGACCGTCACCAGATCCTTGTCGCGGCGATCGGCAAGCGCGGACAGTGGACAGTCGACGCGTGCGCGGAGCACCTCGCGCAGAGGCTTCAGCGGATGCGCGGAGACGAACAGGCCGATCGCCTCCTTCTCCACAGCCAACAGCTCGGCCTGCTCGTACTCCTCGGAGGGATCGGCGGGTGATCGACGTCCACGCCAATCCGAGACCGTCGCCCGGCGCTCTGCGCACTTCGCATTCGCGGTCGTCGAGTCTGCCCACCGGTGTCCGCGGAGGGGGCATCCAGGTCGAAAATCGACCCCTGACCGATCTGCGCGTCCTGCTGGATCTTCTGGCCGGCTCCCTGGGCCTGCTCGAGCACCGCCAGCATGCCCTTGCGGGTGGCTTTTGTGGAGCCGAAGGCCCCACACTTGATCAGCGACTCGATCGCCTTCTTGTTGACCGTCCGGTTATCCACACGCTCGCAGAAGTCCCACAGCGAGCCGAAGGACGCCCCCGGGTGGGCGGGATCCAATCCTTCCCGCGCGCGCTTGATCGCCTCGACCGCCTGGTAGCCGACGCCCTTGACGGCGTCCAGGCCGAAGCGGATGTTGCCCTCGACGACCGTGAACTCGTGATCTGAGAGGTTGACGTCCGGCGGCAGGATCTCGATCCCCATCTCCTCGCAGCGCGCCACGAAGAATGGGCACCTTGTCCTTGGTGGACATCACCGAGGAGATCAGCGCCGCCATGTACTCGGCCGGGTAGTTCGCCTTCAGCCACGCCGTGCGGTAGGCGATCAGCGCGTAACACGCAGCGTGGCTCTTGTTGAACGAGTAGTCGGCCGACTTTTCGTTCGTCTGCCAGAGGAACTCGACGTCTCGGCCGAGCTCGTGCCCGAGGCGCGGCAGCCCTTGACGAACTCCGGCTTCAGCGCCGCCATCGCCGCTGCGGTTCTTCTTGCCGATCGCCTTGCGCAGATCGTCCGCCTTGGCGCCCGAGAAGCCCGCCATCTCCTTGGAAATCTGCATCGCCTGCTCCTGGTAGAGGATCACCCCGTTGGAGGACTCGAGGATCGCGCGCAGGCGCTCGTCCGGATAGGAGATCGTCTCCGGGTTGTGCTTGCCCGTGGCGTAGACCGGGATCTGGTCCATCGCGCCCGGTCGGTACAGCGCGTTGAGCGCAACGAGGTCGTTGAACTCGTCCGGGCGGACCTTCTTCAGCGCCTCGCGCATGCCCTCGGACTCGAACTGAAACACGCCCGTGGAGTCACCGCGGGCGAGCATCTCATAGGTGCGCGGGTCATCGAGCGGAAGCGTGGTCATGTCCGGACGGTCGACGCCGTTGCCGTCGGCGCCGACGCTCGAGCGCTCGATGATGTCGAGCGCGTCCTCGATCACGTCGAGATTGCGCAGGCCGAGGAAGTCCATCTTGAGCAGGCCGATGTCCTCGATCGGCTTCATCGAGAACTGGGTCACCGTTCGGAACACCCGCTCGCCGTGCTCGTCGGTGCCGCCGTCGGCTAGCTGCAGGGGCACGATGTCGGTCAGCGGCCGGTCGGCGATCACGACCGCGGCGGCATGGATCGAGGAGTTGCGCACGATCCCCTCGAGGCCTTGGGCGACATCGATGATCTGCCGTGCCGTCGGGTCCTCGTCGCAGGCCTTGCGCAGTGGCTGGCCGCTGCTTGAGGCATTCCTCGAAGGAAGGCGAGCGGCCCATGATCGGGTCGGGGATCAGCTTCGCCAGGCGATCGCCGGACCCGTAGTCGAGACCGAGCACGCGCGCCGCGTCGCGCGTCGCCGCTCGCGGGAACATCTTGCCGAACGTGACGATCTGCGCGACCGACTCGCGCCCGTACTTGTCGGTCACATATCTCATCACCCGCTCGCGCCCGCGCACAGAGAAGTCGATGTCGATATCCGGCATCGACACGCGCTCGGGGTTGAGGAAGCGCTCGAACAGCAGGTCGTAGCGCAGCGGGTCGACATCGGTGATCGCCAGGCAGTAGGCGACGATCGAGCCGGCGGCGGAGCCGCGGCCGGGACCCACCGCGATGCCGTTCTCCTTGGCGAACTTGACGAAGTCCCAGACGATCAGGAAATAGGCGTTGAAGCCCATCCGATCGATCACGCCGAGCTCCATCTCCATGCGCTCCACCGCCTCGGCGGGCGGCGGGTCGCCGTAGCGCAGGCGCAGGCCCTCCTGCACCCGCGCGCGCAGATACTCGCGCTCGTCGAGGCTCCTTCGGGCGTCGGGTAGCTCGGGAATCAGCTGCTTGCCGAGCTCCATCTCCACAGAGCAGCGCTCGGCGATCTCCAACGTGCTGGCGATCGCTTCGGGCCACTCCGCGAAGGCGGTGGCCATTTCGCCGATGTCGCGCAGGTAGAACTCGTTCGTATCGAAGTCATCTTCGGCGACGCGATCGTGCTCTTGGTCTGTACGCATAGCAGCGCCGTGTGGTGATCGTAATCCTCGCGGCGCAGGTAGTGCACGTCGCCGGTCCCGACCAGGCTGCCGCCGATCTCGCCCGCGATGCGGACGATGCCCTCGTTGCACTTGTCCTGGTCGGCCAGCCCGTTCTTCTGTAGCTCGAAGTAGACGTTGTCCTCGCCGAAACATCCCAGCAGCTCGTCGGCGTGAGCGCGCGCGTCGTCCTCGCGATCCTCGCAGCAGACGCTGGCAGAAGCGCGAGGCCAGGCAGCCCGTCAGCGCGATCACCCCCTCTGAGTGGCGCTCGACCTGGGCGAGGTCGACCGTCGGCTTGCCACGGTGCAGACCGTCGAGAAAGCCGGCCGAGGAGAGCTTGACGAGGTTGCGGTAGCCAGTGTCGTCGGCGGCCAGCAGCGTCAGATGGTTGCGCTCGACGCGGTGTCCCCCGGTCCGCGGCGCCGCGTGTGGTCGTCAACGAGATAGATCTCACAGCCGATGATCGGCTTGACGCCGTGCTTCTTGCACGCCTTGTGAAGCTCGACCGCACCATTCATCACGCCGTGATCGGTCAGGCCGAGTGCGGGCTGGCCGAATTCCGCCGCGCGCGCCGCCAGTGCGTCGATCTTGCATGCGCCATCGAGCAACGAGTACTCGGAATGTACGTGCAGATGGGCGCAGAAGGGGTACTCACTGGGATTGCATCGTAGGCGGCCCGGCGGCGGCGGAGCGGCGCTCGCGGCGCTGTTTGCGTCTTAACCGCAGGCGGGTCAGCAACGACATGCTGTGTTTGTGTGGCGAGCGCTCGGCGACGGGTGACACAGTGGGCCGCTCTAGCCCTGACGGACGCAGCCCGGCCGATGCATCAGTGCGCTCCCCGGACTCGAGCACCGAGGCCTCCGTACTGGAGCGGAGGCGCTCCTCGGCAGTCCTCAGGGCGTCGGCCAGCTCCTCGCGCTGCTCGCCATGAGCACCGGAGGAGGGCTCCCCGGCGCGGGAGGAGCGTGCAGAGGCAGCCCGCAACTGGGCCACAACGCCCTTGAGCTCCCCGACGAGCAGCTCCATCTTGCGATAGCCATCGCGCATCTGTAGAAGCTGGCGCTCGGCCCACGCCCGCGCGGACCGCTCGGAGTCGATCTGGTTGCCAATCTCAAGGGTGCGGTGTTCCAGCTCGGAGAGCCGTACCTGCAGCCCCCGCTCACGCGCCCTGCCCCGAACGGACAGCGGCCAGCTCAGCCGCCGCGGCCTGCTCGGCCTCCGCCAGCTCGCGCTGAGCGCTATCCAGCTGTGCCGGCCAGCTCACGGGCGTGGTGCTCGCTAGCCCCCAGACGGCGGGTGAGCCGGTCGATCTCAGCGCAACTGTCGCGCTCGAGCTGCGAACGACGGTCCTCTGCCTCGACGCGCAGCTGCTGCTCGGCGTACTCGCGCTGCTTTACCCGGCGCAGCTCGTGCTCACGCTCAGCCACCGCCGCCTGCTCGGCGGCCAGCCGCTCAGAGAAGGCGGCCCGCTCCCCGGCGGCCTGCTGCACCTGCTGCTGGAGACTGGCCAGATGAGTCTCGAGCGTCTGCACCGTTGCCTCGGCCGCCTCGGCCCGGCGGGTGAGCGCCTCTGTCGCGTGGGTGGGGTCGGAGTCTATGGCGCGGCGTGCCCTGCGCTCGGCCAGCAGGTCGCGCTCGGTTGGCGGCTGCGGCTCGTCTCCAGGCGTCTCTGATCCCTCGGCCATCACAGTGACTGGTCAGGCTATGGATGAGACCGGACGGGACTTCAGCGCAGCGTGCGCCGTGCGAGCGTCACCGCGCCAGCCCCGGCGGCAAGTACAACAAGCCCGGCGAGGGCCGCCTGGCGGGGGCTGGGCAGGCGGCTCAAATAACGGCGTTGCACATACCACTTACCGCCGTGCCACACCGCATAGCCGAGGAGCTTATAAGCGGACCCGTTCACTCTGAGGAATGCTACTCATGGGCGGGCGGGATTCAAATCGCCTACTCGTTGCGCAGCCGCCAGGCCATCCGCGACTGCAGCGACCACAGCTCAATGAACCCGGGGGAGGCGGTCTGGGAGAAGAGGCCGCCGGACTGCGCGAAGGAGGCGAGGCTGGCGTCGTAGACGGCGTTTGGCGAGCTGCGCGTGACGACGCGTGCGTGGCCCTTATAGAGCTTGATCCCGATCGTGCCCGTGACCTGCTCGCTGGCGTGCTCCATGTAGGCGTCGAGATCGGCTCGCAGCGGCTCCCACCACAGCCCGGCGTAGACGAGATAGGCCCACTGGCGATCGAGCTGAGCCTTGAACTGGTTCTGGTGGATCGTGCACACGAGCTTCTCGAGCTCCGCATGCGCTGGCAAGAGGATCGCCGCGGCGGGCACCTCGTAGATGTCGCGAACCTTTAGGCCGACGATCCGGTCCTCGATGTGGTCGAGGATCCCCACACCGTGGCGAGCGCCGGCCTCAGCCACACGTTCGAGCAACTCCACGAGCGCCAAACGCTCGCCGTTCAAGCCAACTGGCACACCGCGCTCGAACTCAACGACCACCACCTCTGGCTCGTCTGGCGCCCGCTCAGGAGGCGTTACGAGCTGAAAAACGTCGTCCTCGGGCGCGTGGCCGAGATCCTCGATCCAGCGGCCCTCGGAGGAGCGCCCCCAGAGGTTGTCGTCGATCGAGTACGGCGCCTGGTTCTCGCTTCCCTGGGAGGACTTGATCGGGATGCCGTGCTCCTGCGCGTAGGCGATCTCCTCCTCGCGACCCATCTGCCAGGAGCGCACCGGCGCGATCACCTTCAGCTCGGGCGCGAGCGTGGCGACAGTCGCCTCGATCCGCACCTGGTCATTGCCCTTGCCCGTGCAACCGTGCGCGATCGTGTCGCAACCCGCTTGGCGCGCATAGCTGACCGCGAGCTTGGCGATGAGTGGGCGCCCGAGCGCAGTGAACAGCGGGTAGTTGCCATACAGAGCGTTGGCCTTGATCGCCGGGACGACGTACTCGCGCGCGAACTCATCGCGGGCGTCCACAACGTGACAATCGAGCGCTCCCAGTTGCATCGCCTTGCCGCGGATCACCTCGTAGTCCTCGCCCGGCTGTCCGAGGTTGACCGTCAGGCAGACAACCTCGGCGGAGTACTCGTCCTGAATCCACTTCAGCATCACGCTCGTGTCCAGGCCGCCGGAGTAGAGCAGCAGCACGCGGTGAACCTCAGCGGGGTCGGCCTCGTAGGAGGCGGTTCGCGCTGGGAACCCCTTGGCGGGATCGGAGCTCATGAGGGCGCAACAGTAGAGAGGACCGCCCGTAGCCGCTCGCAGGCATCCTCCACATCGGCCTCGCCGGCGATCAGAGGGGGCAGCAGCCGCACGGTGGTGGGGCCGGTGGCGTTGACCACGAGCCGCTGCTCGAGTAGCGCCCTGCGCACGACCTCTCCCGCCGGGACGTCAACCTCGCAGGCAAGCATCAGCCCGCGCCCACGTACGGACAACACGTGCGGAAGGCGTTCCAGACCGGCATGCAGCCGGTGGCCCAGCTCACGCACGCGCGCAAGCAGTTCAGGGTCGTCGGTCACCTCGAGCGCCGCGAGCGCGCCCGCGGCAACTACGGGCCCACCGGCGAAGGTGGAGCCGTGATCACCTGGTGCAAAGACGTCCGCCAGCCGTGGGCCGGTGACGAGCGCTCCGATCGGGAGCCCACCGCCGAGCGCCTTGGCGACGGTGATCGCGTCCGGAAGAACTCCCGTCTGCTCATATGCCCAGAGCGTGCCGGTGCGCCCCATGCCGCATTGGATCTCGTCGAACACGAGCGCGGCCCCGTGCTCATCGCAGGCTGCCCTTGCCGCCTGGAGCGTCTCCCCGGAGAGGAGGTTGACTCCGGTCTCCCCTTGGATCGGCTCGAGCACGACGGCCGCGGTGTGCTCGTCGACGGCGCCCGCCAGCGCCTCTGGCTCGGGGGCGACGACGCGAAAGCCGGGCACGAGCGGCGCGAAGGGCGCCTGCTTTGACTCCTGCGGAGTCGCTGACAGGGCACCATACGTGCGCCCGTGGAAGGCTCCGCAGACGACGACGATGTCGCCTGCGTGCCTGGCCTTGCGCACGAGCTTGATCGCGGCCTCGTTGGCCTCCGCGCCGGAGTTGCAAAAGTAGACCTTACCGCCGAGACTGGAATCGGACAGGCGCTCGGCCAAACGCATCGCTGGCTCTGTGTAGAAGAGGTTGCTCACATGCATGAGCTGCCCGGCCTGCTCGCGCACGGCATCCACCACGCGCGGATGGCAGTGACCGATGTTCGTCACCGAGATGCCGCAGAGGAAGTCGAGGTACTCGTTGCCGTCGTCGTCCCACAGGCGCGCACCCTCACCGCGCACAAACTCGACGGGAAAGCGCGCATAGGATCCGATCACACTGGTGCGCTCGAGCTGCTGCAGCTCCGCGAGGCTCACGGCCCTCCCACAATCTTCGTGCCGACCCCCTCGTCGGTGAACAGCTCCAAGAGCAGCGAATGCGGGATCCGCCCGTCGAGGATGTGCGCGGCGGAAACGCCCTGATGAATCGCGTCCACGCAGGCTTGCAACTTGGGACGCATCCCTCCCTCCAGGCGCGGCAGGGCATCCTGCACTTCTTGCGCGGTCGCCTGGCCGATCAGGCTCTGCGGGTCGGCCGGGTCACGCAGCCAGCCGGGGACGTCTGTGAGAAAGATCATCTTGTACGCCCCCATCGCGCCCGCGACCGCGCCCGCGGCCTCATCGGCGTTGACGTTGTATGAACGCCCGTCGCGGTCGGCTCCGACCGAGGCGATCACTGGAATGTAGTCGCTTGCGACGTGCTCGATCACGCCGGTGTTGACGCGCTCGATGCTCCCGACGAAGCCGATGTCCTCGCCATCAGGCCCAGCGCGACGGGTGACACGAAACAACGAGCCGTCATCGCCGCACAGGCCGACGGCCGGCTGGCCGTGCCGGTTCAGGCGCAGCACGATCTCCTTGTTGACCTTCCCCATCAGGACCATCTTGGCAACCTCGACCGTGCCCTCATCGGACACACGCAGGCCGCCGACGAACTGCACGGGCAGGCCGAGGCGCTCCATGTAGGCGCTGATCTCAGGGCCGCCGCCGTGTACGACGATCGGGTTCAGCCCGACGTACTTGAGCAGCACCACGTCGCGCGCGAACTCCTCGCGCAGCGCCTCGTCCTCCATCGCGGCGCCACCGTACTTGATGACGACCGTCTTTGAGTGAAACTCCCTGATGTACGGAAGCGCCTCCAGCAGCGTGCCTATGTCGCGCATATCAGCCTCACGTTGTGTAATCGGCGTTGATCGTCACGTACTCGTGCGAGAGGTCGGAGAAGAACACCTCGGTCTCGGCGCCCTCGCCAGGCAGGCCGATCTCGTATTCGACTTCCTTCGCCTGCAGGGCCTCGGCCAGCTTGCCCTCGTCATATGCAATCGCTGCGCCCGCCGAGCAGACAGGAATGCCCTCGAGGGCAATGTCAACCGCCAGCGGGGCTGTGCCGAGCAGAGCGCCGCCGACGGCCTGCGGGATCCGCCCCCAGTTGGGATCGCCGCTATGCAATGCCGCCTTCACCAGCGGAGAATTCGCCACTCCCCGCGCCGCCGCCTCAGCGCTCGGGAGATCCCCGCCGCGCACGAGCACCCGCGCGATCCGGGCGGCGCCCTCGCCGTCGGCGACCATAAGGATCGCGAGCTGGCGCAGCAGCGCGTCGAGCGCCTCGCCGAAGCGCAGCTCGTCCTCTGACTCCGGGACGATCTGCACGCCGCTCGAGCCGGAGCACATCAGGATCGCGGTGTCGTTCGTCGAGAGCTGTCCGTCCACCGAGCAGCGATCGAACGAGCGCTTTACGCACACGCCAAACAGCAGCTCGGCGGTCTCCGGTGCGAGCCCGGCGTCGGTCTGGACGAAGCAGAACATCGTCGCGAAGTTCGGAGAGATCATCCCGGCGCCCTTGCACTGCGCCGTCAGACGCACCGTTCCCGACGGCAGCGCCACCTCCAGACAGGCACGCTTCTCGAAGGCGTCGGTCGTCTGGATCGCCTGCTGGAAGTCGGTGTCGCCCTCGCGGCGGAGCTCTCTGTGAGCCGCGAGGACGCCTTTCAGGACGGCTTGCACTGGCAGGTACTGGCTGATGCCACCGGTCGAGGCGAGCGCGACCGTGGTCTCCTCCACCCCCACAGCCATAGCCGCGGCGCCCTGCGTCTTGGCGGCATCGTCCAATCCTCTTTGGCCGGTCGCGGCGTTCGCGCAGCCGGCGTTTGCGAGCACGACGCGCAGCCCCTCCAGCCGGCAGCGCTCCTGGCTGAGGAGCACAGGCGCGGCGGGCGTGCCCGTGGCGGTGAAGCGCGCCGCGCTGACCGGGGTCTCGGCGTCGCACACGAGCAGCCCGAGGTCGGGACGCCCGCTGGGCTTGATCCCGCATGCCACTCCCGCTGCCCTGAAGCCCGTGGGCAATCCGGCGCTGGGACCGAGGTCGCGCACGTGCTCAGGTGGGGGAACCCAGCGCGAGTGAAAGAACGGCTGCGGAGGACCATCAGCTGTTTTATCGCCCCACACGTCTTTGCCCGCGCTCATGTCAGGCCTTCTGTCTCGGGCAGGCCAAACATCACGTTCAGGTTCTGCACCGCTTGCGAGGAGGTGCCCTTCCAGAGGTTGTCGATCGCTGAGAGCACCACGATCTTGCCCGTGTGAGGGTCAACGGTGGCGAAAATCCGGCAGAAGTTCGTGTCGCGTACCTCGCGGGTTCCGGGTGGCCCACCCCCGTCGCCGGTTACCTCGACGAACGGCTCCTGCGCGTATGCCTCGGTGTACAGCCCATGCAGCTCCCCGGCCTCGACCGGATGGGTGGGGGTCACGTAGCAGCTGGCGAGCTCACCCTGGTCGAGTGGGACGAGATGTGCTTGGAACTGCACACGCACATCCATCTTTAATCCGGCTAACTGCAACTGCTCCTCGATCTCGGGCCGGTGGCGGTGGCCGGCAACTCTGTAGGGCAGGATGTTCTCACCCGCCATCGAGAGATGCGTGGTCTCGTCGAACGTGCGCCCCGCCCCGGAGATGCCCTGCTTGGCGTCGATCACCACGTCAGCTATCAGACCCGCGCGCGAGAGCGGGGCAAGGGCGAGCACTGACGCCGTGGGGTAGCAGCCGGGGTTGGCCACGATGTTCGCGCCGGCGATCTCCGCGCGATGCAGCTCGGTCAGCCCGTAGACGGCTTCGCTGAGTAGGCCGGGGCGCGGGTGCGTCCCGTACCACTGCTCGTATGTGGCCAGATCCGTCAGCCGGAAGTCAGCGCTCAGATCGACCACGCGCGCGCCGTGCTGGCGCAGCGCGCCGGTCGTGGGCGCGGCGGCGGCATGAGGGTAGGCGACGACGGCAGCGTCCACGTCCTCCAGCCGGTCCACATCCAGCTCCTCAATCTCAAGCGGCACGCGGTAGCGCGGGTAGAGTTCGTCCAGGCGCCGGCCTGCCTCCGAGCGCCCGGTGACGGCGACCAGCTCGAAGCCGGGGTGGCGCCACAGCAGGTGTGCGGCAAGCGCACCGGCGAAGCCCGTTGCGCCCGCGACGATCACCTGTGGAGAGCCTTTGGCGAAACTCTGCTCAGGCACGCAGCTCACCCCCCAGCTCGCCCAGTGCCCCCACGATCCGCTCATGGGCGGGCGATACGTCCTCGTCGGTGAGGGTTCTGTCTGTGCCCCGGAAGGACAGAGCCAGCGCCAGCGAGCGCATGCCCTCGCCCACTTGCGGGCCGGTGTAGACATCGAAGATCTCGACGTTGCCCAGCGTCACCCCGCCCGCCTCGCGCACCGCCGCGAGCAGGCCCGCCGCCGGCACCCCCACGGGCAGCGTCACGGCGAGGTCCTGGCGCAGCACCGGGAAGGCAGCGAATGGCCGGAAGGACGTGACCTCGGGTGAGACCGCGGCGAGCTTGCCCACGTCGATCGCGAAGGCGGCGGTGCGCTGCAGGTCCCAAACGCCTGCCACGAGGGGGTGTACCTCTCCCACGAACCCGAGTGTCTCGCCACCCGCGAGCACAGCGGCGGAGCGGCCCGGGTGAAGGAACGGCCAGGCTTGGGGCTGTACTGACCAGTCGAGGTGAAACTTGTCAAGCAGTGCACCGAGGAGCGCCTTGGCGGCAAAGAAGTCCGCCTCGTGTTGCTCACCGCGCCAGGATTTGGACGCCCACCCACCCAGCGCACCGGTCAGTAGCGCCCCGAGCGCGTGGTGCTCATCCGCGGACGCGTTATCGCGCGAGACGCGGTAGACGGCTCCGGACTCGAAGATCTGAACATCGGGGCCATTGCGAGAGACGTTGTGCCGGGCGGCGTCGAGTAGCGAGCCGAGCAGCGTCGGGCGCATGATCGACTGAGCCTCCGACAGCGGGTTCTCGAGCTTCACGACGCGGCGCATCTCATGATCGGAGGGAACGAGCAGCCGGTCTAGCAGCTCGGGGCCGGCGAAGCTCCAGCCGGCGATCTCGTGCAGGCCTCGCCCCACCATCGCGTCCTCAGCCGCCCGGCGCACCCGCTGGGCATGGGTGAGCAGGCCGGCGGCGCCACGGCGCGCGGGTAGCGTGGCGGGCAGCTTCTCTAGGCCATCGATCCGTGCGACCTCCTCGATCAGGTCCACCTCGCGCGTGACGTCCACGCGCCGCAGCGCTGGCACCGTGACGTCGAGACCCTCGTCCGCTGGCTGCGTCTGAAAATCGAGGGCGTTCAAGATCTCCTCTTGGCGCTCTCCGGACACGGGCAAGCCGAGGATCTCCTGCACCCGGGCCTCACGCAGGCGGATGATGAGCGGTGGCGCTCCATCCCAGCCCACGTCTACGGTGCCTGGCAGGACCTTCGCTCCAGCGCACTCGATCAGCAGACGGGTGGCCACGGCCTGCGCATAGGAGCACTGCTCGGGTGCAAGGCCCTTCTCAAAGCGCGCGGACGCCTCGCTGCGCAGACCCAGGCTCAACGAGGTGCGATGGATGTTCGGGCCGTTCCAGGTGGCCGCCTCGAGCAGCACGCGCGTCGTGCCCGGCTGCACCTCCGAGCGAGTGCCGCCCTTCACGCCCGCGATCGACGCCGGGCCGTCAGCGTCCGCGATCACGACCATCTGGGAGTCGAGCGTGCGAGTCTCACCGTCGAGCGTATCCACCTGCTCGCCCTCCACAGCGCGGCGCACCGTCAGGCGCTGGCCTGAGACATGGTCGAGATCGAACGCGTGCAGCGGCTGGCCAGTGAGCAGCATCGCGTAGTTGGTGATGTCGACCACATTGTTGATCGGACGCTGCCCTGCCGCCATCAGCCGCTCCTTTAACCACAACGGTGAGGGGGCGACCGTGACGTGTTCGAACACGCGCGCGGTGAAGCGCGGGCACTCCTCTGGACACTCGACGACGACCTCCGCGGGCAGGGCGTGGCTCCCATCCCCACCGGCGGAGCCGGGGTCATCCGCCCACGGCTCAGGCGCGAGCGGCGCCCCCGTGGCCGCATGCAGCTCGCGTGCCACGCCGAACACGCCGAGACAATCCGGCCGGTTGGGCGTGATCTCGAGCTCCAGCACCTCCACGACGCGCCCATCCTCCGCATCGTGACGGTGGATCTCCTGCACCTTTGTGCCGGTCATCGTCAGCCGCTCCTCGATCCGCTTCACGTCGAGGCCGGGGGCGCAGTATTCGTGCAGCCAGTCCAAGGGCACCCTCATCCGAACTGCTCCAGGAAGCGCAGGTCGTTTTCGTACATCAGCCGCAGGTCAGGGAGGCCGTGCTTGAGCATCGCCATACGCTCCACACCGAGCCCCCAGGCGAAGCCCTGGACCTTCTCCGGATCGTAGCCCGGCGCGTTGCACTCGGTGCTCGGGACGTATGCGTAGACGTTGGGGTTAACCTCGCCGGCGCCGAGGATCTCGAGCCAGCCCTCGCCCTTGCACAGGTAGCAGCGCGAGCCGTCCGGCATGTAGCCCTTTCCGGCGCAGTGGAAGCAGGACACGTCCACCTCCACGGAGGGCTCAGTGAAGGGGAAGAAGTGCGGCCGCAGGCGCACCTCCCGCTCGCCGCCGAAGAACACGCGCGCGAAGTGCAGCAGTGTGCCCTTCAGGTCGGCCAGCGTGATGTCCTCGTCGACCGCGAGACCCTCGATCTGGTGGAACTGGGGCGTGTGCGTGGCGTCGAGGTCGCGCCGGTAAACGCGCCCGGGGATGACGATGTAGAGCGGCGGCGGGTGCGCTTCCATGGCGCGCACCTGCATCGGCGAGGTGTGGGTGCGCAGCACGAGGTCGCCGGAGACGTAGAAGGTGTCCGTACGCGCCCGCGCGGGGTGCGTCGGAGAGTGGTTGAGCGCGTCGAAGTTGTAGTGCACGGTCTCCACCTCGGGCCCTTCCATCACGGTGAAGCCCAGCCCGAGGAAGATGTTTTCCAGCTCGCGCGTCGTCGCGGTGATCACATGCAGGCGGCCGGCCGGTTGCGGCGGTGCGCCCGGTAGGGTCACGTCAACCGCGTCAGACTGCAGCCCGCTCTGTAGCTCTGCCGCCCCGAGCTGTGAGGAGCGAGCCTGGATGAGCGCCTCGAGCGCCTGGCGAGCATCGTTGGCGGCCTTGCCCACCACTCCGCGCTCAGCCGCTTCCAGTTGCGCCACGCCGCGCAGCAGTTGGGGCAGCTCGGCCTTGCGCCCGAGGTAGCGCACCCGCAACTCCTCGAGCGCGTCGCTGGCAGCCGGCGGCCGCGATTGCCTGCTCGGCCTCTTTGCGCAGCTCTTCGATCCGCTCGATCATGACGCCCGGACCCTAGTCGAGCCGCTGGTCATCTCGTACAACGCGACGGTCGCGGCCATCGCCGCGTTCAGCGACTCCGCTTCGATCGGGATGTGCGCCACCCGCTCGCACTTCGCCACCACCTCGTCCGGCAACCCCTCGCGCTCGGCGCCGATCAGCAGCGTCACCGGTCCCGCGGACCGCCGCAGCGGCTGAGCGGGTGGGCTCGGGTCGGCGACGAGCGCCACCCGCTCGCCCGGCAGCTCACCGATCGACTCCGCGCGCGCGACCGGAACACTGAAGATTGCCCCCATGCTCGCACGCACGGCCTTCGGCGAATACGGGTCGGCACAGCCCCCACCCAGCGTCACGCACGACGCGCCGAACGCCAGCGCGCCTCGCAGCACCGTTCCCACATTGCCCGGGTCGCTCACCCCATGCAGATAAACGCACAGGGGTCCCGTTGGCGCCACGGCCCAGCGCTGCTCGTACACACCGATCACGCGTGCTCCCGACCCGAGCGCCGACACCCCCGCGAGCGCTGATTCCTCGACATCGATGAACCCCTCGCCGCCGAGCTCTGAGCCCGCTAGGCGATAGCCCGCGGCGACCTCCCAGCCAGCGCGCCCGGCGGCCGCGATCAGATCCTCGCCCTCGGCCACGAACCTGCCGGCGAGCGCCCGCCCGCGCCTGGTCTGCAGACGGCGCAGCTCCTTCAATCGGGGGTTATGTGGGGAGATGATGGTCATCGAGTGCAGGTCCAGGCGGTGTGCGGATTATTTTTGATGCTGATTGCAATTCGCCGGGTTGAAAAACAACAAAAAAAGACGCCGTCCTTTTCAGGAGCGACGCCCGGGAGGCCTTTCTGTCGGTTGCCGTTTTCAGGCAGCCGACGCCTCGCGGGCGGTCTCGGCAAAACGTCGGAAGGTGTCGGCGTCGCGCACGGCGATGTCCGCCAGCACCTTGCGGTCCAGCTCCACCCCGGCCAGCGAGAGCCCGTGCATGAACTGGCTGTAGCTCATCCCGTTCAGCCTCGCGGCCGCGTTGATGCGCGTGATCCACAGCCTGCGAAAGTCGCGCTTGCGGTTGCGCCTGTCGCGGTAGGCGTAGGCGTCCGCCTTCATCAGCGCCTCCTTGGCGCGCTTGTAGTTCGAGTGCGCCTCGCCGCGGAAGCCCTTCGTCAGCTCGAGCGTCGCACGCCGCTTCTTCTTGGCATGGACCGACCGCTTGACCCGGGTCATTTGCCCACCCCCAGCATCCGCTTGATCCGGGGCACGTCGTGGTCATTGATCATCTTCGGAGCACCCAGCGCGCGCTTCTTTTTCGGCGACTTCTTCTCGAGGATGTGGCTCGTGAAGGGGTGCCGGCCGCGCACCTTGCCGGTGGCGGTGACTTTAAAGCGCTTCTTCGCGCCGGAGTGGGTCTTCATCTTGGGCATGGGATCAGAGATCGAGGGTCCTGGCTCGCCGGCCTTGCGCCGGCAGCGCCACCCTCGAGCCGCTGATTATGACACGGCGCTGCCGGCGGTGTTCGTGCCGGCTCAGGTTTTGGCCTTGGCCTTTGCCGCCGGCGCATCCGCAGCATCCGCGGCCACGGGCTCTTCCTTCACTGCGCCGGCGCCGTTCTCAGCCGGAGGCTCGCTCACCGCTTCCTGCGCACCGTTCTCTGCCTGAGCGGCAGGCACCGCGGCCGCAGCCCCGTCATCGCCATGCGTGTCCCCGTCGGCGCGGCCCGACAGCACCGCTTTGGAAGGGGCCATCATCATCGTCATGTTGCGCCCTTCCTGCATCGGGCGCTGCTCGACCACTCCCAGCTCCGCGAGCTCCTCCGCCAGCCGGTCGAGGATTGCGGTGCCGCGCTCGGGGTGGGTGACCTCGCGCCCGCGGAACATGATCGTCACCTTCACCTTGTCCTTGTGGCGCAGGAACCGCTCGACGTGGTGCTTCTTCGTATCGTAGTCGTGCTGGGCGATCTTCGGGCGAAACTTGATCTCGCGGACTGTGATCTGCTGCTGGTGCTTTTTGGCCTGCTTGACCTTCTGTGCCTGCTCGTACTTGTACTTCGAGTAGTCGAGCACGCGGCAGACCGGAGGGCGCGCCTCGGGGGCAACCTCGACCAGGTCCAGGTCGCGCTCTTGTGCAAAGGCAAGCGCCTGCGCAATCGTCATCACCCCGGCTTGATTGCCCTCGTCATCGATCACCCGGACCTCGGGCACGCGAATACGCTCGTTGATCCTCGTCGTGTCCCGCTCGGGCGGGCGCCGGTCGAAGCGGCGGGGAACCGGCACTAGCTGTGGTAGTGGCGCGTCAAGCTTGCTCTACGCGCGGGCTTTGTAGTGGACCGGGGGCTTCAACGAAGCCGAGTATAGCCGCTGGGAGAGCTCTGCTAGCGGAACGCTGCCGGTATCCCCCTTGCGATGCTCGCGCACGGCTACCGTCCCATCCTGGGCCTCGCGCTCGCCCACAACGAGCATATAGGGGATCTTGCGCAGCTCGGCCTCGCGGATCTTGCGCCCGACCGACTCGCCCCGGTCGTCGAGCTCCACGCGCAGGCCAGCTTCGCGCAGCGCGCCGGTGACTGAGATGCCGTAGTCATTGAAGGGATCGGAGACCGGGAGCACGATCGCCTGCACCGGCGTTAGCCACAGCGGGAACTCGCCACCGTAATGCTCGATGAGGATGCCGATGAACCGCTCGAAGGAACCCAGCAGCGCGCGGTGGATCATCACCGGGCGGTGCTCAGCATTGTCGGCGCCGGTGTAGGTCACCTCGAAGCGCTCAGGCATCGAGTAGTCCAGCTGCACGGTGCCAAGCTGCCAGGAACGCCCGATCGAATCGGTCATGTGCAGGTCGATCTTCGGGCCGTAAAAGGCGCCATCGCCGGGGTTCAGCTCGTACTCCAAGCCCTCGGCCTGCAGCGCGCCCGCCAGCGCCGCCTCGGCACGGTCCCACATCTCCTCGCTGCCGATTCGCTTCTCGGGCCGTGTCGAGAGCTCCAGGCGAGGCTCGAAGCCGAATAGCCGGTACAGGTAGAAGCCGAATCGCAGGCACTGCACCACCTCCTCCTGCACCTGCTCGCCGGTGCAGAAGATATGGGCGTCGTCCTGGGTGATCGGGCGCACGCGCATCAGCCCGTGCAGCACGCCGGTCAGCTCGTGGCGGTGGACGAGGCCTTGCTCGGAGTAGCGGATGGGCAGGTCGCGATAGGAGTGGCGCTCGTCCTTGTAGATCTGGATGTGGGCCGGGCAGTTCATCGGCTTCAGCCCCATCTGGCGCTCATCGGCGTCGACGAAGTACATGTGCTCGCGATAGGTGTCCCAGTGGCCGGACTGCTTGAACAACTCGGCGTCCCACAGGACCGGCGTCTTGACCTCGCGGTAGCCGCGCGCCAGATTCTCCGCCCGCCACAGATCAGTGAGCGCGTTCCAGATCGCCATCCCGGCTGGCTTCCAGAGCGGGCTGCCGGGCGACAGTTCCGAGAACATAAACAGCCCGAGCTCGCGACCCAGCTTGCGGTGATCGCGCGCCTTTGCCTGCTCGATCCGCTCCAGGTGCTCCTCCAGATCTGCCTTGGAGAAGAATGCAGTGCCGTAGATACGCGTGAGCATCGTCCGCGTCGAATCACCGCGCCAGTAGGCGCCCGCGACCGACTGCAGCTTGAACGCATCGGCCGTCTTCGTGCTCGGCGCGTGCGGGCCGCGGCACAGGTCGGTGAACGGCCCGTTCGTATACAGCGACACCGTCTCGAGCTCGCTCCCCTCCTCGCGCGCGTTCTTCACGAGGTCGTCGATCAGCTCGACCTTGTAATCCTGATTTTCACCCATGAACCGCTCACGGGCCTGAGCTGGAGTGATCTCCTGGCGCTCGAACGCCTCCGCGGCCTTTACATGCGCGCGCATCTTCTCTTCGATCTTCGCGAACTCCGCCTCGGAGATCGTTACTCCGTCCGGGAACTCGAAGTCGTAATAGAACCCCTGCTCGATCGGCGGGCCGATCGAGATCTTCACGCCGGGCCATAGCTCCATCACCGCCGCCGCAAGCACGTGCGCGGCGTCGTGGCGGATCAGTGCAAGCGCCTGCGGGCCGCTCTTCTTCGTCAAGATCGACACGTGCGCCCCGTCGGGCAGCGCCCGCGAAAGGTCGCGAACCTCGGGGGAGTGGGTCCCGCTGTTTGGATCGCTCACCTCGACGGCCAGCGCCGCCTTAGCCAGCCCTGGGCCTATAGCGGCGGCAGCGTCGGCGCCCGTTGCGCCGCCGGGCAGCTGAAGCGGCGTTCCGTCGGGGAGTGTGACCGTGACCTGCATCTCAGCGCTGGAGGCTACCCGCCAGCCGCGAGAGAGCCGGTGCGGCACTCCCGTATGCGGGCCGTAAGGGCTTGTAGAACGCGGATTTGGAGATCCCGCTTGCAGACAGTCGTCTGCATCTGCAATGATCGGGGGATGCAAGGCAGCGAGCAGGTCCCGATCACCATCACGCTATCTCCCGCCCAGGTCAACCACGTGGTGCACGCTGCCTCCAGTAGCCGTGTCCCGGGCATCTCCACGCTGATCGGCAGCTATCTGCCGAGTGACTCGGACGACCCACGATTGTCCCGTTCGCTGCTGCGGGGGCTCTCGCTGCTTGGGTGCTTTGCCTCCGGCGAGACTGCACGCGGAATCGTGGAGCTCGCCCACGACGCCGGCATGAGCCCCTCGACAGCCCACCGCTACGCCTCCACGCTCGTTGAGCTCGGCCTGCTCGAGCGCGACCCCAAGAGCCGCAAGTACCGGCTGCCAAAGGCCTGAACTCAACAGGGCTTAGTTCGCATGAGCCCGCAGGCCCCGCAGGGGTGGACAAGCCCACGGGGCTCTGCGATGCTGGCGGCCATGTCTGGGCGGTTGATCGCCGGATCGAGACTTCGTGGCGCCCTGGCGCTCGCCGGTACGCTGGCGCTCACTGGCGCCCTTGGGACGGCTCCGGCGGCAAGCGCCGCTGAAACGGTGGTGGGCTTCGACACGCTCTCCGGCGGCGAACCCGTCACTACCCAGTACAAAGCGCAGGGCCTCGAACTGGGCACGGCGCTCACATTCGGTCAGCCCTCGCCCGGCCCTGGAGACTGCGGTCCGCCGGCGGTGGGGTTCGATCCGACTCAGGAACCCCCCTCCAAACCCAACTACGCGGTGCTGGAAAAATGTGTCGGCACGCCATCAAGCGGGACCTACGGCTCGCTGCTGAACCATCCGCGCGGGCCGCTGTCGGTCGCGGTGCGCTCCCTCACAGAACCGTCACCCAAGGTGAAGGTGACCCTGTACGGCGAAGGCAAAGAAGTCGGATCCACAGAAGCTGTGGTGAACAACACCTCGTGGAGCACGATCAGCGTCCCCAACCCAAACAAAGTCCCGATCAGCTACTTCGCCATCGACGCCACGACACCGAACAAAGGCCAGATCGCGATCGACAACCTCAGCTTTGAAAAGGTCGAAGAAGAAACCAAAGAAAAAGGCGGGGCTGAAGAAAAAAAGAGCGGTGGCGGCTCCAATGGCAGCGGGAGCTCCACCACCCCCATGCCCCCGACAGCGGTGGGGACGGTCGTGACGCCCAATCCGCATGGCGGTTCGCCGGTGACGTTGAGCGGCGCCGGCTCGAGTCCGGGTAGCGGGCACATCATCTCCTATGAATGGGACTTCAATAGCGACGGGAAGATCGACACGAGCACCGGCACGAACCCGATCGCCCACGTGATCCTGCCCAGCGGCGCGCGCACGATCGGCCTCACCGTCACGAACTCGGGCGGAGAAAAATCGAGCTCCAAATTCGCGCTCGTCATGCAGGGGGTCAGCATCCCGCCCAGCGACGGCGGCGAAGGCCCTTGCCTGACGAGCCTCGAAGTCGCGAACGCCGAGCTGCTCGCCGAATGCATCCAGACCAAGGGCTCTGGGGAATGGGTGATCGAGTCCAAGGAACTCGAGCTCAACGGCATGGTGCTAATCCCCAAGGGAGGCGGTTATGGGGTCTACCACGTCACATCCCACCGCCACCTCGGGATCGGCACGGAATACAAGCTCTCGGGCACCCCGGTGAACATCGAGCTGCTGAACACCCCGATCGGTGATATGACGCTGGGCGGCTATGACCTGGAAACCGAACCGGTGACGCTCGGGACGGCCTTCGAAAAACGCCAGGTGCTCAAAATCACGGCGCCGCTCCGTGCTCACGCCGCCGACGAAGAACGGGTGAAAAACCTCAAAGGCAACCCGCTGATGAGCTTCGGCGTCGGCAAACCTTGCACGGGCGGTGAAAAAAAGGTCGGCTGCTGCCCGCCGAACGGGCCCAACAAAGCCTGCGCCACGCTGCCAGGCAACTTTCCGCTGACCGGCATGGTCTCGGTGTACCTGACGGGCAAAGGCCAGGCGCTCTTCGATGTCCAGGTGGGCCTCAACCTGACGGCCGTGAACTTCGAAGCGACGGGTGAACTGGAGCTGCTCTCTAGTCAGGAAACGGGGATCGAACTATCGACCCTGCGCTTCAGCATCCCCGAAGCGAGCCTGAAACCGATCTTTAAGGTCAAGGAAGCGTCGTTCGTCTACTACTTCCCCGGCAATCCAGACCCCGAAAAGCGCGACACGTGGCAGGCCAAGGCGACGATCACGTTTGGGCTGCTCAACGAACCTGGCCTGGAAGGCGAACTCTCCTTCCAGCATGGCCAGTTTCACTCGGCCGGGATGACCCTGATCCTGCCACCACCCGGGGTGCCGCTGTATCCGGGCATCAGCCTGAACAAAATCGGAGCGTTCGTCGGCGTCGAACCGCTGACCTTCGGTGGCAATCTCGGCGCCAAGGTGGCGACCGTGCTCGAGCTGGAACTCGCTTTCAAGTACGCCGAACAGGAAGGCGAACGGCTCGGTTACTTCGGCGGTAAGGGAACCCTGAAGTACGAAGAAAACGAAATCGCGACCCTCGAGGGCGACGTCTACTCCGATGGCTACTCAGACGCCCTGCTGCTGCTGAAAATCGGCGTGCCGTTCGGGTCCAAAGAACCTGTCGTCAGTGCGGAGGGCGAAATCGGCTACTGGGACGAACCCTCGAGCGGGCTGTGGGAAGCGTACGGCCGCGTCCACATCAAAGTCTGGGTGATCGACGCCGAAGTGGCGGGCCTCGTCAACAACCACTACATCGCCGGCTGCGGCTTCGTCGGCCCCTTTGGAGCGCTCGGCTACTGGAACTTCGACACCTCGAGCGTAGGCGGCGAAGGCTTCTTCGGCGGGAACTGCCATGACGATTTGAAACCGTACAAGCAGGTCCCCCTCACGCACCACGAAGGCGGGTTCGTCAACGAAACGGAAACTGAATCGCTGCGAGGCCGGCCCCCGAGCGGCGCGTTCGCGGCCGGGCACCGGCGCGCCGGCGATGCGACGATCGCATTGGCATCCAACCCGATGGGCCGCGACCTGCGCATCAGCTCGAACTCGGGCACGCCGGTAGTCAAGCTCACCGGACCGAACGGGCAGAGCTACACGACGCCTTCGCAGCCGGGCAAGGTCTCGATGGCCGGCAACCAGTTCATCGCCGCTCTGGGCTCGGACCCTCACAACGTGATCGTCTATCTGAACACGCCCGCGGGCGGGGAATGGCACCTCAAGCGGGCCCCGGGCTCGGCCCCGATCAGCAAGGTCGAAGAGGCGGATGTCTCTCCGCCGCCCTCGATCAAGGCCACGGTCCGTCACCGCGGCAAGCACTGGACGCTCAGCTACCGGGCGAAGAACCTCGTGGCCGGGATGAAGGTCCGCTTCTATGAACGGGGGAAGGACTCGATCCATGGCCTCGGCACGGTGTCCGCGGTGAAGGGCAGCGTGGCGTTCACGCCCACGGAAGCCCTCGGGAGGGCTCGCAAGATCTATGCGACGGTGATCGCCGCGACGGGCGTCCCGTCTCAGACCGTGACCGTTACCTCCTACAGCGCCCCGCGGCCCTTCCGGCCCGGCCGGCCCGCGCACGTGCGCTTCCTGCGCAGAGGCAACACGGCCGTCCTCAGCTGGGGAGCGGTGAACGGCGCGAAGGTCTACCGGGTGAAAGTCACCGGCAGCGACGGGCGCATCGACACGTTCTTTGCGAAGCCCTCACATCGCTCCGAGACGCTTCCCGGCGTGCTTACAACGGAGAGCTTCAAGGCCACGATCACGGCCGTGGGCGGCAAGGATCTCCTCGAAGGGCGCCCGGTGAGCGCCGTGCTGAAGCCCCTGAAGCTCAGGACACCCAAGAAGCCGCCGTCTTTGAAACGACGGGCAGGCAAACGGAAGAGGTAACTCAGGCAGGCCTGTGCGCGCGGGCCTGGTAGACGGCGGTGATGCTGGTGTCAAAACCATGCCTGGCGGCGCGGAGATATAGCCGCCAGATGCGCGTGCGCTGCACGCCCGCGAGTTGCTCGGCCTCATCCAGGTGATCGTCCAGCCGCTTGGTCCACTCGCGCAGCGTGCGGGAGTAATCCTCCCTGAAGCCCTCGACGTGGTTGGTGTGAAAGCCAGCGCGCTCGAGCGCGAGCTGCACCCGGGAGAACGGCAGGGCCTCGCCGTCGGGGAACACGTAGCGCATCGAGAACTCGTCCTCGAGCGAGTCATACTCGGGATCGAGCGCGGCGATCGCATGATTCAGCAGCACCCCTCCGGGCGCAGCAACCCATACAGCGACTTCGCGTAGCGGTCGATCTGACTCTCGCCGACATGCTCGGACATGCCGATGCTCGCGATCGCGTCAAACGACATCCGCGGCAGCTCGCGATAGTCGGCCACGCGGATCTCCACCCGCTCGCCACACCCCGCCGCCGCGACCTTCTCGCGCGCGAGCTCGGCCTGCGCCGGCGATAGGGTGACGCCCGTGACCGTGACGCCGTAGTGCTTGGCCGCGTGGATCGCGAAGCTGCCCCACCCGCAGCCGACGTCGAGCAGGCGCATCCCCGGCTGCAGAGCTAGCTTGCTCGCAACCAGATCGAGCTTTGTGCGCTGCGCATCCTCCAGCGTCTCTGCGCCCCGCGAGAAGATTGCGCAGCTATAGGTCATCGACTCGTCGAGGAACAGCGCGAAGAACTCGTTCCCAACGTCGTAGTGGTAGCGGATCGCGGCCGCGTCGCGCTGCAGGGTGTGGCGCTCGCCGTGCAGGATCAGCTCGAGGCCCGGACGTTTCGGCAGCCCGCCAGGCAGAGCGGCGGCCACGATCCCCAGCCCGAGGCGCGCCTTGTCCTTGGCGCTCAGCTCTCCCGGCTCCCATTCATCGACCACGATGAACGCGGCGTCGAGATCGTCGACGGCCAGCGAGCCGTCCACATATGCGCGCCCAAGACCGAGCGTCCCCGGCGCTCGCAGGAAATGCGACAGAGCTGAGGGGCGCCTCACGAAGAACACCGGCGCACCGGGGCTCGTCGCCTCGACGACCCCGCCATCCCAGAAACGCACATGAAAGGGCCGCTCCGGGAAGGCGTGGCGCAGCGCCCGGCTGAGCGGGCCGCTTGCTCGAATCAGTGCCACCGGTCCACCTTAGCCAGCTATATACACGAGCGGCAACGACTTGGGCCGCTGGCCAGATTGGACGCACTTGCGGGTAGAATCGCCCAGTGTCGAGCGTACAGAGGATCCGGTGGCTCGATGAGCCAGAGGAGAAGGACTACCTCGCTGCGCACAGCTTCCTCAGCATGGTGCTGGCCCCCTCCTTGCTCTCGGAGACGATCGCCGCGCTGCGCACCGCGCCGCTCGGTCACTGGGCCGCCAAGGACATACTGCGCGCGGCCGGACTGCCGCCGCTGAAGCCCAAGCAAAGCGCCGAGGTCGCCGAGAAGCTGAAGAAGATCAGAGAATGGCATACCGATCTCGCCCATTCTCCTCGTTGGCGGGATCCGGGACTACCTGGTCATCGGCGACGGGTACCACCGCGCATCGGCCGCATGCCGGGTTGACGAGGATGCGCTGGTACCCGGCAGGCTGCTCTGGTCGAGCTGAGCGCCCCGCCTGATCATTCAAGCGTTCGCGAAACAGATCGCGAGCGTGCAACCGGCGGGCATCTCGCGCGCGACGCCTGGTGGGTGGAACGGTTCCAGAATCCCGTGGGCGAATGGCGTCGCCTGTTCGCTGAGATGCTCGGCACCTTCCTATTGGTCTGCTGGCGCCGGCGCTGGGGTGGTCGCTGCAGCCACTCACGTGGCCATCGGCCGGGCGGCCGCGGTAAGCGCCCCCGGGCTCACCGTGCTCGCCGTCATCCTGTTCATGGGCGCGGTATCGGGCGCGCACCTGAACCCGGTGGTCAGCCTCGCGTTCGCGCTCCGCAGGGACTTTCCCTGGCGTCGCGTTCCCGGCTACATACTCGCCCAGCTGCTAGGCGGAACCCTGTCCGTCCTGTTCCTGCTCGCCGTCTTTGGGCGCGTGGGGTCACTGGGCGCCACCGTTCCCGGCTCAGGCATCAGCGACACGCAAGCGGCCTTGGTGGAGCTAGTGCTCACCGCGGGCCTGGTCTCCACGATTCTCGGGACGGCCTCGCGGGCGCAAAACCTGGGGCCGATCTCGGCCTTTGGCGTGGCCGCCTACATCATCCTGGCGGGACTGTGGTCGAGCCCTGTCTCTGGTGCTTCGATGAACCCGGCGCGGTCCTTTGGCCCGGACATTGTCCTCGGTGACTTCTCACACTTCTGGCCATACCTTGCCGGACCGCTGGCCGGTGCCATCATCGCTGCCGGCTTTGCTCGCATCCTGCGAGGCCCCGCGGGACTCGACCCCCTCGCGTCCCGCGCCGCCCAAGGAGCCCCAGAAAGGTGAATGCGGCGGCTAACGGGGGTCTTCGCGGTCGAGGTTCCAGTGGCGCGAAACCGATGTGAGGCGCTCGGTGCCCTCGCTGCCTTCGCGCGGCATCAAGGCGAAGCGGCTGATCGTGCGCTGCCCGCCCTCGTGGTCACCGTAGAGCAGGTCGACGGTGATCGCGTTGCCGGTCTCGATCGCGCCCCGAAGCTCCTCGTGCAGGGGATCCTCATGGTCTCGTACGGCACCTTGCCAGAAGCCGGTGGAGCCCGCCGGCACATAGATGTCTCGGGTGAGCCGGCGGAACTCCTCGGGGTTTGCAGGGTCGTTTCGGCCTACCAGGACCTCGCCGACGGCGTGCCAACCGTCCAGCACCGCCAAGCCCGAGCCGACGTTACGCAAGGTCATCGTCATGTAGACAATTTCGTCCTCGTAGAAGACCTCGGCCATGCCGCCGCGCACGCTCACCCAGCGATCAACGAAGGAGACCTTCTCAGAGGGGTCCTCCAGGCGCGAGGGGACGAGCACCGGGCGCAGTCCGGCCAGCAGGGCGCGCTCGGCGACGCGGGCGCTGCGGTTGCCCGAGCGCACCGCCGAGAAGGTCGCGACGGCCAGCACCAGCGTGCCGCCGGCGGTGGCCAGCGAGGCGATCGTGCTCGTGTCCGCCATCACAGCGCAGGCTACTAAGACCGCCGCTAAATGACCCGCCACGAAGGTCCGCCACCAGCGCACCGCGAGACCGCTCCTGACCCCGTAATCCCGCACTCCAATGCCGGTTTCCTGCGCGTCCAGTGGCTTTCATCGAACCCTCGTCTAATTGAACCGCAGGCCGTCGATTCCCCGCCGCAGCGGCCGATACGATCATCAGCGATGCAACGGCAGATACAGATACTTCGCCAGCTCGTGCTCGACTCGCAATATGCGGTTGATGAGAGCACCGTGGCCGCGGCGATCATCGCGCGGGCTACGGCACGCCGCACAGTCTTGGGGACCACGTTCCGAAACGACACCCGCAGTCCGGACACCCGCAGCCGGCAAGTGCGCTCGTTCCGCCCCAGCAGTCAGGCCCGGTCCTTCCGCCCGTGCAACGTGAAGCACGCCGAAGACGGCCTGCTCACAATCGCATCATTGCGCCGTCCGTAGCGCGAAGCACCTTCCGCGCTGCCGCAGCAACCGTCCCATCCTAAGCGCGGCCTAGGTTGTGCGGATGAGCAGGACGTTCCGGCTCTTACGCGTTGTTCGTGGAAAATCCCATCAGCGCTCGCTGCTGTTCGCTGTACTCGGCGCGATTGGCGCGCTCTGTGGCGGTGGCTGTGCGGCCGGATCGCTTGGCTCTTCCCAGGCGGGCGCGCTCGCGCGCGGGCGGCAGGAGGGTGCGGTCGTCGATCACGTTGTCCACGGGGACACGCTAGACGTGTGGCTGGGGGACCGGGAGGTGCGGGTGCGCACGCTGCAGATCGACGCGCCGGAGAGCTCGGCGTTGCGCTTCGGGCACACCGATCGCTGTGGAGCTCCGGCCAAGGAATACGCGAAAACGCTCGTGCACCCGGGATCTGCAGTCACCCTCGAGCTCGCGGGCTCGGAACTCTATGACTCCTACGGACGTCTGCTCGCGCTGGTCCACTTGGGCGGCCCGAGGGCGATCACCTGGCAGCAGCGGGTGGTGAGCGCCGGCTGGGCGGAGGTGTTCGTCTATGGCGAAAATCGCACATGGCTACTCGGGACGCTGCAGTCCGATCAAGCCTACGCTCGCAGTCATCGCCTCGGCGTCTATGCCCGCTGTAGAGGCGAATTCCACGAAGCGTAAGCAGGCGCGACTAGGCGGGCGGATACGACCGTAGTCCGTGCGCGTCTCCAACCACGCCGCTCATACCGTCCGCGCAGATCGCGCGCGCGAGCTGCCTACGGCGGTCCTGCAAGCGGCCGGTCCACCATGCAGATTCCGTTGACTTGCAGCCAATGGCGCTCGCAGTCGTCCTCTGACTTTTGGAACGCTCTCGCCAATCCGAGCATGAGGATGACGCCCACTCCGCGTTGCATGCGGGCACTGACGTCGGCGACGAGCGCGGTCTTGATCGTCTTGTGATCGGCCTCGACGAAGCGCACGTCTGTGACCGCCAGGAATGCAGATGCGTCCTTACCCGGCAACCGCAAGCGGAGCTTGCCATACCGGTCCACTTTGAGGTCGGGCTTGCGCCGCACACGCAGGGTCCCGAGCGAGGCGGCTCCACAACCCTTGTCGACCGCGTAGGTTCGCCCATGCCGCACGAGCTCATCACCAAAGATCGCTCGAAGACTCGTGCGTGACCGTTCGCGTATGAGCTCCAGATAGCGCTCGGTGCTCAGCTGCCCGACGACGCGAACCTGATCGGGCCGGAATAGGTGGTCCTCTGACTCAGGTGGCACGGGCTTTGGCATCACCTCACCAAGGTCAACGAGGGCGCCAAGCGCGAACGGTCCCCCTTCCTCAGAGAGAAGCTCGCGCGTAAGCGAATGCCCTGGTTCAGTTGTGGGGCGAATGCAACGGTCTACCCGAGGGTCAACTCCAGCGATGCAGATGCGTGGCGCATGCATCCGCGTGAGCTGGGTGACGACCATGCGCATCAGAGGTGAATCGCCCGTACGCCCGGCCAGTGACTGGCGAGGTACTCGCAAACGAGCCGGCGGTGGCAGTTCTCGGCGGTGGCCTCGCTACACAGCAAGGCGGTGGGCACCTCGAACACCGTGGGTGAGAGTGTGCTCTCGATCTCACGCTCAGCCATCAGCTCGAGAAAGGCCTGCTCATACACCGACCAGTCACCTTTGCGCTTCTTGTACTCATCGAGCAGCTCCTGGGTAGGAGCCAGAAGCGGCTCGTGCTCGTAAGCGGCACCGGCGAGCTCGCGCAAGAAGAAGGGCAGGTCCTGGGCCTTGGCGAAGCCGGCGAGCTGCGATACGTTGTTGAGGCGGACGTCGAGCAGACGCTTCACCCCGGCGGCCTTCAGGCGAGAGAAGAAGTGCTCAGCCGTCGTCTGTGTGAAACCGATCGTGTAGATCTCCACGGCGCCTCCTCGCTGAACAAGGTCTCCTGCCCGTTCTGAGAGTCCAGGGCCACGGAGTCCTCCTCATGAACGGCTCCACTCGGGAGGATATGACGGAGGAGCACCCCGAAGTCAGCCAGAACCTTGCCGACGAGCAGGCGGCGGTGGCACTCGCCCGGCTGGCCCTCGCTGCAAAGCAGCGCGACCCGCTGCTTGCGAGAATCGCTCAAGAGGCTCTGAACCGCCATCTGGAAACCCGGCTGGGAGGCCATGAGGTCGTAGCGAGCATGGCCGTCCTCGTCGTAATGCTCTTCCCGCGATGGCCGGCCGCCCAGCTCCTCGCCGAAGAAGAGATAGCGCGTACCGGCTCCGCGAAGCGCCACATCGAGCTCCTCGCGGTTGAAGTGCGGCGCGTAGCGCGAGTACGGGTAGGACCGCACGTCTACGACGACTTCGATGCCCTCGGCCTCCAAGAGCGCTGCGAAATGCTCAAACGTGTGGTTGGAATGCCCAATCGTCCAGATAACCGGTGAAGATTGCACGACCTCAGGGTACCCAGCCATACGGACGGCCGGCCGGGGCAACTCCTCACACGCGAGAACCCCCGAACTGTGTCAGATGGAACGTGACGAAGATCTGCTCTTCCCCCCGCCGCGATCGACAGGAAATGCCGACCCCTTCAAAGCTCAAAATGGCCTGAGCGGCAGCGAATTCGAGAGCATCGTGCTGTTTAGATAGAGACTGGATGGGTATTACTTTCAGCGGAGTGTCCTTCCTCAGTGCGCGGGGCGTAGCCGTCGCCCGAGCCCGCTGCGCCCCGCGCGCGCACCTTCGGTATGAGCCCTTCGGCCTTGGGCTGGCGCCGTTGAGACCCCATCGGAGGTTGCTCAGCGGTCATCACTCGCTGCATTACGACGTAATTTCCGTGATACCATCGGACGATGGCTACGAAGTCGGCTCCGTTCAGCATGCGCCTGTCCAAGCGGATGGAGGCGCTTGTCGATCGTGAGGCGAGGCGCACGGGTCGCAGCAGGGGCGCGATCGTCGAGGCGCTCGCGGAGGAGGCGCTGCGGATGCGGCTGTTCCCGGGAATCGCGTTTCGCGGGACGGACTGGGAGCGGCGCGCCTGGGTGATCGGGACTGCGCTCGACGTATGGCAGATCATCGACGCCCACCGCGACATTCACTCGATCGAGAGCATGGCCGCAGGCGGCTCCGCCAACGAGCGCCAGATCCGGTTGGCGCTCGACTACTACGAGCTGTTCGCAGAGGAGATCGACGCAGCCATCACCGAGAACCGGCGGCCGATCGGGCAACTCGAAGAGGAGTTCCCATTCATAGCCGTCAGCCGTTTCGATGTGTAAACGAGCGCCAGACGCTCCGTGAAGCTGTTCCTCGACGCGCACATCTCGGGCCCGCGGATCGCCCGGGCGCTGCGTGAGGCTGGGCACGACGTACGCGCGGCCGATGAGGAGCGCGAACTCGACGGTCTCACCGACGAGCAGCTGCTGTCGATTGCCGCAGCCGAAGAACGAATCTTCGTTACGTTCGATGTCAAGGACTTCCCCGTGATCGCACGCCGCTGGGCAGAGGCCGGACGAACGCACGCGGGCTGCGCGATCGTGGTCGGCATCGACCACGGCGAGTTCGGAGTGATCCTCGAGACGATCGCCACCGCACTGGCGGCCCGCCCCGATGAGGCCGGCTGGACCGACCTCACGCTGTTCCTCGCCCGGACTCCGCCAGGGTAGGGCCAAGACATGTCCGGACACTCGAACCAATGGCCGGCGATGGGCGATACTGGGCTCGAACCAGTGACCTCTGCCTTGTCGAGGCAGCGCTCTCCCAGCTGAGCTAATCGCCCTGGGAATAGGCCAAGCCTATCAACGGTCCCGGGCAGCCGAGGCCGCTATGCGCAGTGCGCCCGGTACCCTTGCAGGCGATACAAGGCGTCGTGGCGGAGTGGCTACGCAGCGGCCTGCAAAGCCGTTTACACCGGTTCGATTCCGGTCAACGCCTCTACAAGCAATGCCTGGACGACCTGCTTGGGCGCTTCCAGCTGTGGCCAGTGTGCGACGTCCTCCAACGCGAGCAACGGCGCGCCGGGTAAATGCTCTCCGATCTTCTGCGCCATGTGCGCGCCGGAGATCGGGTCGAGCATCCCCCACACGAACGACAGCGGGACGTCGGCGGTCTCGAGCGCACTCACCCAGCGCTCGGCGTGCATGACGCGATCGTTCATGTAGCGGATCAGGCGGTGGATGATGCGATGCCCATCGTCGCGGTTCATCGAACGCCAGATGCCGGCGAGATCGTCGCTTGCCGCGAAGTCCTCGGCAAACGTCGGCCTGAGGGCCATGCTCCACAGCTCCTCGTTGATGTTGGCGCTGATCTGGGGTCCCTGCACGGGATCGAGCAGCGCCAGTTGCCCCGGCTGCGGTCGATAGACGTCCGGGTAGAGACCGCCGTTGAGCAGGTGCACGCCAAGTAGGTCGACGTGGAGAGCGCCTTCGGCGCGACGGGCGAGCAGCTCCTGTGTGACGGACACCGCATAGTCGTGCGCCACCAGGATCGTCGAGCTGATCCCATCGTGCTCCCACAGCGCCTGCACCAGGTCGGCCTGCTCGTGGATCGAGTAGTCGTGGCCGGCCGGCTTCTCCGATGCGCCGAACCCGAGGAAATCGGGCATCGTCAGCGAATAGCGCCCGGACAGCGCGGGGGCGATCTTCGCCCAGTCGTGCGACGAGCTGGGGAAGCCGTGCAGGAGCGTCATCTGCGGGCCGGCGCCCAGTCGCCGTACGAAGACCGCCCGCCCGGCTCCGCTCAGCGTAAGCGGCACGTGCTCGCCCTCGCCCCACCACTGCTCGATGCTGCTCATACCCGCATTATCGCGCCAGTCACCGATACGATTGCCCCATGCCCGACCGCCTCTACTTCACCGAATCCGAAGAGGCCAATACCCTGATCGCCTCCGATCCAATGGCATTGCTGGTGGGCTTCGCACTCGACCAGCAGATCACCGTGCAGCAGGCGTTCACCGGACCACTGCTGCTGCAAGAACGCATCGGCTCAATCGACGCGGCCACGCTCGCCTCAGCCGACCTCGAGCCCGCGTTCCGCACCAAGCCTGCCGTCCACCGCTACCCCGGCGCGATGGCCAATCGCGTCCACGACCTGGCGGTGCACGTGCTCGACCGATACGGAGGCGAAGCAGAGCGCGTGTGGACCGGCGCATCCGACGCCCAGGAGCTGCGCTCCAACATCGCCGCCCTTCCCGGCTTCGGCGAGATGAAGGTCAAGTCGCTGGGAGCAGTGCTCGCCAAGCGCTACAAGCTCAAGTCCGCGAAGGCACTTGTTCCGCCACACCCCACGCTCGGCGATGTCGACTCGCCACAGGCGCTCATCGACTACCAGGCGGCCAAGCGCGCCCATAAGGCTGAGTGGTCGAAGACGAAGGCCCGCTAGGCGCCCACGGCTGCTCGCTAGAAGATCTGCTTGTCCAGGAAGCCGGCGACGAGAACGAGCCACCCACCGATCTCAGCAATGATCAGCGCGACCATATACGGCTTCAGCCCCGGCACCCGATCGCGGATCAGATTGTCGGTATCTCCCAGCAAGCCGTGCAGGGTGTAGTTGATGACGGACATGAAGAAATACAGCGTCATCGCGCCCGCCGCCAGCAGGTTGACCAGTTCACTGAAACCGCTCAGCTGCACGAAGGTGGCGATCAGCAACAGCGCGAAGCTGTAGAGCAGAGCCGCCCGGTGGGCGGTGTCCACATACGGATGGGCAACGCCCTCCTCGGAGCCAAGCATCTGGCGGTACTTCAAGACGCCGAGCGACAGCGCAACCAGGAACATGAGCGCGCCGGCGAGGAGCACTGCCTTGGTGTCCGCCGCCAGCACGAGACCGCTAGGCGGCGAAGCGTTCGGCGGAGCGCGCGCGCCGCTTGGCCGCCTCGAGCTCTCTGTCCTTGGGCGGAGCCGAGGTCACGAGCCCGTCGAGCAACCGCTGGGTCGCCGCGGCCACCTCATCCACCGCACGCGCGAACACCTCTTCGTTCGCGTGCGAGGGCTTGGTGGACCCGCTGATCTTGCGCACGTACTGCAACGAGGCATCGCGTACCTCGCCATCGGTCACTGGCGGGTCGAAATTGTGGAGTGTTCGGATGTTTCGGCACATGAGAGAGAGCTTAATACACATGACCCTGCTCGCACACATGACCCCGCTCGTGCCGGCGCGCAAGAATGAATGGATGACCAGCACCGGAGAAGAGATCGCCAAGCGCCTGTTTGACGCCTTCAACCGCCGTGACATCGAGACTGCGCTGGGGCTGCTGCACCCGGATGTTGTCTTTGAGCCCGTGTCTGGAGCGATCCTGAACGACGGGCAGCCCTACCGCGGGCACAAGGGCATGCGCCGCTACTTCGCAGACATTCAGGAGCACTGGCAGGAGTTGCACGTGACTCCGGTGCACACCCGCGCGGCCGGTGACGCCGTGGTCGCACTCGGCCAAACCAGCGGCAGGGGCCCAGCAGGCCCTCTGCACGGCGCGCCAACCACCTGGGTCTTCAAGTTCAAAGATGACCTGGCAGCTCACATACAGGTCTTCTCCGATGAGCGCCTGGCCCGCCAAGCGCTCGCCATTGAGGAGCAACCCCAGAGCTCAGACGACACTGAGTAAACCGCTGGCGAAATGTCGCTGCGGCCGGGACGAACCGTCCGGGTCTTGCCTCGCTCCATTTTGGGCTTTCAAGAAGCTTGGCATGTTTATTTAAAACCTCACCCGCGCATATATCGCTGCACCGCGACCGTCGGCAAGAAACGTTGCAAACCTCCTCATGCGACACATCTTGCGGTCCGGCGTGCTACGTTGCTCCGCGTTCGTGCCGAGTCCTTGCCCCCACGGGGCCAGGGAGCGGGGGACCCAAAGCAGCCAAGTTGAAGGCTGCGGGGGCGAATCGCCACAACTGTGGCGTAGCGTAATTCACGCGAGCCCGACAGCTAACCCCGTAGGCGCCAAGCGATATTGAAAGGACGCTCTATGTCGGGATTCCCGCGTGATCTTGCTGTTCTCGAGCCCTGGGAGCTTTCGCTTCATCGCTCGCGCGAGCGCCGCCAGCGGGCGGGCCGGCGTAGGAGTACCGCGCCCAAGAATCCCTCCATCCTGTCGCTGTCCGCACTCGCCGCTGCGCGCAACCGCAACGCCGCACGAGACCTGGCCGAGGAGCAGCCGTGGGATCTGTCGCTGGGCCGCTCCCGCGCTCGCCGCCGCGCCGCCGAGCTGCGCTTCGTGCCAGCCAGCTCGCGGGCGAAGCGCATCTCCCTGGGCACTCTTGTGGCGCTCACCGCCGGCCCCGCCGCCAGCCTGGCGGACGGTAGTGCAGCCGCCAGCCCAGGCATGCCCAACCCCGAACCGGCGACCACCACCGAACACAGCATCTCACTGAGCTCCGAAAGCAAGGGCCGGCAGGTGGAACTGCTACAGCAGGCCCTCGGCATCAGCGTGGATGGGATCTACGGGCCGGAAACCGAAGAAGCGGTGCGCTCCTTCCAGGCCAGCAGAGGGCTAGCGGTTGACGGGATCGCTGGTCCAGAAACGAGTGCCGCCCTGCGCTCACACGCCGCCGCCAAGGCATCGGCCGCTGGCGTCCGCCGCGACGCCGTCAACTTCACGCCCTCAGAAGCTGTACTGCCGGGCGCCGGCAACGCGGTGGCGCGGCTGCAGCACGCGCTGCACATGCAGGCCGACGGCAGCTTCGGCCCTGAAACCGAGGCGGCGATCCGCCGGCTTCAGGCCCGCCACGGGCTGACAGTCGACGGCGTCGCCGGACCGGCGACGTGGAGCCTGCTGGGCATACATGGCGAGGAAACCATCTCTCCGCCCTCCTCGGCTCTCCCCCACTCCTCCCGCCACCACGCAAGCAACGCATTTGCCACCACGAGCAGCACGTCCAGCGCTGGGGCGCGGGGCAGCTCCAACGCGGTGGCGCGGCTGCAGCACGCGCTGCACATGCAGGCCGACGGCAGCTTCGGCCCTGAAACCGAGGCGGCGATCCGCCGGCTTCAGGCCCGCCACGGGCTGACAGTCGACGGCGTCGCAGGCCCCGCGACATGGGCCCTTCTCGGCATCAGCGACGAGCCCGAACTGAAGCCACCCGCCTCCGCGATGGCACATGAAGGATCCGGAAGCGGCTCCACCAGCAGCACCGGTGGCGGCGGTGAATCCTCGGGCGTCGTAGCGCGCGTGATCGCGGCCGGCGATGAAATTGCGACCAGGCCGTACGTGTTCGGTGGCGGGCACGGCTCGTTCCAGTCGACCGGGTACGACTGCTCGGGCTCGGTCTCCTATGCACTCCATGGTGGCGGCCTGCTCAGCTCGCCCGAGGACTCCTCCGCGCTCGAGTCCTACGGCGAAGCCGGACCGGGACAGCACATTACGATCTACGCGAATGCCGAACACGCCTTCATGGTTATCGACGGCAAACGCTTCGATACGATCGCCCAGCAGGAGACCGGAACACGCTGGTCTGACTCGATGACCTCGACTGCCGGTTACGTGGCGCGCCACCCCGCCGGGCTTTAGGAAACCGCCCGAAACTTCGCAGCTCGCGTTAGGACGCTCGCTGAGAAAGCTCGGAGTTTTCGGACGTCCTGAGACGACCGGTCTCCTAGAGGCAGGCCTTCCAGGGAGCACCCCAGGAAGAGACCGGACCACCCCGATCGAGTATCCCGTCCCAAGCCGGGCCTAGCTTGCTTGTCTCCGTCCAGAAACGGCGACAGGAAATTAGATGCTTGCACGGGCACATACGTTCACGATCGAGGGACTACAGACGCGGCACGTGATCGTCGAGGTGGACATTCGCCCCGGGCTGCCCGGATTCGCGATCGTCGGGCTCGCGGACGCGGCCGTGCGCGAGGCGCGCGAGCGGGTTCAGGCGGCGATCCGCAACTCAGGTTATGAGTTTCCCGCCAAGCGGATCACTGCGAACCTCGCTCCGGGCGACGTGCCCAAGATCGGTCCCGGACTGGACCTCGCACTGGCGTGCGCGGTGCTCGCCGCCAGCGGGCAGATCCCGGCTGAGAGGCTCGAGAGCTACGTGCTGTTTGGAGAGCTCGCGCTCGACGGTACCGTGAGGGCTTGCCAGCAGGGCACGCTGGCGGTGGCACAGGCGACCCATGAGGCCAGGATGCCGACGCTGGTGCTCGCGCCCGAGCGGGCACGCGAGGCGGCGCTGATCGACGGCCTGGAGGTAGCCGTCGTCGAGCGTCTGGCGAGCGCTGTGCGCGTCATCGGTGGTGGATTCCCCGACCCGTTGCCCACGCCTGATGGCGAGGTCAAAACCATTGAGAGCGCCACGGGCCCAGACCTGATCGACGTGCGTGGTCAGTACCACGCCGTGAAGGCGCTGATCGTGGCTGCCGCGGGCGCCCACAACAGCCTGCTGACCGGACCACCGGGTACCGGCAAGACGATGCTCGCCCAACGGATCCCTTCCATCCTGCCGTCACTGAACCGCCAAGAGGCGATCGAGGTGACACGGATCCACAGCATCGCGGGCGACTTGGAGGACAACCTGGCCAGCAGCCGGCCGTTCCGTGCGCCACATCACTCGATCACGGCGGCGGGTCTGCTCGGGGGTGCCCAGCGCGGGTGGATCGGAGAGGTCGTGCTGGCGCACAACGGGGTGTTGTTCTTGGACGAGCTCTCAGAGTTTGCGCGCCCAACGCTCGAGGCACTGCGCCAGCCGCTGGAGGACGGGCGGGTGGCGATTGTCAGAGCACAGCACTCCACCGTATACCCGGCACGCTTCATGCTGGTGGCGGCCACCAACCCATGCCCGTGTGGCTACGCGGGGGCCTCGGAAAAATGCAGGTGCACCGAAGCGGACCTGGCGCGACATCGCCGCCGGCTGAGCGGGCCGCTGCTCGACCGCATCGACCTCCTCGTGAGGCTGGAGAGCGAGGGGACGCCCGGCCTGAGCGCGCCGCCGCTGGCGAGCTCGGAGAAGGCGCGCGAACAGATAACGGTGGCACGCGAACGCCAAGCGGCGCGCTTGGAGGACGAGAGAGGAGTGACAGTGAACGCGCACATGGACGTGCGCATGCTGGCACGCTATGCGCGGTTGGACCCGCGTGCTGAAGAGCTGCTGAACAAGCACCAGGAGCAGGGCCTGCTGAGCGCGCGCGGGCAGCACCGGGTGCTGCGCGTAGCGCGCACGATCGCCGACTTGAACGGCAGCGACCGCATACGGCCGCGGGATGTTGGCTCAGCGCTGGCGCTGCGCTGCGAAGCTCAGTATGCGGGCAGCCGTGCGGCATGAGCGATGCATGTGAGGACTGCCTGCGCCGAAGCTGGCTGCTTGGGCAGCTGAGCCACCTCTTGGAGTACCAGGCACGCGACCGGCAGCGCCTGCTCGCACTGCTCGGGCTAAGCGACGGAGAGCTGATTCAGGCGATCGCTGGCAGGCGCCGCGAGGAGATCTACGAGCGCCACCAGCAGTTCACGCTAAAGGACATCGGCTCGAGCGACGGCGTGGAGACGATTTGCAGGCACCATCACGGCTACCCGCACGCGCTCAAGGACGATGGAGCGCCACGGATGCTGTACGTGGCTGGGCCAGTGCAGCGGCTGCAAGAGCTGGGGACGCAGCCCGCGGTGGCGGTCGTGGGGAGCCGCAGGGCGACCGACTACGGCATGGAGATGGCGCGGAGCCTGGCGCACGGGCTGGCCGCGAACGGCGTGGTGGTTACGTTAGGGCTCTCAGATGGGATCGCGGTGGCCGCACAGACGGGTGCGCTCGAGGCGAAGGGCAAAGCGCTGACGGTGATGGACCGTGGACTGGACGTGGCGTGCCCGTCGCGCAGGCGCGCACTGTACGAGCGTACGCGGAGCACGGGCTGCGCCGTGGTGGAGCTCCCCTTCGGCGCTCGTCCCAGGCGCTGGTGCTACACCGCGCGCGAACGGATCGTGGTCGGCATGGCGCAGCTGACAATCGTCGTGGAGGCCGATGAGGAGCCCAGTGAGTTACTCGGCGCGCGTGTCGCCAAGGCGCTGGGACGGACCGTCGCGGCTGTTCCCGGGCGTGTGACATCACCGGTGTCGAGAGGAACCCACGCGCTGCTGATGGAAGGCGCCGCCCTCGTACGAGGGCCAGAGGACGCGCTAGAGCTGCTTGACAAAAGAGACACCCCGCACAGGATGACCGGAGCGCTGAAGGCAAACCGGCTGGAGCCGAGGCTGAAGGCGACGCTGGAGCAGGTGGGCGCGGGCCGAGACACCCCTGCCAAGCTGACGGCCGGAAGCGCAGACGCTGGAGAGGTACTGCTCACCCTGAGCGAGCTGGAGCTGATGGGACTGCTGACACGCGGGGACGGCGGCCGGTACGTGCCGAGAGCGAGCCTCGCGGATGGTGCGCCTCTATAATCGGCGCTCATGCGGATGTAGCTCAGCTGGCTAGAGCGTCGCCTTGCCATGGCGAAGGTCGAGGGTTCGAATCCCTTCATCCGCTTTCTGTTGTGTGTCGCGATCGGCGACATCGTAGAGCACCACCGGCTGATCGCTCATGGCGGCGATCCTACAGCCGGCGGGCTGAGCGCTGCCGGGCCTGGCGCGATGGCATACTTCCCGGCGTGCTCAGCAACCGTGCCAACACGCGTGTGTCGATGGCGATGCCAGACAGACTGCTGACGACGATGGGCAAGCTGAACGTCCCGCTCTATCGGCTGAGCCGTGGGCGATTGATGGGAAAGGTCGGCACCGCGCCGGTGCTGCTACTCACCTCCACCGGCCGGCGCTCCGGCCAGCAACGCACCGCCCCGGTGCTCTACCTCGTGGACGAGCAGCGCCTGGTCGTCGTTGGCTCGAACGCCGGCAACGAACGCGCACCCGCGTGGTCGTTCAACCTGAAGGCCAACCCCGACGCGGAGGTCGAGATCCGCGGCGCGCGGCGGTCGGTGCGTGCACGAGTGGCCGAGGGCGAGGAGCGTGCGGAGCTGTGGAAGAAGGTCAACGAGCTCTACGAGGGGTTTGACTCCTACGACGCACGAACCTCGCGCGACATCGCCGTGTTCGTACTCGAGACGCGCTGAGCCGACGCGTTAGCGCCACGGCTGCTGTCACGCGACGCAGCGGACTACCATCGCTGGAGAGCCGCCGGCGGCGCGACGCACAGCCGCCGGCGCGGATCCGCCAACGCCTATCCGGGAGTAACGCGAATGACCCCTTCCAGCACCGCGACTGAGCAGCTCATCAGCGGCGTGGATTTCGTCGCCCTGCCTACGCACGACGTTCGTGCCGCCGCCGAGTTCTACGGTGAGACGCTCGGCCTGCGCCGCTCGGTGTTCATGCCCGAGCGGAACTTCGCCGAGTTCGAGACGGGCAACCTGACGCTAAGCATCATCGACGCCGAGAAGATGGGGCTCGAGCACCACGAGCAGAAGACCGAGATCGCGCTGCACGTCAACGACGTCGAGGCAGCGCGCAAGACGCTCGAAGGGCGCGGCGTGGCGTTCAAGGGCGACATTCTCGACACCGGCGTCTGCCACATGGCGTTCTTCGAGGACCCCGAAGGCAACCGCTTGATGCTGCACCACCGCTACGCGCCCCGCGTGACCGAGGATTGACTCGAAACCTACTAGCCTGAACGCATGCTCTTCACGCGCAAGCCGGCAGCGATGGTTGACGCCGAGTCGGCGCTTGCAGGGCGCGAGACGGAGATGCCAGTGCCGGGGAGGCACGAGGTGCTCGGCACGCCGCTTGAGGGACCGTTCCCCAGCGGCGTCGAGATGGCGGTGTTCGGCATGGGCTGTTTCTGGGGCGCTGAGCGAATCTTCTGGCAGGCACCCGGCATCTATACGACAGCCGCCGGCTACGCGGGCGGCTTCACGCCGAACCCCTCCTACGAGGAGGTCTGCAGCGGGCGCACTGGTCACACCGAGGCCGTACTCGTCGCCTTCGACACTGCCGCCACCAGCTACGAGGAGCTGCTGAAGCTGTTCTGGGAGGGCCACGACCCAACGCAGGGCATGCGCCAGGGCAACGACATAGGCAGTCAGTACCGCTCCGCGATCTACTGGCAGAACGAGTCTCAGCGGGCCGCTGCAGAATCCTCGCGCGAGGCCTACCAGCAGATGCTGACCGCGGCCGGGCACGGCGAGATCACGACGGAGCTGGCACAAGCCGGCCCGTTCTACTATGCCGAGGACTACCACCAGCAGTACCTGGCGAAGAATCCCAGCGGCTACTGCGGCCTCGGCGGTACCGGTGTGAGCTGCCCAATCGGCCTGACACACCAGTCTTAACGGCAGCGGCCCCGCCGGAGCGGGGCCGCTGACCTTGGGGTGGGACCCGGGGACATCCATGCCCCCGGCGTGCGGCACGGGCTAGCCGGCCGGGCTTGCCTGCCACGACGGAGCATGCGGGCCACCGAGCGTAGGCACATCCGAGGGATAGACCTCGTTGCCATGGATCGCGTGATCGCCGATCTCGAGCTCCTCGTCAGAGAGGCGCAACGGAACGAAGATCCCGACGATCTTCAGCAGGATGAACGTCATGATCCCGCTGAACACGATTACGAACGCGGCCGTCTCGGCCTGCCAGCGCAGCAGCGTCCAGCTGCCATGCACAACACCGGCTTTCCCTGGCAGGTTCGAGGCACCACCCACGCCGATGTACTCGACCAGGTGCGGATCGGCGAACACCCCGACCATCAGCCCACCGACGAGCCCGGCGATCCCATGGGTATAGATCACCCCCAGGGTATCGTCGACGTGCCGGAAGACCGGCGCCCGGCTGAGGAACCTGATCGCCATCCATACGACCGTCGAGCCGATCACGCCGATGGCGAGCGCACCCCACCCGTTCACGAAACCAGCCCCGGGCGTAATGCAGACGAGTCCGGTGATCATTCCGTTGACCGAGCCAATCAGGGACGGCTTGTCGCGGAAGATGTAGTCCCAGGCGATCCATACGAGCATCGCCACCGCGGTGCACAGGTTCGTGTTCAGCACGGCCGCCGAGGCGTTCGCGCCTGCGTAGTAGGAGTCCCCGCCGTTGAACCCGTTCCAGCCGAGCCACAGCAGACCCGCTCCGGCCGCGACCATCAACAGGTTGTTCGGCGCGTCGACCTCGCGATCTCGCTGCAGCCGTGGCCCGATCACCGCCGCCGCGACGAAGCCGGAGATGCCGGCCGCCAGGTGGATGACGTAGCCACCGGAGTAGTCCAGAGCGCCGTGAGCCGCGAAGTAGCCACCGCCCCAGATGAGGAACGCGTTGACCGTGTACACGAACGTGATCCACACGAGCACGAACGGGATCCAAGCCTTGAAGCTGATCCGCCCGAGCACCGAGCCGAGCATCAGGATCGGAGTGATCGCCGCGAACACGAACTGGAAGTAGACGAGGGATGCCTCTGGGAAGTGGAACGGCGGCCCTTCCGTGATCGACGGGATGATCGCCTGGCCCTCCTCTGCCCCGGTCGAGAGCACGGTGCCCGACTTACCCCAGAAGGTGTCGAAGAACCCTTTGCCGTGGCCAATGGGAACGCCGAAGCCCATCTTGAACGCCCACAAACACCAGGCGACCAAGACGAGGGAGAACGCGACGAACGTGAGCATCATGCTGTTGACCGACCAGCGCTTCTGCATCACACCGCCGTACAGGACGGCCAGACCCGGAAGGCTCATCAGCCCGACGAACGTCGCCGCGGTCATCTGCCACGCGTTATCTCCGGCGTTGAGCCAACTTGGGTATGCGTTCCAGGACATGTGCCTCCGTTTCCCTACCGTTGTTGTGGATCTGGTGACGCGCCTGCCAGCGCATGCGCGCAGCAACGCACCAGTTGCAGTCCCGGTATGAAATCCGCCCTAGAGGAACGCCGGTAGGGCCATCCTGGCCAACACTTCCAGCCGGTCTTTCGACATTTGTCTAGTGCATCAGCCGGGCGTGCGGTAGGCAAAGCCAGCCCGCTGACAGGCGAGCCGCAGTTCCTGTTCGATATTGCGAAAAGATCCAGAGGCGCAGATGTGTCTCGCTTGCGAGCCGCATCCCTGCAGATCCGCGCCTCCCAGCGTGCTGGCGAAGGTCACTTTGACGCAGTCAGCACGCGCCGGCGCGCCGCGCGTCAGGGCGTAGGCGCCGAGGCCGGCCAGCGCCAGCAGCAGGCAGCTGAGCACGGCCGCCACCGCCGTCTTCTCGCGCCGGCCCCAGCGCAGCGGCTCGGACAGCCGCTTGGACTGGTCCATCATGATCATGGTGGATAAGTCTAGGTCTTGGGCTCGGGCGTGAACGCGAGCGCCGCCGAGTTGATGCAGTAGCGCTGGCCGGTGGGTCCGGGACCGTCGTCGAAGACGTGCCCCAAGTGGCCGCCACAGGTACGGCAGATCACCTCGGTGCGGGGCATGAACAAGCTGTTGTCCGGGCGCAGCTCCACAGCCTCGGTCACCGCCGGCTCGGTGAAGCTCGGCCACCCCGTCCCGGAATCGAACTTGGTCTCGGAGCCAAACAGCACGGCGTCGCAGGCCGCGCAGCGATAGGAGCCGTCGTCCTTGTTGTGGACGAGCTCGCCTGTGAACGGCGCCTCGGTTCCCGCCTTGCGCAGAACGTCGTACTGAGCCGGCGTCAGCTGCTCGCGCCACTCCTGATCGGTCTTCTGCACTTTGCTCTCATCCATCTGAGCTAGTTCTAGCACCGGTGCCCCCTGCTATCGTGATGCTTACGTTCACGTCAATTTCTCCAGAATCACGCTTCGGCGTCGCAGCCGGCCACGAGCACTACAAGTGGTGGGCGCTCTCGTGTACGAGCCTCGGAATGTTGCTCGCCGCGACCAACTCAGGCACGCTGATCATCGCGCTGCCCGATCTCGAGCGCTCGCTGCACACCAGCCTGCTGGCGCTCGTATGGGTGATCCTGGCCTATCTGATCGCCGCCACTGTGCTGGTGCTGACCGCAGGGCGCCTGAGCGACTTGTTCGGGCGAAAGCGCGCCTACGTGGGCGGCTTCCTCGTGTTCGCACTGGCTTCGCTCGGAGCGGGCTTCTCCCCGAATGTCACGGTGCTGATCATCTGGCGCATCCTGCAGGGCATCGGCTCGGCATTTCTGTTCGCCAACGCCGCCGCGCTGGTAACGGATGCCTTCCCGAAGGAGGAACTCGGGCTGGCGATGGGAGCCAACACGATGGTCGCCGCCGTCGGCTTGGTGCTCGGTCCGGTGCTCGGGGGTGCCCTGGTGGCGATCTCCTGGCACTGGGTGTTTTGGTTCAACGTCCCGCTCGCACTCGCCGGAGCCGTTTGGGGAGCGCTGATCCTGCGCGAGCTCTCAAAACCCGACGCCGTGCGCGGTTATGACGTGCTGGGCACCTCCGCCTTCGTGATCGGGCTCACCGGCCTGGTGCTCGGCGTCTCGCGCGGCGGGCTGTCCGGCTGGAACGATGAGATCGTGATCGCAGGGCTCGCGGCCGCCGTCGTGCTGCTGCCGGCATGGGTGCTGATCGAGCGCCGCTCGCGCGCACCGATGCTCGATCTGTCGCTGTTCGCCAACCGCCTGTTCGCCGCGGCGACCGCAGCGGCCTTCCTGAACGGGCTGGCGCGGTTCGCGCTGATGTTCCTGTTCGTCTTCTACTTCCAGGGCGCCCAGGGCCAGACCCCGATCACCGCGGGCATCGAGCTGATACCGCTCGCGCTGGGGATGCTTGTGGCCTCCCCGGTCGCCGGCATCTACGCCGACCGTCACGGCTCGCGCGGGCTGGCCGCAGCCGGGATGCTGGTGAGCGCGATTGGCCTCGCGGCGATGACCACCTTGCAAGTGCACACGCCCTACTGGCAAAGCGCGCTGTGGCTCTTGATCGTCGGTCTCGGCTCGGGCATGTTCAACAGCCCCAACACCTCGGCGATGATGGGCACCGTCCCCGCCGAGCGGCGTGGCATCGCCGCGGGAGCGCGCACGCTGCTGCAGAACACCGGTGCGGTGCTCTCGATCGCGTTCGTGCTCGCGGTCGTCACCTCAGCCGTGCCGAAGGCCACACTGTTCGCGGTCTTCTCAGGTCTGACCAAGGGACTGTCGGCGCAGAAGCTCGACCCCTTCATCACCAACATGCATGTCGCGCTGTGGGTGCTCGCCGCCACCTCGCTGCTGGGCGCCGCGGTGTGTCTGATGCGCCCGCGACATGTCCTCGGCACCAGCCCTGAAGAGCCCCACACGCTGGAGGCCGAGGCCGGGGCATTTGGCATCGGGGTGCGAACATGAGCGCCGCCGCGCCCAGCCTGCGCATCGGCGACGTCGCCCGCCTCGCAGGCACGACGCCGCGCACGATCCGCTACTACGAGGAGATTGGCCTGCTCCCCCAAGCGCCCGCCCGGCCCTCCGGCCAGCACCGGCTGTACACCGACACCGAGGTCGAGCGCCTGCGCGAGGTGATGCGACTGAAGGATCTGCTCGGGGTATCGCTCGAGCAGCTCAAGACACTGCTCGCCGCCGAGGAGGCACGTGCCGCGGTCCGCGCCCAGCTGCGCCGGGACGATGTCCACCCCGAGCGCCGCCGCGAGCTCCTGAGCGAGGCACTCGGCCATCTCGACCGTCAGCTCGAGCTGGTCCGCGACCGCACCGCGGAGCTGGCGAGGCTGGAAGAGGAGCTGTGCGCTACACACAAGCGCGTGCGCCGCAAGCTCCGCGAGCTGGACGAGACCCCCGCGGTGAGCATCACCGCGTGAACGGAGCGCCCGGAACAGACGCGCCCCGTTCATATAGTCGAGGGCTACGGCCTGTCGGCAAGAGCGAGGAGTAGTCGTGGAGCGCAAGTGGTGGACTTTGATCGCGGTCTCGGTGGCGATCTTCATGCTGTTGCTGGACATCACGGTCGTCAATGTCGCGCTGCCCGACATCCAACGCTCGCTGCACTCCTCGTTCTCCGATCTGCAGTGGGTGGTTGACGCCTACTCGCTCACCCTCGCCGCCTTCCTGCTGACCGCGGGTGCACTGTCCGACCTGCTGGGACGCAAGCGCGTATTCGTCGCCGGCCTCGTGGTCTTCACCGCATCCTCGGTCGTATGCGGGCTGTCCTCCAGCGCGCTGATGCTCAACCTCGCGCGCGGTGTGCAGGGCACCGGCGGAGCGATGATGTTCTCCACCTCGCTGGCGCTGATCGCCCAAGCCTTTCAGGGCAAGGAGCGGGGTACAGCCTTTGGCGTCTTCGGCGCGGTGACCGGGGCCGCGGTCGCGGTCGGGCCGCTGGTGGGCGGCATCATCACCTCGGGCATCGGCTGGGAGTGGATCTTCTTTGTGAACCTCCCGATCGGCGTGATGGCGGTGATCCTGACGCTCACCCAGGTCGCGGAGTCGCGCGACCCAAACGCAAGGGGCGTGGATTGGCTTGGCCTGTTGACGTTCTCGGGCTCGCTCTTCCTGCTGGTATTCGCGTTGGTACGCGGCAATGACAAGGGCTGGGGCTCGACGCAGATCGTGGCCTTCCTCGTCATCTCGCTGGCATTGCTCGTGCTGTTCGTGATCGTAGAGCGTGTACAGAAGCGACCGATGCTCGACCTGGCCCTGTTCCGCAGACCGGCCTTCACAGGCGCCAACATCGTGGCGTTCGCACTATCGGGCTCGATCTTCGCGATGTTCCTGTATCTGACCCTCTATATCCAGGACGTGCTGGGCTTTAGCCCCCTGCAGGCCGGGCTGCGCTTTTTGCCGATCACGTTGCTGTCGTTCATCGTCGCTCCAGTGGCTGGGCGCCTGAGCGTGCGCGTGCCGATCCGCATGCTGCTGGGAGTGGGTCTGCTGCTGATCAGCGCCGGCCTCGTGGCGATGACCGCCGTCGATGCGGGCTCGGGCTGGACGACGCTGATCCCCGGCTTTGCGATTGCCGGCGTGGGTATCGGCCTCGTCAATCCGCCATTGGCCTCAGCGGCGATCGGAGTTGTCCCACCCGCGCGCAGCGGCATGGCCTCGGGTATCAACAGCACCTTCCGTCAGGTCGGGATCGCGACGGGGATCGCCGGACTGGGAGCCATCTTCCAGCACAGCGTGACCAAGAGCACAAGCGCCGCTCTCAAGGCCACCGGCCACGCTCGGGAGATCCTCACCGCGTCCCACGGGCAGCTCAGCACGTTGCTCGAGTCCGGCAACGTAAACCAGATCGCTCACACGCTCTCCCCCAGCGCGCGCAGCGCGCTGGTCAGCTCCTATCGAGTCGGCTTCACGGATGCGTTTACCGACATCCTGATAGTCGCGGCAGTTCTTGCGTTGGTGGGGTCGATACTGGCCTTCATACTCGTGCGCAGTCGCGATTTCGTCTCCGCAGAGAACGCGCCCGCCGCACAGGAGCCGGAGCCCGTGGCAGTCGCTGCCGGATGACACGCACGATCAATCCTCCCGTGGCTCATACCCGCGACAGCTCAGGACCGGGAGCCGGGGATAGCGCGGGTAAGCTGGATCTTCGCGCGAGCGCTCGCACAACGAGAACGTCGAGCCGCGTGTGTTGCGCACCTCACGCTGATGCTCACAACTGGCACACAGCCCCTGCGTGTCAGGACGCGGCGGGGGAGTCGTTCGTGCGGACATGACCGCAGCGTAGTGCCGTCCGGCGACGGCCGCCTGCAATAATCGTTGACCATACAACTATGAGCACTTTCTACCGGCTATTAGGATTTCTGCGCCCCTACAAGCGGGGACTGACCGCCTCCTGGCTGCTCGCAAGCCTCGCGATGGTGATGACGGTGCTCGTGCCCCACCTCATCGGCCTGGCCGTGGAAGCGATCAAGAAAGGCGGCTCACACGCCGAACACCACCAGCTCGCCCAGCGCACGCACGACCGCCACACGCTGCTGGTGCTCGCGCTGGTGATCGTGGGCGCGGTGCTCGCGCGCTGGGCGCTCACGTACATGCGCCGGATGATCGCCGGGCGGATCTCGCTCGCGATCGAATACGACCTGCGCAACCTGCTCTACGACCACTTCCAGCACCTGGAGCTGAGCTTCTTCGACCGCCAGCAGACGGGGCAGCTGATGTCGCGCGCCACGGTGGACCTGCAGGCGGTGCGCTTCTTCCTCGGCTACGGGCTCGTGTTCATCCTGCAGTCGATCCTCACGCTCGTGCTGGCGGGCATCGCGATGATCGTCATCAACCCCGGCCTCGGCCTGATCGCGATGGCGCCCGTGCCGTTCGTGGTGGTCATATCCCAGCGTTACGGGCGCAGCGCACGCCCGGCCGTGCAGGAGGTCCAGCAGCGGATCGCGGAGCTGACCGCGAACGCGGAGGAGAACATCTCCGGAGTGCGTGTCGTCAAGTCCTTCGCGCGCGAGCCGCGCCAGCTGGAGCGCTTCCGCCACAGCGTCGCGCGCGTGTTCGACCAGGCGATGGTCGCGACGCGCCTGGAGGCCAAGTTCAACCCGGTGATCGGCTTCCTGCCCCAGCTGGGGCTCGCGGCGGTGCTGCTGATCGGAGGGCGCAGCGTGATCCACACGCACCTCACGCTCGGAGAGTTCAGCCAGTTCTACCTGTACCTGAACATGCTGATCATCCCGATGCGCTCGCTTGGCATGCTGCTCGGCCTGTCCCAGCGCGCGACCGCCTCCGGCGCGCGCATCTTCCAGGTGCTCGACCGCGAGCCGCGCATCGTGGAGGCGCCCGGCGCGCCGCCGCTGCCGCCGGGAGCCGGTCACGTGGAGTTCCGCGGCGTCACACTCCGCTACGACGAGCAGGACGACTTCGGCGCCACGTACACCGCGCCCGGCGAGCGCACCATGTCGCTCGATCACGGCAACGGCAATGGGGCGGTGCGAGGAGCGCGTGCAGTCCTCAGCGGCGTCGACCTCGACATAGCCGCGGGCACCACCGTGGCGCTCGTGGGCGCCACCGGCTCGGGCAAGACGAGTCTCGTGTCGCTGATCTCGCGGCTGTATGAGGCCAGCGAGGGACGGATCTCACTCGACGGCGCGGACATCCGCACGGTCAGCCTCAGCTCGCTTCGCGAAGCGGTCGCCGTGGTCAGCGACGACCCGTTCCTGTTCTCCGCGCCGGTCGCCGAGAACATCGCCTACGGCCGCCCGTCGGCGAGCATCCAGGAGATCGAAGAGGCAGCCCGCCGCGCACAGGCATACGACTTCGTGATGGAGCTGCCGCAGGGGTTCGACACGCGCGTGGGCGAGCGCGGACTGTCGCTGTCGGGCGGGCAGCGCCAGCGAATCGCGATCGCACGCGCCCTGCTGGCCGACCCGCGCGTGCTGATCCTCGACGACGCCACCTCCGCGGTGGACGCGTCAACCGAGCAGCGCATCAAGCTCGCGCTCGACGAGGCGATGGCGGGGCGCACCACGTTCGTGATCGCACACCGCCTGTCCACGATCTCGCTGGCGGATGAGATCGTGGTGCTCGACCACGGGCGGATCGTCGCGCACGGCGACCACGACGAACTGCTGGACGCCTCGGAGCTGTACCGCGAAATCGTCGAAAAGGGACTGCCCGACCAAGTGTTCCTGACGCGCGCGCCGCTCGAACGTGAGGTGAGCGGGCTGTGAGCCCCGCCGTGGGCAGAGGCCCGGGTGGGCGCGGTCCTGGCTCGGAATGGACCGGTGAGCGTGCGAGTAAAGGCACGCGCGGGCGCAACCTGCGCGGCCTGCTGCGCCTAATCGGCCCGTACCGCACGCGCGCGATTGCAACGCTCGTGGCGCTGATCCTCGGCACGGGCGCGTCGCTCGCGCCACCGCTGCTGGCGAAGGCCGCAATCGACGACGGCATCAACCGTCACGACACGAACACGCTCGTGATTGTGGTCATCGCATTCCTCCTCTCCGCGGTGATCGTGTGGGCGATGACCTACGCGCAGACGTTCCTCGTCGGCTGGGTCGGCCAGCGCGTGCTCTCCGATCTGCGCATCCGCATCTTCACCCATCTGCAGACGCTGCCAATCGGCTTCTACGACAGCCGTCCCGCGGGCGTGCTGATCTCACGCATGACCAACGATGTGGAGGCGCTCGACAGCCTCGTGACCGACTCCGTCGTAACGCTCTTCCAGTCCGGCCTCACGCTGCTCGGCACCGTCGGCATCCTGCTCGTGCTCGACGTGAAGCTCGCGCTGCTGACGTTCCTCGTGCTGCCGCTCGTGGTAATCGGCTCGCTGTGGTTCCGGATCATCTCCGCGGGCGCGTTCCGGCGCACGCGGGAGACGATAGGCGCGATCACCGCCTACCTGCAGGAGACGCTGTCTGGCATCCGTGTCGTGCGCAGCTTCGCCCAGGAGCGTGTGCACGTGACGCGCTTTGAGGAGCTGAACGCGGACAACTCAGACGCGAACATGACGACCGTGCGCCTCAACGCCGCTTACTTCCCCACGGTGGAAATGCTCTCAGGCGTGGCAGTGGCGATGATCGTTCTCTACGGCGGGCTGCAGGCGATCGAAGGCCACATCACCGTCGGCACGGTGGTCGCCTTTGTGGCAGCCCTCTCAAACCTGTTCGACCCGATCCAGCAGCTCTCACAGCTGTATGCCACATACCAGTCCGGGATGGCGGCGCTGGAGAAGATCTTCCAGCTGCTCGACGTGCGTCCCGACCTGAAGGACCGGTCTGACGCGCACGAGCTGGGACGGATTCGCGGCGAGGTCGAGTTCGATGACGTCTCGTTCGCGTACGCGCGCCGGCCGATGTAAACGCGCCGGCGCCGCAGAGCAGGCGGCAAAGGACGCTGACAAGCGGTCCACCGAGCCGGCCACTGTCGCCGCAACACCGGGCGACGAGCAGGTACTCGCACTGGATCACGTCAGCCTGCTGATCCCGCCTGGGCAGACCGTCGCGCTCGTGGGCGCGACGGGCGCGGGCAAGTCCACGATGGCCAAGCTCGTGGCGCGCTTCTACGATCCCACCGCCGGGCGCGTGCTAGTCGATGGGCACGACCTGCGCGATGTCGCGAGCAGCTCGCTGCGCTCGCAGATGGGCATCGTCCCGCAGGAGGCGTTCCTGTTCTCCGGCACCGTCGCAGAGAACATAGCCTTCGGGCGCCCCGACGCCGGCGAGAGCCAAATCCGCGCTGCCGCAGCCGCGGTAGGCGCAGAGGAGTTCATCTCCGAGCTCGCCCACGGCTATGACACCGAAGTCGGAGAGCGCGGCTCACAACTCTCAGCCGGACAGCGACAGCTGATCGCATTCGCCCGCGCCCTGATCGCCGACCCTCGCATCCTCGTCCTCGACGAGGCGACCTCCAATGTGGATCTGCACTCCGAGGCCCGCATAGAGCAGGGCTTGCGCCGCCTGCTCGCCGGGCGCACCTCAATCGTCATCGCCCACCGCCTCTCCACGATTCGTCAGGCCGGACGAATCGTCGTGCTGGAGCACGGCCACATCGCCGAGCAGGGCACCCACGACGAGCTGATCGCCGCCGAGGGGCGCTACTTCGAGCTGTACCGCGACTGGGCCTCACAGGCCGCGGCGTGACGGGGTAACTCCGGGACAGGGACTCGAACCCCAAATTCGTGCTCCAGAGGCACGCGTGTTGCCAATTACACCATCCCGGACCGCTGCCCTGGAGGATATTGACTTAGGCGCGGCAGCCCGCTCCTCGCTGCCCGACGCCTTCGCATTCCGTCACCGTCGGTCGCAAACACATGTTTGTGCTCCATGGAATGACGACCCGTGAGGAAGTTGACCGTCTCCTCAGGCAAGGATGTCGTCGGGGAGACATCGCGCGTCGGCTCGGCGTCGCCAGATCGACCGTGAGCTACCACGCTCGCAAGCTAGGTGCAGCGATGGACGCCAGCGCGGCGCGACGCTACAACTGGCTCGAGATACAGACCTACTACGCCGCAGGGCACAGCGTGCGCGAATGTCGCGAACGGTTCGGGTTCGGCAGCAGCACGTGGTCGGAGGCGGTCCAGCGCGGCGACGTTGTGCCCCGCCCCGGCGCCATGTCGATCCAAGCGCTCCTGGCGGCCCCCAGAGGGCGCGCGCATGTCAAGAGTCGGCTCGTGAAGGCGGGACTGCTCGAGTCGAGCTGCCAGCGCTGCGGCATCACCGACTGGCAGGGCGAGCCGCTCTCGCTCGAGCTGCACCACATCAACGGCATCGGGCAGGACAACCGCCTGGAGAATCTGGCGCTGCTATGCCCGAACTGCCACAGCCAGACCAACAGCTGGGGCGGGCGCAACCGCGCACGCGGGACTGCGGACGGGAGCGGGCAGCGCGCCTAGGAGGCCGGGGAGGGCCCGTAACGCTGGGAGCTCAGGCTTCGGCCGGATGGCCGTTGGGCGAGAAGAAGGCGGTGATCGAGTCCTCCAGACCAGGATCGAGCACCAGCAATACCTCGTCGCCGGCTTCGATCACGGTGTCGGCCTTGGGCACGAACCCCAACCCACCGCGCAGCACAGAGATAATCAGGCTGCCCTCTGGCAATGCGATATCGGCCACTTTCACACCGATCACAGGCGCGTCGTCATTCACCTCGAGCTCGATGATCTCAAGGCGCTCCTCTTCGAGCGCGAGCAGGTGCACGAGGCCGTAGCGGGGAACCTCGTGCTCGATCAAGCGCAGGATCAGGTCGGTTGCCGATACCGCCGGCTGGATCCCGAGCAGCCTGAAGTGGTCGTGATTGCGAGGGTTGTTCACGCGCGCGATGATCCGGTCGCACAAGTACTTCTCCTTCGCCACCTGACACACGAGCATGTTGTCCTCGTCGTCACCGGTCACCGCGACGACCAAGTCGGCCCGCTGTATCCCGGAGCGCTCCAGCACCCACAGCTCGGTTGCATCGCCGTACTGCGCAGCGTGCTCGAACTCCTCCTCGATCGCCAAATAGCACGAGCGTGAGGACTCGATCAGGGTGACCTCGTGACCCTTGAGGATCAGCTCTCGCGCGAGGTTCCGCCCAACCTTGCCAGCGCCGACGATTATTGCGTACATCGTTTGCGCCCTCAGGCCGGCGCTGAACCTCCAGCGCGCTCTCGAACATCTCGATCGCGTGCTGGGTGGGAGAGATGGTTTGCAAGCCCTGCTGACCGTACCAGCCAGCGCGCGCAGGATCCATGACCCGCACGAGCGCCTTCTCCACGCCGAAGCGCTTCTGGGCGATTTGGGCGATGATGAGGTTCGTGTTGTCGCCTCCGGTCGAGGCGATGAACACGTCGGCGCGCTCGATCCCGGCTCCGATCAAGGCATCGATCTCCAGCGCCGTGCCGACCGTGAACTGACCCTGAGCGTCCTCCCAGCTCTTGCTCTGGCCCGCATCCAAACGCTCGTGTGAGAGCGGATCCTGGTCGAGCACAGAAACTTCGTGCCCCGCTGCCAGCGCGGACTTCGCGACCGCCGAGCCTACGCGGCCCGCACCGACGATCAGGACGAACATGAAATCGGGGGGAACATTGCGCGGACGCGGAGATTAGACGATGCGGGCCTCTGTTCGCTGAGGTCCTGCAGGTGGTTGCTCCACTGCCAGGCGGTCCACCGTCGAGCGAGCCGCCGGCGCGGTGACGATCACGCGGCAGCCGGCCTTGCTCACGACATACTTGGTGATCTCCCCGACAAAGTTCTCCAGCGACCCGCCCAGCCCCCCCAGGCCCGCACCACCGCGGATCCGGGAGGGTTCCTCCGCCCCCAGCACGATCGCTTCGACGCCGCGGCGGCGCGCCTCATCCACGATCGCGTAGCCGGCGCGCCGCGTGCGCACGGTGGCCGTGGCGACGGACACGCCACCGTACTCCTCCCCCACTGCCTTGGCCCGCGCCAGCGCCTGGCGGGCGTGCTTTATCTGCTCCTCGGGCAGGCGCGCGTCGAGCGGCAGCGACATCGGGATCACGAAGATCCACACCGCCTCGATCGTCGCCGTGTCGATCGCCGCCTCGTCGGTGGGCTCGCCCGCAGCCAGCAGGGCGGCCGTCTGCACGATGTCCTCGTCGAGCTCGGTATCGAACAGCGGCACAAGAATCGAACCGTAGTCGCGTTCGTCCGGTGGCTCCGCGCGCAGGATCTGCGGCGATACCGTCACCCGCCGCAACAGCGAGGTCTCATCAGCCCTCCGGTAGACGACGTACCCCACGATCCCCACCGCCATCCAGCCAAGCCCGACGTAGCGGGCTGGTTCATGAACCACCATCACGGCAACCCAGCCCGCGCCACAGACCAGCGCTCCGAAGACCGCGGGCAGCGGCAGCTCGCCGCCCCGCAGCCTTACCGGCAGCGGCACCTTGTAGGGACGGTCACGGTCGGGCTCTGTGTAGCGCAGCCGGCAGATCGACAGGTGGGCGATCGTGAATGCCAGCATCGCCCCGAAGGCGTAAATCCCGACGAGGAAGTCGAGGTTCTCCGGTGCCACCAGCGCCGCCGCGAGCACGCCCGCCATGATGATCAGCACATACGGAGTCGAGCGCTGCGGATGCAGCCGCCCCAGGCCGCTTGGGATTTGGCGATTGGTTCGACAGCGAGTAGGCCAGCCGCGAGAGGCCGAGCATCGCCGAGTTCGCGGCGGCCACCAGCGTGAGCGTTGCCAGGGCACCCACCCCGTATCTGAGTGTCTGCGCCAGCCAATGCGGGTGCACCTGCGTGACGATCCCGATCATCGGCGCCTCCATGTAGCGACTCGCCAGCGCTGTGTGACCAGCATGCACAGGCAGCGCCGTGATCGCCACCAGCGCAATGCCGACGTAACCCACCACCACGGTCACGGCGCCGCTCCCGACCATCTGCTTCAGGCCGCGGCGGCCGATCCTCACTTCTCCGGCCAGGCCGGTGGCGGACTCCAGACTGGTGAAGGAGATCACGGCAACGGTCAGGGCGAAGACGAGATCAGACCACTTCGGCGCGCTGCCCAAGTGGATCGGGTCGAGCAGCGTGTGCGGATTGAAGAACAGCACCAGCCCGATCACCACGATGAATGCCTGCAGCAGCAGATCACCGGCCACCAGCACCCCAATCCGCCGTGCCCGGCCACTGCCAAAGCCGCGCACGTTGCCGAGCACGATCAGCGCGATGAAGGCCAGCGCAAGCAGCAGCGCCTCCGTCCGGTGCCCGAGTGGTTGCCAGAAGACACGCAGATACTGAGTCGCCGAGAAGGCGGTGACGGCGATCAGGATGATGTAGTCGAGCAGAATCGCCCAGCCGGCGATGAAGCTCACGAGCTCGTTGAACGCATAACGGGCGAACACGGTCGATCCGCCGCGATCCTGGTGCAGCGAGGCACCCTCCACATAGGTCATCGCGGTGAGCACGAACAACAGCGCCGCGAGCAGGAACACGAGCGGCGTAAGCCCGAGCGCATGGCCGGCTATCACCCCAAGGGAGAAATAGATGGCGCTCGCCAGCGACGTGTATACGACAGTGAACAGGACCGGCGAGCCGATGCTGCGACGCACAATCACGCGCGAGCGCGCCGCCAGCTCCGCCGCGGCGCGCTCGGCCTCTGGGAGAGCGGGGACCTTGTCCGGGGCTTGATCGTCCGGCGTGCTCACGGTTTGCCGCCCCTCTTGGCCTCCACCCACAGCCGGCCCGCGCCAGCCGCGATGAACAGACCGCCGAGCAGCAGACGCGGGGAGACGACGCTCCCGTGCCCATCCACGGCCTCCACGATCAGCGCCACACCAATAGCGGCCATCACTAGGGAGAACATCAGCGTGGCTGAGCGATGAGCCTGTCGGCCGGTCATCTTTGATGAGCTTAGGCCCTTAGGAGCAGGGCCTTCGACCCTCTTTTCAGGTTATGAGCGGGATAATCAGGATCGCGACGATGTTGGCGACCTTGATCATCGGGTTGATCGCCGGCCCGGCGGTGTCCTTGAACGGATCGCCAACCGTGTCGCCCGTCACCGAAGCCGCGTGAGCTTCGGAGCCCTTGCCACCAAATGCACCGTCCTCGATCAGCTTCTTCGCGTTATCCCAAGCTCCGCCTCCGGCCGTCATCAGCACAGCGAAGAAGAAGCCGACAACGATCACGCCGATCAAAAGGCCACCGAGCGCCTGCTGGTCGATCAGCCCGACGATCAGCGTCAGGAGGATCGGCAGCAGCGAGGGCAGAACCATCTCGCGCTGGGCGGTCTTCGTGACGATGTCAACACATGCGGCGTAGTCGGGCTCTTCGGAGTAGTCCATGATCCCGGGGTGCTCGCGGAACTGGCGGCGCACCTCCTCCACCACTGCGCCGCCGGCACGACCCACCGCCTCGATCGACAGCGAAGCGAACAGGCACACCATCAGCCCGCCGAGCAACAGTCCGATCAGCACCGGTGGTTCATTGATGCCGAAGGAGATCGCGTGTCCGACCTTGGTTTCCAGTTCTTTCTGAAACCCGGCGAACAGCACTATCGCCGCGAGCACAGCGGAGCCAATCGCATACCCCTTCGTGACGGCCTTCGTCGTGTTCCCGACCGCGTCGAGCCGGTCGGTGACCTTGCGCACCTCCTCGGGCAAATCGGCCATCTCGGCGATGCCACCGGCATTGTCTGTGATCGGACCGAAAGCGTCGAGCGCGACGATCAGCCCCGTCAGCGAGAGCAGCCCCATCACGGCAATACCGATTCCGTAGATGCCAGTCACGCCGCCACCGGCGAGCTTCCACGCCCCGAGTATCCCGAGCACGATCACGATTGCGGGCAACGCCGTGGCCTGCAGCCCCGAGCTGAAGCCCTGGATGATGTTCGTGGCGTGGCCTGTAATCGACGCTTTCGCGGTCTTCTTCACAGGCGAAAAGCGGGTCGAAGTGTAATATTCGGTCAGTCCGAACAGCAGCGCTGTGACGGCGATCCCGATTAGCGAGCACAGGTACAGATGTGTCCAGCTGGGCGTATTGACCGTGCTGCCCACATCCTTGAACGTCAAATTGCGCATCAGCCAGTAGGTGATCGGCGCAAATGCGCCGGCCGCGATCAGGCCGGAGACCACCAGCCCCTGCAGGAGTGCTCGCTCGACGTTGTCAGACTTCGTGCGCACCGCGAACGTACCGATGATCGAGGCGATAATCGCCACGCCACCGATCACGAGCGGGTACAGCGCCACGCGCGTGGCCTCGTGAAAGGTGAGCACGCCGAGCAGGATCACGGCGACCGCCGTGACCGCATAGGTCTCGAATAGGTCGGCTGCCATGCCCGCGCAGTCGCCGACGTTGTCGCCCACGTTGTCCGCGATCGTCGCGGGGTTGCGCGGGTCATCCTCGGGAATGCCCGCCTCTACCTTGCCGACGAGGTCGGCGCCGACGTCCGCGGCCTTCGTGAAGATCCCGCCGCCGAGTCGGGCGAACACCGAGATCAGCGAGCCGCCGAAGCCTAGGCCGATCAGAGCATCGACCGCCGTCTTGGGACTGTCGTTGAAGAACGACGTCAATGCACCGTAATAGCCGGCGACACCAATCAGCGCGAGCCCGACCACCAGCAGGCCCGTGATCGCACCACCACGGAAGGCAACCTTGAGCGCCGGTGAGACCCCGCCGCGCGCGGCCTCCGCGACGCGAGCATTCGACCGCACCGAGACGTTCATGCCGATATAGCCGGTCGAGCCGGACAGCAGACCACCGATCGCAAAGCCGCCCGCCACCGCGATGTTCTGGACGAAGATCAAAGCGACGAACAGGACGACCCCGGCGATCGCGATCGTCGTGTACTGACGGTTCAGGTACGCGCGCGCGCCCTGCTGGACGGCCAGCGAGATGCTCTGCATCTTCTCGTTGCCCGGCGAGAGCGCGAGCAGGGCCCGCGTGGTCAGCAGGCCGTAGACCACGGCACAGGCGGCGCAAACGAGGGCGACGACGACCCCATGGTTCGTCAGAAAGCTACTCAACAGAAATCCTCCGCGGTCTGAGTTGGCGTGCCGCGCGAGGATATGTCGCGCGTATCTAATTTGTCGCCCGGATCGCTCGGCACGAGCGTTCACCCGGTGCAAATGCGCGCGCAGTCTATCGTGCTGGCCACAGAGACGAGTTCTCATTGTCTCCCAGCGGCCTGGAAACATCTCTCAGCGCCCGGGACCCACAGCCTGCCGCTCGACTCCGCCGGCCCGGCGCCGGGCTTCCCCTCCGCGGCCGGCTTGGCAGGCTTGCTCTCGGCCGGCGGAGGCTGTGTGCTCCCTGCTGTTCCCGTCGCGCCCCGCCCGCGCAGGAGCCTGCGCCTCCCGCGCGTAGGCCATCTGCAGTTGGGACAGTGCGTCGCGCAGGGGACGTAGCTCCTGCAGGGGCGTCCGTTCGAGGATGCCCAGCAGCGCACTAACGCCGTCGACCGCGTCTCGTGCCTGCGCTAGATCGCGCCCCGCCCCTCCCCGCCTCGGCGGCGCGCCCGCCCGCCGCAGCCCGAGGCGGAGCGACCGAGGTTCAACAGCGACACCGCCGTCTGCAAGCATCATGTCCGCGCTCGTGATCCGGCTCAGTTCCGCCTCGTAGGCCGCGCGAAGTTCGTCCTCGCTCGGCTGTCCCTCGCTTGGTCGCCTCCGCTCGGTTGCCCGGCCGGCGCTGCTGGATCGCTGCTGATCGTCGTCCTCCTGTCGCCTATGCCACGGACTGGTGGTGGTCGGGCATGCCCGCCTCATACCACTACCTCTTGCAGTAGTCGAGCCCGTTTCCCTCACACCACCACCTCCTCAGAATAGTTTGCCGAGTCTCCGCCACCGAAGTCGCGAAGACCTCCTCGCGGCTGGCGCCCGACTCGAGCCTGCGCCGCTGGCGCTGCGCCCCATTGTGCTCGGGGAAGCTGAGATCGATCCCCAGCTCGGCGCGAATCGGCGCCGTCCAGGCGGCCAGCCGCTCGATCGCCGCCCGTGCCGGGTACTCCTCGCCCCGCTCCAGATCGACCAGCCTGCCGTCGAGGCCGAACCGGATCGCCCGCCACATGTTCTCCTCGATCAGCCGCGGCGGCGGTCCTCGTGGGGAACCCCCTCGTCGATGTCGCGCGCCGCCTGGGCGATGCACGCGACCATCAGCGCCGCGAGCGCGTCGGACTCCTGCGCGGTGGTCTGCGCGTCACAGATGCGCACCTCGACCGTGCCGAAGCGGAAGTGCGGCCTGACCGACCACCACACCTGCGTGAACTCGACGATCGAATGCGTCCGCACGAGCAGTTCGATGTACTCGCGATACGCCGCCCAGCCGCCGAACGCATCGGGTACGCCACACCGCGGAAAGCTCTTCGTAAAGCTCTGCGTCCGCGCCGACTGCAGGCCCGCTGTCACCGCCGTCCAGCCACGGTGAGTTCGCGGAGATCGCAAGCAGCAGCGCCAGCACTCCCCGCAACCGGTCGCAGACCTTCACAGCGCGGTCGGCGTCGCGACCCCACATGGACATGCAGGCTGAACGTGTTGTTGCGCCACGCGACGTACTTCAGCCCTTGCTCGACTCGGCGGTAATGCTCGGTGTCGATGATTCGCTGCTCGCGGTAATCGGCCCAGGGATGGGTGCCGGTCGCGCCCAGCGTCACTCCCTGAGCCGCGGCGAGCGCGAACAGACGTCTGCGCCGCTCGCGCTGCCTGTGCGAGCGCATCGTGCAGATCGACTCCCGCGCCGGAAACAATCTCGATCTCCGAGGAGATCAGCTCTCCGGTGATGCCCTCGCAGCAGGACGGCGTCGCCCGCCGCGGCGGCGCGCAGCTGCTCGAAGCGCGGCACGAGATCGAGCGTCTGCGGATGCAGGATCGAGAACTCCTCCTCGACGCCGACGGTGAAGTCGACAGCCGCGGCGAACAGCTCGCTCGCTCGGTCTAGGTCCAGGCTGGTCATGGCGTACGAGCTGGATCTGCGTGCGAATCAACGGTCGGAGTGGATGCCGAGACGGGTCACCGGGAGACGGGCTGAGCGAGACGAAAGCCGGTCGATCAGGTCAGGTAGAAGTACAGCGCGTACAGCAGATCGACCGCCGGGCTGGAGGTATGGACGGTCACCTCGGGGGGCACGTCGAGCAGCGACTCGGAGTAGTTGAAGATGATCTTCACGCCCGCGTCCACGAGCTCGCCCGCGAGCCCCTGGGCGGCGTTCGTGGGCACCGCCAGCACGCCCACGACGATGTCCTCCTCCTCCACCAGCTGACGCAGGTCGCTCGTGTGACGCACCACCTGGTTGCCCACGTTCGTGCCGACCTTCGCCGGATCCACGTCGAAGATCGCCACCACGCGAAAGCCGTGGTCAGCGAAGATATCCGAGGAGGCGATCGCCTTGCCCAGGTGGCCCGCGCCGAGCAGCGCGATGTTGTGCTGACCCGCCGTGCGCAGGATCTTGCGGATCTGCGAGACGAGCGCCTCGACGTTGTAGCCGACCCCGCGCTTGCCGAACTTCCCGAATCCAGATAAATCGCGACGGATCTGGGTGGAGTTCACATGGGTGTAGTCCGAGAGCTCCTGCGAGGAGATCGTCTCCTTACCCATCTTCTTGGCCTGCGTCAGCACCTGCAGATAGCGAGACAGGCGCGCCGCTACGCCGAGCGAGAGTCGCTCGCTCGAGGCGACCCCGCCGTCACGCTCGGCGCCCCCCGGGCCCGTCGTCGGTTCCCTGTAGGTCATCGTCGTGACTCTAAAGGATGCTTCGTCCGGCGACGGTCCGCGCCTGCGAGCCGGCCGGATACCTCACCCGTCGCATAGGCGTCAAGCATCAGGTACTCCGGGTAGGGCAACGCCTGCATGAAGCGCGCGGCGCTTGCGATCATCGCGGCGTTGTCGGTGCACAGGACGGCGCCGGAACATGCAGCGCCGCGTCGAGCTCGCCCAGCCGCCGGCGCAGCTCACCATTGGCTGCCACGCCCGCCCCCGACAGTCAAGCGATCGAGCCCCGTCCGCCTCCAGCGCCTGCTCGGCACGCGGATCAGGGCTGTCGACGATCGCCGCCTGATAGGAGGCGGCGAGATCGGCCGCGTGCGCGCCTTTACCTCAGACTCGGAGCAGCTCACGCAACCGGTAGAGCAATGCGGTCTTCAGCCCCGCGAACGAGAAATCGAGGCCCGCGCAAAGGCCTGGCGGCTCGTCCCCTGTCCACCGCGAGCACGGTCGCCGCGCGAACCCGGAAACGAGAACGCCTCGCGGATCGCCCGCGTCGGCCAGACGCTCGAGCGCCGCGCCACCCGGGTAGCCCAGCCCGAGCATCCTCGCCCCCTTGTCGAATGCCTCGCCGGCCGCATCGTCGAGCGTGCGCCCGAGCACCTCGTAGCCATCATGCTCGCGCACGTGCACCAGCAGCGTGTGCCCGCCACTGGCGATCAGGCACAGAAACGGCGGCTCGAAGGCCTGGCGGCCGACGCTGCCCTCCGGACTCGGTGGCTTCGGGCCGGGCGGGTTCGGGCTGGGACGACTCGGGCTGGGCCGGCTCGGATTCGGTGGGGGTGGGCTCGATTCATCATCAGCCTCGTCGCATGCAAGGAAATTCGCCGCGACATGCCCTTGCAGATGATCGACCGGCGCGAACGGCAGTTCCCGCGCAGCGGCCAGCGCCTTCGCCGTAGACAGACCCACCAGCAGCGCACCCACTAGACCCGGTCCCTGCGTCGCCGCCACCAGGCCGATGTCGTCGAGCGTCACGTCCGCCTCGTCGCAACGCTTGCGCGACAATCAGGTTCGCCAGCTCCAGGTGCTGCCGCGAGGCGATCTCCGGAACGACTCCGCCGAAGCGATCGTGTACCTCCTGCGAGGAGATCACATTCGAGCGAAGCGTGCCATCCGCATCGAGCACCGCCGCGCAGGTGTCATCGCAGCTGCTCTCGAGCGCCAGGATGTTCATATCGACCCCCAGAATGGTCATATCGGCCCGATCAGCCCGGGGTTGGGAACATCATCGAGAGAGCCCCGCAGCGTGGCCGGAGTGCGCCACATGATCAGCGCGTCCTCGCCGTTGTCCTGGTAGTAGCGGCGGCGCATGCCGGCTGCCTGGAAGCCCTCTCGCTCGTAGAGGTGAATCGCGGCGTGGTTGGAGCGGCGCACCTCCAGCGTGAAGCGCGCGCGCTCGTCGTCGACTCGTGCGTACAGCTCGGCGAGCAGCGCCGTGGCCACCCCCGCGCGTTGGCGATCGATATCCACAGCCACGTTCATCACATGCCAGACCTCGCTCGTACCGAGAGCAGATCAGATAGCCCACCAACCGCCGGCCGTCCGTCCTTCGAGCACCGCCGCCAGGCATATGCCGGACTGCTTGGAGCGCTCCAGCACGAACATCGCCAACGACCAGGGCGTCGGGAACACGCGGCGCTCGATCGCCATCACCTGCGGCAGGTCGGGATAGACCAGCTGCCGGATCTTCACGGCCGGAGGGCGGTTGATCGCGGAGCGGATGGGAAATGGCTCCGTCACTCCTCAGCGCCCCTGGCGTGCACGCCCGTCGATGCCTGCATGCCCGTTGAGCTTGGCATCCTTCGACACATCTCCAAGTCTCCCCGCCTCGCGTGCCCCGGGTGCGCTCCAGGAAAGCTCCGCGTCAGCCGCGGCAGTCGTCCGGCACGACTGCCCATACGACGGATCGCCCGAGCGCGAGCTCCAAGATCGCAGATCGCCTCGCGCGCACCAGGTGCAGTGTCGAGGAATCGGGCGCGACCGTTACCCCGAGGCCTCCAGCTGGTCGCGAAAGCTCACTGCCCCGTCGCCGACCGCCCGCCACTGCCCTCCCCTTTGCTCTCCTCTCGCTGCCACCTTCGCCTTGCCCGATGTGCTCCCCCAGTTGCCTCGGTTGCTTGTGCGCCCGATCCTCGGGCGCTATGCGCTGCCGCCTCCTCCTCGGACGGTCCTCCGCCGGTCACCCCATATGCAGCGGCGAATGCCTCCCCACGGCGTGCATCGAGGACCGCAAGCACTCCTGAGCGCCCGGGTCCGGACCGCAGTGCCGGCTCCGCCAGTGCACGCAAGCTCGACACACCAGCCAGCTCAACCCCCAGCGACTGTGCCAGCCCGCGCGCTGTTGCCAGCCCTACACGCAGGCCCGTAAAGGTGCCTGGCCCCAGGCCCGCAGCGATCCGGTCGATCTCACCCCAGCCCATGTTCGCGCTTTCGAGCAAGTTGTTCACCAGCGCCAGCAGCCGCGTGGCGTGTCCGGGATGCTCGTCTGGGCCGGGGTCGTCGCGCGCCTGCAGCGTGCTTCCGTCACTCATCCGCAGACCAACCGCCGTGGACGGCGTAGCGGTGTCAAAGCCGAGCACGATCACTCCTCGATCACCTCAATCCGCCTGTGGCCGGCGCCCATGTGAGTCAGCGTCACGCGCAGGCGCGTACTCCCCAGCTCCGCGCTCTCCGTGACCGGCCACTCCACGAAGGCGATCAGCCCAGGGCCCAGGTAATCGTCCAGCAGCCCCGGATCCTCCACTCCCAGCCCGCCCGCCAGGCGGTAGAGGTCCAGGTGCGAGACGGTCGTGTTTGCGCCCCGGTAGCGGTGACCAATGCTGAACGTCGGGCTGGTGACCGGATCGGTGACGCCCAGCGCCCGCGCGGCGCCGCGCACGAACGTTGTCTTGCCTGAGCCCAGCTCGCCCTGCACGAGCACCACATCGCCACTCTTCAAGCCCCCGGCCAGCTTGGCGCCTAACGCCTCGGTTTCGCGTGGGTCCTTGGTCTCGACGACGCTTACGCTCACGCCGAGACCTTAGAGCGTGTTGGAAATAGGCGGTTCGGTCGGGGCGCTTGAGGAGGAGCCTTAAATGCGATCGGCCCGCGGGAGAAAGGGACGCGGGCCGATCGTGCTTCTTGGAGGGATGGAGACAGGGCCTTATCGGCAGCTACCACGCCTTGCTTTAGCCCTTAGCCTGAAAATTTCGGGCATTCCTCCCGATTTCCCCTCTTTTCAAGGGAAATCGGGCCTGAAAATGCCTAAAACAACCCAAGCTGGTCGATCTCGGAGCCCGGCTGCACCACCTCTGCCGGTGCCGCCTCGGGCATCGCCTCCGGCACCTCTGATGCCTGCGGTTGCTCGGGAGCGCCGAGCGCCAGCAGCTCCGGCAGCCGCGTGAAGTCCTCACGCAATGTCTCGAGCATGCGCGGTGTGTAGAGCGCCGCGGCAGGATGGAAGATCGGATAGAGCCGCACTGCGCGACTGCCAAGCGTCAGCACCTCCGGCTGGCCGTGCAAACGCGTGATCCCCGTGGGGTCGTCGCGCAGCAGCTTCGTCGAGAAGTTGCCAAGCGTGCAGATCACCGACGGCTGGATCAGCTCGACCTGACGGTGAAGATAGTCCTGGCAATTGTCGATCTCGACGGGCAGGGGGTCGCGGTTGCCGGGGGGGCGGCACTTCAGAACGTTCGCAATGAACACCTCCGAACGCGCCAGTCCGATCTCCCCGAGTAGCGTCTCAAGCAGCTTGCCCGGCGCGCCCCACGAACGGCACGCCCTGCTCGTCCTCGCTCGCGCCTGGAGCCTCCCCGACGAACATCAGCTCGGCGTCGGCGTTGCCCGCGCCAAATACGACCGTCTTACGAGTCGCCGCGAGCTCAGTACAGCGGACGCAGCCCCGCGCCTGCGCCAAGACCTCCTTCAGGGCCTCACGCCGCTCGGACGGCGACTGCTCGCTCTCCTCGGCTGACATCGCCTACATGCTATGAGCGATGATCTCGCGATGGCGCCACCCTCCGAGCCGGATGCCGAAACGGGCGGTGGCGAGCGCGCGGACCTCCTGGCGGTGCGTGAGCGCCACGAGACCGGACTGGACGCGGCACGGGCCGAGACGGTCGCCAAGCGCCACGAGCTCGGGCGTCGCACAGCCCGCGAGAACCTCGCGGATCTCCTGGACGAGGGCACCTTCGTCGAGTACGGGCCGCTGCTCTTCGCCGCCCAGGAGCGCCGGCGTTCGCGTGAGGAGCTGATCGCCCGCACTCCCGCCGACGGCCTGGTCGCTGGGATCGGTGAGATCGAGGGCCAGCAGTGCGTGGCGATGTAAAGCTACGTTCTATGGGGTGGTAAAATGTTTGACGGTCGTAGCATGGATACGCCACGGGTGATCATATCGGTGAGGGTCTCCAGCAAGGAGCAGCAGGAGCAGGGATTCGGGCATGCCAATCAGCTGAGGCGCTTGCCTGAGTTGGTTGCCGAGCAGGGCTGGGAAGTGGCCCAGCGCCCGGATGGCAGCGCTGGCATTTACGACGAGGGGCATGCTTCGACGACGGCTGCCGCAGGGGATGATCTGAGCTTGCAGTCTCGACCCGTGATGCAGGCGATGTTGGCGGAGGTACGTCATGTTCAACCGACCTACTTGGTGTGCCGCGAGCTCGATCGCCTGCATCGCTCGACCCTCGAGTGGGAGTTGATGCAGCACGAGCTTGTCAAGGCGAATGTGACGGCGGTCGTGCAGTGGCCGACGCTGCAGGGGGCACCATTGATCACTCGTCTCTCGGAGAGCAAGGACCAGGCGTTTGCGTCGATTCAGGCTGTGTTCTCGCAGCTGCAGAAGGCGGACATGAAAGCCAAGATGGGCGCCGGCCGTCGTGAGCGCTCTGCGCAGGGATTGCCTCCTGGGGGGCGCCTTCCCTATGGATACGAACGCGGGGAGCCGAAGGGGCCATTGGTGATCAACGAGGCTGAGGCCGAGATCTACCGAGAGATCATCCGCTGGACCATCGAAGGTGCTGGCGCAGTGTCAATCTCGAGGCGATTGACCCGCCAGGGCATTCCCACGATGATGGGCAAGGGGGTGTGGAGTGTGAATACCGTTCGGGGGATCGTGGCCAGCCAGTCGCAGCTGGGACTGGTGCGGGTTCGGCGCGACGGCGAGTCGGTGTGGGTTCCGGCGCGCGACCAGCCGGCGCTCATAGATCGCGAGGTGTGGGAGCAGGCGCAGGCGGTCGTCGCTTCTCGTAAGACGCGCAGCGGCGAACGTGAGCGTCGCGCCGCCTTGGCGGGGCTGTTGAAATGCTCGGCATGCGGTCACAGGCTTAGGTATCAGAGGAAAAAGAAGACGAGTTCGTCGGGCCGGGTGTCGTCTTATTCGGTCTATGTGTGCATGGCCAATCCGTATTGCAACGCGGGCTACTCAATCTCGGAGCGGAAGGCTCTACGCGAGATCAGCCCCTACATCAACGAGTTGCTGGAGTCGGGGACGTACTGGGTGCAGGCACCGGAGAAAGGCGACATGGGCGATATCGAGGGACGTGTGGGTGAGCTGGAGGCGGCGCGTGAGACAGCTCGTGCAAAGGTCAAGCGCGCGCACACGGCATACGTTGACGCACCGGAGGACATGGCGGGCATTGCCCTCGAAGAGCTTCACCGGCGGCGCGAGGTGCTGAAGGGCGTCGAAGAGGAACTCGCGAAGGCTCGTGAGGGGTATGCACAGGCGATGGCGGGCCCCGCTGAGGACATCGACATGGAAGCGCTTAGAGATCTGCTGCGGGGCTGGGAGGACCTGGAAGACACACCAAAACGGATGGTGCTGGAAACGATCATCGAGTACGCGGACGTCTTGCCGAATGGTCGGGAGAAACGCCTGGATATTCATTGGATCGCAGCACCGGTCGTGCCCGCGGCTGCAGCGACCCTCGGCTAACCACGCACGCCGCTCGTAGGGCCCCTTCCGGCACGCCTACGGCGATGAAATGAGCGCCACGGGGGGAGCAGCTGACCCGCTCGGCTGGCGCATGAGCCGGACCCCATCAGCAGTACCCAATCCCAGACCACCGAACGGTGGGCTGGCCAATCCCAGACCATTGAACGGTGGGCTGGCCCCCGCAGAGTCCGTGACGTCGCCTCCGGCGAAACCCGGCGAAACAACCAGGTGGGAGCTGACCACCCCACCCGCCACCCCTCGGTGATTCTTTAAACGCGGAGCGCCCTACACAGCGCAGCCGAAGGGCGGCACGGAGAACACGAACTCCGACGACGGTGATGGCATGGCGCCTATGTTCACGATCATCGCACCTGGCCGGAGCCGTCTGCCTTTGCGCGAGGAGCATTGCGCAGCGCTTGGTAATCACCGCCCTTGCGGGCGTATAGGGAATCACGTTGGGGCTGGCGCACCGGCGTGCCGGGCGGAGCGGGGAGATCGTCCGGGCGGCGCAGGGTGATGAGGTCTTCGGGCTTTCCTTCGCGGCGCAGTTTGATTCGCAACGCCACCTGCAGCAGGCGAAACTGCTCCTCGCGGGAAAGGTAGGGCGCCCGCGCAACCCGACGCCAAAGCCGTCCAAAGAACCCCCGCCGCTCCACACCATGTGTGACACCAGCGGGGTATGTGGTCGTGTGCCGCCGATCGCGCCCGATTCGGGTCAGCGCTCCTCGGAGCGTCCCATCGGGAACCGGGGTTCTGGCCGAGGCTCGGTTGGCCGGGAGTGTTTTCAACGTACGGCGCATCATTACCTCCAATCGCTGTCAATGGCCGGTTCTTGGCGGCGCGAGCCGGTGGAGCTATGCCGCAGCCGGTAGCGCTGCATTGATGGGTTCGGGGGTGTAGTTGCGGAGCTTGTCGATGCGCAGCTCGGTGTAGGGGTGATCAGTGCCGGTGAGACCGATAAAGGGGATGGGGTGATCGTGGATCAGGGCATTGATCTCAAGGAAGTCGGCGAGCTCATCCGCTTGCCCGAGGCTCGCGGCATAAGCATCGGCGGCGTACTCGCGTTCGCGCCAGTAGGCGCCCCAGAGCGGCGCGGTGATGCGCAGCGCCAGCCCGCCGCGTGCGAACGACAGGATCTTGCGGGCGGCCCACATGAAGATGACGACGCCCGTGAGGATTTCGATCGTTGAGTGCTTCACCCGGGCGAGCGCAAGGACGTCTTCGGTCACGGCGAGCCCTTCTCCGCGCTGACCTTGGGGGTCCTCGGGTTCTTTGGGGGGTCTTGGCGCCTGGTGGATCACAAACCGGTTCAACGCGAGAGTGATCCGCCCGTCGAGGCTCCCGAGGTGTTTCAGCTCGTGCCCGAACACGCAGGGTGGATAACCGGTTCCCAAGAGGCCACTGGAGACCATCAGAGAGTCACCGCAAACCCCGACATCGGGCCACTCCAGATCGACCACGAACCAGCTCCCCGGCAACGGCAGCGGCTCGAAGCTCTGCGCCTGGAGATGCTCAACAGCGTCCTGATAGGCCAACTGCTCGCGCTGGGATGGTTCCCTCCCACCCGCGTGCTGGCGCCACCACCAGCCACTGCCCGCCGGGCTGACCAGCGCGAACACCGACCACAACGTCGGCGCCAAAGCAATCAGGAACAAGACGTTGCTTGGAAGCACCGGCCCACCAGCAATCCCCACAACGATCCCCACGAAAGCGACGATCAGGACCCGTACAGCGATCACCGGCAGTTCGATCGCCAAAGTCAGCATGTACAGCAACAATCCGCCGGGCTGAAACGATGGACGAGGGCGCATCACGCTCTCCCCTTCCTCTAGAACGGTAAATCCAGCACCCCCTTCTCCGACGAAACACCCACAAACGGGACACTCCTGAGAGATTTGCATCGCTGCCACGAACCCGTGCTCCCACACACGGCGTGGAAGCCCACGCACATCGACGTTGAGGTTCTGGTGGTTTTCCAAGCCGTTTTTGGGCTCCGAACAGAGTCGGCATGAAAAAAAACCCCATACCGAAGGGCACTACGAGGCTCCGTCCTGCTCGAATCGGACCTTCAGCATCAGTCGAGGTTGACCGGGTCGCTCGCTGAGAAAGCTCGGAGTTTTCGGAGGTTTCCCAAGACCACCGGTCTCCTAGACGCAGGCCTTCCGGGGAGCACACCAGAAAGAGACCAGACCACCCCGATCGAGTATCCCGTCCCAAGCCGGGCCTAGCTTGCTTGTCTCCGTCCAGAAACGGCGACAGGAAAGTAGATGCTTGCACGGGCACACACGTTCACGATCGAGGGACTACAGACGCGGCATGTGATCGTCGAGGTGGACATTCGCCCCGGGCTGCCCGGATTCACAATCGTCGGGCTCGCGGACAGGTAACGGTGGCACGCGGACGCCAAGCGGCGCGACGTGTTTTACAGGGTTGGCGAGGGCGCTCCGGCGAAGAAGATGTACCATATCAACAGGGTGATGACGGCGATGTACACATTGATCATCACGATGCGCTCTAACAAGGTGATTCCCACTCTCTGGCTGATGTGGCCCTCTGCCTCAGCGCGCATGCTGCGCAACCAGGGTGCCCGGCGTTCGGCACTTGGCCGGCCGGTGAGCTCGTCGTAGGTGTTGTTGAGCCACGCGAGCGCCAGCGCCATCACAATGACCAATACGGTGAGCACGACGATGACGACACCCACCGCTGTCATGCTCAGAGCGCGCTGACCCACGACCTGAGAACCGACCCACAGCGCAAGAACCGGAGCACCCGTCCAAATGTTGACCGTCAGGAACGCGGTAGCGCCCGCCAGTGCCACCCTCTTGAGGTTCATAAAACGAGGCGGACTATCCCGGAAGGCCATACGCCTCCATCGCTGGAGTTGCTCTACAAGGCAACTGTAGCCCAATGAGCTGAAGCCCCGGGCGAAAGCTCAAGTGGTCTGCTTGGTGCCTCGGAATAGAACGAACCCTCGGGCCGGTTCGATTACGGTGTCTGTGATCCCAGCGTCGCTCAGCCAGCGGTGAAGGTTCTCGGCGCGGGGCGGGGCGGGATGGCCGAGGCGCTCACCGATTCCGAACAGTGCGCGCTGGCGCAGGGCTCCCTCGCGCACGAACGTGCAACCGACGAGCTTCCCGCCCGGCTTCAGGCAACGTCCGATCTCACGCACGGCAGACTCGGGATCCTCGACCATGTGCAGGCCGCTGTAGGAGAGGAACAAATCCGCGATGCCATCAGCAAAAGGCAGGCTCTCCATGTCCGCAAGCGCGAACTCGACCTGACCCAGCCCGCGCTCCCCGGCGCGCTGTTTGGCGCGCGCGAGCATCTGCTGCGAGATATCGCCAGCGATGTAACGAACGTCCTGCCCGGGAGACAACGCACGGAACGCGACACCACCCCCGCAAGGGACATCGAGAATCGTCTCCCCAGCACGTGCCATACCGATAACAGCCATCGTCGAGTACAAGGGCGCCAGATCCGCTCCCCAAATAAGACGCGCGAGGGGACGCATAAGCCACCCGCGCTCGATGCAGAGTCATACACCGGGCCATACGGTCCCGCACAAATATTCGCAGGCCTGGCCACATACGTAGTGTCCCACGAGCTCGTGTTCCCCGCGCGGCGCAGATGCGCTCATGCCGCTGTCACGGGCCTCGATCTAAGCCGGCAGGTGCAGCTTGCGAGCGAGGGCCGCTTCGATGTGATCGGTCAGCGAAGCTCCTTTTGGCACCGTGACGCTATTCAGGTGATCGGTGAGCAGGAGACCCCGTTGCTCCGGAGTCGTGATCTTCGCTGAGGCTTCTCCTGCGCGGCTGCATACGTAGCCGCTGTCTGCGATCACTTCGGCGAGGTTACTCCCCGATGAGTTCGTTCGGAATGCCAGGGTGACTTTTGGCCTGGCAAAGGTATTCGCAACACTCATCGCCGGACAGCTTGGAGCTGCACCCGTGGGTTCCGCCACCGGCAGTTCGTTGACCGCGTGCGCGACGGCCTGCACCGCAGGTAACGCGGTCGTGAGGAGTCTTCGTGTTCGCCGGCGTCGCGAGGGTTCCCCCCGGAAACCATGAAACGCCGGTTCGACGACGGTCACCTGCAACCACCGCGCGGTGGCCGGCACGAGCGAGCTCGCAGGCCGGCGCTGATGCCACGCGACGACCGCATCGATGCGAACCGCGTACAGGCCTGCACCGGCGAGCGCGATCGAAACGAACAGTTGCCGCGGACCGGACAGGGGTGTGGCGATCGGGGCTTCGAGTGTCTCCGACCATTCTTCGGTCCTGCCTCTCACCCCGCCATAGCCACTGTAGTCGAGCTTTGGTGCAGGCCCTCTCGCCGTCAGCAGGGCCAGGATGGCCTGCGGACGGTCCGTCGAGACCCAGTAGGAATGGCGATCAACTGATTTCGCGAAGCGTTCGCTATTCCCCGGACGTCCCAGGCGCTTCGCAGCAGCTGGAGGCAGTTGGACGACCCGGTTCGTCTCTGGCGGCAACGGCACAGCCGCGAGCAAGCTGCCGGCAACACCGGCCGCCGCCGCCTGGCTGTAGAGCGGCGCCAAAGGCACCGCCTGCGCCATCCTCACCTTCGGGTCCCCGCTCTTCCCGCAGGCAGCGGCCACCAAGCCCAGCACCGCAAGACACCCAACGAGATTTGCGCTCCACACTCTGGACACGTGTTCCTCACCCTCGGAGTCACCCTCGGAGCCCAATCGCTTCTCAGAAAACACTACGCGCCAGAACACCCCTCGTCACACACCGCCCGGCACCTCGGTAGCCGCGGAGGGATATCGATGCGGCGGACTGACAAGTGGGTGCCGTTCCGCCGTGTTCCTCGACAGGCTCCGATCGCAACTCGGGATGATGGCGTTGCTAGCGCCTTGTGCGATAAACGACCGGCTGAACGTCAAGGTCATAGACCCATCCTGCACCCTCCTTCGCCAGTAGACCCGATCGCTATTTGCCTTCTAGCTGCCGTTCCGCTTTGGCTTGTTGTTCGTTGGCCTGTCTCAATAGAGCGTTGGATTCCCGTTCGGCTTTCCGTTGCGATTCTTCAGATTCGACCTTGATACGTGCCTCGGTTTCTTGCGCTTCTTCCTTGCTCTTGGCCTCTTCAGCTTCCAGTTCGTGCTGCTTTTCTTCGCCTTCGTGCTTCGCCTTGTTGATGCGTTCGCGGTATTCATCCAGTTCTTTGCCGCAGAAGCTCGCGCCAAGGCCGTTACGGGCGCATTCGTGGTAGTTCAAGCCTATGTTGTAGAGCGGCCGATCAAGGTTGCCGTGGAAATACAGCGCCACGACCGCCACGATGAGCAGGACGCCGGCAATTGCTAGTCCGCGTTTCATCCTCTATCGCCTGACGACGCCTACGATCCACGACGCCGGAACGGGGCCCCAAAACCGACTGTCGTCGGATTCGCCGCGATTGTCGCCCATCAAGAACCAATTGCCTTTGGGAATCTTGATCGGCACCGGAAAGTTGCACTCCGACACGCCCGAACAAGGCCGAATGTAGGAGTCGGCCTCGCGCTGGCCGTCACGGATTACGTGGCCTTCCACAACCTTGATCGTGTCACCCGGCCCAGCCACAATCCGCTTGATGAACTTGATGTTCGACTCGCTCGGCACCGACCCCGAGCACGCAGCACCGCCGGGGCTAATCTGCGTTACAGCGCCACATTGCTCCTGCGCAGCGCCTTCCGGCGGGTGGAATACGACAATCTCGTCAAGCCGGGGCTGTCCTGTTTCTACCGCGACTCTTTCGCCAACGCGGAGCGTCGGCTCCATCGACCCAGACGGGATGCGGTATTCCCCTAATTGAGCGCCGCCGGTCGTGATCGTGCCGCTGCTGCCGCACCCGGCCAAGAGCACACTGGAAGAGAGCGCCAAGGTTACTGCTAACGAATGGACTCCGCGCATATGCCGAGCAGCGTACATCAGGGCGATTCCCCCGGCAGATAGACCAACTCGGCCCGCCTATAGGATCCCCGTCCGCAGCCCAAGCGAATAGCATCTGACCTCATGCAGTTGAGCAGGCTTCTCCTTTGCGACGGAAGCAGAAGCGGCGTCAATTGGGGAACGGTTTGGGGTACGGTTGGGCCGGAGATGGCAATAGAGGCCCACAACCGTTCTACTCGCCGGGTGACGGGACTCGCCGGACTCGCCGTGGTGGTCCTGTTTGGCGTGGGCAACGCGCTGTGGGCACTCGACCAGCCCGCTGCCGGTTCGCCGGCGCGAGTCGTCGTGGCCTTCTACACGCACACCTCGGTGAGGATCATCGTTGGCGCGAGTCTCAGCCTCCTCGCCGCCGCCCTGTTCGTCCTCTTCGCGAGTGGCGTTCGCGCGATCCTTCGTGAGCACGAGGCGGATGATGTGCTCGCCACCACCGCGTTCGGTGGTGCTGTCCTCTTGGTGGCGGCCGGGCTGGGTGCCGAGACCATCAACATGGTGGGGGCGTTGCGTGCCCACGACGGCCAGCTGACACCGGGGCTCGCCCGGGCGCTGTTCGAGATCTCCTACGTGCTCGGCTACAACGGTGCCGGGGTGGGCATCGGCATCTTCATATTGGCGATGGCCGTGGTCCCATTGCGTGCCCGCGCACTCATGCCTCGCTGGCTCGCACTCTTCCTACTCGTCACCGGGGTCGCGTTCATGACGCCGCTGTCTCGATTCCTGGTCGGGCCTTCCATTCTGCTGCTCGCCGCCGGCTCCATACAGCTCCTCAGAACGTCAACGCCGGAAGACAGAACGAAGACCTCTCGGGTTAGCTGAGCCCCAGCGTCGCTGGCAGCTCGCCGAGCGCCAAGACCGTCTCGGCTCCCGCGCAGCGCAGCGCCGCCTCATCACTGTCAGCTGCATAGCCAAGGGCGCGCATCCCCGCCGAGACCGCGGCGGTCACCCCGGACGGCGTGTCCTCCACTACCGCGCAACGCGAGGGCTCGACGGCCATCCTTGCCGCGGCGTGCAGGAAGAGATCCGGATGCGGCTTGCCGCGCGCTACCAAATAAGCGGAGAACAAGACCTCCTCAGGGAACAGACCATCGAGCTTCGTCAGCCTCAACGAGAGGCGCGTCTTTGAAAGCTTCCCCTGGGACGCGACGCAGACCCGCACACCGGCCGTCCTGATGCCCTTCACCGCCTCCATGGCGCCAGGCACAGGCCTGAGCTCTCGGCGAAACGCCTCAGTGCGATCGCGCTCGTAACGCTCGAGCCAGTCCTTCTCAAGGGGCCGCCCGAGCTTGGCCTGTGCCCGGGAGTCGATGTCGGCCAGCAAGAGCCCCTGATAATCGCGTCGTGCCTCCGCAAGCGTAGTCGGCAGACCCTGCTCGGTAAGCGAACGGGCGAGCACCTCGTTAGAGATGATCTCGCTATCGACGAGAACCCCATCACAATCAAAAATGACCAACCCGAGATCACACACGGAATGACTACAGCTCTACACCATGCTCCGGAGCAGCGCAGCCCAGGAGGGCGTTACTTCAGATTTGCGGAGTTCGGGACATGTTTCAGGACACGCTTCGCCGGGACACATCGGGGCACGACCCTTCATTTCGATGACACAGTCTTGGGCTCGTGTGGTGGTCCTGGCTCGCCGGGGTGGAGGTCCAGCTGCCACCACTGAACGTCGTGCCAAGCGCCAGCCTTCCAGCCGATACGCCGGTAGGTACCAACCGGGACGAAACCCATCGCGCGGTGAAGGCCATTGCTCGCATCGTTCGGCTGGGTGATCCCAGCGCACAGCGTCCACAAGCCGATCGCGCCCAGTTGCTCAAAAAGGGCTGCGTACAGCGCGCGGCCGATACCCGACCGGTGGTGGTCCGCGTCGATGTAAACCGCGACATCTGCCGCCCAGCGATAGGCAGCACGTTCGCGATGAGGCGAGCCATAGGCATAGCCCACCGTCGCACCCTCCTGCTCAGCGACGACCCACGCATACGCCGCACCGATCCGATCCGCCATCCCTTCCACGCCCGGCGGTACCGCCTCAAAGGAGATGACCGACTCGGACACGTACGGTCCATAGATCGCGGCACACGCAGCCGCGTCGCGCTGCGGATCAGCATCACGGATGATCATCAGCCCGAACATACTCCCCAGCAACGACCATGAAGGGCTACGGCGGACCCCACGGGCCGTCCCGCATACCGCCGTACCACGGCTCCGGCGGTGACTGTCCGGGTTTGGGCGGCTTGACGCTGCTGATCACGACGAGCAGAACGAACGGCAGCAAGGCGACCTGAGTCCAAAGCCACCACTGCGAGCCACCCACAAGCACATAGGTGGTTGCGCCACCCGCGCCCAGCGCAATCGCGATCACCCAATCCAGCCACCGCGGCAATCGTTTACCGATCCAGACGGCAGCCGTGATCAACGCGGGAAGTGCGAGCGTGTAGCCGAGCTGGTAAGAGGCAACACCCGGTGCCAGCGCGTACCAAGTGATTCCCACGGCAGCGCTGATCGAAATCGCCGTCAAGCTCCGCCGCCGCCACCTACGCGCGACCACCGGGTCCGTGAAGTCGGTGACGTGCTCGTCCTTGCGCAGCCGGCCAGCACGAGCACGCACGCCAGTGGCTTTACGGAGTGCTCGTCGCTCGTGGCGGCCTGGCGGAGCCATAGATCAAGTATCCACCAGACTGACCCTCGATGTGAACGGTGCAAGACAGTGAGCGGCGCGGCGGACGAGCCCCTCCGCTTCGCTCACCTAGGTGGGCGCGCGCCGAGCCTCAACCGGTGCGCTCGGACGTCGTCCGATGCGAGCGCGAGGCTGAGCGCAGTGAGGACGCCCGGATCTCGCGCTGAGCGGCACAAACCTCACTCATGGGCTACCGTGACTCAGTCGGGGGAATCCGCCCCGGCGAACCTGCGACGAACTGGAGCTGAGATGGGGTACGTGATCGTCAACGACTTCGAGGGCGGTACGAAAGAGCAGTACGACGCAACCACCGCGGTGGTGCACCCGCCCGATGGCCCGCCAGCCGGCCAAACGCATCACTACGCCGGGCCGAGCGCGAACGGCTGGGTCGTCGTCGCGGTCTGGGAATCGAAGGCGATCTGGGAGAAGTTCCGCGACGAAACGCTGCTGCCCGCCTTCCAGGCAAGTCAGTCCGTTTTGCCCGGCCCACCAAAGACAACCGAGTTCGAAGCCGAGGTCGAGCTCTAGAAGCAACCCCTGACGACCCAGGCGGTTGGTTCTCGTCCGAGGCGAGTAAGTCTCACTCGATCATCGAGCCGCCCGCTCGGTGGCACGCTACGCCGTCCTCCTCGCCGCAGCGTGCAGGAGGAGATCCGGATACGGCTCGCGGAGCTGACGTCTCCGAAGTTGCACCCAAAATGAGACGCATACCGCGTTCGTGATCCTTGAGGAGCGACGGATGCGTCTCAAAGAGTTCTCGCATGGCTCCGATGGCTACGTCGATCGCTTGGTCCTTCCTCTCGTTGAGATGATCCTTGGGCTTGACCTGCCCCCCGTGCGTCACTTTGCTACGCAGGCTGTAGACCTTGCCTAGATCCGAGCGTAACTCAGCTCGCGCGGATGGATCTGGCTCGAGCAAGATCGCGAGTGCGGTAGTGATGCGAAAGACCATCTCTGATGTTCCGCCAGTGCCGAACAGGTTCTCCCAGGCAATCACAGCGTCAATGAGCGCATCCTCGGGGTTGGTTGGACGCTCGGAGATCGCGGAAAGGGTACGGCGAATTGCTACGTCGATTGATGGCTCGTAGCAGGCGACGACCCGATTTGCCCAGGTAGTTAGCTCGGCCGTCTGCTGTCGCATCAGTGGTGGTGGAGGTGCTGGTTCACCCAGGGACAACCGGTCCGCGGCCGGTCCGCTAAATCCGCGACCGAACTCCAGTGGCGACAAAGTCCATTGCCATACCCAGCGGGTCGGGGTATCGCGGCCGAGGGCTAGTAGCGCCGCGAGCTCGAAGAGGCGAGCATTGGTCGCGACCGCCGTGTACTCGTTGCTGATCTTGAGCTTGTTACCCTCGCTGTGCTGACCCATCTTCCACCGGAGCGGGATTGTCGTCGCCAGGATTGCGGAGGGCGCATGGTTGCCAAATGGCCGTTGGCTGCGCTCGAATGACGAGGCGCCCCGCAGTGTGCCCCACGGCGTCTCAAGTGTCTCATTGTCAGCGAGCTCGATTCCGTGGAGAGCCGTGAGAACGACGGCCTGGTCGGGTTCTCCAGATATCAGCCGGCGAACGCGATCGACCACTCGACCAAGCTCCTCCAGCAGTGGTTGAACGGTGTCTACTGGTTCCTGCTTTGCGCGCACATAGCTCGCGGCGGTCTGTACGAACACATCCGGAAGTTGCGCTTTGAGAAGAGCCCACCCGCGGCCGGTGTCCTGCGTGATGAAGGTTCCGTACATGGTGTCATCACCAATCAACGATGCAAGGATCGGGTCTTGACTGATCGCCTCCACTGCACCGGCGTATGCCGTATCCCGCTGCTCAAAGGGATTCCCAAGCGCGACAGGGTTGGGCAGAGACTGAAGCCCAACCTGAACGTCAGGCGCGTAAATCGCAGGAAACACGAGGCTCGCGACATCAGCAAGTGCCACTACAACGGGATCATCGGACACAACGCCGAGCATACCTTTCACAGGGCGACTGTCGGCCCGTGCTCTCCCCTTTCACTAGAAAGGTAGATCCACCATCCGTTTCGACGAGGTACCGGCAAACGGGATACCTCCTGGGACGTCTTTTCCCGCTGGATCACTCGGCTGAGGTAGCGAGGCGTGGAGGGCTGGTGCTCGGGGGATCTGGATCTTCATGGCGCGTCCGTGGCTGATCAGATACGCCATTCCTGGATCGAGACCGCGTACCTTGTTTGGGTCGATCGCCAGCTGGTGTTCCATACGGACGGACCGCTCACGGGTGAGGCCATCATCGGCGAGCCTCGTGGTGAGCTCCGGGACCTTCCTGGTACCGGCGAGCGCGACGATCTCATCAGGGGTGTTCACCCGGTGCGCGATCACGGTCTCCACGCTGCCGAGGATCCTCGCGGTCTCCTCCTCTCCGCCCATTCCCTCCACGACCTGGGGGGCCAGCACGAGGCCGGTGTTGAAGCCCCTTGCCTTCTCGACGCGTGCAGCCATCGAGGCAGACTCAGCCAGCGAGCTGAACTCGTCGACGATCAGTACACCGAACTGATCGCGGGCCTTGCGTGTGGCTATGTAGTGCATGAAATCCTCAAACAAGAACCGGGCGAGACCACCAACCTCTTCTGAGAGAGTCAAGGAGTCCAACAGGACATAACCAGCCTGGTTGTCCTCCCATGCCCAAGACCCGTCGAGCTGACCCCTGACCTGCCCGAAGAACGCCTCGTAGCGCAACCTGACCTGGCCGACCTGCGCCGGTGTCAACGCCGCGACGGCACTGGAGCCCGGATGCGCCACAGTGAGCAGCGCGTGATCCATCCGAGAGAGCACGTGTGCTGAGGATCGTGGCGGCCCGTCGGGGTGCTCACACACCAACCGTAGGGTCGTCTTGGCTACGTCCCTGTACCACGCGGCGGGACCCTCGCTCGAGTAGTCGATGATCTCCATCAACCGGCCCTGGATCTCATGCGCCGCCCCCCTCCACCCATCAAACGCCTCATTTGGGAACACACGTGTGTGGCGGCCGGCGTCAGCCATGAGACCTGCGAAGCGTTCCGCGTTCTCACGGTCGCCCTTCCCGTCCAGATAGAACACGGGAGCATCACTGCTCTTCGCGACAGTCCACGCCAATCTGAGCAGCGTCTCGGTCTTCCCAGCCCCAGTAGCGCCACACACCAGCAGATGACGACACAACCGCTCCTGGGAGAGCAAAACCATCCGCCCCGCCACCGGTAGCGCACGCTCACCAGAGATACGCTGCGCCACGACAAACCCCCGCTCCCCCTCAGCCTTACCCACCAATGGGCAAGGCACAGCAGCCGACGGAGAGCCAGGTTGGCGGCGACGGCCGAACACTCCCCGCGGAACTGTGGCGATCGTGCTCACAGCCGCCGCTCTGGGCTGGGCAGCTCGCGTACCCCAAGGGTTGGCCAGCGCCCAGTCGCTGCCAGCTCGCTCAGCTGCCTATGCGGCCCAGGGGCGCAGAAGTAGAGCACGGCGTCATACCGGCCTGCGAGCTCGTCGAGGATCACCGTGACGCGGCGCCGGCTCTTGACCGTCAGCTCCACCTCGATAGCGACACGACGACCGTCCGTGATCGCCACCCCGTCACAAAGGTGCTCACCGGCGAGACGATCACGGGCCAGCATACGCTCGGGGATCCATTCCGTTGAGGGAGCGCGGCCCTGAACGTGGAGGCGCACGTCGTTCACAGCAGCGACGTGCGCGAGCGACCCAAGGCGGGGGCGCCAGATACCGAACCCGGAGTTGCACGCCGCCATTCCCGCCCCGGTCAGGAGCACCCACGCGGGTTCATCCACGAGCACCCTCCGCGTCGTGACAAGCCCCGCATCCCGTAGTCGTGCGAGGGTCCGCTGCACCGTCCGAGGGCCAGCACCCAGCAGCACCTCCAGCTGGTCCACCCTCCCGCCGTACTGCTCGGCGAGCCAGCCCAGCACCTCCAGGTCACGGCGATGCAGCACCTCATGCCCGCCACGACGTGCCGCCGAAGACCGGCGGGTGACACCGCGCCACCGGCGAGCGGAGGAGAGGCGGCGGGACGAGAGGACGGGCATCACTTGCCCGTCCTCTCGGCGTGAGCCTTTGCAGCCTGCTCGCGGACATACCAGCCCTTGTCACGGCTAACGAACAGGGTGAGCTTCCCTCTGTACAGGTGCGCGGAGACAGTGGTCAGCGGCACACCTAGCGCCTCCGCGACCGCGCCTGCCCGCGACCCAGGATTCTCGATCAGATACGCAGCGACATCCTTCTGAGAGATCCGCGCCGGCGTAGGCGCAGGACCCTCGCCGGTCAACACGGCCCGTGCTGCTCGCAAACGCTCACGCTCAGCCACCAACGCCTCATGCGGCGCGAGCTTGCCGTCCAGCTCGGCGAGCTGCTTATCGATGTCGGCGACGAGGCCGCGGGAAGCCCGGCCCAACACGCCACGCGAACGATCAGCCACAACCAACCTCCAAGCTAAAGCAAGACAAGATCATGCAAGGCACATTACATGATTATCACGTGACTATCAAGAACGTTGTCCTGCCACCAGGGAAAGCTAGCGCCAGCTAGATTTCCCGCCGCCCTCCGCGATGTGTCCCGGCGCCCCAGACACCACCCCGAAGCCAGCTCACACCACATCTCGTGAGGCGGACTTGTCCGGCTCACCGTTCCTTGCAGTTTCTTTGTGCCTTCCGTTGATCCCCTTCGCCGCTCGTCCCCGCCCTGTGCCCTCTACTGCCACCCGGTCCGCCGGTCAGAGGTAAGCCGCTCGTGGGCCGTCTGACCGAGACACATCGAGCGTTAGCGAAGAGGGGGCTCGGTCAGACGGCCCCCCACCAGCCGCACGACACCACCACAAGAGCCGCAAAACCGCTTCGCAAAGCCAGAAACGCGATGTAAACCGTGACGCGAACCTGTCGTGGAACCTGACGCGGCACGCGACAGGATCCACGACACGATCACCACCAGCCCCTGGCCTTTCACCGACGGTCGCCAAGGCGACCGTCGGTCCTGAAGGTAAGGCGGCGCGAAGCGCCGCCTTACCTTTTTGGCGTCACAGGGCTGCGCGCTTGCGGACGAACGGTCAGCGGGGTCAAGTGACCCACAGGGATCGGCCTCGCTGCGCCGTCACGGACTTGACGCCGCGACGCCCGAACCCTCCAGGAAGCCCATAATGCTCGTCTTCGGCAGGTCCCTGCCGACATGTGTGACCTCTTTCAGCGTTCCGCGCTTGAGCATCGTGTCATAGGGGCTCCTCTGAGTCGGCCCACTTGGCAACGCCGTCGAGATGCTCACGCACCCACCCGATTCAGGTCGATCGGATCGAAGCGAGTCTGCTCCCCGATCAAGTAATGAGGGATCAACGCATTCCTCACCCCAGTTCCAGAGACGTCGGGCGGGTATGGTTGGTCATGCCCCTGTCGGCACGAGGAGAACCATGAAGCTGATCAAGGCTCGCGTTACGAACTACAAGAGCATCGAGGACTCCGGGTGGGTGCGGATCGATCCGGTGACGTGCCTCGTCGGCAAGAACGAGGCCGGCAAGACGGCCTTCCTACAAGCTCTGGAGAAGATCAAGCCGATTGAGGGCGTCAGCAGCGACTTCGACTACGAGCTGGAATACCCGCGCAAGGCGCTCAACACCTACAAGAAGACTCACGACTCCCGGCCTGCCGTGGTGGTCGAAGTGACCTACGAGCTGAGTGCAGCCGACGTTGCCGCGATCGAGGCGGATTTCGGAAAGGGAGCGCTACGGAGCCACGAGATCGCGGTAAGGAAGACGTACGCAAACCACTCGTGGTTCACAATTCCCTTTGACGAAGAGGCCATCGTGAAGCATCTGGTTGGGAAGGCAGAGCTTCCCGCGGAGACGGCTGCTGAGCTCGAAAAGAACACGAGCCTCGACGACCTGCGCGCAGCGGCTGAGAGCCTCGGCGGGGATCCCCCGCAGGCCGCGACGATCACCGCCGAGATGGCCTCTTGGCGAGACGGCAAGGTGAGTAGCGCAATGATCGACCGACACCTGTCGCTTCGCATGCCGCGGTTCTTCTACTTCGATGACTACTCGATCATGGACGGGCGCATCGCCGTGTCAGCGCTGAAAGCCCGCCGAGACGCGAATGAGCTCGATGAGGCCGACAGGACATTCCTCGCACTGCTTGGCCTCGTCGGCGCGACGCTGGAGGAATTCGAGAGCCAGGACAATCGCGAGCGTCTGATCGCCTCGCTCGAGGCGGCGGGCAACACGATCTCCGACGAGCTGTTCGAGTTCTGGACCCAGAACAAGCAACTCGCCGTCATCTTCGACCTCTCGGGGCCCGACGCTGCCGCGGGATCCCCTTTCGACCAGGGCACAAATCTCCAGATCCGCATCCGCAACGACCGCCACCGCGTGACGGTCCCGTTCGACCAGCGCTCGCGAGGATTCGTGTGGTTCTTCTCGTTCCTCGCCTACTTCTCGCAGCTCGAGCAGGAGCGACAGGACGACCTCATACTCCTGCTCGACGAGCCGGGTCTCAGCCTGCACGCCACGGCCCAGGGGGACTTCCTGCGCTTCATCGCCGACCGGCTCGCCCCGGACCATCAGGTGCTCTACACGACCCACTCGCCGTTCATGATTGACGCGCGAAAGCTCGACCAGGTGCGAACAGTCGTGGATCGTGATGACGTCGGCACGGTGATCTCCGACGAGGTCTTCCGCGCCGACAAGGAGACACTGTTCCCACTCCAGGCGGCCTTGGGCTACGACCTCGCCCAGGCGCTGTTCGTGGCGCCCGACAACCTTCTGGTCGAGGGAGCATCCGATCTGATCTACCTCCAGGTTCTGTCCGCGGCATGCGAGGCTGCGGGGAAGGCCTTTCTCGATCCGCGGTGGGTGATCGTGCCCGTCGGTGGGATCGACAAGATCGCCTCATTCCTCTCGCTACTCGGCGGGCAGAAGCTCAATACGAGTGTGCTCATCGATGCCAGCGGTAGCGGTGATCAGCAGCGGATCAAGAACATGCAGGAGACCGGGCATCTCGGTAAGCACGATCTGGTCCAGATCACGGAGTTCACCGGCACCACGGCCGCGGATGTCGAGGATCTGTTTGAACCGGGGTTCTACTTGCATCTCGTCAACGTGGCCTTTGCGCAGCGCCTGCCGAAGAAACTAACGGTGAGCGAGCTGGGCACCGGGGATCCCCGGATCACAAAGCGCATCCAGGCTCACTTCGATCAGAACAACCTCGGACACTTCTCCCATCTGCGGCCGGCAACCCATCTCCTTCGGGAGCAGGCGAGCCTCCTCGACAAAATCTCCGAGAAAACCCTAGACCGCGCCGTGAGCCTGTTCGAGCGGATCAACAAGAACCTGACCTGAGTTCCTGCCGGTGACGTCAGTCACAGCGGGCTCTGACTTGATCAGAGCGCTTGCCTCAACCGCTCTGGTACTGCCGACGAATCGCGTAGCTGACTATGCGACCCAGCGGGCGTCTGCCAGCTCGTCCCGGTACTTGCCGGTGGTCAGGAACGCCTGAAGCCGACGACCATCGGCCAGCGGCCGGACCTTCGCGATCGCCTGGTTGGGCGTGCGCGCCTCGGTCGCATAGACCTGCTGGTATTCGGCCGAGTCGACGCCCTTGGAGGGGTCGGTCGCGAACACAAGATACCCGCGGTTGCGCACCCGCTCGGCGTTGATCTCGGCGATGCGCTTGTTCTCCCGCTCGAGCTCGCGAGCCCACGCGAACAGGTCGGTCTGGGTGCTCGGTGGCTGGTGGTCATGGGTTGATCTGCTCCATGTGATCTATCTTGCCACTTGCTTGGGACGACACGCATGTTTAGTCGCTATGGCTTGCGCTCCGTGCTCGCGGCGATGAAGCGTCGTAGCCCATCGAGATCCCCTCCAGTGTAGGCATCGAACACATGCTGGTTGACCTTCTCGTAGGCCCATTCGCGGCCCGCGAGGCGCGTGGCGTCCTCGCACCAGCGGCGGGCGCGGCGGTCCTTGAGGGCGACGTCGAGGTCCTCTTGGCCCTTCGTCTCGACGATCAGGCAGCTGCTCGTCGGTCAGCCGCACGACGAAGTCGGGGTAGTAGTAGCGCAGGGCGCCTGCCTTAGAGATGTACTCGAGCGCGAAGCGGCTGTTCATCGTGAGCTTCGCCCACGCGGCCACGTCGGTCGCGCGATCGAGGAACTCGGCGAAGCCGCGCCTCAAGGGTGTTGTCGACCGGCGTGAGGTTGAAGACGTGTTCGCTTGCCCTGGACCGTCTTCCGCGACCACGGGAACGGTGGTGTCTGCGAGACCCGGAAGGCGCTCTCGGTGATCGTGGGTTCGCGCTCGACGATCGCGAGCTCACGGATCGCCGTCGCCGAAGGCGTCGACGACAAGCTGCCTGGGCGTCGTTCTCCGCCAGCCGACGCAGGACGACCTTGTCGTCGAGGTCGACGGGGTGCTCGAATACGCGCTCCTTGAGATAGTCGCGGACCATCGGCGCGAGCGTGGCGAACGCACCCGAGAGCCGATCGACGCCGCTGGCCTTGGCGACGCTGCGCGTGTAGTAGGTAATGACGCCCGATGGGTCTTCGGCGTAGGGGACGTGGAACTCGTACTCCTCGATGACGTCCTTGTCGATCAGGTGTAGCCCGCGGTACTGGACGTACTCGTCGGGCTCGATATCCGGGACCGCGAGGTGTGTCTTGGGGTCTGGCACGTCGGCGGGGTGGAGCTGGGCCAGAGCGCTGTCGGAGCGAGCGAGTGCACGCGTGAGCTGCGGGATCACGATGTCAAATCTGCGCTTGGCCTCGTCGGCGAAGATCGTGACGGCACCGGCCTCGATCTTGTCGGCGTCTTCGCGCTCGAACGATCGAGACCACCGTCGAGCTCGGCGTTCCAGAGGTTGCGGAAGGCTTCGTGCTCGATCACGACGACGCGCTCGTCGAACCCCGAGCCGGGTGGCGTCATCCGGCGCAGGCCGCGCCCGAGGGCCTGCTCGGGGAGAATCTTGTTTGCGGCGCTGAGCGCTCTGAGCGTGACGATGACGCAGACGTTGCGCACGTCCCAGCCCTCACGGAGCATCAGGACGCTGACGATGCAGCGGATGGGGCTGTCGGGTCCGATCGACGTCGCGTGCAGCGTCGCCGGGCGATCTCGAGGTCGTCCTTCGTGATCTCACCCGAGCTGGTTGGTGTGGATGACGAGCAGCCGGTCGCCGGCGAAGTCACGGAAGCTGGCGCAGATAGTCGCCTGCCTCGTCGGCGGCGAGCGTGTTCTCGCACATCACGAACAGCACGGGGCGCTTGCCCGACGGGCGAGAGCGTCTCGTGGAACTCGCGCCAGCGTCCGACGGCGACGTCGAGCCATTGCCGGTTGCGCTGGAAGGAGCGTGTCGCCCAGCTCGACCTCTGCGCCGGTGACCTCGCCGATGATCGGCGTCTTGACGATCCCGTCGGCGACGGCCTGAGCGAGCGGATAGTCGACCACTACGTGCGGAAGAGCTCGCCCTTTTCGTACTTCGGCGTGGCCGAGAAGTCGAGCTGCGAAACCACCCCGGCGTCGGGATCATCGGCGTGTGCGTTTCGCAGCTCGTCGTGCAGCCGCTCGATCGTCTGGTTCCACTTGAGCTTCTCGTCGTGGACGTGGTGTGCCTCGTCGTTGAGGACCATCACGCGCTGGCGTTCCGCGATCCGCTCGAAGAGCCGCTCGGCGGATGATGCGTCGACATCGCGGTTGACGCGCGGACCGACCATCGCCTCGACCGGATTGGGAGCCGTTTTGTTCTTGCCGCGGCCTGTCGACGGCTCGTACAGCCGCTGGACATTGGTGAGGTACAGGACGCCGCGAGCGGTGACGGGCGCGGGATCGTCTTGCAGGAGCACCGCGAGATCGAAGTCGTGCGACCACTCGGGCGGGACCAGCGGGTCGCGACGGAAGGTCGCCGCGTCGCCGAAGTCGGTCTTCAGCCGCTCGAACACGATCAGGTTCGGTGCGATCACGAGGAACGAGGTCGTCATCGGCGAGCTCGGGCTCATAGAGCGCGTGGAAGTAGGACCAGACGACGCACAGGCTCATCGCCATCGTCTTGCCCGAGCCGGTCGCCATCTTCATGGCCAAGTCGCTGGCGCTTCGTTTCTCCGGGCTGGATCGCATCCCGTGCTCGGCGAACTCGAGCAGGTCCTTCAACCCGCGAACGGGCTCGATCTCGGTCAGGTAGATGAACGTCTCGACCGCCTCGCGCTGGCAGAAGTAGAAGCGGAACGGCGTCGCCGTCATCGGAGCGATGCTCGTCAGCGAACCAGAACCCGAGCAGTCGCCGCGATGTGGCCGAGGCGCCGGGATACCCCTGTGCACGCCAAGCGTCGACACGCGCCCGAACTCCGTTGACCGCGTAGGTTCCTTCGCTGGGCTTGCGCCGCTCGGGGACGGCGTACGGGATCGCCGGACGGAGCGGTCAGGCTCCTCCGGCGCTCACTTGATACGAACCTCAGCCAGCTTCGTCGTGTCGTTGCCGAAGATGTCGATGATCTTCACGACGATCGCGTAGCGTGCCCGCGGTTCGGATACTCGTGCCAGTCGCTCTGCGTCGCGAGCGTCGGGTCTTCGCGCGTGCGGTAGGCCTGCCACTGGTTGTGAAACACCTCGTCGCTGAAGTCGAAGTCGACCGACCAGTAGTCGATGAGATCGGACCACGACGTGATGCTCTCACGGACCTTCTGTGGAATCAGGTCCTCGCTGGGGATCGCGAAGTCCTTGAGCACGACGCACGCCTCGCGGCCTTGGCGACGCACGTCGAGGTCGACGAAGGCGAGCTCGAAGAACCGCACTGCATCGGCCTCCGTCGACCTGGCGCTCCATGACCTCCCGCGGAATCTGCCGCGGCCGTACGATCGAGGCCGCGGCGTCGAGCACGCTCGGTGATCGTGTCGTGAAGACCCATCTCCCACTCCCAGCCGAGCAGGTCGCATGCCTCGATCCCGTTGTCGGCCATCTCGTCCATGACGTCTTCGGTCTCGTCGATCGTCACCGGCGCATCGGTCGCACCGACATGGACCATCCGGTCGGCCTTGCGGCCGTGGAGGTGGATGAAACCCTCGACGGGCTCGGCGTTGATAGAAGGCCAGGATCGTGTCGAGGTACGCGCGCAGCGCGCCGTTGCCCGACTCGATCTGCCACCGCTGACGCTCGTACGCGCCGAGATTCTTGATGTCGAACGGGCGGCAGTCGGGAATATTCAAGAGGCGCTTGCGGGTCGTGTGAACAGCGAAGCGACCGAGGTCTGCCGCTATCCATCGACGACCTAGCTTCTCCGCCACCACAGCGGTCGTACCCGACCCAACAAAGAAGTCGGCAACGACATCACCCGGATTACTAGCGAGCTTGACTACGCGCTCGATCAAGGCTTCTGGCTTTTGGGTGTCGTAGCCTACTCGCTCTTTCGACCATGAGACGACGGGAAGAATATCCGTCCAAACGTCGTTGAGAGGCTGCCCCGGTGACTCGTCCCGATACTTCTTAAGCCGCGGGACGCCATTCTTGGTCCAGAAGATCCGATTTTCAGCTAGGGCCTTATCGACCCCCGCCTGGTCATGCATCCAGTGCCGACCAGGCGGTGGAGCAATCTCCCCACGGTCTCCGAACTGGCGTGGTGGCCCAGGACCTGCTCCCGTGTAGTTGTCAGACATGAATTTACGGCCGTCTTCGTCTTCATAGCGGTAGTACTGCTTGACATACCACTCCTCGTGCTCGGTGTATTGGGTATTCCACGTCCAGGTGTCACCCTTGCTGTACAGCAGCAGAGTCTCGTGCACCGAACCAAGCGTGGCAGCATCGCTGTGAGCGAATGTCCGCTTCCAGACGATCTCGTTCCGGAAGCGCTCGGGCCCAAAGATCTCGTCGAGCACGAGACGTATCGCATGCGTCACGCCTACTCCAAGATGCACGAACAACATTCCGTCATCGGCGAGCAGCTCGTGCATTACCGTGAGTCGCTCATAGAGCATCGTCAGGTATGAGTTCTTGCCTAGCCCCCACGTATCGCGGTAAGCGTGCTCCTCAAGTATCGACGGAAGCTTCGTGACGGCTGTGTCGCCGATCGTGACGCGATAAGAGAAGTCGGTGCCGGTGTCGAAGGGCGGGTCGATATAGATGAGCTTGACCTTGCCGGCGTAGTCAGTGAGCAGGCTGCTCATTACGAGCTTGTTGTCCCCCCAGATCAACAGGTTCCGTCCGCTCGCCGTCGAGCTGTCGGTGCCGAACAGCGCTCCTGTATCTCGCTCGCGAGTCGCCCGGGACTCGTTGATGGTCTCGACCGTCTGGAAGGGGAGGTGGAGCCGCTCGACATGCTCCGGCTTGCCGTCCCACTCAAGGCGCACGGTCATGTGGCCTCCTCGTCAGGGGTGGCTGGGAGGCAGCTGGGGGGCTGGACGCGCATGAGGAACCATCTTTGCGGGCGACTCGGTCGTATCGAGGTGTCCAGGTCTCGTGCAAGCATTCCCAGCGGTGATCGGTCAACAGGACCACTCCTTTGCCCGCTCATATGGTCGAGTGAAAGAACGTCCGAGAAGCATGCGAACATGTGTTCGCATGCTTCTTTGGGCTTATCTTCTGGCCGGTGAACTCGAAGACCTCGCACCCAGACTCCGTGTGGTCTGGAAGCGACAGTAGACTCGACATGATGGCTGCTGCGCGTCAGGAGGGTCCTCGCCACGGTGTCCTTGGACAGAGTGAGGGACAGATTGTGCCGGTTCGTAGCCCAGGCGCCGAGCAGGCAGGCGACGGTGGCGGCTCGGCGAATGATCTTGAGCAGGCCATAGCTGTGCTCCGCGCCCGGATGGACGAGGAGTTCCGAATCTCAGAGCGTCTTGATTCCAAGCAGCGCCAGGCGTTCGCCCTCGCATCGGTGTTCTTTGCGGTTGTACAAACGGTGGCCTTCGGTAGCTTTGCTCAGGGCAATCTGCACACTGCGCAGCGAGCGATTATCGGCGGCCTAGCCGTCGTGGCGGGCCTGGTGTTGGTCGTCGTGATGCATCGACTCAACGATGCTGAAGAGCTACGTCCGGAGGATGACCTGCGACCGGAGGCCGTGGTCAACTGGTGCAACGAGGCCGATAGTCCCGGGTATGTCGCGACGCGGCTTGTTGGCGAGCTGAGCGACGTAGCACGACGTCGGGCCAACAGCAACAAGGTGAGGGCTGGCAACTACGACAGTGTTGCCAATGCCGCACGTTGGTCGCTGATTGTTACTGGTGTCGAGCTTCTAGTCGCCATCGCACTGCGCATCTAATGACCGCCGATAAGCCGAAGCCGGACGCTGACAAGACGCGGCACTCATCGGCTGAAGAGTCCGACGAACAGAAAGCCGCTCAAGGGTCGAAAGGGACACGGATTCCACCGCGCGATCCCGGAGCGCACGAGACCAAGCGGTATATGGTGGGTGGCGGAGCGCCTCTGGCTGTCACGATCAGGGGTGGCGAAGTCGTCAAGGACTACGCTCCGGCGATTCTCGTAACCAAGTTGGCGGAGAAGATAAGCAACCTCTTGCTTGATCTTGGCGGCGGGTTCCCGCCCATGCTCTACGGCGCAGCGCCGGGCAACTCTATGGTGCTCTACTTTGGCGACCCTCACCCCGATGCTGCTCAGGGTCAACTCCCCATCGAGCTCACCCGTATCCAGGCCCAGCGTATCGCCGATCTTGTTGAACTCGAAGGCGATGAGCTGTTTACTGGTGCACTACAGCTCGGCGCGGCCGCAGCGCAACGCTACAACGATCTGACACACGCTGTGCAAAGTGAGGGTGTCACGCTCGAGTGGAAGGTCGGCGACGATGCACCTCGTATCCTGCCGCCCGACCGCGCCGAGCGGCAGAACGTCCGGCTTAGCCAGCCCGGCATAGTGGAATCGCGCGACTTGAACGTACATGGCGTCCTTTATCGAGTCATCGCTGAACCGCGGGACGAGCATCTTGGGACGGTGGGAATTAGGCTTCACAAATGGTCGGCAAGACCGCCGGGTATCGGCAAGGGTGGCAGGGTCTTCCCTGCCTACACGGCGACATCGGTAGAGGACGCGATCAAGGCCGGGCTTATCAACGAACCAGTCGCGGCACGGCTACGGCTTCAGCAGGCTGCGCTTGGCACCTCAATCCGCCCTGGCCACTACGAGCTCTTCCTAGACGAGATCGGCCCCGGCCCCCCTGAAGAGTCGATCTATGGCGAGTCCATGTTTGGGGATGAGGCAATCGATGAGTAGACGAAAGATGGCGCTTCCCAAACGATGAGTGCCAGCTCACTTCTTACACTTGCGCTGGGGTGCCGCCTGGCAGGCTGTCAACGTCGGCAAGCCTGCACTTGGAGCTCCTCTGTGTGCCCCGACCACGGGGTTTGCGCAACGTACGGCCCTCTTCCACTGATAGCCGGATTTTGGCTTTGGAAAGCCAAATGAACTCAATGGATACTGACTCGGGGCTAGGGCATTTCGCTCAGTTCGGCGCTTGGTTGATTGCTAGCGCCCAGCAAGTCCGCTAGGAACTCGTCCCCGGCGTACGCCAGCGCTTCGCGGAAGACACGGGTCGGCTGGTCTGTGATCAGGTCGATGGGTCGCCGCGGATCGTCCTGAGCGCCATGAAGGATGAGGGCCGTATTGCGGCTAAGCAACCATTGCCGTGTCTCGGCCGGCGTCTTGTCTGCATCAAGCAAGAGCTTGGCGGCGGTCCGCAGGTCGTCGATCACGATCGCGACACTCCGCCGTGGCTCAGCTTGTCCACTCGCCCAGTTGCGGATCGTGGACTCCTTGGTGTCCCCGCCGTGATCGGAGGAAGTCGCAAGTGCGAGCTCGGCTGCGCCGACAAGCGCAATCAGCGCGCGGACACGGTCGCTCGTGCTGCTGGTGGGGTCGAGCATGTTCTTGAGCTGCGCGGCGCTGAGCGAGCGTCGGCTCGTCCGAGGGCTAGCTGATCTCGGCATATCGGTCCTTCCTACGCGGCGGCCTCGAAGGCGCCTGCTTTTTATTGAGGAACTGTCCTTCGTCCATATGACGAATACCCAGGAAACGAACGCTACCTGTAGGCCCGGACGCAATTATTACTGTGCGTTACGGGGCGGCACGGTAGCGCATACGGGGCTGAGAACGCAACACCTATCTCGGAACTTGCGCGGATTTGTGAGGTCGGAAACATCGGAAATAGGACATTAGCAGGTATTTTCTAAGGACTCAATCTAGCCTAAAAATAGTGCTAATCATGGACTAATTTGTGGTATGCTGACGCGATCACGGCATTCAGCAAAGGAGGATGTGGTGCCTAGCGACTTCGGCAACATCTACGACGGGTCCAGAGGGGGTTACGAAGGGGACCCGGAGCGTTCGCGCAGCGAGGCGACTCGAGTGTTGCAGGCGATCGCAGACGGGCAGCTCAACCCGCTTGGCGTGATCGACGAACTCGACATGCTCGAGGATGTCGCGTACGACTTCGGGGTTGATCTTAGGGTAGTGCGTGCTGCACACGAGGCTTCGGCGCCCGTGTTCCGCAGCGCTGAGCAAGCAGCGGGCCTCGATCGGCGAGCGGACCTTCGCGTCGCGCCTGCGATTCGCGAAGCCAGATGGCTGTACATCGCGAACGATGCGCGTCCGACAGCGCTGCGCTCAGCTTACGCGGCGGTGTTCCAGCTCAACCAACTCGCCGGTGGCGAGTCAGAGGTTCTCCGCGCGCTTCGGAGCGAGGTGCCGAACTCGATCGCCAAGAACGCGGTATTCGCCGGTGCGATCCTCGCATGCGCGGCGAAGCGCGCCGCGACATCGTCGACCCTTACCGGCGGCGACCGCATCAGCCCCAAGCTCCTGCGCAGCATCATGGACTACGAGCGCCGACTGATCGGCGCGTACTTGCTCAGCGGGCACGAGCCGGTGCCTTATCCGCGGTCGTTCTCGTTCTCGGCACAGAACCTCTATTTCTTCTGCGCTCATGGCGGCGCTGACGATCGCGTTCTGGTTGACGTTCTCTGGAACGATGATCAGCTGCGGCGGCCGAAGGACGCTCGGGGCCAGGCGTCACGTCCGCTGCGCGACCACGCCTACTGCTCGTTCATGGGGCTACTTGACGAGGCGACGGAGCACGCGCGAGTCGCCCCGGCCGCACTAGTCGAGCTCCGCCTCTTGCGAGCACTCCGTCGCGTCAGTGAGGAGGACTACCTTCATCTCCGCGGTTGAACCGGACCGGGACGTATCGAGTCTTGAGCGTGCTCGGCCAGAGCCTCCCGCAGAGCCTCGACCCGCGCCCGAGGGTTTGGTCTTCTTCCCCACTTTCTTGACGTTGCGCAAAACCGCTACCCAACGACTCCCTCTTTGAGGTCCGGTGCCGTCGATGTTTGCGCCGGTCTACGTAGCGCAGGAGCCGGGGTGGCGGGCCGAGGTGGCGCGTTCGCGCCGTCTGACCCTTCCGCCAAGGATTGGCCCGACGGGAACCGCCATCAGCAGGACGGAGACGACGAGCAACACAAGTCCGACGGTGCGCGTCGAGCCGTGCCCATAGATGGTCAGCAGAAGGCCGACCGGCATCGCCGGAATCGAGAACGCGTAGTACGCGTAAAACAGGACCCGCTCTCGGGTCGTCAGCGCGGCAAGCTCCGCTTTCCGCCGCCTGGCTCGCTGCCGCTTCCGCTCGGCTTGCTCATCAGGAGTCGCGTTCCGCTGTCCTGGCGGAGTTCCCAGCCGCTTTCCCAGCCGCCACGACGGGACCGCGATCGCAACGACGATTACGACCGCCAGAGCGATAGATAGACCCAAAGCCATAGACGCCAGATTAGGCCACTCGGCGGCCCGTCGAGCAGGCGTCCGTGCCCCGGGGGTAGTCGGGGTGGTGGGTGGGACTCCCTTCCGCGCGCACTGCGGGCCCGGAGTCGCCCGCGTGCCTTGCACGCGCCAGCCCGGCACACGTCGGTGCGCGGCGCAAGGTCGCGGTCTGGGTGGCCCTACGCGCGCAAGCCTGAGCGGTGGGGGGACGCTCAGGCTGCGCGAACGATCAAGCGGCGATGTCCAGGACGAACCCTCCCCCTCGCCTTCCTCGACCGCCACCACGTCGATACGAGCCTGCGTCTCGGTGATGAAATCGCCGCGACGCGACCTGCGACGAACAGCTGCTCGCCCCAAAAGCCCCCGCAACACTGTTCCGTCCGAGTAGCCCCCTATAATAAGTAGCACTGTCCTACGACTACATGGTTCTCGCCGGCACCCAAGGCATGCGCAACCACGCGAAGAAGGATCGCCTGTTTGAGATCGCCGCACGGCGTAAGTTGCCGGTAATTCTGTTTGCCGAGGGAGGCGGCGGACGCCCGGGGGATGTCGATGCGCCGATCGTGGCGGGCCTGGACTGCCGCGCCTTCAATCTCTTCGCTCGCCTGAGCGGGCTCGTCCCGCTCGTGGGAATCGCCTCCGGAAACTGCTTTGCGGGCAACGCCGCGCTACTCGGGTGCTGTGATGTTGTGATCGCTACCGAGGACTCCAGCATCGGCATGGGCGGCCCGGCGATGATCGAGGGCGGAGGGCTGGGCTCCTACGAGCCTGCCGAGGTCGGCCCAATCGGTGTACAGCACGCAAACGGCGTGGTCGACCTGCGCGTCTCCGACGATCGCGCCGCAGTCGCCGTGGCCAAGCGCTATCTCTCCTATTTCGGAGACCCGGTGGACGACGTCCGAGTGCCCGACCAGCAGCGGCTGCGGGACATCATCCCCGAGCGGCGCAGACAGATCTACGACGTGCGCCTCGTGCTCGATGGGCTCTTTGACGAGGACTCGGTGCTCGAGCTGCGTCGCGGGTTTGGGGCGGGCATCGTGACCTCACTGGCCCGGGTGGACGGCCGGGCGCTGGGAGTGGTGGCTAATCACCCGCCCCACCTGGGCGGGGCGATCGACGCCGATGGCGCCGACAAGGCGGCGCGCTTCATGGCGCTCTGTGATGCGTTCGAGCTGCCCATCCTGTTCCTCTGTGACACCCCAGGCTTCATGGTCGGCCCAGCGGCCGAGCGAACCGCGACCGTCCGCCACTTCGCGCGCATGTTCCTTGCGGGAGCAAACCTCACAGTGCCCTGCGGCACGATCGTGCTGCGCAAGGGCTACGGGCTCGGCGCGCAAGCGATGGCCGGTGGCGGCTTCAAGGCGCCGCTGTTCACGGTTGGCTGGCCAACGTCGGAGTTCGGGGGCATGGGCCTGGAGGGCGCGGTGCGGCTGGGCATGCGGCGCGAGCTGGAGGCGATCGAGGACCCCGCCGAGCGCGAGCGCGTGTTTCAGGCGACGGTGGCCGCGGCCTACGAGCACGGCCGGGGACTGAACATGGCCGCCTACGGCGAGATCGACGACGTCATCGACCCCGCCGGCTCACGGCGCTGGATCGCGATGCTGTTTGACGAGAACACTTCTCAGTGGCGGCAACGCCCGGTCAAGAAGCGCCCGTACGTTCGACGCCTGGTGACGGCCAGCCCGCGCTCGTGTGAGCTTGAGCACAGTTGCCCACCTGCTCTTCCCAGACGCCGTCCACAGCGATATCATTGAGAGGTCAGGCCACTATCGAGCTTGCTCAAAGGGAACCTGATGCAGTATCTGTCTGACTCTGAAGTCGCGCCGGTATCCGTAGGGAACTGGACCGAAACCGATGAGCTACCGCCACCACACTCCGTTCTGCGCATGAGAACCGTGCGCACAGCCGATGAGTTGCGCGCCACGCTCGCGCCCCCGCGGCGTGAGGGGCTCACGATCGGCCTCGTGCTCACAATGGGCGCGCTGCACGAGGGTCACCTCTCGCTCATCACCTCCGCGCGCGAGCAGTGCGACCTGGTCGTCGTCTCGCTGTTCGTCAACCCGGCCCAATTCAACGAGCGCTCCGATCTGGAGCGCTATCCGCGCGACGAGCATCGCGACGCCGAGCTCGCCTCGCGGTCGGGCGCCGACGTGCTGTTCGCGCCCTCAGCCGAGGAGATCTACCCCGCTGGTTTCGCGACCTTCGTCGAGGTGCTTGGCGTGACTGAGCGCCTGGAGGGCGCCGCGCGCGGCGCCGAGCACTTCCGCGGCGTTAGCACGGTAGTGACGAAGCTGCTCGGCATGACCCAGCCCGATGTTGCCTACTTCGGCCAGAAGGACGCCCAGCAGCTCCTCGTCATTCGCCGGCTCGTGAGCGACCTCAACCTGCCGGTGCGGATCGAAGCCTGCCCGACAGTACGCGAGCCCGATGGCCTGGCGATGTCCAGTCGCAATGCGCTGCTAGACCCGGATGAGCGCCAGCGCGCGCTGGCGCTGCCCGCCGCCCTGGATGCCGCCCGCGCGCTCCTCGCCGCGGGCGAGTGTCACGCCGAGGCGTTGCTTGACGGCGCCCGCGAAGCGATGCACCCGTTCGGCGTGGAGCCCGAATACGTGGCGGTCGTCGATCCCAACACGTTCCATGCACTCGACCACCTCGATCGTCCAGCGCTGCTCGTGCTGGCCGCACGCGTCGGCGAGATTCGTCTGATCGACAACGCGACTCTGCCCCCAAGTCCCGCAGCAACCCTCAGTCCACAGCCCCCAGGAAAGGCGTTCACCACATGCAGCGCGTGATGCTCAAGTCCAAGATTCACCGGGCAACCGTCACCGATTGCGACCTGCACTACGTGGGTTCGATCACGATCGATCCGGACCTGCTGGAGGCCGCCGACATCCTCGAGTACGAGCAGGTTCACGTCGTCGACATCAACAACGGTGCGCGCTTTGAGACGTACACGATCCCCGGGGAGCGCGGCTCGGGCGCCATGTGCATCAACGGCGCCGCCGCCCGCCTCGTGCATCGCGGAGACACGATCATCGTCATCTCCTACGGCCAGTACGACCAGGCCGAGCTGTCCCACTACGAGCCTCGTGTCGTCCACGTGCAGGCGCCGAGGAATCGCATCATCACGATCGACGACGAGGTGGCGACCCTACTCGCGTAGGGCGTCAACCACATCAGAGAGGAACCACATGTCCAGCCACACATCCGTCCAAGCCCCGTCCGACCCCGGCCGTCTGCCGATGACGCTGCCACTGCTCGAGGAAAAGAAGCGGCTTGGCGAACCGATCGTGATGGTCACCGCCTATGACTACCCGTCCGCTCGCTCCGCCGAGGCGGCGGGCGTCGACCTGGTGCTCGTCGGCGACTCGGCCGCCACGACCGTTCTCGGATACAACTCGACAACCCCCGTCGAGCTCTCCGACATGCTCGTGCTCGCTCGCGCCGCCCGTCGCGGGCTGCGGACCCCGCTCTTGATCGGCGACATGCCGTTCGGCTCCTATGAGGTCTCAGACGAGCAGGCGATCACCAATGCCCTGCGGATGGTCAAGGAGGCCGGCTGCGAGGCGGTCAAGCTCGAGGGCGGCGGATCCTCTTCGGTCAGCCGCGCGCGCGCGATCGTGGGTGCGGGCATCCCCGTAATGGGCCACGTCGGCCTCACTCCCCAGACCGCCACCGCTCTCGGTGGCTGGAAGGCCCAGGGGCGCACGGCGGCCGCAGCCGCTCAGATCGCCGCTGAGGCGCTCGCCCTGCAGGACGCCGGGTGCTTCGCGCTCGTGTTCGAGGCGATCCCCGCCGCCGTCACTGAGGAGTTGATGCCCAAGATCGAGATCCCCGTGATTGGCATCGGTGCCGGTCCCGCCACGGATGGGCAGGTGCTCGTGTTCCACGATCTGCTCGGCATCCGCGACGGCCTTGGAGCGCGGTTCGTCAAGCGCTACGCAAACCTCCAGGACGAGATGAACGCGGGCGTGGCGGCCTACGTGGAGGACGTGCGCTCTCGGCGCTATCCCGGCCCCGAGCACACCTACTCGATCGACCCCGCCGAGCTGGCAGAGTTGCACGCGCGGCTGAGCTAAGACTCGTAGCCGACCTCTCTGAGGACCTTCGCGGGGAACGCGGCGGCGACCGAGAACGGCTCGATGTCGCGTGTGACGACGCTATTCGCACCGATCACGCAGCGCTCGCCGATGCTCACGCCGCTGGTCACCACCACGTTCGCGCCCAGCCAGCAGTTATCCCCGATCCGCGTCGGGCCCTTCGTCTCAAATCCCTGCCACGGCACCGGCTGCTCGGGGTCGTCGTAGCGATGGGAGGCGTCTGACACAAAACAGCCGTTCGCGAGCATGCAGTGATCGCCGATCTCCACGAGCTCCTCTGCGGCGATCATCACCCCGAGATTCAGAAATGTCCCCTCGCCGATCCGTACCCGCGCATTCCCCGGAGCTGTGATCCACACGCCGGGCTCGAGCAGCGCTCCCGCCCCTATCTCCAGCCGTCCTTCACGCAATGCTTCGAGCACGTTCCCGTGTACCGGCCAGCGCGCGAACGCCTCGCGGCGCATCAGCTCCCAGTGCAGGCGCGCTCGGTTCCAGGGCAGTGAGCTTCGCTCATACCAGCGCCACTTCGCAAGCCAAAGCCGGGCCTGGCGCGGGACCTCGCTCACCTCCCGGCGCCTTCATCCGCTGGAGAGCTGGTCGGCGCCACGACGGCATCATGCCTCAAAGTCGGCTCCGGCTCGGGACCCGACTGGACCATGGCGGCGAACAAACGCAGGGGCCCATAGGGGACTCCGCCCAGCGGAGGCGAAGTCCCCTGCCCTACTTGCGGCCGTCGTCCGGCCGCTATTTCTTGGCGCTCACTTTTTTCACGCCCGTATTCGTCGGCAGAGCGCTCACCGGGCACCCCGTGCCCCGCCTGGGCGGGCAACCCTGCTGCCAGACGAGCGGAATGTTCTGAATCGTTCCTTTGGAGGTGTCCGCGACGTAGGTGCCGTCTTTTTCCTGCGAGTAGGAGAGCGTGGGAACTTCGCTGCGGCCGCCCATCAGCACGGGCGTCGCTGAGATCACCTGGAAATACCCTCCGGAGAGATGCGTGGTCGGCTGCACGCCGCACAGTGTGTTCCCGCCCCCGCCGATCGTCCCCGCGCAGATCAGGAGGTGCTGGGGCTCGTAGTAGATGCTGTATTTGCCGCTCCCGGTCGAACGTGCTCACCATCGAGATGGTCTTCGACAGAAACTGCACCGGGCCGATGCTCCGGCCATCGGGGTCGAATGCGATCCACTGCTTGGCGCCACCGTTGCTCACAACCGGCGCCGCAGTCGAGTGTGCCTTGCTGGCCGACGACACGGCGGCGGCAGACGCGACAATGACCACGGCGATCAGGAGCGCACCGCTCCATACCGTCACACGGTCCCTGAGTAGTCGATACATGTCAACTCCTTGGTTGGTCTGGTGGAGTGTCCGATTCACGGATCAACACGTTGCGGTGATATAGGTCGTGCGCCCGCAGGGTGAAGCTGCTCAGCCTATAGCGGCTGCAAGCAGACCGGCCAAACTGTCAAGCGACTAAGCGGCGACCTTCGGGCGGCGCTTCCGCGGGCCCGCGCCTTTGCCGCGCGGTTTCTTTGCCCCGCCCTGCCGCGCGGGGACCACCAGCCCGGCGAGGAACTGGCCAGTGTGCGAAGCCGGCTCGGACGCCACCTGCTCGGGGGTGCCAGCGGCGATCACCATGCCTCCGTCCTCTCCACCCTCAGGACCCATGTCGATCAGCCGGTCGGCTGACTTGATCACGTCGAGGTTGTGCTCGATCACCACCACGCTGTTCCCCGCGTCGACCAGCCTTTGCAACACCTCCAGCAGGCGCTCCACATCAGCGAAGTGCAGCCCTGTGGTGGGCTCGTCGAGGATATACAGCGTGCGACCCGTCGCGACCTTCGACAGCTCGGTCGCGAGCTTCACGCGCTGGGCCTCCCCCCCGGAGAGCGTCGTCGCCGGCTGGCCGAGGCGCACGTAGCCCAGCCCCACGGCGTTCAGTGTCTCCAAACGCCGGGCGCACCTTGGGGATGTGCTCGAAGAAGCCGAGCGCCTCCTCGATCGCCATGTCGAGCACGTCGGCGATGCTCTTCCCCTTGAACCTCACCTCCAGCGTCTCCCGGTTGTACCGCTTCCCGTGACACTGCTCGCAGGGCACATACACATCCGGCAGGAAGTGCATCTCGATCTTGATCTGCCCGTCCCCCTTGCAGATCTCGCAGCGACCTCCCTTTACGTTGAAGCTGAACCGCCCGGGCTTGTATCCCCTCGTACGCGCCTCCTGCGTCTTTGAGAACAGGTCGCGGATCACGTCAAACAGGCCCGTATACGTCGCCGGGTTGGAGCGGGGGGTGCGTCCGATCGGGGACTGGTCGACGGCGATGATCTTGTCGAGCTGGTCGAGGCCATTGATCGCGCGGTGCGTGCCCGGGCGCCGGCGCGCGCGATGCAGGCGACTTGCCACCGACTTGAATAGCACTTCGTTGACGAGCGTCGACTTGCCTGATCCGGACACGCCCGTCACGCACGTCAACACGCCGAGCGGGACCTTCACGTTGACATCGCGCAGGTTGTGCTGGCTCGCCCCCAGGATCTCCACATAGCCTGCCGGAGTGCGCCGCTTTGCGGGCGCCTGGATCGTGCGCGTCCCCGCCAGGAACTGACCAGTAGCCGACTCTTTCACGAGCTGCACCTGCGCTGCGGTCCCCTGCGCGACGATCCGCCCGCCGTGCTCGCCCGCGCCCGGGCCCATGTCGACGATGTAATCGGCAGCGCGCATCGTCTGCTCGTCGTGCTCCACCACGATCACCGTGTTGCCGAGATCGCGCAACCGCTCGAGCGTTCCGATCAGCTTCGAGTTATCGCGCTGGTGCAGACCGATCGAGGGCTCGTCGAGGATGTACAGCACGCCCACCAGCGATGATCCGATCTGCGTCGCCAACCTGATCCGCTGCGCCTCCCCCCCGGACAGCGTCGCGGCGGCGCGATCCATCGACAGATAGCCAATCCCGACGTTCTCCAGGAACCTCAGCCGCTCGGAGATCTCGCGCAAGATCAGCCGTGCCACGTGCCGGTCGGTCTCCGACAGCTCGATCTCCTCCAGCCACTCCAAGGCCCTCCGCGCAGACATTGCGCAGAACTCGTCGATCGGCGTCCCCGAGACGAGCACCGCGCGAGACTCGGCCCGCAACCGCGCCCCCCCACACACCGGGCAGGCACGCAGCGACATGAACTGCTCGATCTTCTCGCGTGTCCCCTCGGAGTCCGTCTCGCGGTAGCGGCGCTGCAGATTCGACACGATCCCCTCGAACTTCGTCGCATATGAGCGGCGCCGCCCGTAGCGGTTGCGGTAGGTGATCTGCAGCCGTTCGTCCGTGCCGTTCATGAACAGATCGCGCATCTGCACCGGCAACTGCGCCCATGGCACCGTCAGATCCACTCCGTAGCGTTCGGCGATCGCCTCTGTCACCTGCTCGTAGTAGTTCGAAGCGCTCCCCGCCCACGGCGCAAGCGCGCCCTCGGCGATCGATAGCGACGGATCGGGCACGAGCAGCTCGGGATCGATCTCCATCTGCGCGCCCAGCCCCGTGCAGTGCTCACACGCCCCGTGCGGCGAGTTGAACGAGAAGATCCGCGGCTCCAGCTCGACCAGCGATGGGCCATGCACTGGACACGCGAAGCGCTCCGAGAAGGTGAATATCGTGCCCGGCTCGGGCACTTCACCGGGCACTATCTGCACGGCCGCCGCACGCGCGCCCTTCGCGCCGGTCGCGTGCTCGGGCTCCTGCAGAGAGGAGGCCGAGCCCATGATCTCGATCTCCGCGAGCCCTTCGGCGAGACTCACCGCGGTCTCGATCGAGTCCGCCAGGCGCTTGCGCACGTCGTGGCGCATCACCAGCCGGTCGACCACGACCGAGATGTCGTGCTTGTAGCGCTTATCGAGCACGATCGATTCCTCCAGCATCCGCAACCGGTCGTCGATCTTCACGCGCGCGAACCCATCGGCACGCAGCTCTTCCAGCAGCTTTCCGTACTCCCCCTTGCGCCCGCGCACCACAGGGGCGAGCACCATGAAGCGTGCCCCCTCCCCCAGCTCCATCACCTGATCGATGATCTGCTCCGCCGACTGGCCCGCAATCGGCCGCCCGCAGATCGGGCAGTGCGGCTTGCCCACACGCGACCACAAAAGGCGCAGGTAGTCGTAGATCTCGGTGACCGTGCCGACCGTCGAGCGCGGGTTGCGTGAGGTCGTCTTCTGGTCGATCGAAATCGCGGGCGAGAGACCTTCGATCGAGTCCACGTCGGGCTTGTCCATCTGCCCGAGGAACTGCCGCGCGTAGGCCGACAGAGACTCGACGTAGCGGCGCTGGCCCTCCGCGTAGATCGTGTCGAACGCCAGGCTGCTCTTGCCTGAGCCAGACAGACCCGTGATCACCACGAGCGCATCGCGTGGCAGCGACAGCGAGATGTCCTTCAGGTTGTGCTCTCTCGCCCCCGAGACGACGATCTGATCGCTTACCGGCATGTCTCGGCCATTCTATGACGGCGAACAGATGTTCGATGTGCGAAGGGACCCGGCTGCCGTACCTCTCAGCCCTCGATTGCCGCGTATACCTCGTCGAGCAGTTTCTGCCGGTCGGCCAGCTGATAGTGCTCGGCCAAGTAGCGGTCGATTGTTGCGCGTGAATCGCCGTTCATAGCCATATTCAGCGCGATCAGACGCGCTCCATACAGATCCCCGTTCTCGCCGCTCGCCTCGCTGGCAGATTGCAGCGGTACTTGTGATGAGAGCTCGGGCTGTGGCAGAGGCGGTTGTGCGGGAGCGGCCGCAGGCGGTGCGGGGGCTGCGGGCACGACCTCCGGATTGTCCTGCCTTGCGGGTGCACCGGTTGCGGGATCTCCAGCCAGCACCGGCGCCACGGGGTGGGGATCGGCCTGCGGCGTGTGCCCGCCGCGTCCCGCGGCGGCGTCATAGAGCTCCGCCATGTCCCTCTCCACCGCAGTCAGGTCGTTGGCAAGCCTGCCCGCGCCAGCGCGCAGGCTCTCCACCAGCGTGCTCGTCTCCCCGTCCATCGACTCGACGCGCTCGATCAGCACGGCCGTGGCCTGTGCGACCGCGGCCACATGCGCCCTTGCCTGCTTCACCGCATCCGCGCGCGTGCGCTCAGCGTCGCTATCGGCCTGCGCGCGTGTCTGGCGCGCGTCCTCGGAGGCTTTTTGCTCGATATCGGCAGCGGTCGTCTCGGCGGCCTCAAGAATGCCCTGCACCTGGGTGCCCGCGCTCGAGCCGAGCGTCTCTCCCGCGCGGTGCTCCAGCGTGCTCCGTAACTCCTCGACCTCCGCCGCGAGGACGTGCAGGTGCGCGTCTACGGCCGCGGGATCATAGCCCCGCCGGCCGATTGGAAAGTCACGCTTCTCGATGCTCTGCCGGTCGAGCTCCACCGGGCCATCCTACAATGCCGCCCCCCGGCCCCGGCACACCGCCGGGTCCGCTTGCGAGCACGCGCTCACGCGATCTCCCCGGCCGGAGCCTCACTCGCCTGGATCTCTCGCAAGTCGCGGCGCAGCTCGCGCAACTCATCGCGCAGCTGAGCTGCATACTCAAAGCGCAGATCCTCCGCCGCTACCGCCATCTCCTCCTCGAGCTCGACAACCATGCGCTCGAGCTCGTTCTCCGGCAGCTTCTTTCCTGACCTGAGCTGCCTGCCGCCGCGGCGGCTGCGGCCCTTGTTTGGGACCTTGCTGTCGGCCTGCAGGAACTCGGCGATGTCGGAGATGCCCTTCACGATCGTGGCAGCCGTGATCCCGTGCTCCTCGTTGTAGGCCAGCTGGATCGCGCGGCGGCGGTCGGTCTCCCCGATCGCCGCCTTCATCGCCTTCGTCTCCCTGTCTGCGTACATCAGCACGGTCCCCTCGATGTTGCGTGCCGCGCGGCCGATCGTCTGGATCAGCGAGGTCTCCCCGCGCAAGAAGCCCTCCTTGTCGGCGTCGAGGATCGCCACGAGGGAGACCTCGGGCAGGTCGAGACCCTCACGCAGCAGGTTCACCCCGACGAGGACGTCGTACTCCCCCAGCCGCAGGTCTCTGATGATCTGAATCCGCTCCAGTGTGTCGATCTCTGAATGCAGATAGCGCGTCTTAAACCCCATCTCCAGCAGATACTGCGACAGGTCCTCTGACATCTTCTTAGTCAGCGTTGTCACCAGCACACGCTCGTTGCGATCGACGCGGCCGCGCACTTCGTTCATCAGGTCATCGATCTGGTTGTTGCACTCGCGCACCTCGACCACCGGGTCGACGACCCCCGTCGGCCTGACGATCTGCTCGACCACCCGTCCCGAGCGTGTCCGCTCGTACTCGCCGGGGGTCGCCGAGACGAACATCAGCTGGGGCGTGATCGAGAGGAACTCTTCAAAGGTCTGGGGGCGGTTGTCCAGAGCACTCGGCAACCTGAAGCCATAGTCGACGAGCGTCTGCTTGCGTGATCTGTCGCCCTCGTGCATTCCCCCGATCTGCGGCACCGTCTGATGGGACTCGTCAATGAAGCACACGAAGTCCTTGGGGAAGTAGTCGATCAAGCAGTACGGCCGCTCGCCCGGCTTACGCTCGTCGAGGATTCTCGAGTAGTTCTCGATTCCCGAGCAGAACCCCATCTCCCTGAGCATCTCCATGTCGTATTGCGTCCGCTGCCTCAGCCGGTGGGACTCGAGCATCTTGCCCTCCGTCTCCAGTTGCGCGCAGCGCTCGTTCAACTCCCTTCCGATCGCCGCTACGCCGGCTTCGATCGTGCCCTCCTTGACGTTGTAGTGCGTCGCCGGCCAGATCGCCACGTGCTCGATGTCGTCTTCGATCAGCTCCCCCGTCAGCGGGTCGAAGTGCTGCAAACGCTCGACCTCATCCCCGAACAGCGTCGCCCTAAACGCCGTCTCGGCGTAGGCGGGGAATACCTCTAGCGTCTCCCCCTTAACCCTGAAGCCGCCCCTCGAGAGCACCGTGTCGTTGCGCGTGTACTGGATCGACACCAGTTTCCGGAGCAGCCGCTCGCGATCGATCGTCTCCCCGCGCCTGAGGATCTGCATGTTCATCTCATATGTCTCTGGCGAGCCCAGCCCATAGATGCACGACACCGACGCCACGACGATCACGTCCCTGCGCGCGAACACCGCCGCCGTCGCCGCGTGACGCAGGCGGTCGACCTCCTGGTTGATAGCCGAGTCCTTCTCGATGTACAGGTCCCTGCTCGGCACATAGGCCTCGGGCTGGTAATAGTCGTAATAGGACACGAAATACTCGACCGCGTTGTCCGGGAAGAACGTGCGGAACTCGTTGCACAGCTGCGCTGCCAGAGTCTTGTTGTGTGCGATCACCAGCGTCGGGCGCTGTACAGTCTCGATCACGCCCGCCATCGTCATCGTCTTGCCGGTACCCGTCGCACCCAGCAGCGTTTGAAAGCGCTCGCCCTCAACCACCCCTTCGGCCAGCGACTCGATCGCCTTCGGCTGATCGGCGGTTGGGGTGAAGGCACTATCGAGACGAAACTCGGGCATAGCTCCTACCGTAGCGAGCGCCGCAGGGGGAGATCAGTTCAAGCCGAGCTGGCGGGCATAAGAAGCGCGGTAGACCCGCTGGGCTGAAAGCACGCGCCGCACATACGCACGCGTCTCCGGGAACAGGATCGCATCGACCGACAGCTGCCTGCCTTGGGCGTGCGCCTTGGCCACCCACCTATCCACATTTGCCAAGCCGGCGTTGTAAGCAGCTACAGCCAGCATCTCCTCACCGCCGTAGTGGTCGAGCAGATAGCGCAGGTAGTAGCTGCCGTAGGCAACGTTCACGCTCGGTGTTGCGAGATCGCTGGTCGTGAAGCGGTATCCACCCGACAATTTGGCCAGAAATTCGGCAGTTGCTGGCTCAATCTGCATCAAGCCCTCTGCACCCGCCGGAGAGGTGCGCGGTTCGAATTTGCTCTCCGCGTAGATCACCGCCGCGATCAGTGCCGGGTCGAGATGCTTTGCCGCAGCCTGTTCGCGAATCACGCTCACATCATCGAGCGGCAACGCCGATTCATGCACCGCGTGGTGCACTCCGTAGAGCGTCAGCCCGATCACCACCACAAGGACCGCCGCCACGAGCGCACCGAGCGTCGGCCTGCTGGCCGTTCTGCGGTCGGTCATCTCCCAAGTTTGTCGAGCACGCCCGACAGCTCCCGCTCCAGCTCTTTCTCACTGCCGTTGTTGCACACCACATACGTCGCCCGCCGTGCCTTCTCCTCCTGCCCCAACTGGCGCGCCGCGCGCTCATCCGCCAGCACGTGCCCACGTCCCGCGGCGCGTGCGGCGCGCAACTCCTCGCTGGCCACCACGGCGATCGTCGCGTCATAGAGCCCCTCCATCCCCGCCTCGAACAGCAGCGGCACCTCGATCACCGCTGCTCGCGGCACTGGGCGCTTGCTGCGCACCTGCTCCAGCCAGACCGCGATTTGTTCACCCACCAGCGGCCAGATCACTCCCTCGAGCCAGGCCCGCTCTCTCTCGTCGGCGAACGCGCGCGCTGCAACCTCCGAGCGGTCGACCTTCCCGCCTGGCGCCACCTCGGACCCCCAGCGCGTGACCACGGCGTCGCGGAGCCGCTCACCCTCATACAGCTCATGCACCACCGCGTCGGTCGACTGCACCGCCGCCCCCAGCCGCTCCAGCACCTTCAAAGCCGTCGACTTACCGGCCCCCATGCCCCCGGTCAGCCCAATCAAGGGCACCGTCGGCTCCATCTGCCCGGCGCTTGCGCTCAGACCATCAGTCCTGCGCGTGCTCGGCGGCCGGCCCCGGCTCAGCCTCGGGTACCTCGGTGTCTGTAGCTTCAGCCTCAGGCGCCTCAGGTGCCGCCTCAGACGGAGCCTCAACAACCTCAGCCTCAGGCGCCGCCTCGGCCTCAGACGAGACCTCAACAACAGCCTCAGTCTCAGATACCTCAGGCGCCGCCTCGGCCTCAGACGAGATCTCAACAGCCTCAGTCTCAGATACCTCAGGCGCCGCCTCGGCCTCAGACGAGATCTCAACAACCTCGGCCTCAGGCACCTGTTGTGCGATCTCTGCCTCAGGCGAAGGTACCTCAGCAGTCATCTCTGCGCCGGTCTCTTCTCCCTCTTTATCAGCGGTGTCCCCGACACCATCCACGGCGGCGGCGTCTTCGGGGCGCGACAGGGGAAGGATCTGGTCCTCGACCCGCTTCGCTGACAGCGACAGGCGTCGGCGCTCGGAGTCGATCTCGAGGATTCTCACGCGAATCTCCTCGCCCGGGTGCACCACCTCGCGCGGGCTTTCGACGTGGTGAGGAGCAAGCTCAGAGATGTGCACGAGCCCCTCCACGCCGTCGAGGATCTCTACGAACGCCCCGAAGGTGACAACCTTCGTGACCTTGCCAGCGAGCTCGTCGTTGACGTTGTAGGTGTCCACGATCCGTTGCCACGGATCCTCCTGGGTCTGCTTCAGCCCCAGCGAGATGCGCTGGCGGTCGCGGTCGATATCGAGCACCTTCACCTTCACGGTGTCCCCGATCGTGAGGATCTCTGACGGGTGGTTCACATGTGACCACGACAGCTCAGAGATGTGGATCAGGCCGTCGATGCCATCCAGGTCGACGAACGCACCGAAGTCGACGATGTTCGAGATTTGCCCTTCTACGACCAGCCCCGGCTGGAGGCGATCGAGGATCTGCTGGCGAACCTCCTTGCGCTCCTCCTCCAGTACCGCACGGCGGGAGAGCACGACGTTGTTGCGCGAGCGATTGAGCTCGATCACCTTGCTCTCGATCTTCGTACCCATGTATTCATCGAGATTCGGCACGCGGCGGATGTCCACCAGCGAGGCGGGCAGGAATCCGCGCACGCCGAGATCAATGATCAGGCCACCCTTGACGACCTCGATGACCGTGCCCTCAACCGGCTCACCCGACTCTGCGGCGGTTTCGATACGCCGCCATGCCTTCTCGAAGCGCGCGCGCTTCTTCGACATCATCAGGCGCCCGTCCTGGTCCTCCTTGATCAGGACGATCGCGTCGACCTCCTCACCCAAATGGACCTCGTCCTTGGGGTCCACCGACTTGCGGATCGACAGCTCGTTCGCGGCGATGACGCCCTCGGACTTGTAGCCGATATCAACAAGCACCTCGTCCTTGTCGATTCGCACGACGTGCCCCGTCACCACCTGCCCCTCCTCGATGGGCTGGAAGGTAGCGTCGTAGTTAGGGACGATCTGACCGTCGATTTCCAGCAGGAGCCCGTTCGACCCCTCGACCTCGCGAGCGTCGGGTTTCTCGATCAGTGTTTGCACCGGCCGAAGCCTAGCGCAGCATGGTGGAATGAGTGCCCACCCACCACCGGCGCACCTCGCACTTCGTTGTGGCGATCGTATGATTGGCCGATGCCTGTGCGCGCGACCAAGCGAGGAGCAGAGCGCACCCAGCTGGTGCGGCGCGACTGCGACGTGCTCGTTTGCGGCGCCAGCTTCGCGGGGCTTGCGATTGCCCGCGAGCTTGCCGGCTCAGGGGCGAAGGTCTTGATCCTCGACCGCTACGAGCTGGGGGAGCGCCAGACCTCAGCCTGCGGCATACCGACCCAGTGGCTGCAAGCCATGGACCTGATGGGCTCGTTTCTGCAGAGTTTCGACGAGCTGACTGTCCACACACCGTTTCGGACCTCGCGCTGGTCGCTGCCGTGGTCATTTGCCACGTTCGACTATCGCGAGTTATGCGCGCTGCTGTGGGGTCAGGCCGACCACACCGAGGTCGAGCTCGAGACGGCGACAATCACGGGCCGCGATGGCTTCACCGTGCAGACCGACCGCGGCCAGGTGCACGCGCCGCTGATCGTTGATGCGCTCGGCTGGCGGCGCGTGCTCTCGAACACCAACACGATCCAGCCGCCGAACGCCCGCCTCTCGCGCGGCCTGGAGGTGCATCCGCAGGGCCGCGGCGAGGAGATGGAACTGTGGCTCGACTCGAGCTACATTCGCGCGGGCTACGGCTGGAGCTTTCCGGCCGGCGATGAGCTACGCATCGGCATCGGCTCCTTCTGGCCCACTCACCACGTCAAGGAGCCGACCGTCAGGCTCGCGGGCCAGCTCGGTGTGCCGCCGGAGGGCTACCAGGGCAACTGGATCCCCCACCAGCTGCGCCGCGCAGTTGAGGACGGCGTCTTCTTCGCCGGAGACTCCGCCGGGCACTGTCTGCCGCTGACAGCCGAGGGCATCCGCACGGCGATCTACTTCGGCCTCGCCTGCGGGCGTGAGCTGCGCGCAGTGATCGCGGGGACCCGCACGCGCGAAGAGGCGCTGGCGCGCTACGGCGCCTTCTCGGACGCGCACGGGCGCAAATTCGCCTGGCTGCTGGCCGTGCAGCGCGCGATCGGGCAGATCACCCCGAGCCGGGCCGCAACCGCGGTGACACGCGCCTTCGAGAGCCGGCACATCTCCCACTGGGCTTTCAATCACTACCTCGATATCGCGCCGCCGTCGTTCGTGGGCGATGGACCCGGTGTTAGGAAGCGGCCGATCCAGGTCGCGGCCTGATCGCGGCCTCGCGGGTTTTCAGGCGACCTTCCGCAGGCGCGGGCGTCCAGCGTTCGTGGCCTCCAGCGCGAGACGGCTCGCCTCGATCGCGCTTGCCCAAGAAACCTCGGCAAGCAGGCCGGGCGCAGCAACCATGTCGCCCGCCAGAAACACACCGTCGCCCCGGTTCACCGCCGGGCGGTCACGCCATGTGGTGCCAGGCAGGTCGAGCGCGCCAGAGCGGGCGTCCATGACCTGGCGCCGGCGCCACGTCTCGCGCTCGCGCCAGTCAACCAGCCCGGCATCGAGCAGATGCTCGAGGCGCAGCCCCGCCTGGTCGGCACTCTCGTCCGGACGGATCGGCATCTGCGCCTGGACGAGCTCCTCGCCATCGGGTGCGATCGACGGCTCGGTGGTGGAGTAGCGCCCGATCCAGCCAGCCTCGTCAAGATCCGAGACGAGCGCCGGGTCGCCCCGGCGGTGACGAAGCCCCAGGTCCAGGCAGACCGTCTTCCCGCTCTGCCAGCGGAGACCGTCGTCCCCAAGCAGCTCGCGTGCTTGGTCGAGCTCGGTAGCGACGATCACCGGTGCATCCGGAAGCGTCTCGACGCGAGTCGCGGTTTTCACATCCACGTTCAGCTCGCGCACGCGGCGCTCGAGCGCGCAGACCAGCGCGGTCCAGCCGCCGACGATATAACGGGCCGTTGGAACCGAGAGGAACAAGCGTACGGTGCGAGCCCATACAAACGCGGCCGACAGCTCGCCCGGGTCGTGGTGGAAGGTGTATACACCGGCGGCCGAGGAGAGCATCTCGGCCGTGGGCTCGTCCGTGTGACGCGCAACCCAGGTGCGGAAGTCCATATCGACCGGAGCCTCACGCCCCCGCAATCGCAGCACTGATGGCAGTGCACCAAGCGGCGGCATGCGACGGATCGAGCCATTCAAGCGCAGCCGTACCCCGCTCAGCCGTGGGCCGACGTGTGCTGGGAGAAGGTCGCGCTCATACATCCACCCCCACAGCGATGAGCCATCTTTATAGAGAGCGTGCGGGCCCAGGTTGGCCTTGTATGGCCCCTCGGTGCTGCGTGCCCTTCCCCCGATGCTCTCGTGGGCCTCAATGAGGGCTACCTTCGCTCCCTCCTCCGCACAGGAGATCGCCGCGACGAGACCGGCGATACCGGCCCCGATGACCGTGATCTTGCGTGCTGCTCCGTGGTTGGGTGACGTGGTCGAGCTCATGATAAGGCCTCCTGATCAGAGGTTCCCGGCCGCCGACCGGCGGCCGTGTCGAAGAATGATCTGGTTGCCGGCCATGCTACGCCCGTACTGGTCTCGATTACAGTGCCAGTAGTGACACGTTGGAGCAGACCAGTTGAGGGACCAGAGCTCCTCGTAGAGGTCGACCACGACAACGAGCTCCCACTCCATGAGCAGATCGAGCGCTCGCTGCGCGAGCAGATCCGCTCGGGGCGACTCTCGGCTGACACGCGCTTACCCTCTACGCGCGGGTTGGCAAAGGAGCTTTCAGTGTCACGCAGCACCGTGACGGAGGCATATGGTCAGCTCGCGGCGGAGGGGTATCTAATGACACGTCAGGGCGCTCCCGCCAGGGTCGCAAAAGCAGTGCGTGCTGCCGCATCACGGGCGCCCGCTCGCTCGCTGCTTGCGAGCTTCTCCTACCACTTCCACCCGGGCTTGCCGGACCTCACAGGCTTTCCCCGCGAGGCGTGGCTGCGGTCGTTGCGCTCGGCGTTGCGCGACTCGCCACTGGACTCGCTGGGTTATGGCGACCCGCGCGGGACGCCCGTGCTGCGCGAAGCGCTCGCTGGCTATCTCGGTCGCGTGCGTGGCGCCGATGCTGATCCGGAGAACATTCTCGTGTGCACGGGGTTCATGCAGGGCTTCTCGCTGCTTTGCCGTGCTTTGCGCAACCGTGGTGTGGAGCAGGTCGCACTCGAGGATCCCGGCTGGCACATTCATCGCCTGATCGTCGAGCAGGCCGGCCTGCGGGTCCTCCCAATCCCCGTCGATGCTGGAGGGCTGCGCGTCGAGGTGCTGGCGGAAACGGGCGCGTCAGCCGTTCTCGTGACACCCGCCCATCAGTTCCCGACCGGCGCCGTACTTGCCCCCGAGCGGCGCGCATCGCTGATCGAGTGGGCAGGAGACGAGCGTTTGATCATTGAGGACGACTACGACTCGGAGTACCGCTATGACCGTGTGGCGGTAGGCGCCCTGCAGGGACTCGCGCCTGAGCAGGTCACCTATATCGGCTCCACGAGCAAGCGCCTGGCGCCCGGAATGCGCCTCGGCTGGATGCTTTTGCCCTCCTGGCTCACTTGGGAGCTGACCGCCGGCAAGAGCATCGAGGACGGCGGCTCGGAGATAGTCGGCCAGCTTGCGCTGAGCGACTTCATCGCCCGGGGAGAGCTGGACCGCCACGTAAGGCGCATGCGCCTGCAATACCACCGGCGCCGTCTCACCATGCTGCAGGCGCTCGACCGCTGGCTGCCACACACGCACACGAGCGGCGCTGACGCCGGGCTGTTCGAGCTCCTATGGCTTCCCGAGGAGATCGATGAGTCGCTGTTGCTGCGAGTCGCGGGCGAGCATGGCGTGGGCGCCGAGGGGCTCTCCCTGCACTGTTTCACCCCTGCCGGATCACCGGCGTTACTGCTCGGCTACGGCAACCTCTCAGAGCCAGCGATCGAGCAGGGTATTCGCCTGCTGGGCAAGGCATACAACGAGATGCGGTGAGCCTACTTCCGTACCACCAAGGCAACCCCCGCCACGAGCAGCACGAGCCCGATGATGCGCGGTACCCCAACGTGCTGCCTGGCGATGCCCAACAGGCCGAAGCGGTCGATCATCACAGAGATCGTGAGCTGACCGGTGATCACCACGGCCGTCAGGCCGCTCGCGCCGAGCGTCTGCACGGCCACAAGCGCGACGGTCACGTAGATCGCCCCCAGCAGCCCCCCGGCGAGCGCCCACCACGGCGCCCTGCCGGCGTGCCCCAGCGTTCCAAGCCCGCCGTTCACGAAGGCGGCCACCACGAGCAGCACAGCCGTGCCGACGAGGAACGAGAACGTTGCCGCCTGGACCTTGCCAATCACGCCGCCGAGCCGGGCGTTGATCGGCGCCTGCATGCCCACGAGACAGCCTGCACCGGCGCCTAGCAGGACCGCCAAGCCGCGGCTCATTGCCGCGTTCCCACAGGCTCGTCCGCTGGGCCCCACGCGCTCACTTTGCCTCCAGCCAGTTCTGACCCACACCGATGTCAACGGCGAGCGGCGGATCGCGGTCCCACACGCCGCACATTTCGCGCTGAATCAGCTCGCGTGCGGCGCCCTCCTCCCCGGGCGGCCCTTCGAACAGAAGCTCGTCGTGAATCGTCAGCAGCAGGCGGGTCTGGAGATCAGACTGCGACAGCGCCCGCTGGCAGCGGACCATCGCGAGCTTGATGATGTCCGCGGCGGTGCCCTGGATCACCGTGTTGACGGCCAGGCGCTCGCCGAGCGTGCGCACCTGGTAGTTGCGCGCCTGCAGCTCGGGGATCTGCCGGCGGCGTCCCAAAGGGTCTTCACATAGCCTTCCTCCTTGGCGCGCTCGATCGTCTCAGCGATGAACGCCGCGACGCGTGGAAAGCGCTCCAGGTAGGCATCGATGAACGCCTTGGCCTCCTCGCGAGGGATGTTCAGGCGGTCGGCCAGGCCGAAGTCGGAGAGTCCGTAGACGATGCCGTAGTTGATCATCTTGGCCTTCGAACGCATGCCCGGGTCGATCTCTGCAGCGGCGACCGAGAATACCTGCGAGGCGGTCGCCGCGTGCACGTCTTCCGCGCGCGTGAAAATCTCTTTCAGCACCGGCTCGCCGGCCACGTGGGCGAGCACGCGCAGCTCGATCTGCGAGTAATCGGCAGAGATCAGCACGGCGCCCGGCTCGGCCTCGAAGCAGCCACGGATCTCGCGCCCGAGCGGTGTGCGGATGGGAACGTTCTGCATGTTCGGGTTCGTGCTCGCGAGCCGGCCCGTCTGGGCTCCGGCCTGCAGGTACGTCGTGTGGATGCGCGCCCGCTCGTCAACCACCTGGGGAAGCACGTCGAGATATGTCTTGGTCAGCGTCGAGAGCTCGCGCCAGCGCTCGATCTTCGGGACGATCTCGTGCTCTGAACGGATCGCCTGCAGGACGCGCGCGTCGGTGGAGGGGCCGGTCTTGCCGCGCCGCTTACGCGACAGGCCAAGCTTCTCGAACAGGATCTCCCCCAGCTGCTGAGGGGAGGCAATCAGGAACTCAACGCCTGCGAGCACAAAGATGTCCGCTTCCAGAGCGGCGAGCTCGTCGCGCACGCGGCCCGTGATCTCCGCCAGGCGCTCGAGGTTCAGGCGCACTCCGCGCAGCTCCATCTCACGCAGGACCTCCACGAGCGGCAGCTCGATCTCGCGCATCACCTCCTCGAGGCCCCGCTCTGAGATCTGCTCGCGCTGCCAGTCAGCGAGCGCGCCGGTCAACACCGCCGCGGCCGCCACGGGGTCCTCGAGGTCGCTCGCCAGCCCGCGCTCCTCGCACAGCTCCGCGAACGGGTAGCCGCGCCTGGCCGGCTCGAGCAGATAAGCACCCAGCAGCGTGTCGTGGGTGAGTCCCGGGGCCACGAGCCTGAGCGCCTTGGCGTCGTGCGCCACGACGGGACGCCCGGCACAGGCGGCCACGACCTCCTCGGGACCGGCGCAGTCCCCGGCGAGCACCTCCTCACCGGCAGCCACCGCGAATCGCCACGGCGGCCCGTCAGCGAACAGCGCGCCTTCGGGTGCCTCGGTCTCCCAGGCGACGACGTGCAGCTCAGCCGCGGCGTCACCCAGCAGCACGATGTCAGCGGGCGCGCCCGAGCGCACGCGCCCACCCAGCCTAACCTCCGCGAGGGGCGCCGGCGCGGCCAGCTCGGGGTTACCGAGCGCCTCCTCCAGGCGGCGCAGCGGATCGCGCAGCTCATACTCGCGGAAGACCTCGCGCAGACGCGAGCGGTCGGGCTCGCGCACCGCCTCGGCGGCAATGTCGAAGTCGACCGCCACGTCACGCTGGACCGTGGCCAGCTGCTTGGAGACGCGTGCGCTCTCGGCATACCTCAGCAAGTTCTCTTTGCGCTTGGCGCCTTTGATCTCGCCGGTGTGCGCTAGCACCTGCTCGAGCGAGCCGTATCGTTGGATCAGCTCGCTCGCGGTCTTGTCGCCGATTCCGGGGATACCGGGGATGTTGTCCGAGGTGTCACCCTTGAGGCCGTAGAAGTCGGGAATCAGATCCGGCGTGATCCCATAGCGGTCGATGACGGACTGGCGATCGTAGATCTTGGTGTCGGTGATCCCCCGCGCGGTCGCCATCACCTTGACGAGGCCGTCGTCGTCGATCAGCTGGAAGACGTCGCGGTCGCCAGTGAGGATCATCACCGGCACGGGCTCCTCAGCCCGCAGCGCCCGCTCTGCGAGCGAAGCGAGCACGTCGTCGGCCTCATAGCCCTCGACGCGCACGTTTGAGTAGCCGAAGGCCTCGACCAGCGGTTCCATGGCCGGCCACTGCTGCTTGAGCAGATCGGGCCGCGAGCGGCGCTGGGACTTGTAGCCGGAGAACAGCTCAGTGCGTCCCGAGCTGCCAGCGTCCCATGCGACGACCGTCGGACAAACGCCGTACTCAGTCACGATCTTCACGAGCATCGAGGCGAATCCAAAGATCGCGTTGGTGGGGACGCCGGTGGAGGTCGCAATCGACTCGGGCAGCGCGTAGAAAGCCCTGTAGACGAGGCTGGGCCCGTCGATCAGAAACAGGCGTCGCTCCTGCTCTCCACTTGCCGGCACGACGGCGCTCACCCTCGCCCAGCTCGTCGTCTTCGCTTGAGATGGGGCACGACGGTCACTCTATTAGCAGGCGTGGGCGCCCGGCGGGCGGCAAGTAAATAAGATGCCGGGCCGCCCTTCCGCACCGGCCTTCGATCCAGGAGCATGCCTCGTGAGCAGCGTCACTCCAAGCGCGCAGTACCGCCTGACGATTCGCGTCGAGATCGACGACACCGCAGGCACGCTCGCGCAGCTGACCAGCGTGATCGGGGAGTCCGGCGGGATGGTGGTGGCTGTGGATCCCGTCGAGATGGACTCGGACCACAGCGTGCGCGACATCGTCGTGGACGCTTCAGATCAGGAGCACTGGGAGCAGATCCTCGCCGCAATCGAGGCGGTGGAAGGCGCACGCGTAATCGACACGATCGACCGCACATTTCTGCTGCATGTGGGCGGCAAGATCGAACAGCGCAACAAGCATCCGCTAAAGACGCGCGACGACCTCTCGATGGCCTACACCCCGGGCGTGGCACGCGTCTGCTTAGCGATCGCCGAGGATGAAGACAAGGCTTTCCAGTACACGATCAAGCGCAACACCGTCGCGGTGGTCTCGGACGGCACCGCGGTGCTCGGGCTGGGCGATATCGGCCCGCGGGCGGCGATGCCGGTGATGGAGGGAAAGTGCTGCCTGTTCAAGGAGTTCGCGGGCGTCAACGCCTTCCCGGTGTGCTTGGACACGAAGGACACCGATGAGATCGTCCGCGCCGTCACGCTGATCGCGCCAGCCTTTGGGGGGATCAACCTGGAGGACATCTCCGCCCCGCGCTGCTTCGAGGTCGAGGAACGGTTGAAGCGCGATCTGGACATCCCGATCTTCCATGACGACCAGCACGGAACCGCCGTGGTTGTGATGGCGGCCCTGCTGAACTCCGTGAAGCTCACCGGCCGGTGCCTGGAGGATCTCAAGGTCCTCGTCATCGGCCTAGGCGCGGCCGGGATCGCGGTTACCAAGATCCTGCTCGCCGCCGGCGTCCGCGAAATCATCGGTGCCGACTCCCGCGGCGCGTTGCATGTGCAGCGCGAGGACTACCTCGACGGCTCGATGAACGATGTCAAGCGCTGGTTCGCTGAGGTGACCAACCTCGAGCGGCGCTCGGGCACACCCGCGGACGTGATCGATGGCGCGGATCTGCTGATCGGAGTCTCCGGCGCTAGGGCCCTCCCGGCGGAGGCCCTAGCGAGAATGAACACTGACGCAATGGTGTTCGCGATGGCCAACCCCAATCCCGAGGTCATCCCAGAGGAGGCTGCTCCGTACGTGCGGATCATGGCGACAGGCCGTTCGGATTACCCCAACCAGATCAACAACGTGCTCTGCTTCCCGGGGATATTCCGTGGCGCCCTGGATGTGCGTGCCCCGGCGATCACCGAGGCGATGAAGATGGCTGCAGCTCGTGCGATAGCCGCAATCGTCACGGACGAGGAACTGCGCGAGGACTACATCATCCCGTCGGTGTTCAACCGCGACGTGGCGCCCGCGGTCGCTGCGGCCGTGGCCGACGAGGCCCGCGCCAGCGGCACCGCGCTCGCCGGCGCGGAGGTGGGTTTCGCCCAGAGCGACGAGCAGCATGTTCATACTCAGGGTTGAGCATGAACACCCGATGGAGGGATAGATTGCGTGCGCGTAACGGTGACGGGAGCGAGTGGACTGATCGGCACGGCACTCGTCGCCGAGCTGTGCGAGCACGACGTAGAGGTCACGGTCCTGTCGCGCAATCCCGATCGCGCGAGGGAGATGTTCCGTGCGAGCGGGTCATCCCCGGTGGAGACGGTCAAGTGGGATCTGATGAACGAACCGGCGCCGGTGGAGACCCTGGAAGGGCGCGACGCTGTGGTGCATCTCGCCGGGGAGAATGTCGCCCAGCGCTGGAGCGCCCGCGCGAAGGAGGCGATCCGGGCAAGCCGTGTTACGGGCACCCGCCATCTGCTAGACGGTCTCACAAACGCTGAGCCTCGTCCGCGGACGCTGATCGCCAGCTCGGCGATTGGCTATTACGGCGCGCGCGGCGAGGAGCCGCTCGACGAGGATGCGCCAGCAGGAAGCGGCTTCCTGGCGGAGACGTGTGAGGCCTGGGAGGCCGAGGAGATGAAGGCCTCGGCGCTGGGGATGCGCGTGGTGCGGGTGCGCACAGGCGTGGTGCTCGACCGTGAAGGCGGAGCGCTTGCGAAGATGCTGCTCCCGTTCAAGCTCGGCTTGGGCGGGCCGGTGGCGGGCGGAAGCCAGTACATGTCCTGGATCCACCGCGAGGACCTGATCGGCATGATGAGCGCCGCCCTACAGGACGAGCGCTGGTCGGGGCCGGTCAACGGCACCGCGCCCGAACCAGTTTCCAATCGCGACTTCTCCGGCGCCCTCGGTCGTGCGCTGCACCGGCCCTCGCGGCTGCCGGTGCCCGGCGTCGCCTTGGGACTGCTCTACGGCGAGATGGCCGGGATCGTCACCACCGGCGCGCGCGTGATGCCCGCCAAGCCACTCGTGCTCGGCTACGACTTCCGCCACCCCGAGCTGGATGAGGCGTTGCGCTCCGCGCTCAGCTAGACCGCCGCCGCCGCCGGCGCCGGGGTGGGTGCGCGCGTGCGGCGGTTCTCGGTCTCGATGATGACCCGGCAAGGGCGCTTGCTGAGCAGGTAGGCCGCGGTTGGGCCGATCCGCTGCTCTCCGGCGGGGGCGTGGATCGTGGACCAGTAGATCACGTCCGCAGCCGACACGCTGAGCCTCCTCAACGAGCGCGGCTCCGGGGTTGCGTGTGCGGATCAGGCCGGTGTGGATCTTGATGCCCGCTCGTCGCGCCTGGATGCGCGCGCTCTCGAGCACCGAGCGGCCCTGGGCCTCCTCGTCCTCCAAGCCCGCCTCCAGCGAGAGCTGGCTGGGCACGGGCAGCACGAAGATCGCGTAGACGACGCCCTCCTTGCCGATCAGCTTGGCGGCGCTCGAGAGCGCAGTGGCGCTGACGTCCTCGCCGAAGATCGGCACGAGCGCGGTGCGGTACTCGAGCTCCTCGAAGTCCGCCGGGCGCTCGGCGCGCTCGATGCGGTAGTGCTTGCGCGGGTCGAGCCCCTGGCGATGGCGATAGTAGAAATAGCCGGCCATCCCGACGATCATCCACGGGATGCCGACGACCCGCGCCTCGCTGTGGAAGACGACCACCGCGACCCACGCGGCGGCGGTGCCGAGGCCGCCGACGACCGCGGTCATCGGGATCTCAGCGCCGCGGATGCGCACGCTCCAGGGCATCCGGTAGGGACGCTCGCGGTCGGGGTCCTTGATGCGCAGCGCGATGACCGCCGCGTGGGCGGTCGTGAACGACAGCATCGCGCCGAACGAGTAGAGGTTGCCGAGCACGTTGGTGTTGCCGTAGAGGATCAGCACGCCCGCGAGCGCCGAGAAGAACATCAGCGTGAACCACGGCGTGCGGAATTTCGGGTGCAGCTGTGAGAACAAGCTGGGCAGCTGGCGGTGCTCGGCCAGCGACCACGACAGGCGCGAGATCCCGATCATGCCCGGCGTTGGTGGCGATGAACAGGATCGTCGCGGCGAGCAGGCCGACGTAGTACTGAGCGAAGTGCAGGACCGTGCCGTGCAGGCCGAGCCGGGAGATGATCCCGAGCACCGGGTCGTTCTGGAACAGGCCGCCCAGCCCGTCGCATACCCGGGATGGCTGAAGTGTTCGCCCAAGGCGGCGCTGTAGCCGACACCATGGTGGACGACCGGCAGAGCCGACAGGGCCACGACCGAGATGCCGGCGTAGACACCGAGCACGGCCAGCACCACGAGGTTGACCGCCTTGGGGACCTGGCGGCCGGGGTCCCGTGACTCCTCGGCCATGTTCGCGACCGTCTCGATGCCGGTGTAGGCGAGCATCGCCAGCGACAGCGCGAAGATCAGTTCGTGCCAGCTGGGCACGCTGCCGAGGTGCACCTGGTTGATCAGCAGCGACGGGTTGAAGACGAGCACGAGCCCGAGCGCCGACGAGCAGGATCTGCGTGCTCAGGTCGAGCGATCGCCAGGATGAAGTTGAGCTTCGCCGACTCGCCGAGGCCGCGGATGTTCAGGCCGGTCAGCAGCACCACGACGATCAGCCCGCCGACGATGTCGCCGGGGTTGTGATTGAGCGCATGCAGGCCGGGGAACGCACTCAGATAGTGGGGCACGAAGAACGCCGAGATGGCGATCGTGAGGATGTAGTCGAGGCTCAGCGCCCAGCCGGCGAAGAACGAGACGACGTCGTTGAAGGCGTGGCGCGCGAACGAAGAGGAGCCGCCCGCTTCGGGAAACATCGCGGCGCCCTCGGCGTAGGTTTTGGCCGTCAGCGCGAACAGCCCGCCGGCGAACACGAACACCAGCGGCGTGAGTCCCGAGCGCGTGCGCGGCAACAAGCCCAAGCGCGTAGTAGATCGAGGAGCCGACGTTGCCGTAGGCGGTGGCGAACAGCCCGGGGACGCCGACGGAGCGGCGCAGTCCATGCTCGGTCAGGCGTGCCATCGGCGGGGAGCGTATCGGTGCCCACCACCATCACGTGCCCAGCGACGGGTGTGATGCAGGCGCAGGGTGCGCGGGGGCTCAAACTGCGATGCAAAATCCCATTCACCACAGTCAGTAATGCAGGAGCCCGGCTTATGATCCCGACGACCCGGGGCCCCAACGACCTCCCGGCCTGATCTCATGGAACAGACATCGCGCCGCGGAAACTACGACTCGGGTGAGGACTTCGTCCTCGAATACGGGGAGCTGCGCTTCACCTTCAACGAAGAGGACTTCTCCGAGCGCTGCGAGCAGGCGGCGCTGAAGCTCGGGTTCGTCGGCGGGCGCCTGGGCGAGGACGAGCTCGAAGACCTCGTCAACCTAGCGGTGAACGGCGAGATTCTCGACCCCGCCTCGGCGCTGGGGGAGCACGTCAACGACTGCTGGCCGGAGCTCGTCGGACCGGCCGAGCGCTCGCTCGTCCACTGGCTGCGCCGTCTCGTCTTCCGCGGCGCGTGGCTCGACCAGCGCGTGAACGAGGGCGAGCTGAGCGTCGCTTTTGACGAAGAGACCTGCGGCTTCGCCTACGTGCAACCTGATCGAAGTTCTGCCAGCAGCGGCGAACCAATTGAACTGGCGCCCGAGCCCTCGTGGGGCCGGGTCGCCTACCGGCGCTAGCTTTCTCGCGCTGCCGCGCGCGCCTGGGTTATCGGCCTTGGCGCCATCCTCGCCCACTAGCAACTCGGCCTTGAGCGTGCCGCTGCCCGCGAGATCCAGGATCGGCTGACGCCCGGTGGAGGTCAGAGCTACGTCGAGCGCGATGACCGTCGTCTCGCCTCCGAACGGACGTGTGGCGGTGGCGATCACGGTGAGCGAACCGCTGTCGCGCAGGTTGCGGGCGGCCGCGAGCGCCTTGCGTGCAGCCTGCGGATGCAGGCCGTCGAGGCTGTCGATCAGCACCAGCGCGTGTCCGCCGCGTGCGGCCACGCGCTTGGCAGCATCCACCGCACGCTCGACCGCCTGGCCCTGGGAATCCGCCGAGGCCGCGAAGCTGAGTGCGGCGACGGGAGATGGAATCCCCGCCCGCCCGGAGCCCTCCTGCCACTCCGCGATCTCCTCCGGTCTCACGCCGGCCAGGACCAGCGTCACCTCGAGATCCTCGCGACCGGAGAGCGCCTCCAGCAGACGGCGCACGGTCTCGGTCTTGCCGGCGTGCGCAGCGCCGGTGATCACCGCGCGCGAGCCGCGGCCCAGCGGGGTGAGCCACTCGATGGCCTCGAGCGTGGGGTCCTTCGAGCCCAGCGCGAGCCGTTCGCTGGGGTAGGCAACCGGGAGATCCTCGTAACGGGCACCATCTGAGACGGCGTCGGCGGATGCCCCATTGATGTTGTCGATGCGTACCAGCGAGGGGTAGCGCTCCGAGCGGCGAGGCGTCCGCACCGGCCCGCTCACCCTGTCTCCAGAGACGAGCTCGCAGCGGCGCACCTGCGCAGCGGAGATGTAAACGTCCTCGTCGGAGGGCTCGGGCGGGTTGACACGCAGAAAGGCCGAGCCGTTGCCCAACAGCTCGACCACCCCCTCCACGCTGGGATCATCGCCTGTGGCAGCAGTCTCACTCCGGACCGCCTTCGATGGCGATTGCGCCGGCAGGCCGTTCGGCTGGCCGCCGCCACGGCGAGAGGCAGCGGCGGAAGATGACGCCGAGGACTCACGCCCGGCTGAGGATCCGTCCTGCGCCTCATCTTTCGCCGCCCGCCGCAAGCGAGGTGCACGACGTTTGCGCGCACCGCTTCCGGCTGCGTTGCTCGTAGTATCCGATCGGCCAGAGGAGCCATCTCCGGGTGCGTCCTTAGCGGGCGAACCGGAGCTCTGCTGCTTATCGGAGCCCGCCCCTGACTCGCCCAGGATCGCGTCGATCAACTCGGCCTTGCGCAGTCTCCTGAAACCATCGAGGCCGACCTGGTCGGCGATTGCATGCAGGTCGGCGAGAGGGCTTTCCTGTAGCTCGGAGCGGTCGAGTACTGGCATGTGCTTCTCCTTCGGTTCGGATTGGGCGGTTGGCGCCCGGTCGCGTTGAGCAGCGACCGGCACCCGTTTAGAAACCGTCCGAAACTCCTCAGATCGCGCTGCAACTCCGTCTGAGGGGAGATTCAGGAGTTTTCGGACGTTTCTTAGTGATCTGCAGCCTAGCGCTCGTAGCGGATTTCCTCACCCAGAGCCAGATCCCTGCCCGGCTCGAGCTCGCCCGCAAGTGCCGCCCGGACCGTGATGAAGTCCGCGCAGGCGGCGACGTCGTGCACACGGAAGATGTGCGCGCCACGGTCGAGCCCATAACCGAGCGCGGCGAGCGTGCCCGCCAGGCGATCGCGCGGGGCGCGCGCGGTGAGCGCGCCGATGAAGTCCTTGCGCGAGATCGCGAGCAGCAGCGGGCGACCCAGCTCGTGCAGGCGCTCGAGGCCGCGTAGCAGCTGGATCGTCTGCGCAGGCGTCTTGGCGAAGTCCGGTCCCGGGTCGATGATCAGCTGCTCCGGGGCCACTCCGGCTGTGATCGCCTGCTCGACGCGTTCGCGCAGGAAGGCGAGCACCTCATCGACGATCTCGCCGTAGAGGTTTGGGTCCTGCAGCCGTTCGCGCGGCGCGGCGCGGGTATGCATCAGCACGAGCCCAGCGCCGTGCTCGGCGCAGACGGTGGCCAGCTCCGGGTCGCGCAGGCCGCTGACATCGTTGACGATCCGCGCGCCTGCGGCGATCGCGGCGCGGGCGACGGCCGGCTTGTAAGTGTCCACCGAGACGATCGCACCGAGCTCGCTGGAGACACGCTCGATGAGCGGCGCAACCAGCTCGATCTCCTCCTCTGCCTCAACAGGCGGGCGACCGGTCGAGGCTGACTCGCCGCCGATGTCAATGATCTGCGCCCCGGCGCCGTGCAGCTCACGGGCCAGCGCGATCTGGGCATCGAGACCCGCATGGCGGCCGCCATCGCTGAAGGAGTCAGGTGAGGCGTTCACGATCCCCATGATTAGAGGCCCGCCTGCCCCGCCGAGCTCAATGCCTACATCGCCTGCCTGGAGGCTGCGCGCGGGTGCGCTCATGGCATCGCCGGCGGCGCCTGCATGCCCGCGGAGGCGGCACGGGCGGTCTCGGCGACGATACCCTCGGCGACGGCCTCGGCCGCAAAGTGCTCGAGCTCCTGCTCGAGGCGCTGGGCGTCCCAGCCGAGCTCGCGGGCGAGCACGCCGGCAACTCGATTGATCGGATTGCCCACCACCCCGTCCCCGGTGCTCAGCTCGCGTGCCGCCAGCAGCCCCAGGCGCGTACGGCGCAGGAGCACGTCACCGATCGAGCGCGCCTGCTCGCGGCGAGCGGCGAGCGCCACCTCGGCCAGCAGGTCGGGCAGGCCGGGGACGATCGGCTGCGCCAGCTCGCCCCGCTCGGCGGCCAGCGTGAGCACCTCGCGCGCGGCGTAACCGTAGCGGCCTGCCAGCGCTGCATAGGACTCGTCGGGCACGCCCTCCACGCGCGGCAGATCCTCCGCCGCAATCGCTTGTCCAAGCGGGATCTCGTGCGTTCGGCATGGAGCATCGCGTGCGTCGCGCTCGACGAGGCGGTCGACTGTCATCTTTGCCATCCGCCGCCAGGTCGTCAGCTTGCCCCCGGTGATCGTGATCATCCCGCTCGAGGTCTCATACAGCTCGGCCTTGCGCGAGATGTCGACCGACTTCTTCGGGTCGCCGGTCGAGATCAGCGGACGCACCCCAGCGAAGGCTCCCGCCAGATGTCCGGTGTTCAGAGCGGCGCCGAAGAAGTCGTTCACGGCCTGGAGTAGGTAGTCGATGTCCTCGGCGGAGGGCTGCACGTGCTCGAGGTCCCCCTCGTAGTCGTTATCAGTGGTACCGACGAGCGTGCGTCCGAGCCAGGGAAGCGCGAAGATCGTGCGTCCGCTGCCGGCTGGGACGATCGCGCCACCCACCAGCGGCAGGTCCTCGTGGCGCACGATCAGGTGCGTGCCACGGCTGGGCCTTATGCGCGGCAGCTCAGCCTCGTCGTGGAGCTCGTCCGGGCGCAGCTGATCGGCCCATACGCCGGTCGCGTTGATCACATTCGCGGCACGCACCTCGAGCCCGGCGCCGCTCTCGGTGTCGAGCGCCCGTACGCCCCGCGTGCGTCCGTCCTTCTCCAGCAGTCCCGTGACGTTGAGGCGGTTGGCGCAGACCGCACCGAAGCGCTCGGCCTCGCCAAGCACCGTGAGCACGAGGCGGACATCATCGGTCTGGCAGTCGTAGAACAGGTAGCCACTCGTCGGTTTGCGCGCGGCGAGGGCAGGCAGCAGCTCGAGGACCTCATCGCCTGAGATGACGCGGTGGCGCTCGGGACTCCAGGAGGCGCCCTCCACAGTCTGGGGCGGCTGATTGCCCTGCTCGCGCTCGCTGCGCGCGCGTTTGCTCCGTCGCGAGCGCAGGCGGTCGCGGTCGACCGACATAACGTCGTAGAGGTTCAGGCCCACCCCCACGAGACGATCCGGACGGGCACCCTCGAAGGCGGCCACCACGAGCGGCAACGGATGCACGAGATGCGGCGCGAGCGCGACCATCAGCTGGCGCTCGAGCAGCGCCTCGCGCACGAGCCCGAGATCGAAGTTCTGCAAGTAGCGCAGCCCGCCATGGACGAGCTTGCTCGAGCGGCTCGAGGTTCCCGAGGCGTAGTCGTCGCGCTCCAGCAGCGCGACGCTATAGCCGCGCGCGGCGGCGTCGAGGGCGACGCCCGCGCCGGTGATGCCGCCGCCGACGACGACCACGTCGAACTCGTCCTGCGACAGCGCCGCGAGGGCCTGGCTGCGCTCGATCACGCCGTGAGTCTCGCAGAGGGCGGGCGGGGGCCGGGCGGGCGGGTCTAAATCAAATCTGGCCGAGCTCGGCGGTGATCTCGCTGACCGCCGACTTCGCGTCGCCGAAGAGCATCGTGGTCTTCGGGTCGTAGTAGAGCTCGTTTTCGATGCCCGCGAAGCCGGGATTCATCGAACGCTTGATCACGATCACAGAGTTGCTGTCTGAGACCTCGAGGATCGGCATGCCATAGATCGGCGAGGAGGGCGTGTTCTTGGCGGCGGGGTTGGTGACGTCGTTGGCGCCGATCACGAGCGAGACGTCGGTGCGGCCAAACTCGGGGTTGGCCTCCTCCATCTCCTTGAGCTGGTCGTAGGGGACGTCGGCCTCGGCCAGCAGCACGTTCATATGGCCCGGCATGCGCCCCGCGACCGGATGGATCGCGTAGCTGACCTCCACCTGGCGTTTCTCGAGCTCCTTGGTCAGCTCGCGCACGGCGTGCTGGGCCTGCGCGACGGCCATGCCGTAGCCAGGCACGATAACCACACGGTTGGCGTAGGCGAGCTGGATCGCTGCGTCGGCGGCGCTCGTGGAGCGCACCGTGCCCGCGTGCTCACCAGCGCCGCTCGCGCCCTCGACGGTTCCGCCGCCGCCGAAGCCACCAGCGACGATCGCGGGGATCGAGCGGTTCATGGCGACCGCCATCAGGTTCGTGAGGATCGAACCGGAGGCGCCCACGATCATGCCCGCGACGATCAGCGCTGGGTTGTTCAGCGCGATCCCAGTGGCGGCCGCAGACAGGCCCGTGAAGGCGTTCAGCAGAGAGATCACGACCGGCATGTCGGCGCCGCCGATTGGAAATACGACCGCGTTTCCGAGCAGCGCCGCAGCCAGCAGCATCACGATGAAGAGCGCTTCGGAGTGTTCGCCGGCGGCGATCGCCACGCCACACGCCACCGCGATCAAGAGCAGAAGCAGGTTGACGATCTGCTGGGACGAGCCAAGCGTGATCGGACGTCCGGGGATGATTTCCTGGAGCTTGCCGAAGGCGATGTTCGAGCCCCAGAAGGAGACCGAGCCGACGATTGCGGCGAACAAGGAGAAGATCGCGATGTAGGTCGGGGTGGCGGTGAAGCCGTCGGAGAGGCGGAACTCAGACCAGGAGATCAGGAACACCGCACCGCCGCCCACGCCGTTGAACAGCGCGACCATCTGCGGCATCGCGGTCATCTTCACCTGGCGCGCAGCGGGCACGCCGACCGCGGTGCCGAGTGCCACGCCGATCACGATCAGCGCCCAGTTGCCCTCGTTTACGTTGAGTAGCGTCGCGATCACCGCGATCACCATGCCGGCCGCCGCGATGCGGTTGCCGCGCACCGCCGTCGTCGGCCCGGAGAGCCCGCGCAGTCCCTGGATGAAGAGCGCGAAGGCCAGGATGTAGAGGATGTCGAGGAAGCTCTGGTCCTGCAGGAATGACGTCGCGAGCACGGCGCTCATGAGCCCTTCCCTTTCTGCTCCTCATCACCCGCCGTCTTGGGCTTTGACTTGAACATCTCGAGCATGCGATCGGTGACGAGGAAGCCGCCGACGACGTTGATTGTGCCGAAGGCGATCGCGATCACGAGGATGATCTTGTTGAAGGCGCCGTTGCCCGAGAGCCCGACGACGAGCAGGCCGCCGAGCAGCACGATGCCGTGGATCGCGTTCGTGCCGGACATCAGCGGCGTGTGCAGCGTGTTGGGCACCTTGGAGATCACCACGAAGCCGATGAAGCCGGCGAGGATCAGGATCGCGAGGTTCGTGGTGAGCGTGCTTGCGATGATCATTGAGTTGCCTCCACTGCCGCCTTGGCGCCGGGGTTGACGATCTCACCGTCGCGCACCACGCAGGCGCCGGCGATTATCTCGTCATCAAAATCAAGATTGAGCGCGCCGTCCTCGCCGGTGAGGAGCTCGAGCAGCGCGAGCACGTTACGCGCGAACAGCTGCGAGGAGTGCTCGGGCATGCTCGCGGGCAGGTTCAGCGGCGAGACGATCTTCACGTCGTGCTTGACCACCGTCTGGCCCGGCTCGGTCAGCTCGCAGTTCCCGCCCGTCTCGCCGGCCATGTCGACGATCACCGACCCCGGCTTCATCCCTTCGACGGCCTCCGCCGTAACGAGTCTTGGCGCCGGGCGCCCTGGCACGAGCGCTGTCGTGATAACCACGTCGAAGCCCTTGATCGCGTCGGTCAGCGCCTGCTGCTGCTGTGCGCGCTCCTCCTCGGTCAGCTCGCGCGCGTAACCGCCCTCGCCGCTTGCCTCCAGCCCGAGGTCGAGCCATTGGGCGCCGAGCGACTGCACCTGCTCGGCGACCTCCGGGCGCACGTCATAGCCGGTCGTGCGCGCGCCCAAGCGCTTGGCAGTCGCGAGGGCCTGCAGGCCCGCCACGCCCACGCCCAGAACGAGCACCTTGGCGGGCGGGATCGTGCCTGCCGCAGTCATCAGCATCGGGTAGAAGCGGCCCATCTCCTCCGCGCCCAACAGCGCCGCCTTGTAGCCGCCGACATTCGCCTGCGAGGACAGCGCGTCCATCGACTGTGCGCGCGAGATGCGCGGGATCGACTCCATCGCGAACGCCGTCGCCCCGCGTCCGCGAGCGCCTTGGTCGTCTGCGGGCTCGACAGCGGCGCCAGGAAGCCGATAAGGATCGAGCCCTGCCCGAGCGAGCGGATCTGCTCCGGGTCTGGCGGGGCGATCGTCAGCGACCACGTCCGCGCGCCATACCTCGCCGGCATCCTGCGTGCAGCTCTGCGCCAGCGCCGGCGAAGGCCGCGTCTGGCAGCAAGCGCGTCCGTACCCGCGCCACTCTGCACGAGCACGTCGAGGCCCTTGCTCTTGAGCTTGCCCACGACCTCGGGCACGAGCGCAACCCGGTGCTCGCCCGCAGCAGTCTCCTTCGGAACGCCAATGCGCATGAAGGGCGAGAACGTATCCCATCGCGTTCACGAATGCCCGCCCGGTCTGTGCGAGACTCGAGATGCCATGACCGTGAATCTGACCCGCATCTACACCAAGCTCGGCGATGGCGGTGAGACGCACCTCGGCGACATGAGCCGGGTCTCGAAGCTGGATGCACGGGTGGAGGCTTACGGCACGATCGATGAGCTAAACGCGACGGTTGGCGTGGCACTGCTTCAGCCGGGACTCCCGCAAGCCTTCGCCGCATGGCTGCGCCGTGTGCAGAACGACCTGCTCGACGTTGGCGCGGACCTGTCCGTGCCAGCCCCGCGCGGCACCGGCTCTTCCTCTGAGGAGACCGGGCGCGAGCGGCTGCGCATCGGTCCCGCCTACACCGAGTGGCTCGAGCATGCCTGCGACGAGGTCAACGCAAAGCTCCAGCCGCTGCGATCGTTCGTCATCCCCGGCGGCAGCCCCGCGGCTGCGTACCTGCATGTCTGCCGCACCGTGTGCCGGCGTGCGGAGCGTCGCACGATCGTCGTAGGCGAAGAGGGCAACCCCGAGGTGGTGCGCTACCTGAACAGGCTGTCTGACCTGCTGTTCATCCTCGCCCGCGCCGTGAATGAGGAGCCCGAGTCTCTATGGGACCCCGGTGCGCACGGCTCGGACACCCCTTCCCAGCCTGCGTGAGCGCCGGGAACGCGCCTCGGTGGCACGCAGCCCGGCCACGGCCAGCGCAGTCCACAACGTGCCCAGGAGATAGCCGCCCGCGACATCGCTTGGCAGATGCCAGGCGAGCAGCAGCAGCGAGAATCCAACACCTGCCGCAAACATCGAACCCAGCATGGCGACGGTGGGTCGCAGGCGCTGGGGAGCCACGAGCACCGCGCACAGAGCGAGGGCCGCCGCCGCGGTCGCGTGGCCGCTCGGCCACGAAGCTGCGGTGATCTCACTTCCATCGATCCGCGCATGAGGATGCGCGAGCAATGGCTTGAGCGCCTCCGCGGTCAGGGGTGCCAGACCCAGCACGAGCGCAACAGCGAATGCGGCCTTTGGCTGACGACGACCCAGCGCGACTGCGATGAGCAGTACGCCCCAGAGCGTGTAAAGCAGGGGATCGAGCAGATGCAGCAATGCGCTGGCTAGATCGTCCACTCGCGGCCGGCCGAGCAGGGTGAAGTCGTACAGCGCCACCGCGTCTTTCACGTGCGTCGCCGGCACCAGCGCCGCCACGACCCATGTCAGGGTCAGCGCCGCCGCGCACAGCCCGGCTATGAGGAGCGCCCCAGCTGCGCTGGGCGGCTCTGTAAGCCTCGTCCTGGGTCTCACATCCATGGTCTCTACAGGGTAGAGACGCTGCTAAATGAGGGCTGAAGCGTTGCTGGGCAGATCAGAGCCCGACGGGGAACGTCTTGCCCGCCAGCGCAATCAGGGCCTGGGCCGTCACCCACACGGGCGTCTGGGCGCCGGTACGGGAATAGCGGATGCTGCCACCGGGCGCGAGCAGGCTTTCCAAGTAGCCGACCGGCGAGCGGCTACCGCGGCGCCGCACCGTGTTGAGGTTTCGCCCGGCCGCGATCAGACCCTGGACCGCCCAGGCGGTCGACTGGGCGTTGGATTCGCCGCCGTACTGCTGCGGAAAGCCACCGTCCAAGTTCTGGGAGCGGATCAGGTAGCCGGCAGCGGCCCCCAGCGAACGCCCGTTGCGAGCGCCCGCGTCCGCGAGCGCCTGCAGCGCCGCGCCGGTGTCGTCGACATCGCTGGATGAACCGTGGCCGCCGAAGCCGAAGCCGCCATCGGAGTTCTGCTGGCGCTCGATCCAGCCGGCTGCGTCACGGATCGCGCGAAACCCGGGCGAATGACCGGCGGCGCGCAGCGCGAAGATCGCGAACGCGGTGAGGTTGACCATGTGGTTGAACGAGTTGTCGCTCGCGCGCGCACGCAGCACTTCGGCGACGAGATTTCGCCCGGCGAATGAGTACGCCGAGGCTCCGCATGCGCGCGCCGCGAGGATCGTGCGCTCGGCGTCGCCGAGGCCGCTCAGCGTCGAGACTTCGCCACGTAGCGAGTCGAGCACCGAGTGCCCGCCGTGGCGCACGCTCGCCGGGTTGCGTCCCGCGGCGGCCAGGCCCATCGCCGCCCAGGCGGTGTAGAGCTCGCTCGAGCTCTGGCCCTTCGCGCCGCCGAAGCCGCCGCCGGCATTCTGGGCGGACGTCAGATAGGAGAGCTCCGGGGACAGGGAAGCGGCGGATGCATGTCCGGCCATACCGCCCAAGGCGAGCACCGTTACGACTGCGAAGAGCGCGGGCCACCCCGGGATTGGATCCCATTGAATGTTCATGCGTGCGCGCATCCGTGCCAGCAGCCGTGCCAGCTCCGGGCCGAAGGCGAGGCCGAACAGGAAGCTCGCAACCATGTCCGTCAGATCGAACGGCAGCCCCGTCCCCGCAACCGCCAGCAACGCGGCCGGCGTGTGACTGGCGCCGATCGTCCACGTGTACACGTTCATGATCTCCTTCGCGCCAAGCGCTGCCAGCGCACAGACGAGCGCGAGCGGCACGCGACCCAGGTGACGCCCGCTCAGCCGGCCAATCAGGGCGCCGAACAGGCCGACACAGCCCCACGCCGCCATCTGCCAGGGCGTGTACGGACCCTGGCCGAGCAGGAAGTTCGACATCAGCATGCCCAACGCCCCGACGGTGAAACCGGGCAGCGGACCAAGGGCATAGCCGACGACCAAGGTCATCGCGGTGATCGGCTTCACATCCGGCAATGCCACGAACGCGTCCCTACCCAATGCGGCGACGGCCGCCAGCGTCCCCACCACCGCCACCATCCGCGTCGACGGTCGCCGGCGCTCGTAGGCAAGCCAGCCAAGCGCCAGCACCACGCCGACAACCAAGAACGATGCCAGCGGCCAGCTCACACCACGACCTCCAAGACCCTTTTTGCCTGCAAAAGCTCCGCGCCGTCCTCTGGCAGCAGCGCGCCGCCGGCGCCACCGAGAATGCGGGCAGTCTCGGTCGCGAAGTACCAACCACCGGCCAGTAGTTCCGCCGCGGGTCCGTCGGCGATCACCCTCCCGTCCGCGAGCAGCACCGCGCGCCGCGCGCAGGCCGCGGCGAACTCCGGGTCGTGCGTGGCCACGACCACCGCCTGGCCCTCCTCCGCTCTACACCGCAGATCCTTCGCCAGCGCCGCCTTCGCCGCGCGGTCCATCCCGCGCGTGGGCTCGTCCAGAGCGAGCACCGCCGGTGCCTCACCGTTACCGGCGACAATCGCGAGCGCCAGACGCTGACGCTCGCCGCCGGAGAGATCCTTCGGGTTGCGCCCAGCCATCCCCGCCAGCCCAGCGGCCTCAAGCGCCTCGGGGGAGGCCTCTTCGGCGACGCGCTCGCGGATCAGGTAGTCGCCCGGGTTCTGCAGCAGCAGTGCAACGCGTCCGGCACGCTCCACGCGACCTCTCGTGGGCTCCATCAGACCGGCGGCGTGGCGCAGCAACGTCGACTTGCCCGCCCCGTTGCGGCCCATCAGCGCGACGCTCTCGCCAGGTTCCAGCGTCAGGTCGACTCCGCGCAGGATCGCCGGCCCATCGTGCAGCTCATGCCACACGCCACGCATCCGCAATGCTTTCGGCGCCTTACGTGGACGACGTGCTTTCGCCTTGGTTACACCGGCTGGCTCGGGATGGCCATCCTCTCCCAACAGGCCGTGCGAGCGCAGGGTCGCACGCGCCTGCTTCACACCCACCGGCGCCGGCTGCAGCCCCGCCAACGCAAACAGCTTCGCGCCGGGCGTCTGCAACGCGGGCTCGTGTTGCGCCGCCCATCCCAAGAACGATTTGGGATCGCCATCGTGTGCCACTAGACCACCATCCAGGGAGATCACCCGATCGGCCGCACCAAGGCAGCGCTCCAAACGGTGCTCAGCCAGCACGATCGTTGTCTCCCACTCCTCGTTCAGCCGCCTCAGCAAACCGATCAGCTCGTCCCCCGCGACGGGATCAAGCTGCGAGGTCGGCTCGTCCAGCAGCACCAGCTTCGGCCTGCCCGCCAGGGCCGCGCCGAGCGCGACCCGTTGCTTCTCGCCACCCGAGAGCTCGTGCGTAGAGCGGTCGAGCAGCGCGTCGATCCCCAGCGCGAGCGCCACCTCCTCCACCCCACGCGCCACCGCCGCCGCACTCTGCCCGCGGTTCTCCAGCGCCAGCGCCAGCTCGGCGCGCACCGAGCTCATCACGAGCTGCGTCTCGGGGTCCTGGAACAGCACCCCCGCATGCCCTCCAAGATCCGCGGGACCGTGCTCTCTCGTATCCAAGCCCGCGAGCGTAACCGTGCCCGCGAAGCGCCCGCCGTGAAAGTGCGGCACGAGCCCGCACGCCGCGTGCAACAGCGTCGACTTGCCGCTCCCCGACAACCCCGCCAGCAGGCAAAACTCCCCTGCCTCCAGCTCGAAACTCACGTCGTCCAGCGCCGGGATCTCCGCGTCCGGGTAGTGGTAGGTGACGCTCGTCGAAGGAGAGGATCATCGGTCGATCCCCCTTCGATCGGCGAACGGCAGCAGCACGGCCGCGATCAAAGCGGCGCACAACGCCCAGGTTCCCCCGCCGGTCTGCATCTTCAGCAGCGGATACGCCGCGAACGACGCCGCTGTACTCAACCGTCCCGCCAAGGCCAGCGCAATCACCGCAAATGCCGAGCAGAGAAACGTGAGGTCGTGCCGCGACCACGGTCGCCTCAGACGCGACCCCGTCCGCCGCGGCCGGCGCCCACCCTCGGTGGCAACAGCGAAGCCACGCAGCTCAAGCGTCGCCGCCACCTCCATCGCCCGCTCGAGTGAGCCGCCGACGATCGCGCTCAGCAATGCGACCCGCCCACGCACACCGCGCGAAGGATTCTCCGGACGCGTCTTCTGCGCCTCCGCCAGGCGTTGCGCGTCGGCACCCAGCACCGGGATCATCCGCATGGCAAGCGTTGCGGTTAGCGCCGAGCGGAATGACAGCCGGCGGAAACCCCGCAACAGCTCGTCGGGGTCAACCGCCAGGCTCGCGAGCGTCGTGATCATCATCAGCAGCGTCACCTTCAGTGCGATCACCGCGCCGTACACCACGGCCTCCACCGTCAAGTCACCTTGCCCGAACGGCCCGAGGTTGCCGAGGCGCGCGAACACAGTCAATCCTTGCCGAGAGGCCAGCACGTTGATCACCACGATGGGGAGCCCCACGATCACAGCGATACGCAGCGTCCTCACCAGCTGCCGGCCCACACCAGCCCCCGCGGCGGCGCCCAGCACAACCAGCGTCAGCGCTCCAAGGGCGAGCGGGTTGTAGAGGATCAGCGCGGCCGCAGTAAGCGCGGCCGCCCACAGGGCACCCACTCCCGCGCGCGCCACGTGCAGCGGGCTCGCCAGGCGACGGTAGAAGAGCAGGCCTGCGCCCCTCATCCGCTCTCCTGCGGTACTGATACCTGCGTGCCAGCGGCGGTCAGCGCAACCGCAAAGTGGTGCTCGAGGGTGCTCTGGTCAAAAGCGTGAGCGGCACTCTTCGTGCCCGCTTCATCGGTCCCGCTAACCACCCACACGATCGCGCCTTCCACGTCCTTGGTGGCCGCAATCAATCCCGCCCCGGCGGTGAGCGTGCTAGTTGGGCGCCCTCGTCCGTCAAGCAGCGTCAGCGCCTGCCCGTTCGTCCCAAAGCGCGCGTATATCCCGCTCGCGCGCGGTCCGCGCTCAATGCTCTGCACACTGGGATCGCCGTGCACCGCCGCCCATCGTCCCACTACCACCTGCAGCGCGTGCGGCCCGGCCCCGCTCCCGATCGCCGCTACGGCAGCCGGGACGCCAACTGCGCGCAATCGTGCGAGCACCGTGCGACACGGATCGCTCTGTGCCGCCGCACATTCCACGCGCACCGGCAACCGCTTGCCTTCGAGCCCGTTCAAAAACGGCTCGGGAAACGACCCCACCACGGCCGGGACGTCATTGGTCTGACTCCAGTCGTGCAAATCCCACCACACGTGATCTCCAGGGTGGACGTTTGTCGCGGCTGCACCCTTTGGAGCCTCGACTCCGTTGACGTAGTAGAACCAGTCGACCGGATCTCCCCCCGCTTCCTGCCCTCCGGAGATCCCGTTGATGCTCTGCACGAAGCCGCCGCCGTACTTGGTCGTGACCTTGTCATTGCGCAGCAGCAGGCTCATCACCGTCTCCTGCCCTTTCACCTGCGGAGCGGAGCGGGAGTCAAGCGAGCGCCCGCCGAAGTCCCTCGTGACCGTGAGCTTCACGGCGGTCGGGGTCTTCCCCGCACCGAGACCGCAGCCGGTGCTGGTGACGGCCACCGCAGCCGCCACTAGCACCGCTACGCCGGTCCTTCTACTTGACCCGGAAAACAACGTGGCTGACTCCGCTCACGAGCTTCGTGACATGGCCGGCGCTGTCCACACCCTCGATGTCGAACACATACCGTCCCTTCGGGAGCCGTGCCGGGAGTAGATAGCTGAAGGACTCACTTCCACCCACAGAGAAGAACGAAGCCGTGCCGCACTTCCGGGCTCGCACAAACCTCACCTTCGACCCACTGAAATCCCAGCAGTGGCCGCGATAGCGGCGTTCGAGACCAATACGCACCTGCCTGAGAGTGCCCCGCGCTGGGACCTTGACGACCCCCGCTAGCACCCGTGGGGCGTGCCGGCGGGAATAGACATGATCGTTTTTGATGCCCGCGATCTTGGCCACCTCAGAGACAGTCGTTTGCGGCGAGGTCTGCGGAGTCGCGGACGATTTGCCCGGTCCGCCGGCGGTGACGGTCGTGCCGCACGTCCCGTCGTTCCCATTATGGACGCACACCATCAGCCCATTGGAGCGCACAGATTCCGCCCGCGTGGCCTTGAGTGTCGAGACACCGGTGTGGGCCAGAGCGACCGTCGCGTTGCCGCTCGCGTCAGTTGCCGGGCTGGAGGGAATCGCGGTTGTGACTCCACTCACGAGTTGCCCAATCGAGGCACCGGGAAGTGGTTCACCGGTCTGACCATCGGTGATGTGGACGGTGAACGGCGTTCCGATGTTGACGGTGGAGGGGCCAGTGAGACTCAATAGATGCGGAAGCCCGAAGAAGTTATAGGCCCACAGCACTTCGCTGCCCGGTGCCAACTGGAACTGACAGCCGCCGACTTCCGCGGTCGTGTAGTTGACCGCATAGCCCCAGAATTTCGAACGTTTTTTCATTCGCGATATCGGGCCCGATCTGCGTGACGAGGAAATCCTTTAGGCCTGCGTTCCAGGTCGCGTCGAATTCAAGCCCGGCGGCCGCCGCGGCCGCGGTCGGCGTGGGCGCGGTGGGACCGAACCCTTCGTGGCCGCCGTTGTCTTTGAAGTCGCACGAGTGAGCGCCACCGCTCGATTTCGTCGAGATACCGGCCGACGGAACTTCAACACTGATAGGCCCTTCGAACAGCGTTGTGGACGAACCCTCAACACGCAGGTTGACGGTGACCGGCGCCGCCGATACGGACACAGACAGCAATAGCAGCGAGACCAAAGCACCGGCGAATGCCAGCGAGACACGACGAGATATACGCATGAGCCAACCCCTTTCCACGAGGGCTTGTGGGCTTTCGGTCTCGGGCAGGTTTCCTGGCTCCCGGGCCTACCCTCCGCGCCTTCCCATCTCGCTCTCGGCGAGTCAGTGGCTGCACGTTTCTTCACGCGCCGCGTCGGGCATCCCCGGTCACAGTGGCGGGTCCGCGCCGGATTCTCACCGGCTTCCCTTCACCTCCGACCGTCTTGTTTCCCGATCCTACTCGCTGCCGCCCACCCGTGCTCTTCGCCATCTTGCGCTAGCACTCCCGCCTACGGCTCGTTCCACCGCCGCTCTGACCGGCGATACAGGCCCTCCTGCGGATACGACGCACGACAGTCTCCCGAAAGTCTTTTCTTTCTTTCGCGTGCGGGGCCTACCCGACGTCGCTCAGATCGCTGTCTGCGTCTGCCAGCGCCCCGCGCTGCCCCTCGTCGAGGATCCTGGCACCCGCGAGCAGGCGCCGCGCGTGGTCCAGATCGTCCGACCGCCCGAACGTCAGCGCCGCCTTCACCTGCCCGTCCTTCAGGTACCAAGTAGTGAACTCGCCGTCGTCGTAGCTCCCCCTCAGGATCTCCTCGTCCCAGTCCTTCGCCGGGCCGACGTACTCGAGCTCGCCCCAGTCGCCCAGCACCGAGTAGAAGTACGGCACCACCTCGTGGGCCACGTCCTTTCCGAGCATGTTCAGCGCCGCCGTCTTGCCGTGGTTGAACGCCACGTCCCAGTGCTCGATCCTGACCTGCCCGCCGTGCAGAGGCGAGTCGTATTCGCACATGTCGCCCGCAGCCCACACGCCCTTTGCCGAGCTCTCCAGGCGCGAGGAGCAGCGCACACCGCCTTTCTCGCCGATCTCGAGCCCGGCCCGCTGCGCCAGGCCGATATCCGGGGCAACGCCCGCGCCGATCACAACCGCCTCGGCCTCCAGCTCCAGGCCCCCGCGCGTGATCACCTTCGCCACGCTCCCCTCCCCCTCGAACCGCTCCAGCTCGTCTTCGCTGTGGATGCTCACGCCGTGCGCCTTCAACAGCTCTTCCACAAAACGCCCCGCCTGCTTCCCAAACCCGCGTTCCAGCGTCCGCTCCTCCTGCATCACGATCGTCGCCTTCTTCCCCAGCATGCTCATGCTCGCCGCCACCTCGCAGCCGATGTACGAGCCGCCGATCAGCACCACGTTCTCGGCGTCCCTCACGCTGTCCCTGATCGCGTCCGCGTTCCCCAGCGTCCGCAGGTAGTGGATCTCCTCGAGCTCGCACCCGTTGACGTTCAATCGCCTCACGTTCGCGCCCGTCGCGATCAGCGCCTTGCCGAACTCCACCTCCTCCTTGCTCGAGAGCTTCGCCGTGCGTGTCTCCAGGTCGAGCCCGGTGACACTCGTCCTGGTCAGCAGCTCGATGCCCTGCTCGCCCCACCACTCGGCCGGCCTGAACAGCGGCTCCTCGCGGCTCTCTTCCCCCCTGAGGTACCCCTTCGAGCACTCCGGGCGGTTATACGGCGCATCCGGCTCGCGGCCCACGAGCAGGATATCCCCCTCCGCGCCTTCCTCGCGCAGCCATCGCGCGCAGTTCGCGCTCGCCAAGCCGCCGCCGGTCAGCAAATAGTCGACCTTCCGAATGGCCATTTCGCCACCTTAGAGCACCATGCGGTTCGCAGTTGGTCGGGTTGAACCCCAAATCACAACCCCGGCGGGTGCCTGACCGACCAGTGCGCCCATGTCGGGATATGGTCGAGGATCCGCCAGCGAGGACCGTCTTCATTCCGGTTTGGCCCAACGTCGGTGCCGTTGTGGCTCGTATCCAGCCGCAGCCCCGCGATCACGATGAACACGTGGTCGCTCCCTTCCGCTGTGGCGTAGATCGTCACCCACCTGCCCGGCCCCGGCTCACCCCAACTGGGGTAGGACTGCGCAAGCGGATTATCGCGCAGGATTTCTGAGATCGGCCGCACACCGCTGCGATAGAGCACATAGTTGACGGTGCTCGAGCAATCCTCCTCACTCGCCCCCCGCGGGTCCGGGTGGCCACCCGGACCATATGGCAGTTCCTGCAGCTCATTGCCCGCCACCACCATCGCTTGGACGGCCGCTGGGACCCCTTCGGGGACCAGCGCCTGGTGGCCGTCATTTGGGTTGAGCACCGCCCGTTCGCCCGCGACGAATCGCACCGCTGTCGGGCTTTCTTCGCCCAAGCGGCCGCCGGCGCCCGCCCCTTCTGCCCGGCTGCAGCCGGTGGGGTGGACGGGCCGCGGTAAATGGCCGCCCAGTGCTCCACCTCTTCCACGTACCAGTTCGCGTGGTTGTACGCGAAGATCGCCCTTTTGTAGTCGCCTGGCGCGCCCGAGGCGCGCAGATAGTTAGCCGCGCCGAAGATCGCATCGACCGGATTCCAGCGGTCGGCCTGTCCGTCGCCGCTCCCATCCACCCCATACCGCGCCCATGTTTCCGCGAGGAACTGCATCGGCCCGCCGGCGCCCGCCGGGTTGACCGCCCCCTCTTTTGTGCATGACGGGTCGGGGTCACGCCCGTGGTCACACTCCACCCTGCCGATCCCCGCCAGGATCGCCCAGTCAAGGCCATAATGCTGCGCCGCCTGCTGATATGAGCGTAGGTATTCCGGCGGTATTTCCCGTAGCGCCTGCGGCGAGGCACCAGAGCCCGCCGTACCCGCGCTCGCGTGTCCCGCGCCCACCGCGGTCAGCGCCGCACCCATCAGCAGCATCACCATCAGCATGCCGGCGGCCACCACCGCCACACCGGCCAGCCCCGCCGGCCAGCGATAGATGCGAACGCCCGTGCTCACCAAGTCCGCGGTGCTCACTGCGTCACTCCCGGCCCAGCTGACGCCTACGGTGCGCCTGCACCTCGCGGGCATCACGCACCACGCTGGATTCTTTCGCGCGCGAACGCGCGCGCGACTCCTGCAGGTGAGAATCAATTGAGGAGGTCTTCGGTCTCGCCGAGGAGGGCAGCTCGTGGCCACCGGCGCCCACCTGCTGTTTAACCGTGTTGTCGAAACCTCTACTGAGTTTGCGCTGCTCGCGGCGGCGCAGCGACCCCATCCCGCCCGCCGCCACGTCCCCGGCGGTCGTATTCGCCGCCTTGTGCATCGCGAGCTCCCGGTCGACCTCCAGCCGCGCAGCCCGCTGGAAGCCGGGCATCGAGCCCTTCGTACTCCCTGCGCCCATACCCCGCAAGGCCTGCCAGTCCCGCGTAGTCCCGCTCCCGCCCGGGCAGCGCCGCCTGGGCGGCGAGAAAGCGCGCCCGCTCCTCGCTCTGCTCCCGCGTGTACACGTTGCCCGACGCGCGCTTTGCCCGCTCTCCGCCCGCCACCGTCTGCCGCGCGGCGGTTAGCGAGCTCTGCTCAGTTGTGATCTCGCCCTGGAGACGATCCATGCGGTCCTGCAACTTCGCTGCACGCTTCTTGTGGGACGCCTCCTCGGCGCCAAAACCAGCCGCCGCATGGTCGCGCTCGAGGGGTGAGGAGAGGCTCTCATCGGTCAACGCCGCTTGACCTGCACTTTTGGCTTCTTCTGCCTTGGCCTGCGCGGCGGCGTGCTCACGCTGCATACGAGCCAGCCTGGCCTCCTTGCCGCTGATACGCGCTTGAAGTCCCGGCGCGTCCTGCACATGAGCCTGCGCCTCGCGGTAGTCGTGTTCGAGGCTCCTCCCCGCCTGCTTGTCTTCGATTTCTTTGGCCCTCCCGCGTGCGGCGGCGGCGACCCGCTCTCGCTTCTCGGCGCTGGGAGGAGGAGTGAAAGCTTGCGGCGAACCATTCCCCCCATGCGCCCAGGTCACGTGCGGCCATCAACCTCACGCCAGCCGCAACCCACCGATGCCGTGCCGCGCGAGGAGGACTCGCCGTGGTGGAGGGTGCCGAAACCGAGCACGTGGTGGCGATGGCAAAATGCTCCCCACCACATCACCGACACCAGCAGCCACTGCGTCCACCAGCCGAACCCGTGCAGCCCCATCAACGTCCGCTCCATCAGCAGCACGACGCCGAGCAGGAACGAGAAGATCAGCTTCGAGCAGCACCGCGCCCAGCAGCACGCCACCCAGCGCCTGAACAACGCCCGGCCGCCGTCGCCCAGCGCGGGGACGATCACCGCCGCGGGAGCCAGCAGCAGCAGGAACAGGCTCGCGATCGCCGCGCCGAGCAGGTGCAGCGCGAGGTAGCCAAGCAGCAGCAGCCATCCCGAGCACGCCGAGCCAGATCAGGAACAGCCCGATCACCCGTGCCGCGGTCCCATGCTGGGTGCGGAACTCGGCCTCGCCGGCCGTTGGTCCGTGGCAGGGTTCTTCCGAGCCGCCGCAGAGCACGTTGAACAGCCCGACCTCGATCTTGAACGGGCCGTATGCGTTGATCGAGTTGCGCTGCTCGCCGTTGGCTCCCAGCGCGAGGAACAGCTCGCCGTTCGTCTTTGCGTCGCGCAACTCCTCCGCGCTCTTTGGGCCAATCGTGACCTGGTCCTTCGCCGCGATCTGACGGCCCGCCGCCTGTAACCTCGAATCCAGGCTTTTGGGTTCGTCGCACCAGCGCACGTCGCCGAACTCCATGTAGCACCACGGTCCGCCGATCGTGCCGCTGAAGACGCTTTCCATGCTCTCGGCCAAGGTGCGGTCGGGAGCGGCGGGCGTGCCCGCGACCACGGCGCCGAGCGTCCCCAGGCTCGCTTCGTTGGCCCAGGCGCCGAGCGCGCCGACGGTGCCCAGCGGGTTGACGATTACCCAGAAACCGCCGAGCATCATCACCCCCATCAGCACCGCCTGGCCGAGCGTCTCCGACACCTGCCGGCGCACGATCCCGTGGTAGAGCGCGAGCACCGCCGCGACCGCCAGCGCCAGCGCCAGCCACGGCCGCGTGAACGTCGCCTGGGTCTGGCGCAGCCCGCTCGTCACGGCTCGCATCGCGGAGCTTTCGAGCAGGTCGACCGTGTAGCACCACTCAAGCATCACGATCACCCCGTGCACGATCGTCACGAGCAGCATCCACCCCCACTGGGCGGCGTTCTGGACCACCTCCGACAGATAGTTGCCCGCGTTCGCCACGCCGGTGTTGATGTGGACGTCGAACGCGTAGTCACCCGTCGGCGCCGGCGCCGCCTCGAAGTCGGAGCTGCGGCAGTTGCTCTCGTTGGCCGGCGACAGGTCGGTGCGCACCCCGCTGTCACACAGGGGGCTGCCCAGGCCGTTGCTCACGAGCGAATCGCCGCCGCTCGGCGAGGCCGAAGCCGATGCTTCCGCTTCTGCGGTCAGGCCTCCTCCACCCGAGCCCGTCCCCAACGGCGGCTTGTTCGGCGCCCGGACAGGGCCTTTCGCCGGAGGTGCCTTCGCCGTGGGAGCGCTTTTTGCCGCCGGAGCGTTGTTGGCCGCCGGCGCATGCATCGGCGTGGGCGGCGGCGTCCGCGCCTTGGCCGCGTCGGCCACCTGCGCCCCGAACACCCACACAAGCATCGCCAGGCCCATCGCTGCGATCGGCCGGCACACCACCGTCAGGCGACCCCGGGCGTCGTCGAGAACGCACGCAGCAGCGACGGCAAGACCACGTCGACCTGGATCGCCTCGACCCGCCCCGTGTGGTCGCGAAACAGGCAGCGCCCCGCCTCGAACTCGAGCAGGCTCTGGCGCGCGCGCCGGTCCTCGGGGTCCAACCCGAGCAACCGCAACGCGCGCCCCGCCTCGGCCTCCGAGCGCATCCCGAACACGAACGTCGCGCCGAGCAGGTTCTCGAGCGACTCGCGCTCGCCGACGAGCGCGTCGGTGACGAGCTGCGTCGAGATGATCGGCACCGCCAGCTCCGAGCGGCCCATCCGCTGCAGCGAGGCGAGCAGATGCCGACCGACCGGGTCCCCCAGCAGCCGCCAGCCCTCGTCGAATGACAATGCTATATTGCGCACCATGACTTCAGGTGGCCTCCAGCTCGACGCCTACATTCGCGTCTCGAAGGTCGGTGGCCGCTCGGGCGAGAGCTTCATCTCACCGGCCGTCCAGCGCGAGCGGATCGAGTCGTGGGCGGATGCGCACGGGCACACGCTGACGTGGCACGAGCCGGAGATGGACGTGAGCGGCGGCACGATGAGCCGGCCGGTGTTCGACCGGATCATGGAGCGCGTGAGGACCGGACAGACCGATGGTGTGATCGTTGCCAAGCTCGATCGTTTCGCGCGGACGCTCGTGGGCGCGCTGAGCACGCTGGAGGAGTTCGAGCGCTGCGGCGCGGTGCTCGTGTGCGTGGCCGACAACATCGACCTCTCGACGCCGATGGGCAAGGCGTTCCTGCGAATCCTGCTCGTGTTCGCGGAGCTGGAGCGCGACCGGATCAGCGAATCGTGGAAGACGGCGAGCTCCAACGCGGTCGCGCGGGGTATCCACATCGCCAAGTTCACGCCGGTCGGCTACGAGCGCAGCCCCGACAAGCGGCTCCTACCCGACGCAAAAGCGCCCGCGATCCAGGAGGCATTCCTGATGCGCGCCGCGCAGAAGAGCCTGACGGAGATCGCGCGCCGACTCGATCAGAGCGCGCCGCGCCCGGGCGAGGGCCGCTGGACACGATCGAGGGTGGACCGCATCATCAAAAACCGTGTCTACCGGGGCGAGGCATACCGGGGCGAGAACATCAACGCAGACGCGCACCCGCCGATCGTGAGCGTCGCCGAGTGGCAGGCCGCGAACCTCGTGCCGGTGAGGGCGATCGCGCGCGGTAAGCGCCAGAGCCTGCTCGGAGGGTTCGTCCGCTGCGCGGGATGCCGCTACCTACTCGCACCGCACCGGCTGGAGGCGATCGACAAACCGGGCGGCCGGGCGCCGGTCTACCGCTGTCGCGGGACGCATACCGCTGGCGCCTGCAGCGCGCCCGCGAGCATCAACGGACGCAGGCTGGAGCAGTACGTGGAGAGCATCTGGCGGACACAGATGGCCCAGGAGGTCGCTGACCGTCCAGCACGACTCCGAGACGCTGCAGAGCGCCACGGAGAAGCTGTCAGAGGCGGAAGCGGAGCTGGCGGCGTTCGCGGCGGACCTGACGCTGCGACGGGTGCTCGGCAACGGCTATCACGCCGCCGCCGAAGCGCGCGCCGCCGCCGTCAACCAGGCGCAGGGCGAGCTGCAGCGAGCGCTCGCGCCGGCTGCGGGCAGCGAGGTGATCGAGGGCTACGACGACCTACCCATTCGAGGATCGCAGACGCATCATCGGCAGCTCGATCGACGCGGTGATCGTCAAACGCGACGACGCGCGAGTCCCGATCGAGGAGCGGGTCACGATCCTGTGGCGTGGCGAAGCGCCGGACGATCTGCCCCGCCCGGGGACGGGACAACGGGCCGGTGCGGGCCTACGCGCTTTAGCGGCTCTGCGCTGGCGCGTTGCCGGATGCTGTGCTACACTTTCTCTTCTAATGGCAAGTGTAGAAACATCACGCAGGCTTCGGCAGGCGGAGCAGCGACGTGGCGCCGGCCGGGCGAAACCCCGGAAGCATGTGCAGACAGGATCAGCGCGTGCGGCAAGCCCTGAGGCAGCCCGCGCTAAGGCCAACTTCGACGAGCTGTCGAGCTACTTTCGGGAGCGCTCACAGCTGCGCCGCGCGCTGGGATGGACCTCCCCCACGATGCGTGTATGGGAAGGCGAGGGTCCTGCACGGCCGCGCAGCCTGTACAGCGAGCGCGTGCGGCAGCTCCTCTTGGTCGCGCGCGCCGCACACGAATGGGTCCACGGTGACATCCATCAGGTCGGCGCGTGGATGATCTCGAGCGAATGACGCGATCGGCGGCCTGACGTCCGCCACCATCGTTCGCAAGCTGGGAGACGACGGTGTGGACCGCCTGCTCTCCGGCATGCATCTGATTGCCCCACGGACTGAGACGCACGAGGATGTCGATCTCTCCCCCGACGAGCTGGCCCAGGCGCTCGATCTCCTGGGCTCTGACCGCACCCCGGCCCGCACCGCCGGTCCAGGTCGACCTCTCGGACTTCGACGACTAGAAAGTGCGCTCGGCGTAGAAGCCCACACGCGCCCACGCCGGACGTTTGGACCTCTCCAGCCTGGCGAAGCGGAAGTCCCGCTGAGCGCGTGTGGCGACCGTTCGCGCCCACGCTCTACGGGCCTGCAGGCTCCCGGCGCCTTCCTCATGGTTCACGCGCCATCCAATGCGCTCAGATGGGCGCGGCTCGCGCGTGTCGCACAGGTGCGCGTCGGCGGCCAGCTGGCGCAGCGCTCCGAACAGCGCCCGCTCGACCAGGACAACCCCAGCGGCATCTTTTAGCGAGCGAGACCAGCCAGCGTCGAGAATGCACAACGGCCAGTTGCCGCGATGCACGTGCCAGCAACAACAAGCGACCGGCAGCTCAATCCCGTTTGACCCCTCGGTCCATATGAACAACACGCGGCCCTTATCAAAACCGTTGTGCGCGGCATAGCGACGGTCAACGCTCTCAGCCAGACCCGCAGGCCAATCCTCCGGCCGCAGACGAACAGGCTTGTCCGCGCATGTGCGCAGCCAAAGCGGTCTGCGATCCGCGCTGCGAGGAAGCCGAGCCTGTACGCGGACGCCCATATCTCCGTCGATCAGCGGAAAGCGGAAGGGAAGCTTCAACACGACCGGCACGCTATAGCGTTCTCATCTGCTCTCCATCCTTTGTCGTAGTGGCCCGTCGGGAGGGCGGGCGTACTTTTGACGCCCTCGATTTTGAGGGCGGTGATCTTGATTCCGTCGGCCCGACCCCGCGGCCATGAGCGGGGCCGCCAGCACGCGCTCCCCTCGGTGATGCGGTCAGGGCGGAGGTGCTCAGCTCCGTTCCCGGGGCTATGCCGCAGCCTGAAGCGGGGCATCGGAGGTTGTCTGGGTCTTTGTTCGTAGGCGGTCGATGCGTAGCTCTGTTGGTGGGTGGGTGTGTTCGGTGAGCCAGATGAAGGGGACGGGGTGGTCGTGGATCAGGGCGTGCACCTCGAGGAAGTCAGCGAGCTCCTCTGCTTGTCCGAGGCTCGCGGCGTGCTGATCCGCGGTGTACTCCCGCTCACGCCAGTAGGAACCCCACCCGGGGGCCATGATCCGCAACCCGAGGCCGCCCTTGGCGAAACGGACCATCAGCCGTAGCACCCACAGCGCAGCACCGAACATGGTGACCGTGAGCAGCAGCCTGTCACCACCCGCCATAACGAGATTCTGCTGTCCTGGCTGTTTTTCGCGTGTTTTGGGGAGCGGGTTGATGACCAGGCGGTTGATCGCCGCGGTCAGCTTCCCGTCACTGCTGTGCAGGTGCCCGAGCTCGTGAGCGAGAACCGCAGGGAGATACTCGCTCTCCAAAAGGCCGCGGGAAAGCATCAGCGTGCTCCCGCACACCGCCGCATCCGGCAACGGCTCATCCAAAACGAACCAGAAACTGGGCAGCCGCAACCCCTGGGTTGCTTGTGCCTGGAGATGCTCAACAGCGTCCTGATAAGCGAGCCGCTCACGCTGCGAAGGGTCCCGGCCACCCATGTTCTGCGCCCACCACCAGCCACCGCCAAACGGGGTCATAAGCGCGAGGACCGACCAGCCCGTGGGGATCAACGCGATCTCAGCAAGCCCTCCCGCCCCACCGAGTGGTTCGCCCTTGATCAACAGCACCAGCAGCAACACCGCGAACGTGAGAACCACACGGGCGATGATCACCGGCACTTCAGCAACCAACGTCGCCACAAACAACCCAAACGCCGAACGCGACGGCAACCGCAACACACCCAGCAACTGATTCATGACCAACTCTCCCTTCAGTCAGAACGGTAAAACCACCACCACCCCCTCCGACCAAACACCCACAAACGGGACACCCCAGACACATTCCATCGCTGCCACGAACCCGTGCCCCCACACACGGCGTGGAAGACCACACACACCGATGTTGGGCTTCTGGTGGATTTCCAAGCCGTTTTGGGCTCTGAACAGACTAGGCATGAAGAAAAACCCCATACCGAATGGCACTAACGAATCGGACCTTCGGCATCAGCCGGGGTTGACCGGGCCTAGCTTGCTTGTCTCCGTTCAGAAACGGCGACAGGAAAGTAGATGCTTGCACGGGCACACACGTTCACGATCGAGGGACTACAGACGCGGCATCGCAGCACGAAGCAGCACCAGACTGCAGGAGGCTCCTCGCCGCACTCGCGGACGCCCAATCGCAGCCCCGGTGGTGCCCAAGCTGGGCCGTGGGGCTAGGCTTACACCGGGGACTCATCCTTTGTGATCATGTCGGTGACTTGAAACGGGACGCCTCTTCTCCGCGAAGGTCAGGGCGCGCCCCTTGGGGGTTATTGTGCGCGAGGGATTGCGGTGGTGGCTTCGGTTGCGTCGTGCAGGTTCCCACCTTCGACGCGGTAGCGGTTGACCCATTTTGAGCCGGTGCGCTCGCTCACTCCGGCGTCTCGGTGCCTCCGTCAGCGACCAGCCCTGTCTAGGCCACTCCTGCATGGTCGCGTGGGAGAGCATGTGGATGGTGATTGGGTTGGGGTGTGTGGGGTTGGAGTGTGATGCGTCCGCCGCGTGCGGGTACGATGAATACGTTGCGGTGCGCGACTCGCTCTGGGCGCTGGTGGGAGGGTTCCAGGCGGGCGTGGCGGAGGATTGTCCTGAGTACGATTCGCGCCTCGGTGAGGGAGAACGCGGCGCCGATGCATCGTCTGGGTCCGCCGCCGAAGGGGATCCAGGTGTAGGTGCCGGCGCGGGTGTCTAGGAAGCGCTCGGGGCGGAAGGTGAGCGGGTCGGGGTAGAGCTCGGGGCGGCGGTGCACGAGCGTTATGTAGGGGACGACCATCGTGCCGCTCGGGATCGTCAGGCCGGGTAGCTCGAACGGCTCGGTCGCGAGTCGTGCGGTGAGCGGGAAGGCTGGGCGCAATCGCATCGCCTCCTTGATGACCGCGTCGAGATATTCGTCGTCTCCGTCGAGCGCGGCGGTCTGCAGGCGTGCGAGTGCGTCGGGGTAGCGGCTGACGCGCTCGAGGATCCACGTCAGGGTGGAGGCGGTGGTGTCGTGGCCACCGAGCAGCAGGGTGCGCATCGCGTCGCAGATCTCCTCGTCGCTCATCAGGCAGCCTTGGCTATCGGGTGTGCGCAGGAACATTCCGAGCACGTCCTGGCCGTCGAGTTGATCGGTGCTGCGGCGCTGGGCGACCTCTTCGAGCACGATCGCGTCGACCGCGTCGATCGCGCGGCGGACTCGTGGGAACGGTCTGTCCCAACCGTTCTCGCGGCTGGTCGCGATGATCGTCTGGAGGAAGAACCGCCGCGAGTGGCCCTCGCGGAGCAGCGCGAGTGTCGCCGAGCGCAACCGGTCGCACGCGCGCGGGGTCGGTGACCCCGAACACCGTGGCCATGATCACCTCGAGGCTGATCGCTTCCATGTGTGGCTGGGAGGGAGTGGGGTGCCCGTAGGGCCAGCGTGCGAGAGCCTCTTCGGTCTTGCGCTGCATCGTCTCGTGGTAGCCGCTCAACGCGTCGCCGTGGAACGGGGGGAGCTGCGTTCGTCGCCTGCGCATGTGCTCGGCGCCGTCGATGTTCGTGAGTCCCGTCGGGCCGAGGAAGAGATGGTGCGCGGAGGCCTTGGCCAGCGCCGCTCCGAGGCGAAGCACATCGGTGTCGGCTGTGAAGACGCGCTTGATGTCCTCGGGATCGGTCAGGCACAGCCACGGCCCCGTCGCCGGCATCGGCACGAGGAAACGGTCGCCGAGCCGCTGGCAGTGGCGCGCGAACTGCTCTGGGGCCAGCCAGTACTGGGCGGCATTGACGACCGCGGGGCGTCGCAGCCGGGGCACGTCGGTAAGCGTTTGGTCCATGAGCCACATCCCTCTCTAGTTACTCTGTGCGAAATAGAGTAACATAGTATCCAATGGTGCCAATAGCCGAATTCCTCGAGGTGGCTCCCGTCGTGGGCGAGGACGCGCTCTTTGACCGGGTTGCCGCGGCGGCGCTCGACGAGTTCGCCGAGCACGGCATCCGCCGCACCTCGATGGAAGACGTCGCCCGCCGCGCCGGCGTCTCACGAATGACCGTGTTCCGCCGGTTCGCGAGCAAGCAACGCCTCGTCGAGATCGTCATCGCACGCGAGGTCAACCGCGGAATGCAAGAGCTCGACCTCCTCTGGGAAGGCGCAGCAAACCCTCGAGGACCGACTCGTCGCGGGATTCGAGTTCGCCGGGCGCTACGTACGCGGCCATCCGCTATTCGACCGGCTCCTACGCAGCGAACCCGAGGTCCTGCTACCGCCGCTCACCCTCGACGGCGGACCCGTCCTCGAGCTCTACCGATCACTCATCGCCAATCGACTCCAAGCCGAAGTCAACGCGGGCCGCGCCGCAACAACAGACCTCGACGGTGTCGCCGAAGTGATCGCACGCCTCGCGATCTCACTACTACTCACCCGCGACGGGACCATCACACTCGATGACCCAAACTCCGTGCGGCGCCTAGTCAACCTCACGCTACTCCCCATGCTCCAACCACACGACGGCTAGCGCCGGCTGCAAGCACGCAACCCCAGCGGGGCCTGCACGCGCCAGCCAAAAAAGCTGGCAGCTGGTCGAGCGCGAAGAGCGGTCTCGCTGGCAAACACAGAGGCCTCCTTCTCGTCCTTTGCGATAACGCGAGGCAGCTTGGTCGCGTCGTGCGAAAGTATCCGTGATTCGACCTATCTATGGTGTGTAGCGAGCCATGTATCTGGTTTGGTGTTCATTGGGGCCGCAAGTCCAAGAGATCAGGTCGTGACCGTTTGGGCTCTGAACGATCGGGGGGTTGCCTCCACTAAATTCGCCGCAGCTCTGATGCGGGTTGGACACCATGACCGGCTGTCCAAATCGACCGTTGGCCCTAGCGGTTGTGAACCAAATACCAGACCTGGACCTGCCGTGGGCACCGCGATATTGCGCATCCCATACGAGGATTGAGCGGGCACGGTCATCCACCGCCGCAAAGACGTTCTCAGGGGCCGTGACTTGGAAGCGCTGCTGAGATCCCAGCCTCCCTAGGGTCTTGCCGATCTCAGCGGTCACGGCGTTCTGGTGATGGGAGACCCATGCTACGAGCAGGGTCTCTTGCCCGCCTGCAGCTATCGCCGTTTCATCGACCAGTCCGCTGATCCGTCGAGGATCCCCGAACGCGTGTCCGGGGGCGCGGCGAATCATCCAAAGCTGCTTCTGCCCCCGTTCGTATATCAGCGCCTGATTGCCGGCAGTGTCCGTCGCAAAGCCAGTGTAGATCCCTAGATCTACCGGGCTGAAGGACGATACAGCCCGTCTGTGCACCGCTCCCCATTCGCCATTTCGCCCGGCGGCCGTAGCAAAAGCATAGGTAGGTGGGAGTCCATCCACCCAGTTGAGTACTGGTGCCCCAGAGCCGGTTTGCTGAATCCCGAACTGTTCAATCCCAAACAGGCGCGCGGACGCGTAGAGCGTCTGCACGTCAAATCCGGTGTTCCTGGCGCGCGCTACCTGAACTCTGAACGTCTCTTGGTTTTCTGTTGCCCACGCTGTGAACACATGCCCGGTGTCATCGATCGCGACCTGTGGGGTTTGGATCACCTTCGTTTCCGTGTTCGGCGGTGAGATCTCGGTGAGCACCGGAGGGCTCGCGCCGAGCCTCCAGCTCGAGACGCCGACACTGCCGCAACAGGCATCGTAGTTCGCCTCGACCATCGCTACCTGGTCATTGTTCGAGAGCGCGATGTCCAGCGGCGTCGCGCCCGCTTCCGTCCCCTCTGCGCCAACGGATTTCGCCGGAAGGCTCACGATCTGCGGGTCCTTCAGCCCACCGTCCCGCGCAAGTGAAGCGACGATCACGACCGGCATACCGTCCCTGAGAGAAGGATAAGCAACCACAGCCTGGCCAGAATCATTGATCGCGAAGACACTGCGCTGTTCTTCTTCGCGTCCCAAAACAGGCGAAAGAACGAACGGCCTACCCAAACCCGCAGCCCGCACCAACGCCGAAAAGCCAAATAGAGCTATCAGCAATGCACAGATCGTGGATGCCATGACTCCTCGCATCTGACCTAAGACATCGACACGCGCCCAGAGTTGCGTGAACAATGAGGGTCGTACCCAACGGGCGGATCGTGATCGCCGACTGGAGTCATACGGCGAGCTTCTGGTGGTTTTCCAAGCCGTTTGGGGCCGTGAACAGAGTCGGCATGGGAAAAACCCCATCTCCTCAAAGTCAGAACGGGAGGTCCATGATCCCGTTCGGCGAGGTAGCGGTGGACGAGACAGGCTTTGGGGCGCTGCTTGTAGCTGAGTCGGGCTCCGGCAGGGGAACGCTGAGCGCTGGTGCGCGGGGGATTTGGATCTTCATTGCCTTGCCGTGACTGATGAGGTATGCCATTCCTGGATCTAGGGCACGAACCTTGTTCGGGTCGATCGCCAGCTTCTGCTCCATATGCACGGATCGCTCACGAGTGAGGCCATCATCGGCGAGACGGGTCGTGAGTTGCGGTCTATCCTCGAGGCGCCGCACCGTAAGATCTACAGGAACGAGACACGGCTCCCGAAGATCGAGGCCACCCGACATGGGCACGGTACACAAAACAATCTGCACGATCGTTATCTCCGCCGTTGGGCTCCTGTCCTCAGGCGTAGCTGTCGCTGCGGTTCACAGTGGTCGCGTAGTCTTTCCCGAACCACAAAACCCGCCCAGCATCGGCGTAGCGCCTCCTCCCGCGGACCAGGCCCATGAGTATGACCATGAAGTGGTCATCCAGTACAACGCGAGCCTCGGCAGCGTCACGTTTGCCGCTGAAGTCTGGGACCCGGGTTATTGGGGCGAAAAGTACGGTGAAGGCTTCTCGATCGGCTCCAAATGTAAAGAAGGCCCTGGCTCTCTCTTTGGCCCAAGCGATTTCGAAGCGCACGTTTACGCTCAGCCGAGGGAACGAGGGCTAGGCGGGACGGAACGCGGCGGAGTCATGGGCAAAGCCACCCTGCGCGACTACACCGGCCAGGTGGAAAGCGAGGGCACGTTCAACGGCAAACGGTTTGAAATCACTTTTCGCAGCAGCGAGTTCCGCAACCACAACTGGCGCTGCGCCGAGATTCACGAACCCATACTCAAACCGACAACGTTTCATCTCGATAACTGGTCCAAGCCGAGACCGAAGGCACGGCACAGAACGAAGCGTCACTAGGCCGTTTTGGGCTTTGAACAGAGTCGGCTTGGAGCTCAGTGAGCCGTTCTCGCGGCCCGCCCACCACGACGAGGTCGGCGTAGGGGGCGTTCTGCCACGGCCTCCGGGCTTCGGTCATGCCGCGGATTCGGCTGATTCCGATACTTGACATCACGGCTTCGCTTCAGGTACAGCTAGAAGGGGGTGGCTCAAGGTAGCCAGCGACGAGCAAAGGGGGTACTGCAGAGATGGCAGGAATCGCGCGACGCACTCAGAATATGCAGCGGCAGAGGGACATCACATCACCCGGCAGATCGCGAAGGACATCCCGGAAGGCGGAGAGGCCCTGGTCATCGCGAACTCGATCTGGCTGCCGCCCGCCAGTAGTGCCCGATTGGCCGCGTCCCGGCATCGCCCGCGCCCGCGGCGAAGACACGGCGGCGGGATGGGCGTGAGCAACCTTGCGAACCTCGAACGCGCGATGCGCGAGGTCCGAAAACGGGGCGTCGCACACCGCGGCCACGTCAGGGAGGTCACCGGTCTCGGCGCAAACCAGACAAACAAATTCGTGAGCGCGCTTCGTGAGGCTGGGCTGCTCAGCTCTGGCGAGCACCGCGACTACGAGAAGCAGTACCCGCTGACGTTGAAAGGGGACGCTGGCTGCCTAGTCGGGGTCAACATGACACTCGACCGGATCACGGTCGGCATCGCCGATCTCGAGTATCGCCTGTTGAACAACCCGGCCGCCACGGTCCGCCAGGTTCCCATCACCGACTGGCAGCGAACCCTCAGCGAGATCGCCACCACCGTTGCCGCCGAGCTCAAAGCCTGCGAGCTTCCCGCGGGTCTGGTCGGTCTCGGCATCGGACTGCCCGGCCCCGTTCAGCGCGGCAGCGGCTCCCCGGAGGCCGATCATTTGCTGCCCGGTTGGAAGGGAGTGCCCGTCGCACGCGAACTCGAGAGGCGTCTAGGCAAAGCAGGCGTACAGGGCTGCAAAGTCGCCGTCGGTAACGACGCGAGCCTCGGCGCTCTTGGAGTGCTGACGCGAGCCGTCTGGGGAAACCCGGCCGGGGCGCCAGAAGACCTCCTCTATCTGCGCGTCACGCACGGCGTCGGGCTCGGGGTCACCGTTAAGGGACACCTGGTCACCGGCGCCGATGGGTTCGCGGGCGAGATCGGCCATGTCCGCACCCAACCGGTCGGCTTCACCACACAAGGACCACTGTGTGGTCGATGCGGAAGCCCCGGTTGCCTGGAGGCGCTCGCGTCGGAGAGAGCGGTGATCGAATCGCTGCAGCGGCACGCCTGGCAGCGAGCAGAACGCGGCCCGAACACGGTCCGGGATTTCGCGAACTCCGACGAGCCGGACGTCGTTGTTGCCGTTGGGCGGGCCGCGTTCAGCCTCGCGTTCGTGCTCGCTGCTGCGGCCAACGTGCTTAACCCACGATGGATCCTGCTGGGAGGCGACATGACCGAGATGGCGATGTTCCGCGAGAGCTTCGACAGGACGCTCGATACCTACACCCTCGACCAGGCGCGCACCAGCGTCCGCACCACTACCTGGAAGACGATGTTCGACGACGCCGAGTTCCCGCTGGAGCGCAGCCCGGACATCGGCCGCACCATCACGCCGGAGATGCTAGGAGCAATGGCATTCGTCGTCGACGAGCTCGCCGACACGTATTTGGAGTCGCTGATCGCGCCCGTCGCAGAGACGCTGAAGGTATCGTGACGAGCACCTCGGCCCGCCTCGGGGTGCGTCGACCGCTCGTCGCGAGCAGTCGTCTTGACAGCACGAGGAAGCCGTTCACGATGGTCGAATGGCCATCCCTACCCACCCGCCGGGCCGCGAACAGCAGCTGAGCGGCCGCGCTCCGCCCCCGGCCGAGACGCTCACGTCGGCCAAGTCGCCGGGCAACCAGGTGCCGCCCCGACGCGTCAGGGTCCACACCGGACTACGCGCGCAAAGTTCACCGCTCCACCGCGAAGGCGTTCGTGGCGATGCCCGGCGATCGCACGATGTCGTCCCTCAGCAGTTCGTCGGCCCCGACACGACGATCGCGCCCAAGCCGCCGACGGTCTGGGAGCGCTACAAGGGGCGTCTCGGCCAGGCTCTCGGAGTGATCGAGTTCGCGCTGGGCGTGTTCAACGCCTTCACCGGTGTGGTGCGCTGGCCGGTGTGGGCGTTAGCCGTCCTGCTGCCGGTCCTCGCCGGCTGTGTCGCCGCGACTCGCACCGGATCGCTGCGCATCCCTCTACTCGTCACCGGGGTTACCGCGGTGATCGCCGCCGTCCTCGTCCTCGTCTTGACGGCGGAGCACGCCTCCCGGAAAGGGCCGGCGGTGCCTACCGGCATCGCGCCGGCGATCCTTGACAAGACGATTGCCGGCTACCACATCCACACAGTGATCCCCGATGGCGACGATGTCTGGGGAGTCTCGGGTCGCCGGACTGTCCTCGAGCTGACGGCGGGCACGCTTCTGTTGCTGGGCAGGCCGCATACGTTCCCCGCGCCGATCGAGCACGTCGTGCTGTGTGCGGGTGAGCTGCTCGCCACGTTCGGCGCCGGGATGCTCGGCGAGATCAACACGGCCGGCGACCCGCGGCTCCACACGATTCGTTACGGGTACCCGGTCCCTGCCGGCCAGGCGACCGGGACGATCACTTGCGAAAAGAACTCGGTGTACGTCGCCCTCTCCAAGGAGGCGCTTCTGCTCCGCTACACGGTGCCCGGGCTCGAACTCAGCGAAACCGTCCACCGCTCCGCCGAGCGGATCACTGGCCTTGTCGCCAGTCGCGGCGTCGTGTTCGTCGAGGACAGCAGCCAGAACGCGGTGATAACCGTGCGCGGGGGGGTGCCAATGCGTTGGAAGATGACGATGCCCGCACCAGCGACAATCGTGCTCGGCGGCGCCGGTGCCCTGCTCACGCACACCGGCTCGCCATGTGTCGGTGTCGTCTCAGAAGAAAACGGTCAAGAGCTCGGCGTGCCGTGGTCCGCCGCCGACCCTCTTCGGCTGCTCGCCACCAGCGCCTCCGGCGGCATCGCCGCCGACGACGGCGGGCACCTGTACCGCTTCGGGCCCACGGGCGAGCTGACCGGACGGCCGATACGACTCGAAGCCGCCGAGTACGCGACCGGCATCGCGATCACCGACACCGGACAGATTGTCCTCGCCGTCCCGTCAGGCGAACAACTGATCGGGATCCCAGCGGCGGCGTGGAAGCCGGTGCGTTACCCGACCGTGCCCGCGAGGGGCTGCCTCGCAACGAGCGAATAGCGCGACTGCGCTTAGCGGCATATCGGACGGATCGCTGGGCTCGTCCTTTCGCCTGGATATCGTCCGCTCATGAACACCTCAGAGTTGCGCGACCTGTTGACCGATGCCTCCTTCGGAAAGCAGGTAGCGGAGGACGAGTTTCACGAGCTGGCGAGTTACTTCGTGGAGACCGATCAGTGGCAGGGGCTGTGGCGTGGTGATTACGACGTCATCCTCGGACCGAAGGGATCCGGGAAGAGCGCGCTTTATTCATTGCTGGATCAGCGAGGAAGCCAGCTATTCGACCGGAAGATCCTAACGATCACCGCCGAGAATCCGAGTGGAGCGACAGCTTTCCGCGAGGTGGTTCCAGATCCACCGACCTCTGAGACTGATTTCATCGGCCTGTGGAAGCTCTACTTCCTTACCTTGGTTGCAAAAGTTCTCATCGAATACGACGTCAAGACGGACGAGGCCAAGGCGGCATACGACGCACTGCGAGAGGCGGGACTGCTAGACCCGCCTGGCGGCCTTCCCGGACGCGTTAGGGCGGTTCTCGACTACATCAACCGTCTAGCTCACCCAACGGAGATAGAAGCCGGGCTAGTGGTTGACCCTCATACCGGCGTCCCCGCGTTCACCGGCAAGATAGTTCTGGCTGAGCCAGGTGTCACCGATCGGCAGAAGGGAGCGGTGTCGGTTGACGAGCTCCTCCAGAAAGCGAACATAGCTCTGCGGGATCTCGACTTCTCCGTGTGGATTCTTCTTGATCGATTGGATGTAGCGTTTGAGCAGCATGAGGAACTCGAGCAGAATGCTCTGCGTGCCCTCTTCAAGACCTATCGAGACATGGGAAGTCTTGACCAGATCACCCCAAAGGTTTTTCTTCGGAGCGATATCTGGGACCGAATCACGGAGGATGGATTTCGCGAGGCTAGCCACATAAGCGCTGAGTTGAGGATGAAGTGGGATGACCACAATCTGCTTCAGCTGCTGATGCGACGGGTACTTTAAGAATCCCAGCATCGCCAAGCACTATGGGGCGGATCCCGAAAGGGTCTATAGCGATGTCACGGAGCAGCGCAACCTTCTTACCCGGATTTTCCCAGATCAGATCGATGGCGGGAAAAACCCAAAGGCGTTCGACTGGATGGTTTCGCGAACCACAGATGCCACCGGTGAGTCGGCCCCGAGGGAGCTGATTCACCTCTTGTCCTGTCTCCGCGTCCAACAGCTCAATCGACTTGACGTAGGCAATCCGTCGCCACCCGAGGAGGAACTATTCGAGCGGGCCGCGTTCAAGCAAGCGCTCGTCGAAGTCTCTGAGGTTCGATTGAAGAAGTTGCTCTACGCTGAGTTTCCTGACTTGAAGCCTTACATCGAAAAGATGGTCGGCGAGAAAACACTACAGCGTCGCGCGACGCTTGCCGAGATCTGGCAGGTAGCTGAGGAGCAGGCGGGTGTCCTCGCAGACCGACTAGTGACGATCGGATTCTTTTCCCGATCCGGCGAAAAGAGCGATCCGGAGTACCAGGTGCCGTTTCTCTATCGCCCAGCTCTGTCGCTCGTCCGGGGGAGTGCCAAGCTGCCGGACGAGGAGTAACGCATCGCGGATGTCGGCCCGGCTCGGCTGGTGCCGCTCTTCGGCCACCCGCAGGGGCGACGATCGACGGCAACCGCAACACACCAAACAACCCACTCATAACCAATTCTTCCTTCAGTCAGAACGGTAAGTTGACCACCAAATTCCGGGGCTCGGGAGCATCCTGGGAAGGTGTCTGGGAGGCACGTACGGGCAGCGGGGTGCTGAGGGCGGGTGCGCGGGGGATCTGGATCTTCATCGCCTTGCCGTGACTGATCAGATATGCCATTCCTGGGTCGAGGGCGCGGACCTTGTTCGGGTCGATCGCCAGCTGGTGTTCCATCCGGACCGACCGCTCACGGGTGAGACCATCCTCAGCGAGTCTCGTGGTGAGCTCCGGAACCTTCCTCGTCCCGGCAAGAGCGACGATCTCATCGGGGGTGTTGACCCGGTGAGCGATCACGGTCTCCACGCTGCCAAGGATCCTCGCGGTCTCCTCCTCCCCACCCATCCCCTCCACAACCTGCGGTGCCAGCACCAGCGAGGTGTTGAAGCCTCTCGCCTTCTCCACCCGCGCAGCCATATCCGCGGACTGAGCGAGGCTCGAGAACTCATCCACGATCAACACACAAAACTGCTCACGAGACTTGCGTGTGGCTATGTAGTGCATGAAGTCCTCGAACAAAAACCGGGCGAGCCCACCAACCTCTTCGGCGAGCGTGAGGGAGTCCAGCAGGACGTAACCGGCGTTTGTGTCCTCCCATGCCCAATCGCCGTCGAGCTGGCCACGAAGTTCTCCAAAGAAGGCCTCATATCGCAACCTGACCTGGCCTACCTGCGCCGCCGTCAACGCCGCGACAGCGCTGGACCCAGGGTGCGCGGCCGTGAGCAGCGCGTGATCCATCCGGGAAAGCACTTGTGTGGAGGATCGTGGTGGCCCGTCGGGGTGCTCACACACCAACCGCAGCACGGTCTTGGCTACATCTCTGTACCACGACGCCGGGCCCTCTGTGGAGTAGTCGATGATCTCCATCAGCCTGCTCTGAATCTCGTGCGCCTCCCCCCTGCATGCGTCGAACGGCTCGTTCGGGAACACCCGGGTCTCACGGCCGGCGCCGGCCATCAAACCCGCGAAGCGTTCCGCGTTCTCACGATCGCCCTTCCCATCCAAATAAAACACAGGAGCGTCGCTCTCCTTCGCGACAGTCCATGCCAGCCTGAGCAGCGTCTCGGTCTTCCCGGCGCCCGTCGCGCCACACACCAGCAGATGGCGACAGAGCCGCTCCTCAGAAAGCAACACCAACCGGCCAACGACCGGCAGCGCACGCTCACCAGAGACACGCTCCGCCACGACAAACCCCCGCTCGCCTTCCGCCTCAGCCACGAGCGGCACGGGCACGTTCGCGGGCAAACCCGGATGCGACGGCGGGCGACGACGGCGCCCGAACACACCCCGCGCCGCTATAGCCGTCGTGGTCACGCCAACCGCCGCTCGGGGCTGGGTAGCTCACGTACCCCCAGGGTTGGCCAGCGCCCGGTCGCTGAGAGCTCGATGAGCTGCCGGTGTGGGCCAGGAGCGCAGAAATACAGGACCGCGTCAAACCGGACGACCAGCTCGTCGAGGATCGCAGTGACACGCCGCCGGCTCTTGACCGTCAACTCCACCTCGATCGCCACGTGGCGCCCGTCGGTGATCGCCACCCCGTCACAAAGGTGCTCACCGGCTAGGCGATCACGGGCCAACACGCGCTCAGACACCCATTCCGTCGATGGCGCTCGGCCCTGGATATGCAAACGCACATCGTTCACCGCCGCGACATGACTGAGTAACCCGATGCGGGGACGCCACACACCAAACCCGGAACTGCACGCCGCCATCCCCGCCCCGGTCGGGAGCACCCACGCGGGTTCGTCCACGAGCACCCTCTGTGTTCGCACGAGCCCAGCGGCGCGAAGACGCGCAACGGTGCGCTGCACCGTCCGCGGGCCAGCACCCACCAGCACCTCCAGCTGGTCGGCGCGGGCGCCGTACTGCTCCGCCAGCCAGCCCAGCATCTCGAGATCGCGACGGCGCAGAAGCTCGTGCTCAGCGCGTCCCGCCGTCCGGGACGCGCGCGCCACACCACGCGAGGACCGGATGTGGCGGGGTGAGAGGACGGGCATCATTTGCCCGTCCTCTCGTGGTAGGCCTTGGCCGCTTGCGGGCGGACATACCAGCCCTTGCCCCGGCTGACGAACGTTGTGAGCTTCCCGCGATAAAAGTGCGCGGAGACGGTTGTGAGCGGAACCCCGAAGAACTTCGCGGCCGCGCTCGCCCGCGAACCCGGGTTCTCGATGAGATACCCCACCAGGTCGTCCTGGGAGATCCGCGGCGTCTCAGGCGCAGGCCCCTCGCCCAGCAGCACGGCTCGCGCGGCTCGCAAACGCTCACGCTCAGCCACCACGGACTCATGCGGAGCAAGCTTGGCGTCTAGCTCCGAAAGCTGCTCATCGATGTCGGCGAGAACACCACGGGAAGCCCGGCCCAACACGCCACGCGAACGATCAGCCACGACCAACCTCTGAGCTAAAACAAGACAAGATCATGTTGAGCACCTTACATGATTATCACGTGATTATCAAGCAGGGTGTCATGCCATCAGGGGAGGCTAGCGGCAGCTAGATTCCCCTCCCCTCCCGTGATGTGGCCGGTGCCCCCGGCACCACCCCGAAGCCAGGTCACACCGCATCTCGTGAGGCGGACTTGTCCGGCTCACCGTACCTTGCAGTTTCTTGGTGCCTTTCGTTGATCCCCTCCCCCCTCGTCCCCGTTCCTATGCCCTCTACTGCCACTCGGTTCGTGGATCAGAGGTAAGCCGCTCCCGGGCCGTCTGACCGGGACACTCGAAGCGACCCTCCGCAACACCACCACCGCCGTTCAGCCGTAAGCCGCTCGCGGGCATATGGGCGAGACCGTCAGAGCGAAGCGGAGAGGGGACCGGTCAGACGGCCCCCCACAAGCCGCACGACACCACCACAAGAGCCGCAAAACCGCTCCACAACGCCAAAACCACCGCGTGGACCTCGGCACAAACCTGTCGTGGAACCTGACGCGGCACGCGACAGCTTCCACGACACCATCACCACCAGCCCCTGGCCTTTCACCGACGGTCGCCCTGGCGACCGCCGGTCCTGAAGGTGAGGCGGCGCGAAGCGCCACCGCACCGTTTGGCGTCACAGGCTGTGCGCTTGCGGACAGCCGATCAGCGGGGTCAAGAGACCCGCAGGGGCGCCCCGCGGGGGCGACCAGGACTTGACGCCGCGACGCCGATCCCTCTACCCAGCCCATAATTCTCGTAGTTGGCAGCTCTGCTGCCGACCTCACCGCTGCTTTTGCGTTTCGCGCCCGAGCTGCGGTACACGGCAGCCTCCGCGAGCTGATCGCGTCGCCGTACTGGGTGGTCCCGCCCTTGAAGCGCGCGCTCTGGAACAGCGGCGAGGCGACGAACTGGCTCACCGCCTGCCCCGGTTCTGGGACCTGGCCGCGGGCTTGCGCAGGCCAGCAGCTCCTCGATGACAAGGCTCGCCAGTACCTGGGGATCTCCGGAGAGGAGTTTCGGACTCGCTGGGAGGCGGGGGAGATCGACGCCGATGACGAGCCGGACGTGATGCGGGTCGCGATGCTGCTGCCCCTTGCCGGCTAGAACTCCCGCCGAGGCTGTCCAGGCGTATCGCGCTCGCATCTCGCGTGTGCTGTCCTGCCTCACAACCGCGCACGTCAACGTCGGCGGCGGCTACGCCCCGTCCGCTGCTCCACACGCCCTCGTCATGGCTGGCAACGATGCGGTGGCACTGCGAGGCGAAAGTCGTTTGACGCTCGCCGTCAGCGAGCACTACAACATCACGAACGACCCCGACACGGGCCCGGTTCTCAGTCCGCACCTACACGTCCGCGAGGATGAGATCGAGCGCGCCGGGAGGGACCGAGGCGGCAGCAACGCCCGCGGTCGGCGTGCCGACCGTGCCATCGCAGACAACAGCGTCTTGCGGGCAACGGCGTCCTGTCCCAATCAAGACGAACCACATCCTCGAAATCTAGGCGCGCAGAGTTGGCTCTCTCGGTTCCGGAGTTAGTCGCACCACCCAGCTACACGAGGCTCGCTCGACCAGCGACGATTCCGGCCTCAGTGGGCGAGGAGCCCATCGAGCAGCTTGTCGGCGGGTATGTCAAGACCGTCGAGCAGACGGATCAGTGTCGTGAGGCGAATCTCGCGGACACCGCGCTCGATGCGCGAGACTTGCACGGTGGCGAGCCCCGTCTCGTGGGCGAGGTCTTCTTGTGTCCAGCCGTGATCGAGGCGTGCTTGACGGACGTTCGCGCCGAATCGTTGCAGGGAGTGCTCCACACCCCCGATCGTCGGGGAGCAGAACCAGAAAGGCCATGACCAAAGCGGTAAGCTGTTGAGGGTATGGAGAACCCCGCGATGAGGGCCAAAGCTAAAGGGTTCGTAAACAAGGGAGTAGGCTCCGCGGGCAGTCCACCCTTCCTGGAGGTCCACTAACGATGCGCCGCTCCTACGTTCTTGCCGGGCCGCTACTGATGGTCCTTGCCGCGGCTGCGCTGCTCGTGCTCGTCATGCCCGCGGTCGCCTTCGGCACGATCACCAAAGGGACCGCGACGGAATCGACCAGCGACGCGGGCGACGGCGGCAGCGCGCCGTCGGAGGACATCGTGAGCGCAACGGCTCAATACGACTCGAACGGCTCTCTCACCGTCAGCGCAACGATGAACGGGGACATCCTGAGCGGACCGGAAACGTTCTTCAGCTTCGGCGTCGCGTCGTATGCGCCGCCGGAATCCTGCACGGGCGTGACCGTATCGATGTTCGGGTTCGACACGAGCAAAGAAGGCCTAATGACGATCACAGGCGTGTCGGGCACCGGCTCGGCGTTCATCTCCGTGTCCGGGAACACGATCACGTTCAGCAGCTACGGCAACACGAAATTCCTCGAAAACAAATCCTTCTCATGCATGACGCTATCCGTGTCGCCGAAGGGCGAAGGCGGTCAAATCCTCGATCAGCTGAGCCCGCCGCTTTGGTTCGAAGGATTCGGGCCTCCCAAACCGACCCCGACACCTACCCCCACTCCGACGCCCACCCCGGCCCCGACTCCAACCCCGACGGCCACTCCCACGGCACCGGCCGTGTCAGCGTTCGCATCGGTCGCGAAGGTCAAGCTATCGTCGGGCGTGGGAACCTTGATCGCGAGCTGCGAAGCGGCGTCCACAGAAACGTGCGCCTTCAACTTGACGCTCTACGCGACCGTCAAGAAGGGCCACGCGAGCTCTGCTTCCCGCGTGAAGGTCGGCACCGTGACCGGCAAGATCACAGGCGGATCATCCGGCAAGCTCACGGTCAAGCTCAACGCTGCCGGCCGCAAGCTGCTCAGGCACGGCTCAATGCACCTCGAAGCCAAGGGCACCGTGAAGAACAACGCTGGGCTCGTAGCGCAGTTCCACAAGCGCATTACGCTCAAGGCAAGTAAAAAGGAAGAGTTTGCCGCACTCCTGCAGGGCCTCCTGCGCGCTGCAAGGCGTCAGGCTCACGGCTAGCACCCTCCCGCCCGACTTCCAGTAGACGTAGCGAGGCGTCCCGTCGGCAGTCGAGGGGCGCCAAGGCAAACGGCGTGCCGTGCTCGTCGCCGACGCACCGTCACTCTCAGGAAAGGTGAGATCGGGACAACCATCGTGAGCAGAGCGAGGACCAGCAACTCAATGCCAGTAGCTGCCCGGTGATGTGGACCTGGTCGTCGAGGGAGCCGCAGCTCTGCTAGTCGCCTACGTCGCTGGCGGAAACGCTCTCCTACCATGCTTGGCGCGGTAGTAGTCAATGCTGCGGCTGGCAACCTCGTACATCACTTCTTCCATTTTCTTGACGCTCCACTTCTTCTCTTGAAAATAGAAGCTTCCCCGATTGAACATCCCGACGTTGAAGAGAGAAATCTCATTCAGGGAACCAAACATGGCCATTGTTACGACTCTGTCCAAGATGCTGCTGCCTTTTGCAAAATCGCAGCCGTAGCCGAAGCAGACGAAGGGCACAATGCCCTCCGTAAGCAGCATGGTCCGGAAGCCGATCACGTTCTTTCCTAGTCGCTCGATCGCGTTTCCTTTGGCCTGTTCCTTGAGCCCTTCGGCGACACGTTCAACGTTCGTCCCCTGATTCTTGACCTCGACGATCAGGATTGCGTGTCGGCGACCGTCACGGTCTACTACCGACAGGATGCCGCCGTCGGGCTTCATGTTCGTGTCCGGCCGTACCGTCCCAAAGGGCACCTCGGGGAAATCAGTTTCCAGCCCGCTCAGAATGTCAGCGAGCTTCGCCGTCTTAGCGTGATGTAGCTGAAGGCCAAAGTCTTTCTGCAGCCGCGCCACGACTTTCGTGAGGGCCTTGCCTAGCGCTGTCTCCTGCTGCTTGGACGTCAGGTTGATGACCGTGCCCGCGCGCTGCAAGCGCAGGTCCGCCTTCCTTGCCATCCTGTCAGTCCTTCTCGATCAGGTAGACGTGCTCGACCACCTGGGCGCTCCTGTTGCGAAGGTTGCGGCATCCGCGGAATGTTGTGTATGGCTGGCGCTGCTCTGTGACTGTGCCCACCTCGGTGAGCACCTCACGGATTTCGGGAGGGGAGACGAAGCCCTCGTCGTTGAACGACAGGATGACGAAGCGGGCATCGACCGTGCCGATCAGCTCGCGCAGCTTCGGAAGGGCCTTGCTGCGGACGTTGTAGTCAGACCGTCGCCACGAGGTCGGTATCCCGGAAACCCTGCTGATCTCTCCCGGATCTTCGTAGTTGACCAGTAGGTTCAGCATGAAGTAGTTCGACCCGTAGGGGTGCTGGTTGTAGGGCGGGTCGAAGTAAGCGACGTCGAATCCGCCGATGTCGGTGACGAGGAGGTTCGCGTCCATCTGATGCACGGAGTAGTCGCATTCGAACCTGCTCAGGATCGGTGATTCCAGCGTGATCTGCGCGGTGATGCGCTCGAGCGCGTCGGCGCCTGAGCCGCCGAACTTGCCCACGCCCGTGCTCCTGTCCTTGTAGAAGCCCTTGAACACGCCCGCCGTGTTCGCGTGAATCGATGCCTTGGAAAGGAGCGGCCCCATCAGCAGCGACCTGATGTCCGGCGGCTCGTGCTCCAAGAGCTGCCGGTAGGTGTCGAGGCGATCGGCGTTCTCGGGCGTATAGAAGACCCGATCCTCGGGCCGGATGGCAGCCGCGTCACGCGGCGCATACAGGCGCCTGATGAGCCCCGGCGATGGCGAGGCGCCGTCCACGGCTCGGTTGAGCGCGCCGACGGTGGCCGCGAGCACATCCGTCGGCGCCGAGCCACGATTGGCTAGATAACACTCGCTGACCACCCGCGCATAGTCCTCGGTGTCATTGACGACCAGCTCACTGGCGTACTGCTTGAGCATCCGAGATACGACACCGGAGCCCGAGAAGGCATCCAAGATCCGCAACTTGTCCTGCCCCGTCCGCCGCCGCACATCCTCGACCGCGCTCCTGATCAGCCCCAGCAGGGCACGCTTGTTGCCGATGTAGGTGACCAGCTGCCGCGTCAGATAGTCCGGATCCTCCTCCAACAACCCGAGCGGCAGCTCGCATTGCTGCGTCAGCGCGGTCGCTGGCGCGCTCATCGGTCGCTTCCGGGCGCGGTGGAGCCCAGGCGCCTCGTGTCGCTCAGCATGCAGACGATCATCGCGAACACTGCGGACGGGATACGTTCCCGGCCTATGAAGAGGCCTTCGTGGCCCGGCCGGACGAGTTCAGGGCGAGCGCGACTACTCGTCCTCGCGAGCTTTGTTCACGAGCGCGTCGATCGACGTCAGACCAGTCTGCTGCCGGAGCGGGGGCAGGCTGAGTGACAGATGGTCGAGTTGGTCATTTCGTACTCGCTTGGTCGCGGTTCAGGCGGTGACGCAGACGGGTGCGTCGCGGCAGCGTGGCGCGTGCGAGATCGATTCGGAACGTGTCCAGCTGCCAGCGTAGGCCGCCCATGCGATCAAACAGGCCCCTCATGTTCATCTCGGCGTCTGTCGTTCGTGATCGGCGGGGACTCCCAAGCGTCGTGGGCCTCCTGGCCGGCGGTGCGACGGGCGACGTCCACGAGCGTGTCGTAGGCGGCTGCGAGTCGCTGGTCGCCGTCGGCGGCGAGCAGCACCTGGCAGGTCGAAGCGCTCATGGTCGAGGTGGAGGCTCTGGCTCGGGAGCACGCAGTGGGCGACCCGCAGCTCATCACGAATTGGAAGCCGCTGCGCCAGCGCATCCGCCTGGAGTTCAAGGGCGCGCTCGATGGCGAGGGCGACTAGGGGTCACGGCGCGTGGAGGCATTCGAGGCATTCGTGGCGCTCGCGCTAGAGGACGAGGGGCTGGTCGTCTCCGAGTCGGTCAAGTTCCCTGTGCGCCTGCGCACGCGACGCCAGGACCAGGACGAGATCCAGACGCACGGCTACGAGGTTGATCTCGTCGGCGCCTGCGCGGACAGGCTGGTGCTGGCCTCGGTCAAGCCCTGTCTCGGCTCGCGGGGTGGTCGCTGCTCACGCACTTTTCACGCAGGGTGGCCCACTACACTCGAAGCCGAGATGGAGTCGGCAAGGGAGTAGGACAGCAATGGCCACCAAGCGAAAGCGACCGCGGTTGGCATTCGCGCACGCGAACGTCCGCGAGGGCGCTGGGGGCGTCTTCGCCGCGATGACCGGGGCGGTTCTCATCCCGTTGCTTTTCATCAAAGGAACGGAACTCAATAAGGGCGCACTTCCCTACTTTCTTGTCGCGTTGGTCGCGAGCGCCGTGATCTTCGTGCTCTCGTGGATCGCTGACCGCCGCGAGCGCTCGCGGTCAGCGCCGCACGACGCGAGCACGTTGGCTATCCCGCGCTTGGTGTTTGTCAATCAAGACAAAGCCTTGGCGCATACATTCACTCGAACGTTGATGGACAGTGCCTTGGTCGTCGGAGCTAGCGGAATGGCTGCTCCGTTTCCACAACTGGTCGGCAGCGCCGTAGCTGGAGACTCCGGACATCGAGCCGACGCAAGCAGGCAGCTGCCTGAGCCGAGTATGCCCGTGCCGGTGCCCAACGAATACGCGCGCGTCGCGATCAAGAACGAATCGGCTCCTGGGCAGCCAGGCGCGACTGCCGAGAACACAGCGGCCCACATAGAGTTCCTAGGCGAGAACAGCACGCTTCTGTTGGAGATGGATGGGCGTTGGGCCGGCACCGATCAACGCGCGGAAACAGGACGGCTGCGACTTGGCGCGGAGGAGTCTCAGCTAGACATACACGCCAATGGCTTCCCGCATCCTCTCGATGTCGCGATGAAGGTGCCCGGAGATACCGGCTTTTATGCCTTCAACCACGAGAACTCCGAAGCACCCGATCTACGGCTAGCGCGGCACCGCATGGAGGTCGCTGACTGCCATGTGCGCGTGACCGTTCGCGCAAGCAACGCCCCGCCCATCACGGAGATGTTTGTTCTGCGGAACCGCGATGGCCTCACGGTAGATCCGCGGCCGTCAGCCACGGACGAGCTACGTGCGATTCGTCGGGACGGGGAGGAACTTCGCCAAGCTCTAACCGGCCTCCACGCGAGTGAGCGTGGCCCGTTCGAGGCGCCCGTCAAGGCGTTGCAAGCCAGGGTCATTCGCGTCCTGACGGAGGAAGCCCCCGAGTGCTTGAGCACAGTGCGCGACCTTCCGGATTTTCTCGAATCGGTTTGGTGCGAAGTGCCGATGAAGCCGGGGACCCCCTTTGTGGCCGAATACCTCGATTTGCTGCTTGAGGCGATCGATGATGCGATTCATCATCTTGCCCGTCTCGCCTGACGCTGGCGCTCACCGGGGGCCTATTGCGCGCGATCCCGCATGCTGATACCTTCCTAGCTTACGGGGAACTGTTATACGTTTGCAGAGCTTGAAGCGGGGGGCGACATGGCAACGCCGCAGCAGCCACACACACCTCTGAAGGCCGATTCGGACGGGCCTAAGCCGCTCGTCTGGCACGATCCTTGGGTCTATCGGCTCGCAGTCGGCGGCATTGGCGCGGCTCTAGTTGCCTTTCTCATAGGCGGCTGTGTCATCGGAGCCAGCGGGCACGCTCAGCAGATGGTCAAGGAATACTGGACCATCGGCGCGGCGCTGTCTGGAGCGCTCGTGGGCATCATCGCACCTTCACCCCGCCAGAAAAAGGAAGCGGCGCGCGACTACGTTGCCTCACAGGATGACCTAGCTGGGCCGCCAAAGGAAGTCGCACAAATCAAAGCCGCTCCCCTCTTCCAGCCGCTTCTACTCATCGTGGCATTGGCGGTCTCGCTCTGGCTGACTTCCGAATTGAACGCGGCCGATGCTGCCGTACTGCGAACGCTCGCTGCGGGGAGCGCAGGCGCTCTCGTTGGCCTACTGGTCCCGAGCCCAGGAGCCAACCTCAAGCCGTAGATGTCAAGCAGGGCACACCGACAGACAACTGCCAGGTGAAAGCCGCGGAGGCTACGGCAAGAGCGTACGCAGATACGAGATGGCAGCCGCTGCCGAGGCCAGGACCGCTTCCGCCATCTCCTGCGGCACGTCGTGTGGCGCTTCACCCGCGCCGTGCCCGCCTCGCTTATTGCGCGGCGACGCTGGGGCGAGAACGCAGTACTGCATGAACTGGGGGACGATTTCTGCGCTGACCAGGTGCTCAAAGAGCTTGAAGGCCGTGTCCCTTTCGTCGTACCGCTCACCGCGTTGCGCGAGCAGCACTTTCATCGCGCCCTCGACCGCACAGGCCGACTCATGCACCGATTTCCTCAAGTTGTCGGGTGTCCCAAGCGCTAGCTCAGATTGAGCGGAGTCAAAGTGGCTCTTGACGCCCTGGAGGCGCGGGTCCTCAACTGCCCTTCGTGCGGGCCGCATCGCCGAGGTCTCCACGTCAGCATCACCAGTCCAGCGGAAGCCCTCGCTCGTCGTGAACTCCCACGGGATGCCGCGCTTCTTGCAGATGCTCGTGATGCGCGACACCGGGTCGGAGGCGAGCTTGTGATGCCGGAATGCCTCGAAGACCGCCAAGCGGAAGTCCGGCTCGGGCATGTGGAGGAGCATCGCGTTTGCCACTCGCTCTTCCGAGCGTTGAGTATCGCCAAAGGCGACGACGGTCGGTTGTTCATTCGCAGCACGAGCCCCGGCGTTGTACATGCGGTCGGTAAGCGCATCGCCCCACACTTGCCTGACGGCGGCGAAGTAGTCCTCGTAGTCCGCGTAGCGGTCCTGCATGAACCCGTGGAGCACTGAGCGGTCTGAGCTGCCTCCCAGCGTGTTCAGGATGAGCTGACGGGCGGCGTTGTCCATCCCAGTCGCTGGTCGCTGCGAAGCGGTGTCGAGCATCGGGTTCGGCATGTTTCAGTCCCGCTCTGGGAATCGCGTGCTAGTCCAATCGTCGTTCGAGTCATCAACAGCGCAGCCGATGCTCTCCAGTCGTCGGGCGATGTCACGCAACGGCTTCTCAGTCCCGTTGAGCCTGACGACGTGACGGCCATAGATGTCACTGAAGGGACGCATCGAGCCAAGCTCCACTAGCACCGTGCGGTCAGGGTGGACGCCGAAGGCCATCCCCGCCTCGAACAGCACATTGGGGCGCGCCTGGGGCGTCAAGTCGGTCTCATACTCCGGCTCCTTGTTCCCTCGAAGGTCGCGACGAAGGAATGCTTCGTCGTCGGGAGTGAACAGCACGACGACGGCCTTGGCGACTTGGAAGGCGTGGCTCAGCACCTCACCGATGTACGGCGTGGCCTTTCCGGTCTCCACAACCAGCTTGCCCCACTCCAGAGGCGACAGGCCAAGTGCCCGGAGGAAGTCGAACATCGCTCGGCGGGCTTCCTCATCCCGTCCGTGGACGACCATCACCTTCTTGGGATCAGCCGGTGGGGTGGCAGGAGCAGTCGCAGGCGAGGGAGAGGGAGCTCGACCGACCGGCCCATCAATCAGAGCGTTCGTCATGTCAGTTCCCTGTTCTGCCGCCCGCCACGGGTATTCGGGGTCACCTACATACAGGATGGGGGATTGGGCGTCGTGCTCTTCGAGCCCGGCGATAATCTGGTCTGCTCCCTGAGCGGTCCAGGAGATGCGGACCGACTTGATGTCGGGCCAGTCGAGTTGCCTGCCCTCGATGGTGATTGGAGCGCCCTGGCGTCGTGGCTCCAAGATGCGCTTCTCGATCCACGCCCGGTCTTGGTCCAGGACAGTCAGTCGGTCCATCTGCGTCGGGTCGGGGTGCTTGACCTCGATGCGAACGTGCCAGTGGTGGTCCGGCAGGTCCTCTGGGCGCTCGTCCATAGGGCCGAAGCCTACAAAGCAGAACTCTTGGAGCCGTACGGCGATCTTGAAACGCGTGCCCGTAGGCTCCCTGGATGAGCAAACGCGACTGGGGCGGCACGGTGCTCGTGGCGTGCTTGGGCGCCCTCGCGGGATTGCTGCACGACCACATGGTGTTGCTAGTGCTGCTGTCTGTCGCCGCCTTTGCGAGCGCCGCAGTCATCGCTTGGGACGTGAGGGGCCGGCGCAAAGCCGCGAAGGAGCCACAGCGCGCGGGCATCAAGGCCGGGCAAGGCATCAAGGCTGGAGGAAGCATCGAGGCTGCTGGGGCAGTCGAGGCCAGCGAGGACATCACCGCCGGCGGGAGCATCCGTGCCGGCGCACCCGCGTGCTCGCCACCGCCTGTCCCGCCCGAGCGTCCCGGTGCTCACCTCCTGCGAGCGATGGGCCAGCATCCCGAGCAGCGCAAGGAGCGCGAGCGCGCCATCAAGCGCGGAACCGAACTGGTCCATCTCATCTTCCAAGCCGAACTGCAAAACGAGACTGCGGTCTCCAGCAAAGCGATGGGGATCGTCTTCTACAACCTCGCGGCGATGGTCGAGGCTTGGGCGAGGGGGACTGGCGGCACTGATGAGGTGCCGAAGTTCAGCGGCGATCCTGGCGCCGACCTCGCCCGCCTTAAACTGGTTGCGCAGACGGAGCTCGCGGGGCTGCGCGCCCGACAGGAACAGGGACGAACTCAATGAAGCCCTACGCCGAGAACATCCAGACCTTCGCAGCCATGTTTGAGGGCTACGCTCACGCTACGAGCCGCTTCCACGAGGCGGCGAAGACGCGGGACGCGACGGCCGCCTTCATTCCGCTCTTTGAGGCGCTGAACTGGGCGGTTGCCTTGGATGACCGCGCTGCGAGGCATTGGACCCCGGCGGGGAAACCTCTTGGCTTCGGGTGGCGTCAGAAAGTGCGGGATGCGGAGGTCATGGAGGGCGTCCGCTTCGTTCGCAACAGCGTCCATCACCAATGGTCAGACGCGCTCGTGCTCGACGACACGGGGATGAGCTTCCCCATCATCTTTCCCGCCGTCTTTATGGAGTGGCGTTGGCGAGCAGCCGACGAGCTGCCAGAGCCAGAGCCCGGTCGTCCTCGCGATGACGCAGGGCGAGCGGTCTATGAGGGGATGCTTGAAGGCCAGCCAGCGCGAGTCACGTTGGAAACCCTCGCCCAGGTGTTCTACTTCCTCCGACAGGTTTTGGAGCCAAGCAGCCTGCGGCGAACACCGACCCCTCCGATAGTCACGGTCATACCGAGCGAGCCTCCAAGCGACCTGCTCTACGGCGAGGAGTGAGCCGAGTCATCACGAGGCGAATGCTTCGCTACCTCGTCGTCTCAAAACTTTGCCCTCGGCGCACTGGCGCAGGTAGTATCACTCACCCATGAGCGGCGGGCCTCTGCCTGGCGCGCCAGCGTCATCTCCCGCCGGCGGCTAGGAGGCGGTCACGGCCGGCGTGCTTGGCTGATGTGGCACGCGACAATTCCACGACACGATCACCACCAGCCCCTGGCCTTTCACGACACACAACCGCAGCACGGCACTTGCACGCTGCACGTCCTGTGAGAGGTCAGCCTGGCTGACGGGCTTGTCGGTCTCGGTCTTCGGCTCAGAGGTTGGCGGGTCGCTGCTGTGCGCGATGCGCCCAATCGCGCAGCGGGCCCTCCTCCGTGAGCAACTCGCGATCGAAGGCGTTTCCGATCATGCTGGCGCAAAGAATGTCTGCGACGGTGAATGTCTCGCCCGCGAGCCATGGCTGGTCACGGACCGCATCGCGCAGTGCATCGGCGACGGGCGCAAAGCCCTCGGCGTGCTCGCCTGTGTCCTCGCCTTTGCGCTTGGCGAACAGCCAGCTGAATACGCGTTTCTCGACCTCTGTCATCGCGAACGCGGACCACTGATAGGTGAGGCCGCGCTCGTAGGTCCCGACCGGGGGAATCAGGCCTGCATCGGGGTGCAGGTCGGCCAGGTGCAGGCAGACGGCGGCCGACTCGAAGATGGTGCGGTCGCCGTCGAGTTCGATCACCGGGACGCGCCCGAGCGGGTGGCGTTGGCGATGCTCCTCCGAACCGCGATTCTCGTGGGTGATGATCGTGACCTCGTAAGGCTCACCGATCTCCTCAAGCGTCCATATGACGCGCGTCCCTCGGCTGCCGGGAGAGTGATACAGACGCATAAGCAGTCCTCCGTTCGGAGATCGGGCATAAACCCAGACCATTGGTGTCGGATCGGCCTTGGACAAGAGTGTTTTTTTGGTGACCGACGGTCATTCGGACTCGAGGGCGAGGGTGAGGCTTGTTGTGGGGTGGGCTGGGAGCAGTGTGAGGGCGCCGATCGCGGCTGCGGCGCTGACGCCTGCGGCGACGAGGAGGGCGGCGCTGAAGCCGTGGAAGAAGGCATTGGAGGCTGCGGCATGGACGGCGTTCGCGAGTGCGGGGTGGCCGTTATGGCTGGTGTGGGTGGCGAGCTCGAGCGCTCGGCCGACGGAGTCGTGGGCGGTGCGCGCGTCCTGCGGAGTTAGCGCTGCTGGAAGCTTGTCGGTCAGGCGGCTGTTGTAGAGCGAGACGTAGATGCTGCCTATCACGGCGACGCCGAGGGTGCTTCCGAGCAATCGGGTGGCGTCGTTGACGGCGGAGCCGATGCCGGCCTTGGCCGTCGGCACGACCCCCATGATCGCCTCGGTCGCGGGTGCGCTGACGAGCCCTACGCTGCTGCCGCCGAGCACCATCTGGCCGGCGATCTCGAGGTAGGTGGTTCCTGTCGTTGCGGTGGAGACCCAAGCGAAGAAGACGGCGAAGATGAATAGACCGGCGCTGACGACCTGTTTGGTGCCGAAGCGAACGGCGAGCTGGGTGCCGAGCACCGACATGACCGCCACGGAGATTGCGACCGGCAGCAGGTGGACACCCGTGGAGAGGGGGGAGTAGCCCTTGAAGAACTGGAAGTACTGGGTGATCAGGAAGCTGAAGCCGGAAAGCGCGAAGAATGCGATGGTGACGGAACCGCTCGCCGCGGTGAATCGAAGGTTGCGAAAGAGGCCGATGTCGAGCATCGGCTCGGCTGCGCTGCGCTCCCGGAGGATGAAGGCGGCGAAGAGCGCCGCTGCGACGACGTAGCCGGCGACGCTGCGGTCGGCGCCCCACCCGTAGTTGGGGGCCTCGATCAGGGTGTAGGTCAGCAGCGCGATTGCCGCGCTCGAGAGGACCAGTCCCGGGATGTCGGACTTGCCCGCGGCGGGATCGCGCGAGGTCGGCACACTCCAGGCGACGAGAGCGGCGCCGGCAGCGGCGACCGGTGCCATCGCGAAGAACACGCTCGTCCAGCCGAACTGCTCCAGCAGCCATCCCCCGACGATCGGGCCAAGGGCAACCGCGATGCCCACCGTCGCGCCCCACAGGCCGATCGCCTTCGCGCGCTCGGCCCGCTCGGTGTACACGTTCGAGATCAGCGAGAGGGTGGTCGGGAAGATCATCGCGGCGCCGAGACCCATGAAGCAGCGGGCGACGATCAATTCGTCGGCGGTTTCGGTGAGGCCTCCGGCGAGGCTGGCCGCTCCGAACAGGACCAGACCGGCGACTAGGAATCCCTTGCGCCCGAGGCGGTCGCTGAGGCTGCCGGCGGCCAGCAGCAGCGCCGCGAACAGCATGCTGTAGGCGTTGACGACCCACTGCAGCTGCGAGTTTGTGGCATGCAGTTCGCGAACGAGCGTCGGGATCGTCACGTTGACGATCGTGATGTCGAGGTTGATCACGAACGCCGCAACCAGCAGCGAGACGAGAATCAGGGGACGGCGCTGGATTGTTGTGGACATGAATCCCTCTTTTCCGGGTCGCGGAGGACCCTGTCAGGCCGGGCATGCTTGTCGGGCACGCCCACAGTTCTGGACTGATGGAAGAAGAACCCTAACAGGCTTCTGGACTGATCCGCCCATAATTCTTAGCGGCATGCCACTTCAGCCCGCGGTCTGGGCCCGCGCCTCGCGGCCGCGGCCGCGGCCTAGGCCTAAGCTGGCTTCGAGCTCGCAGCTCAGGCCAACGCAGGGCCTAGCGGTGCGAGTCGGCGAGGGTGCGTGTTAGCGGCAGCGACCGGAAGGCGGCCTCTGCGACCGGCTCGAGCTCCTCGCCGTTCTGGCCAGCGCTGGCCATGACCTGCAGTCCGCGCGTCACGGTGTATAGGAGGCCTGCCAGGACATCTGCATCGGCTGAGGGGTCAACGTCGCCGTGTCGCTGCGCTGCGAGGAGGCAGTCGCGCAGACGGCGCTGGAGTGCCGCAAAGGTCTGGGCGGCACGGGCTCGAGCTTCGGGATCCTGCCCGTCGAGCTCGACCGCGAACTTGGTCGCCATGCAATTCGTCCCCGTGCCGACCTGGGCCGCGGCCTGCAGGAACGCGTGCAGCCTCTCTAGAGCCGTGTCGTCGGGGCCGTCCAGGGCAGCGGCTGCCCTTGCCTCTGTGCGTTGGCAGAACTCGCTCAGGCTGCGCATGAACAGCTCGTGCTTGTCGCCGAACGCCGCGTAGATGCTGCCGCGGCCAAGCCCGGTCGCCGCGGCCACGTCGTCGATGCTCGTACCCGCATAGCCAGTCGCGCGAAACTGCCCCTCGATTGCCTGAAGCACCGTCGCCGTATCGAAGCTCCGTGGTCTACCCATGCCTCCGATTCTACCGCTTTTCGGCGAGTCGTCCCAGAATGCGCTACTGTTCTGGGCCAGTTAGTCCACTACGATATGGCCTGTATCAGGAACGTTCGATGACCACAGCACTGTCCACGAATGGCACCGGAGAGACCGACAACCACGTACTCGGCGTCCATCCAGGCGCCCTCCGCGAAATACGCGCAGGCGCTGAGGCCGGCGCAGTGAAGCGCAGCGACCAGGAACGGATCATCGCAGCGGCCCAAGCCGTAGCGGCCGGCGGTACCGACGCCACCGGGCCGGCGACCCGACTCATCTCCACCGCCGAGGCGCTGGCATCGGTCCTCGCACAGCTCGACCTCGCCGCACCCCCACGCCTACTCTCGGTGACCGCCACGCCACTCGCGGATGTCGCCAGCGTCAACGACATGCTCCGAGCAATCCCGGCCAGCACCCCCCGGTTTGTTGACACCGACGACCGCCGCGAGCTGCATATGACCGTAGAGGTTCGCGACGGCCAAGACAACTGGCTCGGCGACGTCCAATTCATATGGTCCACATGATCTCCCACGGCAAGGATGCAGGGCCGCGGGCTCGCTGAGCGCCGGGCGGTCGCAGGCTCACGAGCGTCAAAGCCAGCCTCGGCTCGCTGGTAGGGCAGCACCATGCAAGACACGGCAAAGCGCGTAAAACGTCCGTGGGTTTGTAGGGCCTAGCAAACAAACGGCGCAGAGTGTCCTGTTCTCCGTCTCGTGTCGGAGTAGGAAGAGTGGCAAAGAGGAATACGACCACTCATCCGATGCCACGAGCCGCTGTGGACGCCGCGCTCGACACGTTCGCGCTCGTGATGCGCGAACGGCATCCGGGTGTGATCGCCTTGCCGCTCCGGAACGTAGAGGCTGATGGGGCCGTTCTCATGCCCCCGCCGGGGCAAGTCATCCGGCCCTTCGCCCCGCGAAAGAATCGTCATCCGGTCCTTGACTGGAAAGCTGGCGTGATCCCGCTTCGCGATCATCACGCCAATCGAGCTGCTAAGGATGTACCTGCGGTCCCCCACAGGTAGGCTGTCGTAGCGCTCGACATCGGTGGCGCGCGGCACCAGCGCCATCGCTTTCTGCAGCTTCGCATCTAGCCCGTTCCCTCTGCGGGGACTGTTACTTTGCGAGTGGTCCGTGCTGGGTTTGCAGATGGCCGTACTGGGGGGCGCTAAATCACTCCGTCGAAGCTGAACAGCTTCAGCCGCTCACGCTCGGCGCTCATCAGCTGCATCGCGAACATCGCGATCAGCCGCACGATCTGCTCCCCCACCCGCTCGGCCTGCGAGTACTCCGAACGGCGCGTCCCCGGCTCAGGTCCCGGCAGGTCGCGGATCGGCAGGTAGGTCACCTGGCTCTGCCCGACCGGCGGCAGCTTCACCGCTGGGTCCGCGAAGCCGAGCTGGGTCAGTCCCGAGCGGGCATAAACCTCGAGCGTCTTTGCCACCTGCGCATCGGTCTCATCGCCCTCGCCCAGCGCGCGCACCACCTCCAAGCAGGTCGGCTCGCGCGCGCGCCGCAGCACGCGATCGACGGCGCCCACGACCGCGGTCTCCCATGCGGGCTCGGCCCTCCCCGGCAGCAGGTCGCGCAGGAACGACACGGCGCGTCCTGGCGCAGGTGCTCGGGCGCCACCCGCAGCGGGTCGAGCACCCCGCGCAGCGCCGGGTCGGGCTTCAGCGTCACGCACTCCGTGTGGGGCGCCACCTCCTCCAGCAGGTGAAAGCGGTGGTCGCCCTTGGGATCGCAGTCGATCACGCGCGCGCCCTGCAGAAAGCCCTCGTACTTGAGCTTCTGGTCGAGCGTCGTCTTACCCGAGCCGAGCGCGCCGACACTGAGGATCGTCGTGTTGCGGTCGCTGTCTGATCCCTCGCTCAGGTTGAAGCGGACCGGCTGTCGCGATCCCGAGAGCGTGTGCCCGAGGTAGAAGCCCGCGCGCGAGCCCGCCGCGTGGGCGGCCGTCGGCATCATCGCCGCCACCTGCTCCGGCGTGAGCGTGTCGTCGTAGCCCGCCACCTTCGTGCGCTGTGCGGGCAGGTGCTGCACGAACAGCGACAGCTGATCGCCGAGCGGGCGGTGCAGGCGGATCTCCCCGTAGGCGCGCCTTGCCATCTCCACGCGCTCCTCCAGCTCCTCCTCGCTCGGCGCCCCGACCGCGATCGCCAGCGTCGCGCGCAGCAGCGGCGGGCGGCTCGAGGACTGCAGGTAGGCGAGCAGGTCACGTGCCTCCTGCGTGCGCTGATACCCGAGGTCGGACACTCCCTGCTCCCCGTCGGACTCCGCCCGCACGATCTGGTCGGCGTCCTGAATCCGCCGCCGCGCGATCCGCAGCGCCAGCCCGTTGGGCAGAAAGTGCGCGTTCAGCGACAGGTCGATGCCGAACGGCAGGCTCTCCGGCGGCGCGAACATCAGCTCCACGCGCGCACCCGGGAACTGCGCCCGCTCAGGCAGCGCGCCAGCGACCAGTTGCGCCTGCCAGCTCGTGCCGGCCTCCGACTCGATCCGCAGCGCCCGGCCGCGATGTTCGACGTAACCGTCCATCCAGCGCATCACGTCGCCCTCGAGCGGCGCCAGCACCGCCTCGCCGTTGCGCTCGAACACGAGCGCCCGCGGCTCGTGCAGACCATCGACGAGCGGCTCGCCCAGCCCCCGGCAGAAGGCCCTGCGCACGAGCCACTGCAGCTCCGCCCCTCGCGCCTGGCGGACCGGCAGGAAGTCAGCCAGCCGCGCGTGGGCCTGATCGGCGCGTACACGCGCGCGCTCCAGCTCTGCGACCTTCAGCACCCGCCGGTCGCTGACGGAGAAGGTGCGCCTGATCGCATCGCATCCACTCGCGCGGATGACGCTCGGCGGCGCGCGAGACGTAGGCGGCGACATCGCGCTCGGGATCGCGCAGGCTCACCAGCAGAAACAACTCCGGCCGCGCATCACCGATCTCGGTCAGGCGCTCTGAGTGCTCCTGCAGATAGCGCCTGCGCGCCCGCGCATGAGGAGCATTGCGCCCGTCATTTTCGAGCTCCTGGGCGTAACCCTCCAGGTCCCAGCGCCGCCCGACGCGCAAGATCTGCACATCGGCCTCGATCACCTCCAGCGCCCCGAGCAGCGCGAGGAACCGCGCACGCTTGCCATCCTCGGAGAGCCACTCATAGGAGGACGCCTGCACCGCGAACGCCGCCCAACCGTCGTCGAGTGCGTCCGCGAAGACGCAGTTGCCGTACACGAAGCCGATCGGCGGCTTCACCCCCTCACCCGATCCGCAACCGGATGTCGCGCGCGAGCGCGATCACCTGCCCCTCGGTGCAGAGCACGCTGTTCCGGAAGTTCGCGCAGCGTCAGCCGGGGAGCGCCCAGAGGGCCACTGGTCTCGATGCACTCGTGCGCGACGGTGACGAGCACGGCCCCGGGTCCGGTGTAGCGCAACCGGCGCATCTTCTTCTCAGAGCCATCCGGCAGCATCACGATCTCCTGCGGACGCCAGCGCGTGCCGGGCGCGCTGCAAGAACGCATCCCGGCAGAACCGGCGTGCTCCGGCGCCATAGCGCAGCAGCGCATACGCCGCCAGATGAAACGGCCGGCCCTCGATGCGGATCACGCTCAGCACCGTCGCGCTCGCGACCGGCAGCGCGAGATCGCGCAGATACCAGGGCAGCGCACCGATCGCCTTCCCCACGAGCGGCAGGCCGCTGGCGAGCAGCGTGGCGACCAGAATCGCGAGGAAGTAGATGACACCCCGCACCGGAATCCCGCCGGGGTTCAACCGCAGCCGGTCGACGCGATAGATGCGCCGCTCCAGGTCGAACACGGCGCGGTATGAGCGAATCTCCACTGCTCAACCGAACAGCGAGGTGACCGTGTAACGCAGCAGGCTCAAGCCCGCCGGGGTTGCGAGCAGCACCGCGACGATCCCCACTGCGAACACGCCGGCCGCCTCCTTGAAGTCGCGGCGGAAGGCCAGCACGATCGACGCGACCGCCAAAGCGAGCCCGATCAGGCTCATTGCCACGGTGCGGGCCGTATTGCCCGCCTTCGTGGCAGCCGATTCGAGCGACGCTCCCACTTTTTCGGTGCTGGCCGCCTGCTGAGCGTTGGCCGCCGTGGTGCTCGTGACCGGCGGCCTCGCGCGAGCGACGGGCGTCGAACGCCAAGCCTGCGCAGGCGAGCAGCAGGATCGCTGGCTCCCACGGCCGCTACGGCTCGCGGCGAGTGCAGGACGATGGATCGGTTCTCATGGGGCTCCTTCGATCGGGTTGGGCTGGCTGGGTATCGGAAACTTCGGCTCACGGCGTGGCGCAGCGACGGACAGTTCCGTCGGGCGTATATGCTCGCATGCACGCCACCGGACGGTTCGCTAGGCATCGGGATTCATCTGGATCGCCGAGACCTCCCAGCGGCCCTGCACCCGGGTCACATCGAGTTCGTAGGCGAGCGTGTACCGCGCGCCGCGAGCGTCCTGCGCCTGGCACGACGGCGAGCACGGCGCCCGTGCCCGGCGCCCAGTCCAGGCGCTGCACCGATTCGAGGCTCAGCGCCGCAGTCGGCAGCGAGACGTGCGCGTCGTTCGTCAGGTCCGCGGCGAGCTCAGACCCCGAGGCAGACAGGTAGTTGCGCAGAGCGCGCGCCACGACCGTCTGCGAGCGCCGGTTCGTTGACTTCACGCAGGTGCTGCGAGCGCTTGCGCCGGGCCGCTGGCCGGGGCCCCTACGAACGCGGGATAGCCGCCCAGCGCGAGGCTGCCGCCGGCGGTCCGCACGACGCTCACGGTCAGGTACTGCGAGACCCGGCGTCGTCGGTCTGCGCGGCGACCGTGTAGACGTGATCGTCGTGCGCCGATTCGCGCTCTTGCACCACTTCGGTCCACTGCACCTGCTGCTCGCCGCTCGACGGCGGCTGCAGGCCCGCGTCGGGTTCGATCCCCGGCCCGGCGAAGGAGGCCAGAGCGCGTTCGTGCACCTTGTGGATCCGCCGCATTCCAGGTCAGATAGCTGCGCGCGAACAGCGAGCGCGAAGCCTTCGGCCGCCAGGTCCGGCGGCGCGGGGCCGGGCGCGAGCGCCTTCGCCGGCGCCGGCCGCGGCGGGTCGATCGCAAAGCGCGCGCTCGCCGCGCAACCCGCGACGGCCAGCGCGCTCAGCAGATAGCGGGGCCATTCGCGCGCCGCGCGTAATCCGCCACAGCGGCCGTGTTGCACCGTCACCTGGGCGGTCACGCGCGCGTGCCGCAGGGGGTCCGCGCATTCGCTCAGCGCTCGAATCCGAACTCGGCATGTCCTCCCGCTTGCGCGCGCGCCTGCTCGGAGCCAGCTGAGGAGCCAGCGGCCGTGCTCGCCATCCGCTGAACGTGGCTGCGTCGATGCGAACCACGTCCGCAGCGCTCCGGTGAGGAGCCGCGGGCAATAGTCAACGGCGACCTGGGCGCCTGCGCCACGCGGCACCCGCGGCGCCGGTCGAGCAGGCGGCTGTCCTGCACGCCCGCCCACGCGCCTGCGCCGCGTGGCATGGGCGGGAATCGATCCGCCGTGCGCGAAGGCGGCTGGGGCGAACGACCGCGATCTCCCTGGCCGTGCCACTACGAAGCGCCGGCCCGTGCGCCGCTCACAGCGCGTGGCCTGCGACGATCGCGGCGAGCAACCGCAGGCGCCGCCGGCGCCGCTCGGAGCTCTGGCGCTGGACCGGCGAGCGCATGGGCGGTGAGGAACGCGTGCGCCGCAACCAGGCTCCCCGGTCTCCTGGCGGCGCCCCGGTGTGCCCTCGAGCGATGTTCGCAGCCACAACTCCGCCGCACCGTCGCCATGGCCCGGCGAGCTCGCTACCCCGCGCTGCCCGGCGCAGCCCGGCGACTCGCCCGCCGAGCGTCCTCCCGGGCTCGCCACCACGGCGGCCATTCGTCCAGCAGTCGCGGGCTCGAACCCGGCGCCGTTCAGATACTCCTCCTCGGTGTACACGCGGTAGACCTCGCGCGGGCGCCGCGCAGAAGCGTCATTCGATCATCGCCGCGCCGCCGAGCAAACACCGGGCGACCGGAAGCCAGGGCGGGGAGGTACCCGGCTTCCGGTCGCTTGCGGCGGATGGGCATCACCGCGCGCTCGTCCGTCCGATCGACCGCCGGCGTCCCAGGGGACGCGCCTATGAGTGGGGGGAGAGATATTCATAGGTGGGTCCCTATCTCCCTCTCCGACTGCCGACCCCGGACGGGACACTCGACGCGCAAAAACTTTTCTCACCCGCCCGCCTTCCTCACCCGCCCGCTTTTCCTCGCCCGCCCTCCTTGCCTCGCTCTCCGGCTGTGCCTCGCGCCCCGGCTGTGCCTCGCGCCCCGGCTGTGCCTCGCGCCCCGGCTGTGGCTCGCGCCGGCTGTGCCTCGCCCCCGCTGTGGCTCGCTCGCCGGTCTTCCTCGCGCGCCAGCAGTTCCCGCAGCCGCGCCCGGGCGCGCTGGGCCACCTTGCGGTACTTCTCCTTGCGACCAGCCGAACGTGCGACAGAACTCGCCCGCAGTCATCCCCGAGTCGATCCTGGCTGGCGAGGACCAGACGCTGATCGGGGCTCAGCTCGTGCACGACCCTGCCGAGGCTGCGCAGGTCCATTCGCAGCAGCACGAGCCGCTCGACGTCGGCGCGCGACGTCGGCGATCTCGACCGCGCCATCGTCCGCACCGATCGAGCAGCGCGCCGTTCAACGCATGCCTGTGCGGGGCTGCGCCCGCGCAGCGCGCGGCGGCGGTCGTGAATGCGCGAGACGAAGCGCTGCTCGAGCACGTTCGCCAGGTGCGCGCGGGTGGCGAACCCCGCAGCTCGCCGCGCGAGCCCTGCGCGAGCAGCTCGAGCGTCGCTTGGCTGTAGCAGTCCTCGAGGTCCTCCTTGCGCAGCCGATGGCGGTGCGCGCGCAACAGGTCGGCCTGGCCGCGCCACTGCGCCACAGCGCGACCTCCTCCAGCGGTGATCGCCGCTCTGCCCGGCGCCCGCCCCGGCCGGCAGGCCGCCGTCCAGCGCTCGCATTTCCGGCTGGAATCGGGTAGACACGCATGCATGTCGCTCGCGGCCGCGCGCGAGACCCCCCTCCCAATGAGCCTCGCCGATCGTCTCCAGGCACTCGACCGCTCCAGCAGCGCCACCGCATGGCTGAGCTTCCCCGCGGCGGTGATCAAGAAGTTCGGCGACGACGAAGCCGGGCAGCTCGCGGCGCTGATCGCCTACTACGGGTTCGTCTCGCTGTTCCCGCTGCTGCTCGTGCTCGTGACGGTGCTGGGCTTCGTGCTCGAAGGCGACCCGAAGACGCAGGCAAGCGTCCTGCACTCCACGCTCGGCCAGTTCCCGATCATCGGCGACCAGCTGCAGCGCAACGTGCACTCGCTCACCGGCAGCCCGGGCGCGCTGGCGATCGGCGTCGTCGGTCTCGCTGCTCGGCGGCCTGGGCATCGTCGGCGCCACCCAGAACGCGTTCCAGCAGCGTCTGGCACATCCCGCGCAAGCACCGCGCCCGAGCTTCCTGCACGTGGCGGCTGCGCGGCCTCGGCCTGCTCGCCGTCCTCGGCGTTGCTGCTGATCGTCTCGACTGTCGTCGCCGGGCTACGTGACCGCCCAGACCACCGGCGCGCTCACCGTGTGTCGGCGGGATCCTGCGTCGCGCTGGCGTTCAACCTGCTGCTGTTCATGCATCGCCTTCCGCTTCCTGAGCCCCGAGGAGATCCCGACCCGCGATCTGCTCCCGGGCGTGATCGTCGCCGCGGTCGTCTGGCAGCTGCTGCAGCACCTCGGCGGCTACTACGTCGACCACTGTCGTCCGCCACGCCCGGAGACCTCCGGCGTGTTCGCGTTCGTGCTCGGGCTGCTCGCGTGGCTGTACCTCGGCGGCCAGCTCACGCTCTTCGCGGCCGAGATCAACGTCGTCCGCCGGCGCGCGCGCTGTGGCCGCGCAGCTTCTTCTCGCAGCCGCTGCTCGACGCCGACAAGCGCGCGCTGACCTCGTCCGCGGAGACCGAGGAGCGGGTCAGGAGGAGAACGTCGAGGTCAACTTCGACGGGCCCTCTTGATGAGTTCAGACAGGTGCATGCACCTGTCTGCGAGGGCCGCATGCGGCCCTCCCTGCGGACGGCGCATGCGCCATCCGCCGAGGCCGCACATGTGCGGCCTCGCTCTACTGAAATCTCTTTTGGCTCTGTAGAGCCATTTCGAGGTTACCTGCAAACTACTTGCGCCCGCAACGACCTCGCGCTATACTAACTAAACTTTCGTAAGCTCATATGGAGCCGATACCTATGCCCCTCACCTCAGACAGCCCCCAGACCCAGCCTTCTCTGCCCAAGCCACTGCTGCGCCTGATCCCGCTCGAGGACACGGTCGTGTTCCCGAACATGGGCATCACGCTGACCGATGGAGGTCGGCGACGACGAGCGTGTCGTGCTCGTGCCCCGCCACGAGAACGAGTTCCTCGAGGTCGGCACGATCGCCGAGGTCACCGAGCAGCTGCGCCTGCCCGGCGGCGGCCATGCGGTCGCGATCTCCGGCGAGCACCGCGCGCTGATCGGCGCCGCCCAGACCGGCCCCGGCGGCGAGCTGCGCGTCGAGGTCGACGAGCGTCCCGACGAGGTGCCGGTGGACGGCAAGCACACGCGCGAGCTCGAGCGCGAGTACCGCGCGACCGTCGAGGAGATCCTCGAGCTGCGCGGCGACGACGGGCGCATCGCCGCGTTCCTGCGCGCGATCGCCGAGCCCGGCGCGCTCGCCGACTCGGCCGGCTACTCCCCCAACCTGTCCTACGAGCAGAAGGTCGAGCTGCTGCGCACGCTCGACGTGACCGAGCGCCTGGAGCTGGCCGTCAAGCTGCAGCGCGAGTCGCCTGGCCGAGCTGCAGGTGCGCAAGCGCATCCGCGAGGACGTGCAGGAGGGCGCGGAGAAGCAGCAGCGCGAGTACTTCCTGCGCAAGCAGATGGAGTCCATCCGCAAGGAGCTCGGCGAGGACGACGCCTCGGTCGCGGAGGAGTACCGCGCCAAGATCGAGGCCGCCGGCATGCCCGAGGAGGTCCAACGAGCAGGCGCTGAAGGAGCTCGGCCGCCTCGAGCGGATGGGCGAGCAGACGGGCGAGTCCTCGATGATCCGCACCTACCTCGACTGGCTGATCGCGGTGCCGTGGAGCAAGCGCTCCGAGGAGCACCTGGACCCGGTCGCCGCGCGCGCGGTGCTCGACGCCGACCACGCCGGCCTGGAGGACGTCAAGGACCGCGTCACCGAGTACCTGGCCGTGCGCAAGCTGCGCCAGGACCGCGGCATCGAGGCCGACCCCAAGTCGGGCGCGATCCTGACCCTGATCGGACCTCCCGGCACCGGCAAGACCTCGATCGGCGAGTCGATCGCCCGCGCGACCGGCCGCGAGTTCGTGCGCATGTCGCTCGGCGGCGTGCGCGACGAGGCCGAGATCCGCGGGCACCGGCGCACCTACATCGGCGCGCTGCCCGGACGCCTGGTGCAGGGCGCTGCGCGACGCCGGCACGATGAACCCGGTGATCCTGCTCGACGAGGTCGACAAGGTCGGCGCGGACTGGCGCGGAGACCCCTCCGCGGCGCTGCTCGAGGTCCTCGACCCCGCGCAGAACCACTCCTTCCGCGACCACTACCTCGACGTCGAGCTCGACCTCTCCAGGTGCTGTTCCTGGCCACCGCCAACGTCGCCGACACGATCCCCGGCCCATTGCTCGACCGCATGGAGGTGATCCGCTTCGACGGCTACACCTCCGAGGAGAAGCTCGCGATCGCCAAGGGCTACCTGTGGCCGCGCCAGCGCGACCGCAACGGCCTGCGCGAGGACGAGGTCGAGATCTCAGACGAGGTGCTGCGCACGATCATCTCCGAGTACACGCGCGAGGCTGGCGTGCGAAACCTCGAGCGCGAGCTCGGCACGGTGCTGCGCAAGACCGCGACCAAGATCGCCTCGGCTCAGACGCAAGGCGAGCCGACCGACGAGCAGGCCAAGCCGCAGGCCGACGGCGAGGACGCCAAGGCGCTCCGCAGCCGCGAGCAACGGCAAGCTGCCCGCTGCAGCGAGAGAAGAAGCCCGCGAAGAAGACCAAGGCCGCGAAGGCCGCCAAGCGAGCCCGTGAAGATCGACCTGGAGACCGTGCGCGACGCGCTCGGCCGCCAGAAGTTCTTCCAGGAGTCCGCCGCGCGCACCGCGACGCCGGGCGTCGCCACCGGGCTGGCCGTGACCGGCGCCGGCGGAGACGTGCTGTTCGTCGAGGCGACCGCCATGAAGAGCGGCAGCTCTCGGCGGCAACAGCCTGGTCCTGACCGGCCAGCTCGGGGACGTGATGAAGGAGTCGGCCAAGATCGCCCTCTCCTACGTACGCGGGCACGCCGAGGAGCTCGGCATCGACGAGCACGCGTTCGAGAACCGCGAGTTCCACGTGCACGTCCCCGCCGGCGCGATCCCCAAGGACGGTCCGAGCGCGGGCGTGACGATGGTCACCGCGCTGGCCTCGCTGCTGTCCGGCCGCCCGGTCAAGCACACGGTCGGCATGACCGGCGAGGTCACGCTGCAGGGTCGCGTGCTGCCGATCGGCGGCTTCAAGCAGAAGGCGCTCGCCGCCAATGCGGCCGGCCTGACCGACGTGATCCTGCCCGAGCGCAACCGCGGCGACCTCGACGAGATTCCCGAGGAGGTTCGCAATCAGATGAGCTTCCACCCGGTGATGACCGTCCAGGAGGTACTCGACCGCGCGCCTGGAGCCCGCACGCGATGTCGCGCACGTCGTAGATGTCAGCCCGTCCCCGAGGAGGTCCGCCAGACGGCGGACCTCCTGGAGCGGCGCTGGCAGCTGTCGATCATCTACGCCGCACTCACCGGCGCGCTGCGCTTCAACGAGTTCGCCGAGGCCGTCGCCGGCATCTCCCCGCGCATGCTCTCCGAGCGCCTGCGCGACCTCGAGGCAGCCGGCCTGGTGCAGCGGACCGTGATCCCCTCCAGCCCTCCGACCGTCGAGTATCGCCTGACCGCGCGCGGGCGCCGGCTCGGTCCGATCATCGACGCGATGCGCACCTACGCCGGCGAGCCCGCCGGCTGAGGCAGCTCCCCCGCGTCCTGCCAGTCGATGTCCGAGCTGGCGCCGACCAGCTGACCACCGGCACAGTTCTTCGCGAGGATCTCCTCGCGCTTTGGGTTGCGGATCCCCGCGGCTCCCACCAGCCCGCCGAGCGCTACCAGCACCGCGGCGATCGCCAGCCCCAGGTGGAAGCTGTGCAGCGACGCGCCTTCCGCGGCGACCGTCACTGCGTGCGCCTGTGCCGGTGACATCCCGTGGACGTTTGGGCGCCCCAGCGGCAGCCGCTTGGCTTCCGCCACCGCGGCACGCGCCGCGCCGCCGAGCACGGTTCCCGACAGGCGGGCATCCAACGAGGAGGCAAACGACCCGGCGATCGCCGCGCCGACCGCCGCGACGCCCAGCAGCCCGGCGACGCGCGCGATCGCGTTGTTGACGCCCGAGGCGATACCCGCCTCCTTCTCCGAGCCCGCCAGCACAGCCGCCGTCAGCGGTGCCACTGTCATCGACAGGCCGAGGGAGAAGATCAATAGCGCCGGCAGCACTTCAGAGAAGTAGTCAGCCTTCACGCCTGTCATCTGAAACAGCAGCAGCCCACCTGCGGCGACGAGCGGGCCAGCGCCCATGAAGAAGCGCGGACCGAAGCGATCGGCAAGCGCACCGAAGCGCCGCGACAGGACGAACATCATCAGCGTCGCCGGCAGCGTCGCAAGGCCGCTCTTCAGCGGCGAGTAGCCGCCGATCTGCTGCAGGAACAACACAAGGAAGAAGAACAGGATCGCCAGCCCCGCATACATAGCGAACGTCTCGATGTTCCCCGCCGAGAAGTTGCGCCGGCGAAACAGCACCAGCGGCAACATCGGATCCTTCGCGCGCGACTCGTAGAAGGTGAAGAGCGCCAGCAGCAGTACGCCGCTGATCAACGGCCCGGACACACCCGGGCTCGACCATCCCAGCCGTGGCTGCTCGATCAACGCAAACACCGGGCCGCCGAGGCCGAGGACGCACAACAGCGCGCCCGGGTAGTCGACGTGCCGGCCACCGCGATCGCGCATGATGCTCGGCGGGATCACCCACAGGATCAGCCACACGCATGCAACCGCCAGCGGCACGTTGATGACAAAGATCCAGCGCCACGACGCGATCGCCAGCAGCTCGCCGCCGGCCAGCGGGCCGAGCACCCCTGCGATTGCCCCCCATGCGGTCCACGTGCCGATCGCGCCGCCGCGATCGGACGCCGGGAAGGTGTTGACGATCACCGCCAGCGAGCTCGGCACGAGCAACGCCCCCGCGATCCCCTGCAGCGCACGAGCCGCAACGAGCACACCGATCGACGGCGAGATGGCACACAATGCGGATGCAGCGCCGAAGCCCGCCACCCCCAGCGCGAACACATTGCGCTCGCCATACAGGTCGCCCAGCGAGCCACCCACGAGGATCAGTGAGCCGAGCGTCAGCAGATAGCCGTTTGACACCCACTGCTGCGCCGCCAGCCCGCCGCCGAGCGCGCGCTGGATGCTCGGCAGGGCGACGTTCACAACGGTTCCGTCGAGCAGGGCGATCCCCGAGCCGAGGATGCAGGCAATCAGCGTCAGGCGCTTCATGCGCGCATCGATCGGAGCACCCATAAGTTGCACCGTAGCGGTCGCATAAGGTGTGCGCATGCGCTGCCCAGACCGCGGGCGCCCAGGCGCTTCTCTGCAACGTGGAGGTTGAGTTGAAGGCCGCGCTGCTTTTCGTCTTTGGACATCCCCTGAGCACAACCTGTTTCTTGGCATTAGGTGCTTGCACCACTCCTGCCCTCACAGCCCAGCCCACCCCAACGGCCACTGCTCCCAGCAGGCTTACGACGCCGGGAACACCTCCACTGCTCTACCGGCCAGCCGGCTGTCAAGTGAACCGAGCAGCACGGGCTTACTTCCACGGCCCCAACCGCAAGCTGGTCGCGATCGGCTTTGATGACGGCCCAGCGACGGATACACCGGCATTCGCCAGCATGCTCGAACGCAACCACACTCCTGCCACCTTCTTCATGATCGGCAGGCAGGTGACAGGCGCCTACGGCTCGACCTTGCGCCGCGAGCTGCGCGCTGGCGACGCACTCGGCGACCACACGTTCACGCACCCGGATCTGACGCGCGCGCGGAACGTCCGTGGGCAGCTGCTGAGCACGCTTGCGGCAATCCGCGCGCAGACTGGCTACACCCCGTGCGTGTTTCGCCCGCCGTATGGCTCTTACGACGCACAGGTCATAGAGGCCGCAAGATCGCTGGGCCTGGCCACCGTCCTGTGGAACGTTGACCCCGCCGACTGGGCGCTCCCCGGGACCGCCGCGATAGAGCAGCGTGTCCTCGCCCAGGTACGGCCGGGCTCGATCATCATCTCCCACGACGGTGGCGGCCCCCGCGGCCAGACGCTTGCCGCCTACCCCCACATCATCGCCACGCTGCGTGCCCGCGGCTACCACTTCGAGACGATCCCACAGATGCTCGGATTCCGCACCATCTACCGCCGCTGCCGCGAGCTCTGCGACGGGCTCGGCATCCCTGAGCCGTTGCCTTCCGGCTCGATAGTGGAGCCCGGATAGCGCAACTACGCGGGCACTACTCGTTGACTGCAAGCACTTCGAGCAGTGCGATCCAGTCGTCTTGACCTCGCACGAATTCTAGTTCTTCGAACCTCGTGGCGAGGTGTTCCACGCGCTTGCGCAGGCCTTTGTCTGCTGGTTGCACATAGGGCACGAGCAAGCTGCGCGGAATTTCATGGATGTCGATGTTTTCAACGTGTTCGTCGTATCGCTTGACGTTCACCGGCGCGGCACCAAAGCTGTTCGCGCGCCACGCGCGGACATCCGCACATATGTCCGGTACCTGCAATGCGACCATTTCCCGCAAGCCCCTGGCAAGCCGGTGGGCGTCACGCGTGATCACCGGGTTGCTCCACTTCAGCCGGTCCAAGGTATTGACGTAGGTTCGGACGATCGCCGCATCGGTGTGATAGCCGGTCGCCCAGAGCGCGCCGGCCGCCTCATAGGCGAGCTTCTGATCTTCTTCGTTCTGCGGTGAGCCCGCCCCTACGTTTGGGCATTCGGCGTGGAACCGGAGGTCGAGTGAGTGGATGCTCGCTTCAACTGAGGACCACGTGCTAACCGCGGCATGCAGCACCCTGTAGCTGGCCACGAGATAGGCGTGAGTCGAGGCTATATCTCGCGATGCGGCACTTGCCGTAGCGGGCGTGAGCGCAAACGCGAGCGCAGCTATCGGGATCGCTACACCTCTCAGCACCTACGCCTCAATATATCCCGGATCAAATCGGGGCGGCGGGATTTGAACCCACGACCCCCTGCTCCCAAAGCAGGTGCGCTACCAGGCTGCGCCACGCCCCGATGCATCTAAGGGTAGGGATCGAACCGGGCGCTCGTGCATCCCGCTCCCCACTGCTAGCCTCCGCCCTCGCCATGGCTGACGTTCAACCGCTGCGCGCGCTGCACTACAACCCCGCGGTCACCGGCTCCCTTGCGGACGTGGTCGCGCCTCCGTATGACGTGATCGACGCTGAGCAGCGTGCCGGACTGATCGCGCGCTCCCCGTACAACGTCGTCGCCGTCGACCTGCCCCAAGGTGAGCCCGGAGGGCGAGATCCTTACGACTCGGCGAGCGAACTGTTCGAGACCTGGCAGCTACAGGGCGCCCTCGTACGCGATAGCGAGCCGGCCCTGTGGGCCCACACCCAGGACTACACCGGGCCGGACGGGCAGCGGCGCACCCGGCGAGGCTTCTTCTGCCGCGTGCGGATCGAGGGCTACGGCCCAGGACGGGTGCGCCCGCACGAGCGCACGCACCCGGGCCCGAAGGAGGACCGGCTGCGCCTGACGAGAGCCACACGGGCGAACATCTCCCCCATCTTCTCGCTCTATTCCGATCCGGCGAACGCGGCCTGGGCCGCGCTGGCGCCAGCCACCGGGCAACAGCCCTACGGCGAAGTGACCGACGCAGACGGCACCGTTCACCGCCTGTGGCGCGTCGCTGACCCGCAGGCGATCGCGGCCGTGCAGGCGGCCACGCGCGACGCCGAGCTCCTGATCGCCGACGGCCACCACCGCTACGAGACGATGCAGGCCTACGCCGATGAGATCGGCGGGGAGGGCGAGCACCGCTACATCCTCATGTGCCTCGTCGCCCTCGAGGATCCCGGCCTGACGATCTTCCCCACCCACCGCATGGTCCGCGGCATGGACAGCGCCAAGCGAGCGGCCCTGCAGCAAGCGCTCGAGCGCGATTTCAAGATCACGCCACTACCGGCCACCGAGGATCTCGCGCCCAAGCCGCAGACCGAAGCGACGACGCCTCTCGAGCTCGGCTACCTGGACGGCGAAGGACGCCGCCTCAGGCTCGAGCTCAAGGACCAGGCCATCGCCGAGGAGGCGCTTGCAGACCACTCTGACGCCTACCGCCACCTCGACACAGGCGTGCTGGAGACACTGATCCTGAAGGGCGCGCTCGGCCTCTCAGACGACGACATCTCCCACTTCAACGGCCTCTTCTACGCCCGCGACACCGCCGAGGCCGAAGCGATGGTCACCGGCGGCTCCTACGAAGCCGCCTTCCTGATGCGCCCGACGCCGGTCCAGCAGGTGCGCGACGTGGCCGCGGCGGGCGAGAACATGCCGCCAAAGTCGACCTACTTCTTTCCCAAGCTGCTCACGGGGCTGTTGTTCAACCCGCTTTCATGACCGTGGTCCGGAGTACGATGTAAGGAGGGGCCGGGGGGTCGATAGGAGGAATCGAGATGAGCGAGACGCAAAGGCCAACAAGGATGAAAGCCACCGCGCGACGCGACGAGCGCACGTTCAAGCACACCGTGCAGGTTCGCGACCACCAGCTCACTGTCGACGAGCGGCTCGAAGACGGAGGCGAAGACGCCGGCCCGGACCCGCAGGAGCTGCTGGCCGTCAGCCTCGCGTCGTGTACCGCGATCACGATGGAGATGTACGCGGCCCGCAAGGGTTGGGAGATCGGACACGTCGAGGTTGACGTGCAGTACAGCCCGGCAGAGCGCGGCTGCCCAACGAAGTTCGAGATGGTGTTGCGCCTGCCCGAGGACATGCCAGAGGAGCAGCTCGAACGCCTGCGCGTGATCGCCGCGAAGTGCCCTGTCCACCGCGCACTCGACGGCGAGGTCATGTTCGCGGAGCGCGTCGAGCGCGTGCAGCTCACGCCCCGGTAGAGGAGCCAAAGCGCCGGTAGATGGCCAGATCCCCGCGGCGGTGCTCGTTCCGCTGTTCCTCAGCGCCGGAGAGCCGCATGCGGTCTTTACCCGCCGGCGTACAGACCTGCGCCGCCACGCGGGGGAGATCTCATTTCCCGGCGGCCGGCGCGATCCCGAGGACGCCGGGCTACAGGACACAGCTTTGCGCGAGGCCGAGGAGGAGATCGGGCTGCCCAGTGCCGAAGTGAAGATGCTCGGTGAGTTGCCACCCACCTCGACGTTCGCGACCAACTATGTGATCCATCCGTTCGTCGGTGAGATCCCCGCCGGCCTTGCCTGGCGAGTCTCCGAGCGCGAGGTCGACGCGGTGCTTGAGCTCCCCCTGAAGGCGCTCGGAGCGAGCCGCACACGGACACGCCTGGAGCGCCGAGGGATCTCGTTTGAGACCGACGCCTATCTGCTTGACGAGCACCTCATCTGGGGCGCCACGGCGCGCATCCTCGAGGATCTCTTGGGCCAGCTCCAAAGCGGCCCCGGCGGCCGGCTTTCGCTGGCCTTGCAGTGAGCCCGGGTGATCCGTGACTCACTGCAAGGCGGGCGAAAACTAATTCGGTTGTGGCACGATCCGGATGTAGGGCTTCGGAGTCTTCCAGCCCTCCGGGTAGGCCTCTTTGGCCTCCTCGTCGGAAACGGAGCCAGCGATGATCACATCCTCACCGGGCTGCCAGTTGACGGGTGTGGCCACCTTGTGGCTCGCGGTCAGCTGCAGCGAGTCGATGACCCGCAGCACCTCATCGAAGTTCCGCCCGGTCGTCATCGGGTAGACGAGGATCAGCTTGACCTTCTTGTCGGGCCCGATCACGAATACGTTGCGCACAGTCTGGTTGTCGGCCGGGGTCCGTGAGCCGGAGTCGCCGCCGGTATCGGCCGGCAGCATCCCGTAGAGCTTGGAGACGTTGTAATCGGAATCGCCGATAATCGGATAGTTCGGTGCGGTGCCCTGGGTCTCCTCAATGTCCTTCGCCCACTGCTCGTGCTTGCTGGCCTGATCGACCGACAGCCCGATGATCTTCACGCCCCGCTTGTCGAACTCGGGCTTGATGCTTGCCATGTAGCCGAGCTCGGTCGTGCATACCGGCGTGAAGTCCTTGGGGTGCGAGAACAGGACGGCCCAGGAGTCGCCGATCCAGTCGTGAAAGTGGATGTGTCCCTCGGAGGTGTCCGCCTCGAAGTCGGGGGCTACATCGCCTAGTTGCAGTGCCATTTGGGAAACCCGCCCTTCTAAATCCTGATCGGCTTTCTGGTGATTAAATTGCCAGGATAGCGGACGGCAAGACCGCCGCCTGGACTGTCTCAGCCGCAGCGACGGGCGAGGAGCTCAGCTCTCAGGTGTCCAGCCGGAGAGCTCGGCCCAGACGCCCTGCACCTTGGCGTCCGCGGGCCTGGCAAGGGTGCCCCGGCCGGGCAAGAGTGCACCACCGGTCATCGCCAGCGAGCCGAGCAGTGCGAGCCACGCGCCCTCGCGCAACGAGAGCGCCAGCAGATTGCCGACCACCGCCGGGGGATCGATCATCCGGTAGAGGACGCAGGCCGTACCAACGGCGCCCAGCAGGGCAAGCGCAGGACGGGTTCCCTGCGAGGACGCGGGCTCTGGACCCGCCAGGGCGAGCAGTGCGGCCAGGACCCCGAGGGCAGCGACGAGGAGCAGCACGACGTTCAGATCCGTGAGCGCCTGATGAGCACTCAACGAGGTGAATTCATGACCCGCCAGGCCGCTGAGGTTCGCGTGCAGCGCGCCCATGTAGTTCTGGAGGGTCGCGTTGCCGAACTGTGCGGCGGCTTGGCTGCCGATCTGCTGGGCGAACGCGATGCCATTCGCGGTGAAGCTCAGTCCATACCAGGGGAGGAACACCGAGACCGCTAGGACGATCGCTCCGAGCGCAGAGGCCATGGACCCGTAACGGGGGCGATCGGCTGCCATCGTGTAGGCATCATCGGACCGAACGCCCGCGGGCTTGACCGGATCCGCATCTACCGGTCCGCGAGCAGCGAGGCGATGACGGCCTGCGCCTCAGCCTGCCAGGCGCCGGGGTCCCCGAGGCCGGCCCTGAGGAACGCCACGGGGATCGCGTTGCGCTCCCCGGCCACGCGCACGATCCGCTCGCCCCCGGCGGCCAGCGCGCTCGTCTCAGGCACCTCGTAGACGAAGCCACGCACGGTCGTGTCGATCACCTGGAAGAGGAAGAACTCCAGGCGCGAGCCGTGCAGATCCTGGATCTGCTGCACTGACCCAGCGGCGGTGGCGAGCAGCCAGCAGACGATCGTCACGTTCTCGAGCGCCCCGCGCAGCGTGCCGAGGCGCTCGGGCGTGCCGACCCAGCACTCCGCTCCACTCGCCTCGATCGCAGCCCTGCCCGCCTCAGCGCGGGTGGTGACACGCACGGCGTGCCCCTCTTCGATCATCTCCGACGCGAGCCTCCGGCTCCGGCAGCCCCCTCCCACGATCAAGATCCGCGCCACCGCCCGGGGAGCCTAGTCCTTCCAGGGCTCGCAGGGAGCTCGGGGGCAGGACTGTGGATCGCAGTTCGCCGGATTGAAAGACAAAGGCTTCAGACCGTCCAATAGCATCCGCCCGATGACGAGCGACATGGTCACGATGGACAAGATCGTCGCGCTGTGCAAGCGGCGTGGCTTCATCTTTCCCTCCTCGGAGATCTACGGCGGCGTGGGCTCGACATATGACTTCGGTCACTACGGGGTGCTGCTCAAGACCAACGTGAAGAACGAGTGGTGGCGTGCGATGCTGCAGGAGCGGGACGACATCGTGGCGATCGACTCCGCGATCCTCCAGCACCCGCGCGTGTGGGAGGCCTCGGGGCACCTCGCGGGCTTCACCGACCCGCTCGTGGACTGCAAGACGTGCGGGCAGCGCTTTCGCGCCGACCACCTCGGCGACCTGCCCTGCGGGCGCAAACCGTCCAAGCACCCAGGCGAAACTGAGGAGTGCGACCTCACCGAGGCGCGTAACTTCAATCTGATGTTCGAGACGACCATCGGCCCCGTCAAGGAGTCTGGATCGGCTGCGTATCTGCGCCCGGAGACCGCGCAGGGCATCTTCATCAACTTCAAGAACGTCCTGCAGTTCTCGCGCAAGAAGCCACCGTTCGGGATCGCGCAGGTGGGCAAGTCCTTCCGCAACGAGATCACTCCGGGCAACTTCATCTTCCGCACGAGGGAGTTCGAGCAGATGGAGATGGAGTTCTTCGTCCCCCCGGACGAGGCCCAGCAGTGGTTCGAGCACTGGCTGAAGGAGCGCGAGCGCTGGTATGTCGAATTGGGGATTCAACCCGACAAACTGCGACTCAGAAAACACGACGAGAGCGAGCTCTCGCATTACTCCAGCGCCACGAGCGATGTCGAGTACCTGTTCCCCATTGGCTGGTCAGAGCTTGAGGGGATCGCGAACCGCGGCGACTTCGACCTCACCCAGCACACGAAGTTCTCTGGCGAGAAGCTCGAGTACTTCGACCAGGGGACCGGCGAGCGCTACGTGCCGCACGTGATCGAGCCCGCCGCCGGCGCCGACCGGGCGACGCTGGCCTTTTTGGTCGATGCCTACGACGAGGAAGTCATCGAGCGCGAGGGCACAGGCGAGGGAGAGATACGCACCGTGCTGCGCCTGCACCCGCGCCTATCGCCGGTCAAGGCGGCGGTGCTGCCGCTCGTGCGCAAGGACGGCCAGCCCGAGCTCGCGAAGGAGGTCCAGCGTGCACTGCGCGGACGAACCGGAGTAGGAATGGTCGAGTACGACGACGGCGGTGCGATTGGCAAGCGTTACCGTCGCCAGGATGAAATCGGCACGCCGTTCTGCCTGACGGTCGACCACCAGAGCCTGGAGGACAGGACGGTGACCCTGCGTGACCGGGACTCCTTGGCTCAGGAGCGACTGCCGATCGAGGGCATCGCCGAGGAGCTGGAGCAGCGCGTACAGGCGCCTTGGAAGACACCCAAGTTGACCCAAGAATAGGAGAGCAATGGACTTTGACCTGACCGACGAGCAGCGCCTGATCCGCGACACCGCGCGCGAGTTCACCGACCGCGAGATCGTGGTGCAGTCGCGGGAAAACGCCCGCAACCACCACTTCGACACCGAGCTGGTGAAGAAGGTTGCCGCGCAGGGCTACCTCGGCGCGATCGTCCCGCAGGAGTACGGCGGTGCGGGCCTGGACTACTTCAGCTATGGCCTCGTCGTCGAGGAGATCGGCCGCGGAGACTCGGCGATCCGCACCGTGATCTCCGTACAGACCTCGCTCGTCTGCTCGGGCATCGTGAAGTTCGGCAGCGAGGAGCAGAAGCACAAGTACCTGCCGAAGCTCTGCTCGGGCGAGTGGCTCGGCTGCTTCGGCCTGACTGAGCCGGACACCGGCTCGGACGCGGCCAACCAGAAGACGCGCGCGCGCAAGACCGGCTCCGGCTGGGTGATCAACGGGGCGAAGATGTGGATCTCGATGGCCAATTATGCGAAGGTCGCAATGATCTTCGCCCAGACCGACCCGGCGCTCGGGCACAAGGGCATCGCGTGCTTCCTCGTCGACACCGACCAGCCCGGATACGCGGCGCAGACGATCGAGCACAAGATGGGACTGCACGCCTCGGACACGGGTTCGATCTCGCTGGAAGACGTCGAGGTCTCAGACGAGGACATGCTCGGCGAGGTCGGTGACGGCTTCAAAATCGCGATGTCCAACCTGGACTCCGGGCGCTACTCGGTCGCGGCCGGTTGCGTGGGGATCTGCCGGGGCTGCGTCGAGGAGTCGGTCTCCTACGCGAAGGAGCGCGAGCAGTTCGGCAAACCGATCGCGTCCTTCCAGCTCGTCCAGGCGATGATCGCCGACATGGTCCTGAAGACCGACGCCTCGCGCATGCTCGTGTGGCGTGCCGGTTGGCTCAAGGACCAGGGCCGCCCGAACACGCTGGAGACGTCAGTCGCCAAGTTGCACGCGACCGAGGCGTCGCTGGAGTGCGCGAACCTCGCGATCCAGATCCACGGCGGCGCGGGCTATGTCGACGATCACCCGGTCGAGCGTTACTACCGTGACGCGCGCGTCACGACGCTGTATGAGGGAACGAGCCAGATCCAGAAACTGATCATCGGGCGCGCAATGACGGGGATCAACGCGCTGATCCCTTCCTGACGTGAGCCCAGCTCGCGTCATCGGGGTGCTCGGGGCCGGCACGATGGGCGCGGGCATCGCGCAGCTCGCGGCGCGCTCCGGTGCGCGCATGATTCTGCACGACCCGATTCCCGAGGCGCTCGCGCGCGGTGCCCAGTATGCGCGTGACGGGCTCGGGAAGGAAGCGGCCAAGGGGCGACTGAGCGCCGCCGAGGCGGATGCCGCCGCCGCGCGGATCGAGCCGGCCGGCGACCTCGCCGCTTTTGCGCCCTGCGAGCTGGTGATCGAGGCCGTGCCCGAGCGGCTCGACCTCAAGCACGAGCTGTACAAGCGGCTCTCAGAGGAGATCGTGAGCGAGGAGTGTGTGCTGGCGAGCAACACCTCCTCGCTGCTCGTGACCGCGATCGCCGCCGCCGCGAGCAAGCCCGAGCGAGTCGTGGGGATGCACTTCTTCAATCCCGCCCCGGTCATGCGACTGCTGGAGGTCGTCGCTGGCGTCGAGTCATCGGCGGAGGCCTTGGCGCTCGCCACTGTCACCGGCGAAGCGATGGGCAAGACAGTGATCGTGGCAAAGGACGGACCGGGCTTCCTCGTCAACCGCTGCAACCGCCCGTTTGGGCTGGAGGCGCTGCGTCTGTTGCAGGAGCAGATCGCCGGCGTCGAGACGATCGACCGGATCGTGCGCATGGAGGGGGGCTTTCGCATGGGGCCGTTCGAGCTGATGGATCTCGTGGGCATCGACACCGGCTTTGAGATCTCCAAGAGCTTCTTCGAGCAGAGCTTCTACGAGCCGCGCTGGCGGCCCTCGCCGATCTCCGCACGCTACGTGGCGGCCGGGCTGTATGGGCGCAAGACGGGACGCGGGTACTACGACTACTCGAGTGATCCCTACCGCGCCCCGGATCCAGATTCATCCGCGCCCGGCACCGAGGCCACGGTGGTGCCCGTTGCCGGCGGCGTGCTCGAGCGAATCATCTGCCAGGTGATCAACGAGTGCGCTTTCGCTCTCGGCGAAGGCGTGGGCAGTGCACAGGACATCGATACCGGCATGGTGCTTGGACTCAACTATCCGCGCGGACCGCTCGCGTGGGCCGATCAGATCGGACTCGACAACGTGCTGGCCGTGCTGGACGGCCTGTGGGAGGAGTATCACGAGGAGCGCTACCGCTCAGCCCCAGAGCTCAAGCGTTTGGTGCGCGCGGGCCGGCTCGGACGCAGTACAGGAGCGGGCTTCTTCTCCTACCAAGAAGCTTGAGCGGCCTCACGTTCCCGGGTCCGGTCGCGTTCAATCACCGTGAGCCAAAAGCTGGCAGCGCCCTCCGCCACCGGTCGCGCAAAACCGCCCAAGAGCGGGCCACGCGCAACAATCGCGCGCGGGGGGCTGCCGCCGTTTCAGCGCTTTCTCGACACCTACCGCGAGGACGTCTGGCGCTTACTGGTGTCCTTGGTCGGACGCACAGACGCGGAGGACTGCTTCCAGGAGACGTTCATCGCGGCGCTGCGCGCCTATCCGCGTCTTCGTGCAGACTCGAATCTGAAGGCGTGGGTGCTGACGATCGCGTATCGCAAGGCGCTCGATGTCCACCGCAGACGGGCCAAGGGAGCGCTGCCGGTGGCGGAGATCACCGAAGCCTCAGGCGGTGAGGGCTCATCTCCCGCAGAGGCCCGCGACGAGACGCTGTGGGAAGCCGTGCACGAGCTGCCGGCGCGCCAGCGCTCGGCGATTCTGCTGCGCTACGTGGCCGACTTACCCCACCGCGACATCGCCACGGCGATCGGCTGCTCGGAGGAGGCGGCGCGCCGCTCACTGCATGAGGGACTGAACAAACTGAGGAAGGTGATCGCATGAGCAAGAAGATCGAGCAACTGCTCCGCCAGGGAGCTCCACACGTTCAAGCCGCCGGCGATGAAGCCATCGCGGCCGCCAGGCGAGTGAGCGAGCGCGCGGCCGCGGAGGGCTTTGCCGACATCAGCTACGCGCCCGTGGACTCTCCCTTCGGCACGCTGCACGCCGCCACCACCAAGCGCGGGCTGGTGCGCATTGCGTTCCCCGAGGAGAGCGTCGAGTCGGTGCTGGAAGCACTCGCACGAGAGCCTCTCACCGCGGATCGTGCAGGCACCCGCGTCGCTTGATCTCCTCAAGCGCGAGCTCGAGGAGTACTTCGCCGGGCGCCGGCATGAGTTCGGCATCCCACTCGACTGGTCGCTGACCGGGCCATTCGGGCGGCGCGTCCTCGAGATGACAGCCGCTATCCCCTACGGCGGCCACCTCAGCTATGCCGAGGTCGCGGCCGAGGCTGGCAGCCCCCGCGGCGCACGGGCAGCTGGTAACGCGCTCGGCTCCAATCCGATCCCGATCGTGATCCCCTGCCACCGCGTCCTGCGCTCAGGAGGCGTGCTCGGCGGCTACGGCGGCGGCGTCGACCGCAAGCGGTGGCTCCTCGAGCTCGAGGGTGCGCTCTAGCTTTCGGCTGACGCGGGCGCTGCAGCAACCGCCGGCGCAGCCCACTGCGCCTCGGCCAGGTCCCCCTCGGGCAGACCAGCGGGCGTCGGCACCTCGGGCGTGTCGCGCAGGTACCACTCGGCGTCGAGTGCGGCCTCACATCCGGACGCGGCGGCCGTGATGGCCTGGCGGTAGGTGTGGTCGACGAGGTCGCCGGCGGCGAACACACCGGGCCGGTTGGTGCGCGTGGAGGAGCCGTCGGTCTTGACGTAGCCGTCCTCGTCGAGCTCGATCTGATCGCCGACGATGCCCGATTGCGGCTCGTGGCCGATCGCGATGAAGGCGCCCGAGACGGGCAACTCGCGCAGCTCGCCGGTCTCGGTGTTCTTCAGCTGAGCGTGTCCGAGCGCGCCGTTCTCACCGGCACGGAACTCGTTGACCGTGTATGGAGTGAGCAGCTCGATGTTCTCCTGTGCTCGCGCACGCTCGAGCATGATCTTCGAGGCGCGGAAGTCCGAGCGGCGGTGCACGATCGTCACCTTCGAGGCGAACTTGGAGAGGAAGATGGCCTCCTCCATCGCCGAGTCGCCGCCGCCGACGATCACCGTCTCGGCGCCGTTGAAGAACGCCGCGTCGCAGGTGGCGCAGTAGCTGACGCCGCGTCCGGAGAGCTCCTGCTCACCGGGAACGCAGAGCTTCTTGTGCTCGGCCCCCATCGCCAGCACAACGGTGCGCGTGCGGTACTCGATATCTCCCACCCATACGCGGTGCACGCCGCCGGCCTGATCGGCTAGCTCGACGCGATCAACGTCCTCGCTCTCCAGGCGCGCACCGAAGCGCTCGGCCTGGTCGCGGAACTTCTGCATGATCTCCGGGCCCATGATCCCGTCGGGGAAACCCGGATAGTTCTCGACATCGGTCGTCTGCTGGAGCAAGCCGCCCCACGCGAAGCCCTCGAACACAAGCGGACTCAGGTTGGCACGCGCCGTGTACAGCGCCGCGGTGTAGCCCGCCGGGCCACTTCCGATCACGATCACGTTCTCAACATCGCTGCTCATTTCATCTCCAGTATCGCTTTACTTTGTAAAGTATAGCGTTCCGACGGTCAATAATCTAGGCGGTAGGGGGTCCGTCAGCCTCGATCGCCCCAGCTGGCGCGGCCTCTGCAGCGAGCGGAGCTCTGCCGGTCGCGCCAGCGAGCCACAGTACGGCGCAACTGGAAGTAGGCGATCGTGCCGGGGATCGTTGGCAGCCAGAAGGAGATCGCCGCGATAGGCGAGCACCGCCACATAGGAAAGGTTGAAGTCGACGCCGAATGCGGCGAACGCGCCGATCATGCCTCCCTCCACCCCCCGAGCCCCCGGGCAGCGGCAGCAGATTGCCGACCATGCCGACGAAGTAGGCCATCCAGATGACCGTGAACGGCGGCGGGGAGCCGAACGCGTGGAACATCGCCCACAGAACCGCGATGTCAAAGCCCCACCACGCCGGCGCGCCCAGCAGGCCGGCGTCGCGCGAGCGCATCAGATCGATCGCTGTGCGCACGCCGCTGGACGCCAGCGCCGGCACCGTCGACCGCGCGAGCGACCCAGTGGGCGAAACGACTCGAGCCGGACGCTCGATCGCGGCAGGCGCCGCTCGATGATCGCCCGGCAGCAAGGCCATCGCACCGACCAGCGGTCATCAGGACCGCCGCGCGATCGCCGGCATGATAGTGATGGCGAACGAGCCGCCTCCGGGCAGCAGGCCCGTGCCCAGCCCGACGCCGTCGAGCAGCAGCGAGCCCGCGTAGATCACGTACAGGACCACCATGAACGCGACCATGCGGCAGGCGACCAGCCGCGGAGCCATCCCAGAGCGGCGCAGCGCCCACGCGGTCAGCGCGATACCGCCAGCGCCAGCGGTCGCGAACAGGCGCGTGGCAACCAGGCCGGCCATCGTGATCTGGTAGCTCTCCCGCCAGCCGATCGTTCCGGGCTCACGGGCCTTCATCCCGACGAACACCGCGCGGAACAGCACGACGTAGCCGGCGAACGAGCCAGCTCCAGCACGACGCCGATCGCGATCCACCACGGGTCTCCCCGCTCGATGCGATGCAGCGTCGTGCCCACTCCCGCGAGCTTGGGCAGCACGAAGTACAGAAACCCGATGACCGCAACCACGAACGCGCCGAAGGCGATGGCCTGGCGGGGCGTGACTGGCACGCGCGGCATCCCCTCCTCCCCCGACATCCACTGCTCCGCATCGTGTTGGCCGTCCTGCACCATCTCGGTGTCCCTGCACCTCCCCCTTCAGCTCCTCCGCGTGTGCATACGCCTCCAGCGCCGCGATCGCGCCGCCAGCACTCCGCAGCGCCGGTTCCGCGCGCGGTGCCAGCCAGCGCACGGCGCCCGTCAGCGCGGCGCCCGCGAGCAGGTCCACCACATAGTGCTCTCCGAGATAGACCAGGGCGAATCCGAGCGTCGTGGCGTAGGCTGAACCGAGCGTGCCCGCGACCGGCCCCACCTCAGCGAGCAGGAGCGTGGCCATCAGGGATGTGGCGAAATGCAGCGAGGGCATCGCGGCTAAGGGGTTGCCTCCAAAGACACTGTAGAGCGGACCCCAGCCGTCTCGCCAGAAGAACTCCCCGTACTCGACCATCATCCGCCGCACCTCCGACTCGGCCGTCGCCTGCGATCGCAGTGCCTCAGAGCGCTGCCCGGCCGCGCGACGCGCAGGCGCCGAAGCGGCATACCACGGAGGAGCAGTCGGCAGCAGCCAGTAGAAGCTGGCACCGATGTCGAACACCGCGTAGGTCATCACCGCCGCCCGCGGGAAGCTTCTGCGATGACGCATGAGGATATAGAGCAAGCGAGCCGTGCGGCACCATGAACCACAGCCCAGTGGGCCCACACCAGCACGCGATCCAGAGCTCGCCATTCCGGACCGTCGGACCCGCGCCGGGCAAGCGCGCGCTGCAGGCGCAAAGTGGGCAGCTCGCCCAAGCCGAGCGCGCGGTCGGTGAGATCGGATAGTCGATGCGCACCCGTCGCTCCTGGCGCAGCGGGATCGTCGTGCGGCGACTTGTAGGCGGCCAGGTAGGCCCACATCTGCAGGCAGCAGGTGGCCACATCGCGCGTACGCGTGCGAGGAAGCGCCACGCACAGACCGAAGGGAGCGGCGAAAGCGACCGTCTGCGTCAGGACCGGTGGGGCCTTGACCCGCTTGCGCACCAGCGGCGCGGCTACGCCCGCCGCGACCACCCCCCAGGCGGCTGCTCGAATGGCGTTCGACCGCCGCACGGGGCCCTGCGAGTATAGATCCGCGCCCGGCGAGCGATCCGCCGCGTGAGCGCGAGCTCAGGACGCGAGCTCCTGCGCCTGCGTGTCTCCCGGCCTGCTCCACCATCGCCGCCTCGACCAGTGCGCCGATCACCGAACTGGCCAAGTCTGCCTCGGGATGCCACTGCACACCGAGCACGAAGCGCCGGTGGGATGGCCCGTCCTCCCACTCGATCGCCTCCGGCAGTCGTCGAGTGTCGAGCGGCCACTGACCACGAGCCCCTCGCCCAGCCGGTCGATGCCCTGATGGTGGTGGGACTTGGTCGCGTGCTCGATCTCCCCCGCCGCGCGCGCCGCGAGCGTTCCCTCGATCAGGCGCACATCGTGGTCGGCTCCGTCGAAGGAGCCGATCGCCCGCCGGTGCTCACCGTGGCCGTAGTGCTCGGGCAGGTGCTGCAGCAGAGTGCCACCACGAGCCACGTTGATCAGCTGCATCCCCCGGCAGATCCCCAGCACCGGCTTATCAAGCTCGATCGCTGCGCGTGTCAGCGCGATCTCGAACGCGTCGCGCTCGGGCACCGTGTCCACCGTCTCGGCGTGTGGCTGCTGGCCGTAGAAGGCGGGATCGATGTCGGCGCCGCCCGTCAGCACCAGCCCGTCGATCAGGTCGAGTGCCTGGCCGGGATCCTCGAGCAGGTGTCGGATCCGGTGGGAGCATCAGCACCAGTGCCCCTGCGCGCTGCACCGCGTCGACATAGTTGCGCGCGAGCAGCATCGCCGGCTGGTCCCAGACGCTCCAGCGCGCCTGCTCCAGCGCGGTGCACATGCCGATCACGGGCCGGGACATGAGCACACAATAGGATCACCGGCGTGAGCGAGCCATACATCCAGCTCGAGACGGTCAACGTGCGCCTGGCCGACGGTGTCGCCACCGTCGAGCTGAACCGGCCCGAGGCGCTGAACGCCTGGAACCAGCAGCTCGGCCTGGACCTGCTCGCCGCGCTGCGCCGGGTGGGCGAGGACGAGGCCGTGCGTGCGGTCCTGATCGAGGGCGCCGGGCGCGCTTTCTCCTCGGGTGCGGATCTGAAGGACTTCAGCGATGGCGAGACGACAGCCAACGGGCGCCCGGACGTCTACAAGACGCTGACCGAGCGCTACCACCCGATCATGGTCGCGATCAGGGAGATGCCCAAGCCCGTGGTCGCGTCCGTACGCGGCCCGGCGGTCGGCATCGGCTGCTCGCTGGCGCTGTGCTGCGACCTGATCGTGGCAGCCGAGAGCGCCTACTTCCTGCTCGCGTTCGTGAACATCGGGCTCGTCCCCGACGGCGGCTCCTCGCTGTTTGTGCCCACGCGCGTCGGCATGGCGCGCGCAACCGAGATGGCGATGCTCGGCGAGCGCCTGCCTGCGGAGCGTGCGCTCGAGTGGGGTCTGATCAACCGCGTCGTGCCCGACGAGCAGCTTGCCGAGGAGTCCGCCACGCTCGCCGCGCGCCTGGCCGCCGGCCCGACGCGTTCGTACGCCGGAACCAAGCGCCAGCTCAACAACTGGCTGTACGCGCGAATGGAGGAGCAGCTCGAGCTGGAGGCGCAGATCCAGCGCGAGATGGCCTCAAGCGACGATTTCCTCGAGGGGGCGAGTGGCCTTCGTCGAAAAGCGTCCAGCACGCTTCTCCGGGCAGTAGACGACTCGTGGCAAAAGTCATCAAGCGCGTCCTGTCCGGGGCTGAATAGAATCCCCGCCGCCTTGGGCCATCTGCTCTCCTCAACGCTCGCCTTCTTCACGCCGCTGTCGGGCGGGTCGCCCAACGCTGATCACATCGACAGCCTCTTCAAGATCACGCTCTACATCGCGGCCGTGATCTACATCGCTGTCACGGGCGCCCTGGTATATGCGCTGGTCAAGTTCCGTGCACGCAAGGGAGCCGTGCCCGCGCAGATCCGGGGCAACACCCGCCTGGAGGTCGGCTGGACAGTCGCGGCCGCCGTCATTCTCGTTGGGCTCGCGGTGCTCACCTTCGCCAAGCTCTCCTCGATCCAGGATCCTGCCAACTCGGGACGCCAATGGCGATCAGCTGGCTGGCCAGAGCGGGTTGCTGTACGCAAGCGCCGTACGCAGGCTGCCACCCAGCGGAAAATCCCTGAACATCCAGGTGATCGGCCGGCAGTACATCTGGCAATTCGTCTACCCGGGCTCGAGCGAACCCGACGGGCTGGGCGCGCCCTACTCCTATGAGGAGATGGTCGTCCCCACCGAAACCACGGTCACCTTGGACATAGTCTCCGAGGACGTTGTCCATTCGTGGTGGGTCCCCGAACTGGGGGGCAAGTTCCAGGCGGTTCCCGGCTACCACAACTACACATGGTTCAAGGTCTCAAAGCCAGGGATCTACCGTGGCCAGTGCGCGGCCCTGTGCGGCCGCGGTCACGCACGCATGATCGCCACGGTAAAGGCTGTGCCACCCGCGCAGTTCGATGCCTGGCTTGCCTACCAGAAGCAAGAGATCACGCAAGCCAACGCCGAAGCCAAGGTCGAGCGGGCCAAGCTGAATGCCCAGACCGGCCCCGGACAAGTCGAAAACCCCTAGGACATCGAGGAGCGCAAGCGCACGACATGGCCACGTACGTCGCCCCCGTCCCACAACTCGTAACCCACCGCGCCGAGCCCCCGGCGCGCGGCTGGGCCAGCTGGATCACCACCACTGACCACAAGCGAATCGGGATCATGTACATGGTCACGACGTTCGTCTTCTTTTGTCTTGGCGGTGTCGAGGCGCTGATGATACGCCTGCAGCTGGGCGCCCCGGACAACACGCTGGTCACTCCCCAGACTTACAACCAGCTGTTCACTATGCACGGGACGACGATGATCTTCCTGTTCGTCGTGCCGATGATGGCGGGCCTGGCGAACTACTTCGTGCCGCTGATGATCGGCGCGCGCGACATGGCCTACCCACGCCTGAACGCGCTCTCCTTCTGGCTGCTGCTGGCTGGCGGCATCGTCTTCTACGCCTCGATCTTCTGGAACCCGCCGGAAGCCGGCTGGACGAGCTATGCGCCGCTGTCGGACTCGCTCTACTCGCCAGGCGGTGGCCAGGATGCGTGGATCTACCTGATCCACCTGACGGGGCTGTCCTCGATCCTGGGTGCGATCAACTTCTACGCGACGATCGCCAACATGCGCGCGCGCGGCATGAGCTGGGGCCGTTTGCCGCTGTTCATCTGGGCGATCCTCACCTACTCGGTCCTGATCATCTTCGCGATGCCTGTGATCGCCGGGGCGGTGACGATGCTGCTCACCGACCGCCACTTCGGCACGCATTTCTTCGATCCGGCGAACGGCGGCTCGGCGCTGCTGTGGCAGCACCTGTTCTGGTTCTTCGGCCATCCCGAGGTCTACATCATGGTGCTCCCCGGGTTTGGCATCGTCTCGGAGATCCTGCCGGTGTTCGCGCGTAAGCCGATCTTCGGCTACAAGGCGATTGCGGCGTCGACCGTGGCAATCGCGTTCCTCGGCTTCCTGACGTGGGCACACCACATGTTCACCGCACCTATACCCGAGGCGATCCTCGTGTTCGTGATGCTCAGCTCGTTCCTGATCGCCGTGCCAACCGGCGTAAAGATGCTCAACTGGATCGCAACGCTGTGGCGTGGCACGATCGAGTTCAAGACCCCCCTGCTGTTCTGCGCGGGCTTCATCGCGCTGTTCTTGATCGGAGGCATCTCGGGGGTGTTTCTCGCCGTCTTCCCCGTCGACTGGCAGCTCAACGAAACCTACTTCGTCGTCGCTCATCTGCATTTCGTGCTCGTTGGGGGCTCGGTGTTCACGATCTTCGCGGCGATCTACTACTGGTTTCCCAAGATCACCGGGCGGATGCTGAGTGAGGGCTTGGGCAAGCTGAGCTTCTATTTGATGTTCTTTGGCTTCCTCGCCACCTTCCTGATTCAGCACGTGATGGGCCTAGACGGAATGCCCCGGCGAGTGTATGAGTACGACAACGTCGGTCACCTGGCTCTCTACAACCAGATCTCCACGGTGGGTTCGTTCATCCTCGCCGCTGGGGTGCTCGTGACGATCGTCAACGCCGTGCGCAGCCTCAAGGTGGGTGTCCTGGCAGGGCCCGACCCGTGGAAGGCAAACACGCTGGAGTGGTTCACGACCTCGCCTCCGCCGGTCAACAACTTCGACGCGATCCCGCTCGTGCGCTCGGTGGAACCGATGAAGGACATCCGCCGCGAGGTTCAGCGGCGCAGCTCCGGATCTGGAGCCCACCCAGAAACGATTTCTGGTGGGATCACCGTGCCCGCTGGAGCCACCCAAATAGGCGTCTGATGAGCACACCCCCTACAGGCACCGCCCAGGCGATCGAGGTACCGCGGCTTGGACTGGCCCCTCGGACGCGCCAGCTGCTGGGCGACTATGCCGAGTTGACCAAGCCGAAGGTCCAATCGCTGCTGCTGCTGAGCACGATTACGACGATGTACGTCGCCGGCGACCCCTCGCCGCTGCTTGTCCTCTTGACCTGCCTCGGCGGCTACCTCTCGGCCGGCGGCGCCGGCGCGGTCAACCACTGGTTCGACCGCGACATCGACGCGCAGATGGCGCGCACCGCCACGCGACCGGTTCCGTCCGGCCGCGTCTCACCGTACGCAGCCTTGATCTTCGGCTGCGTACTCGCAGCGCTCTCGCTGCTCGAGCTCTCGCTGACGGTTAACCCGCTCGCAGCAGCGCTCTCGTTCTCGGGCTTCCTCGGTTACGTGCTCGTATACACGGTCTGGCTGAAGCGGCGCACGCCCCAGAACATCGTGATCGGCGGGGCCGCTGGCGCCGTGCCGCCGCTGGTTGGCTGGGCCGCTGTCACCGGCTCGGTCAGCGGCACGGCGGTGCTGTTGTTCTTCATCGTGTTCTTCTGGACCCCACCCCACTTCTGGGCGCTGAGCCTGCTGATGAAGGACGAGTACGCGAAGGTAGGGGTGCCGATGCTTCCCGTCGTACGCGGCGAGGCCGAGACTCGTCGGCAGATCCTGCTCTACACGGTGCTGCTCTACGCCGTCACGCAGCTGCCATTCTGCGCCGGGGGCTTCGGGGGCATCTACCTGGTCTGTTCGATCGTGCTCGGCTTGGGCTTCATAGCTGGCGCAATCCGCCTCTACCGCCGGGCGGACAGACGCTCCGCATTGCAGCTCTACCTATTCTCGCTCGCCTATCTGGCGCTGCTGTTCTGCGCAATGGTCGCCGACGCTCATCTATAGACTTCGCGGCGCAATGATGACCCGTCGGCTTGCACGCAAGAACATCCGCACCGGCTGGATCGTGGCGGCGATCTGCATGTTCATGTTCGCCATCACGTTCTTCGTAGCCGCCGTATACGTGTCATGAGCCCACTCGACCCCGAGGTCCCGCCCGTCGGCGAGGAGATCCACCTCCCCGGGCCGAGCATCCTGCCGGTGCTCACCGCCGTGGGAATTACGCTGCTGCTCGTCGGCATCACGACGTTCATCGAGCTGACGGTGATCGGCGTGGTGCTGACGATCTACTGCGTCGTGCGCTGGTTCAAAGACACGCGCTCAGAAATCGACGAACTCCCGCTCGACTGATCCAAGCCCCGGCGGGGCGTCGCGCGCGGGCGGGCGGGATTGCGGGTGGGTGGGATTCCCAATCCGCGCTGGGCGATCTCCGATCGGTCCTCACTCACCCCACTGCAGCGCTGGCCGGCACCGGACAGATCGCCCCGTCCTGCGTCCTAAGAGGGTGGCGCAGCCGGCCGCAGGCTGGCGAGCCGGGCCCCTCGACCCTCCCAATCAAGGTGTTGGAGTAATCGCACCCCGCAGGACGTTCAAACAGCCGCACTGGCCGGCACCGGACAGATCGCCCCGTCCTGCGTCCAAAGAGGGTGGCGCAGCCGGCCGCAGGCTGGCGAGCCGGGCCCCTCGACCCTCCCAATCAAGGTGTTGGAGTAATCGCACCCCGCAGGACGTTCAAACAGCCGCACTGGCCGGCACCGGACAGATCGCCCCGTCCTGCGTCCAACACCGCACGACGTCGCGAACGGAGAGAATGCCCACCGTCTCCCCCCTCTCGACGACGATCAGATGACGGAAGCCGCCGCGCACCATCGCGACTGCCGCCTCCTCCAGCGACCAGTCGGGCGCCGCGTAGACGACATCGCGCGTCAGGTGGTCGCCGACGAGCTCCGTGTCCGGGTCCTGGCCGGAGCCAAGCGAAGAGAGGATGTCGCGCTCGGTGATGATCCCCGGACCATTACCGCCGGGGTCCATCACGACGGCCGCGCCGACATGCCGAGCGGACATCAGCTGGGCGACCGCCCGCAGAGTGTGAGCGGGACCCACTGCGAGGACCGTCGGACTCATCCCTTCGCTGACCTGCATGACCACTCCCTTCGCGCTCGATCTATCGCCGGAGTACTGCTTCAAGCACTTGCAACGATTGGCTCAATGTAGTCCTGTGGCAGCCACGCGTCAAGAGGTCGGGCGAAGGCAATAGGATCACGCATCGCGATGGAGAGGCTCGCCCCCGAAAACGTCCCAACCCTCACTGGAGCCCCCGCCGCCGATGCCTAAGCAGCGCCCGCTCGTCCTAACGATCGTGGCGGCCTCGATCGCTACAGCCATCGGCATCGCGCTGGGGTACACGATCCATTGGTTCCCGGTCGGAGCCTCCACCCAGGCCACCAACACCGACAGGCTCTATCACGTTCTGATCGACGCCTCGGTGCCGATCTTCGTACTCGTCGTAACGGTCATCCTGTACTCCGCCTGGCAGTTCCGCATGAAGCCCGGCGAGGAGCTCAAGGACGGGCCTCCGATCCACGGCAACACGCGCCTGGAGGTGATCTGGACCGCCATCCCGGCACTGATCCTGCTCGGACTCGTCTCCTACTCCTTTGTCGTCCTGAACGACAATGAGAAGAAGCCGGGCGGGGTTCCGGAAATCCAGATTGGGGTGACCGGCCAGCAGTTCATCTGGTCCTATGAATACCCATCGTCAGTGACCGGCGGCAAGCCCCTGAACTCTGATCAGCTCTACATCCCGATGGGTGACACCGTCTACTTCAACATGCGCTCCAAGGACGTCATCCACGCCTTCTGGATCCCCGCCTTCCGCCTCCAGGAGGACGTCGTTCCCGGCATCACGACCCACTACCGGGCGACACCGGACCGGCTCGGCACCTATCCAGTCGTCTGCAACCTGCTCTGCGGGCTCGGGCACTCAACGATGCGATCCGCTGTGCATGTAGTCCCGCCTGCCCAATTCCAGGCGTGGCTGAAGAGCCAGGCGAGCACCGCTGCGGGCAGCACCCCCGGCGCCGGCGCGAGTGGCGGGACTACGGGATAATGAGCCACGCGATGACCGGTTCTGAGAACACACGCTGATGGCCGCTAAATTCCGCGCCCCGGGCTTCTACCGTGCCAGCTGGATGATGCCGCTCGGCGTGGCCTTCGCCACCGGGTTGACCTGGCTGGTGCGTATGAGTACCGGCCACTCCACGTTCCACCACTACCTCTCCGGCGAAGCGATCTTGACGGTCTCGCTGATCGCCGTGCCACTGCTCTTCCTGGTCGGGATCGGGGGCTTTGACTACTGGTTTTACTGGGCAATTGGACGGCCCACGCGCCCCGAGGACCACTCGAGCCACGGCGCACACAGCTGGAAGGACTACTTCCGCGTCAACACCGACCACAAGGTCATCGGCGTGCAGTACACCGTCACCTCCTTCTTCTTCCTGCTCGTGGGCGGCCTGATCGGCCTGCTGATGCGCGCCGAGCTGGCGCAGCCGGGTGCGCAGTTCGTGGATGCGAACACCTACAACGGCCTGTTCTCGGTCCACGCGTCGCTGTTGATCTTCCTGTTCGTGATCCCCGTCTTCGCGGGCCTGGCCAACTTCGTGCTGCCTTTGATGATCGGGGCGCCGGACATGGCCTTTCCCCGGCTCAACGCCCTCTCATACTGGCTGCTGCCGGTTGCCGGGCTGATGATGCTCTCGAGCTTCTTCGCACCCGGCGGCGCCTTTGCCGATGGCTGGACCGCATATGCCCCGCTGTCCGACAACGCACCGATCGGACAGACGTTCTTCTCGCTCGGTGTTCAGTTCGCGGGCGCCTCATCGATCATGACCGCGCTGAACTTCCTCGTGACCATCATCACCATGCGCGCCCCTGGGATGAGCTTCTTCCGGATGCCGCTGCTGGTCTGGGCGAACTTTGCAACATCGCTGCTCGTCGTTATCGCCACGCCGTTCATCGCCGCCTCGCAGTTCTTTGTGCTGCTCGACCGCGCGCTCGGCTTCAACTTCTTCAACGCGAACCACGGCGGCGACGTGCTGATGTACCAGCACGTCTTCTGGTTCTATTCCCATCCGGCCGTATACATCATGATGCTACCCGGCTTCGGGATCGTCAGCGAGGTGATCGCTGTTAAGTCCCGTAAGCCGATCTTCGGCTACCGGATGATGGCCTTCTCACTGCTGGCGATCGTCGTGCTCGGCTTCACGGTATGGGCCCACCACATGTTCACCTCAGGGATGGCCGCCTGGATTCGTATTCCGATGGCTATCACCACGGCGATCATCGCGGTGCCGACGGGCATCAAGATTTTCTCCTGGCTGGCGACGCTGTGGCGAGGGGTGCTGCACCTCGATACGCCGATGCTGTTCGCGCTCGGCTTCCTGACGACGTTCACCCTCGGCGGGATCAGCGGCGTGATGCTTGCCATGATCCCGTTCGACATCCACGTGAGCGCCACGTATTTCATCGTGGCCCACATCCACTACGTGCTGTTTGGCGGGTCGCTGATGACAATCTTCGCGGGCGTCTACTACTGGTTCCCGAAGATGACCGGCCGTATGTATGACGAGCGCTTGGGCAAGTGGCACTTCTGGACCACCTTTATCTTCTTCAACCTGACCTTCGGCCCGATGCACGTCCTCGGCCTGCAGGGCATGCCTCGTCGCGTCGCTGACTATGCCGCCAAGTTTGCCGACCTGAACCTGTTCATCTCGATTGCCAGCTTTGGCCTCGGCTTGAGCACGCTGGTGTTCGTGTACAACATGGTCACGAGCTGGCGCGGCGGAGCCCGCGCGCCCGGCAATCCGTGGCGAGGCCTGACACTCGAGTGGCAGGTATCCTCGCCCCCGCCGATCTTCAACTTCGACAGGATTCCGACGATCGTCGGCGGCCCGTACGAGTACGGAGTGCCCGGGGCAGTGCACGGCATCCTCGCTCCAACCCCTGCCACGGCGGGAGCCGGCGCCGTCCCAGTCACCAGCGAATGAAAAGGACGCACGCCCGATGAAGGAAATACTGGTGGTTGCCAACAGGACGCTCGGTGGCAAGAAGCTGCTCGACACTGTCCGTGCGCGCGCCGCCGGCGGCGATGTGCGCTTCCGCCTGGTCGTTCCTCAGAGCAAGCCTTCGGCCGGCCTGGTCATCTACGACGAGGCCGTGCGCGAATCGGCCCAGGTGCGGGTCGACCTGGCGATCTCGCTCGTAGCCGGCGAGGGGATCGAGGCCACCGGCGAAGTTGGCGATCCAGACCCCTTCTCGGCCACGATGGACGCTATCGCCGAGCGGCGGCCTACAGAGATCATCCTCTCCACCCAGCCGGCCACCCAGTCAGGATGGCTGCGCAGGGATTTGATCGAGCGCATTCACAACGCCTCGGGGCTGCCGGTGGAGCACATCGTGACCGACCTCGAACAGGAGGGCCTGCCCTTCGGCGTCACGCTCGTCGTGGCCAGCAAAACAGCGAGTGGCGAGGAGCTGATCGAGCACCTCGCAAAGAAGGCCGCAAACGAGGGCACACAGCCCGGAGGGCTTCCTCAGCATGTGTTCATAGCTGTGATCCCGCTGCAGGACGGTGGCGGCTCGGCGCCTGCTGAGGCGCGCACGCGCCTTCAGGCGATGCTCGCGCGGTTGAAAGCAGCCGGGCTGATCGGCTCGGGCATGATCGGCGATCCGGACCCCTACACCGCCGCCATCAACGCTTTGGAGCTGTTCAGGGTCGACGACGTGGTGATTTCAACGCTTCCCGGCGAACGCTCCGGCTGGATGCGCTCTAACCTGATCGAGCGCGTACGCCATGCCACTTCGGCAAAGGTCGAGCACGTCGTTGTCGATCTCAAGGCCAACACGACCGCGGCCCCAGCCGGGGTGAGGTGAGCAGACCGATGGAGGCAGCCAGCATCGCTCACGCGGCCGTTCACGGCGAGGACCATGGCCCTCCGGCTGCGCACAGCAGCTCACGCGTCGAGCCACAGCTGCTGGGGATGCTGCTTTTCATCATCTCCGAGGTGATGGTGTTCGGTGCGTTCTTCACGGCTTACTTCTTCATCCGCATCGCCCAAGGTCAGCCGTGGCCGGCCCCGGGAACCACCCTGCCGGTGGAGGTCGCAGGCGTCAATACAGCGATACTGATGTCCTCCTCGTTTACGCTTCACTGGGCCCAGACAGCGATCAAGCAAGGTAATCGCTTCGGGCTGAAGGCAGGTATCCTCACCACCTTCCTGCTCGGCTGCACGTTCCTGTTCATCCAGATCAACGAGTACGCGAACATCGGTTTCGCCCCTCAGGATCACGCCCAGCAGACGATCTTCTACTCGCTCACCGGCCTGCATGGCGCCCACGTGTTCATCGGCTTGGTGCTGCTGCTGATCGTGACCATCCGTGCCTTCCGCGGGCATTACACGCCCGAGGAGCACCGCGGGGTCGAGGTGCCGGGGATCTACTGGCACTTCGTTGACATCATGTGGCTCGTCGTATACACCACGGTCTACATCCTCTAGACCGGGCTCGGCCCGCCGTGCTCAACCCCCTGCGCTCCGAGGATGAGGCCTTCCGCTTCCTGCTCTACGCGTTCGCGGTAATCGTCGTGATCGTCGCGCTGGTTCTGATTCTGCGCGCGCTTATTTGACCGTCAGCGTTCCGTACATGCCCGCCGCACGATGGCCCGGGGCCTGACAGAAGAACGTGTAGACCCCCGGCTTCAGGCTGACTTTCAGTGTGGTTGAGCCCTTAGTGATGAACTGGCTCGCACCGAGTACCGCTCCGCCGGGGCTCGCGCCGTGCGCGCCTTCTTCGATCGCGATGTTGTGCGAGACGCCCGAGGAGTTCGGCATTTCGACGGTGACCGGCCCGGGTTTTGCGGTCGCCTTGCCGGTCGTGTAGGCGAGTTGCCCGCTGGGGCTTGCGGGTATCTGGAGCTTGCCCGCCTGCTCGACGGCCGGCTTGCCAGCTCCGGGGGCTTCCACCGCGCTGGCCAGCAGGCCGGTGTCCTGGCCAGGACGGTCGGCCGATTGCGCCACGTAGGCGGCGATGTCGCTCAGCGTCGTCCCGCCGGCCAGCCCTTTTGGCATCACGCCTTCGCGATTGGGGTTGAGCACTTGGCCGCTCACAACACCTTCGATCGTGCTGCGCTTGAGACCTTCGGCGAGGCTCTGGCGGAAGGCTTCGTCGAGGTTTGGCCCCACGATGCCTTTGGTGCCTGCTCGCGCGAGCGTGTGGCAGGAGCCGCACTTGGCGACGAACTGCTGCTTGCCGACGATCAGGTTGGCATTGTCCTCGCGCTTGACTGCGCAGCCGCTCGCGCCAAACAACAGGGCACCCGCTCCGGCGAGAAGGCCGAGATTACGCAGGTTGCTGGAGGTGGGAAAAGAGGGCATCGGCGGCGGAACTCTATCCAAAGGGCAGGCGGCTGCACGGGTGGGCTTCTCCGCCAGGCGCTTCGCTAGAGTTCGCGCCATGAGCATGAGCCAGCGCTATCGGCTGCGTAACCCCTCGAGCGGTCGGGAGGTTGTGATGGAGGTCGGCCAATCGGAGGCCGGCCAGCAGGAGATCTACCTCGACCGTGAGACGGGCGAGCCGCTGGAAATAGTGGGCATGTTGCTGCCGCTCGCCCCTTCCGCCTCGCGGCTACCATGGGCCGTGGAGAACATGCGCTTCTGCTCTTGGTGTGACCAGCTCGCCCAAAAGGATCTGAACGATTGCCCCACCTGCGGCCGTCGCATGGAGCCGCTCACATCAAGGACGGCTGGTTGAGGGCCACCGGCGCCGAGGAAGCACCGCGCTTGATGAGGATCTCACCCATCCTCCCAGCGCACCCCTCGCCAGCCCGTGTCGCACTCGCAGCGAGCCTAGTGCTGTTGTGTGCCATCAGCCTGGGCGCCTGCGGCGGCGGGAGCAGCGTAAGCGATGTAGTGCCAAAGAGCACACCCGATATCACCCCACCGAGCGACACGAGCGCCGAAAAGGCCTCCGTGCAGAGCACTTCGACGTCGACCACATCGACAACCTCGGCCGGCAAATCGAGCGAAGGCTCATCGGGCGAAGAAACAAAAGAAGGCGGAGAAGCGTCCTCGGGCGCCGGCAGCCCCAGTGGTGAAAGCGAAAGCAGCAAAGGCGAAGCAGGCGGCACCTCAGCGGGCGGTAGCGCCAAAGAAGAAAGCGCCACCAAAGGTGAAGCCAAAGCAAGCCCGACTGGCGGCGCTGGCGCACCCTAGAGAGCCCGCCGGGCAAGCGGGTCAAGGACTGGACGGCCCGCCCACCCGCAAAGTGTGCTGGCCGGTCAGCCGATCCCGTCCGGTCAACGACCGGTCCATGAGCGACCAAGGCACAGACCGGTCTCCGGCCGGTCTGTGCAGCCCAGCGATGCTCTAGGGCGTAGAGATCAGCGTTGCGCTGTAAGTCAGCCGCGCGGTGAGATACAGGCAGAAGTACTGGACCGCGCTGCCGATAGAGGTGTGGTCGGTCTGGGCGCTGGTGCTCGTGCACTGCTTCTTCGGACGGCTTGCCCGCCACGAGGTGTCGTTGCCGAAGCCCAGTGCCAGCGCCGGGGCCCAGGAGGGAACCGTCAGGGCAATGATGTCGCCCTTCTTCACCGGAATCGTTGTTTCCAGCGGAAACTGAGCGGTTTTCCCGAAGTACGGTTCGAGCTTGATGAGGGGGCTCTGCGCGATCAGCTTGTAGGTTAGGTTCGGTTTCTTCTGGGCACGCAGAATCGCGATCCCGGCTTCGGAGACGCCGCCCTCGTTGGCGTTGAAGAACTTGATCTGGGTCGCGTTCGGCTTGCCCAGCATGATCGACCAGGCTACTACCGTGCCGGCGCGTGGCGTGCCCAGGGGGTTGTGAGCCGTGGCCACCTTCACCTGGAAGCCCGTCGTGCGGCTGACGGCCAGGCAAGGGCTGCCTGGGCAGCTCGGCACAGTTTCGGGTTTGACGGTGGGGGGGATCACACCGACTTCGGCGAGCGTCGCCTGCGAGCCAGCGGGCAGCACCAGCACGAGCGCGAGGCTCATGAGGACAGCAGCTGTTGATGCACGGATCATGTGGTCATTCAACACAACGACGGGAACGATGTAGCGGTCTGTTCGCTATTTCCGCGTGAGTTCCTGCGCCGCGGCCGCGATCTCCCCCGGATCTCCAGGCGCGGGAACCCGGGGTAGCCGCAGCGGATCGTCTGCGTAGCGCGGGATCACATGCATATGGAAATGGAAGACCGTCTGCCAGGCGACGGCGCCACAGGAGTTGACCAGATTGACACCTTCGGCCCCCAGCCGCTCCTTCGCGATGACTGCCTGGCGTTGCGAGGCGAGCGCAACCGCTTGTAGGTCCTCCGGACCCACACTCAACAGATCCTCGGCGTGCGCGCGGGGAATCACAAGCATGTGACCGCGCGTGGCGGGGTTGATGTCCATGAAGGTCACCGTGCGCTCGTCCTCACCGACGATCGTGGCGGGAATCTCGCCCGTGAGGATCTTGCAGAAAATGCAATCGGTATCGGCCATCAGCAGCAGAGAGCCTAACCACTTGCTTGGCGTGTGCGCAGGAACGTGAGTGCCTGCTCGCGAGTGGTGAGCTCTCCCGCGTATTGCGCCTCGGTGAGCTCCTCGAGCAGCTCCCCCACCCGCGGCCCCTCATCGATGCCCAGGGCTCGAGCCAGCTCATCTCCGCGCCACAGCTGTGCAGGCGGACCCTCCGCCCGCCAGCGCAGGGCGTCCTCGAGCATGCTTCGCGCCACGAGCATGTGCGCATCGATCGACTCCTGTGCGCTGTCCCCGCGCGTGGCAAGGCGGTCTGCCATCGATAGCAGCGTGACGTCGGCCTCCACCGGAGAGCAGGCACGCAGGTAGGAGAACACAATGCGACGCGACAGAGGCTGGGACTCGTGGACGAGAAAGCCGAGACGCAGGTGGTTACGCACAAGCGCGGCGACATGGGCACGCAGCCGCTCGCTGGTGCGCAGTCTGCTGAGCACCTCGCGCGCGAGCGCGGCTCCGCGCTCGTCGTGGCCGATGAACGTCACACGCCCGTCCCCTGGACGCACCTCCCTGGTCAGAGGCTTGGCGGCGTCGTGCAACAGTGCTCCCCAGCGCAATGCCTCTCCGCGTGTCATCTCATCGGCCAGTGGCTCAGCCAGCAGCGCGGAAACCTCGCCGCCGTAGGGTCTGATGCAGGCATCCAGCTCGGCCACGCCCGGGCCGGCGCCAGTCGTCAATTCGATCGTGCGGTCAAGCACCTCGAGCGTGTGGTCATAGACGTCGAGATGGTGGAAGCGATTCTGCTCCACTCCCTGGAGCGCCTGCAGCTCGGGTAGCACCTCAGCGCTCGCCCCCAGTTCGCCCATCAGTTCAATCCCGCGCCGTGCACGCTGCGTGGCGAGGACCCGGCGCAGCTCCATGAACACCCGCTCGGCCGATACGTGCCGTAGCTTGCCTGCGTGCGCGCTCGCCTCTAAGCTGGTCTGCGCGTCGGGATCTAACTCCAGCTCGACCGCCATCCGCACCAGGCGCAGCACCCTCAGGGGATCATCGGCAAAGGCGCCCGGCCCAGCCATACGCAGGCGACGCGCCCTCAAGTCCTCGAGCCCACCGAGAGGATCGATCGGCGCACCCCCTTCGATCGGTTCGGCGATCGCGTTCACGGTGAAGTCGCGCAGCTCGAGGTCTGCCTGCAATGAGCCGCCGCGCAGGCGATCAACGTCTGCCTGCCAGGCGTGATCGCGCGCCACCACACGCCAGGCACCGAAATCCTCAGACAGCGCAAAGCACGCTGCTCTTCCTGCCGTGCGGGCAAGGGCGCGCGCGGCCTGCTCGGGGTCGCCATCCACCACGAGATCGAAATCCTTCAGCGGCCGACCCAGCACACGGTCGCGCACGGCGCCCCCCACCAGCCAAGCAGGGCGGCCCTCGAGCGCTGCCCGGGCTACGTTCAGACCATCACTCATACCGCCTCGCCGTCGCGATGGTAGGACCGTGGCACTCGCGGAGTAAGTGCGCAGGTCACCTCGTAGTTAATTGTTTCCAGGCGAGCGGCCAGCGCCTCGGCGGTGATGCGCTCTGAGCCTTGGACGCCGATCAGGACAGCCTGGACCCCGCGCAGCTCCTCGGCTGCCGGATCGGGGCCGAGGTCGATTGTGATGTTGTCCATGCTCACCGTCCCCACCAGCGGGTAGCGCCGGCCATCGATCAGCACCTCCGCGTTGTTGGAAAGCCCGCGCCTGAAGCCGTCGCCATAGCCGACCGGAAGCACCGCAAGCCATGTATCGCGCTCAGCTACGAACCGCCGCCCATACCCTGCGCTCTCGCCCGCGGCGAGTCCCTTGACCTCAGCCACGTAGGAGCTCAGCTCGAGCGCGGGCTCCAGCTCACGCCGGTAGGGGTCCTCGCCGAAGGGATCCATGCCGTAAGCGGCGATACCGCAGCGCGCCATATCGAAATGCGCGCGCTCCTCGCGCAGCACAGCGGCGCTGTTCGCCGCGTGCACGAGGATCTCTGGATGGTCGAGCTTGATCTCGCGCGCCCAGTCCGCGAAGACCGCGAGCTGGCGGACGAAGAACCCGTCGTCGCCGGGATCGTCGGCTGTGGCGAAGTGCGTCATCAGTCCCGCGAGCTCGACGCCCGCTGTGTAGCGCACGAACGCCACCACGCGAGCGGCCTCGGCTGCGTCGCGCGTGCCGAGCCGGCCCATGCCAGAGTCGAGCTTTACGTGCACGCGCCCGCCCCCGGCGGCGGCGACCGCTTCGACGTCCCGCTCATGCCACACGACCACATCCGCGTCGGCCGCGAGCGCTTCCTTCAGCTCCGCTGGGCTGAGGACGCCCATCACCAGCACGCGCACCCCGCGCACGCCGGCGTCGCGCAGCTCGCGCGCCTCCTGAGCGCAGGCGACGGCCAGCCAGCTCGCGCCGCCCGCAAGCGCCGCGCGCGCGCTCTGCACTGCGCCGTGGCCGTATCCGTCAGCCTTCACCACGACGCACAACTCCGTGCCGCTGCGCAGCTTGCCGCGCAACCGGGCGCAATTGCGCTCGATCGCAGCCACGTTCACGCGCGCGAGCGCGCGGTGCACGGTCACCTCTCACCTCCTCGCACGGCCGGCAACGCTGCGATCACATCGGAGGCAACGACACCCTCATTCGCTCCCTGCCTGCGCGCCGCCTCCCGGCCGGCCTCAGCGTGCAGCCACACGCCTGCAGCCGCGGCGGTGAAGGGCTCGAGGCCGGCAGCGAGCAGCGCGGCGATCACCCCTGTCAGCACATCCCCGGTTCCCGCCGTGGCCAGCGCAGGAGTGCCCCCAGGGCTGACGGCCACTGCTCCAGAGGGTGCAGCGATCAGCGTGTCGTCGCCCTTCAGCACGACCACCGCCTGGGAGAGCTCTGTGGCTTCGCGGACGTGACGCAGGCGCTCGGCTTGAATCTGTTGGCTATCGACCTCCAGCAGCCGGCCAAGCTCACCCTCATGGGGAGTGAGCACGGTCGGGGCCTGTCTGGACGCGAGATCCCCCAGACGCCCGGCGTGGGCGTTTAGGCCGTCTGCGTCTAATACCATCGCCACCTGAGCCCGTCTGGCCAACTCACGGGCAAACTCAAACGCCCCAGGACTACGACCCAGACCCGGACCCAGGGCCAGCGCACCTCCCCGCTCAGTCCCGGTGAGGACCTCATCAACCCCTTGCGCGATGAGTCCGCCATCCTCGTCTGCCAGTCCGTGCGTCATCAGCTCGGGCGGTCCCGCTGTCGCGATGATCGTCTGCAAAGACGCGGGTATGAACGCGGTCACATAGCCGGCCCCGGCGCGCATCGCGGCGTGCGCGGCCATCCGCGGCGCGCCCGTCAGACCCGGCGAGCCGCCCGCGAGCAGCACGTGACCGCTTAGGAACTTCGTCGAAGACGCCGATCTCCTCGGCAGCAGGTCGAACACCGCGGGCCCGATCAGACCGACCTTGGTGTCTTTCGGCGAGCCGCGTGGAATGCCGATCTCGATCGTCTCCACCTCGCCCGCGTGCGCCTTGCCCGGCGCGATCCACAGACCCGGCTTGCCGGCATGGAACGTCACCGTGATCGCCGCCCGCACCGCGGCGCCCGCAACGACCCCGGTCGATGCGTCCACACCGCTGGGCACGTCCACGCTCACGACCCGCGCGCCCGGTGCGCGGCCAGCATTCACGGCGTCGACCGCCTCCCCCACCGCCCCCCGGGGCTCCCCCAGAAAGCCGGTGCCGAGTAACGCGTCGACGATCACCGTCGCGCCCGCGAGTGCCCGCTCCGCTCGCTCGCGCTCCTCGGTCAGCTCGATTGGCGCCTCTCCGGGCAGTCGGTCCAAGTTCACGCGGGCGTCACCGGCGAAGTCGCCGGGCGGCGCCGTGCACACCACGGTCACGCGCCTGCTCCCCTCGCGCAGCAGGCGCGCGACCACCAGCCCGTCACCACCGTTGTTTCCCTTCCCGCACACCACCGCCACCGGCCCGTCCGGGGCGATGCGCTCAACCGTCCGCGCCACTGCCGCCCCGGCGCGCTCCATCAAGTCGAGCGATGGCACGCCGCGAACGTCGATCGCCCAGCGATCGACCGCGCGCATCTGCTCGGCGTCGAGCAGCGGGGTCAGCCAGTCGGGGAGAGAGTCCACGACCAGCGATGCTAGATGACTACTCCACGGTGACGGTCTTCGCCAGGTTGCGCGGCTGGTTGACGTTCAACCCCCGCTTGCGCGCGATCTCATAGGCGAGTAGCTGCAGCGGGATCACCGCGAGCATCGGCTGGAGCATCCAGTCGATCGCCGGCACCTCGACCACGGAGTCTGCCTGCTTGGCGATCTGCTCGTTGCCCGCCGTCGTCACCGCGACCACATGCGCGCCGCGCGCACGCACCTCCGCCATGTTCGAGGCCATCTTCTCGAGCACGGGCGAGTCGGTCGCCACGCACACGACCGGCGTCGACTCGTCGAGCAGCGCGATCGGGCCGTGCTTCATCTCGCCCGCCGGGTAGGCGTCGGTGGCGATGTAGGAGATCTCCTTGAGCTTTAGCGCCCCCTCCAGTGCCACGGGCAGGCCGACATGGCGACCGATGTACAGGAAGAACTCGCTCCGCCAGTACGCGTCGGCGACGCGCGCGACCTGCTCGCCGATGCCGGCCAGCACCTGCTCGATGCCGTGCGGCAGGCGCTTCACCTCGCCGACAAGCTCCTCGATTCGCGCGGGCTCAAGCGTTCCGCGCAGCTCGGCCAGGCGCAGCGCGAGCAGATAGACGACGGCGACCTGGCAGAGAAACGTCTTCGTCGCCGCAACCCCGATCTCCAGCCCCGCGCGCGTGAACAGCACGCCGTCGGCGTCGCGCGTCGCCTGCGAGCCCATCACGTTCGTGATCGCCAGCACCGCTGCGCCCCGCTCCTTCGCCTTGCGCATCGCCGCGAGCGTGTCGGCGGTCTCGCCCGATTGGGAGATCCCGACCACGAGATCTCCGGGTCCGACGACCGGGTTGCGATAGCGATACTCCGAGGCGACGTCCACCTCGACCGGCACGCGCGCCCACTCCTCGATCGCGTAGCGCCCGATCAGGCCCGCGTGGTAGGAGGTGCCGCAGGCGACCACCACGATCCGCTTCACGTCCGCCAAGATCGCCTCGTCCAGCACGCCCAACTCGGCGAGATCGACGCCGCTGCCGCGCGCGGTGCGGTCGGCGATCGTCTCGGCGACGGCGTCGGCCTGTTCGTGGATCTCCTTCAGCATGAACGTCTCGTAGCCGCCCTTCTCGGCGGTGTCCTCGTCCCAGTTGACCGTCTCCACCGCGCGCTCCACCGGCTCGCCGGCGGGGGTCGTGATCGTGACGCCGTCGGGCCTCAACACGACTATCTCGCCGTTGTCCACGTACTGCACCTCGCGCGTCTGCGCCAGGAAGGCGGGCACCGCGGAGGCCACGAACTGCTCGCCATCGCCCCGGCCGACGATCAGCGGGCACTCCCGCCGCGCGCCCACCAGCGTCTCGGGCTCCTGCAAGCACATCGCGACGAACGCGTAGTGGCCCTCCAACTCGCCGTACGCGGCGCGTACCGCGTCGGCCAGGTCGCCGTCGTAGTGCGCGGCGATCAGGTGCGCGATCACCTCGGCGTCCGTCTCGGAGGTGAACACGCTCCCCGCCGCCAGCAGCCGCTCCTTCAGCGTCATGTAGTTCTCGACGATCCCGTTCACGACCACGTGGAAGCGGTCGGCCGAGTCGTAGTGCGGGTGGGCATTCTCCTCGGTCACGCGCCCGTGCGTCGCCCAGCGGGTGTGGCCGATGCCGGTCGTGGCAGGACGCACGGCCACCGCCACGGCTCCCTCCACCACCGCCGCCGCCTCTTGACCTGGTGCCTGAGTCAGGCCGTCGAGCTTCGCCTGCAGCGCGTCGAGGTTACCCACGGCCCGCACCGTCTCGATCCGGTCCTCGCCGATCACCGAGATCCCCGCGGAGTCATACCCGCGGTACTCGAGCTTCTTCAGCCCATCGAGCAGCAGCTCTCGAGTCGAGAGCCCGCCCTCCCGCCTACCGACGTAGCCGACGATGCCGCACACGCCGTCGAAGATATCAGCGTGATTCAGCCCAGCTCGCGCTGCACCAGCGCAGCCAGCGCTCCACAGACCTCATCGGTCTCGTCCTCGGTCGGCGCCTCGACCATCACCCTTACGAGCGGCTCGGTCCCGCTCGGGCGCACCAGCACGCGCCCGCGACCCTCGAGCGCTTTCCCGGCCGCGCTCACCGCTTCGTTGACCTCGGTGGCCGACTCCAACGCGTCGCGCTCGCGTACGCGCACGTTGACCAGCCGCTGCGGCAGCTTCTCCATCGCGTCGCGCTCTGCCAGGTCGCGACCGGCGAGCGCCTCCAGCGTCAGCAGTGCCCCGGCGATCCCGTCGCCCGTGCGGTTGAAGCTCAGGTCGATGATGTGGCCCGACTGCTCGCCGCCGAGCACCCAATCGCGCGCGCGCAGCTCCTCCAGCACGTAGCGATCCCCGACCTGCGTGATCGCCACCTCGACGCCCGCCTGCTTCATCGCCGAATGAAAGCCGTAGTTGGTCATCACCGTCACCACCACGCCGCCGCCGTTCAAACGCTCGCGCTCGCGCAGGTGCAACGCCGCGAGCGCCATCAGCTCGTCGCCGTCCACCACCGTCCCCGTGCGGTCGACCGCCAGCACACGGTCGCCGTCGCCGTCGAAGGCGAACCCCACCGCATGCCCTCCCGCGCGGACATGCTCGCCCAGCTGCTCGATGTGCGTCGAGCCGCAGGCGGCGTTGATATTGCGCCCGTCGGGCCGATCGGCGATCGCCGTCGCCTTCGCGCCCAACCGCCGGAAGATCTCCGGCGCGACATGATGAGTGGCGCCGTTCGCGCAGTCGAGCAGCACGTCCAACCCGCTCAGGTCAAGCTCGGCGAAGTGGCTGTGCAGCTCGCGCAGGTAGTCCTCGCCCGCACCCCGCAACTCGCGCACGTGGCCGATCCGCGGAGGAGTATCTGGCACCGCCCCGGCGCCTGCCGCGGCGCTCCCAACCCGCTCCAGCTCCTGCTCGATCTGCAGCTCGGTCTCGTCGGAGAGCTTGTATCCGTCGCCAGCGAAGAACTTGATCCCGTTGTCCTGATAAGGATTGTGCGAGGCCGAGAGGACAACCGCGAGGTCGAAGCCGTAGCGGCCGATCAACAGCGGCGCGGCCGGCGTCGGCAGCACGCCGCCCAACAGGGCGTCCCCGCCGGCGGCGCTCACCCCGGCCGCGACGGCCGCCTGCAGCATCTCGCCCGACTCGCGCGTGTCGCGCACGATCAGCACCTGTGGACGCTCCACGCCCGTCTTTGCGGTCGCAGCCCGCGCCAGCCCAAGTGCCAGATCGGCCGTGAGCAGCTCGCCGGCAACTCCCCTCACACCATCGGTCCCGAACAGCTTGCGGGTCATTTGGGTGGGTAGATCACCTATCGCTCCGCTGCTAGCGCTTGGAGAACTGCGGACGCTTACGCGCCTTCTTCAACCCGGCCTTCTTGCGCTCCTTCGCGCGCGAGTCACGCGTGAGAAAGCCCCTGCGCTTGAGCTCACCGCGCAGGTTCGGGTCGGCCTCCAGCAGCGCGCGCGAGACCCCGTGGCGCAGCGCCCCAGCCTGGGCGGAAATACCGCTGCCATGCAGCCTGGCAACCACGTCCATCCGCTCCTGATACCCCACTGTCTCCAATGGCTGGCGGATGTTTCGCTGTTGGGTCACACGCGGAAAATACTCCTCCAGCGTGCGCCCGTTCACGAGATAGGAGCCGCTCCCCGGTCGCAGCGTTACTCGCGCAACTGCCGTCTTGCGCTTACCGGTCGCCCGGTATCGCGCGCCCGAGGCCAAATCGATTGCGGCCGTGGCGATCGGCTTGCTCAGGATCTCCTCCGGTTCCTCCTCCTGTGCATCCTCCGCCTGCTCAGGCTCCTCGGTCTCGATCGCATACGGGTCCTCATAAGCCTCGCTGCGCCCCAATGGATCGACGCCCTCAGGGACGATGTCCACCTCGAGGTGCGCTCCCGGCACAGCCGGCTTCACCCGCGGGGCGGGCTCATCCTCCAGCTCGGCCTCAACCTCGACGACGATCTCCCTGGCGAGGACCTCCTCGACGATCTCCGCCTCGGCGTGCTCCTGCGCTGCCTCCAGCGGCGCGTCCTCGGCCGAGCCCGCGATCTCCGTCGCCTCCTCAGTCGGGACGGCGTGCCCGGCGCTCGGCTCGAATGGCTCCGCTGTCTCGCCCGGCGACTCTGTCTCGGCGTGCTGAGCCTCCTGCAGCGCCTCCAGCGGTGCATCCTCGGCGGATCCCGCGATCTCGGTCGCGTCCCGGGTCGGGACGGCGTGCCCATCGGTGACCGGCGCCTGGAGCTCCTCTGCGGGCGGGGTCTCGGCGGGGGCCTCGGGCTTGTCCTCGTCGTCGGCCATCAAGCCTCGATCTCCAAAGTTTGCGGTTTCTGGGCGATGTGCGGATGCTCTGGGCCAGCGTAGATCTTGAGCTTCGTGATCTGTTTACGCGCCAGGCGATTACGAGGCATCATGCCCTTAACGGCCAGCCTGAGAATCTCCTCTGGCCTGCGGGCCAGCATTTCCTCAAACGTCCTCGAACGCAGCCCGCCGGGGTAACCGGAATGGCGGTAGTAGCGCTTGTCTTTGCGCTTGTTCCCGCTCACGGCGATCTTCTCCGCGTTGATTACTACGACGAAATCGCCTGTATCGATGTGCGGGGTGTACTCGGGCTTGCGCTTACCCCGCAGCACATCGGCGATCTGGGTCGCTAGGCGCCCAAGCGTCTTGCCGTTGGCGTCGACCACTAGCCAGTTGCGCTCACGGTCTGTCGGCTTGGCTACGTAGGTCTTTGCCGAGGGTGTTGAAGTGGACGGTGTCATCACGTAAAAAAGGCCACGCGGTAGCGCGCGGCGCAGCGGATCATCATAGGCGAAATCGCGCCCGCTCGCGGCCTCGGGTTACTCCCACTCGATCGTGCCGGGAGGCTTGCTGGTTATGTCAAGCACCACCCGGTTGACCTCGCGCAACTCGTTGATCATTCTCGACGCGATCGTCTCCAGCAAGTCGTACGGCAGCCTCGCCCAGTCGGCCGTCATCGCATCATCGCTCGTCACCGCGCGCAAGACCACCACATAGCCATACGTGCGCTCGTCTCCCTGCACACCCACAGTGCGCACGTCGGGCAGCACGCAGAACGACTGCCACAGCTCTCGGTACAGCCCAGCCTTGCGGATCTCCTCCTGGAGGATGTGATCGGCCTCACGCAGCACGTTCAGGCGCTCTTTGGTCGCTTCGCCGCCGACGACGCGGATCGCCAGCCCGGGGCCGGGGAACGGCTGGCGCCAAACCAGGCGCTCGGGCAGACCGAGCTCGGCGCCGACGGCGCGCACCTCGTCCTTGAACAGCGCACGCAGCGGCTCGACGAGCTCGAACTTCAGGTCCTCAGGCAAGCCGCCGACGTTGTGATGGGACTTGATCGTTGCCGCGCCGGTGCCGCCGCCGGACTCGATCACGTCGGAATACAGCGTGCCCTGGACGAGGAAGCGAGCCGGGTGGGCGGGCTCCCCATCCCCGCCAGGACCGGCGAGCTTTAACGCCTCCTCCTCAAACACCCTGATGAACTCAGCGCCGATCGCCTTCCGCTTGGCCTCCGGCTCGGTCACGCCTGTCAGCTTCTCCAAGAACCTTCGCTCCGCGTCAACGGCTACGAGCGGCACCTTGAACGTATCCCTGAACGCGCTCACCACCTGCTCGCCCTCGTCCTTGCGCATCAGTCCGTGGTCCACAAAGACACAAGTCAGCTGATCTCCCACCGCGCGATGCACAAGCAGCGCCGCCACCGAGGAATCCACCCCTCCCGAGAGCCCGCAAATCACCTTCCCCCCACCCACCTGCCGCCGTATCCGCTCGATCTGCTCTTCCACGATCCCGGCCGCCGACCAATTTTGCTCGCAGCCGCATACCTCTGTCAGGAACCTCATCAAGATCTCCTGGCCATAGGGCGTATGCACGACCTCGGGATGGAACTGAATCCCGAACACGCCTCGCTCCGCGTCCTCCATCGCCGCCACCGGTGAGGAGCTCGAAGAGGCAAGGGCGGTAAACCCGGGTGGCGGCTCGATCACGGTGTCCCGGTGACTCATCCAGCAGGTCTGCTCGCGCGGCATCCCCTTCAGCAGCACCCCCGGCTCAGTAACCGTCAGATCCGAGCGGCCGAACTCCCCCACCTCGGCCTGCACCACCCGCCCGCCGAGCTCGTGGACGAGCAGTTGCATCCCGTAGCAGATGCCCATCACCGGCACCCCCAGCTCCAGCAGCCCGCGCTCCAGTCGCGGGGCGCCCTCGGCATACACCGAGGCGGGCCCCCCCGACAAAATGATCCCCCGTGGCTTTCGCTTCTCGATCTCCTCCAGCGACGTATGGCTCGGGAGCAGCTCGGAGAACACACCGCAATCGCGCACCCTTCTCGCGATCAACTGACTGTATTGCCCTCCATAGTCGAGGACGATCACCTCTTCACTGGCCATTACGGGCGCGCCCCGCTGCTCTGCGGCGGGCGCCACGACTACCTGGTCAGTCATTGACCAGGACGGCGGCAGCCTTCCCGTTGGTGGCGCCCATGCCCACCCCCTGATCGCGTTGCAATGCCTTACCCTCGGTTTGCAGCGCTGGTGCGATCACGACCTCGGCGCGGTTGAACTCGGCCAGATCCTTGTGCCCACAGGTCGCCATCGAGGTGCGCAACCCCCCGAACAGGTTGAACGTGCCGTCGTTCTCGCGCGCGGGGCCAACGAGGATCTCCTCGAGCGTGCCGTTCTGGGATGTTGCCACCCGCGCCCCACGCGGCAAAGTGGGGTGAAACGTAGCCATCCCCCAGTGAAAGCCGCGGCCTGGCGCCTCGTAGGCACGCGCCAAGGGCGAGCCGATCATCACGGCGTCGGCACCAAGCGCAATCGCCTTCGACACGTCGCCCCCATTACGCATCCCGCCGTCAGCGATCACCTGGCAGTACTCCCCAGTCTCCAGCATGTGCGTGGAGCGAGCGTGCGCGACATCCGCGATCGCCGTCGCCTGGGGTACACCGATGCCGAGTACACCGCGCGTCGTACACGCCGCCCCGGGCCCCACGCCGACAAGCACCCCAGCGGCGCCGGTCCGCATCAGGTGCAGTCCCGTGTGGTAGGAGGCACAGCCACCGACGACCACCGGCACCTCGAGCGTCGGTATGAACTCCTTCAAGTTCAGCGGCTCAGACACTGTCGAGACGTGCTCTCCCGAGACGACCGTTCCCTGGATCACGAGCACGTCCAAGCCAGCCTCGAGCGCAAGCTCGTGATACTTCAAAACGCGCTGAGGGGTCAACGACGCGGCGGCGACAACCTTCTGGTCCTTGATCTCCCTTATCCGCTGAGCGATCAGCTCAGGCTTGACCGGCTCTGAGTAGATCTCCTGCATCTCGCGGGTAGCCTGCTCCTTCGGCAGGCTGGCGATCCGCTCGAGTTGCTCCTCGGCGTCCTCGTAGCGAGTGAAGATGCCCTCCAGGTTGAGCACCGCCAGTCCGCCAAGACCGCCGACGATCCCAGCCGTCCGCGGTGAAACCACGCCGTCCATCGCCGCGGCCATCAACGGCAGCTCGAATTGGTAGGGCCCGAGCTTCCAGGAGATGTCGATGTCGTCAGGGTCGCGCGTGCGGCGGGAGGGGACGATCGCGATGTCGTCGAATCCATACGCCTGGCGTGCCTTCTTCCCGCGTCCGATCTCTACTTCCATCACGTAATCCTTACAGTCGGGGCGGACGCAAAGGCCCCGCGCAGGGCGGGGCCAAGAAGAGACCTGCAAGAGGCCAAAAAGAGCTTGTTGCAGACTAAGGCCAAGTGAGTTTGAGCATAGCAACGGCCCGTCTCAGAAGACGATCCGCGAGTGCGATGACCGAAGATGAGCGAGGTCTCGCTGCTTATGCCCTTGGATATGCTCGATTGAGATGAACGAGCAGACCTCCAAGCGCTATGACCCGCAGGCCATCGAGGCTCGCCGGCAGGCTGCCTGGCGCGCGCGGGACGCCTGGCGCACGCCGCCCGTGGGCGACGATCGCCAGCACCTGTACATCAAGCCCTCGGCACCGTTCACGTCAGGCAACGTGCACATCGGCCATGTGCGCAGCTACTCGATCGGAGACGCCTACGCGCGCTTCCAGCGTGCGCGTGGGAACAAGGTGTTGTTCGCGTTCGGATTCGACGCCTTCGGCCTGCCGGCCGAGCTCGGCGCGATCGAGCGCGGCATCCCGCCGGGCGAGTGGGTCGCGAGCTGCGCCGGGCACATGACCGGGCAGTTGCAGCGGCTCGGTTTCTCATTCGACTGGGAGCGGACGTTCATGAGCTCCGACCCCATCATGTACCGCTGGTCGCAGTGGCTTTTCCTGGAGCTGCTGCAGGCCGGACTTGTATACCGCGGGACAGGCGGCGTCAACTGGTGCGATACGTGCCAGACGACGCTCGCCACGATCCAGGTCGAGGACGGCCGCTGCTGGCGCTGCCACAACCCCGTGCGGCTGATCGAGCGCCCGACGTGGTATCTGCGGATCAGCGAGTACGTGCCGGAGAACGACCGTCGCCTCGACGAGCTCGCGGCGGCCGATCAGAGACCGGCCGGCAAATGGGATGAGGTCGCCCTGGCCAGCCAGCGCTTTGTGCTTGGCCGCGTCAACGGCGTCGAGGTCGATCTGCGCGGCGCCGGCGGCGAGCAGCTCACGGTGTTCACACCGCACGCAGGCGCGCTCGCCCAGGCGCGCTTCGTGCTGATCTCACCCAAGCACCCCGAGATCGACGCCTGGACATCTGACCCGGCGGTGCGTGAGCAGTTCGAGGAGCTGCGCTCCAGTGGCCTGCAGCGCAGCTCGCGCGACGCCGGCGCGATCGGGCTGATAGACACTCACCGCTCGTTGTCCTCGCCGGCTGGCGACGGGTCCTTACCAGTGCTGATCTCACCGGGCGTCAACGGCCGCTTCGGCGCGACCGCCGTGTTCGGAATTCCCGAGCAGGACCACACCGACGAGGTCCTTGCCGAGCGCATCGGCGACAGGCTCGGCGGTTCGCTCGGCAACGGCGCAGATACCGCCGGTGAGACCTCCTCGCCGCGCGGGGCCGTGCGGTACAAGGCTGAGGACTTCTCGATCTCCAGACAGCGCTCGTGGGGCACGCCGATCCCGATCGTCTACTGCGAGACTCACGGTGCCGTGCCGCTGTCAAAGGAGCAGCTCCCCGTGCTGCTGCCGCTCGACATCACGCCGACCGGAACCGGAAATCCGCTTGCCGAGATCGACGATTTCGTGAAGACGACATGCCCTGTCTGCGGCGGTCCGGCCGAGCGGGAGACGGACACACTCGACTGCCACTTCGACGCGCTATGGCTGTGGGTTCCCGTCTGCGTGCCGCCCGAGTCGCGCGGCGAGACGCTCGAGGACATCCTCGCGCTTGCGGATCTGCGCCACTGGCTGCCCTCCGAGCGCGTCGTGGCGGGCTCGGACAGTGGCAACTTCGTATTCGACCAGCGGATCGTCACCAAGGCGTTGCGCGACATCGGCCCGCTCGCGTTCCTCAGCGACGGAGAGCCTTTCGCAGGCTGCCTCTTTCACGAGATGGTCATAAGCGAGGGGCGCAAGATGTCAAAGCATCTCGGCAATGTCGTCGATCCAGACGCGCTCGTCGAGCGCTACGGCGCGGACACCGTGAGGCTCGCGGTCCTGTATGCCGCGCGTCCGCAGAAGACGCTCAACTGGAGCGACTCGACGGTGCTGCGCGCACACCGGTTTCTCACACAGGTCTGGGAGTACTCGCAGGCCCGGCTCGCCGGTGCCGAGGCGCTGGCGCGAGGAGCTGACGTTGAGCCGGTAAAGGACACAACCGAGCATCTCAGGCTGAAACTCTCAACGTGGTGCGAGACCGCCGCCGGGAAGATCACCGGGGAGATGGAGCAGCTCGAGATGCACAGCGCAGTGCGCAACGTTATGCGCCTGTTCGACCGCATCAAGGACTTTGAGAAACGCGTCATAGAGCGCCAAGGAGAGCTGAGCCGGGCCGACAGAGACGCGCTGGCCGGCGCGCTCGCCCTGCTCGTGCAGCTGCTCAGCCCCTTCGCCCCGCATCTCTCCGAGGAGCTTTGGATTGCCTTCGGTCACGAGAGCGACACACAGATGCCGTGGCCGGGCGTATCGTCTCTCCTACCAGCATGAGCCCGTCCACCACTGCATCGAGCCGCGCCCCCGGCCAGGGGTCGCGCGAACGGACGCGCTCATGCGCGACCGGCCTGGTCTGTCACCGCTGCGAGAACAGCTACCCGCTTGAGTCGACCGTGTTCGCCTGTCCGGACTGCGGCAAGGGCCTCGACGTCGTCTACGACTACGAGCTTGCCGCCCGCCACTTCAAGGAGACCGGAAGCTCCGAGCGTCCTCAGAACATCTGGCACTTCGAGGAGCTCCTGCCGATCGTCAACGCCTCCGCGCAGGCGCGCGTCGGGCGCTATGCGGGCTACACCCCCCTGATCCACGCCGATCGGCTGGGGGCCGAGCTGGGCCTCTCAAACCTCTACCTCAAGGACGACTCCACCTCACGTCCCAGCCTCTCCTACAAGGATCGCGTCGTGTCGATGTCCGTCGCCCGGCTTCTGGAGCTCGGCAAGACCGAGATCGGCTGTGTCTCCACAGGCAACGTCGGCACAGCGGTGGCCTCGCTCGCGGCGAAGGCAGGGGTTGACGCGTATGTGTTCTACCCCAACCGCCTGGAGGACATGAAGGCCCGCGCCTGCGCGGCGCTCGGCGCGAAGGTCTGCCAGGTGGAGGGCAATTACGACGAGGCCAACCGCCGCTGCCGCGAGGTTGCTGCCGCGACGGGGATGGAGTTCGCAAACATCACCCTGCGGCCGTTCTACGCCGAGGGCGCGAAGACGGCCGCGTTTGAGATCGTCGAGCAGCTCGACTGGGCCTCGCCCGATCACATCATCACAGCTGCCGCCGGTGGCACCTTGTCATCGCGTCTGCACAAGGGCCTTGGCGAGTTGCAGTTGTTGGGACTCTCCGAGACGGACTCAACCCGCATCCACATCGCCCAGCCCAGCGGCTGTAACCCGATCGCCACCGCGATCCTCGCCGAGGAGGCCGAGATCCACGCCGTCACGCCCGAGACGGCGGCCCACTCGCTGGCGATCGGCGCTCCCGGAGACGGCTACCTGGTGATCGACGCCGTCCGCAAACGCGGCGGAACCGGTGGGTTCGCCTCAGACCCCGAGATCTTCGCCGGGATCGACCTGCTCGCCTCCACCGAGGGTCTGCTGACCGAGCCCGCCGGCGGCACGACGGTCGCGGTGCTCGAGAAGCTTGCTCGCGAAGGCAAGTTCGCTCCCGACGAGGTGGTCGTGGCGATCATCACCGGCAACGGTCTGAAGACGCTCGACGACCATCCTCCCAAGCCATGGCCTGACAAGGTCGACTGCGAGCTCGACGCGATGCTCGCGGCGCTCGATGCGCTGAAGCGGGACCAGGCGCCGGCGGGCAGCGCCCGCGAGCAGTTGCACGCGTAGTACCGTTTCGGCATGGATGATCCAAGGTCTTTTGATCCCATCCACGACCTCGCGGCCCGTCGCAATGAAGCGCGCCGTGCAGTGGATGAGGCAGGAGGAGGCGAGTCTGAGGGCTTCGAGCTCGCCGAGCAGGAACTAATCGAGCACACCTCCCACGGAGATGGACACGCGCCATCGCGCATCATGCGCGACGCCAGCCCGGAGGAGGAGGCATCCGACTCCGTCTATGGGGAGGCCGACGAAGAGCACCCGGTCGAACTGAGCGAGGCGTCGAGCGACACCCATCTAGCATCGGCCAGGCGGAAGTGGCACTTGCCCGGCTCACCTCGCTGGGGTTGCTGCAGGGACCATAGAAAAACCCCGCGTTAGCGGGGCTTTTCCTTAGCGGGTCGATAAGCCGGATCCTGTCGTTGAGCAGCCATCCATCTGAGCGGCCTACCTGGACCTTGGCGGGCTACCTGCAAGCGGTCCTGTTTGGCCTTGCATCGGGTGGGGTTTGCCCAGCCGCCGCGTCACCGCGACGCTGGTGCGCTCTTACCGCACCATTTCACCCTTGCCTGTGAGCCGTTCACGTGGGACGGCCCCATCGGCGGTTTGTTTCTGTGGCACTTTCCCGCGGGTTTCCCCGGGTCGATATCTCGACCACCTTGCCCTGTGATGTCCGGACTTTCCTCGAAGGCTCTCGCCTCCGCGGCTGCCTGACCTGCACAGTCAATCTACCGCGCGATCAGCCCTATGTGAAGAGGTGGGCCGCGATGCTCATAAGCGTTTCTGTGGCTCCCAGAGCGCGGTCAGACGCTCCTGAGCAGCCCCACCACACGCCCCAGCACCTTGACCTCTTTACTGCGGATCGGCTCCATCGTCTCGTTCTCCGGCTGCAGGCGGATGTGATCGGGCTCGCGGAAGAAGCGCTTTACGGTCGCCTCCTCGCCCAACAGGGCCACCACGATATCCCCGTCCTGAGCGGTGTCCTGGGAATGCACCACGACGTAGTCACCTTCCAGAATGCCCGCATCCTTCATCGAGTCGCCACGGATCCGCAGCAGGTACTGACCGTCGCCGCCGCCCGCAACCTCAGGCACCGACACGTAGTCCTCGATGTTCTCCTCTGCGAGCATCGGCGCTCCCGCGGCCACCGACCCGAGCAGTGGCAGGCTGTTGGGGCTAACGATCCCCTTGACCGTCTCCACAGCACTGCCCAGCGCGCGATCGAACAACTCGATCGCTCGCGGCTTGGAGGGATCGCGGCGCAAAAGGCCGAGCTTCTCGAGATTGGCCAGGTGTGCGTGCACGGTCGACGAGGAAGCCAGGCCGACGGCTTTGCCGATGTCGCGCACGGTCGGTGGGTAGCCGTACTTGGCCGAGTACTTGCGGATGAAGTCGAATATCTCCTGCTGGCGCTTGGTCAGATCCATGTCTACTGAGCTCCCCGTTCGGGTTGACGATGATCTGGAACGAACATGTGTTCGCAGACTAACGCCAGCCGTGGACAGATGCAAGCGCCGCCGGTCCCCGAGCACCATCCGGGAGACATAACCAGGGCTATACTCGCCCACTCTGCGCTCGTGGCGGAATTGGTAGACGCGCAAGGTTGAGGGCCTTGTGGGGAGTTTTCCCCGTGGTGGTTCGAGTCCACTCGGGCGCATTGACCTCCATCAGCCTTCCTTTCAGAGAGGAGTATCCGGATGGATTCATCGATCGCAGGCAAAGTGATTGCGGAGCAGCTATCCGCAATCGAAGAGCAGTACGGCGATGTTGAGGACGCTGAGATAGGTACCGTCATCACGATCGTTGAGGTCAGGAGTCCAAGCGGCTCGGATCTACGACTACGTCACAATCTCGTCGGTCAGCCGTACAGATTGGTCGGCTTCATGCGAGTCGCACAGGAGATCGTGCTGCAGGACTTCCGAGGAGGCCCGGTCACCGACGATGACTGACTCTTGTCATGCAAGAAATCGAAGCCCTGCTAGATGATGCCGACGAGTGCATAAAGCTCATCGAGCGCATCTACGAAGGCACACTCGCCGCAAAGAAGCAAGGCGCGACCCTCAAACCGAAAATAAAGACGGTGCTCGAGCATCAGCGCTCGGCGCTGGACTACCTCGCCAACAAAGTTCGGGCGAAACATGGAGAAGCGGCCAAACCTGGCGAGAAGACCTACTACCCGCTGGCGTTCAAGCGGTCGAAGTTCAACGAACTGTTGGATCAGAACCTCCCAGGCATCCGCAAGAATCATCCTGACATTGCGAAAGCCATCGAACGGCACCAGCCATACCAGCCCGGGAATCAATGGATGGAGTGGCTACTCAAACTCGTGAACCCCAGCAAGCACCAAGCGCTCACGCCACTTAAGGTGCGCAAGGGCATGCGCTACCAGTTCGGTGCCGGTGTGAATGCGATCGCAGTCATCGTGCCCGAAAGTCACCCAACCCTGCACAGCGGGGCTAAGGTCGAGGAACTTGTCGGCAAAACCGGAGCCGTGACGAGCGGCATATACGTTCAACTGGCTCTTCAGGGACCTAGACCTGCCCGTACTACAAACGCTGCACGAGATTCAAACTCACGTACGAGCCGTCGTGGCAGACGTGGGCGCAGTCGCGCGTCTGTAGCGTCTCCATATCGCCTGGGCGCGATCGAACGCATCGTTCTCCTCCTGCTCGCGTCAAACGTGCCGGACCGTAGCGGATTGTCCGCGTTAGGTCTACCCCGATGTCATTGCTACCGAAGCGGCGTGCGGGAAGGCTGGCCGGATGCCTGCCTCTCCCGCGTTCAAGCTCGCCCTCGGCCAAGCTGCCGCCCAGCGCCGCGAAGAGCTCGGCCTCACCCAGGAGCAGCTCGCCAACGACAGCGGCCTGCATCAGCGCTGGATCTCGAATGTGGAGACCGGCAAGCGCAACCCTAGTTATGGAAGCCTCAGACGCTTGGCCGCTGGCCTGGAGCTCACGGCCTCGGAGCTACTCCAGCGTGCCGAGCAGGTTGAGGCAAGCGGATCCAAGGCGGCCAGCGCCCGGGCTGCCGCCAAGCGCTGAGTCATAGGCGCCTGAGCGCCCAAGCCGCTGCTTGACCCATCATCGGCCTTAGTCCTAGCCTCCGGCGGCCCTGTAAGCCCCAAGCGGCCACGAACGCGGCGCAACCGCCCGTGGTCGCGCACCGTCAACGAGGTGGTCTCGCATGTCTGATGAGCAGCCCTGCCGTATACCCCGATCTGAGTCTGCCGAGTGGGTGATCCTCGACCTCTTGGTGGACGCCGAAATCCAGCGGCCCTGGTCGCTCGATGAGGTCATTCGCGAGATCGGCGATCCCATCGCTGCGGCCGACGCCCTCGACGCCCTCCACGCCACTGGGCTCGCCCACCGCACCACCGATGGCTTCGTCTTCGCCACCCGCGCCGCCATCAGATACCACGAGATCGCCGAGGTAGCCACGCATGAGTGAGCCTGCCACAGCACCACCTCGCCCGCTGGCGACGTTCCCTGGCCCATCACGGCGCATCCGCGTCGTGCCCATCATCCCTGAGCCAACCCCTGGCCCGAGCGAACCTGCCGACGAACCGGAGCTGCCCCCAGAGGAACCAACAGCCTGAGCCAGTGCCGGTCCCGGTGCCGTGAGCGACATCCCGGTCTTTCACCGCGAGCTGGTTGGGTTCCGCTGCTGGCGGATGCCATACGGCGCCCCGTTACTGCAATCCGCTACCAGCAACCACGCCTGGCTGCGCGGCGTCAACGAGGCGGTCTGCGAAAGCATGAACCACGTTGCACCGTACCCCCGCTGCCAGTGTGGGCTCTACGCCTTCCACCGGCCCACCCCGCTTGAGGCCACCCCGCGTGAGCTGGCCGGTGCCATCGCCGCATCCGGGGACATCGAGATATATAGGGAAGGGTTCCGCGCCCAATACGCCCGCATCCTCGCCCTCGCCCAGATCCCCGGCATGCCAATCACCATCAGAGATGCAAAGCGAGTCGCCTCCCACTACAAAGTGCCACTACTAACCTGGGACCGCCTGCACGAACTCAGAGACGCCCGAGGCCACCTGACACCCGGCCTGCTACCCGTGCGCACTGCCACGATCCTGATCGCCGACCGCTCACGGGTGATCAGCCACGGCAGGCTCACCGGGTATCGCCACACCCTGTCAAAAATCATCAACGCGGCCCCACGGCCACCACAGGGCCTGATCACCGTCGGCCACCACCCCCAGCTCTACGGAACCATCAAAGACGAAAGCCACACCGCCCACGCCATTGAGCGGGCGCTGTACTGGCTCACGCTCGAGGGACACCAAACCCCACTGGATGAGGCACTCTGCCTCGCCCGCAAGCACCTACCCGAACCAGAACCCGGCATGCGCCGTCTCATCGTGGTGGTCTGGGGCTCCACCCCAGCGCAGCCCCAGCGCGCGATCTGGGAGGCATCCCACTGCGCCACCGAGGGAATAGAAATCACCGCCATAGGCACAGCAGGCGCCGACCCCGGACTCCTACGCAACATCGCAAGCCACGACCCCGTCATGATGCCGCTCGGCGGTCCCACAGGCGTGTAAGCCGCTCCCTCGCGCTACGGGCTCAGTAAAGCTGCTTGATGTCCCGAAGGTCAACGTGACGAACCACCGCGAGCGAATCCTGGTCGATAATGCGGCCACACTTGAAGCAAGCCCATTGGTTGGTTGTCCAATCTTGAGGAGTGGGCTCAACTTCCTTATTCCGATCGTTTACCGGATAAAAGCCATACGCGGTAGGGGTGTTACCACATATGCAAAGAAAATCACCACCGGGCAACAACACAACATATTCTCTGTGGTTTGGCCTCGCATCATCAAGCGCACTCATTACGCTCCCTCTCTAACTTGCTCTAATAATCGCCCATGAGTGCAGAGAACGCAAGATCGGCAGATCGCCGCTATCCGTCAGGCAGGAATGGTGATCGTTCGCGCATTGGCACTTGTGCGGCGCGCGGCTGCCGGTGTCGCGTCCCGCGTTCCCGCCAGCTTCGTCGCGTCCGGTCTGCTTGGCAGAGTCGGGTGTGCCTCATGCAGCTCCCTCCGCATCAGCCCCGAACTCGACGAGATAGGGTTGATGTGCGCCTCACTGTATGCCCGTGTTTGCGGGAGTTTCGAGGGGTATCGTCTCTTGACGACATTGCGAGAACCGGAATATAGTCGAACCATGATCCCAATCCCTGACCCGATCCATGTTGACATCCGCGCGCAGATCGCCGACTTGGGTATACGACAGGGAGACGATCCAGTGCTACGTGCCGTTGCTCGTCGCCTGGAGCTTCCGCACGAAACGGAGTATGTAAAGGATCTCGTCAACCACCTCCTGGACACGATCCGCCGCGTCAGGAGCCTCCACAGGTTCACGAACGGAGTCGGATTGGCCGCACCGCAGATCGGGCGTTCAGTCGCGGTGGCCGTCGTGCGGCCGGTCTCAGCACTCCCAATTCGGCTAATCAACCCACGAGTTGTCTCCGCTTCGAGCGATGCCGATCTCCAATACGAGGGCTGCCTTTCTTTCTTCGACTACCGCGGGCTCGTCAGCCGACCGACATCACTCGTCGTTGAGTACGAGGACCTCCGCGGAAGGACAATGTCGCGCGAATACCACGGCGCGACAGCCCGTCTAGTGGCTCACGAGATCGACCATCTCAACGGCAAGCTGTATGTCGATTTGATGACCAGCAGCACGGACCTCGTCGATGTATCGGTGTACAACAGCCGGCGCTGGTAGCGCTCCGGCGGCCCGTTGCCACCAAGGGGGATGCGTTGAGCGAGGCCTTTACATGGCTACACCTGTCGGATGTCCACGCAAGAAAGACCGAGAAGACTGAGCAAAAACGTCTCTGGCGGGCGATCGCGACCGACATTAAGGGATACATGCAAGGAGACGTCACCGGCATCGGCCGTCCCGATGTGATCTTCGTGTCCGGGGATGTCGTACAGGAAGGAAAGCCAGAGCATTTCGAGATCGCTCGCGAAGCGTTGGCAGTGATCTGCGATGCAGCCGAGCTACCAAGTGCGAGTGTTTACCTGGTACCTGGTAATCACGACATCAACCGCGACAAGCTTCCGAAAAATGACGAGGACCTCAAGAAACTGAGGATGCGCGTTGCGCATGCCGACGACTTGCGCGAGGCTGTCGATCGGTTTTGGGAATCCGGCGCACTGCAGCAGCTCGAACGCAAGTTCACGTCCTACATCGAGTTCGCTCAGGACTACGCATCAGTAACGCCACTTCCGCTGGGCGCCTGGGTGGCATGCCCCGTTGCGGGATTTCCCGTGCAGCTCTGCGGACTAAACACAGTTTGGAACGGGGGTAACGCCACTCTCGACGCAGCCGGAGTTCCGCTCGTCGGTGTGTTTCAGCGAGAGAGTGTGAACGCGGCGTTGGGGGATGTCGGCGACGACGTCACGCGTATCGTCATACAACACAACTCCACCGACTATCTAAACGTGCTAGATGGGATCCTGCATGACGCGTGGCTCGGGCAGTTCGATGCCATCGTCTTTTCCGGCCATGTCCATAACGCGCAGACGGCCGAGCGCCGAAGCGTGGACGGTCGGCATTTGAGCGTCATTGGCGGTGCGCTCTATTCTGGCTACCACGGCGCCGCGCCGCGCTGCTATTCGGTCGGTCAGCTGTGCCTCGATCACGACAATGACGTGCGAAAGTTCGCGATTGATCTACGAAAGCAAACCGACGGCGGGCACTTTGGGGCCGACACCGATCGTTATCGGCTGGCCCCTTCGGGCCGACTTGAGTTTGGGCTGTCTAAGAGGCACCGAGTGCTCGGTGCCCCGGTAGCGCACACGAACGGTACATCAAAAGGCCTCAGGCTGCTCAGCGATTTCGTCTCAGTGCGCCTAGATGATGATAAATACATAGTCACGTTTAAGAAGGTGTATCGGAATGACTCCGTGGAGCCTTGCGATGCCGTCAATGCACGCCTCATCGTGAACGCATTTCCGACTGATGCTGCGAAGGCCCGCAAACATCACCGTCAGCATCCACTAGACCTGAGAGCTGCCAAGTTCCGGGCGGAATCAGAAGGTCGCACCCTGCGACGCGAGATGGTTCACGATCACGACGCGCATAAGGAGGTGATGCTGATTTTTGAGAATGCTCACGACGGCGCCTTCCCACTTGAGCCCGACGAAGTGCGCGAGGTCGTCTATAGCTTGAGCGTGCCGACATCGGTCTGGGGTCCATACCTCGAGCGAAATGTGCGCTTGGCGACGGAGCGGCTTGAGTGCGAACTAGACTTCCCCATCCAACGGATTCGGCGCGTCTGGGGAGTAAGAGACCCCCACATAAAAAAAGGGTCGCGAATCGAGCCACAGATCGCGCGTCATGACCTCGGAGACCGCCGTATCTACCGTTGGGGAGTCAGCTCGCCGCCGGTGCTGGCGCGCTTTAGGTTGAACTGGGCGCTGGCGCAGGCGCGCGGGCGGCGATTGGCTAACCGGTAGCCGTACTGGGTCGTCGGCCACTACCGTTGTGCGACGTGGGTGAGTTCCCGCTCGACTTGAGAGAGACGTTTGTTGAGCGCTAAACTACGAGCCCCTTCGGATGAGCTACGACGTCACAATCGCTGCGCTGGCCGACTGGCTACCCAAGTTTAACCCTCCATTCGGAGTCAACGGGTTCGATACACCCTACAAGGACCGGCTCAAGCTACATCTCATCGTTGATGGTAACGACACGCTGGCTTCCGTCTACCGGCGTGCGATTGAGCACTGGCACCCACAGGTAAGTGTAGACAGTCCTGCACACCCCGACGACTTGATGAACGTTGTCTACTGGGCCTCTTTTTACCTACCCGAGGACAGGCCTGGCCTCCATCTGCGTTACGAATCGCCGACCGACTTGATCCTCATAGATGAGGAGGGTCGTGCGCAATGGAATCTCGGGGCGGACGAAATACCTTATGGGCATCTGATCCGTGCTGGTGAACAAGGGTTACTCCGAGGTGACCCGCTGCGGCCATACCTACCTATGCTCCTGCCCCAGGGAGGCGGTGGGTTCCAGGTCAGCTGGGAAACGCTTCTTACCACGTGGAAGATCTTGGAAGAGCTGCTCGTTGCCCGCGGCGTCTACAGCCTAGGTAGCGAGGCCCAGCAGCGCCTGCTCGGCCGGCTACGTCAACGGCGCGCGGTCGAGGCACATAGCGATGAGTGGATTGCCCGAGGCGGGGCCGCACGTAATGTGAGCAGAACTATTGATCGCAAGGGGTGGTCGCCTGACGATTTACGGATCGTCATGAATGTCCCGACAATCCAGGATGCTGAGGATCTTCTTGCGTTGTTCGGCCATGAGCCAAGCTCTACAGGCGACTATGTCATCAGCGAATCCGATGAGGCTCGTATCCTCCGGTTGGCGGAGGATGACGTCTTCAACACCTTCATTAGCGGCGCGACCGATGCCGAGCTGCGCCCGAGACTGGAGCGACTACTCGCGACGGGAAAGCTGCCGGACTAGAGGAAGCCCCAAAGCGAGACGCAGGACGACAGACAACGCCGATTGTGCGACGCAAAAAAGGAAACGCCCATCAAGGTTGCCGGTCGTCCCGCAGATGACGCGACTTCTTTGCGCGTGCTGCTATGTCGTTTATCGCCTCGCTCACCTCTGCAATCTCACTGGAATCGTGCATGGCTTCTACGGCTTGCTTGATTACAGCCTCTACTGCACGCCATTGCGCTTCTTCTACGCGCTGCTTCTCCTTCGTAAAGTTGGACAGATCATCGGCCAACACTGTTAGAGCGAGGTCTCGGTTGGTTGCAAACGTGAGGCCCTCAAGGTGTTCCTGGTACTCATCGCACTGCTTCAAGAACTTAGACTCGTCAAGGGCCAAAAGGACACCACGCCACCTATGCAGCTCGTCACGAAAGAAGGCGTCGGGAAGTGGTTGGTCGTCTGTGGATGCCGACAAGACTGGCTCGACTAGGTCATAGGCACGCCACGCGGCGTCAGTGAGCGCGATGATGGCGCTTCCGCGTGGCCGAGCGAATCGCCTCCGATCGCGGTCCCGTGCGCGCTTATCCAGCACCATGCCGGCGATCAGACCAACGGCCACGCCAGTGATAATCGCTGTGATGACGGGATGAGTTTGCGCTTCAGTCGAGAATGCGGCCCATGTGACGTCGAGAATGACAAGAACGCCGAGGATGGCACCGGTTCCCCAAGCAAGCACCCCTCCTGTGCGTGCCATAACCTTACTGACCGTCGTCAGGACCACATTGACGTAGTGCATAGTACGTCCGATCATGCCATAACCAGGGTGAGCTGGCCTCTGTGATTCCAGATGGCCAGAACTGAGCCGGTCAGCCTTCCGGAGTGTGGCTTCCAATGCCGCTTGTGCGACGCACCCCCCGGTGGTTAGGTAGACAATCGATGCGGCGTTCTCTGTGCTAGAAGCCAAGCGAGTCGAAGGGATTGGTAAGCCACTCGAGAAACGCTCTGCGCATTGAGATCGAGGGGGCCTGCAAGTCGCGAGGCGTTCGCCGTGCTACCCATTGGCCATTCGCGTTGCGCAGGTAGATCCACTCGGCGTCGCGTGTATCGAGGCTCTGCTGTCGCTCGGCCTCGGCCTTCGCGGCATCCCCGCTCGCGCACGCGATCTCGCGCCGGTCGAACCCGTCAGGCTGTTGGCGGTCCGTGCTGTGGCTGCGGCGTCGCCATCGCAAGACTTGCATAATCGTAACGCTGATCGTCATTCGCCGGGCCGCGAGCGTAGCGCGCGCCGCGCCTGCAGACCCCGAAGCCAGGACAGCGAGCTCACGGCATGCTCCAGCGCTTCTCGGCCTTCCGGAGCCCGGATCTGCGCGAGCGCGACAGCGGCCATCCGCCTTGTGCTCCTGCGTCGCTCGCCCAACAGCGCCGCGAGCACAGGCACCTCGCTGCGGTGCGGAGTCTGGTAAAGGGCCCAGACGAGAACCTGCTTGTCTCCCTGGCGGAGCTCGTCGTGGCGCTCTTCCAGCGCCCGAACGAATGCGGGCCGAGCTCGCGCGGCGTGGTCCTCCGCAAGCGACTTGACAGCAAAGCTGAAACCCGGTCCGGTTGTCACCGCAAGAGAGTCGATCAGCGCATCGGCGGCTTGCTCAGTACCGATGTGGGCCAGCGCAAACACAGCACGTACCTGACCCTTAACGTCGTCGGATCGTAGATTCGCTCGCAGGACGCCGATGCTTCGCTCGGTGCCCACTTGCTGGAGCTTCAACAACAGTGCTCGGCGACGCTTCTTGCTGAGGCGGTTTTCTTCGAGCTCTGCGATGAGATCCTGCTCGTCGTGTATCTTCTCGGTCATCCTCCGAGAAAATGCAAGAGTTTTTCGAGCGCGGCTTTGACGATGAACAGCTTACCGGGTTGTGTGACCTGTTGTTTCGCCTGCTGGTTGAACAGCAATCCCGCGGCCTTCGGGAAACGGTTGGCGAACTTCTGAAAGAGCTGCGGTCCCAAGTCCTCTGGTAGCAGCGCCCCGAGTAGCGAGCCGTATTGTCCAATCTGATAGCCGGTGCTGCATGGGTTTCCGCTGCCTTCTATTAGACCTCCCGTACCACCATTGACCAGGCCGCCAGCCACGTTCGAGATACCTTCTCCGATTTCGTTCGAGAACTTTTCAAGGCTTTCAGTAGGCGACCAAATTAGCCCCGTGGGATCACCGAAGTTGAGTGGGTTATTTTCGGCGTAGGTGTATGGCGTCCGCGTGATTGGTGCGATGGGATCGACGGTAAGGAACTGTGCCGTGCCCGGGTCATAGACGCGTGCTCGCAGGTAGATGAGTCCTGTATCGGTGCTGGTGTATTGCCCGTCGTAGCCGAGCGGGGTTGTGCTGTGCCTGTCGCCGGTGTTGTTGCCGTAGGCGTCGAACGTGCGTTCTGCCGGTGACGGTGCCTGTCGATCCGGTCAGTAGGCGGGTTGAGCCCTGCTGGTCGTGGTGGAGGTAGGTGACCGTACCGCCGCTGGAACCTGCTCGACGGGCACGCCACCCGGCCCGTAGATGTAGCTGTTCGTTTCGTCGCTGAGGATCAATGGCAAGCCTTCGGTCATGTCCCAGGCGAGGTGGGTCGTGGTCCCGGAGATCGTCTGGGAGTCACGTAGCCCTTCGCCGTTATAGGCGTAGGTGTCTTTGATTTCGCTGACTTCGCCTTCTTTGGGCCGTTCGACCGAGGTCAAGTTCCCCGCCTGGTCATAGCCGTACGTGGTGGCCGGTCCGACGGTCGGTTTGGTTTTGGTGCGCTCCCCCAGTTCGTCGTACGTGTAGGTCAGGCTGGGACCGGTTTCGAGCTCGCTGCCTTTATCGTATTTGTACGTGCCGGTGCCGATCGTCGTCGGGTTGTTCGCGGAGTCGTATTTGTATTCGCTACCGGATTTCGTGAGACGGTTGTTTTCGTCGTAGGTGTTTTCCGTGATTTCAGCGCCGGGCAGACTTTTGCTGGTCGTCTTTTTGACCTGTCCGTCGTTGTCGCGGGTGTAGACGAGCGACGCGAGCGTTTCAGTGCCCTTTTGAGCATCTTGACTTCGGTCATCTGGTCCGCGTTGTTGTAGGGGGTTTTGTCTTCGTCTTTGGTTTCGCTGGGGAACGTCGTCCCGTTGAAGTCAGAGTCTTCGTTATACGAGAATTTGGTGATGTGCGTCGAGCCAGTCAGTCAGTTTTTCCAGCCGTCCGTCTTTGTCGAACGCACGGGTCACTGCTTTGCCGTTGGGATAGGTGATCTTCGTCTTGTCGTTAGCGAGGTCGTATTCGTATTTGCTGATTTCTTTGTGACCGTTTTCTACTTTCGGTCGGCCGGTCGAGCTGATCGAAGGTGTTTTTGGTGATGCCCGTTCCGTCTTCCATCTTCGTGCGGTTGCTGTCTTTGTCGTATTCGTATTTGATGGTCGCTGGTTTGCCGCTCGAATAGCTGACTTCGGTGAGCCGGTTTCCAGGATCATGGGTGAAGGTCGTTGTGCGTTTCGCGGGGTCTTCCAGTGTTTTGAGGTTCCCCGCAGCGTCGTATGTCTTCTTTGTTATCCGCGCGAGGGGGTCGGTGACTTCGGTGACCTCCTCTAGCAGGTTGCGTTCGTATTTCGTGGTGTTTTTGTTGCCGTCGGTTTGGCTCTTGACCTGCCCCATCGAATCGAATTCGGTTTCGATGACCGTTTTGTTGGGTTCTTCGGTCTTCGTTCGCTCGTTGTCAGCGTCATACGTGTATTTTTTGGTGCGCGAATTGCCATCGATCAGCGTTTCGATGTTCCCGTTGCCGTCATATTTGTATTTCGTGGTGTGTTTCAGCGGGTCTTCGATCTTCAGGGGGCGGCCCTGTTCATCGCGTTCGGTTTTCGTCGTGAATTTCGCCGGTTTGCCGCCCGTGACGTTGCCCTTGGGGCTGACTGTCGCTGTTTCTTGGGAGTCTTCGTTGTATTCCCAAGTCCGCTTGTTCGTCAGGGGATCTATTTCCGTTGTGCGGTCCCCGTGCGTGTTGTATTCGTATTTCCATACGTTTTTGAGCGGGTTTTCCATGCTTTCGAGATCGCCGTTCGCTGCGTGTTTGTATTTCGTGATCTGCGTTTTCGCTCCCGGGGCGGGGCGTTCGATTACTTCCGGGTTGCCGTGAGTGTCGCGTTTGATCGTAGTCGTCTCGCCCTTCGGCGTCGTCATCGTTTCGACGTCATGCGTGGTGTTATAGGTCCATTTCGTTTCGTTGCTGTTGGGGTCGGTTTCGCTGGTCTTATCACCTGCCGCGTTGTACCCGGATTTCGTGGTGTGTTTGTTCGGGTCGGTGACAGCGATCAGGTTGTACGAGCCGTCGTATTCGTATTCCGTGGTCGCAGCGATGCCGGTCCCCGACGCGCGCGTCACGCTTATCGGCAGGCGGAACTGGTTGAATTTCTCGACAGTTTCGGAGCCGTTCGGTTGAGTTATCGTCGTTTCGGGCGCGGCTTCAGTTCCCGTGTATTTCCATTTGCGTTCCCGGCCGAGAGCGTCTTTCTGGGAGACCACGCGGCCAGCTTCATAGGTCGTGGTGACCGTGTTTTTCCGGCCGTCCGTCATTTCCGTCAGTTCGTGGCCGGTGTTGTATTTGAATTTCCAGCGTGGTTCGGTTTCGCCGGGCAGGGTGACGGTAGCCGAGTTCCCTGATTCGTAAGCGTATTTGACCGTGTGACCCATTGGGTCTTTGACGGTTTCGACCTGACCTTCGCCGTTATACGCATACGTCAGTTTCCGGCCAGCGGCGTCGGTGACCGTTTCCAGACGTTTGGTTCCCGAGTTGTACGCGAGCGTGACCGCGTTACCGTTGCGGTCGGTTTCCTTGACCAGCTTGCCTTCGCTGTTGAATTCCAGCTTGGTCTGGTTCGGCAGGGTGTAGATATAGTTGCTGCCTTCCGTAACGAGCGTCGCCTGCACGAGCGGCAGCGTTTCAGGAAAATGTCCTTCTTTGCCAAAGAAGCGGACCACACTGCCGTCGTCTTGATACACGGTTGCTTCTTCCCCAGTCGGGCTCACTTCCAAGTGAGCGCTATACGAGCCGGTCCAGCCGTAGCCAAAGGGACCGGGCGAGGTCTGTTTCGCTGCAAGCTGGGAGTTATAGGTCCGCGTCAGCCTCAACCCGGGACCCCTGCCGCCAACCGAGAGATCGGTCTCGGTCTCAGTCTCGTTGCCCGTGGCACAGTTGACTGGTTTCCCCTGGTAGCAGGTTAGTCTGTTGGGGCTGGCAGCCGATCCAGGCCCGAAGGATTCGGGCAGGGTATTGACCGCCCGCCCGAGAGCCTCGTTGACCCAGGTGTTGAAGGCCCCATTTTCTTCGAGCATGAGTTCCGTGGCGGCCTGGACGATCACCGTCCCTGGGTCCCCAGATGGCGCTGTGAACGCATTGTGGGCGCGGGACTGGCCGCTCCATTCTTCGGGAATTCCAAAGTGGAACGGCGCATACCAGCCATGGGCAATCATTTTGGCGAATACTTTTTCGCCTTTTTCGTTGAGGCCGCAGAGGTTTTCGTTCCACCACCATTGCACTTCGGTCCATTCTCCCCCAAGTACCGCTTTAGCGCCAACGGGTGTGCAGCTTTTTTCTTCAATAGTGTTGCTCTCCCACTGGTATTCGGACCCTGTAGCGCACGGACTCTCGGTCAGCACGAAGGTCCACTCACCAGGCGTAGAGACTTTTTCATGTTCGGTGGGGCCGAATTCGTGGCCCGGCGGCATCAAGCCAACTCCCGCCGCAGAGCAAGTTGCCATGGCGGGAACCGATTCAAAGGATGGGCCGACTTCCATCCATTTGGAGTTAGTGAACCCTATGCGCCAGCCAATCGCGAACTTCCCCGTCGATTCGACCTGCGGCTGTTTAAGCAGGCCAGAGAGTTCGCTAAGAGTCCCCCAGAGCCCAGTCGAATCCTCAAGCGCGCCAAGTTCATCCCACACCTGCGGCGATGTTTTAATCAGCGTTTCTTTGTGCTCAAGCCCCCACATCTCACCACAGACCGTCCCACACGGATCTGGGTTTTCGACCGCGCCGTTACGATAAACCCACTGAACGATTTCAGGCATATGGCTAGCCTCGAGTTCGGACAGCGCCGCCGACGCCGACGCCACGTTGAATAGCAACGCCATACAAGCAGCCGCAAGCACACACAACACGACCAAACACCGAAGGCTCCTCACCGTGAGAACACCAGCCCGGAGACGCAACGCGCAGTTAGCGCGTAATGCTTGATAGGGAGTCGCCGGCGCCCCAGATGCCCATACCCACGCCAACGCTCCTTCGGCAACATACGGCCTCCTCAAGGCATCTACCTCGGACAAGCTGATTGAGCTGAGATCCTCAGCCAACCTCAGCGACGGCAAGGCACCCTAGACCGCTCCCAGGAAAAATGTCAATCAACAGAACGACAATCCGATCGCAATTTGCGAACATTTAGCCACCCCTCTGCTATGACATCACGGTAGAGAACGCTTTGGATCGTCGCAGCGTCTCAATCTCGAACGACCAGCAACGCCTCGATCAGCCGCCCAACACGCTCTGCCCGACTCCTAGACGCCGAAGCCCCAGCCCCCCCTACCGGGGACCGGGGCGTTTCGACTGTCTGCTAGATGGTGGAGATCCAGGGAGCCGAAACTATCGGGCTGATGCTCTCAGATGGAGTCGCTCTTGCGCCGGTTGCACTCGGCGCAAAGGACTTGGAGATTCTCAAGCGTCGTCGCGCCGCCGAGGGCTACGGGCAGGATGTGGTCGTACTGGATGTTGAAGCTGCTTCCACACTCGACGCAACGGCCTCCGTCGCGCTCATAGACTACGCGTCGTAGTTCGTCCGAGAGGTGGGCACGGGTCGGGCGGCCATTCTCCTCAGCTCGCATCAGGCTTCGGGCTGATTGCAGTTTCTGCTCCAGGCGGCGCTTGCGCTGCAAGACGAGGGCCTTGATGTCCTCGGCGTCCAGGCCATCGTCGTCCCACCAGAAGCCGTCCAGGAACTGCCAGAGGTTGCGCTTGCCGTCGCACCAGAGTTGTATGGGCTCCGTCGCCTGCTGCTCTTGAGTGGCACCCATCTGGACCTTCGACCAGCGCAGCTCAATGACCTTGCGCCCGGACTGCACGGCGTAGCGGCGACCCGAGAGCATCCGGCTAAGCGTCCAGGGCAGCTTAATCAGCTGCGCTTTGTTATCGACGCGAAGCATCCCAGAGCCGTATCGGCACACTGAACACCCTCTTTTAGCGCTGGAGGAGCTCTCCCCGGTCTTCCCGGGTACTCGGATCATGCAAGCAGCTTCAGCAGCTTCTGCCGGAGCCTCCGGTCCACCGGGTCAAGCAGGAGCTGGATCAGAGCCTCGACCTGCTCTTGATTGTTTGGATTGGGTCCAGCCTGGCGCATTGAGAGATCTGAAATGCAGGCTTTGTTGGGCGCGCCGTGATGCATGCGATGCCGACCGTCTTGAAAGCCAAAAACGGAGCGGTACAGGCCCACAAGCAACGTCTGATCAGCAACTAAGGACTATGCCATCCAACTGAGCTCGTCCGCGAAGCGATTTCGGGGTGCCATGGCTGGCTAGCGGGAACACACTTGCCTATGTACAGCATCAGCTCGGCCACGCGAGCATCACCACCACCCAGCACTACTACGGCCACCTCGAGCGCAACGTGCTCGCCGCCGGCGCCACGGTCACCGAGGAAGAGATCGATCGCCTCACCAAGCTCGCCGCTTAGCTGCAGCGCCAAGCCAGCGGGTGCAAGCGCCCACCTCTAGCGCAAGATGACTGGACCACTCATAGCCATTAGTGTATCGCCTCCCGCAGGACGAAACTCCCCGCCATGAGCTGCCTCACCGCAACCATCCTCGGCGCAGCATCCGAAGCCCCGATCTGGACAAGCAAGGTCGGCGCCATCGCAGCAGGCGTAACCGCAACGGTCGCCCTGCTTGCGCTACTTGGCACCGTACGCCAGCTTCGCCAGACCAGAGCTCATCACTACTTGCAGCGATACGACGAACCGCAACTTCTCCCTTACATCGTCAAGACACATGCCGTCATCAAGGACGACGGCACCGTAAGTACCCGTATCGCCAAGTGGGACAAAATGTCATTCGCCGAGCAGCTTGACGTCCTGCTTTTCCTGAACTTCTGGGAGGAGTTGGCGAGTATGTACAACCGCAAGCTCGTGGACCGCAAGATCGTCGCTGAGTGGTTTGGCGACGCTGCCATCGCGTACTGGCAGATGGCAGAATGGCTCGTGCTCCACCAACGAAAGGAGCTGCCCGAGGACGGCATCTATAGCGAGTGGGAAACGATGTGTGCCCACATCAAGCGCAGGCGCGCCGCGTAGCGTCGTTGGGACCCACCGCGCCTGGTTACCGCCGCACCCCTTGGCCGCTCCCCCAAGGCACTCTGGATCAGGCTTCTGACGTGCTCGGCCCACTGACGGTCCGCCGCATGAAGGACCGGCGAATCAGATAGGGGCAACCGCGGGTAACCTCGAGGTATGAGCTCGCGCAGGAGTGCTCTTGCCTGCATCGCGGCCCCGCTGGCCATGGCTCTCACCGCATGTGGCGCCTCGGCCCATGGCACGAGCGCCACAACCGCGCGATCTCCGGGCGGGACAGGGCTCCAACCGGCGGCCGCCGCTCCCCACGCTCCGGCCGTCGCGGTCACACCATGCGGACCGGCCGCGGCGGAGGTGCTCGCCAGGACGGCTGGCTCCGTCGCGCAGCTGATCTATGCGGGCGAGAGCACCGGCTCAGAGACACTCAGCGATAGGCGTCAGATCGAGCGCTATAGGCCGCTGCTGTCGGCCCTCGAACGTGGCGAAAGGGCAGCTGTGAAGGCGGCCGTGACGACGCTCGTCTTCTCGCACACGCACGTCGTGCGCCTGCGCGTCAGCCGCGGCTCGCAGCTGCTCGCGGACGTCGGCGGCCCCTACATCCTCGCGCCGGTCAGCGGCACGCTGCGATCCCATGGACGCCCGATCGGGCACTACTCCTTCTCGGTCCAGGACGACCTCGGCTATGTCAAGCTCGTGACGCGCTTCATCGGCGTGCCGCTCGTCTTGCGCACGGCCTCCGGCCAGGTGCCGGTCGAAGGCCTGCTCAGCCCCGGTCCCACAAGCATTCCCAACCACGGCCCGGTCATCTACCGCCACAGCACCTATGAGGCGTTCTCGTTCAACGCGAGCGCCTATCCGAGCGGCCGCCTGCGCGTCTCGCTGCTGCTGTCCGTGCCCCCCTCGCTGTCCGCCAAGAGCTGCTCGGCGATCAAGACCACCGAGCTGAGTCTCATCGCGCAGCGCATATCCCGACGCTTCGCCCTCTCGCCTGCCAGCTTCTCGCCCTACATCAAACTGGTCCGCACCCTCACCAGCGGGCTCGTCTACATCCGCTCGGGCTCACGCATGCTCGCTGGCAGCACACATCCCGGTCCCGCTCGCCTGCCAAGCTCCGGTGCACTTCGCTACCACGGCCGTAACTATGGAGTGTCCTCGTTCGCTGCTCGCGCGTCAGTGGGACAGGTGCGGGTCTATCTACTCGTACGTCTCTAGCGATGATCGTCCGTTTTGGGCTTTGAATAAGTTGGGCATCGCATATTCGCCACCTTCGACACCCCGTTCGAGGTAAGCGGCGGAGGCCTTCCAGCGAGATGAGTGTTGAGGTATCGAGGATGCCCCGCGAAGAATGCCTGACGCAGCAGGTGCACATCAGGTGAATGCTCTGGTGCGCCCGATGCAGGAGCGTCGTTCATATCCTCGCGTCCAGAACCTCGTCTATATCTGCTCGCAGGGCAGCGGCGTCCACTGGGGGAAGCATGCGCCACCGTGCCAGCAACGCTTCCGCCGCCAGCGGCACTCGGGGCACGGCGCGCAGCTCGGCGACCGCCTTTCCGGCGCGCGTTATCGTGATCTGCTCGCCTCGGGCAGCACGGTCGATGACATCGCCACCGTGGTTACGCAGATCCCGGATGCTGACCTCGGCCATGAGGCACGTGGTATCACACGTGATATAGCCGATGAGTTGCTGGCATCGTGGCAGCTTCACCTCCGTCCCTGGCCGAAGCTCGTGACCGCTGGCGCCGCGGCGTTGAAATCTCCGGCTGGAGTAGCGGGCTCAGGGGATGCCGGGCGCAGCGGCTGGACTCTGGCGGTCTGGCCCGTGTCGGGTGCTAACCGTTCGATACTGGTTGCGAGCAGGTTCACGGCGCCGCCTGCGCCTGTGTGGCGCTCCAGTCTTCCGGTGACGAGGATCAGTGGCTCGGTGCGGATCTCCAGGCGGCGCTGCTCATAGAGCGCTGGCGGGACGATCACGTTCAGCGTGCCGTGCTCGTCCTCGATCAGCAGGAAGACGATGCCGTTGGCGGTGCCGGGGCGCTGCCTGGCGATCACGAGCCCGCCTATACAGACGCTTGTGCCGTGGGGAGTGCTGGCGAGCCCGGCGGTTGAGATTGCCCGGAGCTCAGTGAGCCTCGCGCGGAGCAGCTGGAGGGGATGCTGCTCCACTGAGATCCCGGTGGCGGTGTAGTCAGCGATCATCTTCTCCCAGTCGCCGAGCGCCGGCAGGGAGGGGGTCTCCTCGAGGGGAAGGTCGAGCGCGAGCTGCTCACCGGCCGGAGTGACATGAGCCGGGGTGGCCAGGCCGAGCTGCCAGAGCGCCGCGCGGCGAGCGTGCGAGCCGCCACCAGCGAGGGCGTCGCAGGCTCCCGACCAGGCCAGCCGCTGCAGTGTGGCAGTGCCGATCCCGGCGCGAGCGGCGAAGTCGCCGAGATCCCGGAAGGCGCCCGCTTGCACGCGTGAGGTGATGAGCCGCGAGATGTCCTCTTTGTGGACGCCCTTTATGTAGGAGAGGCCAACGCGGATCGCGCCGTGGGCTGTAACCGTGCACTCCGCGTCACTGTCGTTCACGTTGGGGGCGAGGATTTCGATGCCCCGCCGCTGTGCCTCGTGGATCAGGCTGTCCGGCGGGTAGAAGCCCATCGGTTGCTCGTTGAGCAGCGAACACAGGAACTCCGCTGGGTAATGCACCCGCAGCCAGGTCGACTGGTAGGCCAGCAGGCCAAAGGCGGCGCCGTGGGACTTGGGGAACCCGAACCCGGCGAACCCGGCGACCATCTGCCATACCTGCCCGGCGAGGTGCTCCCCCACATCGGGGTGGGTTCGCCGCGCGCCTTCGATGAACTGCTGGCGGTGATCGTCCATCGCCTCCGCTGAGCGCTTGCGGCTCATCGCGCGGCGCAGGCTCTCGGCCTCCCCGGCGGTGAACCCGGCGAACGCGCGGGCGACATCGATCACCTGGTCTTGGAAGATGATCGTCCCGAGCGTCCCGGCGAGAGGCTCCTCGAGTGACTGGTGCAGGTAGGAAACCTGGAAGGTGGGGTCGCGCAACAGCGCCTGGCGGCGTTCGATGTAGGGGTTCACAGCGCCGCCGACGATCGGCCCGGGGCGCACGAGCGCAACCTGGACGGTGAGGTCTTGCAGGTTCGCGGGGCGGGTGCGGCGCAGCGATCCCATCTGCGCGCGGGACTCGATCTGAAAGACACCGGTCGTGTCCGCTCGCTGAATCGTCTCGAACGTCTCGTGGTCATCGAAGGGGATGCGCGACAGGTCGATCCGCTCCTGCCGGGTGTGGGCGATCAGCTCGACACACCGCTCGAGCGCCGAGAGCATGCCGAGGCCGAGAACGTCGATCTTCAAGAACCCGGCGTCTGCGCAGGAGTCCTTGTCCCACTGCACCATCTGACGTTCCGCCATCCGCGCTGGCACCACCGGGCAACAGTCGATCAAAGGACGGGTGGCGATCACCATGCCCCCGGGGTGCTGTGAGAGGTGCCGTGGCAAGCCATGAGCCTCCCCGGCGAGCCGCGCAAGCCAGGCCCAGCGCCCGTTCTCGAGGCGCTCCTTACCAAGCGCGGCCTTGATGTCTTCGGCCACGGTCCCGTGGCCGCCCCAGCCCTCCGAGCCTCGCGCGACGCGCTCGATCTCCCCGGCGGGCAGGCCGAGTGCCGCTCCGAGCTCGCGGATCGCTCCCCTGGAGCGGTAGGTGGGAAACGCAGCGACCAGCGCGGCGCGGTCGCTGCCGTAGTGCCCGGTGATGCGGGGGATCAGCCTCTCACGGATATCGCGGGGAAAGTCGATGTCGATGTCGGGGAGCCCGGTGATGTCCTCGTGCAGGAACCGGCCAATCGCGAGGTCGTTCGCTATCGGGTCGATGTGAGAGAGGCCCGTGAGGTAGCAGACGACCGATGACACCGAGGAACCCCGGCCCCGGCCCGGCGGGAGCAGCGCCCGCACGCTGTCCGGCCCGCGGACCTCGACGGCGACCTTTCGGGCGAGCTCGAAGATCTCGTGGTGCAACAGGAAGAACCCGGACAGGCCGAGCCGGTCGATCATTGCAAGCTCGTCTGCCAGGCGCGCGGCCGCGCGCGAGGTGTTTGGGCCGCCGGGTGGGTAACGGCTCGCGAACTCCGCATGGCAGACCTCGGCCAGCTCGCGCGTTGTGTGTGTGGAGTCTGACCCTGGGTAGCGGTAGCCGAGGTCCCCGGCAAGATCGAACGTCAGGGTCTCAGCGAGGCGCACCGTCTCCGCGACAGCCTCGGGGTAGGCCCGCAATCGCGCAGCCATCGCCTGCGGTGAGGCCATAACGTGGGTGTGGTTGGGCCTGCGCTGTACCTCGCTTGCATCGAGCGTCGTGCCGTGCCGTGCCGCGACGAACGCGTCCTGCAGGAGTGCCCGCATCTGTGTGTGGGCGTGGACGTTGCCCGTCGCGACCGCCCGCACGCCGAGCCGCCGGGCGAGCCCCTCCAGCATCCGGTTCCTTCTCTCATCACCCCTTGCATAGGGGCGCTGCAGCTCGACCCTCAGGCTCTCCGGGCCAAACGCGTCGAGCAACCGCCGTGCGGCCGGCTCGTCATGCACGCCGCGCTGTGCGCAGCCAGTCAGGCACACGAGGCCCTCGGCGTGCTCGGAGAGCTGCTCGACCGTCACGCTTGGCTGACCCGCGTGGCGGTCGCTGCTCTCGCGCGTGTGCGCGTGCGCGCGGGTAACCAGCCTGCAGAGGTTGCGCCAGCCGCGCCCGTTTCCGGCCAGCAAAGTCAAATGACAAACCCGGCGCTGATCGCCGTCAAGGCCAGGCATTTGGACCCCGATCTCGGCTCCGTGGACCGGCCTTACGGGTGTGTCCATGGTGGTCATGGAGAACTCCATTGCACCGGCCAGTGAGTCGTGGTCGGTCAGCGCGAGCGCTGTGTAGCCGAGCTCCGCCGCCCGGTGAATCAGCTCGCCGGGCAGCGAGGAGCCATCCAGGAAGGAAAAGGCCGAATGGCAGTGCAGCTCGACATATGGTGGCGTGCCTCTCATCTCGCTCAGGCCGCCTGGGTGTACCACCCGTCGTCTTGAAGGTCGTGAAAGACGACGAGGTTTCCTCCGCGCACGGTTACGAGCTCCCAGTAGCGCCGGCGTATCGGCTGCCCGGTCCACCAGCGGTCCTCGAGGAGCCAGGACTCCAGCACCGCCTGCACCCGCTGTCCATTGACAGCGACCGGCACGCCCTGCTGAGAGCGAGCACGCACGCGGCGCGGGGCATTGGGTGTGTGGGCTGCCCTGCAGCTCATGCTGAGAACGGTGTGAACACGTACCGCCGCTCCGGGATACGCGACTCGGGGTCAACGGCCAGGACACGCAGCGCGCCGTCTACGCCTGCGAGCGCCCGGACCTGGGCGAGCGCGCCTGCCAGCCGGTCCAGGTGCGCTGTGCGCTCGCCGTCCAGCAGGGTCCCCTGATCGCCGGTGGCTGGGCCGAACTGCTCCACCGCCAGGCCCAGTATCTCGGCGGGCGCAGGCAGCAGCGCCAAGCGCAGCGACAGCGCGAGCGCCATCCGCCGCCGGTTCGCCAGTGCCTGGCGGAATACCACCAGCTCACTCCACGTCCCACGCTCGATCAGGCGGGCGGAGAGCATCACCGCTCCGATCGTGCGGCCCCGCCGCTCTGGCCTTGCAAGCAGCCGGCCGGTGAGCACCTCGAGCGTGCGGGCAAGCGCCTCTTCTGAGGTTGCTCCCCCGAGCCCCATCGACTCCTGCAGCCGGTCCTCTACCCGCCGGACCCGCAGCGGCTCGTCTTCTCCCAGCGCGAGGGCCCGCGCGAGTGTCCCGGCAGCACCGAAACGGTCAGCGACCTTGGCGCCACCCAGCGCCACCAGCCTCCCGAGGGTGTCGATCCCAAGCTGCTGCAGCACTGGAACGAGCGGCGCGGTCTGCTCCCGGTAGGCCAAAAGGCCGACCGGTGCTGCGGCGAGATACCGCCGGACCTCACGCTCATCGACTATCCGTACACGACGGGAGCGTGCCTGTAGCGTTGCCGCGAGTGCACAGAATCGCGTTGGCCCGGCACCGATCCTGCAGGGACGGCCGATCGCATCGCGAGCCGCCGCGATCACACCGAACGTGTCGCGGTGAACCGCCCGCAAGCCATCGGCGCGGAAGTAAGCAAGGCCCGGCCGGGCTAGCTCGACCTCCGCGCCGGTACTTTCCAGTGCGCGGGCAGTGTTCTCCCACACGCGGGCGACCCCCACAGGATCCTCCGGCACCAAAACCAGCTGCGGGCAGCGTGCCAGCGCCTCTCCCAGCCCCATACCAGCGGCCACGCCCCTCGCCTGCGCGGTCCCCGACACCTCCCCCACTCGCTGCGCCCCGCCACCGGTGGGCGCGATCGCGAGCGGCTGCCCTGCCAGCTCTCCGGGCCCCCCGGCCGCGACCGCCAGCTGGAAGCGGGGCAGGTGGACACACACGATCACCGGTCGAGCCCCCGCACGGTGCACAACGCCTTGAGCTGCCCAATCGCAAGCTCCGGCTCAACCTTCAGCAAGTCAAACGCCCGCAAGATCACGAGGTAGTCGCTGCGGCGCTGGTCTTTTGCCTCTGCCGCGTATCGCTTGATCCACCCAGCTGAGGCCTCCTCCAGCTGGCCGGGTTCCTGAGCTGCGATCAGCCGGCACACCTCCGCTTCATCAGCCAAGCTCAGCGTGAGCTGCCCAGCGTGACGCCGGATGAACGCGAGCTGGCCAGCCCGCAGTGCCGCCTGGAAACGGGCGTATGGGATATGGGGCGATCCGCATACAACTGTCATCGAACATATGTTCGCACCTTAGTCAAGGCCGCGCGAGCGTTGCGTCTCAAGCGCGGCCTACCTTGCGAGGAATGTGCGGCAGGTTCACGAACACCATGGGCCCAGCTGAGGTGGGCAAACGCTTTGGCGTGCCCATCACCAGCGACACCGGGACGCGCCGCTACAACATTGCTCCGCTCGATCCGGTGCTGACGCTCGTCTCTGAGGATGGGACACCCGCACCGCGGATAATGCGCTGGGGGCTGCTGCCAGCCTGGGCGACACGCAAGAACCTCCCCTACGAGCTCATCAACGCCCGGTTGGAGGGACTACGTGACACTGGTAAGTACGCGGGGATCGCCCCAGAGATCGAGCACCGCGCCCTGATGCCCGCCACCGGGTACTTCGAGTGGAAACACTTCGAGGATTCCCAAATGCGCCCTCTGCCCTACTACTACCACCTGGAGGGCGAAGAGCCCTTCGCGTTTCCCGCCATCTGCACTGAAGCCACCGTGAATGGCGTGAAGATCCAGAGCGCCAGCCTGCTCACCTGCAGCGCACAGGCCAACGAGATCGCCGCCGCGGTCCATCACCGGATGCCCGTACTGCTCACCCACAAGCAAGCCCAACAAGCCTGGCTGGACCCCACCCTCAGCGGGCGAGAAGCCCTCGCGGTCTGTGAGCCGCTGCCAGACGGGCGCCTACGTGTCCAAGCCGCGAATCCCGCCATCAACAAGCCCGGAGCCACCACCGAGAGGCCCGAGCTGCTCGCCGCGCCCTAACAAGGCTTGCGCCAGCGCGACGCGCCCGTTGTGCCGGTGTACTCCTTCACGAGCCGCGCCAGCACGAGCGAGTCAGGCCCAAACCACAAGGGCACGCATGGCGATATAATGCTTGCCAGCAAGCAACTATAGGGAGAAACAGACCTACGGTGGCGGCCCCACAGGCCAAGGCAGTCTCAAAGCCCAACCTCGGCGAGCTCGCCGAGGTTGAGTCCGCCGCGCGGTTGCGCGCCGTGATCGGCAAGCTCTCACGGCGCCTTCGCCCTACGGTGGCCGGAGCGGGCCTCACCCCCTCCCAGGCCTCGGTGCTGTTCACGGTCGTTCGCTTCGGCCCGCTGGGCCTCTCCGAGGTGGCCGAGATCGAGAGCCTCAACCCCACGATGCTCTCGAGGATCGCCGCCCTGCTTTGCGACGCGGGCCTGATCCGCCGTATGGCCGATCCCGGGGACCGCCGCGCGGCAATCGTTCAGGCCACCGCCGCCGGCCGGCGGATGCGCGAGCGGATTCACCGCGAGCGCACCCAGGCACTCAGCGCACACGTGAGCGAGCTCGGCGAGCACGAGCGCCAGGAACTGTGGGCCTCCCTGCCGGTGCTCGAGACGCTCGCCGAGCGGCTCCCGGCCCGGCGCCCATGACGCGCCTGATTGGCATTGGGCGTATCACCTTCGCGGCGCTCGCAATCCCAAATTACCGGCGCTATTTCGCGGGCCAGACCATCTCGCTCACCGGCACCTGGATGCAGATGGCCGCCCAGTCCTGGCTGGTACTCACCCTCACCCACTCCGCCACCACGCTCGGGCTGATCGTCGCGCTGCAGACGCTGCCGGTGCTGCTGCTGGGGCCCTATGGAGGGGTGATCGCCGACCGTGTCGACAAGCGCCAGCTGATGGTCATCCTGCAAACGGCCATGGGATTGCAAGCGCTGATCCTGGGAGTGCTCACCGTGACCGGCGCGGTGCGCCTATGGGAGATCGGCGCGCTCGCGCTGCTGCTGGGGCTCAACAACGCGTTCGAGAACCCAGCGCGCCAGTCGTTCATGCTGGAGATGGTCGGCGCAGAGGACCTGCGAAACGCCGTCAGCCTCAACTCCGTGCTCGTCAACGTCGCACGCGTCATCGGGCCGGCGGCGGCCGGCATCTTGATTGCGACCGTTGGCGAGGGCGTTTGCTTCCTCGTCAATGCCGCCAGCTTTGCCGCAGTGGTCGCCTCGCTGGCGACGCTCGATCGCAGCGCGCTCTCCCCCAGCCCGCCCAGTGGGCGGGAGCCGGGACAACTGCGGGAGGGCCTGAGATACGTGAGGCGCACCCCGGAGCTCGGGGTACCGCTGCTGATGATGGCCCTCGCGGGCTGCTTGGCCTATGAGTTCCAGGTCACGCTGCCCGTGATGGCCCGTCAGGGACTGCACGTGGGGGCAACCGGCTTCGGCTTCATGACCGCCGCGATGGGAGCCGGCGCGGTCGTCGGAGGCCTGTTCGTCGCAACCAGGGGACGCACCGGCTTACCTACGCTGGTGATGGCCGCGACGGCGTTCGGCGTCGTGCTGCTGTTCGCCTGCGTGGCGCCGAACCTCCCCCTTGAGCTGTTCGCCCTCGCGCTCGCCGGCGGGGCGAGCATCTCGTTCATGTCCACCGGCAACTCCACCCTGCAGCTAGGCGCCGCGCCGGCGATGCGCGGTCGTGTGATGTCGCTGTGGTTTGTCGCCTTCCAGGGCTCAACGCCAATCGGTGGCCCGATCGCCGGCTTGGTAATGACGCAAGCGGGCGCCCGCGCGGGCCTCGGCCTCGGGGGAATCACGTGCCTGGTGGCAGCGCTGCTGGGACTACTTGCGCTGCGGCGCAGACCACAACACGACCTCGCCGGGAACCAGTCGCATCAGCGTCTGCCTGCACAGCGCACCGCGGCCGGGGCCTGAAGCCGCGACTCTCTCATCACCCGGGCTCGGGCATCCGCTCGCGTCGCTTTCGCTTCGCCGGCGCCGCGCCCGTGCGTTGCTGCGACGTGGCGTAGGCGGCCGAGCACGTCGGTGGTGGGGGCGACCTTGGCGTTCTCGTAATCAGAGAGCCGGGACGCGGAGGTGCCGGCGACCCGGGCGAACTGGCGGAGCGTCATTCCGGTCTGAGCGCGCCAGGAGCGAATCTGCGCGGCGTATTCGGCCCGTCCTGTAATTGCGATCTCCTCACGGGCACGGCGAATCACGCTGGACGATGAGCGCATCGACGCCATAGTGCTCACCCCAGGAGGCCACGGTCTCGGCTGTGCGCGCGGCGGGCCCCCATGGGTTGCTGCCGGATCGCCTGCGCGAGCTCACGCCAGTCTGACAGCGAGCCACGGTCCATGACCGTCTCGATGGCCTCCGCCGGCCACTCCTCCACCGGCGCAGTCCGATCAAAGTCGAGGTTGCGAAATTGCAGCGTCGTCATCGCAGCATTCGCTCCGCGAGGTCCGCGAGCACCGCCTCGACCGCTGACCAATCATGCCAGCGAGGATCCAGTGCCTTGTAGCTGGCCAGCTGCGTCGGTTACCTCGGCGTCTCGCGGCCGGGGATCAGCCAACTGCCGGACGAGCTGGGTCGCCACGGCCTCCGGCCGGCGATTGATGTCAGCGTAATAATCATCGATGCCTCGCAGCACCCCAGCCGCCTCGTCGAGTCCGATACACTCGGCGAGGGCCGCGATATCGAGATAGTCCCGGGTCTGGTTGCGGCTCAGGGCGAGCCAAGCCTTGACCCGCAGGATCTCCGCCGCGGTTGGTATGACGAGCTGCTTGCCCCGCACCTCGACCTCAGTGGTCTCGAGCGGCCGGCTGCGAAGCAGCTGACGCACGCCGGTCTCGATGCCCCCGAGCTCGCCGAGGATGATCTTTCCGGGCAGGACCTTGGTCGTAGACCAGTCCCCCAGCGCTTCGAGGTTCTCCAGAATCGAGTCAAAGCGCTCCGCGAGATCCGCGACGACATGATCGTGATCGGCGATCGCGGATGAGCATGCAGCGCTGCCGCGGAACCCCCAACCAAAACAGCGCCAGGAACCAACGCCTGCAAACGCGCAGCCTTCTCCAGAACATCCTCGAACGACGGCTCCATATGACCTGAATGTTATCAGATCAGATAACAGCATTCCATAGGCACCGATCCATAAACGCCGTTTGAGGGTTCATGCCCTCCTCCAGCCTGCTCAGCGTGTCAGCGGCTCTCCGGGGAAGCGCACGCCGAAGCGCTCGATGAGTCCGGGCACACTCGAGGGGTCCATCTCGAGCGCGTAGCGCTCGCAGAGAGCGCCAAGGACCTCTGGGTCTGCGCTGGTGACGCCACCGAGGTCCACGAGCTCTGAAAAGAAACGCTCAAATCCGGCGGGAGCGATGATCTCGAGGATCCGGCAGGGCTCATCTGAAGCATTCCAGAACGTGTGCCACTCGCCGCGGGGCTTTAGGACCAGGTCACCGGGACCTGCTTCGAGCACGTCGTCTCCGAGGAGCGCTCCCATGCGGCCCTCGAGCACATAGCTGTACTCGTCCTCGCGGGCATGCCGGTGCAATGGGGCAGCCAGTGCGTTCGCGGACATGGGGTGCTCGACCAGGGCAAAGCCCTCGCCGGTGCTCTCGCCGTCGATCATGAAGCGCACCCCGATGCTGCCCAAGAACCCAGCCTTCCCGTCTGTGGGACCTACTACGCGGCTCGCAGCGGTCTGCATTGCGTCCTCATTTCATTGAACAGTGTTGTCGTGAACCATACGCTCCGGACGCGGGCTGCCATCGGGCATGCGACCACGTTCTCCACCTGGAAGTCCCTGGTCCGCGAGCAGGGCTGAGCGACGCTGAGGCAGTCACGCTCGTATGTGCACGCATCACCGGCGCCGGCTGAGAGCGTCAGGGACACGAACCACGACCTCCTGGACGAACCTCAGCCCACTTTCCTGCAATCTGTGTGTCCAAAAAGTGCTTGTTTGCAGGCCTTCCTGAGGGTGAGCGACGGGGTTCGAACCCGCGACCGCCGGAACCACAATCCGGAGCTCTACCAGCTGAGCTACGCCCACCACGGCGAGTCGCGAAGTTTAGCGTCGCTTCAGGGCTGACTTCGCTCCAGCGAGGTGAGCGTTGCTTCAGCCAGCGTAAGCGACTCACTCGGAGCGAGCTCGGGGCGGCGCTCAGCGACAAGTCGCCAGGCCTGCAGCAGGGCCGCCGGATCGGCCCCGAGCAGAGGCAAGAGCTGCTCAGCGAACGGCGCGGGCGATCCGGGCGCACTGACACCCCCAGCGGCCGCGGCGAGCAAGCGCTCGGTCACATCCTCGCTCTGGCGCTGGGCGGCGCGCCAGCCGCGGCCCATCGAGAGTTGCGCAACGTCCAGCCGGGGGCCCTCGAGAATGGTCAGTTTCGCCTGGTGCGGGCTCCACTTACGTTCTCCAACCTCCACGAACTTTTCGCGTGCCCACGGCTCGAGGACCGCGCGGAGCTCCTGCTCGGTCAGGTTGAAGCGGCAGGTGTTGTGCGGAAACTGCCTCAGCTCGAGGTGATACATCCGCCACAGGTTGCCAGACGGGCGCGCATGATCTCGACGGCCTCGGGGTTGGAGTCGATCAGGACGTAGCGGCGGCCTAGGGTCGCCGCTACCGCGCCCAGCGTCCCGCTGCCCGCGAAGAAATCCAGGCACCAGTCTCCCGGGCGTGTGGAAGCCTGGACCATGCGCCGGATGATCCCCTCCGGCTTCTGCGTCGGATAACCGGTCTTCTCCCCCCCGTTCGTCGGCACGATCGTGTGCCACCACACATCCGTCGGGAGCTTGCCCTTCGCGGCCTTCTCCGCAGTCACTAGACCCGGCGCCATGTATGGCTCCCGGTCAACCGCCTGCGCGTCGTAGTAGTAGCCATCGGGGTTCTTGACGTACACGAGGATCGTGTCGTGCTTTGCCGGCCAGCGCCGCCTCGAGCGCGCTCCATAGTCATACGCCCAGATGATCTCGTTGAGAAAGCACTCCCTCCCGAAGATCTCATCGAGCAGGAGCTTGCAGTAGTGAGCCTCGCGATAGTCGATGTGGAAGTAGAAGGTCCCGCTTTGCGTGAGGAGCCGGTGGGCTTCACGCAAGCGGGGCTCCAAAAAAGCCAGGTAGTCCTCGAAAACATCGAGGTAGGAGGACTCGGCCAACAGCCGTGTCTCATAGCGACGGCCACCGAAGCCGGTCCGGTCGCCCACAGGATCTGGGACGGTGGCAAGTGTCTTGCGGGTCTGTACCTTGCCGGTGTTGAAAGGCGGGTCGATGTAGATCAGCTGAAAGGACTCATCCGCGAAAGCCGGCAGCAGCTCGAGGTTTTCGCCGAGCAGGACCTCGTCGAGAACCGGGTGACTGCCCGCTTGGCGACCCACACCTCAACCGACCGTGATCGTCTGCCTGGTCGTAGCTGACTTGGAGATGAGGATCAGCGTGTAGCGGCCAGCAGATACCCGCCGGCGCGCCTTGAGCACAAGTTGTTGCCCGGCTATGACCGCGCCGGGAGCGGTGCGTGCGTAGACGACGCCACCGCGCGTGAGCGTGGCGCTTACGACAGACTTGGGAGCGGACAGGATACGCACGAAGCATGCGATCACAAACTTGCCTCGTCCTTTGCGACGGTGACAAACGTAAACCGCTGTCGCACCCTGCTTACCCGCTGCTCCCGCCGGACCTTTCTGGCCAGTCGCACCGCTTGGCCCGGGCGCACCAGAAGGTCCCTGCGGCAGCGTGCCTCCAGTACCGGTAAGGGCAACGACCGTCGGGCCAGCACCCGCGTTGCTGGCGATCTGCAGCGTCGCCGTCCGCGTGCCCTGGGCCTGCGGCGAGAAGCGCACAATCAGCTGACAGCTTTCTTCAAATGCGACCTGGCTCAGGCAGCTGGAAGCGTCGACGAGGAAATCTTGCGGATGATCGGTCGGAAGCCCGGGAGAGGAGTTCACAAACTTCGCGGCGCTGATCTGCAGTGGATTGCCGCCTTCGTTTGAGATCGTAATCGTCTGGGGTGGGCTTACGGTCTGCAGCGGCTGTGTCGTGGGAAACGTGATCATCGAGATACTCGGCGTCGCGGTCGCCGGCGTGGCATATGTGATCGACACCGACGGTTCCGTCAGGGCCGATGCCAGGCCGAACGACGCGGAGCTGGCTTCTTCGGAGACGAAGCTCGAGCCGCCACCACCACCGGCGCCGGCCGAGGGGCCGCCAAATTCACACGATCCTTCTCCGCCGCCGCCGCCCCAGTAGCCGCCGCCTCCGCCGCCGCCTCCGGTTTCTTCAAGCCCATGCGACTGCCCTCCGGAGCCACCGAGCCCCAAGGCGCCGTCTGTGCCGAACCACGGCTCAGGCAGGGTCTGGAAACAGCCCGCGCCGCCGGCTCCGCCTCCCGTGAGCGTGCCGGCGCCGCCACTCCCACTGGCGGAACCGCCGCCGAAACCAAACCCACCCCCGCTACTGTCGCCGCGACCGCCGACATCGCCGCCCCTGCCGCCACCAAACTCGTACCAAGTACCGCCGCCTCCGCCTCCGCCCCCCGAGACGAGCAGCCGTGACTGCAGCGATTCCATCGAGTCGTCAAGTCCGCGAGGCACGGTGCGCACGTCGGACGCGTCACCGCCGGCGCCACCACTGCCCTGGCCCGAGCCTGCTCCGTTGAAGCCTTTATCCGCAACCTCCACATACAGAACCTCGCCCGCCGTGACCGGCAGCTGGCCCACCACGTCGGCTCCCGCGCCGCCCTGAGCGTTGCTGTGTTCATTGAGATGTGTCGATGTAGCGGTTTCACCCGCCGCGCCGATCGCCTGCACGCGCACGCTGCTCACTCCGGCTGGCACCGTGAAGGACTGCTCGGTTCCTGTGGAGGGGAACGTTTCCGTCACCGTCGGGGGCGGTACAGCGGATGCAGAGGCAGCTGCAATGGCGCTCGTCAGGAGTGCGCCGATCGTCCCGAGCGTTATGCCCCGCCCGCTCAGCTGAAGTGTCCTTTGCATGCCGTCGGCGATGTTCGACGGCGGCAGTCGTGTTTCCTGCAGCGGCTCTCGGCAATGCCCCCGCTGGATGCCTACGCAATGCCCCCGGCTGGATTCGAACCAGCGACCTGCGGATTAGAAGTCCGCTGCTCTATCCGGCTGAGCTACGGGGGCCTAGCTGTGCCAGTACTTAAGCACCGTTGAGGAAAACCTGTAAAAGTTGCGCCCATGAGCAGCGTGGAGGACGACGAGAGGACCTCACGCGCAAGCAGCGTCGCGAGCAGGCACGCGAGCAGCGCAAGGCGACCGAAGCAGGCACGAGGCGGCCACGCGCGAAGCGCCGCAAACGCCTGACCCAGCTCGGGTCGTGGTTGCCGGGGTCGTGGTCGTGATCGTCGTCGTGATCATCGATCGCGACGAAGCGGCGGCTCGACGAAGACGGCATCGAAAAAACCCCGGCGACAGGCACGGCGACAACGCCGAAGGTGGTCACGGCGGTGACCACGCTGCTCGGCGGCATCCCGCAGAACGGCAACATCGCTCGGCAACCCGGCGGCGCCGGTCACGCTTGCAGTACTTTGGCGACCTGGAGTGCCCGATCTGCAGACAGTTCACGCTCGGCGCGCTGCCGCCGCTGATCCAGAAGTACGTGCGCACGGGCAAGCTGAAGATCGAATACCGCTCGCTGGAGACGGCGACGCGCGAACCGGAAGTCTTCAAAACGCAGCAGGTCGCGGCGCTGGCGGCAGGCAAGCAGAACAGGGCCTGGAACTACCTCGAGCTCTTCTACCACGAGCAGGGCGAAGAGGACACGCGGCTATGTGACCGAAAGCTACCTCCAGGGACTGGCCAAGCAGGTGCCGGGCCTGAACCTCGCCGACGTGGACGTCGCGACCGCAGCAACCCGCCGCTGACCAACGAGGTCACCGACCGACGCGCAGGCGGCGAACAACGCCGGCTTCACGGGCACGCCGTCCTTTCAGATCGGCAAGACCGGCGGTCGCGCTGCAGAAGCTCGAATACTGGCTCGCTGACCGACCCGTCGCCGCTTCGAAGCGGCGATCGAACAAGCAGCTCAAAGGCTAGGCCGGCGATGAGCGCGCGACGCCCTCGCACCACGATGATCGTCCTGACGGCGATCGGGCTCGGCCTGATGCCGCCTACCTGACGTACGTCCACTACGCCGGGATCAAACCGCCCTGCTCGCACAAGGGCAACCCCTGCAGACAGGTGCAGACCTCGCGTCTACTCCGAGCTCGCGGGCGTACCGGTGGCGCTGATCGGGCTGATCGGCTACATCGCGATCCTCGGCTCGCTGCTGGTCCCCGAAGGCGAGACGAGCCAGATTCGCGACGACGGCGCTGACGCATCGGCGGCTTCGGCTTCAGCGCCTACCTGACCTACCGCGAGCTGTTCTCGATCCACAACATCTGCGAGTGGTGCGTCGCCAGCGCGGTGCTCATGACGGTGATCATGTGCCTGTCGGTCTGGCGCTTTCTGCGCGGCGAGCGGCTGCCGCGCGGGCGCCATCGTCGCCCCCGGCTAGCCTCGCCCGGCCTAGACAATCCGTCCAGCAATAGCGGGCAGGCCCGTGCAAGGTGGGCGGTGGGCCGACGTGGTGAGCAAGGCAATGCGCACCGAAACCGACGACGACCGGCCCCGACCGGCAAACAGCGAGCTCGACGCTCGACGCGAGGCGCGGATCGGACGCCTGTTCGAGATGACCAGCGACCTGCTGGCGGCGATCTCGCTCGACGGGCGCTTCACGCTCCTGAACCCGGCATGGGAGCAGGCGCTGGGCTGGACGATCGAGGAGCTGATGGCGCAGCCGATGCAGGAGCTCGTGCACCCCGACGATCTCGAGCAGACGCTCGCGCTGACGCTCGCGGGCAAGCACCGCGCCGCGCAGTTCGTGAACTTCACCAACCGCTACCGCCACCAGGACGGGTCGTGGCGCTGGCTGCTGTGGAGCGCGCGCTGCGACGGCGAGGTCTGGTACGCGGCCGCGAAGGACGTGACCGACCGCATGTGGCTGGAGCGCCAGGCGCTGCACGACCCGCTGACGAAGCTGCCCAACCGCCTGCTGTTGATGGACCGCGCCACACCAGGCGCTGGCGCGTCTGCGCCGCAGCAACGGGCCGATCGCGCTGCTGTTCATCGACCTGGACGGGTTCAAGGCGATCAACGACAACCTCGGGCACGCCGTCGGCGACCATCTGCTGATCTCCGTCGCCGAGCGCCTGGCGGAGATGCTGCGCGACAGCGACACGGTCGCGCGACTGGGCGGCGACGAGTTCGTGATCCTGGCAGAGGACCTCGACGGTCGACGCCGAGGCGCTCGCGGTCGCCGAGCGCGTGCTGCACGCGCTGGAGGAGCCGTTCCAGGTCGGCTCGGCCGAGGTCTCGATGCTCGCCAGCGTGGGCGTGTCGATCTCGCACGACCCCGAGGCCGACCCCGAGGACCTGCTGCGCGAGGCCGACGTGGCGATGTACCGGGCCAAGGGCGCCGGCGGACAGCGCCTGGAGCTGTTCGACGAGGACCTGCGCCTCGAGGTCACCGCGCGGCTGGAGCTCGAGGATCGTCTCGAGCACGCGCTGCCCCGTCACGAGCTGCTGCTCGAGTACCAGCCTATGCTGCCGCTGAACGGCGGCAGGCCGGTCGGCTGCGAGGCACTCGTCCGCTGGCATCCCCACGGCGCCGAGCCATGCGCGCCGCTGACCGCTTCCTCTCCCTGGCCGAGGAGAGCGAGCTGATCGTGCAGATCGGCGACTGGGTGCTCCACGCCGCCTGCGCACAGGCTGCCGCCTGGCGCCGCGACGGTATCGAGATGACCGTCTCGGTGAACATCTCGGCGCGCGAGCTGACCGGGGCCGATCTCGCCGCGCGAGTGCAGGAGGCGCTCCAGTACTTCCGGTTGCCGGGACACGCGCTGTGCCTGGATGTGAGCGAGGCTGCGATCCTGCGAGATCCAGCCCGCGCGCGCTCTGCGTTGAAGGATGTCAGGCGCCTCGGCGTGGCAATCGCGCTCGATAACTTCGGCGCCGACCATTCGTCGCTCAGCCTGCCGGGGAGCCTGCCGCTAAACATGCTGAAGCTCGACCGCACGCTGATTCAGGGCTTCGACCGCGACAAGGACCGGCGTGCGATGGTCGTGGCGATGCTTGCTCTCGCCCGCGAGGGCAAGCTGACCGCGGTCGCTGTCGGGATCGAGACCAACCGCCAGCTGGTGCTTGCCCGTGAGCTCGAGCTGCGGGCTGGGACAGGGCTTCCTCCTATACGGCCGGACGCGCCGGAGCGGCTTGCGCCTCAGAGAGGCGCCCGGGGCGATACGCTCGCCCCCACCATGGCGCCCGATCGTGCGACTGCGCGGCGCAGCCGCCACCACTCGCGCGTGAGCGACGTGAGCCGCGCGACCGACGCGAGCTGGTCGTCCGACGCGCGCGAGTCTCGCATGAGCGCCATCGAGCGTCACAAGCGCACCGCCGCTCAGGCGGCGGCGGCGCTGGTGAAGGAGGGCATGCGTGTCGGGCTGGGAACCGGGTCGACGGTCGCCTACCTGCTGCCGGCGCTCGCCGCCAGCGAGCCTGCAGCGGCCTGCGCTGCGTGGCGACTTCGCCCGCGACAGAGCAAGCGGCGCGGGCGCTGGGGCTGGCGGTGGAGGACCTGGATGGGCTCGGTGGGCTCGACATCGCGATCGACGGCGCTGATCAGATCGACCCACGCGGGTGGCTGGTGAAGGGCGGGGGCGCCGCGCAGACACGCGAGAAGATCGTCGCGGCGGCATCGCGGCAGTTCGTGGTGATCGCCTCAGCCGAGAAGGCCGTGGCGGCGCTGGGACCGCCAGTGCCGCTCGAGGTGCTGCGCTTCGGCGCGGGGTGCACGCTCGCTGGGCTGGGCGACGCACGCCAGCGAGGGGACTTGGAGAGCCCGGATGGCAACCTGATCGCCGACTACCTCGGGCCAGTCGGCGACCCGGCGAGGCTTGCTGAGAGGCTGAGCGCCACCCCGGGCGTGGTCGAGCACGGCTTGTTTGCGCCTGAGCTCGTCAGCTGCATCCTGATCGCGGGCGAGGACGGCGTGGAGCGCCGTACGGGCGGCAAGCCACAGAGCTGAGCGGGGGACCCAGGAATCGAACCTGGCGTTGCGGTTTTGGAGACCACCGTGTTACCGATACACCAGTCCCCCGGGGAATCCGGATTGTAGGTGCTCGCGGGGCGCCAGCGGCTAGAGCGGCTGCTTGCTCACCGCGTCCGCTGCGCTGCGCCGTGAGTGGCGCGGGCAGAGCACCCGGGGTGCAAGGACGACCGCTTCGCATTCCTCGATGTCGCAGAACGACGCCACATCCTGGCCCATCACCGACTCGCGCCTGTGGTCCTCGCAGTAGACGATCAGGGCGCCATCGTCCCGGCGGCGCAGGTAGGTGAGCTGACAGCCCCCATCACACGGCGAGTTCATCGCAGGAGACTACTCGGCCGTTTCCACATGCCGACCTTCTTCAAGCCCAGAACGGGGTAATCGGCTTATGGGCCCCACACACGCTAAAGCCGTGGGCTCTGTCGGTCGAAAGGACATACAGACAAACGGTGTTCTCAACGATGCCAATAATCTTCTGCAGGAAGCACAAAGAGTCTCCCGGCGGAGAGCGTGGTCACGCCCTGCTCCGCCAAGACGACGGCTTCACGCTGGTCGAGGTGCTGATGGCGGCCGTCATCTTGATCGTCGGCATCACCGCGCTGTTCGGCCTGCTCGACAGCTCGGTCAAAGCGAGCTTCCAGACCCGTGCGCGCGAAGGCGCGACGAGCCTCGCTCGCCAGATACTCGAGGACGCGCACACGATCCCCTACGCGCAGCTCTCACCATCCTCGATCACCGGCCAGCTACAGGAAATGCACGGGCTGGCGGACGCCTCCTCCTCGACTTCCGGCTGGCAGGTGGTACAGCGCGGCATCACCTACACGGTGACGGCCAGCGAGTGCTCGATCGATGATCCCAAGGACGGTTACGGCAAACACGTAAACAGCGCCGGCGAAAACCCGTTCTGCGCAGACAGCTCGACCGAAGGGACTGAAAAAGAAGACCCGCAGCCCGAAGACCTGAAGCGCATCACGGTCAAAGTGACCTGGGTAGCGCAGGGAAGGTCGCCGGAAGTGCGCCAGGCCTTGACGCTCACCGCGGCAGGAGAGGCGGTCGGGCTGAGCGCGAGCGAACTGAAGCTCAGCGCACCGGCGGTCTCGTCCCCGACGGCCCCGGTGATCACCAGCGAACCGGCGGGTAAAGAACTGACGTTCACGGTGACCGCCCCGACGGGCACCACCTCGGTGGTCTGGTCGCTGGAAGGAGTCAAACAGTCGCCCGCGCCCACATTCGTGTCGGGAACAACGTGGACCTTCTCCTGGCCAATCAATGGCCTTTCGGACGGTACCTATCAGGTGTCCGCCCAGGCGGTCAACGCCACGGGGGTCACCGGGCCGCCCGTCTCGATCTCCGTGGTGCTGATTCGCGGCACTCCGGCGGCACCGAAAGGCATCCAGGGCGGCTTCAACACGATCAACGTCTCCGGCACCGCCAAAAAAGTGGTGGAGCTGAAATGGCAGGCCAACGCGGAACGCAATGTGATCGGCTATCGCGTGTACCGCCCCAACGGCGCCACAAAAGAACTCGCCTGCCCTGAAAGCTCCTCCACCCTGAGCCTGGCGCTGACGTGTATCGACTTCAACCCCCCGGCGCCAAACGCGGCGAACCTGAAATACGAAGTCGTGGCGCTCTACCGCAAAGCTGAAGGCGAAGTACTGAGCAATGCGGTCTCAGAGAGTCCCGCCACTGGGTTCACCGTCGTAGGCGGCGAACCTCCTCCCGCCGGTCCGAACGTACCGGAAGGCCCGCTCAGCCTCGTCAAGAATGCCGACGGCTCGGTGACCCTCAAATGGTCGGCGCCGAAAGCCGGCGGCGCGGCTGTGTCCTTCTACAGGATCTACCGCGGATCGACCAACTACACGGGCCGCTATGACGTGACGGCGTCAGGCGCGACGACGGAATACATCGATACCGACGCGACCGAAACCCACACATACTGGGTCACGGCCGTCAGCTCGAGCCTGACCGAGTCGCCATTCCTCGGGCCGGTGAGCGGATGATGCACCCGGCGGAGGAGCACGGGTTCACGCTGGTCGAGCTGCTCGTCGCGATGGCCCTCGCCATGATCGTGTTCGGCGCGACGCTCACCGCGTTCGACGTCTTCCAGACCAACAACCGCTTCGACCTGCTGCGCAACGAAGCCCAGGACAACGCCCGCAACGCGATCGACCGCCTCGCCAGGGAGCTGCGCAACGTGGCAGCTCCAAAATCTGAAAAAGAACTCCCCGGCGCGCTCGAGATTGCCGAACCCTACTCGATCACATTCCAGACGATTAGTTCGTCGCCTCTCAAAGGCGCGAACGCGACGAACGCTATGCGGGTGCGCTACTGCCTGAACGACTCCACCCCGAGCAACGAGATCCTCTACAGGCAGGCTCAGACCTGGGAAACGGAAGTAGCGGCAGCGCTGCCTAGCGCGAAAAATCTCGAAAAATGCCCCGACGAAGCCGGCGACTTCCAGAGCACCACCCAGCTCGTCCGCTACATAACCAACAAGAACGGCGGTCAGAACCGGGCACTGTTCGCCTTTGGCGGCGTGAGCGAAGTCTCCAAGATCGTCACCGTCGAACCCACGCTGTACCTCAACGTAAATCCCAGCCAGCCTTTGCACCCGGGTGAGACCCAGCTGACAAGCGGGATCACGCTACGTAACGCCAACCGTCAGCCGGTCGCCGCGTTTACGGCGACCGAAAAGAACGGCCACATCCTCCTCAACGCCTCGGAATCCGTGGACCCCGATGGCCTCGCACTGACCTACAAGTGGACAGAAGGAACGGAAGTAGCAGGAAAGGAAGAAGGAAAAGAAGTGCTTCCCAGCACCGCCCAGACGTACGAAACACCCACGGCTCTGGTCTCAAAAAGCGTTCACATCTTCTGGCTCAAAGTAACAGACCCTGGTGGCTTGACCGCCTCGACCAAAAAGACGGTGACACTCAAATGAGACATGCTCGCGACAACGACGGATTCGCACTGGTTACGGCGATCATCCTGCTCAGCGTGATGATGGGCCTCGGCCTCGGGCTGCTGCTGCTCACCGACAATCAGCAGAAGGCCTCGGCTCGCGAGCAGGCGAGCGAGTCGGCCTTCAACGTCGCCGAAGCCGCGCTCAACGCCCAGATCGGCCAGCTCTCCCGCTCGTGGCCAAGCGAAGCAGCGCTCAAATACGAATCTAGATGCACCGAAGCCACCAGCACCACCACGAACGGTTGTCCCACCTCCGCAAGCCTGAAAACCGGCTATCCGAGCTCCTCCACGACATGCCCGGCCGGCGCACAAAAAGATGCCTGGGGCTCCCCCCTGACCAACGAGTGGACAACCTATGTGCGCAACGATGTCGGCGAAAGCCCGCTCTTCAACTCCACAACCGAGCAGACGGCGTCAACATGGGCCGAAAACGGCAAGGTGTGGGTGCGCTCGGTCGGCGTCGTACAGTGCCGGATGGTGGTGCTCGTCGCCCTCATCTCCCCCCAGTACGTGAGCGTGCCGTTCCCCTCGAGCGCGGTCTCCGGCAACTGGTTTGAAACGAGCAACAACGGCAACAAGGTCATCGTCGATACGAAAGGGAAATCCTCGCAGGCCGGCGGTGTGAGCATGCGGTGCAACGGTTTCAAAGGCACCGAACAGGAAATAAAAGAAAAATGCGAGAAGTGGGATGAAGCGCACGGTCAGGTGAGCCCCAACACGACCAACGTCGCGGCGAACCCAAGCGTGACCCTGTTGACGGCGCAGCTCGAAACCCTCAAGAGCGCAGCCAAAGCGGCCGGCACCTACTTCGCAGCGGGAAAATGCCCGGAAAGCCTCGAAGCGACCACCGGGCAGCCCGCCTATGTCGAAGGCCCCTGCGAACTCAGCTACAACGGGGGGACAGGGAACTCTGAAAAAAGCCCGGGGTTCCTGGTCCTCGTCAACGGGACGTTCAGGCTCAACGGCAACGCTGAAATTCTTCGGCAGCATCTACGCCGTCAACGCACAGGCCTCCACCGGCGTCGTCGTCGAAGCACACGGCAACTCCGGCATTACGGGCGGCATCGACGTGGATGGCAACGGCGGCATCAGCTTCGGCTCGAGCAAGGAAAACTTCGTCTACAACAACTCAGCGAGCGAAGAATTGAAAGGGTTCGTGGGCGCGGCCGCCACGCGCAACAGCTTCCGCGTCCTGCCGGTCACTGAATGATCGCGACCCCGCGTCCTGCCTCCTATGCGGGCGGGGAGACTCGAACTCCCACAGGCTCACGCCCACTGGCTCCTAAGGCCAGCGTGTCTACCAATTCCACCACGCCCGCGGGTGGGGCCCTCGAGCGCCGCTAGCGCACACGGGGACCGCCCGAGATTGTATGGTCTGACCCACGATGTCCTCCACCTTCCGTAGCCAGGCGCTGGCGGACCGTCGTGCACGCGGCGTGATCGTCACCCACCCCAATCGCGATCTGCCGGTCGTACAGGCCACGCGCGCGACAGTGGTCCTCCTGCTGCTTGTGACCGCCGCGCTGATCCTGATCGTCACGATCGGCGGCTGGAGCGTACTTCAGGGCGCGATCCCGATCCAGATCGGCTACATCATCGCCTACCTGCTGATGGCGTTCTACGCCGCCCGCTGGAGCCGGGGCGTGCTGCCCATTTCCTCAGCGCTCTCCGTGCTGCTCTTGATCTTCGCGCTGGTGGCAGGACCCAGCTGGTTTTCCCGCGACAAGACCGGCTTTGCCCAGCCCGCGCTGAACGCCGGGCTGCTCGGCGTCCTCACGCTGCTGATCATCCCCGTACAGATGCTGCTGATCGCGTTCGCGATGCGCGGCTTCAAACAGGACTGGAACGTCGAGGTCGAGCGGCGAGACCCCGCAGCGGGCGCTGAGGACTATCCCGGCGCCCCGCTCCCGGCCTGACCGGGGACATGCTCCGTTTTGTCCTTTGAAGGACGTGGGCATCGATATAAGTAAGCAGTGGTCGCATATATTGGGCTGCTCGCGTGCGGCGGTGGCGGAACGGTAGACGCGGAGGCCTCAAAAGCCTCTGTCCGTAAGGGCGTGTGGGTTCGACTCCCACCCGCCGCATTGCCCGGGCTATGGCCCACAGACCAGCTCCAGCAACGGCTCCGCTAGGGCAGGCGGGGCGACGAGGATCCCCCACGGGAGGTTCTCGTATACCGGCAGCTCCCGCACCTCGAGCCCCGCGCCTTCGCAGATCAGCTGCCCCGCGGCGATGTCCCACTGCTTGACCGAGCGCTCGAAGTACGCGTCGTAGCGCCCCGCCGCCGTCCACGCCAAATCCAGCGCGGCGCTGCCGAAGCGGCGGATGTCGCGCACGCGCCCGGCCAGCCTGGCCAGCACCTTCGCCTGGGCTTCGCGCACGCCCGCGTCGTAGGCCAGTCCGGTCGCGACCATCGCGCTCGGCAGATCGGATCGGGCAGAAGCCGCGATCGCCTGCCCGTTCAGCGCCGGGCTGCCCTCCCGCGTCGCGGTGAACAGCTCGTCGCGATTCGGGTCATATACCGCCCCCGCGAGGACCCCCTCGCCGTCGCGCACGGCGACGCTCACGCTCCAGTGGGGGATGCCAAAAAGGAAGTTGACGGTCCCGTCGAGCGGATCGACGACCCAGCTCAGCCCGCTCTGGCCCGCTTCGCTGCGGCCCTCCTCCTCGCCCACGAATCCGTCTCCCGGGCGGCGCCGGGCCAGCAGCTCTGCAATCGCCCGCTGGGAGGCGAGATCCGCCTCGCTCACCAGGTCGGTCGGCGTGCTCTTGCTGGTCACCTCCCGCTCCTCCCCGTGCCGGGCACGTTCGGATAGCAGAGCGCCGGCCATGCGGGCGGCATCCACGGCCACCTCGAGCAGCTCCTGCGCGTCGCTCACGAGAACAACGGGGGACGGCTCTGCGCCCAGGGACGCTCGGCCTCGATCTGCGCGGCGAGCGAGATCAGCGTGGCCTCGCCGTTCGGGTGCCCCACGAGCTGTACTGAGCGCGGCAGCCCGTCCGGTCCAAAGCCCGCCGGCACCGATGCCGCGGGCTGACCGGTCACGTTCCACGGCACGCAGTAGGGGACGATCGCGCCGGAAAGAGTCGAGGTCCACAGCCATCCTCGTCCCTCCCAGACGCCCAGCTTGGGCGCCGGGGCTGGGATCACGGGCGTGAGCAGGACGTCGTGGTCCTCGAGGCCCTTGTTGTAGCGGGCGGCGGTCTGAGATTCGCGCGCACGCACCTGCGCGACGAGCGCCGGTGGGATCAGCCCTCCGATCAGCCCCATCGCGCGGGTGCGGCGCTCCAATCGCCCCGGGTGAGGCATCGATGAGACCTCGTCGTGAATGCCCCGCAGGTAGCGGGGAACGAACTCCAGGGACGGCGCGAGCGGCCCGTGATCGACCTCCCGCACGTTCACCTCGTGGCCGAGCGCTCTCAGCAGCTCCACCGTCTCCTCCAGGCGGCCCGGTGGTCTCGGGATGCAGCTTCGTCAGCGGCGAGGGCGGCAGCCGCGTCGACATCGCTATCCGCAGTCGCGCGGGCGCCTCTCGGACAGCCTGCAGGTACGGACGCTCGGGCGGGGGCGGCGCTCCCGGGTCCGCTGTCCCCTCGGCGATCGCGTCGAAGAACAGCGCCGTATCGAGCACCGAGCGCGTCAGCACGCCGTTGACGACAAGCCCGTACCAGGCGTCGATGTGCGGCGCGAGCGGCACACGTGCGCGCTGGGGCTTCAGCCCGAACAGCCCGCAGCGCGCGGCCGGGAAGCGGATCGATCCGCCCGCCGTCGGCTGCGAGCGCGGCGCCGACGAGGCCGGCCGTCGACCGCCGCGGCGCTGCCGCCACTGGAGCCGCCGGTCGAGCGCTGTGAATTCCCACGGGTTGCGCGTCACCCCGCAGGTCGGCGACTCGGTCAACGGGAACATGCCGAACTCGGGCATGTGCGTCTTGCCGATGATCACCGCGCCTGCCGCACGCACGCGACGGACCACCTCCGAGTCCGCCGTCGCGGGGTCGCCATAGGCGTTCGTGCCGATCGTCGTGACCTCGCCGGCCACGTCGAATCTCGTCCTTGACCGCGATCGGCACGCCGAGCAGCGGCCGCGCGCGCCCCGGCTCCCCGCCTCGCGTCGGCCTGATCGGCCTCCATCCGCGCGCGCTCGTCGAACACGACCCTGAACGCGTTCAGCTGGGTGTCGTACCGCTCGATCCGCGTCCAGATACAGGTCGACCAACTCGCGCGAGCAGACCTCGCCCGCGGCGATCAGCTCGGCCTGCTTGGCAATACCCGCGTAGGCGAGGTCGATTGCGTCCATCTCTGGGCAATCTATTGAAAAAAGCAACACCCCATCGCCCAGCGCCTTAGGATGCTCCCGGAGAGGGTCACCGCATCACAAGGGGGAGCAGCTCATGTCCTATCCCGTCACTTTCGAAGCGGACTACGTCGAGAAGCGCAACCGGCTGACCGCTTTCTTCAGGCTGATCCTGGCGATTCCGCTCGCGATCGTGCTCTACGTGTACGCGCTCATCGCCTACGTCGCGATCGTGATCGCCTGGTTCGCGATCGTCATCACCGCTCACTATCCGAAGGCCTTTATGACTTCGTCGCGGGCTTCCTCGCTTCCAGACCCGCGTCACCGCCTACTGTAGCGCTGCTATGCGACCCCTACCCGTCCTTCGGCGGCTCAGACGATCCTGCCTACCCGGTGCGGATGCAGTTCGCCGGACCGCCCGCGCACTACAGCCGCCTGAAGACCCTCTTTCGCATCATCCTCGCGATCCCGATCCTGATCCTGCGCTATGTCATCAACCTGCTGCTCGAGATCGGCGCGTTCGCCGCCTGGTTCGTGATCGTGTCACCGGCAAGATGCCGCGCGGCCTGTTCGACCTGATGGTCCTCGCCAACTCCTACACGGCACGCAGCGACGCGTACATATACCTGCTGTCGGAGACCTACCCGCCCTTTCAGGACGATCAGACGCGCACCGCTGGGACATCCCGGACCGCTGACCCCGGAGTTCCCGCCCACTTCCTAGACGTTGATGGAATAAAGAGGGGCCCGGCTCGCCGGCTTCCAGCCGACTGCGCCACCCTCTAGACGGGGGTCACCGGGTTGTGCTTGCGTAGGCCAGTCGCGGTCCTTGCGCGACGCGTGCGCGAACCGTGTGATCAGCTCTTTGCGCAACTCCTCCGGCTCGACCACCGCGTCGACGACCATCTCCGAGGCGAGATGCAGGATGTCGATGTCCTCCGCGTACTCCTTGCGCAGCTCCTCCGTCTTCGCGGCGCGCTCGTCCTCGTCCGCGATCGCCTGCAGCTGGTTGTAGTACACCGCGTTGATCGCCGCCTGCGGGCCCATCACCGCGATCGACGCGCTCGGCAGCGCGATGGCAGCAGTCCGGCTCGAACGCCGGCCCGGCCATCGCGTACAACCCTGCACCGTAGGCCTTGCGCACGATCACCGAGATCTTCGGCACCGTCGCCTCGCTGATCGCGCTGATCATCTTGGCGCCATGGCGGATGATCCCGTCGCGCTCGACCTGCGTGCCGATCATGAACCCCGGCACGTCGGCGAGGAACAGCAGCGGGACGTTGAACGCGTTACAAGTCCAGACGAACCTGCGCCGCCTTGTCGGCCGAGTCGCCGAACAGCACGCCCCCCTTGTGCTTGGGCTGGTTGGCCACGATTCCGATCGCGCTCTCCGTCCAGGCGCGCGTACCCCACGACGATCTCCTTCGCCCAGCGCGGATGCACCTCCAGCAGCGAGCCCGCGTCCACGACCGCCTCGATCAGCGCCTTCATGTCGAACGGCTTGTTCTCGTCCTCAGGCACGATCTCCTCGATCGGGGTCGTTGGCGCGGGCTCTGCTGCCGCTGCTGCCGGCGGACTCTCTCGCGAGTTACCCGGCATATACGCCGAATATCGCCTTGCAAGCGCGATCCCATCCTCGTCTGCGGAGACCAGCTGATGTCCGCAGCCGGAAACGGAAGTGTGCATCTTGCGCGCCGCCCATCTCCTCCAGGCTCACCTTCTCGCCGATCACCATCTCCGCCATCCGCGGCGAGCCGAGATACATTGAGGCGTTGCCCTCGCGCATGATCACGATGTCGCAGAACGCCGGTATGTAAGCGCCGCCCGCGGCGCTCGGGCCGAACAGCACGCACACCTGGGGCACAACGCCCGACATGCGCACCTCGTTGTAAAAGATCCGCCCGGCGCCCCTGCGGCCCGGGGAACATCTGGACCTGGTCGGTGATCCGCGCGCCCGCCGAGTCCACCAGGTACACCATCGGGATTCCAGGCTCAGCGCGCGTTCCTGGATGCGCAGGATCTTCTCCACCGTCTTCGGGCCCCACGAGCCCGCCTTCACCGTTGGGTCGTTTGCCATCAGCGCGACCGTCCTGCCCTGCACCGTCCCCACGCCCGTCACCACACCGTCGGCGCCGAGGCCATCCTGATCCCAGTTGGCCAGCAGCGCCTCCTCGGCAAACGACGAGTCGTCGAGCAGCAGCGCGACACGCTCGCGCACCGGCAGCTTGCCCTGCTCACGCGCCTTCTCACGGTGGTGCTCGGGGCCTCCAGCGAGAGCGCGCTCGGTTGCCTGACTAACGCCTGCCAAGCTAAATACCGGGATTCGCGACGGGAGTCTCACCCGCGTAGTCGTAGAAGCCCATCCCCGACTTGCGCCCGTACCAGCCCGCGGACAGCATCTTGCGCAGCACGGGAGGACGCGCGAAGCGCCGCTCACGGAACTCGTCGAATAGCACGTCGCAGATCGAGCCGAGCGTGTCCAACCCGACGAAGTCCGAAAGCGTCAGCGGCCCCATCGGGTGGCCCGCGCCGGCCTTCATCGCCTCGTCGATCTCGCTCACCGAGCCGACACCCTCTTCGTAGGCGCGCATCCCGTCGAGCAGATACGGCACGAGCAGGCGGTTGACGATGAATCCCGCCCGGTCTTTCGTTCCAATCGCCAGCTTGCCCTCGGACTGCGCGAACTGCATGGCGGTCTGGAACGCCTCCTCAGACGTGGTCACGCAGCGCACGACCTCGACGAGCTTCATCACCTGGGCGGGGTTGAAGTAGTGAAGCCCGACGAACTGCTCCGGCCGGCTCGTCGCCGCGGCCTGGTCGATCACCGCCAGCGAGGATGTGTTCGTCGCGAACACCGCGCCGGACTTGACGATCTGATCGATCTCCTTCCACATCTCGAGCTTCAGCCCCAGGTTCTCGGTGATCGCCTCGATCACCAGATCGCACCCGGCCAGATCGCCGTAGTCCGTCGTCCCCTGAATGCGCACGCGCACCGCGTCTGCCTCCTCCTGGGAGGACTTCCCCTTCTCGACGGCGCGGGCGAGCTGCTTCTCGATCTTGGCGATCCCCTTCGCGAGCGTCGCCTCGCCGGTCTCGCGCAAAACGACCTCATAGCCACTCTGCGCCGCCACCTGGGCGATGCCATGACCCATCAGCCCGGCTCCGAGCACGCCCACCTTCTCGATCTGCTGCGCCATGCCTCTCCTCGTTCTTTGCGATTGCCAGAGGCGCAGCCTAGTACGATCGCCCAGATGAGCATCGTCTTGACCGAGGACCGTGGCGCGGTTCGCCACGTCATCCTGAACCGCCCCGAGAAGCGAAACGCGATGAGCCAGGAGCTGTTGCGGGCGCTCGCGGCCGCGCTGCGCGAGGCGGCCGGCGACGGCTCGGTGCACTGCGTCGTGCTGCGCGGCGAAGGCCCCGTGTTCTCGGCCGGCGTGGACCTCGGCGAGCTGATGTCGTTCGCCAGCGATCCGGACGCGCTGCGGCCCTTCCGCAATGTGTTCCTGGAGTGCGCGAACCTGTGCGAAGAGATGACCAAGCCTGTTGTCTGCCAGGTCCATGGCGCATGCTTCGGCGGAGCGCTCGAGGTCGCGCTTGGCTGCGACCTGCGCATCGCCTCCGAGGACGCCCAGCTCGGGCTGCCCGAGGTCAAGTTCGGGATCATCCCCGACGTCGGCGGCTCCTCACGGCTGCCCGCGGTCGTCGGGCTCGGCCGCGCGAAGGAGCTGATCATGACCGCCCGCACGATCGGCGCCGCAGAGGCTGAGCGCATCGGCCTGGTCAACCGCGTCGTCGGAGCCGGGGAGCTCGACGAGGCCTGCGAGGCGCTGGCCGGTGAGCTGCTCGCGAACTCGCATCTTGCGGTTGGCCGCGCCAAGCGTGTGATGGACGCCTCCGCGCGGCCCGCGCTCGCGACGACGCTCGAGATGGAGGTCTCAGTTCAGGAGTACTGCGTCGCGGCTATGCGTGAGCGCGCGCGCGAGGCCGAGGGAGCTCTCACCCGATAGGCCCCCCCACGCGACACTTCAGAAGCAAGCTTCTGAGACGGCCGTGGACCAAGCGATGGGAGGACGAGGACAAAGCAACGCGCAGAGTCCACGGTCGTCTCAGCGCCAGTCGACCGGCCCCGCGACGAGCGTGTGGCTGCCGAGCGGACGGCCGAGGATCTCCTGAACACGCCGCACGCAGGCGAGCAGCGCGTCCAGGTCGATGCCCGTCTCGATCCCCATCTCTCCGAGCATCGAGACGAGGTCCTCGGTCGCGATGTTCCCGGTTGCGCCAGGCGGCACCGGGCAGCCGCCGAGCTCGCCGAAGCTCGACTCGAAGCTGTCCACCCCGGCCTGCAGCGCCGCCAGCACGTTCGCGAGGCCCTGCCCGCGCGTGTTGTGGAAGTGCGCGGTCAGCTGAACCCCTGGCAAGCCCTCTTTCCAGAGGGCGAATAGCTCCCCCACCTGACGCGGGTTGGCCATGCCCGTCGTGTCGCCGAAGCCGATCTCCTGGGCGCCCGCCTGGTTCAAGCGTCTTGCGATCTCGAGTACGCGCTCGGGCGGAACGCGGCCCTCATACGGACAGCCGAACGAGGTCGAGATCACCGCCTCGCAGCGCAACCCCGCCTCGCGCGCGCGTCCCAGCACGACATCCAGGCCCGCGAGCGACTCATCGACCGAACGGTTCACGTTCTTCTGGTTGTGGGTCTCCGAGGCCGACATGAAGACGTTGATCTCGTCGATCTGCTCGCGGTGCTCGAGCGCCGCGTCCAGCCCGCGCTCGTTCGGGATCAGCACGCTGACCGCGACGTCCTCGGGGACATCGATCCGCACCAGCACCTCACTCGCGTCGGCGAGCTGCGGGATCACGTCGGGGCGCACGAAGCTCGTGACCTCCAAACGCTCAACGCCCGTGCGCGCGAGCGCACGGATCAGCTCGACCTTGCGTTCTGTCGGGATCGTCTCGGGCTCGTTTTGAAACCCGTCGCGAGGGCCGACCTCCCTGATGGTTACCGCGCTCGGCAGATCTTGCACAGGCGAGCTCACCACATCGACAGGCCGCCGCTGACGTTCAGCGTCTGGCCAGTCACATACGAGGCGTCCTCGCTCGCCAGGAACGCGATTGCAGCCGCTACCTCCTCCGGCTCGCCGGAGCGGCCCATCACGGTGGCGTTGACCATGCCCTGCTTCAGACGCTCGCCGATCTCCCCCAAAACCTGCGGTGCATTGTTCAGCAGCGGCGTCTCGATCGGCCCGGGAGCAACCGCGTTGCAGCGCACGCGATAACGAGCGGACTCGCGCGCAATAGCCTTCGTGAAGCCGATCACCCCGGCCTTGGCGGCCGAATAGACAACCGAGCCCTGCGAGCCGACGCGCCCCGCCTCGCTGGCGACGTTCACGATCGCCCCCGTCCGGCGCTCCTGCATCTTCCCCAGGACAGCATGCGTGACCGCGAGCACGCCACGGAGGTTGACGGCGAGCACGAAATCCCACAGCTCCTCGTCAGAGTTGACGAAGAAGGAGAACCGGTCGGTGCCAGCGTTGTTGACCAGCACGTCGATCTCGCCGAGCGCTTGAGTGACGGCTGCAACCCCGGCGCGCACAGAGCCGGTGTCTGTCACGTCGAGCGCGCACGCGAACCCATCCAGCTCGCCAGCGAGATCACGGGCGCCATCCTCGTTGAGGTCGCCGATCGCCACGCGCGCGCCCTCCGCCGCCAGCCGCCTGGCCGTTGCCGCGCCGATTCCGGAAGCGCCCCCGGTGACGAGCGCGGTCTTGCCCTCTAGCCTCATCTGCTGAAGCCTATACTCAGCCGCCGTGCCGTCCTCGCCGCTCGACCCGGTTGCCATCGTCGGAGCCTCGGGCGCGCTGGGGTTCGGTCTCGCCGTGCGGCTCGCCCGCGCAGGGGTACCGATTGCGATTGGCTCGCGTGATTCTGACCGCGCTATCGAGGCCGCCACGCGCGCCGGGGAGATCGTTCCCGGGGGCTCGTTCAGCGGACACGACAACGCGAGCGCTGTCCGCGAGGCCGACATCGTGATCCTGAGCGTGCCCTTCCGCAACCAGTCCGAGACGCTCACCAACCTGAAGACCGCGCTGCGCCCCGGCCAGCTGCTGATCGACGCGACCGTCCCGCTCGCCGCGGCCGTCAGCGGCAAGGCGACGCGAATGCTCGGCGTATGGCAGGGCTCGGCCGCGCAGCAGGCCGCCGAGATGGTCGCCCGATGGCGTGCGCGTGGTCTCAGCCCTGCACACGGTCAGCGCCGCCAAGCTGACCGAGCTCGACCGTGCACTCGACGAGGACGTGCTCGTCTGCGGCGACGCGCGCGCGGACAAGCGCGAGGCCGCGGTTCTGATCGAGCGGATCGAGGGGCTGCGCTGTGTGGACTGCGGGCGCCTGGAGATGTCGCGCACGACAGAGTCTCTGACCGCTCTGCTGATCGGGGTCAACTCCCGCTACAAGGTTCACGCGGGGATCCGTCTCACGGGCCTGCCGAGTCCTGGGAGTGACGTCACCGTCTGGAAGCAGTGATGGCGGGATCTGGAGCGTGCCAGAGTGTCAGCAGATCGTCGTGGTCGTTCTCGCCGGTGGTACCGGCGGCGCCAAGCTCGCGCGAGGCATGGCGGATGTCGGTCGATCCCGCCCGCCTTGCGGTGATCGCGAACACGGGCGATGACATCGAGATCTACGGCGCCCACGTCTCACCCGATCCAGACCTCGTCTCGTTCTGGCTGGCCGATCAGATCGACGAGCGCGGCTGGGGTCTGCGCGACGACACCTTCGCGGTCATGGACGCCCTGCGCGAGCTCGGGCACGACGTGTGGTTCAACCTCGGCGACCGCGACCTCGCCTGGTGTTTGGAGCGCGCCCGGATGCTGGGCGAGGAGGAGCTCTCCCCCACAGCCGCGCTCGCGCGCCTGAACGAGGCGCATCGGCGTACGCGCGCACGTGCTGCCGATGAGCGACGACCCCGTGCGCACATGGGTGCGCAACCCCTCCGGCTGGTGCTCATTCCAGGAGTTCATGATCCGCGAGCGCGCCCAGGGCATCGTCGAGGGCCTCGAGTTTCGCGGCGCCGAGCATGCCAAGCCGAGCGAGCAGGTGCTCGTGGCGATCCAGAGCGCCCGAGCGATCGTGATTGGGCCCTCCAACCCACTCGCCTCGATCGCCCCGATCCTCGCCGTGCCGGGCATCCGCGAGGCGCTCATCGGCCGCCGCCGCGCCCGTCGTCGCTGTCAGCCCGATCGTCGGCGGCGAGGTGCTGAAGGGACCAACGGCCGCGTTCATGGCCTTCGCCGCGCTGGAGTGCAGCGCCGACGGCGTGGCCGACTTCTACGGCGAGCTGCTCGACGGGATCGTCGCCGACGAGAACGTCGCTCGCCTGCCGGCACTTGCAGACCGACACGCGCATGGATGACGCCGCCGCCCGCCGGCGAGTGGCCGAGCAGACGCTCTCCTTTGCCGAAGCGCTCGCCCGCTGAGCCCTAAGCGGCTGCGAAGAACTACGTAAGAACGGAGAACAACCGCCTGTCGCGAGGTGTTGTTGTGCATATCGTCGAAAGCCCAGCTGGATGTCCCGCCCCACGCCCACCGTCCATCAAGGAGCCTTGACCGTGCCAAGCGGCCTCACCCGAACCGGCGGCCCTTCCGTGCTCACCGGGGCCGTCACCGCGCGCCACCGGGCGCCAGCAGCCGGTACGCGGATAGCCGCGCTGGCCGTGTCGAACTCGCCGGAGGTTCTCTCCCAGCGCCAGGTGCTCGAGCGCCTCGGGCTGGCCGGCGACGAGTTCGCCGAGCGCATCTTCGCGCGATGCGGTGTGGAGCGCCGCCATCTGGAACTGAGCGAGGACTTCCTCTCGCTCACGCTGCAGGGGCGCACAGCGCAGGTCGAGATGCATCTGCTCGACCACTCGGTCCGGGCGATCGACGCGCTCGATCTCGACCCGCGCGAGATCGGCACCGTGATCAGCTCGAGCCTGTACTCGCTCGGCTGTCCCACGCTGGCCCACCGCCTCGTCGACCACTACGAAATGGACCCCGCGACCGACAAGTACCACATCACCGGCGTCGGCTGCGCGAGCGCCGTGCCCCTCATGAAACTGGCCACGCAGGCGATGCGCGAGCACCCCGATCGTCCCGCGCTGGTGATCGCGGCGGAGAGCATGAGCGGCATCCTCATGCACGCCACCGGCGAGGACCCGCGCGCCAAGACTGTCGGCTCGGCTATCTTCGGCGACGGCTGTGCGGTTGCGCTGCTCTCGGCCGACCCGCACGCCGACGGACCACTGATCCTCGACACGCAGGTGCATCAGATCGCCGGCACGCTCGGGGCCGTCGAACTCGAGTGCAGCGACGCCGACAGTCACCTGCACCTCGCGCGCGAGCTGCCCGACCTGGCGGGCGCCGGGCTCGGCGGGGTGGTCGAGCGCTTCCTGGCGCGCAACCGCCTGGACCGCGAGCAGATCGATCACTGGATCGTGCACCCCGGCGGGCGGCGGATCATCGAGAACGTCGAGTCGGCGCTCGATCTCGGCCAGGCGCAGACCGAGCTGAGCTGGCGCGTGCTCTCAGAGCACGGCAACACCGGCACGCCGTCGATCTTCTACGTCCTTCGCGACACGATGCAGGAGCGCGACCCAGGCCCCGGCCAGCGCGGCTTGATGGTCACGGTCGGACCCGGCGTGACCGTCGGGCTGATGCTGCTCGGCTGGTAGAGGGCTCCGCCACTATCGTCTGCGGGCAGATGCGCACCGCCGCGATCCTGCCCGTCAAGCACTTCGCTCTAGCCAAGCAGCGCCTGGGCGAAAGCGTGTCTGAGTCGCTCAGAGAAGACCTGGCACGAGCCATGGTGTGCGATGTGCTCGATGCATTGCATGACACCCCATCGATCGAGCAGACGATCGTGGTGACAAACGAGCAGTCGGTTGCTCTGCACGCGGAACAGCAGGGAGCCATCGTACTCAGCGATACCGCCAACGACGGTCAGAGCGCCGCTGTGATGCTCGGCATAGAGCGTGCGTTGGCCCTGGGCATCGAACGGGCGCTGTGCGTACCCGGCGACTGCCCGGCGCTTGACCCCGGCGAGCTGGCGCAATTGCTTGGCGTCGTTGAAAATCAGCCCGAAGCGGTGATCGTCCCCGACCGTCACGGCACGGGTACCAACGGCCTGCTGCTCACGCCTGCAGACGCGATCGCCCCGAGCTTCGGAGCAGACAGCTGTGAGCGCCACCGCATGCTCGCCTTCTCCGCGGGCATCACCTGCCGCGTGGAGCGGCCCTCATCGCTGCTTTTGGACATCGACACCGGCGAGGACCTCGCCGCCCTGCGTGCGCGGCTCTCCGGAGAGCTCGTCAGAGCCCCTCGCACCCGCGCGGCGCTCGGCCTACCAGTGCGCAAGCAGGCCCTCCCCACCACAGCCCCCGCCTGATAGGACGCTGCGTGTCCGGCCTGTCCGCACGTGCGCTCAGCGGCATCCCCGAGGTGCGCCCGGGCGATGACCTCGCGAAGCTGATCCTCGCTTCGGCGGTCGAGGTGCGGGACGAGCATGTGGTTGCGATCGCCCACAAGGTCGTCTCCAAGGCCGAGGGCGCAGTCGTCGATCTGGTCGGCGTCGAGTCCACCGCACGCGCCCGAGAGCTGGCAGCAGAGCAGGGCAAGGACGCGCGTGCGGTGCAGGTCGTACTCGATCAGTCCGTGGAGATTCTGCGCGCTGAGCGCGGCGTGCTCATCTGCCGCACCCACCACGGCTTCGTGTGCGCAAACGCCGGGGTCGACACCTCGAACACCGCTGCCGAGACGCTCGTTCTGCTTCCCCGTGACCCCGACGCATCGGCACGGCGGATTCGCGCTCGCCTGCGCGAGCTGAGCGGGTCAGCGCCCGCGGTGCTGATCACCGACAGCTTCGGCCGCGCCTGGCGC
>CAWFOV010000003.1:0-42990 GCA_963817605.1 uncultured Solirubrobacterales bacterium | reverse complement strand
GAGACGATCTCCACCGCCCTGACGGCGGCGGAGACCGGCCACCTCGTGTTCGCCACGCTGCACACCCAGGACACCGCCCAGACGATCGACCGCATCATCGACGTCTTCCCAGCCCATCAGCAGGGCCAGGTGCGCGTGCAGTTGTCGGTCGCGCTGCAGGGGATCATGACCCAGCAGTTGCTGCCCACGACAGACGGCTCCGGGCGCGTCGTCGCGACCGAGGTGCTCGTCCCCAACCCGGCGGTGCGCAACCTCATCCGCGAGGGCAAGACCCATCAGATCTACTCGGTTCTGCAGACCAGCTCCGCGCAAGGCATGCAGACGATGGACACCTCGCTGACCTCGCTCGTGCGCGCCGGCAAGATCACCCAGAAGCTCGCCGAAGCCCGCTCCTCCACGCCGGAGGAGCTCAGGCGCCTGCTCGGCGCGGGATCGCTGGCGGCGGCGTAGCGGACCCGGGATTATGGGCACCTTTGTCTTCAAAGCGATGGACCTCACCGGTGTCAAGGCCGGGGAGAGGTGGAGGCTGACTCCAAGCAGGCGGTCTCCGACCAGCTGCGCTCGCGCGGATTGATCGTTCTCGACATCGCCGACAAGCACGCATCGCGTGAGATCAACCTCAGCTTCATGGAGGGCGTCAAGGCCTCCGAACTGGCGGTCTTCTCACGCCAGCTTTCGACGATGATCTCCTCGGGTATGAGCATCCTGCGCTCCCTGTACGTGCTCGAGGAGCAGACCGAGAGCAAATTCCTGAAGGAGACGATCGTCGCCGTGCGCAAGGACGTCGAGGCGGGGCTGTCGTTGAGCGACGCGATGGCGCGCCACCCAAAGGTCTTCAACCCGCTGTTCGTCGCGATGACCCAGGCGGGGGAGATGGGCGGTGTGCTCGAGGGCGCACTGATGCGCGTGGCCGATCAGCTGGAGAAGGACGCTTCGCTGCGGCGCCAGATCCGCTCGGCGATGGTCTACCCGACACTTGTAATCGTCTTCGCGGTGGGGGTGATGATGGCGCTGGTCGCCTTCCTCGTGCCCGTGTTCGAGGGCGTCTTCAAGCAGTTCGGAGGGAAGTTGCCCGCGATCACCCAGGTCTCGGTGTTGCTGTCCCATGCGGTCGTCGGCTACTGGTGGCTGATCTTCGGCCTGGCCGGCGGGATCGCCGTTGCTTTCACGAAGTGGAAGAAGTCCTCGTGGGGACGCCCACAGTGGGACCGTTTTCGCCTGCGGGTGCCGATGAAGATCGGCACGATCGTCCAGCAGGTCGCGGTCGCGCGCTGGTCGCGCACGCTCGCTTCGCTGACGAGCGCCGGCGTGCCGTTGCTGCAGTCGCTGGAGATCACCGGGCGCACCGGCGGCAACATCGCCGTCGAGGAGGCGATGGACAGCGTGATCGCCTCCGTCAAGCGCGGCGGCACGATCGCCGCGCCGCTTGCCCAGGCGCCGATCTTTCCCACGATGGTCACACACATGGTCGGCGTCGGCGAGGAAACGGGCGCGCTGGATACGATGCTCGACAAGGTCGCCGAGTTCTACGAGGATCAGGTCGAAGCGTCCGTCAAGGCGCTCACCTCGATCCTCGAGCCGATCATGATCATCGTCATCGGCGGCATCGTCGGCTTCATCGTGATCTCGATGTACCTGCCGCTGTTCACGGTTTACAACAGCATCAAATAGACCCGGCACGCCGCTGAGCAGCCCGCTCGGGTCACGGGCGCTCGTGCACGGGGACGCACTTCGATCACTGCGTCCTGCCCTGCTTGACTCTCACACCGGCCCGCGGGTCGCTGTGCGGTCAGGGGAGGACGCGCAGCTTGCCTGCGCTCACCGACAGAGACACACGTCCGTCGAGCAGTTCCAGAAGCTCGTTGCCGACCAGCTCGCGCCGCCAGCCGCGTAGGGTGCGCACGTCGGCCTCCTCGCAGACGCGCCTGCCGGCGACTATCGCCAGCAGGTCGGTTCTGGTCGCCAGCAGCTCGTACGCGAGCGCGGCCTCGCGTGCTCGCGCGCGCACCAGCGCCTCTGCCAGCGCAACCAGTGGCGCGTCGTCGGGGTCGGATGGGGAAGGGCGCGTATCCTCGGTTCGCTCCAGCGCCGGGAGCTCTTGGCCGCGTCTCACCGCGTCCAGCAGGTCGCGTCCGCGCCTGCGCAGGTTGCCGGGGTTGACCCCGCGGATCTGCTCGAGCTTCGCGGGCGAGGATGGTTTGCGCTTCGCGATCTCCACGAGCGCCGCGTCGGCGAGGATCCTCTGCACGGGCTGATCCTGGGTGGCCGCCAGCTCCTCTCGCCAGCGGACCAACTCGCGCGCGATGGTTTGTGCGGTGGCGTTCAGCCCACGTACTCGCGGCAGTCGTGCGAACACCGTGTCCAGGTCACGTACGTCGCTTGACTGACACAACGGCTCGCACTCCTCATGTGCCCACTCCAGGCGTCCGAGCTCGGCCAGTCGCCGTTCCAGCGTGCCCGCAAGCTCCAGCAGGTGCAGGACGTCCTCGCGCGCGTATGCCAGCTGCTCGGTCGAGAGCGGTCGCGCGTCCCAGCGCGTGAAGCTCGCGCTCTTGGCGACCCTGACGCGCAGCAACTCCGAGAGCAGCGTGTTGTATGAGGCCTGCGCTGCCATTCCCGCGAACCCCGCCGCGACCTGGGTGTCGAACACGTTGCGCACGTCGGTTCCCAACCGGCGGCGCATCAGCGCGATGTCCTGGCGTCCGGCGTGCACGACCACCTGGATGTGGGGATCGGCGAGCACGCCCGCGAGCGGCGTCCCGTCGAGATCCTCGGCGAGCGGGTCGGCGAGCGCGATGCGTTCGCCGGCGGCTCCGCTTCGGGGACCGCCAGCTGGATCAGGCACAGCAGCGTGCGATAGCGCCCCTCGCCCATGAACTCGGTGTCGAGCGCGATCCGCCCGCTCTCGCGTGCCGCCCGCGCGATCTCGTTCAGGCCGGCGCTGTCGGTGAGCGCGCCAGAGTTCAAGGCTTGCCCCCCGGCAGCAGCCACAGCACACCCCCGCGGCTGAGGCCGGCCTGACGCGAGACGTCGGTCCCATGCGCGCGTATCCACCTGGCGGGTTCCGAGCAGGCGGCGTTGATGCGGGAGATGTGTTTGCCACAGAACGAGTTCAGGAACGCGTACTTCACCTCGCCCGCCGCAATCCGTCGTTGCAGAGCTGCCACCGTCGTGAACACCCGCCCGTCGTATGTCGTCAGGATCAGCATCGGTCGTGCCTCCTGCACGACCAGCGACCCGATTTGCGTGGCCGACTCCGCCGCCACCTCGTAGCGCGCGTCTCCTTGGTGTGTGCGTATGTAGGCGCTCACCAGGCGCTGCTCTTCGCGCGGCAGTGCGCCCACGTAGCCGGCGTCGGTCACGCCTTCGCGGATCGACACCACGTCCGCGCTCACGGGAGCGCACCGATCGCGACGAGCGTCAGGGCCATCGTCACGGCTTGCAGCCGGCCGCGACGCTGTGCGCCCGCGCGCGGACCGAAGCGTGCGAGCGCAGCCAGCGAGCCAGCGCGCCGAGAGCTCCGGCGAGCGTGAGCCACCACGCGTCCGTGCGGCCGTACAGCAATCGCTCGACGTAATACACGCACGCGACGAGCGCGACTGCCAGCGCGACCAGACGAGCGAGGCGCAGCGCGGAGCTGGCGGTCAGGTGCCGCGCCCACGCCACCCCGATGCCGAGCATCGCGGCCACCGCCGGCACGAAGCCCTCGACGTAGCGCGGGTGCAGTCGCGCCATGTCGCTGAACAGCGCGATCCCGGTCAGCGTCCACACGACAGTCCCGCCGCCTGCGGCCTGCGGCGGATGCGCCCGTCTTGTGGCGTGCCTCGTGCGCCTGCGGCCAGGAGCGCGCGGAACTCCCGAGCAGCAGCGCGACGAGCAGCTCCAGCCCCAGCCGCTCGCCCGAGAGCGGCCCGATCCGCGCGAGCAGACGCGTGGGGGAGGGCGGGACGATCGGGATGTGGTCGCGCTCGGGCTGGGTCGCCACCGGGTAGTGGCGGCCCGGTTCGATAGACCGTCTGCTGGGGTTCGGGCGATTTGCCGCTGAGCCGGTCGGTCCCGTTGAACACGAACGCGGCGTTCCATGCGCTGCCGTTCGTCGAGCCGATCGCGTACGGCCGGTCGTGGGCGGGAACCAGCAGCGTCGCTCTCAGCCACGCACAGCGCGACCGCCACGTATACGGCCGCGGCGGCCGTCAGCTGCAGCAAGCGTCGGCGGCGTGACCCGGGCAGCCCGAGGTAGGCGAGCAGCGCCAGTCCCGGGAGCGCGACGAGCGACTCGAGCAGCTTCACGTCGAACGCGACCCCAAGCGCCGCCGCGCCGGCCAGCAGCCAGGCGTATCGAGTCCGGTCTCGCATCGCGCGCACGATCAGCAACAGCGCGAGCACGATCAGCACCATCATCACCCCGTCCATCGTGTCGCTGCGCGAGGTGATGCACCTCGACCGGCAGCACCGCCAGTGCCAACGCCGCCGCGAACGCCGCCGGGGTGCTCCACATGCGCCGCACGGCCGCGAACAGCAGCGGCACCGCCACGATTCCCGCGAGCACCTCGGGCAGCTTGAGCGTCGTCGAGGAGAACCCGAACAGCTTGACGCTCGCCACCTGCAGCCACAGGTCGACGGGCGGCTTGTCGATCGAGACGCTGCCCCCCGGCTCGAACGCGCCGAAGAAGAAGTTGTGCCACGAAAGCGTCATGCTCCTGACGGCCGCGTCGTAGAAGGGGTCGGGCGAAACCTGGCCGAGATGGATCAGGCGCAGCACCGCCGCCGCGAGAGCGCGTGACCAGCCCCAGCGCCGGCCCACGGTGAGTCCTCCGGCAGGCCTTTTCATCGGACAGAACGCTAACCTCGCCCGCCTGCATGGCAGGCGAGCAAGAAGAGGACGACGGCGACGAACCGGGGCGTCCCATGGGCCGCGGGAGTGTATGCCCTGTCGCGGCACCGGCAAGCTGATCTCCAAGCTCGGCGGTGAGCCGAGCACGGTCCCCTGCCCCTGGTGCGCGGCGGCGGCGTGCGCCTGACCGGCATCGACGCGCAGGCCAAGTGGCTCGACGGGGACGGCGTGAGCCGGGGGCGCGTCGCGAGGCGGTCCTCCGCCCGCGGCGTAGTCGCCGCCCGCACCTGAGCCCCACGGCCCGGTAGGCCCGCAGGTGGCCATGTGTCCAGGTGCTTATGCAGCGATTAAGTTCGTGCGCGCGCAGGCCGATGCAGGGTCTGACAAAGCCAGTGCCAAGGCGCCAAGGCAAACGCCTGTAGTGGGTGTGTCGCAAAGCCGGCGGCTCTCGCAAGGGGGACGTATCGCCATTTGAGGCGGTGGAACCAGGGGCTGGCGCCATGTAATCGGATCCTAGGAGGATCAACATGTTGTATCGACTGCGCCAGCGCGCGACGGATGAGGGTGGTTTTACCCTCATCGAGCTTCTGGTCGTCATCCTGATCATCGGCATTCTGGCCGCGATCGCGATTCCGTCGTTCCTGAACCAGAAGGGCAAGGCGAACGACGCCTCGGCGAAGGAGCTGGCTCGTACAGCCCAGACAACGGCGGAGACGTTTGCGACCGACCACAACGGCGAATACGTGGGCCGTGACGGCTAAAAAACTGAACGAAGTTGAGCCGTCGATCCAGCTCGGCGCGGGTGGTAACAACGCCTACGTCGTGGATCCCGGCGGGTTTCTGGATCACGGCAACTGAATACACGGTTACCGCGACTGCGACCAACGGTGACACATTCACCATTCGAACGCGGGTGGAGTCGTAAGCCGACCTGTACGGTCAAAGCCGGAAACAGCACTGGTGGCTGCCCGACAGCCAGCTGGTAGTTGTCGCATCCGAAGCGTCATGCTTCGGATGATTGATGGTACAGCAACAAGCGAGGCGGCCTCTAGGCCGCCCCCCTTGTTGCGTTAAGAGCGCTGACTCGTCTTTCGCGCCCGAGGAGCCAATGCGTTCTACGAGACGCTGGCCTGTAAAGGTAAGTGACTGTGTGACCGATGTTGTCCTCAGCCAGTTTTACGGCACCAGGCAGACGTCCAGTGGACGACAAGTCAAAGCCAACGGTCCTTTACGGGGCCCGAGTTGCCATCGAGATGGCGACGAGCCGGGGCTGGCGCCCTGTAATCGGATCCTAGGAGGATCAAACATGTTGTATCGACTGCGCCAGCGCTCGAAGATGAGGGTGGTTTTACCCTTATCGAGCTTCTGGTGGTTATCCTGATCATCGGCATCCTGGCCGCGATCGCGATTCCGTCGTTCCTGAACCAGAAGAGCAAGGCCAGTGACGCGTCAGCGAAGGAGCTCGCGCGTACGGCTCAGACCGTGGCCGCGACATATGCGACCGACCACAACGGCGAATATGTGGGCCTGACGGCTAAACGAATTGAACAAAGCTGAGCCGTCGATCCAGCTCAACGCAGGTAGCAGCAACGCCTACATCGTGGATCCCGGTGGGGTTTCTGGAGTCTCGGCAACTGGCTACACGGTTACCGCAACTTCGACCAACGGTGACACGTTCTCCATCGCGAACGCGGGTGGAGTGGTAAGCCGCACCTGTACGGTCAAAGCCGGTAACAGCACTGGTGGTTGCCCGACAGGCAGCTGGTAGGGCGGTCGGCCGATCCTTGCGTGGCGGCGCTCAAGTGCCGCTACAGGACGGTCGATCACTGCTCCATGGAGGCCATCACCTTCGCCGGAGTCCTCGGCGCGATCTTCGGCTCGTTCCTGAACGTCGTCGCCTACCGCCTGCCCCGCCACGAGTCGCTGGTCGCCCCGGCCTCGCACTGCCCCAAGCTGCGATACGCCGGTCAAGCCCTACGACAACATCCCGATCCTCTCTTGGCTCTTGCTGCGCGGCCGCTGTCGTAGCTGCTCTGAGCCGATCTCCCCGCGCTACCCGCTCGTCGAGGCGGTCACCGCGGCCCTGTGCGTCGGCGCTGTGCTCGCGCACCACTCCGCAGCCGGGATCGCGCTCGAGCATCGCGCTGATCCTGATCGTCGTGCCCGCCGCGCTGATCGACCTCGAGCACCGGATCATCCCCAACCGGATCACCGTGCTCGGCGCCGTGCTCGCGCTCGTGCTCGGCACCGCGCTCGACCCGGCCGGCGAGCCCGAGCGACTGATCGCGGGCGCCGCCGCCGGCGGCTTCCTGCTGATCGCGGCGCTCGCCTATCCGGGCGGCATGGGCATGGGCGACGTCAAGCTCGCGGCCGTGATGGGCCTGTTCCTCGGGCGCGCCGTCGCCCCGGCGATCCTGATCGCGCTGCTCTCCGGCGTGACTCGTCGGCGCCGTCGTGATCGCTCGCAAGGGTGCCGGCCGAGGGACGCAAGACGGCGATCCCGTTCGGTCCCTTCCTCGCGCTGGGCGCGCTCGTGGCCGTATTCGTCGGGCAGCCCCTGATCGATCTGTGCAGTCACTACGTGCACCACTTCCTGCACACTAAAGCGTCGGCGCCTCGCGCCGATAGGACCCCTGCGGGCGATCGCCCTCTCTTCCGCTCTGGCCCGCCATATCTCCAATGCCCTCCTACCAAATCCCATTCGCTTCAACCTCAACCTCGGCCGCCGCTCCGGCGCCGACATCGTCGGCCTGGACATCCAGCCCGGCCACGTCGCCGCCGTGCAGGCGCGCGTGAACGGCTCGATCGTCGTCAAGCACGCGGTCGGCGCGCCGCTGCCCGCCGACACCGTCCGCGAGGGCGAGGTGCTCGACGAGGGCGTGCTCGCAGAGACGCTGCGCGACCTCTTCGGACGGCCGCCTGAGCAGGCGCGTGCGCCTCGGCGTCGCCAACCAGCGCACGGTGCTGCGCACGCTCGAGCTGCCCCCGGTCACCGACCGCAAGGACCTCGCCGCGGCGGTGCGCTTCCAAGCCCAGGACCAGGTGCCGATGCCGCTGAGCAACGCCGTGCTCGACTTCCACCCGCTCGGCGTCCACGACACGCCGGCCGGTCCCCGCCAGCGGGTCGTGCTCGTGGCCGCCCAGCGCGACATGGTCCAGCGCCTGCTCGCCGCGGTGCGCGACGCCGGCCTGCGCCCGGAGGGCGTCGACCTGTCCGCCTTCGCGCTGATCCGCTCGCTCTACCGCCCCGACCCCGAGCACGACGGTCGCGTCCTGTACCTGAACGTCGACGGGCTGACGAACATGGCGATCGCCGAGGGGACGATCTGTCGCTTCACCCGCGTGGTCGGGGGCGGCATCGAGGCGATGGCGAGCGAGCTCGCCGAGCGCCGCTCGATCCCCCTGGTCGAGGCCCGTGCGCTGATCTCGTCGATCGACCTGACTGCCGCGACCGCCCCAGACGCGATCGTCCCGGACCCCGTCCCCGAGACGCCGGTGGTTGAGCCCGAGGCGCCCGCCGGCGAGGAGGTTGCCGCGGCGAGCAGGTTGCCGCGACGGGAGGCGCCCGCTAGCGCGGAGGATCACGACGCGCGCGAGCGGGACATGAGCTTTGCCGAGATGGCAGCCGTGGCGCAGCCGCCGACGCCGGCCGCCGCACCCGCGCAGGAGACTCCTCCGAGGCCCGACGCCGATCTGCAGGTTGTGCCCAACGCCGATGTGCGGACCGTGCTCGACAACGGCATCCGCGAGATCGCCGGCGAGGTGCGCAACTCGCTCGACTTCCACCGCTCCCAGGAGGGCGGGGGCGAGGTCGCGCTTATCGTGCTCGAGCGGCTCCGCGCTCGATCTCCCCGGCTTCGCCGATTCGCTCCAGGAGCAGCTGGGCGTCCAGGTGGAGCGCGAGTCCGTGCATCTGGACGAGCAGGAGCTCGGCGGGGTCTCCGCGCATCGCCTGGCGATCGCCGCCGGCCTGTCGGTCGAGGAGGCGCCCCAATGAGGGCCTTCAACCTGATCCCGGCCGACGAACGCGGCGGCGCTTCAGCATCCGCACCGGCACGCTCCGGCGGCGGCGTGTTCGTCGTGCTCGGCCTGCTCGGCGTGCTGGCGGTCCTCGCGCTGCTCTACGGCCGCGCCAACCATCAGATCTCCAGCCGCCACGAGGAAGTCGCCCGCTGAACGTGCAGGCGCAGCAGGCGCAGGCGCGGGCCGCCAAGCTCGCTCCCTACACAGCTTCATGGCGATGCGCGAACAGCGCGTCCAAGCCGTCGACCAGCTCGTCGACTCGCGCTTCGACTGGGCACACGCCTTCCACGAGCTCGGCCGCGTACTGCCCCCCGGACGGGTCTCGCTCACCTCCCTGACGGGCACGATCGGCGCGAGCACGGGCTCCTACGGCCGGCGCCGCACGGCCGCGGGCGCGAGCAAAGCCGCCTCCGCGACGACCGCGCGACGAGCCGGCCGCGAGTACCTCGGGCGCGGCGGGCGCGAGCTCCACCGCCGCAGCTGCCACGACGGTTCGAGCGCCACCTCGGCGACCCCGCCCGGCAGCGTCCCGACCTTCACGCTCACCGGCTGCGCCACGAGCCAGGCCGAGGTCGCGCTGACGCTCACGCGGCTGCGCCTGATCGACGGCGTCAACGAAGTGACGCTGCAGAGCTCCACCCAGTCCGCCAAGACCGCCGCCGGCGGCAGTGGTGCGCAGCGGCGCTCTGCACCGGCCCCACGTCTTCACGATGCAGATCACCTTCGATCCGCTGCCGACCGCTTCCGCGACGAGCCTCGCCAACCCCGCGAGCGACGGCCTGCGACGGCGCATCGCTCCACGACATCGACTGGAGGCACCCGATGACCGGTCGCGATCGCATCGTCATCATGGTGCTCGCCGCGCTCGCCGTGCTCGCCGCCGCGTGGCTCCTGGTGCGTCGCTCCCGAGCGCGAACAGGCGTCCAAGCTCGCCGCCGAAGTCAGCACCGCGCAGGCGCAGCTGACCAGCCGCCGAAAGCCAGGTGAACGCCGCCCGCAGCGCGGAGGCCCGCTACCCGGCGGCGTACGCATCGTTCGTGAGCCTCGGCAAAGCCGTGCCCGCCAGCCAGGAAGTGCCCTCGCTGATCTACCAGCTGGCCCGGGCGTCGAACGAGAAGCAGGTCGAATTCACCTCGATCACCGCGCCGGCCGGCAGCGCCGGCCGGCTCCGGGAGCGCTCGGCCGCGGCCGCCGCGGCACGGCTTCCGCGGGTTTCAGCGCAGATGCCGTTCACGTTCGTGTTCAACGGCAGCTTCGTCGACCTCTACCACCTCTTCCAGCAGCTCAACCGCTTCACCCTGCGCACGAGCTCCGGCAGCCTGCAGGTCAGCGGTCGCCTGCTCACGATCCAGAGCGTCAAGCTGACCCCGGGCACGGTCGCCGCGGCGCCGGCACAGCCGCAGCGCTGAACAGCTCACCGGCACGATCACCGCGACCGCCTACGTGCTCCCCGCCGGCCAGGCCGCGGCGGCGCGACCGCGACGTCCCCGGCCGGCGCGCAGCACGACCGCCGGCCTCGGCCCCGCGAGCCCGGCTCACCCCCGCCGTCGATCGTGAGCAGCACGATGAACGCCATGAACGACTTCTTCACCTCCTTGCAGGAGGACCTGCTCGGCAGGCGCCTGCTGCCGTTCCTGATCGTGCTCGGCGTCGTCGCTCCTGGCTGCGGTGCGCCTACGCCGTGCTCGGCGGCGGCTCCGCGTCCGCGCCGACTCCTGTCCCGCGTCCGTGCCCGGCGGCGCCTCGGCGTCGGTCGGCGCCGTCGCCGTCACGCAGGCGCCCGCGAACCCCAACCAGGCCGATCTCGGAGACGACCGAAGGCGCGTCCAAGCAGCATCACGGTGTCGCCCACAACCCGTTCACGCCGCTGCCCGCGGCGAAGCAGGCGTCGGCCACGAGCGCCAAGTCGGCCACGACCTCCTCATCGTCGTCCGCCGGCTCCTCCGGCACGAGCTCCTCGGGGTCGAAAACGTCCACGTCGAGCGCCGGCGGCGCGACTCCCACACCCGCGCCCACACCGACCGCGCCCGCGAAGCCCAAGCCGTCACGCCGCTACCACGTCGATCGCCCTGTTCGGCGTCGTCCCCCGTCGCCGAAGGCACGCCTCGAGCTCGAGCGCTGACGCCTACGAGAACATCAGCGCCTGACGAACCGCTGCCCTCCGCCACCGCCGCTCGTCGTGCTTCATGGGCGTCACCAGCGGCGGCAAGAGCGTGACCTTCACGCTCGTCGGCGAAGCGATCCTGCACGGCAACGCCGACATGCCTGCCGAGCGCCTACGCAGTGCCAGGCGATCGACCTGCGGCCGGGCAGGTGGAGCAGCTCGAAGTACCTGCCGCCGACCGGCCAGACGATCATCTACGAACTGAAGCTCGTGAGCATCACCACGAGCAAAGCCTCCGCGGCCGCGGCCCAGCGCTCCCACCGCGTGCAGTCGCGGGCCGGACGCGAACTGCTGCGCCGCGTCAGGCGTTCCCGCCTGACCGAGCTGCACTACTCGCCGTACAAGGGCGGGCTCGTGTTCGCCGGCCATTCGGCCATTCGCTGCCCGCGCTCACGGGGCTCGCGCTCATACCGCCCGCCGCCACCGGCGCTGAGCCTCCAGCAAATAAGCTAGGGCGGACATGACGCTCCGTCTGATCACCGCCGGCGAGTCGCACGGCCCCGGCCTGACCTGCATCGTCGAGGGCCTGCCCGCGGGCCTGCAGCTGCGCCCGGAGGAGCTCAACGCCGACATGGCGCGCCGCCAGCTCGGCCACGGTCGCGGCGGGCGCATGAAGATCGAGCGCGACGCGGCCGAGGTCACGGCCGGCGTTCGTCACGGGCGCACGCTCGGCGGTCCGATCGCGCTGCAGGTCGCAAACCGCGACTACGCCAACTGGGAGGAGCGCATGAGCCCGTGGCCGGTATCGGAGCCACCGTCGCACGAGGTCCACCTGCCGCGGCCCGGCCACGCCGACCTCGTCGGCGCGCAGAAGTACAAGCAGTCGGACGTGCGCAACATCCTCGAGCGGGCCTCCGCCCGCGAGACGGCCGCGCGCGTCGCCGGCGGCGGATTGTGCAAGGCGTTCCTGCGCGTCGCTCGGCGTCGACGGTGCGCTCGCACGTGATCCAGATCGCCTCCGTGCACGCGCCCGTGCCGCGCCGCGGCCGCTGGCGCGTCGCGGACTTCGCCGCCGTCGACGGCTCGCCCGTGCGCTGCCTCGACCCGGAGGCCACGCAAGGCGATGGTCGCGCGAGATCGACAGGCTGCGCAAGGCGAACGAGTCGCTCGGCGGCGTCTTCGAGGTGCAGGCGTTCGGCCTGCTGCCCGGGCTCGGCTCGCACATCTCCTGGGAGGAGCGCCTCGACGGGCGCCTGGCGATGGCGATCTGCTCGATCCAGGCGCTCAAGGGCGTCTCGATCGGCGACGGCTTCGCGGTGGCCGGCCTCCCCGGCTCGCAGGCGCACGACGAGATCTTCTATCACGCCCGAGCGCGGCTACTACCGCGAGACCAACCGCGCCGGCGGCCTGGAGGGCGGCATGACCAACGGCGAGCCGCTGATCGTGCGCGGCGCGATGAAGCCCCTGCCGACGCTCACCAAGCCGCTTGCGCTCGGTCGACACCGAGACGCACGAGCCCGCGCAGGCGCTGCGCGAGCGCACCGACTCCTGCACCGTGCCGGCCGCCGGCGTGGTCGGCGAGGCGATGGTCGCGCTCGTGCTCGCCGACGCCTACCGGCAGAAGTTCGGCGGCGATCACATCGACGACGTGCTCGGCAAGCGCGTTGCGCGCCTACGAGCGAGACGGATCGGGTGGCGCTCGTCCTGATCGGCTTCATGGGCGCCGGCAAGTCGACGCTCGCCGTCCGCACTGGCCGCGCGGCGCGGGCGCGCGCCGATCGACGGCGACGCGCTGCTGGAGGAGCGCTTCGGGCACTCGGTCGCCCGCGAGTTCGAGCTTCACGGAGAGCAGGCGTTTCGCGCGGCGGAGGAGGAGCTCGTGTGCGAGCTGCTGGAGAGCGCCGGCGCCCGCGATGTGATCGCGCTCGGCGGCGGCAGCGTCCTCTCCGGACGGGTGCGCGACGGCGCTGGCAGCGCCACACGACCGCGCTCCTCGACGTCGAGCCGGACGTCGCGTGGGAGCGCGTACATGTGCTGCGCCACGCCGCCGAGCGCCCACTGGCGCGCGACCGCGAGGCCTTCGTGGCGCTGCACGCCGAGCGGCGCGGGATGTATGAAGCAGCTCGCCGACGCCCAGCTCCTGTGGGCCGAGTCGGCCTCCGGCGAGTACCCGGTGCTGGTCGGGCGCGGCCTGCTGCGCGCCGGCGACCGGGCTCGGCTAGCGCGATCTGGCCTTTCGAGCGCTCGCGCTCGCGTGCCTTCTGCGTCAGCGACGAGACCGTCTGCGGCTCTGTACGGGGAGCGACTGGGCGAGGCTGGCGCAGACCATCGCGATTCCCGCCGGGCGAGTCGACACAAGACGCTCGCGAGCGCCGAGCGCGTGTGGACGCGAGCTCGTGGCGAGCCGGCATGACCCGCGCCGACCACGTGGTCGCGCTCGGCGGCGGCGTGGTCGGCGACCTCGCGGGCTTCTGCGCCGCCACCTACCAGCGCGGCGTGCCCGTCGTGCAGGTGCCCACGACGCTCGTCGCGCAGGTCGACTCCGCCTACGGCGGCAAGACCGGCGTCGACCTGCCGGCAGGCGAAGAACTACGTCGGCGCCTACCACCAGCCCGCGGGCGTGCTCGTCGACCCCGACCATGCTCGCGACGCTGCCCGCGGCGGAGCTCGCCGCGGGCTGGGTCGAGGTGCTGAAGACCGCGCTGATCGCCGGCGGTGAGCTGTGGGAGCGCGTCGCGCGACGACCGGCTGCGAGGTGGACGAGCGCACGATCCTCGACTGCGCCGCGCACCAAGCTCGCGGTCGTCGCCGAGGACGAGCGCGACGCCGGCGCCGCCAGGTGCTCAACCTCGGCCACACCGTCGGGCACGCGATCGAGACCGCGACCGGCTACGCCCGCTACCGCCACGGCGAGGCCGTCGGCCTCGGGCTGCTCGCCGCGCTGCGCCTCTCCGGGCCGAGCGACCTGCGCGCGCAGGTGCGCGAGCTGCTGCTCGCCCGCGGGCTGCCCGTGACGCTCGGAGATGTCCCCTCGATGTCGAGCAGATCGTGCGGCCGACCGCGCGCGACAAGAAGCGCCTCGGCGCGCGCGTCCCGTTCGTGCTCGCTCCAAGCGCCCGGCGAGGTCCGCACGGCTGTGAGGTCGCCGACGCGACCTGCGCGGCGCCGTCGCCGAGTTGAGCTGATGGCGCCGCCCGATCGAGATCTAACCACGACTCGAGCCGCCCGCGATCGGGTGCGCGCTCGCCGTCCGAAAAGGTCGCGATTCGGTCTGCACTAGGCTCTCGCTCAGATGACGGCGCGCTTTCGCATCGAGGTGCTGCACGGCGTCAACCTCAACCTGCTCGGCGAGCGCGACCCCCTGCACTACGGCACCCTCACGCTCGCCGACCTGGATGCGCAGATCGCCGCGTGGGCCACGGAGCTGGGCCTGCAGGCGAGCTTCTTCCAGACCAACGCCGAGTCCGAGTACGTCGAGCGCCTGCACGCGCTGCGCGGCCAGGTCGACGGCGTGATCCTCAACCCCGGCTCGTGGACGCACTACGCGTACTCGATCCACGACGCGCTGGAGCTGACCGGGCTGCACGGCGGTCGAGGTGCACCTCTCCGATGTCCAGGCGCGCGAGCCCTGGCGGCGGCTGTCGGTGATCGGCGATCTCTGCCTCGCGACATACTCCGGCATGGGCCCCGAGGGCTACCGGCTCGCGCTCGCGCGTCTGCGCGAGGAGCTGCAGAGGCCGGCACGTGAATCGACCTCGCAGGGAGCCTGTGCTCGCCCGATGGACGGCGCCGGCAAAGTGCCGGCGCGCCGGCGAGCGCTTGCAGCGCCTCGCGGCGGCGCTAGTGAGCGCGAGGTCGATGTGCTGCTCGTCGGCACGCCCGTCAACGTGCGCTACCTGACCGGCTTCACCGGCAGCAACGGGCTCGCGCTGATCCTCGCCGAGCAAGGCCCGCCGCGCCACCGCTTCCTCACCGACTTTCGCTACGCCACCCAGTCGGCCGCGCAGGTGCCGGACGACGTTTGAGCGCGAGATCGTCGCGGGCGAGCTGCTCGAGCGCCGTCGCCGAGCGTGCTCCCGCATCGAGCGGGGGCGGCGGGCGCCTGGGCTTCGACGACGCGAGCCTCACCGTCAAGCAGCACGCGCGCCTGCGCGAGCTGCTCGGCGCGGATGGGAGCTCGTCCCCTGCGCCGGCGCGGTCGAGCGCATGCGTGCGGTCAAGGATGCCTGAGGAGATCGCCCGCATCCGCGCGGCCGACCCGAGCTCGCCGACGAGGCGTTGCGCGGGACGTACTCGAAGCCGGCGTCGTCGGCCGCACCGAGCGCGAGGTCGCGATCGAGCTGGAGCTGCGCATGCGCCGTCTCGGCGCCGAGGGCCCGAGCTTCCCCTCGATCGTCGCCGCCGGCGCGCACGGCGCGCTGCCGCACGCCGAGCCCCGCGCCGTGAGATCCGCAGCGACGTGCTCGTGACGATCGACTGGGGCGCCCTGCACGAGGGCTACTGCTCTGACTGCACGCGCACGTACGCCACCGGCGAGCGGATCTCCGCGCGGGCACGCGAGATCTACGAGCTCGTCCGCTCGGCCCAAGAACAGGCGCTCGCCGCCGTCCAGCGCGGGGCCAACGGTCACGAGCTCGACGCCGTCGCACGCGAGCTGATCGAGCGCAGCCGGGGAGGGCGAGCACTTCGGCCACGGTCTCGGCCACGGCGTCGGCCTCGAGATCCACGAGGGCCCGCGCCTGTCGCGCACTGGCGAGCGAGGATCCGCTGCAGGTCGGGAACGTCGTCACGGTCGAGCCCGGCGTCTACCTGCCCGGGCGGCTCGGCGTGCGCATCGAGGACCTCGTCGTCGTGACCGCGGACGGTCAGGAGGTCCTGACGCCGCTCTGGGCAAGGAGCTCACCGTCGTCTCATGAGGAGTTCGTGAGAGTCGCGAGCGCAGTCCGGGCGCGTACAGCCACAACCCAAGGGTGCCCGCGAGTGGTAGTGACCAGGCTAGGAAGAAAGCCGCTTGGATGTCGGGGGAGGCCCCGTGTTCGGGCAGCCACTGGCAGCTGATCCACATCAGTACGGTGCTAGACAGTGCCAGCACCGGTGGGCGCCGGGATGGGCCGCTGACCTCCCAGGTGAGCAGGGCGAAGACGAACGGCAGCAGGTAGTAGGAAGTGTCCCAACTGTCAAGCACACAGCGCAGCAGAAGCAGCAGCGCGAGTGCCAGCAGCGCGTCCGGTTCTCTGAGCACAGCGTTGGCGTGGCGGCGTCGTTGCAACCACAGCGCCACGGTCAGTACGACGCCGAGGGCAATGATGAGTGGGTGACTAACCGAGCTTGCCCAGGCGGGCCCGGTGCGGTAGCCGGGCTTCGGCGCACCAAACAGGCCGTGCACGAGAGCGCCGTGGTGGCCGAGGAACCAAAACGCCTGCCACGGCTGGAAGATCACCGCGGGTGGTGCGGCAGCCACGCGGGCGCTGGCGACGAAGCCGCCCGAGGAGACGAGCGCCAGTGGCGCCAGCACGGCGCTGGCGACCGCCCCAGCGCTCGCCAGGCATGGCAGTCTCCGCCTGGCGGGGAGCGCCAGCAAGACGGGCCCGGCAGCGAGCAGGGCCCACTCCTTGTTGGCGATCGCCAAGCCGAGAGCTACACCGGCCCACAGTGGACGCTCACGCGCCGCGAGCAGCACGGCGGCCACGCACAGAGCGCCGCCGAGTAGCTCCTCCGGATGACCGATTTCGAGTGCACGCTGCGTCAGCGGATTGGCCACGCATACACCCAGCGCCACTGCCCGCCAAAGCACTGGTTGGGTGGGTGGGCACTTCATCCTCATCTGCGCACACAGCCACACGCCAAGTGCGGCAACAGCAAGCAAGCAGGGCAGCGCCACCATCCGGTACACGGCGAGCTGACCACCGCCCCACAGGTGGGGAGCGAGCGCGAACGGCGCGCGCTCCACGAGCGAACCGCCGTAGGCGGGCGCGAGGCGCAAGAAGTCGAGCACGTGGCCATGCACGAGCGCGTCGAAGGCTGGCCGCGCCTCGGTGTCATAGTCGTTCCAGGCGAAGCCGTAGAGGCCTAGCCACGCCATCGTCGCGCTGCCTGCGCCCGCCACGAACGCGCACAAGGCATTTTCGCGCCCAAGTCGCCTCATAAGAGGGCATCGGCGCCCTGTACGCGCGGCTTGAGCCTCAGGCAGGCACAAACGCCACGGCCTGCGGCGACCGCTACCCTGCGATGTCGTGGTCAGCACAAACCAATTCAAGAACGGCTCTCATATCGATGTCAACGGGACCGTCTTCAAGATCCTCGACTTCCAGCACGTCAAGCCCGGCAAGGGCGGCGCGTTCGTGAGGACGAAGCTGAGACGGGCGGCGGACGGCAACGTGATCGACCGGACATTTAGGGCGGGCGAGAAGTTCCGCTCGGTCAGGACAGAGTCGAGGAAGATGCAGTTTCTTTACGCGGACGGGACCGACGCGCACTTCATGGACACGGAGTCCTTCGAGCAGATCGCCGTCGCACAGAGCACGGTGGCCGAGGCGTTGCGTTGGACAAAGCCGAGCAGCGAGGTGGACGTGCTGTTCATCGACGACGAGCCAGCCGATGTGCAATTGCCGAGTGGGGTGGACCTGGAGGTCACGCAGGCCGGCCCAGGGCTGCGCGGCGACAGCGTGTCAGCGGGCGGCACGAAGCCGGCGACGCTGGAGACTGGCGCGAGCATCCAGGTCCCGCTGTTCGTCGAGGTGGGCGAGCGTATCCGCGTGGACACGCGCTCGGGCGAATATGTCTCGCGCGCATGAGGTTGTGCGGTGCGGCGCTCTGACCAGCGGAGGGCTGCGGTGGTGGCGCTTTATCAGCACGACCTGACTGGCCGGCCGCTGCTGGAGACGCTTGGGCCGAACGCCTCGGTGTTTGCTCGTGCGCTCGCGTATGCGGCAGCTGACCGTGCAGACGAGCTCGACCAGGTGATCGACCGCCATGCGCACGGCTGGTCTGTGCAACGGATCCAGCCGCTCGAGCGCAGCATAATGCGCGTAGCGCTGATCGAGATGCTGCATCCCGACGTGGCCCCGGGCGAGGAGCCGATCCCGGCGGAGGGGGCGATCGAGGAAGCGGTGCAGAGCGCGAAGACGTTCTGTGGGAGCGAGGCCCCGGCGTTCGTGAACGGGGTGCTGGCCGCAGTTTTGCGCGAGCTGCGAGAGAATGCTCCGCAGATCCCATGATCACAACATTGAGCAGAGCATCATGAGCGGTGCCGGGCACTTGGACAATCTGATCGCGCAGCTGGAGCGCGCCGCGGAGCAGTTGCGCTCGGGTGAGCTCTCCTCCGATGCTGCGGCGACGATGGTCGAGGATTGCGCCGCGCTGGCGACACAGGCCGCGGCGGAGCTCGAGCAGCTGGCGCTGGCCGGTCTCCGGTCGGCGGAAGGCTTTACGCCGGCGCCCGGCCAGGACTCCCTGCTGTAGCCCGGCCGGCGAGGTTGTGAGCACCGGCGCTTATCCTGAGCACCTGCGCGAGGAGGTCGAGCGCTATCTGGAGGCGATGCGTTTTTCCGGGGAGGCGCTGACGGCGGGACTGGAGGAGGCGATGCGCTACTCGCTGCTGGCCGGTGGTAAGCGCATCCGCCCAGTGCTTGCGCTGGCGAGCGCTCGTGCGATCGGACTGGAGCAGTGCGAGGTGCTGCCGCTCGCGGGCGCGATCGAGCTGATCCATACGTACTCGCTGATCCATGACGATTTGCCGGCTATGGATGACGACGCGCTGCGCCGCGGGGCGCCCACCTGCCATGTGAAGTTCGGCGAGGATGTGGCGATTCTCGCCGGTGACGGGCTGTATGCGGAGGCCTTCCACCACCTGCTGAGCAACCGGCGCTCGCCGCCGGAGCGGGTGCTAATGGCCGCTGCCGAGCTGGCGGCGGCGACCGGTGTGAGCGGCATGGTCGGCGGCCAGTATGCGGACGTGAACCCGCGTACGCCGAGCGGTGCAGAGGCGCTGCGGCGCTTGCACGAGCTGAAGACGGGCCGTTTGATCGGAGCTTCGGTGCTGTGCGTACTACTGTTGGGAGGGATTTCGGATGGACCTGCGACAATCCAGTTTCGCCGTTTTGCAGCTGAGCTGGGTGTGTTGTTCCAGATCGTTGATGACATCCTCGACGTGACAGGCACCGACGATGCACTCGGTAAGCCTCGAGGCAGCGATGAGCGTCACGGCAAGCGCACATATGTGAGTGAGTTCGGAATCGATCGGGCCAGGGAGCTGGCGTCGGAATCCCACCGGATGGCGCGGGAAGCGCTCGCCGGGGCTGGCATCGGCACCGGCCCACCTAACGCGACCAGCGAGCTCGAGCAGATCACAGACTTCATCTACACCCGCACTTCATGAGTACAAATAAGCAAGCGCCACGAACACGCCTCCTGGAGCGCATCGACGGTCCCAAGGACCTGCACGGACTGTCTGAGGCGCAGTTGGCTGAATTGGCTCAGGAGGTGCGCGAGCACATCATCGAGACCGTCGGAGAGATTGGCGGACACTTCGGCGCGAACCTCGGCACCTGCGAGCTGGCGGTCGCGCTGCACTCGGTGCTCGAGTCGCCTAAGGACAAGATCCTCTGGGATGTCGGACACCAGGCCTATCCGCACAAGATCCTTACGGGCCGGCGCGAGCGGCTGAGCACGATTCGCCAGTACGAGGGACTGGCCCCATTCTGTTCGATCGAGGAGTCCCCCCACGACATCATGGGCGCCGGGCACGCCTCGACCTCGATCGGGTATGCGGTTGGCATCAAGGAGGGCATGCGCCAGGGCAGTGCGGGGCGCTACGAGGGTGGCGCAGCCGGCCAAGGGCGAGCCGGGGTGGGCGGGGATCCGATCCTTCCCAATCAGACAACGGCAATGTCGTCGCCGTGATCGGCGATGGCGCGATGACCGGGGGGGTGGCCTTCGAGGCGATCGGTCAGGCAGGCGGCCTCGGCACCCCGATCGTGGTGGTTTTGAACGACAACGGCATGTCGATCGCGCCAAACGTGGGAGCGCTATCCAGATACTTCAACCGCGTACGGCTAAACCCCAAGCTGTGGCATGCGCGTGAGGGCGTCGAGGGTGGCTTGACGCGCCTTCCAGGTGGGATCGGCGCTGCATTCGAGCGGATCGGCCCGCAACTGAAGGAGTCGATCAAGGCGTTCTGGGCGCCGGGTTTGTGGTGGGAGGAGCTCAACTGGGCCTATATGGGCGTAGTGGACGGCCACGATGTGCGCGCGTTGCGCGAGGCGTTGCGCGAGGCGCTGGCCGCGGAACGGCCCGTGGTGGTGCACATCGCGACAGTCAAGGGCAAGGGCTTCGCACCGGCCGAGGACGGCGGCCTCGAGGGCATGGAGAAGTGGCACGCGGCCAAGCCGAAGTCGATCCTCAACGGCATGGAGACCAACCCTCGGCCGGCGCCGGCCGCCTCACGTAATGCCCGGACGAAGACCGCGGCGCCGGCGGGGGTGGGTGGTGGGCTCCAATACACCCAGGTGTTCGGGGAGGCGCTCGTGCGCGAATGCGAACGCGACGAGCGGGTGGTCGGGATCACGGCCGCGATGAACTCCGGCACCGGGCTGAGCATCCTCCAGAAGGCGCTGCCGGATCGCTACTTCGACGTCGGGATCGCTGAGCAGCAGGCGATCCTGTTCGCGGCTGGGCTGGCGCTGCAGGGGTGTAAGCCGGTGGCGGCGATCTACTCGACGTTCCTGCAGCGCGCCTATGACCAGATCGTGCACGACGTGTGCCTGCAGCGGCTAAACGTCGTGTTCGCGATGGATCGCGCTGGGCTCGTCGGAGACGACGGGCCAACCCATCACGGGGCTTTCGACATCGCCTACCTGCGCTGCCTGCCAAACATCGTGCTGATGGCGCCGCGCGACGAGGCGATGCTCGTGCACATGCTGCGCACGGCCCTGGAGTACGACGATGGCCCGATCGCGCTGCGCTACCCGCGCGGAGAGGGTACGGGCGTGCAGCTACCGAGCCAACCGCGCGCGCTCCAGATCGGCACGGGCGAGATCCTGCGCGAAGGCGGCGCGAGCGCGGCGGCTGGCCGCCGGGTGGCGCTGATCGGGTATGGCAGCGGCGTGGGCAAGGCGCTGGAGGCCGCCGAGGAGCTGAGCACGAGCGCAATCGACGTGACGGTCGCCGACGCGCGCTTTGCCAAGCCGATCGATGCGGGGTTGCTGGCGCAGCTGGCGGCCGAGCACGACCTGCTCGTGACGGTCGAGGAGGGCGTGCTCGCGGGCGGGTTCGGCAGTGCCGTGTGGGAGACCCTCAACGACGCTGGAGCGACGCCGCGCATTCTCCGCGTGGGGCTGCCTGACAGGTATGTGACGCATGGCAAGCCGGCGCTGCTGCACGAGGAGGTCGGCTACACGGGCAAGCGCATCGCCGAGCGGATCGAGGCGGCGATCCTCGATCGTCACTCTGCGACCGTGGGCGCATAGGAAATAGGTCCCGGAGGCGCCGGTTAAATGAAACGGCCCGCTGGGGAAGCGGGCCGTTTCGGGGAGGAGGGTGCTGCTGTGTTTCGGGTCGTTCACTATGTTGCCCAGAGTGCCCGAACTTATGTGTGATGTTGATCACAGAGACCCGCCAGCGTATGTTTCGCGCGGCGGGATCAAGCTGGAGAATGCGCTCGCTGCGTCGGGCATGCACGTGAGCGACAGGCGGGCGCTGGACGTCGGCGCTTCGACCGGAGGGTTCACGGACTGCCTGCTGCGCCACGGCGCGAGGAGCGTGGTGGCGGTGGATGTCGGCTACGGGCAGCTCGACTGGGGTCTGCGCAACGATCCGCGCGTGAGTGTCATGGAGCGCACCAACGCGCGCTCCATGACCGTCGCGATGCTGCCGTACACGCCCGATCTGGCGAGCGTCGACGTGTCGTTCATTTCCCTCGCCAAGGTCCTGCCCGCTGTGCTCGGGTGCATGGCCGGCACCTATGACGTGATGGCGCTCATCAAGCCCCAGTTCGAGGTGGGTCGCGTGCTCGCAAGCAAAGGACGCGGCGTTGTGCGCGACCCGGACGATCGTCGCGCCGCGCTGGTGAGCGTCGGGCAGGCCGCACACGGGCTGGGCGCGGCCGTGCTCTCCTATTACTCCTCGGGGCTGACGGGACCGAAGGGCAACAAAGAGACGTTCGTATGGCTGGCCGAGCCCGGCCGAGCCGGTGGGGCAGAGACCATGGAGGAGATCGAGCAGATGGCGCGGAAGGTGGAGCCATGAGAGAGATCACGGTCTTCACGCACCGCCGTCCCGACGACACGGTGACAGCCCTGCGCGCGCTGATCGAGGCGGCGGCGAAGGCTGGGGTGACGCTGCGGATGGACGAGGAGGAGACGCGCAAGCACGGCCTGACGGCCGAACCTGGCATCGCGGTGAACGTGCCGGTAAAAGACGAGGTCGAGCTGTGCGTGGTGTTGGGCGGGGACGGCACGATCTTGAGGGCGCTGCAGCGCTATGCGGGCACGGATGTGCCGGTGTTCGCGGTCAATTTCGGCGAGATCGGCTTTTTGGCAACCGTTGAGCCTGAGGACATCGAGGACGGCATCCGTCGCGCGCTGGACGGAGACTTCGAGTTGCTGCGACTGCCCGGGATCGTGTTCGATACGCCGGGAGGCGGTGACCTGATGGCGGTCAACGACGTGGCGATCCACCGCAAGGTCGGCGGCCGGGTGGCACAGATCGCATACGCACTGAACGGCGAGGAGGTTGGAAGCGTGCGCTGCGATGGCCTGGTGGTGGCGACCCCGGCGGGGTCGACCGGTTACAACCTCGCCAACGGGGGGCCCGTGATGGCGTGGGGGGTGGAGGGTTTCGTGGTGTCATTCATCGCGCCTCACTCGCTCGCGGCGCGCACATTGGTGGTCGCGCCACGCGACCACCTGACGATTCACAACCGCTCTAGAGAGCCGCTCGACGTGGCCATGGATGGGCGTCCGGCGTGCGAGATCCCTGCTGGCGAGGCGATCGATGCGCGGTTCGTGGACGCCGCGGGGACGATCGCGCAGTTGCCGGGCTCCTCGTTCTACCGCAGGCTGCGCGAGAAGTTCGGCCGGCTGGCTAGCTGACGGGCCGGGCGGGGCAAGGCCGCTCGCCAGAGTGGGGCGTGACAGTCTTTTTTAGGCGACCTTCGCGGCTGCCGGGCTGGCGATCTCGCCGGCGTTCTGCATCGAGGTGACGAAGTCGTCGAGCTGGTCACGTGAGAAGCGTCGCTGGCCGCCTGGCGTCCTGTAGCAGTGGATGTGGCCAGCGTCGGTCCAGCGCCGGATCGTGGCGAGGGAGACCCCGACGTAGCGGGCCGCCTGAGAGCTCGTAAAGACGAGCTGCCGGTCTGAGAGGGGCTGGAGGGGGCTGATGGTCATGGGTTCGCCTTCTCGCTCGGGATGGGCTTGGGTGCTGCTCCCTCCATGTCTCGGCCAGATGGGCGCGAAAGCTGAGCACCGCGAAGCTTTGTGGACGTTTGGTCGAGAAAGCGGGCTAAACCCCTTCAAACCTCGGCGCCAAGGGCCGCCAAATCCCTGCTTTTGCAAGCAAACATGCAGAGCTCAAGGCAATACTGGACATTCCGTCCAATCTCGCTACTATTCTCCTCGAACCTACTCAAAGGCGGCCGTTGTTCCGTGGATGGAGACAAACGAGTGACGCCTCCGCAACTGGTCCGGATCCAGGCGAAGGAGCTACTATGACCAAAGGTCGATAGAAGAAGTCTTAGAAGCAGTGAGGGCGCCCAATTAGGCGCCCTCACTCGTTGTTGAGCGCGCCGTCTGAGGCTCCGCACATCTGGACTAGGTTACGGGGACGGGGCACTAGCAGAGCGTGGCGCGTGCGCCACGTAATCCGCCGAGCGCGGTTCTGCCATCTCTCTGACTCGTCGCTCAAATTGAAGCTCGGTCTCGAAGTCGGCGTCCTGGGCGAAGGCTGGACCCTCGCGTTCGAGCAGCGCGATGAAGCTCTCTACGAGTTCTGAGTCGAACTGGCCGTTCTTAGCGCCATGGCGCAGCTCGTCCATCGCTTCAGTGGGCGCCATCGGCGAGCGATAGCCATCGGGGGCGGTAATCGTGTCGTATGTTGAGCAGATCGCGAGGATGCGCGATCCAAGCGGTATCTCCTTGCCGATCAGCCCGGCGGGATAGCCGCGGCCATCCACGCGCTCGCGGTGGTAGAGGATGGCATCGGCGACCGGACCATAGCCATCGAGTGCTCCTACGAGGATCGACCCCTCTTGGGGATGATTCTTGACGAGCGCTAGGTCGTCGTCCTGGATGACCTCGGCATGCAGCACACGGTCGGGCCACGTGAACTTCCCGATCTCATGGAGCAGCCCTGCGGCGTGGATCATGTCCTGTTCCTCCTCGCTGCAGCCGAGCTCGATCGCCAGTGCCTTTGCGTAGAGCGCAGCTGCAGCGGCATGCCGACCAGCCGTCTTGTCACGCATACCCAGTGCCCTCACAAGCGTTCTGAGCACGCCCAGCTGTAGCCCAACCAGCTGCCTGGAGCGCGCTTGGAGCTGCTCGGCCCGATCCTCAGAACGGAGCAGCGCGACCATCAGGTGGCGGAAGATCAGGAGCAGCACGACCGCAGCGAACAGGGCCGGTATACCGACGCTCACGTAAGCAACTACAAGGCTTGTCGCCAGTGCACCGGCCGCAAGCTCTGCTGGTAGCAGCGGGAGGAAGTCGCGCATTTGGCGCAGAAATGGGTTGCCGTCCTCGAGGCGCAGATCTAGCCCGTTTATGAAGAGGTTAAGCACAATAAGCACGATGTAAGCGCCGAACACGATCAGGCCGAAGATCACACTCTGCCCAGGGTGATGGCCGTTGACGCCCGGGACCTGACTGGTGAAGACACGCACCAATAACCCTCCCGCAAAGGCGGGCACAGCATGCGCTGCGAGGTTGCTTAGCCATTGGGCAGGCGGTAGGCGTCTCGACGCAGATGTCACGATCTGTCCTGCGACGGCGCATACTGCGGCAGGTACCGGCCCGAGTAGTCCCATGGCCAATACGATCACGACGGTTGAGGCACTTAGCTGACCGTTGCTGACCTGGACACTGAACCTCTCACCGATGAGGGCGAAGACCAGTAAGAGCACGACAAGCAGCAGCGGCTGCCATTCCTCGGGGCGTGAGAGCCAGACGGCCATTCCGGCCGTGGCTGCCAGCAGCAGGATCTCGGCCACCCAGAATAGATATCTTGTGAGCTTCGATGCGGGCATAATCGGCTCTGTCGTACTTAACGGCCGATTTGCTGTCGTCCTAAAGGGCGCGACTCAATGGTCGGCCCTGGGGGCACCACCCTTCTGAGGTTCGTGAATTCCGGCTCGGTGCTGGTGGTTGGCCAGCCCGCTACTCGGTCAACGACTGGGACACGTATGTCTTGGCTGGAGTGCTCATCGGTGCGAACGTCTCGCTGTTCAGCATCGAATTTTCCGCTTGGTCCGCGCCTATCGACTCGAGTTTCTTCGGCGACACGTACAGCAAACCAACCGAGGCGGCCGCCGTAACCAATCCGAGCACAAGGAACGCCCCTCTTGGCGAGCTCAGCACGACCAAGGCGCCGCCCAGCGGTAGGCCAATTGCTATACACACGGCGACGAGCGATTCCACTGCTCCCATCAAGCGGCCGTGAAGGTGTTGTGGGGTTACACGTTGGACGATGCTGTTCAGCGATGGCACCTCCATCCCGTTGCCAATTCCGCCGACAAGCGCAGCCAGACAGGCTATTGCCAGGGATGGCGCGGCAGCAAAGCCGACATAAGCAAGTCCGGCCGCTAGCGTGCCGGCGCTCAGCATTGCCCCCAGCGGTCGTCGGAGCGAGCGCGCAAAGATGAGACTCCCGAGTACGGCGCCCGCTCCCCAAGTGGCAAGAAGCAACCCGAAGCCGCGGTCGCCTGCGTGCAGGGTGGCCTTCGCGTAGGCAACCTCGACCGGCCCGGCGGACTCGGAGAAGACGAGCGCGACCGCCTCGACCAGCAGCAGAGCGCGCAGCGAGGGCGTCTCGTTGATGTGTCTCCAGGCGGCGCGCAGGCGGGCGCGCACGGAGCCATCGCCGGCCTCCTCGACGTGCGGGTGCAGATCGATCAGCATTGCTCCGCAGATCAGGAAGGAGGCGGTGTCGATGAACAGCGCCGCGGGTGCCCCCGCGGCGGCTACCACCGCGCCCCCGAGCACCGGCCCCGCCACGAATGAGACGGAGAAGGCAACATTCAAGGCGGCGTTCGCCTTGCGCTCGGCCTCCTGGGCGCGATCCTCGTTGTTGTCCCCCGGTCGAGCTTCCTCGGCTGGCTGCGCTTCGACCTGATCGCGCGCAGCTTTCGCCACCTCCGTGCGAAGCAGCGCGCTGGCGGAGAGCGCCGCCGTCCCATCGAGCGCTGCGAGCACCAGCACGGCCGGTAGCCAGAAGTGCCACAGAAGGGCCGCGAGCGCGGCGGTGGCTACCGCCTCGAAAACGTACAGCGCGCTCAGCTCGCTGCGGCGAGCGGACGCCTCGACGCGGGCGACGACGACAGGCACGAGGAACGCCGGCACTGCCTGCCAAGCGAACAGCAGCGCCGCGACCGCCAAGGCGCTGTGGGTGTGGTCGAATACGGCCAGCGAGAGGGCGACCAGGCCGACCCAGGTTCCTAGCCGGTTGACCGTGTAAGCGACGAGGATCCTTCGCAGCTGAGGCGAGGAGAGGGGCGACGGCACGCCGCCACGCTAACGCCTGCTTGCGACGGATCGAGCGCTGCAAGCTCTCGCGCGAGCGGGAAGCGGCCCTTATGCGTGTCTGATGCGGAGCTCGTCCTGGTGAGCGGCTATGGGTCCGTCTGTGTTTCGAACCGGGCTGTCCACGATCAGCACCGGCAGTTCAGGATGACGGTGGGCAAGCACGTGCATCAGCGACTCCGCGGGTGTGTCGTCGAGATCGCCGGTGATGAATGCCATGCGGCTGTTGGGGGCGTGCTCGAGGACGTCACAAACAGCGTCGGCCTCCGCGAACACGGTGCCCGCCGACAGGGTCTGGGCCAGCTCGTCGAGTAGTGCAGCGCGCCGGCCAGCGTCGGATCCAGCGAGCAAGACGCGGGCAGGGCCATCGATGACCTGTAGCGCAGGTGGGGGGGCGTGGTGCCTGCGGAGGGGCTCGGGGTGGGCGGGTCGTTGGCCCTGCAGCAGGCGCAGCGCGGGCGCCCGGGTCCTCGACGGCGACCGAAGGGCGCTCATCGCGGCGACCATCCTGGCATTGCTGGCCACGTGTCCGTGAGGGCGATCCGCTCGGATCCGGGGCAGGCCGGGCCGGTCTCCTCGTCGTCGCGCAGCTCCATGCGGCCGAGTGCGGACAACACGGCAAAGCCCGCGGCCGTCAGGGTCAGCCAGGTCATCGCGATGCTTAGAGCGATCATGAGGGCTTCTTTGTGCTCGCGGATGGGATCTCGTGCGGCATAGACGACATGATGGGTCCTTGCGGTGCGTTTGTCTGTAGAGCAGGTGGTGCTGATCGTGTCGTCCCAAAGGTGCCGGCCGGTGTAGTCCTTTGGGCCGCAGCATGTCGTCCCAAGGGGCTGTCGTCACGGAGCGGCCGCCTCAGGCGCTACGGTGTGGCTCGATGGAGGCTGGCACGCCAGGGGTGGATCGACCGATCGACGTGATCATCGCGGACGATCACGGGGTCGTTCGTGATGGCATCCGCATGGTACTCGAGCGGGAGGAGGGCGAGTTCCGGGTGGTCGCCGAAGCCGCCGACGTCCCCGCCACGGTCCGCGCGGTTCGCGAGCACAAGCCGGACCTGCTCACGCTGGACCTCTCGATGCCGGGCGGCTCGAGCTTGGCCGCGCTCCCCTCCTGCTTTGTCGCCCATCCAACACTGGCGGTCGCGATCCTGACGATGCGCGAGGATCCCGAGTATGCCCGCCAGGCGCTGCGGGCGGGTGCGCGCAGCTACGTGTTGAAGGAGGCTGAGCCGGCCGAGTTGCTGAAGGCCTTCAGGCTGGCGGTCACCGGGGAGAATTATCTGCATCCGCGGCTGGGCGCGCTGATGGCCACCGGCGACGAGGCTCCCAGCGATGGCGTGGCGCTGTCAGAGCGTGAGCGCGAGGTGGTGCGCCTGATCGCGAACGGCTTCACCAACCCTCAGATCGCCGAGCAGCTGCATGTGGCGGAGCGTACGGTCAAGACCTATCGTGCCCGCGCGATCGAGAAGCTCGGCTTCTCCTCGCGAGCGGAGATCACGGCTTACGCGCGTCGCCTCGGCCTGGTTGATTAGGATCCCTGCCCAGCGTCTGAGGCGCTTAGCGTGCTGGGGCGTCCCACAAGGGGCACCGTGAGGTTCACGATCGTGCCGCGATCAGGCGCCGGAGCGAACTCGAGCTCGCCTCCCACGAGCTCGGCCCGCTCGCGCATGCCTCCCATGCCGAAGCCGCCCTCTAGGCCATCGCCCCGCGGGCCGAGGCGCTCGGCTCCGGGCATCCCCTTGCCGTCGTCCGTCACCGAGGCCCGCACGAGGCTGTTCTCGCGAGTGACACGCAGGATTGCCTGGGTGGCCTCGGCGTGGCGGCTGACGTTCGTGAGAGCCTCCTGCACAATCCGGTAGACGGTGCTCTCGAGCTCCGGGTCGAGGCGGACCTCTTCGGACCCGTCGTCCCCGCCGAGGTCGAGCTCGGTTTTGACATCCAGGCCATCGATCGCCTGTGCGCGACGGGCGAGCGCCTCCAGCGCGGCTGTAAGCCCGAGGTCGTCGAGCGCCGCTGGCCGAAGCTCGGTGATCAGGTGGCGCAGGCCGTCGATCTCGTGGTCGAGTCCCTCGAGGACCGTGTCAACTGCCGCGCTCAGCGCTTCCTTGTCATCGATGTCGCGGGCGTGAGCAAGCTGCAGGCGCAGCGCGCCGATGCCCTGGATGCTTTCGTCGTGGATCTCCCGCGCCCAGCGCGTGCGCTCGCGCTCACGCGCCTCCATGCCGTAGCGCAAACGTTCGATCTCGACCGAGCGCTCGGCGACGAGTCGCTGGGCCACGTTTTCGGCGAACGCGGCGAGCGCCTGGCGGTCCGGACCGCGAAAGGCACCATCGCGACGGGTGGCGATTACCATGCCGCTGCCATGCGCCTCCATGTTGAACGGCTCGACTAGGACCGAGCGCGCCTCGAGCCCCAGTTCGTGCAGGAAGGCGGCTTCCTCGCCGCGGGGACGGTCCAGCGCGATGGCCTGCCCGCGCTGGAACAGCGCGCCAAGCGCGCTGCCCTGGACGGGCATCACTCGCGCACCTCGCACGGCTTCGCCGCCAGCGGCCGCCACGCGCAGCTCGCCCTTCTCCTCGATGACCATCAACAGCGCGCTCGCGTCGACCAGCGCAAGGCCGCGGTCGGCCATGAGGCGGAGCAGCCACAACTCTGATCCCGAGAGCATCGGGTGGGATTATGTCTCGATCGCCTGCAGGTCGTGCTGTTGGTGTGCGGCGGCCCGTGTCTGGGCCAATAGCTCCTCGCCGCCGGTGTCCTCTTGCCAGGCCGCGAGCCCAACTGACACGCGCAGTGGCTGGCGCTCGCCGCCGGCTTCGATCTTGATCGCCCGCAGCCGTGCAAGCGCGCGCTTGGCGACGATCTCTCCACGCGGGCCGTCGGCGCCAGGCAGCACGACAGCGAGCTCACCACCGCTTGGCCTGCCCACCCGGTCGAAGCGGCGCAGCTCGCGGCGCAGCGTCTCTCCCACGTAGGCAAGCGCCTGCTCGGACAGCTCGCTGCCGTGTGCCTTCGCCAGGTCGTCCAGGTTCTCGATCACCACGAGCAGGCAGCTCAGCGGGGTGCCATGGCGGCCCGCGCGATTGATCTCCTCCTCCAGCCGCTCCGCCAGCGCCGCTGCCGACAGGCACACGATTGGACCCGGCGGGAGCGGGTGGGACCGCGGATTGTGGTCGCTGGCAGCCATGCCGTGTAGCGGACGAGTGTACGCACGGTTCGGTGTCCGTCCCTGGACCGTTCACACAGATTACGCGCTCTCTGTGTCATCTGAGCAAGATTCCGCCCGCCAGCAAGTCCTCCCAGCGTGCTCCTGCGCCTTCTTGAGAATGCTCAGAGCGTGGCGCAGCCGGCCGGAGGCCGACGAGCCGGGCCCCTCTATTTTCCAGTCAGCTTTTGCAATCCGTCCCCATGCGCTGCTACACCTGCCTGCGTGCTGCAAGAGCTAAACGTCGAGAACCTCCTGTTGATCGAGCGTGCGCAGCTGCGACTGGCACCAGGATTGAATGTGCTCACGGGCGAGACGGGTGCCGGCAAGACAGTGCTCGCTCACGCGCTCGACCTGCTTCTCGGGGGGCGCGTTGGGAAAATGGGATCCGGGGCGGGCATTATTCGCCCCGGCGCTCCTGAGGCTTATGTCGAGGGTGTCTTCGACCTGCCAGACTCACTCCCCCCTGAGCTGATCGAGCGGTTGCCCGAGGGTGCCGATGAGATCATCCTCGCCCGGCGTCTCGGCGCAGACGGACGCACGCGCGCCTATCTAAATGGCCGTTCTGCGACCGTCTCTGAGCTGCGTGACATCGGCTCGCGGCTCGTCTCCTTCTACGGCCAGCACGAGCACCGCAAGCTAACTCTCGCGGGCGCTCAGCTGGAGATCCTCGATGCCCTCTGCGGTCCCGAGCACGCGTTGCGCCTGCGCGCCGCTGCCAAGACATTTGCCGAGACCCGTCGCCTCTCTGCAGAGCTCGACTCCCTGCGTGAGCTCTCCTCGGCGCGTGAGCACGAGCTTGGCCTGCTCGAGCACGAGCTTTCAGAGATCGATGACGCCGCGCTCGACCAGAAGGAATACGACGAGTTGCTCGCCGCGCGTGCTCACCTGGGCCGCCTCGATGCACTGCGTCTCGCCGCTGGCGCCAGTGCGAACGCGCTTGCTCCCGAGGACAGCCTCGGAAGCTCGCAGCTGATGGCGGTCGCCGCCGCGAGCCTGGATGCGCTCGCCGGTGTCGATCCTCGCCTGGACACGCTCGCTGAGCGCCTGCGCGCGCTCGTGATCGAGTCCCAAGACCTGTCCACCGAACTGCGCGGCTATCGCGAACAGATCGCGGCCGGGGATGGCTCGCTCGATGAGGTCGAGGAGCGTCTGGAGATGATCGAGCGGCTGACGCGTAAGCACGGCGGCACGGTCGCCAGCGTGCTCGAGTACGCCGCCCATGCGCGCGAGCGGCGCGATCAGCTGGCGAGCGCCGAAGTGGCGCTCGCTCGAGCCACTGCCCGCCTCGCAGAGGCGCAGGCCGCGCTTGACGATCATGTCCTGCACTTGCGCCGTGCGCGCGAGCGTCTCGCCCCGCTTCTCGAGGTCGCCGTGCGTGAGGAGCTCGCGGCGCTGGCAATGCCTGAGGCCACCTTCGAGGTCTCCCTCATCTCGCGCGAGGCTGGCCCCACGGGCGGTGACGCCGTCGAGTTCGTGATCGCCGCCAATCCCGGTGTTCCGCCTGGCCCGCTCCGTGAGATCGGCTCTGGCGGAGAGCTCTCGCGGGTGATGCTCGCTCTTGCCACAGTGCCCAATCGTCTCGCTCCCGCCCGCGGCGGCGCTCACCTAGCTGGCGCAGATGCCTCTCGCAGTGCGCAGGCCGCGCTCGTTTTCGATGAGGTCGATGCTGGTATCGGTGGTCACACGGCGCGAGCGGTGGGCGAACGGCTGCGCGCGGTCGGTCAGACCAGGCAGGTGCTGTGCATCACGCACATCCCCCAGATCGCTTCGCTTGGCGACCGTCACTTCTCGGTCCTCAAGGACACGGCCGCCGACCCCACCCGCACCACCGTCGTCCAGCTCGCCGAGGCCGACGTGGTCTCCGAGCTGGTCCGCATGCTCGGCGCCGATGACGCTGATGACGCCGCACGCCGCCACGCGCACGACCTGCGCAAGGCTGCCTGAGACGGCCCGATCACCTGATCCCCGGTCGCCTCAGATAGTGGCTTGAACCGTCGAGCCGGGTGCGCTTTGTGCTCGCGGCCGTTACTCTCGCTCGATGGCCGCGAAACCGCGCAGCGGCGGAGGTAGCCTCAAGGAGCTTGCACAGGCAGGCCGAGGCGTGCCGGTGCCCACGCCGGCAGCGGCGTCTCTGCCTGGAGGTGAGGTGGCACCCTGGCGTACGGTCAGTGGGCCGGTGCGCCTTCACCGGCGGACGAAGCTGCTCGTCAAACATCTCTCAAGGGGCGAGGTCGCGGTCATTGACCACCTCGACATCGACCGGGTCTCAGCCGAGGAGCTGATCGCCGCGGACGTCGGCGCGGTATTGAACTGCCGTTCGTCCTCCAGCGGCTCCTATCCGAACCTCGGCCCCCAGCTGCTCGTCGAAGCGGGTGTCCACCTGGTCGACCTGCCAGACGATTCGCTGTTCGAGGTGCTCTCCGACGGCGAGGCGATCACCGTGCGTGATGGTGAGGTGACGCGTGGCGGGGAGGCGGTGGCCCATGGGAAGGTGCTCGACCTTGCGCGCGTGCTCGCTGAGACCGAGGCGCGCCGGCGCGAGGTCGGTGAGGCGCTGGAGCGTTTCGCCCACAACACGATCGAGCACATGCGCGAGGAGCGCGAGCTGCTTGCCGGGAAGATCGAGATGCCGCGCTTTGCCACCGACTTCCGCGACCGCTCCGCGCTCGTTGTTGTTCGCGGCGTCGGTCACCAGCGCGATTTGCGTGCCCTGCGGCCGTTCATCCGCGACATGCGCCCCGTGCTCATCGCTGTGGATGGTGGCGCTGAGGCACTCCTGCACGAGGGCCTGCGCCCGGACATGATCGTCGGGGACATGGACTCGGCGGGGGAAGCCGCCCTGGCACCGCTCGCCCAGGGGGCGGGCGGGGTTCTTATAGGACAGGCCATGGCACCGAGCTCGTCGTGCACGCCTACCCCGACGGGCGCGCACCGGGTCGTGAGCGCCTGGAAGCGCTCGGTCTGCCCTTCAAGCTCGTTCCAGCTCCGGGCACGAGCCAGGACGTGGCGATGCTGATCGCCGCTGAGAAGGGCGCCCGGCTGATCGTCTCGGTGGGCTCCCAGTTCAACCTCGTCGAGTTCCTCGACCGCAACCGCAAGGGCATGTCCTCGACCTTCCTCACGCGCCTGCGCATCGGCGAGATCCTCGTCGACGCGAAGGGTGTGAGCCGCCTGTACCAACCCCGGCCGGGCCTTGCTCCGCTGCTCGTCGTCGTCATCGCCGGCCTGCTCGCGATGATCGCCGTCGTCTGGCTGACGCCCGCCCTGCGCGACGTCGTCGACCTGCTCTGGCTCAAGCTGCAGATGCTTTTCGGCTCAAGCGGCTGACCCGGCTGGCCGGGACGACCTGCTCGATGTTCGACTACCGCTACCACGCGCTCTCTCTGGCCGCCGTCCTGCTCGCGCTCGCGGTCGGCGTGCTGATCGGGGTGGCGATCGGCGACTCGAACCTCGTCTCCTCCGCCAAGAACGGGATCGTCAACAACCTCGAATCGGAAGTGAACGGGGCCCAGCAACACGTCGGTCAGCTACAGACCCGGCTGAGCAATGAGGAAGCCTTCGCGAACGACCTCTACCCACTCGCCGTCCACGGCCTGCTCGCCGGGCACAACATCGGCCTGGTGTTCCTCGGCGGCTCCTCCAACCGGGTGGATAGCCTCGTGCGCGGCGCGGTCACCCAGGCCGGGGGCGAGTTGGCGACGGTCGTCGCCGTGCGCGAGCCGATGGACCTGACCGGTCTCGCACAGGCCTCGAGCGGGACTCTCTACGCGGGGCTCGCGTCCAATCCTGAGCTCGTCCACAAGTTCGGTGGGCTCGCCGGCCGCCAGCTCGTCAGCGGTGGAGCACTGGTCGACCAGGAGCTCCTCAGCCGCGTCCGCGGGCATCTGCTGAGCGCCTTCGACGGGCAGCTCGGCAAGCTCGAAGGGCTCGTCCTGATGCGCTCCGAACCGACCGGGATGACGCCTGAACAGGTCCAGGCGAGCGCCGCCTTCGAGTCCGGGCTGATCGCCGGCGTGACGGCGGTCGGGGTCCCCGTCGTGGGGGTCGAGCTGAGCAACACAGAACCCTCCCAGGTGCCCTGGTACAAGAGCCAGGGGCATCTCCAGCGTCGATGACCTCGACACGCTCGCCGGTCAGGCCGCGATGGTCTACGCCCTCACCGGTTCGCATGGCGCTTACGGGAGCAAGTCCAAGCGCCGACTCGCTGCTGCCGGACGTGGTCGGCGCCTCGCCTCAGCCGTGAGGCGGTGTCCGCTCGCGCCGCTAGCTTTCGCCCATGCACGCCCTGCCTTTCCTCCTCGCGTTCGCCAGCGCCGCAGTCCTTGCCCCCGCGGTATTGCGCACGCTCGCCGAGGGCGGCCACACGCGGCTCAACTATCGCGAGCGCCTGCTCGCATTTCCTTTCGGGGTACTCATCCTGGCCGCGGCGCTGATCGCGCTGATCCCGCTCGTCCTGCTCGAGCGGTTGACGGATTCCGCCGTCTTTCACCCCGAGCTGCTGCCGCTCGCCGTCTATGCGCTCGGCGTTGCCACGCTCGGCCTGATCGACGACACGCTCGGGGAGGACCGGGCCGAAAACCGGATCGAGGACCGGGCCGAGGGCCGGAGCCGGACCGAGGATCGGGCCGGTGTCTCGCGCTCGCCCGCGCGGCCGATCCAACGCGGCTGGCGCGGTCACGGCCGCGCGGCGCTGCGAGGTGAGCTTTCCACGGGGACGCTGAAGGCCGCGGGCTCGCTCGGCCTGGCGTTGTTCGCGATGAGCTTCGAGGGGCTCTCCAAGCCACGCTGGCTGCTCGCGGTCGGCGTGCTCGTCCTGGCCACGAACGTCTTCAACCTGCTCGACCTGCGTCCCGGGCGCGCGATCAAGGCGTTCGTCCTGCTCGGTGCGGGACTGACGCTCGGCTCACTGGAAATAAGGCCGCTGTGGTCCCTAGGCCTGTTCGTCGCGCCCGCGCTCGTGGCCGGCTTGTATGACCTGCGCGAACGGGCGATGCTCGGTGACACCGGCGCGAACCTGCTCGGCGCGCTCGCCGGGTTGTGGCTGGTGCTGACGCTGTCCGACACGGGGCAGCTCGTCGCGCTCGGACTGCTCGCGGCGATCACGGTCTATGGAGAGCTTCGCTCAATTTCCGGGTTTATCGAACGGACTCCTGGGCTGCGCGCACTAGACTCCTGGGGCAGGCCTTCATGACCCCGCGCTCATCCGACCGCCACGCAGTCGCGCCCTCCAAGACCCGGTTCATCTTCGTGACCGGGGGCGTCGTCTCCTCGCTCGGCAAGGGGATCGCCGCGGCCTCGATCGGGCGGCTGCTCGTCTCGCGCGGGCTGACCGTCGGCCTGCAGAAGTTCGACCCCTACATCAACGTCGACCCGGGCACGATGTCGCCCTATCAACACGGCGAGGTGTTCGTGACCGAGGACGGCGCCGAGACCGACCTCGACCTCGGCCACTACGAGCGCTTTACCGACTCGAACACGAGTCGCGCCTCGAATGTCACCGCCGGGGGGATCTACGACACGGTGATCCGGCGCGAGCGCCGGGGTGACTACCTCGGGGGCACCGTTCAGGTCGTGCCGCACATCACCGACGAGATCAAGCAGCGCGTCGCGCTGATCGCCGAGTCCTCGGACGTGGACTTCGTCGTCACCGAGATCGGCGGCACCGTCGGGGACATCGAGTCGCTGCCCTTCCTCGAGGCGATCCGCCAGTTCCCCGTGGACGTGGGACGACGGCGCTGCATGTTCATTCACCTGACGCTCGTGCCCTACATCGGCCACGCGGGTGAGCTGAAGACGAAGCCGACCCAGCACTCGGTCAACGAGCTACGGCGCATCGGCATCGCCCCGGACATGCTCATGTGCCGCTCGGAAGGCTCGCTCTCCGCGGATATTCGCAAGAAGATCGCGCTCTTTGCCAGCCTGCCCGCGGAGGCGATCGTCTCGGCCTGTGACGTGGACAACATCTACAAGGTGCCGCTCACCTTCCATGAGCAGGGCGTGGACGATTTCATCCTCGAGCACTTCGGCCTGGAGGCGCCCGCGCCCGAGCTCTCGACCTGGCAAGAGCCGATCGAGCGAGCCGGGCGGAGCAGCCGCACGGTGCGGATCGCGCTGGTCGGAAAGTACGTGCAGCTCGAGGATGCCTACCTCTCCGTCTGCGAAGCACTCCGGCACGCCGCTTCGCTGCAGGACGGCAAGGTCGAGATCGACTGGATCGACTCCGAGCAGCTGGAGGAGTCGGGTGCGCGCACCGAAGGTGAAAACGGCAACGGAAATGGCGATGGCGATGGCGACGGCGCTGGTGATCCGTCCGCGATCGACCGGCTGGCCCGCGCCGACGGCATCCTGATCCCCGGCGGCTTTGGCGGGCGGGGGATCGAGGGCAAGATCGCCGCGGCGCGCGTGGCGCGCGAGCAGGGCATTCCCTACCTGGGCATCTGTCTCGGGATGCAGATCGCCGTCGCCGAGTTCGCCCGGCACGTGGCGGGGATGGAGGGGGCCAACTCGACCGAGTTCGACCTCGAGACGCCATTCCCGGTGATCGATCTGCTGCCCGAGCAGAAGGAGGTCGCCGACCTCGGTGGCACGATGCGCCTGGGCGCCGACCCGATCAAGCTGCACGCCGGCACGCGAGCGCGGGAGATCTATGGCGAGGCGGTCATCTACGAGCGCCACCGCCACCGCTATGAGGTCAACAACCTGCTGCGCAAGCGCCTGCAGAGCGCCGGCCTCATCGTCTCCGGCACCTCGCCCGACGAGCGTCTCGTGGAGGTCGTCGAGCTCGAGGGCGGGGAGGGTGGGCATCCTTTCTATGTGGCCTCCCAGTTCCACCCCGAGTTCAAGTCTCGCCCCGAGCGTCCGGCGCCGCTGTTCCGCGACTTCGTCACTGCCGCCCTCGCGCGAGCGGCCGAGAGCGCCGGCGTCGCGACGCTCGCCGACTGACCGTGCGCGCCGATCTCCCAAGCGATGAAGGGTCTCGCGGAATGGAGTCCGCCGCGGGCCGCGAGTTTGCCGGGGGCCGGGAGTCCAATGTGGGCCTCGACTCAGCCGCGGGCAGCGTGCTGCGCGTGGAGAGCGTTTTCCACGTCGCCGACAAGCAAAGCGGGCAGATGATCGCGGCCAAGATGATCGATCGCGCGCACGAGATAGCAAACCTGCCAGAGTGCGAGTGCGACGTTGACGTGCGCGTCGAGTGGGCATCGCCGGACGGTCCCGCCAATCCCGGCGGCGTGCCGACCGGCGACGAGCCGCCGGCCAGCGGACCTTCAGCCGAGCGATAGCGTCAGAGCCCCAATGCTGAAGCTTCGTCGTGCCATCGTGATCGATGCCGGTCCTCCCGGGAGTGGACCGGAGCAGGACCTTGTGATCGAGCTGGATGGGCATCGACGCCCCGCGATCGCCGACGTTGCGCTCGTCGACCGCGCCGAGGTGGGTGACGAGCTGGTGGTAAACGTTCAGGCTCGCGACCTCGGCCTGGGCTCGGGGGGCTTTGACATCGTCCACGTCAACCTCTCCCGCGGTCTCGAGGGGGACGGCAGGGTGGAGGGGCAGGGCACGACGGAGGCGAACGTGATGAAGCTCAACTACACGAGCCTTCAACACACCGTCGAGCCGGTGGAGGAGAGCTTGCCGGCCGAGCTTGAGATCGGCCCGCTGAAGCGGCCGGTCGCCGTGCTCGCTCTGCACGGCCAGCTCGCCGCGGTCGCCTGGGCCTTCGCCCAGGCCCTTCCGGGGAGTCGCCTGGGGTACGTGCAGACCACCGGCGGCGCGCTGCCCGGCGGGCACTCGCGCGCGGTGCGCTCGCTGCGCGAGCGCGGGCTGCTGGCCGGGCACCTGACCGCGGGCGCCGCGTTCGGGGGGGAGGGGGAGGCGATCACGACCGTCGGCGCTCTCCACCACGGGCTGCGGGTCCTGGGCTGGGACGCGGCGATCTGTGGGCCCGGTCCGGGGATCGTCGGCTCGAGCTCCCCGCTTGGGCACGGCGGCATGTCGGCGCTCGACTCCGCCCACGCGGCGCTGGCGCTCGGCGCCCCCACGCTGCTCGTGACGCGGATGTCATCGGGCGACCCGCGAGCGCGCCACCGCGGCATCTCCCATCACACGCTCACGGTGCTCGACCTGCTGCTCGAGCCGGTAACGGTGGCGCTGCCCGCGGGGATGCGCTCACCAGTCGGCGCCGACCTGCGCGCCGGTCTCGGCGCCGTCTTCGGCGGGGCGCTGCCGAGTCGCCCGGCGCTCGAGCTGGACGTCGCGCGTCCGGCGCGCATCACCCGCCACGACTGGCGTCGCGCGATCGTCGATCTCCCGGGCTACGCCGTCGCCGGCCTGCCCGCCGCGACGATGGGTCGCGGGTTGACCGAAGACCCGCTCTTCTTCGGCGCGGCGCTCGCCGCCGGCACGGCGCTGGCAGAGCTCGCCGGAGGCGCCGAGCGGGGCGAGGACGGGGCCGCAGAGACTGAACGCCAGGTTGCACCTTCAAGGAGCCTCTGAAGGAGAGGCGAAGCTGGAGGGGTGAGCTCTCCCACAACCGCCTCGCCCGCGGCGCCTGTTGCACCTCTCGCGCTCGCTGCACCCGGCGCGCGCGCCTCGCCCGCGGCGCGCAGGGACGCGAACATCGAGCGGTTGACGCTCGACTTTCTTGCCTACCTCGAGCTCGAGCGAGGCCTTTCGCGCAACACGCTCGAGGCCTATCGCTCTGATCTGCTCCAGTTCGGCGATTTCCTCGACCGCCGCGCGCTGAACGTGACCGAGGCCGGGCACGGCGACCTCGCGGCGTTCCTCTCAGAGCTGGCCGCGGGCGCCGGCGAGCGCCCACCTGTGGCGGCCGCCACCCTGCAGCGCAAGGCGGCGTGTCTGCGCTCGTTCTACCGCCACCTGCGGCGCGAAGGTGTGATCGAGCACGACCCCACCGCGGAACTGCGCGGGCCGCGCAAGACACAGCGTCTGCCACGGGTGCTCACGCGCGAGGAGGTCGCGGCGCTGCTGAGCGAGCCCCAGGGAACTGAGCCCGCGGCCCTGCGCGACCGCGCGCTGCTGGAGGTCATGTATGCGTGCGGGCTGCGCGCCTCCGAGGCGATCGGGCTGCAGGCGGGTGACGTCGATCTTGATGAGGGTGTGCTGCGTGCGCGCGGCAAGGGCTCGAAGGAGCGCCTCGTGCCGATCGGCCGTCAGGCGGTCGCGGCGCTGCGCGCATACGAGCAGCGTGGGCGACCCGCGCTGGTGGGCTACAAGACGGAGGTGCACCTGTTCGTCAACCGCCGCGGCGGCGGTCTAACGCGCCAGGGTCTGTACAAGATCGTCCAAGGCCATGCCCGCGGCGCCGGCCTGGAGCAGAAGATGAGCCCCCACACACTGCGCCACAGCTTCGCCACCCACCTGCTCGCGGGAGGCTGCGATCTGCGCTCCCTGCAGGAGATGCTCGGTCACGCCGACCTCGCGACCACCCAGGTCTACACGCACCTGTCGGCCGAGCGGCTGAAGGACGTCTACTTCAGGGCGCACCCGCGGGCCAAGCGTTGACTGCCAAGCGGGCGCTCGTCTTGGTGATCGACGCCTGCGGCGTTGGTGCGCTGCCGGACGCCGCGGCCTACGGAGACGAGGGAACCAACACGCTGCTCCACGTCGCCGAGGCCGTGGGCGGCCTGGAGCTGCCGACGCTGACCGCGCTTGGGCTGGGCAACATCGCTCCTGGCGGCCTCGCTTCGGGTGGTCTCTCCACCGGTGGTCTCCCCACCGGAGGCCTCCCCGGCACCGGCCACGCAACGGGCAGCCTCGCCACGACCCTGCCCGGCGTGCCCGCGGTGGAGCGCCCGGCGATTCACGGTCGGCTGCACCCGCTCGGGCCGGGTAAGGACTCGACGACCGGCCATTGGGAGCTGATGGGGATGGTGCTCGAGCGTGCGCTACCCGTCTACCCGGAGGGCTTCCCGCCGGAGGTGATCGAGCGGCTTGTCGCAGCGATGGGTCATCCGGTGATCTGCAACCGTCCCTACAACGGGATCGCGGCGATCGAGGATTTCGGCGCCGAGCATCTGCGCACGGGCGCGCTGATCCTCTACACCTCCCAGGACTCCGTGCTCCAGCTCGCGGCGCACGCTGAGCGTGTGTCCGCCACGGAGCTGTACCGGGCGTGCGCGGCGGCGCGCGCGTGCATGGCCGGCGAGCACGCCGTCGGACGGGTGATCGCGCGGCCGTTCACGGGCGAGCAGGGCGCGTTCCGGCGCACCGATGGGCGGCGCGACTTCGCCCTGCGCCCGCCGGGACGCAGCTACCTGGAGGAGCTCCAGGACGCCGGTGTGCAGGTACACGGAGTCGGCAAGATCTCGGACCTGTTCGCGGGGGTGGGGGTGAGCGAGTCTCATCCGGGCTCCACCAACGAGCGCGCGCTCGCGAGCACCGACGCGCTGCTCGAGGAGTTGGAGCGCGGGCTGGTGTTCCTCAACCTGATCGACACCGACCAGGTGCACGGGCATCGCAAGGACGTCCAGGGCTTTCACCATGCCCTCCAGGAGATCGACGCGAAGATCGGCGACTGGCTCGCGCGTCTAGGCGAGGGCGATCTGCTGATCGTCACGGCCGACCACGGCGTTGACCCGGCGCACCCGGGGACCGACCACACGCGCGAGTACGCGCCGCTGCTGGCCGTGTCTGGCGAGATGGTGCGGTGGCGGCAGCCTGGGTGGCGCGCGGGCTCGGGTACGCGCCACGACGGTCCACTGGCCGACGTCGGCGCCACGGCGCTGCGCTGGCTTACAGATCGCGACGCCGGGGCGCTCCCGGGAGAATCGTTCATAAGCTAGGGCGATGCCCGAGCTACCCGAGGTCGAGACGATCAGGCGCCAGCTCGCGCCGTTGGTTGAGGGGCGCAGGCTGAAGCGCGTGGAGATCCTCGATCCGCGCTGGTCGCGGCCGCTCGCGCCGCGGGAACTGGCCGATGCGCTGGAGGGGCGGAAGGTGGAGCGGCTGGGTAGACGCGGCAAGTATCTGGTGTGGAGCCTGGAGGATGACGTCCACCTGGTCCAGCACCTGCGCATGACCGGCGCGGTGCTCTGCGAGCCGCGGCCCGAACCCACGCACGTCCGCGTGCGCTTTGACCTCAGCCCCAAACGCCGCCTGGTGATCGTCGACCCGCGCCGCTTCGGCACCGGCGAGCTGTTGCTGGGGGAGGAGGCGTTGGAGACGTTCTTCGCCGCCCGCCTGGGGCTGGAGCCGCTGGACGAGCGGTTCACCGCGGCGCACCTCCGTGGGCTCGCCCGCGGGCGGACATCATCGATCAAGGCCTTCCTGCTCGACCAGCGAAAGATCGCCGGGGTGGGGAACATCTACGCTGACGAGGCGCTCTTCCGCGCGGGGATCCACCCGCTGCGCCCCGCCGGGCGGCTATCCGCCGCGCAGTACGCGAGCCTGCGCGAAAGCACGATCGCCTCGCTCCAGGCGGGCATCGACGCGCGCGGGGCGAGCATCGACGACTTCCGCCACGTCGACGGCGTGCGCGGGTCCTTCCAGAACGAGTTTCTCGTGCACCTACGTGAGGGCGAGCCGTGCGGGCGCTGTGGGACGACGATCGTGAAGATGGTCGTCGCCGGCCGTGGGACCTACGTGTGTGAGACCTGCCAACCGCGACCTAGGAAGTCAAGAGCTCGTCAAAGCGCCCACTCTCGACGGCCGCCTGCACCTCGTTGAAGCCACCGAGCAGCTCGCCGTCGACTACTACCTGCGGGAATGTCATCATGCCGGTCCTGCCCACGAGCTCGACGCGCCCCTGCGGGTCCTTCGACAGATTGACCTCGGCGAACTCCACTCCGCGCGCCTTCAGCAGGCCCTTCACGCGAGCGCAGAATGAGCATGGCTCGGTTGTGTAGAGAGTGATATCGCTCATTACTTCATAAAGTATAGCAAGGTCTTTGGGATTGCTTTCCGCGCGTGAACTGCCGATCGCGATGTCGTCGGGGTGCATCGGAGAACGCCCGCCGCTCGCAACCCTAGACTCGATTGCCGATGGCCGGACCTGTCAAGACGGAGGCGGTGGTGTTGCGCTCGATGCGCTACGGGGAGGCCGACCGCATTCTGCACGTGTACACGCCCAATCGCGGGCGGATGAGCGCGATCGCAAAGGGCGTCAGGCGCACGCGCAGCCGCTTCGGGGGCCGTCTGGAGCCGTTCTTCCGTCTACGGATGGACCTGCACGAGGGGCGCAGCGACCTGCTGACCGTCACCGGCGCGCAGACGGTCGATGCCTACCCGCGCCTGCGCGGAGACGCCCGTGCGCTGGACGGGGCCGCGCGCGCATGTGACGCCGTGGGGCGGCTGTTCGAGACCTCCGAGCCGCACCCGGGGGTGTTCAACCTGCTCTGCCGCCAACTGACGCTGCTCGACGAGCAGGTCGCCGACGGACGAACGACCCCCGCGAGCTACCGGGCAGGTGCGCTGGCATTCCGGCTGAAGCTGCTGCACGCGGCGGGCCTGGCTCCTCAGCTCGGGGCATGCGCCTGCTGTGGTGAGCGCGAGCATCTGGTCGGATTCTCCGGCTCGGCGGGCGGAGTCGTATGCGGAGCGTGCGAGGCGGCCTCATTTCCGCTCGATGCAGCGGCGTACGGCTTTATGACCGAGGCGCTGGCCGGCTCCCTGTCGGAAACCCCCGACGCCCCCGATCCGGCGCTCGGCCAGGTAGAACGGGCGATCTCCGAGACGCTCGAGCACCACGCACACCTACGGTTGATGCCCGCAATGACCCGATCGAGCTGAGCGTCCAGCGGAGCCTGCCGCAAGGCGCCGCGCGCGACCTTCAATCGCAACGCACCCCGGCCGCTTCGGCGCCCGGTCTGTATCGTGAGCGGCATGGACGAGGGTTTTCCGATCGCATATGAGGCTCGAGAAGGACGTGCCGGTGCTCGCCTCCGACGGCGAGCAGGTGGGCACGGTGCACCACGTCGTGGCGGCGCCCGAGAAGGACATCTTTCACGGCCTCGTGATCAACACGCCCCAACACGGGCGCCGGTTCGTGGAAGCGGCCGACGTGGCATCGCTGCACGAACGCGGCGTGGACCTGCGGATCGACTCGGCCGCCGCGCAGAGCCTGCCCGAGCCGGGAG
>CAWFOV010000002.1:0-540680 GCA_963817605.1 uncultured Solirubrobacterales bacterium | reverse complement strand
CGGACACGCCGCCACCTTCGATGCGGCGCCGGTCAGAGGCCGGCGGCAGAGCGCAGTGCCGCGGCCTTGTTGGTCTGCTCCCAGGTGAAGTCCTCGTCGTCGCGGCCGAAGTGCCCGTAGGCAGCGGTCTTCTGATAGATCGGCCGGTGCAGTTTGAGCTCCTCGCGGAAGGCGCCGGGGCGCAGGTCGAAGTGCTCGTCGACGAGGCTCGCGATCCGGCCACGACCGATCCGCCCGGTGCCGAAGGTCTCCACCATCACCGCACCGGGTGCGCGACGCCGATCGCGTAGGCGACCTGCACCTCCGACCCGGTCGGCGAGACCCCGCGGCGACGATGTTCTTGGCGACCCAGCGCGCCGCGTAAGCAGCGGAGCGGTCGACCTTCGAGGGGTCCTTGCCCGAGAACGCGCCACCGCCGTGGCGGGCCATGCCGCCGTAGGTGTCGACGATGATCTTCCGTCCCGTCAGACCGCAGTCGCCGACCGGCCCGCCGATCACGAAGCGGCCCGTCGGGTTGACGAGGAAGTCGCGGCGGAGCGCCCCGGCGTCGTGCATATCGGCCGGCAGCACCGGGACGACGACGCGCTCCCAGAGGTCGTCGGTGATCTGCTGTTGGGTCACGTGCTCGGCGTGCTGGGTGGAGATCAAGAGCTTCTCGATCCCGACGGGCTTGCCGTCGACGTAGCGGACCGAGACCTGGGTCTTGCCGTCCGGGCGCAGGTAGTCGAGCGAGCCATCGTGGCGAACGGCGGCGAGCTGCTTGGCGAGCTGGTGGGCGATCGAGATCGGCAGCGGCATCAACGACGGCGTCTCGTTGCTCGCGTAGCCGAACATCATGCCCTGATCGCCGGCGCCGGCGACATCGAGCTCGTCGTCGTCGCTCGCATCGGTGCGCTTCTCCTGCGAGACGTCGACGCCCTGGGCGATGTCGGGCGACTGCTTGTCGATCGCGTTGAGAACGGCGCACGAGTCGGCCGAGAAGCCGAGCTCGGCGTCGGTGTAGCCGATCTTGCGGACCGTCTCGCGCGCGACCTCCTGAATGTCCACATAGGTATCGGTGGAGATCTCCCCGGAGACGACGATCAGGCCGGTGTTGACGAGCGTCTCGCAGGCCACGCGGCCGTAGGGATCGTCACGCAGCACGGCGTCGAGCACCCCGTCGGAGATCTGGTCGGCGATCTTGTCCGGGTGTCCCTCGGTGACCGACTCGGAAGTGAACAGGTACTCGTTGTCAGGAAGCAGGCTCATAGGTTCGGGAATCGCTCCAGGGGTCGCAGGCGAAAGTCGATAGAGATACGGGATCGGAGAACTTCTGGCGCGCGCCCGCTTGGCGGCGTCCTCACGGCCGGGAGCCTCACGCCCGCGCTGGCCGCGCTCGACGAAGTCGATCACGAGCGGCACGCCGTCCATGCCATAGCGTGCTCGCAGGCGGTTCTCGAGGAAGTAGGCGTAGTCGCGGGTCACACGTGCGCGCGAGTTGATCTGGATCGCAAAGCGCGGCGGGCGCTCGCCGATCTGGGCCATGTAGATCAACTTCAGCCGATGCTGGCTGGAGCCCCGGCGCGTCCCGACGGGCGGCTGACGGGCCTGGACGGTCTCGGCGAGGAAGCGGTTCAGCTCGGCGGTGGGGATGCGCCCGGACATGCGGTCGCCGAGCGCAAGCGCCTCGGTCAAGAGGCGCGCGACGTGACGACCGGTGAGCGCGCTGGTGGTCAGCACGCGCGGGCGCAGGCGGAGCTTTTCGGCGACGCGGGCGCGCTCGTGATCGAGGTCATCCTCGGAGCCTTCGCGCACATCCCACTTGTTCAGCACGATCGCCGTCGCGCAGCTGGCTTTCATCGCGAGCTCGGCGATCCGCAGGTCCTGGGCGGTGACGCCTTCGCGCGCGTCGCACACGACCAGCGCCACGTCCGCGCGCTCAGCGGCGCGCTGGGAGCGCAGCGCTGTGTAGTACTCGATCGAGTCGGCGACCTTCGACTGGCGGCGCATCCCGGCGGTGTCGACGAGGGTCAGCTTGCGCTCGCCGACCATCAACGGCATGTCGATAGCGTCACGCGTGGTGCCGGCGACGTCGGAGACGATCACCCGCTCCTCGCCGAGGAAGCGATTGACGAGCGAGGACTTCCCGACGTTCGGCCGGCCGATGATCGCCAGGCGCACGGTATCGGTGTCGGGCTCGTCGTCTGCCGTCGGCAACAGCTCGACGATCCGATCGAGCAGATCGCCCGTGCCGAGGCCTTGGGCGGCCGAGACCGGGATCGGCGCGCCGAGGCCGAGGCGGTGGAACTCCGAGGCCAGGGGCATCTCGGCGACGCCGTCGCACTTGTTCGCCGCCACGATCAGCGGCAGCGACGAGCGGCGCAACAGGTCGGCCATCTCCTCGTCGCCGGGTCGCACGCCGGCGCGGCTGTCGACGACCAGCACCGCCACCTGCGCGTCGGCGAGCCCGGCGCGTGCCTGATCGCGGATCGAGCCGGCGAGCGGATCATCGTCGTGGAAGTCCACCCCGCCGGTGTCGATCAGCATGAAGCGCCGCCCGTTCCACTCGCACTCAGCTCCTTGCGGTCGCGGGTGACCCCGGGGCGCTCGTGCACGACCGCCTCCCGCGTACCCGTGAGGCGGTTGATGAGCGAGGACTTCCCCACGTTGGGATAGCCGACGACGGCGACCTTCAGCATCTGGCCAGTATGACCGGGGCGAGCCCCCAGACCAGATCAATCAAACGAGACGAACCTGCTCACACCGAGGACGAGGCCGCTGCGGCAAGCCTCGCGATCCGCTCCACCACCTGCTCGACCGTGAGCCCGCTCGTGTCGAGCACCACAGCACCGGGGCCGCCGCGAGCGGGCTGTGTGCACGCGAGTGAGTCGCGCTCGTCGCGCAGGGTCTGCTCGGCGAGCACCGTGTCGTGGATCGGCGCCCAGCTCGGCCGCGCGGCGGCGAGCGCGCTCGGCCGGGCGCGGCGGTGAGGAACACCTTCAGCTCGGCCTCGGGCGCGACGACGGTGCCGATGTCGCGGCCCTCCGCGACCCAGTCGCCCGCTGGCGATCAGCTCGCGCTGCTTGGCCACGAGCGCCTCACGCACTCCCGGATCGGCCGCGACGCGCGAGGCTGCCTCAGAGACCTCCGGCGTGCGGATCTGCTCGGTGACGTCGCGCCGTCGAGCAGCACGCGCTCGCGCGCTGTGCCGGGATCGCCTGCGAGCTCGACACTGCGGACGGGCGATCGTCGCGGGGTCGCCTCAAGAGCGAGCGAGAGTAGCCCCACGCAGCGATACATCGCGCCGCTGTCCAGGTAGGTGAAGCCAAGCCGGCGCGCCAGCGCACGAGCGACGGTGGACTTGCCGGCGCCGGCGGGACCGTCGATCGCTACGAGCACGCCGAAGTGGCGTCAGGTCCTCGACGAGATCTGCCCGGTAGGAGACGGCCGCGGCCTCCATCCCGACCACCTCGACGCCCTCGCGCGAGGCGAGACCGGCGACGGCGCCCAGCATCGCCATGCGGTGATCGCCGCGGGCGTCGATCGTGCCACCGCGCAGGCCGCCGGTGCCGCGCACGGCGAAGCCGTCGTCGGTCGCCTCGATCTCGGCGCCGAGCGCCGCGCAGGCCCTCGACGACGTCGGCGATGCGATCGGACTCCTTCACGCGCAGCTCCTGGGCGCCGTGCACGATCGTCTCGCCCTCGGCGAAGCAGCCGAGCAGCGCCACGAGGGGGAGCTCGTCGATCGCGAGCGGCACCTCCTCGGCCTCGACGACCGTCCCCTCGAGCGCCCCGTGGGCGACGTCGAGGTCGCTGATGGGCTCATGCACGGAGAGCTCGCCGGACTCGTCCTCGAGGTCGCCGAGCACGATCCCGCGCATCCGGCGCACGATGCGCAGGAAGCCGGTGCGCGTCCAGTTGACCCCCACGTCGCCGAGCAGCAGGCGCGAGCCAGGGACGAGCACCCCCGCGGCCACCATGAACGCGGCCGAGCTGGGGTCGCCGGGCACACGCACGCGCTCGAGCACGAGCTCGTCGGCGTTGACGACGGTCACGTGGCGGCCGTTGCGGTGGATGTTCACGCCGGCGCGCAGGAGCATCCGCTCGGTGTGGTCGCGGCTGCGCGCCGGCTCGCCGATGGTCGTAGCGCCGTCGGCGGCGAGCGCCGCCAGCAGCACGCACGACTTGACCTGCGCGCTCGCGACCGGCAGCTCGTAGGAGATGCAGCGCAGGCGCGCGCCGCGCACCTCAACGGCGGGAAGCGCCCATCCGTGGCCGTCAGCTCGGCGCCCATCAGCCGCAGCGGCTCGGCCACGCGGTCGACCGGCCGGCGGCGAATCGAGTCGTCGCCGTCGAGCGTGAACGAACGCCCCTCCTGGGCCGCGAGCCAGCCCGGGAGCAGGCGCAGCAGCGTGCCCGCGTTGCCGACGTCGATCGGCCCGTCCGGCTCGCGGGCCTCGCGCAGGCCGGTCCCGCGGATCACCACCTCGCCCTCGCGAATCTCCACGAGCGCGCCGAGCGCGCGCACGGCCTCGAGCGTCGAGTTGGTATCGGCGGCATCCAGATAGTTCTCGATCCGCACTGGCTCGCAGGCCATCGCCCCGAGCAGTGCCGCGCGGTGAGAGATCGACTTGTCCGCGGGAGCGCTCAGCTCTCCGTGCAGCCCACCCGCGGGCTCGAAGCGCATGTTCATCCGAGTAGCTCCTCGCGATCGGCCCGCGCACGCTCGTTCCAAGCGGCGAGCGCGGCGGAATCGCCTCGCAGGAGCTTTGCGCGCACGTCATCAAGGCGCCGCTCGGCTTCGTCGATTGCCTCGATCAGTGCGTCTCGGTTGGTGAGGTAGATGTCCGTCCAGATCGCGGTATTGGCGCCGGCGACCCTGATCTGCGTCGCGCAGGCTGGGGCCCGCGGTCGGCGGAGAGCCCTCGCGCTCGAACGCGTCGTGGCCTGCGCGGCGAGGACGTTGGCAAGCACGTGCGGAACGTGGGAGATACAGGCCATCAGATGGTCGTGTGCGTCGGCATCGACCACCTGCGGACGAGCGCCGAAACGATCGATCAGATCTCGCAGGCGCTCGTACAGCGCCTCATCGGTGTCGTCTGTCGGTGTGAGATACCAGGTGGCGCCCTCGAACAGATCCTCGCTGGCGCCCCCGACGCCCGCCGTCTCAGCGCCCGCGAGCGGATGACCGCCGACGAAACGCCGATCGCGGCGCGCCTCATCGAGCGCGAGCTTGGTCGAGCCGACGTCGCTGACGACGGTGGCGGGACCGGCGCTCCGGAGTGCCGCGCACTCGCCGCCAGCGCGCCGACCGGTGCGGCGACGAACACGACATCCGCGCCGGTGACCGCCGTGGCGATGTCGGGTGCCTGCTCGTCGATTGCGCCCCGCTCGAGTGCGAGCCGCGCGCGCGGTGGTCGGGGTCGTACCCGCACACCTCTGCGCCTGCGCGCGCGCGTGCGACCAGGCCAATCGAGCCGCCGATCAGTCCGACGCCGAGGACCGCGACCCTCACGGGGCGCTGACCCTGCATCAGACCGCGCTGAGCGCCTTGCCCGCGAACTCGGCGGTGCGCTGGACGGCGGCTGCGTACTCGTCGAAGGTGTCGGCCAGGAGCGCCTGGGGGCCGTCGCAGACGGCCTCGTCCGGGTTGGGGTGCACCTCGACGATGATGCCGTCGGCGCCGGCGGCGGCCGCGGCCAGCGAGAGCGGCAGCACCAGATCGCGCCGCCCGGCGGCGTGGCTGGGGTCGACGATCACCGGCAGGTGCGAGAGCTCCTTGAGGATCGGCACCGCCATGATGTCGAGCGTGGTGCGGCGGTGGTCGGTCTCGAACGTGCGGATGCCGCGCTCGCAGAGCATGACGTTGGGGTTGCCCTCCTTGAGGATGTACTCGGCGGCCATCAGCAGCTCGTCGAGCGTCGAGGACAGCCCGCGCTTGAGCAGCGCCGGGCAGCCGGAGCGCCCGATCTCGGTGAGCAGAGGGTAGTTCTGCATGTTGCGCGCGCCGATCTGAATCACGTCGGCGACCTCGAGCACGGGGTCGAGATCGCGCAGGTCCATCAGCTCGGTGACGATCGGCAGGCCCGTCTCGGCCTTGGCCTCGGCGAGCAGGCGCAGGCCCTCCGACGCCGAGCCCCTGGAAGGCGTAGGGGGAGGTGCGTGGCTTGTAGGCGCCGCCGCGCAACAGCGACACGCCCGCGTCGCGCACCACGCGCGCGGTCTGCGAGCGTCTGCTCGCGCGATTCGACCGTGCAGGGACCGGCGATCAGTGCGAAGTGATCGCCGCCGATCTTGCGCCCGCCGATGTCGAGCACGGTGCGCTCGCCGTGGCGGATCTGCGCGGAGGCGAGCTTGTAGGGCTTGAGGATCGGCACGCACGCGATCCACGCCGGGCTGTCCTTCGAGGCCGAGGCTTTCGATGTTGACGTCCTGCTCGACGTCGCCGATCGCCCCGATCACCGTCAGGCGCGCGCCCTCGATCGGGTGGGCGAGCGCCCCGGCGCGCTCGATCTTGTCGACGACCGCCTCGACCTCCTCAGAGGTCGCGGTCTCCTTCATGACGATCATCATCGGTTCATCCTTTCACTACTGCGCCTGGAAATTTCTGGTTGATGGTGCGGGCGTGAGCGAGGGGCGTTGTGCACGCCGGATGTGGCGCTCGGTCCAGATCGGACCCGGTGCGGTCGCCGGTGCCCGCTCACGCGTGCGGGCAGGGCCGAAGCGCCTAGATAAATCGCCAGGCGTAGGAAGGCGACCTCGTGGCACGCGCGAGGGGGTGTGAAGCGATGTGGGTACGGACGCGGACATGGCCATCTGAGCATGAGTTGTAGCAGGTTCGCGAGCGGTTTTGGGGTGGGAGACATGGCTCGTGGCCGATCAGCGCGTGGCGGTCGCGTCGCGGTTGCCCAAGGGCCCTTTTGGGGGTACCGCACAGGTCGGCGGCCAGCACGAGGGCGCCACCGCTTCGGGATGCCGGGAGGGCGACAGACGCTAGAGAACCTCGCCGAGCGCCTCCAGAAAGCGCTCGTTCTCCGCGGGCGTGCCGTAGGTGACGCGCAAGCGGGCCTGTCGCGGCCGAGGGCGCTGCCGCCGCGGACGAGCACGCCGCGATCCTCGAGCCCGCGCATCACCTCGGCCTCGTCGCGCTCGCCGAGGTCGAGAACCAGCAGAAGTTGGCCTGCGAGATCGCGCGGGTCGAGGCCGAGCGCGCGCAGCCGCTCGTCGACGGAGATGCGCTCGGCGATCGTGCGGGTGACGCGCTCGGTGACCGCGTCCTGGTGGGCGAGCGCCTCGACCGCGGCGGCCTGGGCGAGCGCGTTGCAGAAGAACGGCTGGCGCACCTGGTCGACCGCGCGCGGGAGGTCCTCCGAGCCGCACAGCGCGAAGCCGACGCGCAGCCCGCAGAGACCGTGGACCTTGGAGAAGGTGCGCAGCAGCACGAGGTTGGGATGGCTGTCGAGCAGCTCGATCGAGGCGTCGGGGTCGTCGAGCAGGTTGAACTCGCAGTAGGCCTCGTCGAGGATCACGCAGACGTGCGGGGGGACCTCGGCGACGAACGCGGCGATCTCCGCAGGGGGAGCGCGGTGGAGGTCGGGTTGTTGGGGTTGCAGACGATCGCGAGGCGCGTCGCGACGGTGATCTCGCGCAGCATCGCTCGAGGTCGTGGCGCTCGGCGGCGTCGAGCGGGACGGTGATCGCGCGCGCGCCGGAGGCGGCGGCGAGGTGGGGGTAGACCGAGAACGACGGCCACGCGTAGACGAGCTCGGCGCCGGGCTCGAGCAGCGCCTCGCCGGCGGCGAGCAGGATGTCGCAGGAGCCGTTGCCGATCGCGATCCGCGCTGCTGGGACGTCGTAGCGGTCGGACGAGGCGCGCGCGGAGGATCGCGTTGGTCGGGTCGGGGTAGCGGTTGCAGCGTGGAGAGCGCGTGCTCGATCGCCTCGCGCACCGCCGGGAGCGGCGGGTAGGGCGACTCGTTGCTCGCGAGCCGCACGAGCGGCTCTTGCTGGGCGTAGCCGCCGGCGGCGGGATAGACGGGGATGCGCGCGATGCGCTCTGTGAACTCGAGGGTCACGGGCCTATTGTGCCGCGCGCGGCCGGTGATGCCGGGCAGTGACGCCCCGCGGCGGGGAATGGCCTCAGCGGAGCTACTGTGCCGCCTGCAGATCGGCGCGCAGCGCGCTCGCCTCGCCGAGGTAGACGTGCTGGGACTCGTGCCCGTCCTCGGCGTAGTAATGGATCAGCACCCGGATCACGTGCGGCATCGCGCGGGGCACGGGGATCTCCCGTGCGCACAGCAGCGGCACGCGGTCGAAGCCCGAGCGCCCGTGGCGGCGACGGCGGGGAACTCCGCGTTGAGGTCGTTGGTGGCGGTGAAGATGCAGCTGACGACGTGCTCCGGCACGAGCGTGTTGCGCTCCATGATCGCCTTCATCAGCTCGGTCGTCGCGTCGAGGATGTCCTGCGCGTCGTTGCGCTTCACGCTGATGGCGCCGCGCAGGGCGAAGAGACGGTGCTGCATGGAGCGCGATTGTGTCAGAGCGCGCGTAAGCGCGCGATCTCCAGCCCGCTCAGGCGTCGGTGCAGACCAGGCGCGAGGCCTTCCAGACGCAAGCGGCCGAACGCGATGCGCTCGAGCGCGAGCACCGGGTGGCCGACCGTCCTCGCACATCCGCCGCACCTGGCGGTTGCGGCCCTCGCTGGATCGTCAGCTCGAGCAGGTTCGCGCTCGATCCGGCGCACGCGCGCAGGAGCGGTCGGGCCGTCGTCGAGCTCCACGCCGCGGCGCAGCGACGCGCAGAGCGCCGTCTCCTCATCGGCGCCGCCGCCGAGCGTCGCGCGGTAGGTCTTCGCGCACTTCATAGCGCGGATGCGTCAGCCGGTTGGCGAGCTCGCCGTCGTTGGTGAGCAGGATCAGCCCGCTGCTGATCGGCGTCGAGGCGGCCGACGGGGTACAGGCGCAGCGCCTCTGACGGCACGAGCTCGACGACCGTCGGGCGACCGTGGGTGTCGCTGCGCCGTCGACACCACGCCGAGCGGCTTGTGCACGGCATAGACGACGCGCGCCTCGGCTCCGTCCAGCGCTCGGCCGTCGACCGTCACGCGACTGTCTTCACCCACGTCGCGGGCCGGATCGAGCACGATCTCCCCGTCGACGCTCACGCGCCCAGCGGCGATCACCGTCTCGGCCGCCCGCCGCGAGGCGACACCGGCGTGGGCGAGGTACTTGGCGAGACGCATCGGCTGCAACCATAGGGGCGATGGACCTCGCAATTACTCGAACAGACGCTCGCCGACCGCGGTGAGCCGCGCGTTTCGCGCCCGCCAGGTATGGGCGTGGGCGGCGAAGGGCGTGGCGGGCTACGAGCAGATGACGAACCTGCCCGAGAGCCTGCGCGAGACGCTCGAGCAGGAGCTGCCGTTCTCGAGCCTCGCTCTCACCGAGGAGGCCCACGCAAGCGACGGCACGGTCAAGGCGCTGTTCGAGACCGCGGACGGACGGCCGCTCGAGGCGGTGTTGATGCGATATCGCGACAGGCGGCGCTCGATCTGCGTCTCCTCGCAGTCCGGCTGCCCGCTGACGTGCACGTTCTGCGCCACCGGGCAGGATGAAATTCGCGCGTAACCTGACGGCGTCGGAGATCCTCGACCAGGCGCTGCACTTCCGCCGCGTCGAGGCGATCGACCATTGCGTGTTCATGGGCATGGGCGAGCCGATGCTGAACCTCGACAACGTACTCGAGGCTTGCGAACGGTTGCCCGACATCGGCATCACCCACCGGCGCACCGCGATCTCCACGGTCGGCTGGATCCCGGGGATCGAACGGCTGGCCGAGCAGCCGATGCCACTGCGCCTGGCGCTGTCACTGCACGCGGCCGACGAGGTGCTGCGCTCGGAGCTGATGCCCGTGAACGACCGCTACCCGCTGAAGGACGTGCTCGACGCGTGCCGCGCGTTCTATGCGCGCAAGCACCGCCGGGTGTTCGTCGAGTACGTGATGCTGGCAGGCGTGAACGACCGCTATGCAGCAGGCGCTCGCCCTCGCCCGTGCGCTGTCCGGCCCCCGGGAGGGAGAGCCATCGATCTTCAAGGTCAACCTGATCCCCTACAACCCGACCGGACTCGCCCTACGAGGGCTCGAGCCGCGAGTCGATCGCCGCGTTCAGAGCCGCGCTCGAATCCCGCGGTGTCCCCGTGACCGTCCGTCTGACGCGGGGGCGCGACATCGACGCCGCCTGCGGTCAGCTCGCGGCGCGAACCGCCTGAGCGCTACTCCGCCGGGGCGCCGTTCCCCGCCCGGGCCTCGCCGGCTCTCAGCAGCCGCTCGCGCAGCGTCGCCTGCTCCTCCGGGGTCGGGTCCCAGCGGGCGACGTCGGGCAGCTCGTCGAGCGTTCGCAACCCGAACAGCTTCAGGAACTGCGTGCTCGTGCGGTACAGAACGGCGCCGAACTGGGAGCGGCCGGCCTCCTCGATCAGGCCACGCTCCAGCAGCGTCGCGGCCGCCGAGTCGGCGCTGACGCCTCGGATGCGCGTGATCTCCGGACGGGAGATCGGCTGCAGGTAGGCGACGATCGCGAGCGTCTCCGCTTGGGCGGGGGTCAGCGTCGCCACCCGCCGGCGGCTGAACAGGCGCCGGGCCGCGTCCTCGGCGGCGGGGTCGCTCGCGAGCGTCCAGCCGCCCCCCAGCTCACGCAGCCTGATCCCGCGCTGCCCCGGGACGTACTGCTCGGCGAGCCTGCTCAGAGCCGCCTCGATCTCCTCCGCGCGGCCTCCGTCGCTTCGGCCAGCTCCGCTACGCTCAGCGGATCGGATGCCAGGAACAGCAGCGCCTCGATCGTGCGCTCGAGTGACGGAACTCCGATGATGCGTCGCCCGCAGCGGTCTCGCTCGTTCGCTCGTCCTGCTCCTGGCGACCACGTCGTCGGTGCCTCGCTCGTCGGGCAGACCTCGCTCCCCAGGCAGGGCATGCTCCTCGACCATGTCGATTACATCCTGGCGGCTCACCCGCGACCTCGGCGTATCGCTCGATCGGCTCCACCACGCATGGATCGCGATCTCGCCGAAGCTCTCTTCCTGCTCCCAATCGGCCTCGCCGCGCTTGTAAAGCTCGAGCAGCGCGAACAACGTGACCGCGACCGTCATCCGGTCGGCTCCCCTCACCGCCTCGTCGAAGCTGAAGCGCCCGCGTCTGAGCAGGCCGCGCAGGTGCGCGAGGCGCTCGGAGACCGTGACCCGCGGCACGCCGATGTGGCGCAGGCTGATCGCCGGCGGCATCTGCAGCAGCCGCCCGATCGCCTCGCCCAGGAGGACAGGGTCCTGAGAGCCGCTCCGCCGGCTGCGGTGATCGTGCGGCGCAAGCTCGCCGGCAGCGGTGCCTGGCGAAAACGCACGCCTTCCTCGCTTTTCGAGAGCTCCCCTAGATGCGCCGCCGCCGCCCGGTAACGCCGCGCCTCGAGCATCCGTGCCAGCAGCTCCTCCGCCGCCTGCGCCGGCTCGATGTCGAGCAGCTCGTCCTCCTCAGAGCCGCTCAGCATCAGCCGCGACTTCAGCTCCAGCAGCGCGGCGATCAGCACGATGAACTCGGTCGCGGTCTCGAGGTCGAGCTCGCCCGGCGTCTCGAGGTGGTCGAGGTACGCCAGCACCACGTCGGCCAGCTGCAGCTCCAGCAGGTCGACCTCTTCGCGCAGGATGAGCGTCAACAGCAGGTCAAACGGGCCGCTGAAGAGATCCAGGTCGAGGTCGAGCGTGGCGATGCTCATCCGCTCACCGTACCGATCGGCCAGATGACCACCCCGCCCGCCCGCGCGGCCGAACCGATCTTCGGCCTTCTCGCGCGCCCCCACCCCTCCTCGTCCGCACCGAGCTCACCCTCATCCTCCGCGTCGAGGCGCGCCGACGCCCATGCGCTCGCGCACGTCGGCGAGCGTCTCGCCCGCGATCTTCCGGGCCCGCTCGGCGCCGGCGGCGAGGATCGCCTCGAGCGCACCCTCGTCGGCTCGCAGGCCGGTATAGCGCTCGCGCACGGGCGCCAGGTAGTCGATCACCGCGGCTGCCGACCGCCGTCTTCAGTTCGCCGTAGCGCGCGTCTTTCAGCTCCGCCTCGACCGCCGCCGGGGCCTCGACCCCGCGGACGGCCGCGAGGATCTCGATCAGGTTGCTCACGCCCGGCTTCTCCGGCGCGCGGCGCACCTCGCTGCCGGAGTCGGTCACCGCGCTCTTGAACTTCTTCTCGATCGCCTTCGGCTCGTCGAGCACGTAGCACGGTGCCCTGCTCGCTGCCGCCGGTCGTGGACATCTTGCTCGTCGGGTCCTGCAGGTCCATGATCCGCGCGCCGACCTCGGGGATCCGGTGCTCGGGCACGACCAGCACCTCCTCCCCATCGCCGAAGCGCGCGTTGAAGCGCTCGCGCCGACATCGCGCATCAGCTCCAGGTGCTCGCGCTGGTCGTCTCCGACGGGCACCTCGTGCGCGCGGTAGGCGAGCACGTCGGCCGCCTGCAGCACCGGGTAGAAGAACAGCCCGGCGGAGACCAGCTCGCGCTGCGTGGTCGACTTGTCGCGGAACTGGTGCATCCGCTGCAGGTCGCCGAGCTCGGTGACGCTGCGAGCAGCCAGCACAGCTCGGTGTGCTCCTGCACGTCGCCCTGGCGGAAGAGGATGCAGCGCTGCGGGTCGAGGCCCGCGGCCAGCAGCAGCGCGGTCAGGTCGTAGAGGCTCGTCGCGCAGCTCCTTCGGGTCGTATGGCACGGTCAGTCGCGTGCAGGTCGACGATGCAGAACAGCGCCTCGCCGCGCTCCTGGCCGGCGACGTACTGCGTGATCGCGCCGATGTAATTGCCCAGGTGCTTGCTCCCGGTGGGCTGGATGCCGGAGAAGATCCGCACTGCGCTAGAGCGCCTGCGGATGACGGGGTCGCTTGGCCGCCGCCACCTCGTCGAGGCGGCGCACGGGCGTGGTGTAGGGCGCGTTTCGGGCGATCTCCGGGTCCGGTCGCGGCCTCCTCGAGGATCTGCGGCGATCGCATCGGCGAAGGCGTCGAGCGTCTCCTTCGTCTCGGTCTCGGTCGGCTCGACCATCAGCGCCTCCTCGACGAGCAGCGGGAAGTAGACGGTCGGCGGGTGAAAGCCGAAGTCGAGCAGCCGCTTGGCGAGGTCGAGCGTCTTGATCTTCAGCTCGCGCTTCATCGGGCCGCCGGAGAGAACGAACTCGTGCAGACACAGCTCGCCGTAGGCGAGCGGCAGATACTCGGCGACGCCGCGCTTCTCGCGCAGCCGTGCGAGCAGATAGTTGGCGTTCAGCACGGCCGTCTCGGAGGCGTCCTTCAGACCGTCGGCGCCGAGCGAGCAGATGTAGGCGTAGGCGCGCACGAAGCAGCCGTAGTTGCCCTGGAAGCCACGCAGGCGGCCGATGGTCTTGGACCGCACCCGCCCGCTGCCGTAGTCGAGGTCGAAGGCGCCGTCGTCGCGACGCAGGACGAGCGGCAGCGGCAGGTAGGGCGCGATGCGCTCGGAGACCGCGATCGGCCCCGAGCCGGGCCCGCCGCCGCCGTGGGGCTGGGTGAAGGACTTGTGGAGGTTGAAGTGCACGATGTCGAAGCCCATGTCGCCGGGCCGGGAGAGGCCCATGACGGCGTTGAGGTTGGCGCCGTCGTAGTAGAGCGTCGCGCCCACCTCGTGCACGATCGCGGCGATCTCGTCGATGTTCTGATCGAACAGGCCGAGCGTGTTGGGGTTGGTGAGCATCAGGCAGGCCACGTCGCGTCGACCTTCGCGCGCAGATCGTCGAGTCGACGCCGCCGTCGGCGTTGGTGGCCGACCTTGACCACCTCGAGGCCGGCCATCGTGACGGTGGCGGGGTTGGTGCCGTGGGCGGTGTCGGGGGTTAGCACCTTGTGGCGCGCTCTCGCCGCGATGCCTCGTGGTAGGCGCGCGTCAGCAGCACGCCGGCGAGCTCGCCGTGCGAGCCGGCGGAGGGCTGCAGCGAGACGTGTGGCAGGCCCGAGATCTCCGCGAGCGCGCCGCTGGAGGCTCCACATCAGCTCGAGCGCGCCCTGCGCGCGCTCGGGGTCCTGCAGCGGATGCAGACGCGCGTGTCCGGGCAGCGCCGCGACGCGCTCGTGCAGGCGTGGGTTGTGCTTCATCGTGCACGAGCCGAGCGGGTAGAAGCCAGAGTCGAGATCGAAGTTGCGCTTGGAGAGGCCCACGTAGTGGCGCACGATCTCGGGCTCTGAGACCTCCGGCAGGCGCGGCGGCGCCTCGGCGCGGCGGCAAGCGCGTCCGGGCAGCAGCTCTCCCGTCGGCCCTCGGGTACGTCCAGCTCGGGGCACATGAAGGCCGGCGGCCGGCGGCGCCCTTCTGAAGATGGTGGGCGTCGTGCTGGCGCTCGCATCGTGCGGGTCTCGTCGATCGGGCTCATGCCGCTCACCGTGGCCTCCCGCTCGGCGGCGACGGCCGCTCCAAGCACGCCGGCGAGGCGGTCGATGTCGGCACGACTGCGCTGCTCGGTGATCGCCACGAGCAGCCCGCCGCGGTCCTGACTCACGGCCGGTGATGGCCTGCAGGTCGACGCCGGGGTTGACACCCTCGGCGGCGCAGCGGCGCTGACGGCGGCGACGTCGGCGTCGAGGCGCAGGGCGAACTCGCGGATGACCGGCTGCGTGTGCAGCGGCTCCACGCCGTCGAGGCGCTGAGAGCGTCTCGCGGGCGTAGTGCGGTGCGAGCGAGCAGCAGCTCGCCCAGCTCGACGACCCCGCGGCGGCCGAGCCAGGTCAGGTAGACGACCCCAGCGAGCGCGTTGAGCGCCTGGGCGGTGCAGATGTTCGAGGTGGCCTTCTCGCGGCGGATGTGCTGCTCGCGCGTCTGCAACGTCAGCACGAAGCCGCGGCGGCCGTCCACGTCGAGGGTTTCCCCGGCGATGCGTCCGGGCATCCGCCGCAGATACTCCTCGCGCGCGGCGAAGAAGCCGAACGACGGCCCGCCGAAGTCGAGCCGGTTGCCGAGCGGCTGGCCCTCCCCCACGGCCACATCCACGCCGCATTCACCTGGTGCCCTGAGCACGCCGAGCGCGATGGGATCGACCTGGGCGATGACCACAGGTGCCTTCTCTCCCTCTCCCGCCGCTGCCTTGGCCGCGGCGCTGAGGGCGGCGGCGTCCTCGACGGCTCCGTAAAAGTTCGGCTGGGCGAAGATGGCAGCGCTGGTGTGGGAGTCGATCTCCCGGGCCCAGGCGTCAGGATCGGTAACCCCATCGCGGAGCGGAACCTCGACGACTTCCATGCCGTAGCCGTGGGCATTGGTGCACAGGGTCTCGATGGAGTGGGGATGTAGGCCGGCACTCACCACGAACTTGGCCTTGCCGTTGTGAAGCTTGGCCAGGTAGCCGGCGGCAGCCACCGCCGATGGGCCCTCGTAGGCGGAGGCGTTGGATACGGGCAGGCCGGTGAGCTCGGAGATGGCGGTCTGGTACTCGAACATCACCTGCAGCCCCCCCTGGGAGATCTCGGGCTGGTAGGGGGTGTAGGGGGTGAGGAACTCGGAGCGCTCGGTGAGCATGTCGATGAGCGCGGGAACGTAGTGGTCGTACATCCCGGCCCCGAGGAAGCTCAGCTCGTCTTCGGTGCTGGTGTTGCGGACGGCGAGCGCCCGCAGATGCTCGTATACGTCCTGCTCGGGCAGCCCGTTGGGGAGTTCCAGCTCGCACTCCAGGCGAACGCCGGCGGGGATCTGGCGGTCGAAGATTTCCCCCAGGGAGTCAACGCCAATGGCCGCGAGCATCGCGGCCAGGTCGTCGGGTGTGATTGCGGTGTAACGGCTCAAGTAGAGATCAGCCTAGCCACCGAGGGTGGCCTGATAGGACCTGGCGTCCATCAGCGCGTCGCGCTCGGGGAGATCGGCCATCCGCACCTTCACAAGCCAGCCTTCGCCGTAGGGATCCTCGTTGATCATGTGCGGGTTCTCCGCGAGGGCTTCGTTGACCTCGACGATCTCCCCCGACAGTGGCGCGACCACGTCCGAGACGGCCTTCACCGACTCCACCTCGGCATAGGGCTCATCCTTGGTGACGATCGTGCCGGCGGACGGTGGGTCGAAGTACACGACCTCGCCGAGCGCGTCTTGCGCGAACCAGGTGATCCCAAGCGTGGCAAGCGGGTGGGCGGGATCCGGATCCTCGGAATCGATGCGCGCCCAGTCGTGCTCGGGGTGGTAGAGCAGATCGTCGGGATAACCCGCTTCGGACATCACGCACCCTTTCGGTATAGAGGCTTCTCACGGACCACGGCCGGGCGCATCTTGCCACGGACGTCGATCTCGAGACGAGTCCCCACGGCGGCTTGCTCTGAAGGGACGTAGGCGAGGCCAATGCCGATCCCCAGGGTGGGCGAGAGGGTGCCGCTCGTGACCTCCCCGCCGCCGGCGATCGGGTTGCCTTGGCGGGCGATCCCGGGTCCGTCGATCGCGAACGCGACGAGCCGTTCGCGCGGGCTTGCAGCGCGCACCGCCCGCACGGCCTCGGCGCCGATGAAGTCGGTGTCCTCCTTGCAGCACCAGCCCAACCCCGCTTCGATCGGGCCACGCTCGGTTGACAGGTCGTTGCCATAGAGGTGAAAGCAGGCCTCCAGGCGCAGCGTGTCGCGCGCGGCCAATCCCGCGGGAACGGCGCCGCGACGTACGAGCTCATCCCAAAGCGCGACAGCGTGCTCGGGCGCACAGAGGATCTCTACGCCGTCCTCGCCCGTGTAGCCGGTGCCGCAGACCAATGCCTGCGCCCCCCCAAGGCGCCGCGTCGCAGCGCTCATCCGCGACGGCAGCGGCGCATCGGAGATCGCCTGCACGAGCTCCCGAGCGCGCGGCCCCTGGACGGCGAGCATCGCATAGTCATCCAGGCGGTCGGCGACCTGGACATCTGCGAACTCCTGCGCGTGCACCTGAAACCAGGCGAGGTCACGCCCATGGTTGGACGCGTTCGTAACCGTCAGATAGCGGTCGGTCTCCAACCGGTAGGTGAATAGGTCGTCGAGCACGCCGCCGTCCTCGCGACACAGCACGCTGTACTGAGCGCCGCCGCCGTCCACGCCGACGCCGATCTGCGCCACGTCGTTCGACAGCAGCCTCTGCAACAGCATTAGCGCACCTGGGCCGGAGGTTTCGATCTCACCCATGTGCGACACGTCGAAGATGCCACACGATTCGCGCACCGCAATGTGCTCCTGGCGTACGCCCTCGTATTGGACCGGCATCTCCCAGCCAGCGAAGTCGACCATCTTCGCGCCCGCCTGCACGTGACGGTCAAAGAGGGCTGTGCGCAACGTGCTCGACATCGCCCGCAGGCTAGCGGGCGCGAACTAACGCAGGAACGGCGGTACGTCTATGTCGTCGTCGGAGATCTCGAGGTTCGAGCGCTGACGATCGGAGATGCGGGGCCCGCGGTCGGGGCGCCCGGCCCGCGTCTCGCGACGGGCGCTGCGGCCGGGACGGTGGTCGAAGCCGGTGCCGATCACTGTCACACGCACTTCCTCGCCCATGCTCTCGTCGATCACCGCACCGAAGATGATGTTCGCGTTCGGGTCGGCGGCGTTCTGAATGATCTCTGCAGCGTCGTTTACCTCGAACAGGCCAAGATCCTTGCCACCGGTGATGTTCAACAGGATGCCGGTGGCACCGTCGACGGACTCTTCCAAGAGCGGTGAGGAGATCGCGACTTTGGCGGCCTCGGCGGAGCGGTTCTCGCCACTGGCCGTGCCAATCCCCATCAAGGCCGAGCCGGCGTCGGCCATGATCGTGCGCACGTCAGCGAAGTCGAGGTTGATCAGGCCGGGGATCGTGATTAGGTCGGTGATGCCCTGCACGCCCTGGCGCAGCACATTGTCGGCCTCACGGAACGCATCGAGCATCGAGGTGCGTCGCTCGACCACAGCGAGCAGCTTCTCGTTGGGGATCACGATCAGCGTGTCCACGACCTCGCGCAAGCGCTCGATGCCCTCGGTCGCCTGCCGTGAGCGCTGGCCGCCCTCGAAGTCGAATGGTCGCGTGACAACGCCGACCGTCAGCGCGCCGATCTCGTTCTTTGCGATCTCCGCGATCACCGGCGCCGCGCCCGTGCCCGTGCCGCCGCCCTCGCCCGCCGTGACGAACACCATGTCCGCGCCCTTCAGCGCCTCCTTGATGTCGTCGCGCGACTCCGAGGCGGCGGCCAGGCCGACATCGGGGTTGGCGCCCGCGCCTAGGCCCTTCGTCGACTCGTGGCCGATGTTCAGCTTCATGTCGGCGTCGCACATCGTGAGCGCCTGGGCGTCGGTGTTGGCCGCGATGAACTCCACACCGCGCAGCCCCGCATCGACCATGCGGCTGACCGCGTTCGTCCCGCCGCCCCCGACCCCTACAACCTTGATGACCGCCAGATAGCTGCTGCTGCTCTCCATGATGGTTCTGTCCGAAGCCTTCAGTAGTTATTTAGGGTTCGGTAGACCTGGTCTTCCGAACCGCCCAGATCGGCACGTTATGCAGGGATCTTCGCCCTGTCAACGACTGCCGCCAATCTCGCAAGATTCGTTGCAGATTAGCCAACTCTCAACCACCACGCGAGAATTGGCATTTGTGGAGACTCAATCTTGAGTTGAGCCTTACTGTTGTGTACCGGGTATATCAGCCTCCTGGTGCGGGGGTCGCCCCGGAGGTGTCTTCCGATCCGTTCGCTGGTGTTGATTCCGCTGCTCCGGGCGTGGTTGCGGCTTCTGTAGGCGCGGGCGATGATGCTCCGCCAGCCGGGGCAGATTCTGCTGGCGTTGCTCCTGCGCCAGCCGCCGGTCCGCTGGGCGTATTGGCTCTCAAGCCTGCGGCAAGGCTCGCAATGGTCGATTCCGGTGTGCTCGCCTGCCCCGTCGTGGAGGTGGTGCCGCTCGCGGGACCGCTACCGGATGGGAAGCCCGCGGCGGGGCGTTCGGGCAAGCGCACATCGATATAGGAGGCGCCGGTAGAGCTCGGGTCGGCGAGCACCCGCGCGAGCGAGAACCACTTCGCATGGGGTCGCGCGGCGTCACCGAAGTAAGCGAGCAGGCCGCTGCGGAACGCCACCGTTAGTCCCTCAGGGCCGTTGTATACGCGTGTGAGAACACGGCGAAGGGGCGTCGGCGCCGCGCCTAGGACCGCGACGGCCGCGAGCACGTTCGGACCCTGGACGCGCGCTCCGACGAGCGCGTCGTGGTAGCCGGTGACCGCCGGCAGCGAGCTCGAGAGCAGCGCGGGGCCGAGCACGACCCCGTCGGCCGCCACCGCGGTACGGGTCCCCCCGACGCTCAGCGCCGCCACCGGCAACTGCTCGACCACCTCGATTCGCAGGCTGTGGGGGAAGCTTGGGATCGCGCGCACGCTGCGCACGACCGGAAACGACGCGACCGCCGCACGCAGCGCGCCAGGATGCACGTCAAGGGTGCTCATGTGACGCGCCGTGCCAGCCAGGGCCGTCTTGATCGCCTGCGCCTCGGGCCCGTGCACGCCGCTCACTCTGACGTGCTCCACTGTCACGAACGATGAGTTCCGCAGCAGTAGCCAGCCGCCGGCGAGCAGCGGCAACGTTATGAGTGCGGCGAGGAACGCGAGCGCAGGCGGCGGTGGCGCAAGATCGCCTGGAATGAGCTTCGTGCCAGGCCACCGGCCGCTTGAAACGGCCGCCACAGAAGATCCTGGGTCCGGATCGGGGAGCGACGGAACGTTCCAGCCGGGCGAGGGAGCGTTCCATTGCAGAGGTCCCGCCGCCGGATCGACCCCGGTGCCGGGCGAACCCCTACCAGGGAAAGCGCACGTCTCCCAGCGTCTGCACCTCCGGCTCCAACGCGACGCCGAACCGCTCCGCACGCGGCGGCGGCCCTCAGCCATCACCGCGATCACATCGGCGGTGCTCGCCGAGCCGGTGTTCTCGATGAAGTTGGCGTGCTTCTCGGCGAAACGCGCGCCACCGACCGTCAGGCCGTTGCAACCCGCCTCGGCCAGCAGCAGCCCTGCGGGGCGACCCTCGCCTCGTGGCCCTACCCCCCCTCGGGGTTCTTGAAGGTCGAGCCGAACGTCTTGATCCCCTGTGGCTGGGCCGCATGGCGGCGTTCGCGCATCTCTGCGAGCGTGGCCTTGACCGTCTCCGTCCTGGCAGGCTCGAGCACGAACGAGACGCGTGCGACGATCTCCCCCGCGGTCAGATTCGAGCGGCGATAGTCGAACCCGAGCTCCGCCGGCGCGCGGCGCTCCAACCCCTCAGCCGTCATCACCTCCACCCACTCGAGCGCCTTCGCAAGCTCGCCGCCGTAGGCGTTCGCGTTCATCCGCACCGCGCCGCCGACGGTGCCGGGGATGTTCACGCCGAACTCGATCCCCGACAGCCCCGCCTGGGCCGCGCGCGCGGCGACCGACGGCAGCCGGGCGCCGCCGCCGCAGATCAGGCGCTCCCCTTGATGCTGGATCAGCGCGAGCTTGCGGTCGAGCTTGACCACCAGGCCCTTGACCCCCGCGTCGGCGATCAGCAGGTTCGAGCCCGAGCCCACGACAGCGATTGGCGCCCGGACCGTGCGCGCCCACGCGAGCAGCTCCCGCAGCTGGGCATTGCTCCCGGCGCGGGCGAAGTACTCGGCCTCACCGCCGGTACGCACCGTCGCCATCCGATCGAGCGGGAAGTCCCGCTCCACGATCGACGGCATGGTCTTGGGCGAAGTTCTAGACACATCGCCGGCTCGAGACTCATCACGGGCTCGAGACGCACGAGTTCGAGACACATCACGAGCTTTCGGTACATCCCTGCTTTCAGATCTATCGCTCCTTCCAAACACCTTCGGCTTGCCTCTAGACACGATTCGCCTCCACCAACGCTCGTCCGAGCGCGTCGACATTTCCGGCGCCCATCACCAGGCACACATCGCTCTCACCGAGCATTTCCCTGAGGATCGGCTCGGCCTGCGCGAAGGTCGGCAGCCAGTACACGGGCCTCCCTCCGGCCGCATCCGCGGCGGCCTCGGCGATCAGCAGCCCGCTCACCCCCAGATGATCCTCCCCACGCTCGCGCGCTGGGTAGACGTCGAGGACCACGATCGACGTCGGCCAGCGCCAGAGCGACGCCGAACTCGCGGGCCAGCAGCGCGGTGCGCGAGTAAAGATGCGGTTGGAACACGGCCACCAGCCGCCGGTGCTGAATGTGCGCGCGGCCCTCAGGGTCGCCGCGACCTCGGTTGGGTGATGGGCGTAGTCGTCGTAGACCACCGCGCCTGCCTCGGTCTGCCCAAGCCGCTCAAAACGTCGGCCCGCGCCGTGGAAGCCGGCGAGCCCCTCGATCGCGCCTGCCGCGTCGGCGCCGGCAAGACGCGCTGCCTCCAGTGCTCCGGCCCCGTTCAAGCGTTGTGGGCACCGGGGACCGACAGCCTCACCTCGTGATCGACGCCAGTCAAAACGAGAGCCCCCCGCCGCGAGCGTCGGCTCGGCATGTCGTATGGGACAACCTCGATCCCGGGAGGCTCGATCGCGGCGCGCGACGCGCGCGATCCCTGCGCCATGTCGCCGGCCCCGACCTCAACCGGGGCAGGCGCCAGGGCCAGCTCGCGCAGCTCAGGGCGATCCCATACGACGATCGCGGTCCGCGCGCGCCCCAGAAACGCGCGAAACGCCGCTTCCAGTTCCCCGAGCGAGCCGAAGCTCGCGTGGTGGTCGAGCTCGACGTTCGTCAGCACGGCGATCTCGAGCTCGAGGCTGAGCATCGAGCGGTCGGACTCATCGGCCTCGACCACCAGCCACTCGCCCTCGCCCCACTGCGCATTCGACAGCCCGCCCCCCACCGGCGCGCCGACCAGCCACCCCGGTCGCAGACCGGCGGCGCGCAGCGCGTGCACCAGCATCGACGCAGTGGTCGTCTTACCGTGCGTGCCCGCCACCGCGATCGTGCGACGTCAGCGCGCTCAACTCGCCCAACAGCTCCGCGCGTGAGCGCTCCGCGATCCCCGCTCGCCGCCGCGACCCGCTCGGAGTTCTCCTCCTACCGCCGCGGAGTAGATGACCTCCACGCCCTCCCCCGCGGTCACGTTCGCCGGTCCTGGCCGACCCGAGCGTCGAGCACGCCGTCATCGCGGCCAATCGCTGCAGGTAGGGGTGCGCACACTGTCCGATCCCGCTCACCTGCGCCCCCAGCGCATGTGCCGCACGCGCGTAGCCGCTCATCCCGGCGCCGCCCACACCGACGAAGTGCAGACGCCGCCCGCTCCATAGTTCGTTGGACATGCTCATGCCGCGGCGTTCCCGTTGGACATGTTCATGCCGCGGCGTTCCCGTTGGACATGTTCATGCCGCGGCGTTCCCGTTGGGCATGTTCATGCCGCGGCCTTTAATAGCTCGTCGGCTATCTCCCTGGCGGCGTCCGGCCGGGCCAAGCCCTTAGAGGCGCGCGCCATCGCCGCCAGGCGCTCTGGTCGGCCAGCAGCGCGGCCACCTCCCGCGCCAGGCGCGTCCCGTTCAGCTCCCGATCGGGGATCACGATCGCCGCGCCCGCATCGGTCATCCAGCGCGCGTTCGCCGTCTGGTGATCGGCCGAGGCATGCGGGTAGGGCACGAGGATCGCCGGCGTGCCGTGGGCGGCGATCTCGAACACCGAGCCTCCAGCGCGCGCGACCACGAGGTCGGCGGCCGCGAGCGCGTCGGCGAACTCCGCCTCCTCGAGGTAGTCGCGCAGGTCGTATCCCGGCGGGAAGCTCGCGCGCGGACAGCTCGGGGTAGTCGCGACGACCACAGATGTGCAGCACGCCGAACGCCGCGCCCGTGAACTCCGCGCCCGTACCGCCGCGACCGTAACGCTGCACCGCGGCCTCGTTGATCGAACGAGCGCCGAGCGAGCCGCCGAATACGAGCACGCACTCCTCGCCCGCCCGATCCCCAGCCGCTCGCGTGCACCGGTGCGATCCTCCTGGGCGAGAGGTACCGGGCGGCCCGTCACCCGGTAGCGACCGCCACCCTCACGCCCGGCCACGGGAAAAGCCAGACACACCCGCCGTGCGACGCGCGCCAGCAGGCGGTTGGTCAGGCCGAGGTGGCTGTCCGCCTCGCTCAGCACGAGCGGAATCCGCAGCGTCACCGCGGCGAGGCCGACCGGCCCGGAGACATAGCCGCCTGCACCCAGCACGGCGTCGGGAGTCAGTTCCCTCAACAGCGAGCGTGCATGTCCGAACGCTCCGCAGGCACGGACGAGGGCGCGCAGGGCACGCAGCGGGTTGCTGCGACTCATACCTTCCACCGAGATCTTCCGCAGTGGATAGCCAGCGGCGGGCACCAGCTCGGACTCGGCGCGCTCGCCGCCGATGAACGTGACCTCGGCGCCCTCAGCCCGCAGCGCGCCGGCCACCGCCAGCGCCGGCACCACGTGCCCGGCGGTCCCGCCGGCGGCGATCACGATCCTCCTCGTGCTCTGTGCTCACGAGCCAATCCTGCCGACTCGCGCCCCCGCGCGTCGGCTGAGCGCCGTTTGCGCGCGGGCGCCACCGCCCGCACGTGCGCCGTCCCCCCGGCGGCGACGTTCATCAGCATGCCCATCGCGGCGAGCATCACGATCAGGCTGCTCGAGCCGTAGGAGACGAACGGCAGCGGCACCCCCGTGAGCGGCGCCAGCCCGAGCACCGCAAACACGTTCAAGCTTGCCTGCGAGACGATCAGAGCGGTCATGCCGACCGCAATCAGGGCGCTGTACAGGCTGCGTGCGCCCTTCGCTGCCCGCAAGCCCGCGTAGGCGATCAGCCCGTACAAGGACAGCAGTGCGAACACCCCCATCACGCCAAGCTCCTCGCCGATCACGGCGAGGATGAAGTCGGTGGGTGCCTCGGGCAGATAGAAGATCTTCTGCACCGACTGCCCCGGACCGGCGCCGAACAGCCCGCCCGAGCCGATCGCGATCTGCCCCTGCACCGCTTGGAAGCCGCTGCCGGAAGCGTGCGCCCAGGGGTCGATAAACGAGGTCAGCCGCGCCCGCGCGTACGGTTTCACCAGCGCGTACATGAACACCACTGCCAGCGTCCCGCCGCCCAGGATCGCCAGATTGCGCAGCGAGATCCCCGCGGCGAGGAGCAGTGCGCAGGTCGTGAACGCGATCACCATCGCGGTGCCCAGATCGGGCTGGGTGACGACCAGCAGGCACGCGCCGCCCACGACCACCAGCAGCGGATTGGCCAGTTCGCGCAGGTCGAGCACGCGTCGCGGACGCTTCGCCAGCAACGTGGCGGCTTACAGCACCAGCGCCAGCTTCATCAGCTCCGAAGGCTGGAACTGAAATGGTCCGGGGCCGATCCAGCGGCGCGCGCCGTTGACGCTCACCCCGACGTGGGGAATGTGCACTGCCAGCACCAGTACGAACGGACGCACCAGCAGGGGCGCCGTGATGCTCTGGACTTTCGCCACCCCGTCGCGCGCAAGCACGCGCATCAGCACCAGCCCCACCGTCCCATACATCACGTACTTGATTAGATAACCGCTGCCATTGCCCTGGCCCTTGCAGCAGCGATCGTCGCCGAGGAGGCGCTGTAGACCATCACCGCGCCGAACGCCAGCAAGCACAGCGTCGCGGTCAGCAGGATGCGATGCTCCAGCGGCTGGCGCCGCTGCGCGGCACTGGGGCGCGCGCGGCTGGCACGCTTACCTCGAGCCCCAAACAGGGATGCGCGCTGTGCGGCTGCCGGCATTGCCACCCACTTCGACACGCGCGGGTGGAAGCCTCTATCCCTGAACGAGCTCCCGAAAGCGCTCGCCGCGAGCTTCGAAGTCGGCGAACTGGTCGAAGCTTGCGCAGGCCGGTGACAGCAGCACCACATCCCTGTCCCTCGCCGCCTCCCGCGCCCTGGCGACGGCCAGCTCGAGCTCGCCGCATTCATGCACCGGGATGCTCACGCTGGCGAGTGCAGCGGCGATAAGCGGTGCGTCTTCGCCGATCAGGTACACCGCCTCACAACGCCTTTCCACTGGGGCGCGCAACGCCGAGAAGTCCTGTCCCTTGCCCTGCCCGCCGAGGATCAGATGAACAGCGCCAGCGGGAAAAGCATCGAGCGCGACAAGTGTGCTCGCCACATTTGTCGCCTTCGAGTCGTTCACCCACAGCACGCCGTCACTGCGCGCCAGCACCTCCAGGCGATGCTTGACGCCCGCGAATGAGCGCAGGCCCTCCTGCACCGCGCCGGTGCCGATGCCGCGCGCCAGGCATACCGCGGCGGCGGCCATTGCGTTCTGGACGTTGTGCGCGCCACGCAGGCCGATCTCGCCAACGGACATGAGCGGCTGCTCCTCCCACCACAACTCGCCCGCCCGTTCTGAGAGCGCGGCGCCCGGTCCGCTGCCAAAGCACACGCGCCGCCCGCAGCCGCCAAGGTCCTCAACCCCGAGCCCGAGGGGAGCCACCGCGACGTCCTCGTTGCCCTGGCGCTTGAACACCTCGAGCTTGGCCTGCACGTACTCCTCGAAAGTCTCGTGCCGGTCGAGGTGGTCGGGGGCGATGTTCAGCAGTACGGCGGCCTCGGCCGCGAACGCGTCGGTGTCCTGCAGCTGAAACGACGACGCCTCGCAAACAACTGTCACGTCCTGCCCGGTCTTGCCGGCCAGCCCGCTCAGCGCCCTGCCGACGTTGCCGGCCACGGTCACGGGCAGGCCGGCCGTGCGGTGGATGTGCCCGATCCACTCAACCGTCGTCGTCTTGCCGTTCGTGCCCGTCACGGCGATCACTTCGTTCTCCAGCAGCCGCCACGCCATCTCCATCTCGCCCAGTACCTTTATCCCCCTTGCGAGCGCCCCCGCGATCACGGGCGCCTCCCGCGATACCCCCGGACTCTTGATCACAGCGCCCGCCCGCGCAAGCAGCGCCGTGCCCTCCTCGCGCAGGTGCACCTCGACGCCGGCCTCCGTCAGCCCTGCGAGCCCCTCTGGAGAGCCAGCGTCAACGCCGATCACCTCCTCACCCCGGTCACGCAGGGCCAGCGCGGCCCCCACACCTGAGCGGGCCAGCCCCACGACGAGATAGGGACCGCCCGGAAGGTCCGGTCGCGACCTCACACGCCCCTGCTCTGGCGGTAGATCGTGAAGCCAATCGCACAACAGATCGAGGCGACGATCCAGAAGCGCAGGATGATCTTCGTCTCCGACCACGCCTTCAGCTCGAAGTGGTGGTGGATCGGGGCCATCAGGAACACGCGTTTGCGCATCGTCTGGAATGAGATGACCTGGACGACGACCGACAGCGCCTCGATCACGAAGATCCCGCCGAGCAGGACCAGCAGCGCCTCTGTCTTGGTCATCACCGCGAGGCCGGCGATCGCGCCACCCAGCCCGAGCGAGCCGGTGTCGCCCATGAAGATCGTCGCTGGGAACGCGTTGAACCACAAAAAGCCGATACACGCCCCCACGAGGCAGCCGGCGAGCATCGCCAGATCGAAGTCTCCGGTGATAAACGTGATCCCGATATAGGCGAGCAGCACGATCGCTGCGCAGCCCGCGGCCAGGCCATCGAGCCCATCTGTGAGATTCACCGCGCTGGTTGTGCCCGCCACTACGAGGTAGATCAGCAGCGGATACAGCGGGCCGAGGTCGATCTGGTAGTCGACGAACCGCAGCCTGAGCGTCGGTGCGAGATGCGCCTCGTGCTGGGCGATCCACCACAGCCCAAGCGAGATCACGATCGTCACGATCAGCTTCGTGCGCCCGCGCAGGCCGAGCGAGCGGCGCTTGACCAATTTGGTGTAGTCGTCGGCGAAGCCCAGCAGCGCACACGCGATCATTGCCCCGAACACGCCCAGCGACCGCCAGTCGTAGTCGGTGAGAATCAGGAACGGGACGGAGATCGCGAGGAAGATGATCACGCCGCCCATCGTCGGCGTGCCGGCCTTCAGGTGGTGCCCCTCGGGGCCGTCCTCGCGGATGTGCTGGCCGAACTCGCGCTCGCGCAGGAACTCGATGAACTTCGGGCTCAGGAAAAGGCAGATGAGCAGTGCCGCGGTGCCCCCAAGCAGAATGCGACCCATTCAGTGCCTGCCCACCGGCGGAGCGGCGATCAGCTGGTTCGCATCCGCTTGCGCTAGGAGCATCTGCGCCACTCGCTCCAGGCCGACACCGCGTGAGCCCTTCACGAGCACCGTGTCTCCACCCCTCAGCAAGCCACCGAGCATCTCAGCGGCGGCGGTAGCGTCGCGCACGGAGTGCGCCTCCCCTGCGAACGCGTCGCCAGCCATCACCGCCGCCAGCGGACCCACGGTCACGAGCACCTCGACACCGCGTGCGGCCGCATACCCAGCCACCTCGCGGTGCAGGGTGGGCCCCGCTTCAGGGCCGAGCTCGAGCATGTCGCCAAGCACGGCCAACCGGCGCGCAGGGGCGGTTGCTGCGAGATCGTCGATCGCGGCGCGCATAGACATCGGGTTGGCGTTGTAGCAGTCGTTGATCAAAACAATTCCACCGGGGAGCGCGATCCGCTCACCGCGCAGGGCCGAGAAGCACACCTCCACGCTCCCCGCCGGGGTGACGCCGAGCGCTCGCGCGGCAGCTACCGCGGCGAGCAGGTTACTCAGGTTGTGGGGCTGGGAAAAGGATGGGCGCAGGCTAATTCGTTCACTCTCAGCGCGAACGACCACCTCGCCGCCAGGACGGCGCTCAACCAGTTCGACATCGCCGCCCTCGCCGAACGTGACGGTGTTCACATCCTCGCGCCGGTGCGGCTCTAGCAGGGGCTCATCCGCGGGCACCACCACCGTCGTGCCGGGCGCCATCCCAGCGATCAGCTCCCCCTTGGCGGCAGCGATCGCCTCCAGCGACCCCAGCAACTCGAGATGCACTGGGCCAACGTTCACGATCACGCCGACATCGGGCTCGGCGATCCCCACCAGCTCTGCTATCTGCCCGGGGCCGCGCATCGCCATCTCCAGCACCAGCGCCTCGGTACCAGCAGGCGCAGCCAGCACCGCCAGCGGCAGGCCGATCTCCGTGTTGAGATTCTCCGGGCTCGCCACGGTAGGAATCTGACCGCCCAGCACGGCCGCCAAAATATCCTTCGTGGAGGTCTTGCCCGTGGATCCCGTGACCGCGACGACCCTCGCCCCCCCGGCTCCCAATTCCCGCCGCCAGGCGCGCGCCAGTGCTTGCAAGCCCAGCAGCGGATCGGGGTGTACCAGCACTGCCCCACTCGGTCCGGCAAGCGCGCCAGCCAGGGCCCGCTCAGCGTGCTCAGGCGCAACCAGGACGCCCCACGCGCCTGCGTGGAGCGCCTGCGCCCCATACTTGCCCCCATCGTGATGCTCACCGCGCAAGCCGGCGAACAACTCGCCGGGCTTCAGCGCCCGCGAGTCGATTACCGCGCGCCGGGGGCCCAGCTGATCCACCGTGCGCGATGGCGCAGCGATCAGCCGGGCCCCGGCGGCGTGCGCGATGCGCGATGCGTCCCATCCCCTCATTTGCCCGCTCCCACTGCCGCGAGATGGGCGCTCAGGATCTCTCGAGCGACCGTGATGTCATCAAACGGCAGCTTCCGCCCGTTCTCGAACTCCTGGCCCTGCTCGTGACCCTTGCCGGCGATCACCACGACGTCGTCCACCTCGGCCAGCGCGATTGCCCGCTCGATCGCCATGTGACGATCGACCTCGATCTGCAGCGCCGGCCGATCTCCGATCGGTCCCTCGGACTCCACGATAGGCGCCACGATTTCGGCGACGATCGCCTCGGGCGCCTCCGAGCGCGGGTTATCAGACGTTACGATCGTGACATCCGCCAGCCGCGCCGCGATCTCCCCCATCAGCGGGCGCTTACCACGGTCGCGGTCGCCCCCGGCGCCGAACACGCAGATGACGCGCCCGCGTGCGATATCGCGCGCCGCGAGCAGGACATTCTCCAGCGAGTCGGGCGTATGGGCGTAGTCGACGATCACTGCGAACTCCTGGCCGGCCTGCACCGGCTCGAATCGCCCGGGGACGCGTACTCCCCGCTCCAGTGCGGCGATCAGCGTGTCGATGCTCCCCCTGAGCACGTGCACACTCGCCAGCGCACCTAGGGCATTTGCAACGTTGAAGCGCCCTGGCATCGGCAGCATGACGTCGTGCCGGCCCGCGGGCGTGCGCAACTCAAAGCGGCACCCCCCGGCATCACAGCGCAGATCCGTGGCGCTGTAGTCGGCATCGTCCTGCACCGCGAACGTGACCGCCCCGTCGATCTCCTGCGCGAGCCGCCGCCCATAGGGGTCGGCGACGTTCACCACGCTCACATTGGGGGCTGAGGAGAACAGCCTGCGCTTGGCCTGGAAGTAGTCCTCCATCGTCTCGTGAAAGTCCAGGTGGTCCTGCGTCAGGTTCGTAAAGATCGCGGCGGCGAAGCGGGTACCCTCGGCGCGACCCAGCTCCAGCGCGTGCGAGGAGACCTCCATCACGCAGGCGCGGTCTCCACCGGCCAGCATCGCCCGGAAGTCACTCTGTAGGTCGACCGCCTCGGGGGTCGTGCGCTGTACCGGGCGTTCCTCCCCGCCCACGATCGACTTGACGGTCCCCAGCAAACCGGCTTGCTCGCCGGTCGCCTCCAGCAGCGCCCGGACGAGGAACGCAGTGGTCGTCTTGCCGTTCGTCCCGGTGATGCCCACGACGCTCAGCTGCGAGGTTGGGTCGCCGTAGAAGCGGGCGGCGATCGGTCCCATCACCGCCCGCATGGACGGCACGATCACCTCGGGCACGCCAAGGCCGAGCGGCCGCTCGGCAACGAGCGCCGCCGCACCGTTCTGGACGGCCTGTGCGGCAAAGTCGTGCCCGTCGCTCTGAAAGCCCTTCACGCAGAAGAACAGCCCGCCCGGCCGGACCTCGCGGCTGTCGTAGGCGAGGCTTGTGATCTCGACGGCTGTGGCCTGGCCGGCCTCACCGGCGGCGATCAACTCGTCGAGCCTCATGGGCTGATGCTATCCAGGCGGGATGCGTAAGTAGGGCAGCGCAAAGGACATGATCTGCCCGAAGGCGGGCGCGGCGACCGTGCCGCCGAAGATTGACCCCGATTGCGGTTCATCGACGATCACCGCGCACAGCAGCTTCGGGTCCGCCGCCGGTGCGAAGCCCAGGAACGATGCGATGTAGGCCGTCTTGGAGTACTGGCCAGTGGCCGGATCGATCTTGCTGGCGGTACCCGTCTTGCCCGCGAGCTGGTATCCGGGGATCGACACCTCGCTGGCGGTGCCTCCCGGGGCAAGCACGCCTTCGAGCATCTTGCGCACCTCGGCGGCAGTCGTTTCCGAGATCACCCGGTGACCTGCTGGAACGGCCTGCGGATGGCCGCCCACCACGCTGACGATATGCGGTGACCGCAGGATGCCGCCATTGGCGATCGCGGCATAGGCGCTCACCATCTGCATCGGCGTCACCAGCTCCCCCTGTCCGATCGGCAGGTTGCCCATCGAGGAACCCGAGTATTCGCTCAGCGGCAGCGTCCGGCCCATTTCCTCGCTCGGCAGGTCGACCCCGGTCCGGGCCCCGAAGCCGAAGCGATGCACCCATTCATTGAAGCTCGTAGCACCCTCGAGTTTGCCGATCTTGATCGCACCGACATTGCTCGACTGCGCCAGGATCTGCGCAGTGGTCAACGTCTCTTCGGCGTGTTCGGTGTCGTCGTGGATCGTGCGGTCGGCGACCTGGATCTGGTTGGGAATGCTGAACGGCGTGCCCGGTGTGATCAGCCCCCGTTGCAGCGCCCCGGAGACAGTGAAAGCCTTGAACGTCGAGCCCGGTTCGTAGTCGAACCCCACCGCCCGGTTATCCAGTGCCCCGGCGGGGGCAGCGTTCGGATCATTCGCGTTGACCTGTGGCCAGTTCGCGAGTGCCAGGATCGCGCCGCTGCGCGGGTCCATCACGATCGCCGTGGCGTCTTTCGGGGCGAACACCTTGCCAACGGCGCCGAGCACGTTTTCTGTGCGCCGCTGGATGTTCGCATCGAGCGTCAGCGACAGCGAGGCGCCGGGCACCTCAGGGTGCACATCGGTGATCGAGATGGGCTGCCCAATCGCGTCGCTGACCACCCGCCGTTCCCCAGAATGACCATGCAACAGAGCGTTGTGCGAGTACTCGAGCCCCATCAGCCCATTTCCTTCGGTGCCCACTATGCCCAGCACCTGCGCTGCCAGCGTGCCGCGCGGGTAGACGCGACGCATGACCGGCGCGCTGGCGATCCCGGGAATCTTCAGAGCGTGGACGGCTTGCGCCTGCTTGGCTGGGAGCGCGCGGGCCAGATAGACGAAGCCGCTGTGCTCAGAGAGCCTTTGCAGCACCGTTGCCTGCGACTGGCCCAACAGCGGGGCGAGCCGCTGCGCTGAGGTCAGGGGATCCTTGACCAGATACGGCGTCGCCGAGATGTCCTCCGCGGGCTCGGCCACCGCCAGATCGATACCGTTGCGATCGGTGATCGTGCCGCGCTGGGCGGGCACGCTTTCATAGGTCAGCTGCTGGTTGCGCGCAGCCTTGCGCAGCGTCGCGGAGTGCAATGTGCCGAGGTAGGCCGTGCGCCCAGCCGCGAGCACGAGCAGCAGGAAGAAGAACCCAAAAATCAGTCCTATCCGGCGCTGGACGATGGCCACCCGCTAGCCCCCGGGAGTGGTGCCGCCACCGGTCGAGGTGGAGCCGCTCGCAGCGGCGGCTTCTCCGGCGCCGCCAGAGGAGGCTTCCGTGTGCACGTCCGCTGGCGGGGCTTCTGGGGTCGTGCTCTTCGCGGGTGTCGCGGCTTGCGCAGTAGCACCAGTCTGTGCAGTGGCTTCCGGCGTAGCGCTGGGCTGCGCGTTGGTTTCCGGTGACGAGCCTGATTCAGTGCTCGCCGAAGTCACTGCTTCAGAACCACTGCCCGCCGGTGTGCTCGCTTCAGGTGTGCTGGCTTGCACCGTCGCGCTCGCCGGCGTCGAGGCTTCCGCCCTCGCGATCGCCGCGGCCGGTGCAGACGCGCTCAGAAGTGCCGCGCCCTTGCTTGCGTCGAGCGAGGGATGAGCAGCGAGAAACCGCAGCGCGCCCGATGGGATCAGTTCCATGCCCGCCTGTCCGGCCTGTGCTTCGATCCGTTCGCCCGCGGCCATTTCCGAGTTTTCGGTGCTCAGCGTGGCGTTCTCGCGCTGCAACAGCGCTTCACGCGCGAGCGAGCGGCCGATGCCTGCATTGAGCTTCAGCAGCCCCAGTTGCATTGTCACGATCCCGATCAGCGCGAATGCGATCACCCCGATCCAGATGCGTCCAGAGATCAGGCGGTCCAGCAGCCGGTTACTCGCCACAGCCTCTGCGAGGCGGGCTGGATCATTGATCCGCCGCGCGGGGACGGGCCCAGAGATTCGCCGCGGTCTGCGCGGAGCGGCCGCCGGACGACGGGGGCCGACTGTGCGCCGAGGATGGATTGCTGGAGCGGCGGCGCTAGCGGCGGGCGGTGTCATGCCACACCCTCTGCATCCATTCTCAGCTTCCTGGCCGCACGCAGCCTGGCCGAGCTCGAGCGTGGGTTGTGGGCGACCTCGCCAGCAGAGGGCATGATCGCGCGGCGCGCCAGCAGCGCAGCCTCAGCCTCACGCCCACAGCCGCACACCGGCATCTCGGGCGGGCAGATGCAGCCGCGCGCGCGCTCGGTGAGGAATCGCTTCACGCGCCGGTCCTCGAGCGAGTGAAAGCTGATCCCGGCCAGTACACCGCCCTCGCGCAGCAGGCTCCAGGCGAGCGGCAGCGCCCGGTCGAGTTGCTCCAGCTCGTCGTTGACGGCGATGCGCAGCGCCTGAAACGAGCGCTTGGCCGGATGGCCGCCGCCGAACCGTGCGGGCGCGGGAATCGCCGAGTTGATCGTGTCCACCAGCTCCACCGTCGTCTCGATCGGCGCCTCTTCACGCCTGCGCACGATCATGCGAGCGATTGCACTCGCGTGACGCTCCTCGCCGAAGTCGCGCAACACGCGCGCCAGGCTACGTTCGTCCCAGCCGGCGACGATCTCGCGTGCGCTCAGCTCCTGCTCGGGGTCCATGCGCATGTCCAGCGGCGCCTCATACGAATAGGAGAAGCCACGCTCGCGCGTGTCGACTTGCATCGTGGACATACCCAAATCGAAATAGGCGATGTCGGCTTTCAACCGCTCGGAAGCGAGCAGCTCCAGCGCCTCGGCATAGCTCCCGCGGATGAAGCGCACTGAGCATGCAACCTCACCGGCAAGTTCTTCGAAGTGCCCTTCGGCGAGCGGGTCACGATCGATCGCGATGAACGTGCCCTCGGGACCGAGACGCTCAGCGATCAGTTCAGCATGTCCGCCGCCGCCGAACGTGCAGTCGATCGCGGTCTGCCCCGGACGTGGATCGAGCAGGTCGATCAGCTCCCCGGCGAGCACCGGGACGTGAGCACTTTTCATGTCAAGCAGTGTCGTCGACATGCGCCGTGATCTCCGCGACGCCGCTGAGCAGCGTCGATCGGTGGTCGTTCCAGCCGTCCTTACTCCACAGCTCGAGACGGTCGCCGGTACCCACGACGACGACCTCCTTCTCCAGATGCGCGTGCTCGCCGAGAAAGCCCGGGATCATGATCCGGCCGGCCGCGTCCAGGTCGGCATCCTGCGAGCTGCCATAGAAGAAGCGCTCGAGCTCGGCTAGGCGCGGTGAGAGCGGCGGCAGCTCGGCCAGCGCGCGGCGGCTGTAGCGCTCGTACTCCTCTGGGCGCCATACCCCGACGCATGGCTTCTGGTCTACGGGCATCGCCAGCACCACGCCCTCCGCGAGCGCGGCCCGGTAGCGAGCCGGCACCGTGAGGCGGTTCTTTGCGTCGAGCGTGTGGTCGAAGGTGCCGCGGAAGGGGACCAATGTGGGGCTCCAATTAATTACCGAGCCGGGGTGGAGGAGTGGGAGGAGCCCCTCCACCTCGGCTCGCTTCCGGCAACTTACCCCACTTTCCCCCACAACGCAACCCTAATTGCACATTTTTTCCCACCAATCCCCATAGCGTCCTTCGAAACACCGAAAATGCCCGCTCATAGGCCTTTTGCCGATCAATCCCAACGACTGCAACAAGCTGGCAATGGTGCAAGTCCTCCTGCACCGCGCGTGCCTGCAATGCCACTTGCACATCGCCCCTGCTTGCGCCCACATGCGTGCGCGAATACGATCGTCCGATGCCACAGCGCCGGTTTCCTCGCTTAGACGCTTTCCCCGCCATCCTCCTCGCGCTCGCCGTCATCGCGGCGCTCGCGGGCTGCGGCTCTTCCTCCTCGCCCGGCACATCCGCTGATCCCGCCGGCATCGTCCCGGCCTCCGCGCCGCTATACGCCAGCGCAGTGGTGCGCCCCAGCGGCACCCTGAAGACCAGCGCAACTACCGCCGCACGGACGCTCACCCACCAACCCGACATCTACAGCCGCCTGGCCGGAGTGCTCCAGGTGCCCGGCAGCCCGCCGCTCACCTACAGCCACGACATCGCGCCGTGGCTCGGTCCCAACGCCGGGATCTTCCTCTCCACGGTCTCCACCTCCGCCGCGGCGACCAGCCAGCTGCAGCAGCTGCTAACCCAGCTCCTGCAAGGCTCATCGACCACGCCGAGCGCATGGCCATTCGCATCGGGAGTCCAGGGCGCGATCGTGCTCGACACCAGCGACGCCGCCAAGGCCGCCTCGTTCATCAGCACCGAGGCCCAGCACGCCGGCGCGCACGCAGCGAGCTATCGCGGCGTCAACTACCAGGCGAGCACCGGCAGCGAGGCCTTCGGGATCGTCGATCGCCTCGCCGTGCTCGGCACCGTCACGGGATTGCACGGCGTTATCGACACCAGCCTGGGCGGACCCTCGCTCGTGCACGCAGCGGATTACGCCAAGCTCCTCTCGAGCGCCCCGTCCGGTGCCCTCGCTCATGTCTACTCGAATCCGGGCACGGGCAGCGCGCCGGGCGCGGGCAGCCTGCTCGGGCTGCTCGGCGGCACCCATCCGCTGGACGTCTCGCTCGTGCCTACCGCCAGCTCGATCGCGCTCGTGCTCGACACCCTCAGCTCGGGCACACCGGCCGGCGGCGGGCTCCTCGCCTCCACTTCGCAAGGCGCCCAGGCGCTGAGCGAACTGCCGGGAGAATCCTGGCTCGCCGCGGGCCTCGGCAACGCCGACAGCACCTTCGCGGGCGACGTGAAGGCACTCCAAGGCCTTCCTTCTCTCCTGAGCACCCTTGCAGGCACCTCCTCCGCGGAAGGCTCCTCCAGCGGCTTCAACGTGAAGGGCGTGCTCGAAGGGATCCTCACGCCGCTCTCCGCGCTCAGCGCTCCGGGCGCCCAAACCCAGCACGACTTCCTCAGCTGGATGAGCTCCGCGGGGATCTTCGCCAGCGGCAGCACGATCGTCAACCTGCGAGCGGGAATCGTGCTCGGCTCGAAGGACCCAGCGCGCTCGCGGGCCGCGATTACCAAGCTCGGCGCTGTCCTGAGCAAGGCTGGTGGAACGGTGCAGCCGGTCTCGATTCCGGGCACCGACGCCGCGATCTCGGCCAGGGTGAACGGCCTTCCAGTCGAACTCGACATCGCCAACGGCCGAAGCGCGGGTCCTCAGACCAAGTTCGTGATCGGTCTCGGCCAAGCTTCGGTACAGGACGCGCTGAAGCCGTCGAGCACGCTCTCCAGCGCCGCCTCGACGAGCGCTGCGGTCTCGGCTCTAGGCGAAGGTTCCCAACCGAGCGTCACGGTCGAACTTCCCCACGCTCCTCAGCCTGCTCGAAGGGGTCGGCCTGAGCGAAGACGCCAGCATCTCTAAGGTCGTCCCCTACCTGCGATCGCTCACCACGCTCGCTGGTGGCGGGCACAGCCTCGGCGGAGGGATCGAGCGCTTCAGGCTGGTCGTCGGGCTGCAGCAGGCAGCCGGCTGATCCTGGCGGCGTTCACTTGCCCGGCTGGGCCGTGTCGAACGCCCGGTAGAACAGTGGGCGGCCGTTCACGATCCGGTCGGCAGCGTAACGTGACAGCGTGGTTTCGCCGTCTGCTTGCATCGAATAGCGGCCCAGTACGGATTCGCGGTCTCTGGTCGCGAAGAACTTTTCGATCACCGTCAGGCGGTCGTTACCGCGCGCGCCGGCCTCTCGGACCGCAAGCAGCGCGACGCTCATCGCCTCATAGCCGTACAACGCATACGGCCCGCCTTCACCGCCGAAGTGCCGGCGATATGCCTCGAGCACCCGCGCCGCCGCACGCGGATAGGAGCGCGAAGGCAAGATTGGCGTGGTTAGGTACGTGCTCGCCGCCGACTGTCCGATCGCGGAGGTGAACGAGGGGTTGACCTCCTCGCTCGAACCGAGCAGCAGCAACTTCGGGATGGCGCCGTGCAACGCTCGCCACAGGGCCACCATGCCTTCTCCCGTGCCCCCGGCAAAGAACACGCCCTGCGCACCGCTTCCCTGAACCTTGAGGACCTCGCCGCTGAAGCTCGTGCTCGTGCTCGCGCCCGTCATGTTCAGGCTGTCGTTACCCACCACCGCGATGCCCGCCCGTTCAGCGTCGCCAGCGACGAGCGCGGAGAGCGGAACCTCGAACGGGCCCTGGTCGTTGAGTACATACAGCCGCTTCACGCCGAGCGAGCGCATCAGCGCCACCTGCGCTTGCGCCTGCGCCGGATCTCCTGGCTGCAGGCGCCCGAATGTGCGCCGCCCCGCCGGGTAGAAGCGTTCAGGCTCGTCCTGGCCAGCGTCGAGCGAGGAGGTCAACCCGACATACGGGCTAGCCGGGCTGACCTGCAAGATCCCCGCCGCGTTGATCAGCGGCAGCGACACCGCGCTCGCACCCGAGTTGTAGTCGCCCAGGTAGGCGATCGTACTGGTGTCCTGGGCTGCCATCTTGGCGTTGGTCGCTGTCACACCTGGGCTCCATTCTCCGGTGCTCGCATTCGAATCGTCCAGCGAAACGTAGCTGACCTTGAATGGGCCGATGTGCCCCCCCGCGCCGGCCAGTGCCAGCTTCTCCCCGTCCACGATTTCTTCAGAGATCCCCGCCGACGGTCCCTGCAGCGGCAAGCTCGAGTAGATCGTCAACTGGTTGCCCACCGCGCTCGATGCGCCAGATATCCCCGCACTTCCGCAACCAGCCGATCCCACGACCGCGGCGGCGAGCACGGCCGCTAGTGGTACCAGCCAGCGCGCGCGCACTGGATGCTCAGCTACGGCGGCCGGGAAGGTAGCCGGAGAGGATCTTGATGGTCGCTCCCGCCAAAATGATCGCCGTGGCAAGCATGAACGCGTCGAAGCCCTTCGTGCCGAGCGCCCAAAGCACAACCCAGACGACCAGGCCAGCGGTGACGGTGAGGATCAGTCCCATGCCGCCGGCAATCCTAGCGAGCTATCGCCAGGCCCGTTGCTAGTTCATCCACGACCGCACCGACGGCACCCGCGGGATCTTCGGACTCACTCGCGGCGCGGACCAGTCTGGTGCCGGCGATCACACCGTCGGCCCCTGCCTCCGCGGCCTGCCGCGCATGTTCGGGCGTACTGATCCCGAAGCCCAGCGCGACAGGCACCCCGGTGCTTGCCTTTGCGCGCGCCACGACCTGCGCGAAGCGCTCCCCCAGTGCCTCCCGCTCCCCGGTCGTGCCCACGACCGAGACCGTATACAGGAACCCCTTCGCGCTCTTCCCGATCGCCGCCAAACGCTCCGGCGTGGTCGTGGGCGCCACCAACGGCACGAGCGCCAGCTCGTGCGCCGTGCACGCCTCTCCCACCTGCGGCGCCTCCCCGAGCGGCAGGTCGGGCACGATCAACCCGCTCGCGCCGGTCTCCGCCAGCCGCTCCACAAACTCCTCCGCACCCGGAGCCAACACCATGTTCGCGTAACACATCAGCACCACCGGCACGCTCTCCGCCAGCCTGCGCGCCACCTCCAGGACACCAGCCACGTTCGCCCCCGCCGCGAGCGCCTCGGTACCCGCCGCATGAATCACCGGCCCGTCGGCCAATGGGTCGCTATAGGGCATGCCGAGCTCGATGATGTCCGCGCCCGCCGCCACACACGCCTCGCCGATCCTCACGGAGTCCTCGAGCGTCGGATATCCGCCCATCAAATACGGCATCAGCGCCGCGCGCTTGCCGTGCTCAGCGAACGCCGTGGCGATGCGCGCGGTACCTGTCGCCGGCCTCAGCGCCGCATCGGTCATATCAGCGCCAGGACCTCGGCCAGGTCCTTGTCGCCGCGACCAGACAAACAGACCAGGTCGAGCTCGCCGTCATTCTGCGCAAGCGCCCACGCCAGCGCGTGCGCGGTCTCGAGCGCGGGAATGATGCCCTCCAAGCGTGTCACCTCGCGGAAGGCCGCAAGCGCCTGCGCATCGTCAACCGCCACGTAGCGCGCCCTACCGCTGTCGCGAAGGAACGCGTGCTGGGGACCCGCGCCAGGGTAGTCAAGGCCAGCTGAGATGGAGTGCGCCTGCATGATCTGCCCATCCTCATCCTGCATGATCGCCGAGCGCGAACCGTGCAGCACCCCGGGGCGCCCGCCCACGGTCAGCGGCGCGCCGTGACGTCCGGTGCCGATGCCCTCGCCGCCGGCCTCCACGCCGACCAGCTCGACGTCCTCGTCGCCGAGAAACGCCGTGAATGTGCCGATCGCGTTCGATCCTCCTCCAACGCAGGCAATCACCCGTTCGGGCAGTCGCCCCTCGGCCTGCAGTATCTGCGCCCGCGCCTCGTCACCGATCACCCGCTGCAGGTCGCCCACCAGCGCCGGGTACGGCGCCGGGCCGACGGCCGAGCCGATCACATAGTGCGTGTTCTCCACGTTCGTCACCCAGTCCCTGATCGCCGCCGAAGTGGCCTCCTTGAGCGTCCTCGCCCCCGCGTCCACGGGCGTCACAGTCGCCCCCAGCAGCTCCATCCGCTGCACGTTCGGACGCTGGCGGCGCGTGTCCTCCGTGCCCATGTACACGACGCACTCCATTCCCAGCAGCGCGCAGACCGTCGCGGTCGCGACGCCGTGCTGACCTGCGCCGGTCTCGGCGATGATCCTGCGCTTGCCCATCCTCTTCGCCAGCAATGCCTGCCCGAGCGCATTGTTCAGCTTGTGCGAACCCGTGTGGTTGAGATCCTCGCGCTTGAGATAGATCGCCCGCCCTGCTCGCTCACTCAGCCGTCTCGTTCTGTACAGGGGCGTGGGACGGCCGCCGAAGTCGCGCAGCAACCCGTCCAGCTCCTCGCGGTAGACCGGATCCTCGCGCGCCTGAAGCCATGCCTGCTCGAGCTCGGCGAGCGCCGGCATCAGTGTCTCCGGAACGAACTGCCCGCCGTACTCCCCGAAGCGGTGCTCGATCTGCGGACCGGTTGCGCTCACGCTGGGGCGCCTTCGATCGGTACATCCGGCGCGGCAGCCGTCTCAGCGTTTTGCAGTTGGTCGGATTCAAGGACCCCCGCAGCTGAGCTGTCTAACGGCGTCAAAGAATGCCTTCAGCTTCTCCGGATCCTTCTGTCCCGGAGCTCTCTCCGTGGCGCTTGCGCTGTCTACGGCGAACGGCCTCGTCATTTTGATCGCCTGCGCGACATTGTCCGGGCTCAAGCCGCCGCTCAGGATCAGTGGGACCTTCGAGCGCCGCTCCCTCAGCAGATTCCAGTCGAACGTCTCCCCCGTGCCTCCCCTCAGCGCTTGCTTTCCGGGCGCCTTCGCGCGCGCATCGAGCAGGTGGAAGTCCACGTGGTAGCGCTCTAGGTCCTGCACGTCCCCCGGGCCGGCCACCTGGGCAGCCTTGATCACCCGCGCGCCTGTCCTCCGCGGCACCTCGCCACAGAAAGCGGGGCCCTCGTCCCCATGCAGCTGCACGATCGTCAGTCCCAGATCCTCGCTTCTCTGCACGACCCGCTCCAGGGAGTCGTTCACGAACACCCCGCACAGCTCGACCTTCTTGTGCAGCGCCGCTGTGATGCGCTGCGCCTCCTGCATAGAGCAGGAGCGTGGGCTGTTCTCGTAGAAGATCATGCCGACCGCCCATGCTCCCAGCCCAGCCGCCAGCTCGGCGTCCGCCAAGCTGGTGATCCCGCAGATCTTCACACGTGGGGATATCCCGGGCATGCCCCAACGGTAGCGGGGCGGTCCTTACCCTTCCGGAGTGTTGGCGTTCGGCACCGAGTTGGGGCGGCTGCCGAGGGTCACGCTCACGGTCTTGTGTTCGTAGCCCCCCTTGCCGTTCGCTCGTTCCAGCCCAATGCTCACGGTCTCGCCCGGTTTCTTTGCACCGATGTCGTTCGCTAGGTCTTCCGAGCTCGCGATGGCCTTGCCGTCGATCGAGACGATGATGTCGCCACCAACCGCGATCTGGCCGTTTTCGGTGCCTCCGCGGATACCGGCCTTTTCTGCGGGCGTGCCTTTCTGCACGCTCTGCACCAGCGCACCCTGTTTCACAGGCAGGTTCAGCGCCGATAGAGATCCGTCGATCGTCAGCGATGTCAAGCCGAGGTAGGCACCACGCACGGTGCCGCCTTTCTCGAGCTGAGCGATCTCACCCTTTGCCGTGTTGATCGGAACGGCAAAACCGATGCCCACGCTGCCGCTGCTTGAGCCGCCGGTCTCGATCTGCGAGTTGATGCCGATCACCTTGCCTGAGGCGTCGAGCAGCGGGCCACCGGAGTTGCCAGGGTTGATTGGCGCATCGGTTTGCAGGACGTTGTCGATGGTGAAGCCGTTCGGTGCGGTTATCTGGCGCTGGAGCGCCGAGATCACGCCGGTTGTGAGCGTCCGTTCCAGGTCGAACGGGTTGCCAATCGCCAGCACCGGATCGCCCACCTGCGCGGCACTCGAGTTTCCGAGCGTAAGCGGGTGCAGCGTCAGGCCGTCTGGATGGATGCGCAACACGGCGAGGTCGTTCGAGGGATCCTTGCCGACGACCTGGGCTTCGACAGCCTGGCCTTTTTGGAAGCTGACGGTGACCTTCACGGCATTCTCGACGACGTGGTAGTTGGTCAGGATCGTGCCATTGCTATCGATCACGATGCCCGAGCCGGTCGCCTGCCCCTTCTGCTGAGTTTCCCCGCCACCAAACAGGTTGAACGGAGATTCCGTGCGCTGCACGATCGTCGAGGTCACGAAGGCGACGCCTGGCGCGTCGCGCACATAGATGTCGTGGGGAGTCAGCCCCGTGCTCACCTGTGAGGCATTCGACGGCGCGATCGGGGTAGCCGACTGGATCGTCGTGACGGTCTTCCGATTTTCGCCCAAGCCGCCGAACGCCGCGATTACGGCCACGACCAGGCCTCCGCCGATGAGGGCAGAGATGAAAGGAATGAAGAACGTGCGTTTCATCTGTTTACAGAATGACCGGTTGCCATCAAGGCGGTCTAAAGCAAAGCCTCGCCCCGCCTAAACTATTGAAACAGCGTCCGCAAAGCTGCCTCGGGGTCGGAAGCCCGCATCAGCGACTCCCCCACGAGCACTCCATCCACGCCGGCATCCTGGAGCTTGCGCAGTTGCTCTGCCTCCGCGATCCCCGACTCCGAGACCACCGTCACTCCTGGCGGAATCTCGCCCATCAGGCGCGCGGTGCGTCCCACGTCCACGCTGAAGTCCCTCAAGTCGCGATTGTTGATCCCAATCAGCCCAGCCCCGATTTTCAGCGCGCTCTGCAGCTCGTCGCGGTCGTGCACCTCCACGAGCACATCCAGCCCCAGCGTGCGCGCAGCATCGTGCAGTGACTTCAGCTCCAGCTCGTCCAGCGCGGCAACGATCAGCAGCACCGCGTCGGCGCCCCACACACGCGCCTCGTACAGCTGGTAGTCCTCGACGATGAAATCCTTGCGCAGGATCGGCAGCCCGCATGCGGCACGCGCGGCACGCAGGTCCTCGAGCGACCCGTCGAAGTTCGTGCCCTCCGTCAGCACCGACACCGCGCTCGCGCCGCCGCGCTCGTACGCTCCCACCTGATCGTGGACATCCGCCGCCTCGCGCAGCACCCCAGCCGAGGGCGAGCGGCGCTTGAACTCGGCGATCACCGCCATCCCCGGTCCTCTCAAAGAGCTACTGAAACGCAGCTGCGGTGCGCCAGGCTCCTCGCTGAGAGCCAACGCCCGGTGCTCGAGCTCCTCGGTGGGCAGCTCCCGCTTGCGCGCGCCCACCTCCTCGCGCGTGCTCTGGAGAATGCGCTCCAACACCGTCGGCGTGTGCGTGCTCACCGCGCGGCCTCCGCGGGCGCGTAGCGCAGGCTGGCCTCCAGATAGCTCTCCAAGGCGCTCTGTGCGCTCCCGTCTTCCAGCGCCGCGCGCGCTGCTTGCACACCCTCCGCGATGCTCTCCGCAACGCCGGCGGCGTAAATCGCGACGCCCGCGTTGACCAGCGCGAGATCGGCGCGCACCCCTTGCTCGCCCGCCAGGATCGCACGCGTCACTGCCGCGTTCTCCGCAGGCGTGCCTCCCTCATAGCCATCCTCATCGGCAAGCTCAATCCCTACATCGCCCGGCGTGAGCGTGTAATGGCGTAGCTCCTCGCCGTTCACCTCAACGACTCGCGTCGCCGCGCTAATCGAGACCTCATCCAACCCGTCCTCGCCGGCTACAACCACCGCACGGTCCACCCCCAGCCGCGCAAGGGCGCCAGCCATCCTCTCCAGGTAGCTCGGATCCGACACGCCGATCAGCTGCCTGCGCGCGCCAGCCGGATTCGTCAGCGGCCCCAGCAGATTGAAGATTGTTTTCACCGCCAGCTCGCGCCGCACGGGCACGACGAACCGGGTGGCCTGGTGATGTGCTGGGGCAAAGAGAAATCCAAACCCCGCCTCCTCGATACAGCGCGCCACGCCCTGCGGCGCGAGATCGATACGAGCGCCCAGCGCTTCCAGCACATCCGCTGACCCAGACAGGCTCGTGGCGGAGCGATTGCCGTGCTTGGCCACTGCGCACCCCGCTCCGGCGGCAATCAACGCGGCGGTGGTCGACACGTTGAACGTACGCTTCCCGCCCCCCGTACCGGAGGTGTCGAGCAGATCCTCGCGCTCGCTCTCCACGTGCACCGCCAGCGCCCGCATTGTCCGCGCCAGCCCGGCCAGCTCGTCCACGGTCTCACCCTTCGTCCTCAGCGCGATCAGAAAGCCCGCGATCTGGATCTCGGAGACATCCCCATGCATGATCTCCGCGAGCACCTCCGCGGTCTCATCCGCGCTCAGGTCCCGGCGGGCGCTGAGCGCGTCGATCGCTGTCGTCAGGGTCGCGTTAGGCACCGTCCGGCCCTTTTAGAAAGTTGCTCAACAACTGCTTCCCCTCGTTCGTCAGCACCGACTCCGGATGAAACTGCACACCCTCCGCGGGCAGCTCGCGGTGACGCAGCGCCATCAGCACGCCCCCACCACGCGCCGAGCACTCCAGGCAGCCGGGCAGCTCGTCCTCGACGATGAGTGAGTGATAGCGCCCCACCGTCAGCGGCGATGAGATGCCCCGGAAGATCGTGCGCCCGTCGTGCTCGATCGTCGTCGCCTTTCCGTGGATCGGCTCGTGCAGCTTGACCGTGCCTCCGAAGGCCTGAGCGAGTGACTGGTGCCCCAGGCAGACACCCAGGGTCGGGATGCCCGCTTCGGGCAGACGGCGCACGACCTCGAGCGAGATGCCGGCCTCGTTCGGGGTACACGGCCCAGGCGAGACGACGCAGCGGTCATACCCACGCTCCAGCAGCCGGTCGACCTCAGCGCGGTCGTTGCGAACCGTCTCCACCTCCGCTCCCAGCTCACCGAGGTACTGGACGAGGTTGTACGTGAACGAGTCGTAGTTGTCGACCACCAGGACTCTCATGGCCATTCCGGCTGTTCGCAGGCGAGCTTTATCGCTTGCATCGCCGCCGTGGACTTTGCGAGGGACTCCTCATACTCATACTCCGGCTTCGCGTCAGCAACCGTTCCACCACCCGCTTGGACGTGGGCGACGCCGTCCTTAATTACGACCGTGCGGATGTGGATCGCGGTGTCGAGATCCCCGTTGTAGCTGAGGTAGCCGATCGCCCCGCCGTAACCGCCCCGCTTGACCGGCTCGAGCTCGTCGATGATCTGCATCGCCCTGACCTTCGGGGCGCCCGAGAGCGTGCCCGCTGGCAGCACGGACCGCAGCGCGTCGAGCGCGCCCACGCCCTCGCGCAGCGTGCCTGAGACCGTCGAGACGATGTGCATGACGTGGCTGTAGGTCTCGATCTCCATCAGCTCATCGACCACCACGCTGCCGTACTCGCAGACCCGGCCGAGATCGTTGCGCCCGAGGTCGACCATCATCACGTGCTCGGCCCGCTCCTTCTCGTCAGCGAGCAGCTCGGCGGCGATCCGGCGGTCTTGCTCGGGATTCTCGCCTCGTGGACGGGTACCGGCGATCGGCTTGGTCAGCACATGACGGCCGCTGACGGTGAGCAGCGGCTCCGGACTGGCCCCCGCGATCTGGAAGTCGCCGAAGTCGAGAAAGTACATGTAGGGGCTGGGGTTGACGGCGCGCAGCCCGCGATAGATCGAGAAGGCCTCGACCGGGGAGGCAGCAGACCAGCGCTGAGAAGGGACGACCTGGAAGGCATCGCCGGCATGGATGTAGCGGACGATCCTCGCGACCATCGCTTCGAAGTCCTCGCGCGCCATGTTCGACTCGAAGACGGGCATCTCGCGCGGCACCTGCGGCTCCGCGCGCGGCACCGGCCCGGCGAGCGCCTCGCGCACAGCCGCGATCTGGCCGGCGGCCCGCGCGTAAGCCTGCTCGAGGTCGGGCTCGGCATCGAGATTGGCGTTGACGAGGATCGTGGTCGTGTGCTTGAGGTGATCGAAGATCAGCAGGCCGTCGGTGAGCATCAGCGCGAGGTCGGGAACGCCGACGGGGTCGGGATTGGCCTCGCCGAGCGGCTCGACGGAGCGCACGAGGTCATAGCCGAACACGCCCACGGCGCCGCCCGTGAAGGGAGCGCCAGCCACCGCGGCGGGCAGCGGCGCCTGGTCAAAGCGCGCGATCAGCTCGGCGGCCAGCGCGTAGGGGTCGCCGGCGTCGCCCGGAAGCCAGCGCAACACCCGGTGCGGGGAGAAGCCAATGAAGGACCAGCGCCCGACGCGCTGGCCCTGCTCGGCGGACTCGAGCAGAAAGGCCGGCGCCTCGGGAGCGAGCGCGCGCAGCTTCAGGAAGGCGGAGACCGGCGTCTCGCGGTCCTCGACGAAGGAGACCGAGAGCGGGATCAGGTTGTGCGAGGCGGCCAGCTCGCGCGCCTGCTCCAGCGATGGGGTGAACGGCAGCTGACCCAGACGCGACTCGCCGGAGGGCTGGCTTTCAGCGACGGCCATCGAGCACCCGCTCGGCGTCCTGGAGCGAGCGGCCGCGGGAGCGCAGCAGCACAAGCAGGTGATAGATCACGTCGGCCGCCTCTTCATCGACGCGCTCATCAGACTCCTCGCGCGCGGCGCGCGCGACCTCCTCGGCCTCCTCCATCACCTTCGCGCCGATCCGCTCCGGATCGTCCAGCAGCTCGACCGTATATGAGCCTGCCGGGCGCTCCTTCGCGCGCGCACGCAACGTCCGCTCCAGGGCCGGCAACGTCTCGTGCGGTGCGGGCGGCTCGAGCTCACCCCGGTGAAAGCATGTCCGCTCGCCCGTGTGACAGGCCGGGCCGGCAGGTTCCACCAGCGCCAGCAGCGTGTCGCCGTCGCAGTCCAGCCGCAGTGCCTTGATCGTCTGGGTATTGCCGCTCGTGGCGCCCTTGTGCCAAGGCTCTTCCCTCGAGCGGCTCCACAAATGCAGCTCGCCCGTGGCACGTGTGCGCTCCAGGGCCTCCTCATTCATGTAGGCGAGCGTCAGCACCTCTCCCGTGCTCCAGTCCTGTACGACGCACGGCACCAGTCCTCGCTCGTCGTAGGAGATCTGCTCATCGATTGCTTGATATCCATCTGAAAGCTCCTCAGAGTGCGTCCCGGTGCTTGCCGAGGTGGAGTCTCGGAGCTTTCGGATGTTTTCTTGATCTGAGGCTGATGAGCTCACCTGCGGGATTGTAGGTTGCATCTCCACGATGGCATCGCTACTGGATCGCAAGCTGCTCGTCCTCACCGGCAAGGGCGGCGTGGGCAAGACGACGGTATCGGCCGCGCTCGGGCTGCTCGCGGCAAATCGCGGGCTGCGCACGATCGTCGTAGAGGTGGGAGCCCAGCAGAGGCTTCCAGAGCTATTCGGAGCAGCCACACAGGACGCCGGTCGCGAGCTGGAGCTCCGCAAGAACCTCTGGAGCATCTCGATCGATCCCGACCGCGCCCTGCTCGAGTGGCTGCAGGCACTCGGCGGGCGCGTCTCGGGCCGGGTGCTCGCATCCAGCGGCACCTTCCAGTACTTCGCGGCCGCCGCTCCGGGCGCCAAGGAGCTCATCAGCATGGTGAAGATCTGGAAGCTCACCCAGGGCTCACGCAGGCGCTCCGGCGGCTACGACCTGGTGATCCTCGACGCCCCCGCCACCGGACACGCCCTGGGGATGCTCCACTCGCCACAGACCTTCGGCGCGATCGCACGCGTCGGGCCAATCGCCTCGCAGACACAGCGCGTGCGCGAGCTGCTCAGTGATCCCGCGCGCGCGAGCTATCTCGCGATCGCCCAGCCAACCGAGATGGCCGTCACCGAGACACTCGAGCTCCAGGACGGACTGCAGCAAAAGCTCGACCGCACACTGCACGCGGTTGTTCTCAACGGCACCCTGCCACGGCGCTTCTCCGCCGCGGAGCTCCTGCAAATCGACCGCCTAAAGGTAAGCAGCCCCGTGACGCACTCGGCCGCGCTGGCCGCACACGCCGTGCACGACCGCGCACGCTTCCAGCACAACCAGCTCGCACGCCTGCGCCGCCGGCGCTTCGAGGTGCTACCGGTTCCCTTCGTCTTCACGGCCGAGCTCGACCTTCACAGCCATCGAGCTAATTGCCGGGCACCTGTCAAAGCGGATCTGAGTGGACCCCCCGCCCCGGCGCAGCCAGCCGCAGGACGGTGAGCCGGGCCCCTCGTCCAGTCAGAGAGGCCGGCTGGCCAGCTCAGGTGATACCCAACCGGTCGAGCGACCCTCGTCCGTCGCGCCAGTCGCGGCGGACGCGGACCGACAGGTCGAGATGAACCTGAGCACCCAGCTCGCGCTCCAGTTCACGGCGTGCCGCCACGCCGATCGCCTTGATCATGCGTCCCCTCGCGCCGATCAGGATCCCCTTCTGGGATTCGCTCTCCACCCAGATCAGCGCCCTCACCCGCACCAGATCGCCCGCCCGCCGACCACTCGATCTCCTCGACGACCACCTCCACCGCATGAGGCAGCTCCTGGAAGGTGCGCCTGATGACCGCCTCCCGCACCAGCTCCGCCAGCAACACCGCGCGCGGCTGATCGGAGCTCGCGCCATCCGCGAACATGAACGGGCCCTCCGGCATCGCCGACGTCAGATGCTCTGTCAGCGCCTCCACGCCACCCCGGTACGTGCGGAGATCGCGAAAGACTTCCTCTGAGACCCCCAGCTCAACCGCCTGCTCCAACACCTCGATCGTCTGCGCCCGCGTCAATCGATCGACCTTGTTCACCGCGATCGTCGCCAGCCGTGCTCGCGCCGGGAGCGCCTGCGCGATGAAACGATCGCCGGGGCCCACCCCCTGCTCGCCGTTGAGCACCAGCAGCGCCGCGTCGCAGCCCTCCAGCTCCTGACGCACCGGCTGTGCCATGCGCTCGGTGAGCGTGTCGCGCGGGCGCTGCACACCCGGTAGATCCACGAGCACCATCTGGCAGTCACCGCTGTTGCGCACGCCGCGAATCGCCCTCCGCGTGGTCTGAGGACGGTCGGAGACGATCGCCACCTTCTCGCCGACAAGGGCATTTACGAGCGTCGACTTGCCCACGTTCGGCCGTCCCGCGAGCGCGACGAAGCCGCTGCGGGTCATCGGACGGGTGGGTGGGATCGTTTCAAGAGCTCTGCCTGCAGCGCCAGCATCTCGCCGTTGTCGGTCTCGTGGTCCATGCCCACCAGATGCAAGACCCCATGGACGATCGCCTCGCGCAGGTCGATCGTCTGCTCGGGACAGATCACCACATCGCCCAACTCCCGTGGGACACCGTCCTGCGAAGCGCCACCGTCGATCTGAGCGCCACTGTCATGCGGAACGGCGTCGTCGTGCGGAGCGCCACCGTCAATCTGGGCGGCGCCATCGATCGGAAAAGAGAGCACGTCCGTGGGGCCGGCTTTGCCGCGATGCTCGGCGTTCAGCCGGGCGATCCGCTCGCCGTCGACGTACTCGATCGCCAGATGGCCGTCCTCTACGCCGGCCGAGGCGGCCGCCAGAACGCACAGGGTTTTCACCGTGACACCGGAGGGCGCATCGGGAGCAAGCTGCGTGCCAAAAACCTCCACCTCGATCATCGCGCGCCGTCTCTCAAGCGCGGCGGCGATCGGCGGCGAGCTGACGATCTCCGATCGGTCCGGAGTCTCGCGCTGGGAGTGCTCGTCGTAGGCCTCGACGATCCGCTGGACGAGCTTGTGGCGAACCACGTCCTCGCCGCCGAAACGCAGAACTCGATGTCCTCGATCGCGTCGAGCATCTCGCCCACGACGATCAGCCCCGACTGTTGCTCGCGCGGCAGGTCCACCTGTGTGATGTCGCCGGTCACCACCATCCTCGACCCGAAGCCCAGCCGCGTGAGAAACATCTTCATCTGCTCAGGTGTGGTGTTCTGGGCCTCGTCGAGGATCACGAAGGAGTCATTCAAGGTGCGCCCGCGCATGAACGCGAGCGGAGCGATCTCGATCACGCCGCGCTCGATGTACTGCGAGACCTTCTCCGGGTCGAGCATGTCGTGCAGCGCATCGAACAGCGGGCGCAGGTAAGGGTCGACCTTCGCCATCAGATCGCCCGGTAGGAAACCCAACCGCTCGCCGGCCTCCACGGCCGGGCGCGTGAGGATGATGCGATTGACCTCATGGCGCGCCAGCGCGGCGGCGGCCATCGCCACCGCGAGGAACGTCTTCCCGGTACCCGCCGGGCCCACCCCGAAGGTGACTCGTGCTGGAGCGGATCGAGTCGACGTAGCGCTTCTGGTTGACGGTCTTCGGCGCGACCCGCAAGCCACGGTGGCGCCACACGACGTCCTCCAGCACCTGGGCCGGGGACTCGTGCGCGTCCAGCGCACCCGTCACGGCCGGCGATCGTCTCGGGGTCGATCTGATGGCCACGCGCGATCAACTGCGAGAGCTCGTGCACGACCCGCTCGGCCGCGTGCATCTCGGGCTCTTCGCCATCGAAGGTGACCAGGTTCCCCCGCAGGAACACCTTGCACTCCAGCTGCTCCTCGCAGCGCGCGCAGGACCGTGTCCTGGCTGCCCGCCAGCTCGGCGGCGACCTCGTTCGGTAGCTCGATTTGCGACCTCATCCGTTCAGCGTTGCTCGCACGAGCGCCGATACGCGCTTGCCGTCGGCGCGACCGTCGACGGCCGCCATCGCCTTGCCCATCGCGCGACCCATGTCCTTCGCCGACTCCGCGCCGCTGTCGCGCACCGCCTGTCCCACGATCTCCGCAGCTCCCCATCGGAGAGCTCGGCCGGCAGGTAGCCGGCGATCAGCTCCCCCTCGGCCTCCTCCGCGCCGGCGCGATTCTCGTGTCCGGCCTCGCGGTAGGCGTGCGCCGCCTCCAGGCGCCGTTTGCGCTCGCGGCGCAGCACCGCCAGCTCGTCGTCCGCGCCCTCCTTCTCGGCCTTCTGCAGCTCGGAGAGCACGAGTCGCAGCGCGCCGACCTCTGTCCTTCTCACCCGCGCGCATCGCGCCGTGCAGGTCGGCTTTGACCTCATCGAGTATCGCCATCTCCGATCAGGATACGCCGGGGCGACGCGCTTGTGTGTATCAACCGTCGAGAGCCTCGCCCCGCTCGAGCGGCGTCGGGCTGCCCAAACGCCCGGGCGCGGAGGTGTCCCGGCCGAAGAGCAACGCCACATTCCAATCCATCAGCAGGCGCAGCTTGCGTCCGATTCCGGGCATCAGCAGCAGGTGATAGGTACGGGCGATGAACCACGCCGGTCGCCCGCGCCAGCGCAGGCCGAACGTGAGCGCGACGGCCTCGGCGCCGCCAAGCTCGGCGACGACTCCTTTGCTGCGGTAACGGAAGGGGCGCACCCGACCATTGCCGAGCGTTGCGAGCACATTCCGAGCCGCCAGCCGGCCCTGGCGGATCGCGTGCTGTGCGGTTGGTGGGCACGGCTGCCCTGCTCGCGCGGGATCGGGGACCGCCGCGCAGTCGCCGATCGCCCACACACCCTCGTAGCCGTCCACGCGCAGCGTGCGATCCACCACCACGCGTCCGCCCCGATCGAGCGGCAGGCCGAGCTTGCCGACCGCCGGGCTCGGCTTACCCCGGCCGTCCACACCACCGTGCGCGCTGGGATCCGCTCGCCGTCGGAGAGCGTCGCGTCGCGCTCGGTGATCTCTTTCACCGTGGTCTCGGTGCGAATCGCGATGCCCCGCGCGCGCAGCTCACGCGCCGCGAACTCCGACAGGCCCTTCGGCACCTCCTGCATGATCCGATCCTTTGCCTCCACCAGCATCCAGCGCATCCCATCCGCGCGACAGCGGGGATACAGCTCGATCGCCTGCGCGGCGAAATCCTGCAGCTCGGCCAGCCCCTCGACGCCCGCATAGCCGGCGCCGACGAACACGAACCCGAGGTACTCGGCGCGCCTGGCCGGGTCCTGGAGCGTCTCGGCGATATCCATGCAGCTCAGCACCCGGTTGCGCAGAGCGGTGGCGTCCGAGAGGGACTTCAAGCCGGTCGCGTGCTCGGCGAGCCCGGGGATCGGCAACGTGCGCGAAACCGACCCCAGCGCCACGATCAGCTGGTCGTAGTCCAGCTGCAGGAGCTCGCCATCGATTCGTCTCACGCCCAGCGTCCTTTGCGTCGGGTCGCCTCCGGTCACCTCGCCGATCACCAGGTCGGTGTGGCGCAGCTGCGAGCGCAGCGGCACGACTACGTGACGGGGATCGAGGGTGGCGCCGGCCGCGCCGGGCAGCAGCGGCGTGTAGAGCATGAAATTGGCCCCGTTGACCAACGTCACCTTGGCGCTGTGCGCGGGCAGCAGGCGCTCCAGCGCGCGGGCGGCGTAGAAGCCGCCGAAGCCGCCGCCGGCGATCACGACGTTCAAAGCCACCCGCCGAGGCTAGCGACAGGTCGGCGATGTCGATGTTCCGGTGGGCACATGTGCCCACCGGCGCCCCCGCACATGTGCGGGGCGGGACGCGCCGCATGCGGCGCGTCCACGACGGCGCATGCGCCGTCCGCACAGATCATGAACCGTGAAGCTAATAAGGTGGCGCCCGTGAACGACTCCCTGTATGCCGACGCCCTGGCCCCGTTCCTCGCCGAGGTGGAGCGCCTGCGCCCCGCCGACGCCGAAGTCATCGACGCGCACACGCATCTCGGCCTCGACGAGGACGGGCGCTCGTTGACCCTGCCGCAGCTGCTCGCGCAGCTCGACGACGCGCAGGCCCGACGGGCCTGCGTATTCCCGCTGCACGACCCCGAGCGCCACCCGCCTATCGCGTGCCCAACGACCGCGTCCTCGCCTGGGCGGGCGAAAGCGAGGGGCGGCTGATCCCGTTCTGCCGACTGGATCCCGCCGAAGACCCGGCTGGCGGAGGGCGAGCGCTGCCTGGCGGCGGGGGCGCGCGGGATCAAGCTGCATCCGCGCGCGCAGGCCTTCGTCTTCGACGGTCCCGAGATGAACGGCGATCTTCGCGCTGGCCGAAGACGCCAAGGTCCCGATCCTGATCCACGCGGGGCGCGGCATGCCGCCGCTCGCCGACGGTCTCGCGGACCTCGCCCTGCGCCATCCCGAGGTGGTGCTGATCCTCGCCCACGGCGCGATCTGCGACCAGGGGATCCTCACCTCACGCCTGGCCGGCCACCCGGGCGTGCTCTACGACATCTCCTGCTTCTTCCCGCTCGACGTGATCGAGCTGTTCGCGCGCGTGCCCGCCGAGCGGATCGTGTTCGCCTCGGACCCCCCCTACGGCCTGCCCGCTACCACGCTCTACTGGCGCTGCGCGTCGCGCGGTAGGCAGGCCTCGACGAGGCCGGCGACGCGAGCCGTGCTGGGCGGCACGATGGCCGCGCTGCTCGACGGCCACGGCCTGCCCGCGGCCACGCCCCGCGACGCGGAGCACTCGATCACGCTCTCGGGCCGTCTCGCGCGTGTGTACGGCTATGCCAGCCTGACCGGTCCGGCGCTCTTCACGGGTGCCACCGAACAGGCGCAGGCGATGCTCGACATGGCGTTGGCGGCCTGCCGCGATCCCGAACCTGGGAGCGTCGGTGAGGCGCTGGAGACGATCGGCGCGGCACTGGGCGCCGCCGGCGCCTGCTCCTGCTGGAAGAGGAGAACGGCCCCCGCGCGGCGATCGATCTCGTCTACCGCGCGATCGTGCGCGCGGCCACCGAGATACCCGACAGCGCCTGATCAGGGCCGCAGTAAGCCACACCGCGGCCCACTCGCCACTCACGCGGCGCTCACGCTCGCGCAGACCCAGGCGCCCACCGAAAGCTCCGACGACCTCATCCACCTGGTCTCTCAAGAGACCCCCTGCCAGCAGTCCGACGGCGCACAGGGCATCCCCCGGGCCAGGTCGAGCAGCAACGGTCGCAGCAGGTTCGCCACCACGACGATCGGCTCCGCCGGCCCGTCCGCGGCTCCCAGCCACGGCAGCGCCTGCGAGCGCAGATCAAAGCGGCGCACCTCAATCGTCACCCCGTTCGCGTTCGCGTTCTCCCCGGCGGCCGCAACGCTCTCACGCTCGTGGTCGAGACCCAGCACCGGTGCGAACCCGAGTTGCGCAGCGGCGATCGCCAGTACCCCCGACCCGGTACCGACATCCAGCAACGGCCCCGCAGCACCCTCGAGCCCTGTCAGCTCCAGCAGCAGCTCCAGGCACAGGCGTGTGGTGGCGTGGGCGCCCGTACCGAACGCCTGCCCGGGGTCGATGACGATCTCCTTAACATCTTCGCGGTCGCTCGGAGCCTCCCACGGAGGTCGCACATACAAGGCTGGAACTCCGCGCGGGGACTCGATCAGCACAGGACGATGGAAGCGCTTCCAGCGCTCGGGCCAGTCGTCGGCGATCTCGGTGCTCGAGACCTCCACTGGCGTCGCGCCCACGACCGCCCTCAGGTCAGGAAGCCTCGGCAGCTCCCCTGGCGCGCCGTACACGGCGTACTCGACCATCTCCTCGCCAACCCCCACCTCCTCCACGCCGCCGGGTGCGAGCTCCAACAGCTCCGCCAGCACGATCTCCGCATCCTCGCGCCGACGCGCACCGCGAGGCGAATCACGCCGCTGGGCCGCGCAACGTGCGACGCAGCTTGGCGAACATCGATTCCTCGGAGCGCAGGTTCTCCTCGGTGAGCGTTCCGTGCAGTCGTTCCAGCAGCTCGCGCTGCTCCTCGCTCAGACGGCGCGGAACCACGACGTTCACGACCACGCGCAAATCCCCTCGCCGGCCGCGATGCAGCGCGGGCATCCCCTCGCCCCGCAGCGTGAGCACCTCGCCCGGCTGCGTGCCCGGCGGCACCTGCACCGAGGCCGTGCCATCCAACGTGGGCGTCTGGAGCGTCGCGCCGAGCGCCGCCAGGGGAGCCGCAACATCGAGCGCCGCGATCAGATCGTCGCCTTCGCGCACGAACCGCTCGTCCTCGCGGACTCTGACGAGCACGTAGAGATCCCCTGCCGGAGCGCTCATCTCGCCCGCGTGACCGCGCCCGGTAAGCCGGATGCGCTGACCGTCGGAGATCCCGGCCGGCACATCGACATCGAGCTCACGCCTAACCGCCCGGCGACCGCGGCCACGGCACTCGCGGCAGGGCTGCTTGGGGACGCGACCGTCACCGTGGCAGACGTCACAGAGCACCGTGCGTGCCATCTGTCCGAACGGCGTCCGGGTCACCGCCTGCAACTGTCCGTTCCCGCCGCAGCGCTCGCAGGTCTCGATCGGCGTACCCGGCTCGGCGCCATTGCCGCGGCAGTGCTCACAGCGCTCGACCGCCTCGTAGGCGACCTTCACCTTCACACCGTCGGCGGCCTCGATCAGATCGATCTCGACCGCCACCGCCTCATCCTCGCCGCGTGCCGCACCTGAGCGTCCGTCAAACGGGTTACCGCCCCCGAAGAACGCGTCGAACAGGTCTCCGATCGAACCGAACGCGTCGAAGTTGGGGGCGTATCCGCCCGAGCGCAGCCCCTCGTGGCCGTAGCGGTCATACGTGGCGCGCCGCTCAGGATCGGAGAGGATCTCGTTCGCCTCGGCGGCCTCCTTGAACTTCTCCTCGGCCTCGGGGTCGTGCGCATTGACGTCCGGGTGCAGCTCCATCGCGAGCGCGCGAAAGGCTTTCTTGATCTGCTGCTCGGAGGCGTCGCGCTGCACGCCGAGCACCTCGTAAGGATCGCGGGGGCTGGAGGTACGGCTCATCGCGAGTCTCTTCTCTCAGGCTTCGGTCGCAGAGCCGCGTCAGTTCTCGGCGTAAGCATCTTCGACGAAGCGCGATAGCTCGTGCGCGGCCTCGCGCACGGTGACGATCGCGCCGGCGTAGTCCATACGCACCGGTCCGATCACCGAGACAGTACCCAGCTTGCGCTGGGCCACGCCATAGCCGGTCGCCACCAGAGCGAGAGAGCGCATCGCGGGGATCTCGTTCTCATGGCCGATCCGCACATAGACTCCCGACTCGCCGAGTGCCGCCCGCAACACCGCCAGCAGCGCGACGCGACGCTCGAGCAGGCTCATCAGCTCGTTGATCTGAGCGGTGTCCTGGATCTGCCCGGCGGCGAACAGGAGCCGCGCCGTGCCATCCAGATACAGAGTGTCCTCTCCCTCGGAGGAGATCTCGCTGAAGGCCGCGGCCAGACGCCCGAGGAACGACAGCTCGGTAGCGGACAGGCTCGGGTCGACCAAGCGCTGGTGGATCATGCGCGCCCGGAGCCCAAGGCCGGTGAGCCGCTCGTTCAGATACTCCCCCGCCCATGCCACGAGCCCCGGATCGACCGCCCTCGAAGGTCACGCAGCATCTTCGAAACGCCTCCGGTGGAGGTGATGATCACGACCATCACGACCTGCGGCTGCAGCGCCAGCACCTCGATGTGCCTGATCGTCGCGGTGTGCATCGCCGGGGCGGAGACGACGGCCAGCAGGTTTGTCACCTGCGAGAGGGTCTCGGTGGTCGTGCGCATCGCCTCCTCGACCTCGCGCCGGATCAGCGAGAGCTCCAGTCGCCGCGCAGGCAGCGGACCTGCCCGGAGGCGAGCATGCGGTCGACTACATAGCGCTGGCCTGCGTCCGTCGGAACGCGACCCGCCGAGACATGCGGATGCGCGAGCAGGCCGTGCTCCTCGAGCAGCGACAGCTCATTTCTGACGGTCGGACGGCCCGCAGTCGAGCTCCGGTCGGCGGCGAGGGACCGCGATGCCACCGGCTGCCCGGTGCGCAGGTAGTCCTCCACCACCTTGCACAGGATCAGTTCCTGTCTGGGCGCTCAGCACCGCTTTGATTCTAGAGCCGCTTGGAGCGGCGTGCGAGGCCTATTCGAGCGCCGGAACCTATGCATCGCCGGGTCTACGCGAGCGCCGGAGCCTATTCAGGCGCCCGGGCCTATGCGAGCTCCAGCTCGGCCTCGCGCGTTGCGGATGATCTGCTTGCCCGCCTGCTCGGCGACGGTCTCGACGATGGCCCGTCCCCGCGCCGACTCGCGCACGGTGCCGCTCACGACGACCTCCTGCTCGGGCACGCCCATGCCGCGGAACTGCACCGACAGGCGCTTCAGGTGCTCGGGGCCTCCCGCCGCCTCGGTCTGGGCGCGGGCCACCTGAGCCATCGTCCACAGCCGTGCAGGATCCGGCCGGGCAGACCGACCGCTTTGGCGAAGTCCTCGTCGATGTGGATCGGGTTGAAGTCGCCGGAGGCGCCGGCATAGCGCGCGGTGAGGTACTTGTCCGGCGTAACCCTCACCTCTGGAATCTGCGCTCCCACTGCTAGATCGGCCATTGCGCTCACACTCCTCGCACGATGTTCGTCCATGTACCGCGACACACCTGCTCGCCGCGCTGGTTGATCGAGACGACTCGAACACGTAGTAGCCGCGCCCGTCGCGTTCGGAGATGTCCTTGACGCTCGCTGTCGTCGTGATCTCATCGCCGGCCAGGACCAGTGGCCCCCACTCGAACTCCTGGCCGCCGTGCACCATCATCGCGAAGTTGAGCTCGATCTCGGGATCGAAGATCGGTGGTCCGACCGAGGGCGCGCTGTAGACGACGGCGAACATCGGCGGCGCCACGACGTCCGCGTGGCCGGCCGCGCGAGCCGCCTGTACGTCGAGGTGGACAGGATTGGTCTCGCCCACCGCCCGGGCGTACTCCTTGATCTTCTCCCGGCCCACCGCGTAGAGCGTGGGCTCATAGGTCTTACCGACCGCTTGGCTGTTGACTGGCACCGGACTGGGCTCCTCGCGCACGGGGACGATTGCTCGAAACTTCCGCAGACTCCAGGCTCTTCTCAGGGACATGCCGTGACGGCGAGCTGAAGAGTTCTCAGACTCGGTTTCTTGTTGCTCGTATGCTGCGGCGCGCCAGTTTACGCCATACGGCACGCCGCGCGGATGCGGCCATTGCGGGCCCCAGAGCGAGAGGCCCAACGGTGGGGACACCGCCGGACGCCCCCACCGTTGTACGCGCTGCGATACAGCGTGGTCTGTCAGAAGATGAGGTCTGACATCCTCGCAACCCGCGCCGATGCCGACGAGCTCGCCGTCCGGTTGCTGATCGTGATCGGTCTCGGCCGTGCTGGCTTGCTCGCCGATAACGACCTCGTCGCTCTCGATTTGTTCATCGCTGCCGGCCTGCTCGCGAGGCTCGCCGTCCTCTCGCTCGCCGGGACTGTCCAGGAACAGAACCTTTTCGGCCACCACGTTCACCGCCTGGCGTTTCTGCTGCTCGGAGGACTCCCATTCGCGCCACTCCAGCCGGCCGTCGATGGCGACGCGCCTGCCCTTGCGCGTGTAGCGGCAAACGCTGTCCGCCGAGCTGCCGAAGACGCTCACATTGAAGTAGTTGGGCTTGTCGTGGAAGTCGCCCTCGGTGTCTTTGCGGGTCGAGCTGCACGCGACCCGCAGTTGGCAAACACTGAGGCCAGAAGGCAGCGCACGCAACTCGGGGTCACGGGTGAGCCGTCCGACCAGAACAACGCGATTGATGGTGAAGCTAGACATGAATGGTCTCCGTTGATCGATTTGTTGAGCACCTGAGCGAAAACCTACGCCGCACTTGAGACGGTTCTCTCGACCGGGCGCCAGTAAGGGCCCCGAAGGCTCACCTCAGCCGGTAGCCGACTCCCCGCACGTTGATCACCCAGCGCCCGGGCCGGTGGGCATCCGCTGCGGTGAGCTTGCGGCGCAGGCGGCTTGAGTGACTGTCAACAGTGCGTGTGGCGGTACCCGGCCCGTATCCCCAAACCGAACGCAGCAGCTCCTGCTTGGCGAACACCCGGTCCGGAGCACTGGCAAGCTGGACGAGCAGCTCGTATTCCAGCGGGCGCAGGTCGAGGTGTTCTGCGTGCAGGCTCACGGCGTGAGCGTCGAGATCGATCGCAAGGGGTCCCACCTGGAGCAGCCGGCCGTGCCCGGTGGCACTCTCGCTGCGGCGCAGAACCGCCCGCAAGCGCGCCCGCAGCTCGAGATACCTCGCTGGGCGAGCGAGGAAGTCATCAGCCCCAGCCTCGAAGGCCCGGAGCACATCCAGCTCCTGCGCCCGCGAGGAGACCAAAATGACCGGCAGCTCTACCGGCCAGGGACTCTCCCCGGGATCATCTTCGCGAATCTCCCCCAGCAGTTCCAGGGCACCGCGCGGCTCCTCGAGGTCTCCGATCACCGCCAGCTTCGGTACGCGCAGTGCGGCCAAGGCCCGGGCGTGGGAGGCGGTGAGCGCCAGCTCAGCCAGATAGCCATCCGCGGCGAGCTGCTCGGCGATCGCTTCTCCCAGCGCGGCATCGGACTCGACTATGAGGACCGGCGCTGCAAGAGCGCCAGGGTCTGGCTGAATGCCTGCTAACGGCGCCCCGGTAGGATTGAGCAGCGCGGCATGAGCGCTCATCCGAGCTCCACCTCGCGCGGGCTGATCCCCAGGCCGCGGCGCGCGATCAGCGCCAGAACATCGCTGTGGATCCAGGGCGTAGGGGTGCTCTCGCCACCCTCTGGAGCGATCCCCAGGCGCCGGGCCAGCCAGCTCGTCTCGCCGCTTTCCTTGCCCTTGGAGTCGTGTTTGACTCTCCCGCAGCGCACCGCGATCTCGCTCATGCTCAGACCCTGCGCCGCGGCGGCGGCGAGCACTGCCTGTCGCAGTCCTCGGTTCAGGACGATCTTGCTCACGTCCATCCGCGCCCGCTCGGCACGAAGCACCGCAACCGAGACCGTCGGGTCATCGCGGTGCAACGCGAGCGCCCTGCGGGTGAGGGTACGCACGGGCTCGTAGCTCTCGAGGCTCGCGATCGCCTCGCGCATGCTGATCGGCTCCGCTGAGCACCGGTCTGTGGAAGAGCAGCGGCACCAGCGCAGCTCGGGGATCGACATCCCGGCGGCGTGGAGCTCCAGGGAGTAGGCGCGTCCGTGGGTGTCGGTGAGCTCCGCCGCGCAAGGCACGGCCTCTCCGGCAGGCCCGGTCTCTGTCTCCTCGGGGAAAGGCTCGACCTCGAGGTCTTCCTGAATCACGTTCCTGCACCAGCGGCCCGCGGGGTCTCCCAGGTAGTGCTCGCATACCAGGGCCGCGTTGCACCGCGGCTCATCGGCCGCGAGATGTGCCACCAGACGGCGGTCGCCGAGGGTGCTGGCGTCGCGGTCCACGACGAGCACGCTTCCCCAGGCTCCGGGCAGGGCCACCACCTGGCGCAGGCGATCTTCGCGGCCGGTGTAGCGACCCAGCAGGCCGGGCTCGCTCCCGCCTGCGCCGCGCTCGGCTCGTGCGGAGGGAGCGGTCTTGGGCCGTACGCCGGCTGGCCGTGGCCGGGTTCGTGATGTAACACGTGCCTTGGGCCGGGTCGCTTGGCGTGGGCTTGTGGGCGAGGCGGTGCGGGTCATGGCTGGTCTCCTACTGGTCTGCTCGGGAGCACTGCCCGAGGGAGTTGTTGGGAGGCCTTGTACGAGCCGGCCGGGACGCCGTCAAGTGGCGGCATTTGGGCGTGGGCGGCGTAACGAAGCTGTCCGAGATCCCCTAAAGGGGGATCTCGGATATCTCTGCCAGCTTGCTTCTGCCAGCATCAAAGTTGGCGCGAAAACGCTCATGGCCGGTGCATATCTCCGCCAGGAAGGGCCTCTTCGTGAGCCGGTGCCCTCAGGAGGTCTCGTGGCTCGGCCACCGGCTCGCGGGCTCGCGGGTCACCGCGCGCCGTGGAGAAGCGCACATCCGGCGGCAGGCGGGGCACTCCGTATCCGCGCAGGCGTCCCTCGTGCGCGTCGCGCTCGCCGACAAACAGGATTCCCTCCCGCCCCGGGTACTCCCAGTCCGGCGGGTACTCGCCCGGCGTAAGCGCGGCAGGCGGTCAGCACCGCGTCGGCCTTCCGCGCGCACTCCCGTGCACGAGTGCGATCGCGGCACACGAACACGACCGTGGGGGCGCCCCGAGCCGGCGCCCGTAGCGCGTGGTGTGCACCGACCAGCCCGCCAGGAGGTGGTCATAGCGCTCGAGCTTCCCCGCCGCCCGGCCGGAGGGCAGGCGATCGTCGAGCTCGACGAGCAGATCGATCGTGCCCACCTGCCGGCCGCGCCTGGAGCTCCCGCGCCCCTTTCCGTGACCATGTCCTCCGCCCCTGCCCTCGGCGATACCCGTCAGCGCGCGAGCTTCCGCGCCGATACGCTCGCGCAGCCGCCCGGCAGCTCGATCGTCACGTCCGGGCGCACCGTCTCAAAGCGCTCCACCGGTACCCGCTCGCCCGTCGAGTCGGTGCGCAGGAAGTCGTGCGGGACGCGTCCGCCCGGCAGGCGTCGAGGTCAGCCGGCCCGAGCGCCGTACGTCCTTCGGAGCTCGAGCGCAGCGGCGGGGAGAGCACCGATTCACTCAGCTCCGCGCAGCCTCAGCGGAGCGCCGTCCAGGGCATGCTCGAGCGCCAGCGCCCAGCCGGCGACGTGCACGTCGTGACGCGCCTGGCGCAGCAACCGGTCGCCCTGCACCGAGCGCGGCCGGGGCAGCGGTCCGGGCAGCATCGTCGATGTCCTCCTCGGCGAGGACGTCAGCGCGATCGTAGGCATGCAGCAGCTCGAGGCCCGCGGCGGTGATCGCGTAACACATCGGCACCCCGCCACCGTCGCGGCGATGGAACTGGAAGCGCCGCACCAACCCGGCGTCCGACAAGCGCTTCAGGCGCCGCTGGGTAGTGGTGGCCGCTCGCCCTGGGATTGAAACGGCGATGTATCTGACTGCTCAGCACGTGGCGCAGGCACGCGACAAGCGCGAGGATCTCCAGGTCGAGCGGCTCGGGCTCCAGCGCTCGCGCGCTGGAGCACGTGCTTGGCCCAGCGCACGCTGTGGCACTGTCGAGCTCGGCGAGCTCGCGGTAGCTGTCCGGCGGAGCCCGTGGCCGGCCGAGCTCTGCACCACCTTCTGCGGCGTCGGGGGCATTCGGATCGGCGCTGAACGGGCGTACCCGCTCGGCCGGATGACCTCCTGGCCATTCTGCCCGGGCTCGGTTCGCTCGGCTGGGGCCGGCTCGGATCCGGATTGCTCTGTCTTGCAGCTGTCGGTTGCTGTCCACTCGGCGCGTTGGCATCCGTCGATCTTGCTCGGAGAGTCTCCGCCGCAGGATCGGCGCTCACGATCCCAATGGGGCTGGCGCAGATCGGTGCGATAGCGCCCCCGCGCTCGGCCTGGCGTGCGGCATGCATCGCCACCCGATCGGTGTCGACGCGCAGGGGGATCGTTTCGGCGACAAACGGACGCTTGCCGACCCTCGGGAGTGCTCCAGCTGACGATCGCGTGATGCCTGGGCAGGTGCAGGCGCGCATCGGGATGGCCGAGCGTCGAGAGATGCCCGATCCCCGGGCGCACCGTGTCGGAGAACTCGGCCATCGTCAGTCCGACCGCCGCGCGCGCATCCCGCGACGGAGGCCGTCGCGAAGTACACGCGATGAGCGAACAGCGCATCGAGTTGGTCGCGCACCTCCCGATCGGTCCACTGCGCATCGGTCTGCCAGCACGCCACCGTCTCCAAGCCCGCGGAGCGCTTCGAGCGCCATCGTTTCCGCGAAGCCGCGGTTGAGCACCAGCGGCGCCTCGTCGACCTTCAGCGCGACCGCCACTCGCTGCGCCTCTGCCACAAGATCCTGTTGGCGGGCCAGCGCCGCATCGAGCATGCCCACGAGCAGCTGCATCAGCACCGAGGTATTCCCCGCGCCCATCACGCCCAGCGCGCCCTTCACGACGAGCACCTCTCGCGAGGCGATCACCCGATCGAAGTCGACCCGCAGCGAGTCGTTCAACAGCACCCGCTTGATCGACTGCGAGTTGAGCAGCCGCGCGAGCTTGTTCACCGGTGCATCGAGCTTGGCGGTCGTCATGCTGCGCGCATCCGCCAGCTGCGCCGTGAGCTCGGCCGTGAAGAACTCGGAGATCTCCTTGAACTCCGGCAGCGTCCTCACGCGCGCGCCGCACACGCGTCCCGGTAGGAGTAGCCCTCCTCTCCGACCGACAGCAGCCGCGCGGCGTCCCACAGCGTCGAGCAGCGGTCATATGCGAGCACCGCGATGATCGCGTTGCGCAGGTACCGGTCCGATGACGCCCTGATGTCGGCATCGTCGAAAAGATTCTTCAGCGCCGCCACCACGTAGTCGGCGATCACGTCGGCCGGAGCGTCAACCGCGAGGGGTTGAACCCGCACGTGGGATGGGCAAGGTCCAAGAGCGTGCATGTCCGCCCCTCCGGCACGAGGCTCACCGCCGCCTCGGCGGCGTCGCCCTTGGGGTCGAGCACGATCACCGCAGCAGCGCTCGCGGCGCAGATCCTCGGCCACTGTGGCCACCAGGTAACTGGACTTGCCCTGCTCCACCGTGCCGGAAACGGCGGTGTTCTGCTTGCGCATCCGCGGGTGAATCGACACCACCCCCAGCGCGTCGCGCAGCGTGCCCACCCCGTCCGCGGGGCGCAGGATCGCCGGTGGCGCAGGCGCCACGGGCAGGACGCCACGCGCGAAGGGGACGGTCGAGATAGTCGATCGACGGCAGGTGCCAGATGGCCGCCAGCTCGGTGGAGGCGAACACGCCCTTGTGAAACGACGGCAGCGGGTTGCCCTCTCCCCGCTGCACACGGCGGTCGTATAAGCCGAGCAGGCCGTGGCGCACGGTCGTTCCGCGCTCGACCAGGCGGTTCTCCGCTCCCTCGGCACGCAGCTCAGAGGCGATCTGCTCGCACTGCGTCCGATCGCGGGCAATCACGCGCAGATCGACGAAGAACAACGGGCGGTGCTGGACGTCGAGCCCGCCGCGCAGCTCTGACGTCCTCGACCATCGAGCGGTCGCGCATCTCGAAGTGGTCTCTGCGCTCACGCGACAGGTGCGCCTCGTGGCGCTTGTACAGCCGCTTGGCGTGGCGCTCGAACAGCACCGGCGTGGGCGTCATCGCCACCTGCACGAACGCCTCGATCGCGCAGGCGCCCATCACGGTCATCAGCCGGTTCATCAGGCGGTTCGCGCTCGTGCTCGAAGCGGTCGAGCACCTTCGCCCGCTTGATGAACTCGGCGTGCTTCTTCAGTCGCAACACCGCCGGAGGCGATCCTGGCGAGCTGGCGCTCTGCCACGCAGCCGACAGTTTGGATAGGCCGTCCGCAACGCCGCCTCGCACCATCCCCTCCAGTCCCACCGGGCACGTCACGGCCAGCCAGGCCGCCCCGCCCGCATGGTGCACCTCCAGCGCCACCGAGGGCTGGCCCAGCAGCAGGCGCCGCCACCAGCGATGCAACAGGCGCTTGTGCAGCGCCTCGAACATCGACACCACGGCCTCGGCGCTCGCCGTGTCGGTACGATACGTCTCCACTCGCATGCGCACATACCGTCGCCGGCGCCGCGCCTGCCAGCGTGCGCCCGCCACCAGCGCTCCCATGACCAGCAGCGATAAGGCAAATAGCCTCGTCAGGAAAACCCCGCCAGGAGCCCAGCCCCAGACCGCGTGCGCCTCTGCTTCCAGAGTGCCCGGCAGCGAGCCGATCGTATTCCGTGCAGCGCCAGACGCCGTGGGCACTGCGAGGGAGCGGCCCGGGACCGCTCCTCTTTGCGCCGGCGCCGTGAGCCTCCCCAGCGTGCCCTCAGGCGTCGTTCCTCCCCGCTGCACGGTGCCCGGTACTGCGGATCCCGCGCAGCGCCGCTCCGAGGCCGCCGTTCAGCAGCCATCCGGTCAGGGCGAAGGTCACAAGGACGGCGAGCAAGCCCAAGGCTCGCCACAGCAGGAAGCGAAACACCTCGTCTTCCTCCTCCGACCGCCGGGTGCAAACGGGACGGTACTGCTGGCCCGCCGCAGGCCACCTCAGTGTTGCGAAACTCTCAGCGCGGTCTGGTGGCTTGCTCGAGCTGGGCGCCGAGCGCGGTCAGGCGCCACTCGTTGGCCAGCCCCTTCTCCTGTCCCTCGCCGAGATTTTCCACCAGCTCCAGCCGGGCAAGCCGGCTGCATGAGCTTTGAGATCTGGCCCTGGTCTGAGATGTCAGAGCGTTCCGCAATTTCGCGGTTGTTTGCTCCCGGGTATTTGCCCACAACCATCAGAACCCGCACCGTGCGGTATGTAAGACGCATCTCCAGGCCCGCCATTGGGTCCTTGCGACTCACCGCGCGGTCCTGGACGTCCTCCGGTGGCAGGCTAGGCGCCGTCCTCTTCAATTCCTGGCTCGCCGCAGCGCCCCCGAGGTAGGGGAGCACGATGATGCTCATCAGCGGGCCCAGCAGGTTGCTCAGCGGCTCCTGCTCTCCCCTGAGCAGACGCCTGTGGATCACCTCGAAGATCCCGCCGAGGACTCCTTCGGCTGTGAGCGCCGGCCGTTCGCGAGCGCCGGACGTGTCCGAGCGCCCCTTCTCGATGACGCCCACGAGCTCGTCGAATGCCTCGGCCCGGCGCTGCAGAACCCTTTCGCCCGCAGCCAGCGACTCGACTACGCAGAGCTTGGCAAGACCGGGCTCGGAGTCCATGAACATGAGTAGCCGCGCCAGTGCCGAGCGAACCCCCTCGCGCCAGCTGGACTCGCGCTCGTAGGCCTGCAGCGCGATGACCCTTGCCTGGCTGAGCACCTGCTCGAAAACAGCCAGAAAACAATCTTCCCGGTCGGCGAAGATGTCATAGAAAGTCTTTCTCGAGACTTTCGCCCGGCTGATGACCTGCGCCACCGTCAGCCGCGCATATCCGGCCTCTTCGATCGCCTGCACCGTGGCCGCAAGCATCCGCGTGCGCTGGATCCCGGTCACCCGCCCGTTCAGCAATCCGTTGGGGCCGGGGCGCAAACGCTAGCCCGCCTCAGGTGTCTTGGATATAGAGGCCATCTCTCCCCGAACCATTGCTTCACGCCCAGCGATCACAGCCAAACGACAAACCCATGAGTTTGCAGGGGTTTCCTATATACCGCTACGGGGATTCGAACCCCGGTTTCCGGCATGAGAAGCCGGCGTCCTAGTCCCCTGGACGATAGCGGCGCGTAACCGACTGGTCAGGCTAGCAAACGAGTCCCGCAAACCTCAACCCCGGGGCTCGCGGCCACCAACAGCTTCCATGGCTTCCTGGCCGGTCCCGGGCCGGTGCGATATCTTCGCTTGCCCAGCGGCACGCGGATGTGGCGGAATTGGTAGACGCGCACGGTTCAGGTCCGTGTCTGGGAAACCAGGTGGAGGTTCGAGTCCTCTCATCCGCATCACGGCTGGCGTTGCTGAAGGCAGCACGCCAGGGCAGAAACACGCTCGCCGGCTCTCACCGGCGGGCGTGTTCGCGTTACTCAGTTCAATCTGGCTTACAGCCCGCTGTCGCGGCGCTGCCTGCGCTGCATCACCATGATCGAGCCACCTGCGCATAGGAGGAGCAGCCCGGCGCCCACCGTCCAGCGAAGGTCGAAGCCGGTGAACGGCAACGTGCTTGCTTTCGCGGGTTTCGTGGCCGATGGAGTGCTGCTCGTGGTCGCGGGCGCGACTGCTTTGCTGGGGGCAGTCGGGGTTTTCGTTGTTTTCGACGGTGATGTCCCGCTATTTGGAGCCGGCGGTGTGGTGCCGTAGCCACTTGTCGCGCTCGCCGCAAAGGCCGGCGCCGCGGGCGCCACTGCCAGCGCCAGCACGACCGGCAGGATCATCAGCCTGCGCCGCGCACGGGATGATCCGTTCCTCGTGGTTGCTGTACCTGCTGCCTGCGGCCTGCTCGAGGCCATGACATTGGTCCGAGTCATGCCAACCTCCCGTTCGTGGTCTGATGAGCGCTGCGACCCTGCTTTAGGGCCTTCTGGCGATTTGTCCGTTGATTCTATTGACAATGCGCCCTTTCTGGCTAGTGGTTCGTCATTTTCAGGCGGCTCCCTCCCCCGGAAGCCTTCCTCGCGGCAGAAGGTCTATCACCGGTGACGGTCGTCAACGCCCAAGATCGCCCTCCCTTATCTCTCGATCCGCACGCGTCCCTCGAGCGTCCCCTCAGCCAGCATCGCGCGCAATGTCTTCTTGTCGAACTTGCCGACGCTCGTTTTGGGGACCTCCTCGATGAACGCGAACTCGTCGGGAATCCACCACTTCGCGACGCGTCCGCTCAGATGCTCGTGCAAATCCTCCGCCCCAGCGGTGGCGCCCTCGCGGATCACCACACAGCACAGCGGCCGCTCCGCCCAGCGCTCGTCGGGCTTGGCGATGACCGCGGCCTCGATCACATCGGGATGGGCCATCACCTCGTTCTCGAGCTCGACCGAGGAGATCCACTCCCCGCCTGACTTGATCACGTCCTTGGAGCGGTCGGTGATCCGCACGAACGCCTGCTCGTCGATCGCCGCGATGTCCCCGGTGCGCAGCCAGCCGTCCTCGAACTTCTCATCGCCGGAGGGGTCGTTGTAGTAGCGCCGGCGACCCACGGGCCGCGCACCTCGATCTCGCCGGTGGACTGCCCGTCCCAGGGGACCTCGTGGCCGTCGTCGCCGATCAGGCGCAGCTCGATCCAGGGCAGCGGCTTGCCCTGCAGTGCGCGCTCGTCCCAGTAGCGCTCGTCGTGACCGCGCTCCTCCGGTGGGTCGGAGAAGGTGACGACCGGGCTGGTCTCGGTCATCCCCCACGCCTGGTGGATGCAGCACGCCGTGGCGCTCCTGGAAGTCCTTCATCAGCTGGCGCGGCACCGCCGAGCCGCCGCAGACGGCGTTCTTCAGCGAGGACAGGTCGACCTCGTGCTCGTCGGCGTAGCGCAGCATGTCGGCGAAGATCGTCGGCACGCAGCCCATCACCGTGGGGCGCTCGGACTCGATCGCCCGCGCCAGAGCCTCAGCCTGCAGAAAGCGGTCGGGCATGACCAGGTCCGCCCCGCACAGGGCCGCCGCGTACGGCAGGCCCCAGGCGTTGACGTGGAACATCGGCACGACCACCAGCACGCGGTCGCGGCGCGACAGCCCGAGGTTGTCAGCCATCAGCGACGCCGTGGCGTGCAGGCAAATCGAGCGGTGCGAGTAGAGCACGCCCTTGGGGTTGCCGGTGGTGCCGCTCGTGTAGCACAGCGAGGCGGCCTGGCGCTCGTCGAGCTCGGGGTAGTCGAATGAATCTGGATCTGATCCCGGGTGAGCTCCGAATCCGCTTCCGCCAGCAGCTCCTCGTAGCGCAGCACGTTCGGCAGTTGGCCGGCGGGGCCATCGCCCATCACGACGAAATGGCGCACCCCCTCGAACGACGGGGCCAGCGGTTCCAGCAGCGGCACGAGCGAGTCGTCGACGAAGATGACCCGGTCCTCGGCGTGGTTGACGATGTAGGTGATCTGCTCCGCGAACAGGCGGATGTTCAGCGTGTGCAGCACCGCGCCCACACAGGGCACGGCCATGTAGAGCTCGAAGTGGCGCTGGTTGTTCCACGCGAACGTGCCGACGCGATCGCCGGGCTCGATCCCGAGCCGCGTCCTCAGCACACGGGCGAGGCGATCGACGCGCTCGGACACCTCCCCAAAGCTCGCGCGCGTAACGGCGCCTGCGCCGGAGAGGGTGAGCACCTGCGCGGACGGATGGCAGTCGCGCATCCGCCGCCGCGCGTGTTGGAGCGTGAGCGGGAAGTCGTCCTGCATCAGCCCGTTCAGCGGTCCTGTCATGCGCGCTTCACCGCATCCTCCCTCGGGCGCCGGCGTGGTTCCAGCTCGCCATAGATCGTGCGCGTGCGCCGCGCGATGTCCTCCCAGTCGAAGCTCAGCACGTGCTCGGAGGCCTCGGCCACCAGCCGGTCGCGCAACTCGCTATCGACCAGCAGCCGCTCGATCATCGCCCCCAGGTGCTCGGCGTCGCCGCCGTTGAAGCGCAATCCGACGCGCTCACCGGACGGGACGACCTCGCGCAGACCGCCCGTGTCGGCGACGATGCAGGGACAGCCCGAGGCCATCGCCTCCAGCGCCACCAGCCCGAAGGGCTCATAGATCGAAGGGACCACGCACAAATCGGCGATGCGGTAGAGCGAGTGCAGCGCGTCATCCCCAATCCACCCGAGGAAGGTTCCGTGCGCTGACAGCCCCAGCCGCTCCGCCTGAGAACGCAGCTCCGCCTCGTGTGTACCGCTGCCCGCCACCAGGAAGCGTACGTTCTCAACCTGCTCGATCACCCCCGGCAGCGCGTCGAGCGCCAGCTGGAAGCCCTTCTCGTAGACCAGGCGCCCGACGAGCAGCACGAGCTTCTCCTCGGGTGCGGCGAACTCTCCTCGCAGCGCCTGCAGGTCGCCCACTGGTCGCAGTTCGCTTGGGTCGATCCCATTGGGGATCACCGCGATCCGCCGCTCGTCGATGTCGAAGATGTCGGCGACGTGCCCTCGCATGTAGTAGGAGCAGACGATCACCGAGTCCGCCCGGCGGGCCATCCAGCGCTCGACGGAGTGGATGTGCGACTGCGGCTCATCGGCCACCCAACCCTGGTGACGCCCATGCTCGGTGGCGTGGATCGTCGTGATGTAGGGCACCCCTACCCGGTCTGCCAGCGCCCCGGAGGCCTTCGCGACGAGCCAGTCGTGGCCGTGTACCAGGTCGTAGCTGTGCTCCTGGGCGAGCGCCTCGCCCGCCGCCAGCATGTCCTCGTTCATCTGGTCCACCCAGGCCACGAAGCGGTCCAGGTCGCGCGGCCAGCCGGGCTCGCGGACACGGTGAACGTTGACCCCCCCGGCTGGCCCGGCGCTCGCTGCGCCCTCCGCCTCCCCAGCCGTCCCACGGGTGAGCACATCGACCGCGACCCCCTGCCGGACGAGCGCCTGCGCGAGCTTGCAGACATGCCGCGCGAGGCCACCCTCGATCACGGGCGGGTACTCCCAGGAGAGGAGCAGCACGCGATTGTTGCTCATCCCCGGCACCCTATCTGCCGCGGCTCTGCGCCGCCCCGCGCGGTGCCTACACGCCGATCAGCCCAAGCTCGTCCAGTCGCCGCGCCGCACTCGAAGCCCACGCTGTCTCTCCGGAGATGACCAGCACGCCCTCTCCCGCGAGCGCTCGCAGCGCCTGCGCCAGGGCAGGCGCCTGCGTGTCCATCTCGATCGCCAGCTCCGCGCTTGACCATCTCTGTTCGTGATCGTCGCGCAGCAACTGAAGGACGATTGCCCGTTCGAGCCTCGAGCCGCTCACGGCCCGCGCCTGGTTCGATTCTGTATGCATCAGAGCCATTCCTTATCGTGCCGGGCCCCGGTCGCTTGAAAGCTTGCGCCCGCCACCCGATTGCCAACCGGCCCGAAGATACTCACGGCTTGGAACGGCTTAGCCTCGCGGGCTTCATCATGTGCCTATGCGCGAGAACCACGAGAGCACTTTCATCGTTCTGTACGACGGCGAGTGCGGATTCTGCAAGGTCATCCTCGCGGTGCTGCTGAGCTGGGACCGGGCTCACCGTCTTGACCCCGTCCCGATCCAGAGCGAACGCGGAGCGGAGCTCCTCAGCGACATGCCCCCTCGAGACCGCCTGCAGTCATGGCACCTCACCGGCGCTGAGGGCACGCGGTATTCGGGTGGCGCGGGCATACCTGTCATTTTCGGTGCCCTGCCCCTCGGGGCGCCGGCCGCCCTCCTCGCGTCGCGATCTGAACGGGCAACGTCACGTATTTATGACTGGGTGGCGGCCCACCGCGTGCTCCTCGGCCGGCCATTGAAAGCGCAACCGCGCGCCTGGGCGGCACGCGTCATCGCTGACCGCGAACGAGCGGTGTCAGGGCGCTTCTGAGATTACGAGGCGCAGAGCCCCGTCGAAGCTCTCCTGCTCACGCAAATGGCCATGCTCGGCGTCCCAGGCGCCGGACTGCAGCGCGGCCGCGAGCCGGTCTACGATGCGCTGCTCCACGTCGGGCTCGAGCAGGGCCCATACCGACTGGGCGCTGCGCACTTCCGCGTCGAGCAGCGCCTCCGGCCGGCGCCAAAAGGCCTCGAAGAACCCGTCCGTGCAGTCGCCGGGCGTGGGGATCCGCTCCACGCGCGTGCGCCCGCCCAGCGCCGCGGCGATGTCATCCATGGCGGGAAACCGCGGTTGCTCCTTCGCGACGCCCTCGCGCAGATACTCGAGCTGCCAGGCGGCCAGGGCGCCGAGCTCGAACGTGAACACCACCACCGGCCCGCGCGCCACCCTTCGCAACTCGGCCAGGCCCGCCTCGGGGGGTTCCCAGTGATGGATCGTCACGCAGGCCATCGCCGCATCGAAGGTGCCGTCGTCGAAGGGGAGCGTCTCTGCACGAGCATTGATCGCGGGAGCCGCGCCAGCTGGGCGCTGGACCCGCATCGTCGCGCTCGGCTCGACAGCGAGCACCCAGCGGTCCTCTGGCTCATAGGACCCGGCGCCCGCCCCTACGTTGAGCACGGTGCGGGCATCGCCGAGCGCGGCATGAATACGCGCCGCTATCCGCGGGTCTGGGCGCCGGTGCCGGGCATACGTGCGCCCGTGGCGCTCATAGTCAACCGCAGCGGTCACGCACCGACCTTAACACCCCGTTTTGGGCTTTGAACGGCGTCGGCATGTTCAAGTCCCGCTTGACCCAGTGAGGCTGAAACGGGATCAGGTGGTGGCGTTAGCTGCCCAGTTCTGCAGGAATGCCTCGGTGGCGGCGACATCCAACGGACGCGCGAAGAGGAAGCCCTGTCCTGAGTCGCACTCCTCATCCCTGAGCAGGTCGAGCTCCTGTGATTGCTCGATGCCCTCGGCCAGCGTCTCGATCGACAGGTCCTTGCCGAGCTGCACCAGGGTGTGGATCAGGGTCTCGCCTTCCTGGTTGTTTGTCAGCCCCGAGATGAACGAGCGGTCGATCTTCAGCGCGTCGACTGGGAACTTCTGCAGGTGCGCGAGCGAGGAGTAGCCCGTGCCGAAGTCGTCGATCGCGATCCGCACGCCGAGCTCCTTGACGGCCTGCAGCCGGCGGGCGGTCTCCTCGACGTTGCGCATCAGCGTCGTCTCGGTGATCTCGATCGTCAGCGCGCAGGGATCCAGGCCGCTGTGTGAGAGCGCCTCGCGAGACGTCGGTTATGAAGTCATCGGTGTCGAGCTGCCGTGCCAGAGACGTTGACGGCCATGCCGATCGGATATCCCGCCTGCCGCCACGTGGCGCCCTGACGGCACGCCTCCTCCAGGACCCATCTTGCCGATTTCCACGATGAGGCCTGTCTCCTCGAGCAGTGGGATGAAATCGTCGGGCTGTACGACGCCTCGTGTCGGGGCTGTTCCAGCGAATCAGGGCCTCCATGCCGGTGGGGCTCATGTCGCGCAGGTCGAATGTGGGCTGGTAGACGAGGAAGAACTCGTCGTGCTCGATCGCCTGGCGCAGGTCCATCTCGAGCTTCATCCGGCCTTGGACCGCGTCCTGCATCCCTGAGTCGAAGACGACGTAACGGTTCTTGCCGTCCCACTTGGCGCGGTACATCGCGATGTCGGCGTCGCGCAGCAGATCCGCGGGCGATACGCGGTCTCCCACCGCGATCCCGACGCTTGCCGTCACCGTGAAGGGAGTGTCCTTGGCGCCGTCGAGCCTGAAGGGCTCTTTGAGCGCCGCGAGCAGGCGCTCGGCGACCAGGTCGGGACCAGCGGCGAGCGAGAGGTCCTCGGCGATCACGACGAACTCATCGCCGCCGAGGCGGCCGAGCGTGTCGGTGGCGCGTACGACGCCATCCAGTCTCGCGGCGACCGCCTTCAGCAGTTCATCGCCGGCGCCGTGGCCGAGCGTGTCGTTGATGGACTTGAAGTTGTCGAGGTCGACGAACAGCGCGGCGACCGGAGTGTGGTCGCGGCGTGAGCGCGCGAGCATCTGCTCGATGCGGTCGAGGATCAGCGTGCGGTTGGGAAGCCCCGTCAGCGGGTCGTGGGTGGCGAGGAACGCGAGCTGCTCATCCGCACCCTGGCGCTCTGACTCAAAGGACTCGCACATCCGCACGAGCGTCACCTTGAGGCTGCGCTGCAGCATGGCCATCGCCTGCGCGAGCACCTCCGGCGGGAGGGCCAGCGCCACCGCGATCTCTCGCACGACATCTTCCGCCGCATCGCACCAGCGCAGGCAGCGCTTGGTGACCTCGTTCAGCGGCGCCGCGCGCTGCGCGGCCAGCTGACCGAAGATCTGCCAGGACTCCTGACCAACCTCGCGGGCGACATCGGCGCCCTCGCCCGACATCCACCTGGCCACCGCGACCGTCGAAACCGCACCCACCCGTTCGAAGCTCTCCTCGACGATCTCATCGAGGACGCAGCCCGACTGGCCTGTGCGCGAGACCATTCCCGCGACCACGTCATTTGTGCGCGCGTTCAGCGCCTCACCGAGACGGCGAAGATCATCGTCCTGCCCCGCGGGCGAGGAGCTGCGAGCAGGCGCAGGCACAGGGCCTGTGGAGGAATCATTGACCCGCGAAATTGGCTGCCGAGAGGACGCCATCCGAGCTCATCGGCAGCAAACGCTCATTTCTGGAGCCGGTTTGTGCAGTTTGAAAGCGCTGTCCCAGCAACACCCTCCTGACCCTGTTCAGCGGTGTGTAAATGTCCAAGGGGATTTGACCATGCCGGCCGTCTTGAAAGCTCAAAATGGAGCGAATCGGGCTAACGGCGTGTCAAGGCGCGTCAAGTATTCGCTCGCGCCGGTAGGAGCGCCACGCACGACGGGCGCTCACGAGCGCGGCGATCAGCAGCGTGAGCGGGACGAGTATCGCGGCGGCGATCAGCAGGACGATGAGCGTCACTGTGAGCACCCGGCCAGCGTCATGCAAGCCCCGGTGAAGGGTCAGCCCTTCGCTGCTCGCGCTCTTGTTGCCGAGCACGGTCACTTCGACTTCGGCGGTGCTCGCCTGCTGTGAGACCGTTTGGAATGCCGACTTGGCCCGGGCGATCACGCCGCGGTTCTGTGAGAGCCGTTCACGGAGGCTGTCGATCTGGCCTTCGGTGCTCGCCTTCGCGAGCGCATGGAGCAGCGCCTGCCGTTCGGCGGTCGCGTCGGCCAGCCGCTGACGAGCGGCGTTGTAGGTGTTGGTGATGTCCTGCAGTGACTGGTTCTCGGCATGCACTGGGGCGATCTGCCCCAGAGCGGCAAGAGCGGCGCTGAGCTTTGCGCTCGGCAGGCTCAGCGTGAGGGTGGCTTCGCCCGTTTTTTCTCCCTCGTTGACGTGCGAGCTCTGCACGAAGCCGCCATCGCTCACCGCTAAGCGCGACACGCGGTCAGCAATGGTCTGCACTTCGGAGGGGGTTGCCGTGAGCGTGATCGAGGCCCCGAGCTGCTGGACGCGTCCGGGCGCTGCAGCCGCCCCACTCACAACGGGCTCATTCGTGGCCTGCGCCGCGTTCGCGCCTACCGCCGCGGCGCTTTTAGCCGGGCCAAAGGCTGGGCCGAGATGATCCGCGCGCACAGAGAGCGAAGACGATCTCCCGGCGTTCGCGACCGTATGACCGGCTTCTCGCCAGGGTGCCGCGATCAGCACCGCCGCGATCACCGCGAACGCCACCGGCACGGCAGCGAACGCGGGAACAGCTGTACGCAGCCAACCCAACCGGCGGTGTGGCTGTTTGGGTGCAGAGCGAGCTGCTCGCTCGGCGATCCGCTGCCCCAGCTCGCGCTTGAAATCGGGATCCATCGGGGGGGCAAGCGTCCGAACGTCTTCGCGCAGCTGGAGCCACGAGTCCGCAACAGAGCCCTCGCCGGTTCCGTTCAGCGCCGCCTCGAGCTCTGTGAGCCAGGCCTCGTCGGGGCTTGCGGAACCACCGCCCGGGAAGGGAATGACCTTCATGCGATCTCCTCCTGTCGTTCCGCCTGCAGACACGCCTCGCGCAAACGCGTGAGCGCACGGTGCAGACGCGTACCGGCGTTTGACTCGCTCACGCCGAGCGCCTTCGCGAGCTCGCTGTTGGAGAGCTGGCCGTGGAACTTGAGCAGCACCACCTCTCGCTCGCGCAGCGGAAGCGCTGAGAGCGCATCGCGGACCGTCGCGCGGCGCGCGATGTGCTCGAGCGCCGCTTCGGAGTCCTGATCGCCGGAGAACTCTTCGGGCAACTCGGACTGGGGCTGGCGCCGGCGCCGGCGCAGCTCGTCTAGTGCCGCGTTACGTGCGATCGCGAATAGCCACGCTCGGGGCGTTCCGCGGCGGTGGTTCAGACGCGCCCGCGCGCGGTAGAGCCGCTCGAACGCGAGCGCGGTCACGTCCTCCGCCGCAGAAGAGTTGCCGAGCAGCGAGATCGCATATCCGTGCACGCCGGCGGCGCTCTCCCGGAAGAGCCGATCGAAGGCCTCGTCGTCGAGCTTGGCGCGCTCAGCCGCCAAGCTGGCCTGCGATCCAGAGTGATCGGTCAAGGACACGAGTGCGCTCACAACCCTAACTACGCCGGCGGCTCAGATTCATCACACGTCTTCGGGCTACGCCGCGCGCCCAGTGCCAACGCAAGGGGAAAGGAGGCGCCCACACTCCTTTTCCCCGGCCCATTGCGAATTATTCGAATTCTGGACGAATGTTTGATTAAATCGGGTGCTCGGATACGCAGCGTGCATGCACAGCAGTTACCAAACAGGGAGGTCTGGGATGGTTGTTGCATTGAGGCAAGGTATGCGAGTGGTTAGGTGCACCCTGATGCTTGGGATGCTGGTGGCGTTGACGGCGCTGACATTTGCCGCTTCCGCCACGGCGGCAATTGGGGGCGGTGGCGGTTCAGCGGGCAGTTTTGTGATCGGCGATGGCAACGCGAGTGTCGGGACCTCGGTCACGTTCTGGGGAGCGCAGTGGTGGACGGCGAACTCGCTGAGCGGTGGTTTGGCGCCGGCGGCGTTTAAGGGCTTCGCGAACACTCTGGGGACGTCACCCCCGTGCGGGACCAGCTGGTTGACCGATCCGGGGAACAGCTCAGGCCCCCCGCTCGGACCGTTGCCGGAATTCATTGAAGTGATCGTCTCCAGTCACATCGTGAAGTCCGGTTCCACGATCTCGGGTGACACTAAGGAAGTGGTCTTGGTGAAGACCACTTCCGGCTACGCGGCCAACCCGGGCCATGCGGGCACGGGCACCGTCTTCGCAGTCCTCTGCCCAGAAGAAGGTGGTGGTAACCCCACCTGAGTTCTAATCTAGTCGCGACAGGAGAGCGACACAGAGGGGCCAGCCTGGCGACAGACGGCCGGTCCTCTGTGTCGCTCGTGCGACGGGGCGGCAAAGACCAGCGGCTGGGCGTTGCCTGGGTGTATGTTTGTCTGCACCCGAGCAGGAGGAGATTTCGCATGTCATACGTACGTGTCGTGAGATTCAGCGGCGTGGACGCCGCGCGGATGGAGACGATGCTGGCCCGCATCAAGGAGTCCGGCGGACCGCCTCCCGGGGTGACAGCCACGGGCCTGCAGGTGCTGCACGACGAGCAGCAGGGCACGGCGGTCGTCCTCCAGAGCTTCGCCACGGCGGAGGACATGAGCGCGGCGGCCAAGGTGTTCAGCGCCATGGACGCCTCCGATACCCCGGGCACCCGCGCCTCTGTTGACGCGTGTGAGTTGAAGCTAGAGGTCGAAGCCTGACGCCTCAAAGGCACGCGCTCGATAGCGCGCCGCACTGATGGGTCGCGCATCCCACACCGTGTCCAGAGAGCTACCCGTCCCCGCCGAGTGCGTGTTCGATGTCGTAGTCGCGGAGGACGTGCTGCCCAAGGTGCTAAGGCGCTGGGGTCCCATCCCCGCGGTCACCGGAACGCGCGATCTCACAGGATCGTGGAGCACGCCGGGCTCGGAGCGCACCGTGCTGCTCGGGGACGGCGCCACTGCCCACGAGCAGGTGCTGGTGTGGGAGCGCCCGCGGCGATTCGAGTACCGGGTCGATCGTTTCACCAGCCCGCTCGGGCGGTTGGTCGACCACGCGATCGGGTCATGGGTGTTCGCCACCACCGAGCACGGGTCGGCCTTTCGCTGGACCTACACGTTTCAGGCGCGCGGGCCCGTTGCGACGATCCTGCTGCGGGTGCTCGCCCGCACCGCCTGGGCACGCTACATGGAGCAGTGCGCCGACCTGAGCGTGGAGCTGGCCGTTCGCTCGTGAGGCCGGCACTTCGGGTCCGTAATCAGTTGCCCGCCCGGCTCATCATCATCCCGGCGTCAGGCTCCAGCTCCTACCCATGAGCAACCACCTCGGCCGTCAGGGGTTGCTTCTAGAGCTCGACCTCGGCCTCGAACTCCGTTGTCTTCGGTGGGCCGGGCAAAACGGACTGCCCTGCCTGGAAGGCGGGCAGCAGCGTCTCGTCGCGGAACTTCTCCCAGATCGCCTTCGACTCCCAGACCGCGACGACGACCCAGCCATTCGCGCTCGGCCCGGCGTAATGATGCGTCTGGCCGGCTGGCAGGCCACCGGGCGGGTGCACCACCGCAGTAGTGGCGTCGTACTGCTCCTTCGTACCGCCCTCGAAATCGTTGACGATCACGTACGCCATCTCAGCCCTCCAACTCGTCGCAGGTTCGCCGGACGCATTCCCCCGGCTGAGCCACAGTAACCCACGAGTGAGATTTGTGCCGAGGACAGCAATCTGTCCCTGCACGGCGAGGTGCATACGGCTGAGGCCGAGTGGACCTCAGTGGCGCTCACATTGGACCCGGAAGCTGTCGGGACCCCAGCCTGCACGGTGAAATGGAACCCGAGCCGACGGAGCACGGGCTTGATGAACCGCTCCTCTGTCTGAGCCTCGTTAGCCTGCTCAAGACCTGTCCTCTCGGCCTGCCAGAGCTCAGCAAGGTCGGCCAGGATTCCGCTTGCATCGGCGTCCGCGAACTCTGGCCACGTCGGCAGAATGTCCTTGAGGAAGTGATCCGAGAACAGATTGCGGTTCACATACGGCCCGAGCGCGAGCTTGAGCTGCTCAGCTCGCGAATCGGCCATGACGGCTCAGCCGACGAACAGCGGCTGCTGGACGTCTGCACTCGTCTCGGGCTTGGAAAGCGCCGAGGAGGGCACATCCGTGTCTGAGTAGTGGGCGACGACCAGATGCGAGGAGTCGAGGAAAGATGCAGCCCCATGGTCGAAAGACCTCATGCGCGCCTCGGGATGCAGCCGTGCGACTACGCTGGCCAGCTGGGCACGCTGGCCAGCCTGATCGGTCGGAGCATCGACATCCAGCTCCTGGCGGACGCGCGCGTCCGTATCTAGATCGCGGGCTTCCACGATCAGTCGACGAGGCAGAGCATGCGCACGAATCATGAACGGCAGCCTACGCCGCGCCTAGGACGAAATCGGCGTCCCGCGCGCGGCCGCTTCGACTCCCTAACTCGCACGCTCGCCATCGCCCGCAGTGCTTCTCGTTCTGGTGGATTTCCAAAACCCGTTTTGGGCCTTGAACGGGGTCGGCATGGAAAAAGAACCTACTTCTACTCCGCTGACCTGTTCGCTGCTGTTTCGCCTACTTTCGCGGACAAAAAATATCGGGGAGACAGGATTTGAACCTGCGACCGCCCGGCCCCCAGCCGGGTGCGCTACCAGACTGCGCCACTCCCCGTGGCCTATCGATTCTACGGCCCCGGCGACCCAGCCGCCGTTCGGGCAAACTAGGCTTCTGTTGCCGAACCGCTCTCCGGGCTGGATTCGCGCGCGGGGGTAGCTCAATGGTAGAGCCTCGCCCTTCCAAGGCGATGATGCGAGTTCGATCCTCGTCCCCCGCTCTCTCTACCGGCGCTCCTCGGTGGGCACCTCACCCGCCTCGTCGGTCAGTCCAGGGGGCGGCCATGGCCCCGCCCAGTTATCGCGCGCTCCGTCCATGGTGACCGTTGAGCCATTGAATACGTGCCCGAGCGGAGAGGCGAGCAGGGCGACGAGCCACGCGTGCTCGGCCACGCTACCCATTCGCTGCAACGGGACGATCCGCGCCATGCCCGCGCGAACGGTCTGCGGATACTTCTCCATCGCCTCCGTATCGAAGGGACCCGGCGCCACCGCCGTGACGGTGACACCAGCCTCGCTAAAGCGCAGAGCCAGCTCGCGCGTGAGTGCCTCGACGGTTGCTCTTGCCGAGCCCGAATGCGCCATCCCCGGCATACCGTGATGGGGAGAGAGCGTGACGTTGATGATCGTCCCGTCGCCTGCTGGGCGCATCGCCTGCTCGAAAGCCGCCTCGGCCATGTTGAGCATGCCGTCCACGTTCAACCGCCAAACTGCCCGCCAGCCCTTGGCCGTGATCGCCTCGGCCGCCGTGAAGTACTGACCGCCCGCGTTGTTGACGAGCAGGTCAAGACGCCCATGGCGCTGAAGAACCGCTTCCACCATCCGCGAAGCGTCGTCTTGCTCGCGGATATCACCCACTATCCAGCTGGAGTGCCCACCTATCTGCTCCACGGCTTGGCGGAGCACCTCAACCCTTCGCCCAGCGATCGCCACCGTCGCTCCGCAGCGGACCAACTCCATCGCCGTAGCCTTGCCAAGGCCCGTCCCCCCGCCGGTCACCAGCGCCACCTGTCCGCTGAGCAGTCCCGGCGCGAAGACCTCGGATTCTTCAGCGGAGCTGCTCATCGCGCAGACGATCATATGGCGGCCACCGCCCCGTCCGTCAGCGCAGCGCTCTAGGGTCTGACTCCATCAGACGTCCCTCCTTCAGCTCAAACCGGGCCCGCCTGTCCTTGGCGGCACTGGTGCTGCTGCTGCTCGCCGCCGCGTTTGGGGCCTACCTGTACAAACGCGATCGCACCGGCAGCATCTACCACCCGCACGCCCGCTTCGTGCCACAGCCAACCCCGGCGCTGCCCACCCATGGACCCGACCGCTTCGCCTGGCCCCTCTACGGCTACACCAAGAACCACACGCGCTTCTTTCCCGCTCCAGCGCGCCTGCATCCTCCCTTTCACAAGATATGGGTCCACAACGAGCACGCGTTGCTCGAGTTCCCACCAGTCATCTATGGCAATCACATCTTCCAGCTCGCCGATGACGGCGTGCTGATAGCGATCAACAAGTACAGCGGCCGCACGTACTGGTCGCATTCGCTCGGCGCGCTGTCCGCTTCGACGCCCGCCGTGACCGCGAAGACCGTGTACGGGACCGTCCTCTCGACCGGCAAGCCCGGCATCCCCGGAAGAGTGTTCGCGATCGACTACAAGACCGGCAGAACACGCTGGTGGCGCGATTTGCCGAGCCCAAGCGAGTCTTCGCCGCTGCTGGATCACGGCAAGCTTTTCTTTGGCTCCCAGAACGGCACCGTCTATGCCCTGAATGCGGCTAACGGAAACGTTCTGTGGACCTATCACGCCGCCGGGGCGGTCAAGGCCAGCCCCACGCTCTCGAGCGGCGTGCTGTATTTCGGCGACTACTCCGGCCACGTCCAGGCCGTCTCCGAGCAGACCGGCCAGCGGCTGTGGCTGAGCAGCTCTGAAGGAGCGCTGCTCGGCAGCGGCACCTTCTACTCAACCGCCGCGGTCGTCTACGGGCGCGTGTTCCTCGGGAACACCGACGGGCGCGTTTACGCATATGACGCGTCCTCGGGGCGGCTCGACTGGGCAGTGCAGACGGGCGCCTACGTCTATTCCTCTCCCGCCGTCACGAACGCGCCGGGGCTGGGCCCGACGGTTTACCTCGGCTCCTACAGTGGCACCTTCTACGCGATCAACGCGCGCTCGGGACAGGTCAGCTGGCAGTTCAACGCCCCCGGGCGCATCTCTGGCTCGCCGACGATACTCGGGCGGACCGTCTACTTCGCCGACCTCGGCAATCACCACACATACGGTCTCGGCATCTCCACCGGCCGCCTCAGATTCCAGTTTGAATCGGGCAAGTTCGATCCGGTGATCAGCGATGGCGAACGCGTCTACCTGACCGGGCAAACAGGCCTCTACGCGCTCGCGCCCAGACACGCCTCAGCCAAGCACGCGGGCTAGCAGGTTGCGGGTCATAGCGACCACTCGCGGGTCTGGCGCGCGCGGCGCGTCAGGCGAGGCTTGGGGCACGGGCGAGAGCGCGTACTCCCAGCCGAGCGAGCCGGTGGCGAACACGAGCGCACCCGAGCGCACCCCATAGAGCGTCGTCTCCGCCACCGTGCCATGGACCGGCGAAGGCTCATTCGCGCCCTGGCAGGGCACACCAGCGCCGGTGCCGATCAGCCGCGTTGCGCCCGGCGTGGCCGGCGTGCGCTGGTCCAGCTCGTAGCCGGTGATGCCGGGAATGCTCGTCGTGGCGCTCACGCCGCTGTGTGCGAACAGCCAGCCGGGCCTCAGGTACGGAGCGGGACGCCATGTGTAGTAGCGGTACACCGGGGGACCGGGCTTGTGTACCCGTGGGGTTATGCAGCCGTCATACGCACTCCCCACGAGGTTGGCTCCACCCTCTGCAAACAGCCCTGAAGGCTGGGCGCGGTCAGGGTCAAGAGCCGCGTTCTCCTTGTAGGCAACGATCACATGGCCCGCTTCGCCCGCCTGGCTGGACGCGGCGGTGGCGGGCGCGAAGCGAACGCGCCAGGCCATCGTGTCGGAGCTGATGAAGATCAGGCTGGTGCCGTGATCGCGGGCGGAGGAGAACGCCTGCTCATCGCGCGCTGACCAGTACTCGGAATGACCCACGTCCATCAGCGCCCTTGTGCCTTTCACCTGAGTCGGTTCGCTGTCGATCGACTCGCTCGTGGTGTAGGCGGCCGGATAGCCGTAGCGCTCCAGGAAACGCACCATCGCCACCTCGCGGATGAAGAACTGCCCGGCCCCTGTCTGGCTGTCATAGGGGCGGTCATAGGAGACCTCCACCCCCTGGGTGCTGTGCGTGAGGCCGGTGAGCTTGGTTCCACCTGGGTAGAGGCTGTCGCCGCCCCAGGCGTTGTACGCCTCATAGGAGGCCGTCGGGATCTCCACGAGCAGCGGCGCCGGATGCGATGAGCGCACGATGAACAGGCAGTCGCTCTGTGCTCCGCGGGCGGCGAGCAGCTTGACGATGTATACGCCGCTGGGCAGCGCTGCGGGGATCGGAAAAGACAGCGTCGCGTGCCAGTCGCACTCGGTCAGGCCCGTCAAGAAGCGGTGCCTGCAGCGAGGCTGGCGCACCACGTGCAGCGAAGAGCTGCGCAGCACCAGCCGCCCGCCGGTCCCCCCGTACCAGCCCATGCGATAGACACGCACTCTTACCGTGCGCGAGCGCGGCGCATTGACATACACCCGTTGCGTCTGCCCGGGAGCGATCGCCTGCATCGCCACGTAGCCCGCGACCGCGCCGCGCGCCGCGCCTCCCACGAGGCCCGGCGGCCCAGGCAGGCGCCAGGCGCGAGTGCCCCGTGCCCGGTTCTCCTGCGCGACCGGCGGCGGGGCGCCCGTGGTGGGCACCAGCCAGCGGTATGAGACCCGGTGCGGGGCTGCCAGCGCGACGGGCGCCGGCGCACGGATGCGGCTGCATGATCCCTGCAGGCCGAGAGCGCGAGCGAGCGAGAAACGGGCAGCAACGAAGACCGTCCCCGGCTTGCGTGCCGTCACATAGGTCCAGCCCCCGAGCGCTTGCCCCACGCAACCGCTGCCGCCGGCGATGGTCCAGTAGCGCGTGTAGTGCACGCGCACGAGAAAGTTTCCCGCTGCGGCGGCGTGCAGGGTGAAGGTGTCGTGGCCGAGCGAGGTCAGCCGCCCAGGGCCTTCCAACAGCGGTGCCGGCTTGCGCATCGCATACACCGTCCAGTGCCTGCTCTTGAACACCTCCTGCAGATATGACAGGCCGCGGCGGATCAGCCGGCCCTCCTGGGCGCTCGAGGGGTCAAGCGGAGTGTCGGGGAGCGCCACGTAGCTGACCGCCTCCTTCTCTAGCCAGCCCTCATAAGCCGCCGCGGTCAATCCGGGTTTGAGCAGCACCTGATCGAAGCGCTCGTCGAGCTGCTTCTCCCAACCGCGTGCCAGCGAGACCGTAGGGGCGAGCAGCGCCGCCTCCCAGTGGCTGCGTGTGAGCGGCACCTCCACCCGCACCGGCGGGGCAGGCGGAGCCTGAACACGGGCGAGGAAGCCCTCGACGGGCGCGTAGTAGGAGGCGCGCGTCGATTCATTGCCCCCAACCGCCACGGTCTCTCGCACCGGACCCCAGACGGTGAACACGGCGACGCCGAGCAACGTCACCAGCACTGCCGGGGTATGGCGCCCGCCGCTTGCGGCCAGGGCACATACGAGCAGCGGCCCGGCAAGCAGCACGGCGTAGCGCTCGATATTGCTGCCCATCGGTGTGCGCACCGCCAGCAACAGCAGGCAGGCCACCAAGTAGACGACCCCGCCGGTGCGCAGCAGGCGCTGTCCCTGAGGCAGCGTCCAGAGAAACGCGAGCGTAACGAGCACAGTCGCCGCGAATGACGTGGTGGGGAACGGCTCGAAGCCGCCCTCTTCAAACACAAGGGCCAGGGGCACAACGATTACGCCCACCGGCACACCGAGCACCACCAGAGCACGAGGCGAGCGCCGGGCGAGCGCATGAGTCAACCCGGCGAGCGCGAGCAGGACGCCCGCCACGGGACTGGCGGCCGCGCACAGCGCCGCCAGGAGCGCGGCCCAACGGGAGTGTCCGCGGTGCAGCGCGAGCACGGCGGCGATCGCAAACGTTACGCCCAGCGCGAACGTCAGCCGCCCGATCCAAATATCGCCGGCGGCCGCAAAGGCGAACCAAACAGCGCCCCAGCGGGCGGGCCGGCCGTATACGCCCAGCATCAACCGCTCGAACAGCGCGATGGAGGCCAGCACCGACAGGGCCGCGAGTAACCGCAACCCCAGCAGCGAGGCAAGCGGCGCAAACAGCAGGCTATAGCCGGGCAGGGCATGACCCGCGTACCAATGCTCGTCCCAGACAGCGAACCCAGAGTGCTCGAACAGGCTGACGCGGTAGACCTGCGCCGCGAGATCCGGGGTGTGCGGATCGGCCAGCAGCCAGATCGCCACCAGCACGGCGGCAAGCGGAAGCGCGAGACGCCTCCCGCCAAGAGCGTCCGGGGTCCGGTGCGCTACCACACCGGACCCCGGACCACCCGCCGCGGATGCAACGGATATGCCCTCCTTAGAACCGCCGGGCGGCTCCGAAGTAGCTCTCTCGCTGCAAGACGGTCGATAATCGGCACGTGGAGATAATGACGAGCAGGCGGATCTGGCTGCGCACGGCAGTGGCACTGACAGCGCTCTGCGCGGTACTCACGGCCGGCGGCTGCGCGACCGGCGCTCCGCGTCCAATCGCCGCAGGGACGCTCGCCGAAGCGCAGACGTTTCCGTTCTTCAGGGTCTACTGGGTGGGACCCAGCTTTGCCAGCCAGCCACTCGCCGCCTCCGACGGCCAGCAGGGCTACAACAGCGGTGTCGGAGAGAGCGTCTATTACGGCGACTGCGTACAGCGCAAAGGTGTCTTCGCCGGCGGCAGCTGCTTGTTGCCGCTACAGGTCACCACCGTGATCTACAGCCTGCACTCCAACGCCACACTCGGGCCACAGCGCAATACGGTGATCCGTGGGGTCCCCGCCACCGTTTACGACGAAGGGCGCTCGATCGAGCTCTACAGCGGGCGCCTTGCGATCGACATCTTCTCCGATGACTTCTCCCATTCCCACCAGGCGGCGCTCGAACTACGCCCGCTCAATGCCCCCGGCTCCGCGGCCGGCAGGCTGCCGGCGCCCGTCTACTGCCCCGGCCTCTCCGGGGCGATCGACCCCGAACTGAGCGACCTGATGGCGAACCTGCCGGGACGGTCCTGTCAGCGCGCGGCGCAAGCCGCAGCAGAGGCCAAACGCCTGTCATGAAGATCCGCCAGCCGCCTCTCTCACCGCCACGGGCTTACCGATCTCCTGGCGCAGGCTGAGGAACGCCAGTGAGCCGATCACCGCGGGGATCCACAGTGAGATCGCCCGGTAGACCAGCACCGCGGCGACCACGACGGAGGCCGGGCGGACGCCGAACAGGACGAGCATGCCCACGAGCCCTCCTTCGACCGCCACAAAGCCCCCGGGAATCGGCAGCGAGTTGGCAAGCATCCCCACCAGGTAGGCCATCGCCACCACCCACACTCCGGGGGTGGCGCCAAAGGCCGCGAGGCACGCATACAGCGCGAGGTTGTCGAACAGCCAGTATCCGACTGCGCCCAGCACCCGCCAGTCATGTTCGCGGATCAGCCGCAGTGCATCTTCCACTCCGCCACTCAGCGCCACGAGCGTGACCGCCCAGCGTCCGTGCTCGAGCGGCCTGCGCGCTGCCGCCCGGCGGGCCCACGCCGCAAGCGCGAGCGTACCGAGAATGCTCGCCAGCGCCGCCGCAGCCGGCAGCAGCGTGAGTAGCGAATTGCGCGTGCCTGGAAGCAGACCCAGCCACATCGGCACGCCGATCACGGCCACCGCCCCGACGTTGACCGCGCTGGTAAGCACGAACAGCAGGACCGATCGCTTCGCGATGCGCTCCACCGAGATGCCCTTGCTGCGCAGCACCCACGCCCCCAGAGCCAAGCCCGCGAGGCCGCTCACTGAGACGACCGAGTTGACCGCCAGCTCCGACAGCGACAGGCGCGAGACCAGGCGTCTGCCGAGCATCCCGAAGACCAACCCGAACAACACGACATAACCAGCGCACGAGAGCACCTCGAGGCCGGTCCCGCCAGCCAACCACCAGAAATTCGCATCAGATAGGCGCTCCGTGATCGAGTGCAGGCCCGGTACCGACAGCAGCAGCGCCACCACGAGCGCGAAGAAGATCGCGAGGCTGATGATGCTGTTGCGCAGCGTGCGCGACTGCGCCGCCAGCACGCCTTCAGTGCCATGCGCCACGGTGTCCTGTTGAGCGATGGTCCTCCTCGCCGGTTCTCCGGAATGTCTTCCGGACCCCTTGATCCTGTGTTTGAGATACCCATCACGCTAGCCTGAGAAGCGCGTCCTGCCCGCCTTGCCTGTATCCGGAGCCATTCACGGGCGCGGAACGCCGCCAACAACCATGGCCGAGCAACAAGCACGTGTACTGGTCGTCGACGACGAGCCCGCCGTCCAGACGGCGCTGTCGCGGGCGCTGAAATTGGAGCACTACGAGGTCGCGCAGGCGGCGGACGGGCGTGAGGCGCTGGAGTGCCTGGGCGCCGCGTCTTACGAGGTCGTGATCCTCGACATCTCGATGCCCCACATCGACGGCCTCGAGGTCTGCCAGCGCCTGCGCGAAAGCGGCGACAGGACGCCTGTGCTGATGCTCACCGCCCGCGAAGGGGTCGACGACCGCGTCGCCGGCCTCGACGCCGGCGCCGACGACTACCTCGTCAAGCCGTTCGCGCTGCGCGAGCTGCTCGCCCGCGTGCGCGCGCTGCTGCGCCGGGCCGGCGAGGAGGACGATCAGGACAGGACGCTCACCTTCGAGGACCTGCGCTTGGACCGCCTCGCTCACGAAGCGTGGCGCGGCGAGCGGATGCTGCCGCTCACACGCACCGAGTTCCTCTTGCTGGAGATGTTCCTGCGCCACCCCCGCGAGGTGCTGACCCGCTCGGAGATCTTCAAGCACGTGTGGGGGTATGACTTCGGCGCGACCTCCAACTCGCTGGGCGTCTACATGGGCTACCTGCGCCGCAAGACCGAGGCCGGCGAAGAGTCCCGCCTGCTGCACACCGTCCGCGGCGTGGGCTACGTATTGCGAGGGTCCTAGTGTCCTTTCGCAGGCGCATCACCCTCGTCTCGGCCGCCGCGGTGGCGATCGCCGTGGTGCTCGCCTCGCTGCTCACCTACCTGCTCACCTCGCATGAGCTGCACGGCCAGGTGGATTCGCAGCTGACAAACCGCGCCGACAGCCTGAGGTTCGTCGCGAGCAATCCCGCGCGTCATTCGCGCGCCGCGCTCCTCGACCTCATCAAAGGCCAGGACACCGAGCAGGCGCCACCACCGGGCACCACGCAAAAAAACGGCCTCACCCCCCTGGGCAACCTGCCGCCGCGACCCGGCCAGGTGCGCGGCTACCAGCAGCTGATCGACGCACATGGCCATGTTCTTTTCCGCTCTTCCGGAAACGTGACGCTCCCAGTCGACGCCCGTACCCGCGAACTGGCGAGTGCTACGGACAGGCACTACTTCCGCGACGCACGCGTCAACGGCCTCCATCTGCGCATCCTCGCCGACCACATCGCACCGGGGCGCGTGGTCCAGGTCGCCCAGCAGCTCACCGAAGTCGACCGGCTGCTGCGCCACCTGCGCCTGATCCTCGCGCTGCTCGACATCGGCGGCATCGCGCTCGCAGCGCTGCTCGGACGGCTGGTCGCCGGCGCCGCCGTGCTGCCCGTGAAGCGCCTCACCCAAGCGACCGAGCACGTCACCAGAACACAGGACCTCTCGCAGCGCATCGCACCGGTGAGCGAAGACGAGATCGGGCGCCTGGCGAGCAGCTTCAACGCGATGCTCGACGCGCTCGAGCGCTCGATGAGCGCACTTGACGCGTCCGTGCACGCGCAGCGCCAGCTGGTGGCCGACGCCTCGCACGAGCTGCGCACGCCCGTGACCAGCCTGCGCACCAACATCGAGATCCTGCAGCAGGCCCACGACATGGACTCCGACGAGCGCCAGCGCCTGCTGTCCGACGTGGTCGAGCAGATCGGCGAGCTGACGCTGCTGATGAACGACCTGATCGACCTCGCCCGCGGCGAGGAACCCCGCGCGGACACCGAGGACACGCGCTTGGACCTGATGGTGAGCGAGGTCGCCGAACGCATGCGCCGGCATGCCCCGGCCAACCCCTTCCTGCTCGAGCTGGCGCCGACGATCCTCCCCGGCGTGCCCGCCCGGCTGGAGCGCGCCGTGGCGAACCTGCTCGACAACGCAGTCAAGTACAGCCCTCCGGGCGAGCCGGTCGAGATCGAACTGCACGGCGGTGAACTCACCGTGCGCGACCACGGGCCGGGAATCTCCGCGGAGGATCTCGCATACGTGTTCGATCGTTTCTATCGTGGCGCCGAGGCCCGCGGGCGACCAGGCTCGGGGCTGGGATTGGCGATCGTGCGCCAGGTCGCCGTCCAGCACGGCGGGAGCGTCGCCGCCGAGCGCGCGCCAGGCGGCGGGACGCTGATGCGCATCCGCCTGCCCGGCGCCGAAACCGCCGAGGAGGACCCGCACGGCATTGATTCAGGCCAGCGTGGTTCCGATCCCCAAAGCGCGAGCGTGCTCTAGACGCGGCCCCTCGCCTGTTCGCGAAAGCGCGCGGGCGAGAGGCCGTAGTGGCGACGAAACGCTTGCGCGAAGTGGGGCGCCTGCCGGTAGCCGACCAGGCGCGCGACATCACGTACCGGGATCGCCCGCTGCTCGACCAGCAGCTCAGCGGCCGCGGCCATCCGTCGCGCGAGCAGATCCTCATGGAAGCTGGTCTCGCCGAACTGCGCATACGCACGCTGCAGCTGGCGAGGCGAGCTGGACAGGGCGCCAGCCACAACAGCGAGCGTGAGCGGCCGCCGGTAGTGGCGCGCAACCACCACGCGCGCGAGCAGGTACAGCCGGCGGCGCGTGCTGAATGTGTCTGAGCGCACACCCCCTACTCCGACGGCCCCCGCCGGACGGGACAACCTCCTCAAGGGTGGATCTCAGCGCGCGTAGCTCATTGCAATTCGTTCAGCGTCAGCCCGATAAGACCCACCGAAGAGCAGTGCATGCACAAGCATGGGCAGGAGCTGGTAGAGCTCCACCCGATCGCGCCAGCCCTCCGCCAGCGGCCAGGCCTCCTCATAGGCGTCGAAGATCCGCTCGGACGGAGCGCCAAACAGCCGCAGCATCGCCAGGTCCACCTCGCGGTGCCCGCCGTAGGCGGAGGGGTCGATCAGCCATGGGCGCCCGTCGGCGCCGGCCATCACGTTGCCCGACCACAAATCGCCATGCAGACGGGCCGGGGGCTCCGAAGGTCCGCACAGCTCTCCGGTGCGCTCGCAGACCGACTCGACCGCACGCCCCGCCGGAGCCGAGATCGCGCCACGCTCACGCGCCATCGCCAGTAACGGCAAGAGCCTCTGCTCGGCATAGAACGACGGCCAGTCCGCTGCCGGGCCGTTGGGCAGCCGCAGCGAGCCAAAGCCCGTGTCGCCTCCGCGAAGCGCCGGCGGTGCGCCGAAGTCCTCGGCTCCGGCCCGGTGCGTTCCCGCCAGCCCCCGCCCAAGCTCCTCCGCGCCCAGCGAGCTGACGGCGCCCGGCTCGATCCACTCCAAAGCCAGATATGCCTCATCAACCTCCATCACCGCCGGCGTTCGCAACAAGCCCGGCTCGGCGAGCCACGCCAATCCAGCCGCCTCGGCCGCGTACTCGCCCGCGATCGCCTCGCGGCGGGTCTTCACGAACGCCTCGCGGCCGTCGGCCAGCCGCACCCGAAACGCCTCGTTGATATCCCCACCGCTGAGGCGCCCGACGTTCGTGGCCCCGGATGGAGAGTCACCGGAGCTGCTGCGCGAGGATGCTGGCCAGGAGTCCTTTGCAGGCGGCCTGGACCTGATCGAGCACGCGCTCGAAGCCGTCGCCCTCGCCGTAGTACGGATCGGGCACATCGAGATCGTCTGAATCCACGCTCACTGGATCAAACTCACGCAGCAGGCGCACCTTCGCGCGCGAGGACTCATCCGGAGCCATCTGGCGCAGCTCGCGCAGGTTCGAGTGGTCCATCGCCAGGATCAGGTCGAACTCCTCGAAGTCCGCCGGGCTCACCTGGCGGGCGGTGCCCGTCAGCGCTACTCCCCTGCCACGCGCGGCACCGGCCGCCCTCGCATCGGGTTCGCTGCCCACATGCCAAGCCCCCGTCCCGGCCGAATCAATCTCGATCTCATCCTCCAGTCCTTCCGCCGCGATCAGCGAGCGCATCACTCCTTCCGCGGTCGGCGAGCGGCAGATGTTCCCGAGGCAGACGAACAGGATCTGGACCGGCTGGCCCTCCCCTCCAGGCCTGCTCACAGTCACTCCCCGCCCAGTTCGAGCACCGCCAGGAACGCCTCTTGGGGGACCTCCACGCGGCCGACCTGCTTCATCCGCTTCTTGCCCTCCTTCTGTTTGGCAAGGAGCTTTTTCTTGCGCGTGATGTCCCCGCCGTAGCAGCCCGAGATCACGTCCTTACGGAAGGCCTTGACGGTCTCCCGGGCGATCACGTGGGCGCCGATGGCCGCCTGAATCGGCACGTCGTATTGCTGGCGCGGGATTCGTTTGCGCAGCTTTTCGGTCAGCGTCCGTCCCACCTCATAGGCCTTGTCACGATGCACCACCATCGAGAGGGCGTCGACCGTGTCGCCGGCCAGCAGCACGTCGAGCTTGACCAGATCCGATGGCTGCATGCCGTTTAGCTCGTAGTCCAGCGAGGCGTAGCCGCGGGTGCGCGACTTGAGCTGGTCAAAAAAGTCCAGCACGATTTCCGCCAGCGGCAACTCGTATGTCATCTGCACCCGCTCGGGGGACAGGTAGTGCAGTCCGGCGTGCTCGCCGCGGCGCTCCTGGCACAGCTCCATGACCGCGCCGACGAACTCTTTCGGTGCGATCACCGAGGCGCGGATCATGGGCTCTGAGATCTCCTCGATCGTACCCGGGTCGGGCATGTCCGAAGGGTTGTGCACCTCGCGCTCCTCGCCGTTTGTGAGCGTCACGTCGAACTGCACCGAGGGCATCGTCGCCAGCAGCTCCAGGTCGTACTCGCGTTCCAGGCGCTCTTTGACGATGTCCATGTGCAGCAGGCCGAGGAAGCCGCAGCGAAAGCCGAAGCCGAGCGCGTCGGAGGTCTCCGGCTCCCAGGAGAGCGCTGCGTCGTTGAGCACAAGCTTTTCCAGTGCGTCGCGCAGATCCGGATAGGTGTCCGAGTCGATCGGGAATAGCCCGCAGAAGACCATCGGCTTGACCTCGCGGTAGCCCGGCAGCGCCTCCGTGGCCGCGCCGACGCTCGAACCGGAGTGCGCCCGCGTCGTCAGCGTGTCTCCCACACGCAGCAGCGTGACGTCCTTCAGGCCTGTGATCAGATAGCCGACCTCCCCCGCCGCCAGCTGATCGGTTCCCATCATCTGCGGGCTGAAGAAGCCGATGTCGTCGATATCCGCCTCGGTTCCCGCCGCCATCGCGCGGATCGGCTCACCCTTGCGGAAGACCCCGTCGACCACCCGGATATAGGCGATCACCCCGCGGTACTGGTCGAACTCCGAGTCGAAGATCAGCGCCCTTGCCGGACCCTCCGGGTCGCCGCTCGGGGGTGGCACGCGCGCGATCAGCTCCTCGAGCACGGCGGGGACCCCCTCTCCCGTCTTGCCGCTGATCTGCAGGATCGACTCCGCCGGCACCCCGATCAGCTCGGCGACTTCGCCCCCCACCCGCTCCGGCTCGGAGCCAGGCAGGTCGATCTTGTTCAAACACGGGATCAGCTCCAGGCCCGACTCAACCGCCAGATAGGTGTTCGCGACCGTCTGCGCCTCGACCCCCTGCGCCGCATCGACGACCAAGAGCGCCCCCTCGCATGCCGCCAGCGAGCGCGAGACCTCATACGTGAAGTCGACGTGCCCGGGCGTGTCGATCAAGTGCAGCTGATAGGTCTCCCCGTCCTTCGCGGTGTAGAAGACGCGCACCGCCTGCGCCTTGATCGTGATCCCCCGCTCGCGCTCCAGGTCCATCGAGTCGAGCACCTGCGCGCGCATCTCGCGCGGCGCGATCGTCTTCGTCAGCTCGAGGATGCGATCGGCCAGCGTCAACTTGCCGTGGTCGATGTGCGCGATGATCGAGAAGTTGCGGATCTTGGACTGGTCCATGGGTCGTACAGCGTAGACGCGCTAGCCTTAACGGTCCGGCGGATCGCCAACTCGACATGGATTCATTCAGCCGCGGCTACGCGCCGGTCTTCGGACCGGCGGCCTGTCCAGGTGTCGAGAGTGTTAAGCCGCCCAGGCGAAACACACAGTCCTGGGACGTATGTAGTAAGCGGCGATCTATGTTCGGGCGCATGCCGGGTGGGCTTCGGTCCACCCGGCCTCTGCCCGGCCCTACGTGCGTCCCAGCTGTGTCCGGATCAGGCGATTGACCTGGTGGGCCTCGGGGATGTGCATCGCCAGCACCGCGCGCACATACACGAACAGCCCGGCTGCGCCCGCGGCGCCGACGCTGGCGATCTGTGCGATCAGCGAGACGCCGAGCAAGTCCTCGAGCAACCGCCAGACGACCCACGAGACGCCTGCGAGCAGCAGCGACGCCACGGCAATGCGCGCCGTGATCATCATTGTCTGCGCGCCCTCGAGATGTCCGTTGAAGCCGGCGCGCAGGCGCTGTATCTGCAGCGCCGTCATCAGGGCGTTCGCCGCAACCGTGCCGATGATCAGCCCGGCGATGCCGAACGGCTTGTACAGCGCGATGCTGACGACGATGTCCACGACGATGTTCATCCCCGCCAGGCGCGTCGGGATCCACGGGCGCTGCACCGCGAAGAACGTCCGCGTCAACAACAGGTTCAAGCCGCCGAACGGCAGGCTGAAGGCAAACCAGAACAACGCCACCGAGACGATGTGCGTCGAGTGCGGGCCGAAGTTCCCGCGCTGGAACAGCAGCCGCACGATCGGGGTCGCCAGCACGATCATGAACGCCGCCGCGGGGATCAGCAGCAGGTTGATCTGGCGCATGCCGATGCCCACGGCGCGGCGCATGGCGCCAGCGTCGCGGTTCGCCGCCATGCGGCTGAGCGTCGGGAACAGGACCGTGGCGACAGCCACGCTGAAGAGCCCCTGCGGCAGCATGTATACGCGGAAGGCGTTGTCGATCGCGCGCGGCGCTTCGGCTGAGACGAGCGTGCCGAACACCGAGTTGATCAGCTGGTCGAGGTTGACGATGCCGAGGCCAATCGTCACCGGCAGCATCAGCGTGAAGACTTGCCTGATGCGCGGGTCGTGCCAATCGATGTGCAGTTGCAGGCGAAAGTCGATGCGCCCGAGCGCGGCGCCAGCCATCAAGAGTTGCACGAACGTGGCCGCCAGGACCGCCGCCGCATAGAGGTAGAGCTGAGCTTCTTCGGTATGGAAGTGCGGGCGCAGAACCACCAGCAGAATGAGGATCACAACGTTCCACACAGCGGGCGAGATCGCCGGGATCGAGAAGTGGTCGTAGGACTGCAGTACCCCCACGAGCAACCCAGTCAGGCCCAGCAACAGGACAACGGGAAACAGGAGTTGCGACAGCCCTGCTGTCAGCCCATCGAGCATCCCGTTGAATGTGTTGCCAGTGAACAGCGGCATGATCACTCCCGCGGCGAGAATGAAGACCGCGGTGACTGCGCCCAGCACGATCAGCATCACCCAGAACAGCGTCGAGGCGAGCCGGAAGGCCTCTTTCTTGTGGCCCTTCTGGAGCAGTTCGGTGAACACCGGTACGAAGGCCGCCGACAGTGCCGCGTTGGCGAACAGATTGCTGAACAGGTACGGGACCTGCGAGGCGATCGTGTACGCCGAGAAGCGGGGACTCGTGCCGAAGAAACTCGCAACGGCGATTTCTCTCCCGAGCCCGACAACCCGCGAGATGCCGGTGGCGATCGAGAAGATCGCGGTATTGCGTGCAACCCTCCCGCCCGCGCCGCCACCGGGAGGGGCCGGTGGGGCGGGCTCCCCGGCGGAGGCTGCTGCTGCGGCGGACAAGGCCGCTATAGTACGGCCCCCTGCGGCGCGCCCGGTGGCTTCCTCCGGCTGCACCGCCCGTCCAGCTATGGCCAACATCCACTCCCAAAAGAAGCGGATCCTGCGCACCGAGCGTGAGCGCTTGGAGAACCTGCGCTATACGTCCGCTATCAAGACCCACTTCCGTCGCCTGCAGGCGACGATGGAGAGCGGCGACACCACGAGCGCCGACGCCGAGCACCGCGAGCTCGTCTCAACGATCGACAAGGCCGTCAAGCGCGGCGCGATGCACCGCAATACCGGCGCGCACAGGAAGTCCCGTGCTGCCCGCGTTCGCGCTGGCGCCTCCTCTTAGCTTGTAATCACATCGATCGCTCCCACGGCGATCGAGTCTTCGCCGAGCACCGCCAGCGGCGAGCGGCTTGCCTGGATCGCCGCTCCGCCACGTGAGTCGAGCTCGAGGTCGGCCAGCACGCCGAGAGCCTTGCGCAGCCGCTCGGGATCACTGCGCGCGACATCCGCCATGAAGCGCTCAGCCGCACGCGCCGGCATGCGCAGCCCGCGCTTGATGCTCGCCTCGGACTCTCCGGCCTGCAGGCGCAGTGCCACGGCCAGCGCCTCCCGCAGGCGCGAGGCCATCAGGTAGATCAGCCCTGACAGGCGCTCGCCCTGCTCGCGCAGGCGCATGTACGAGCGCATGGCTTCACGCCCGTCGCCCCCGACAAGCGCGTCGGCGAGCGTATACGCGCGATATTGCGCTGAGCGAGCGGCGCGGCTTTCGATCTCCCCGGCGCTCACTTTGCCAGGCGAGTCCAGTTCCAGCGCGAGCTTCTCCAGCTCGCGCAGCAGTCTCTGCTGGCGCTCCCCGACTTGGCCGACCAGCGCCGTGGCCGCGGCCGCGTCGAGCTCGATACCCATCCGCGCCGCCTGCTCGCGCGCCCACTTTCCGAGCTCCCACGGCTTCACCGTCGCTTGGATAACCACCTGTCCCCCCGCACGCCTGACTGCCTCTCCTACCGCCGCGGGCGCCTTGCTGCGGTTCTCCTCGCGCGCGAACAGCGCCACGGTCGTCGCAGGCGGCATCGCCGCCAGCGCCTGAGTCAGATGCTGCTCGACCTCGGCCTGCTTCCAGCGCTCCACGCCGTCAACGACGATCACGCGCCGGTGAGTCGCGAATGTCATCGCATTCAATGCGAGCGCCACAGCGGCCGGGGTGCCGGCCTCGCCATCGAGCACCTCGACGCTGGCCGCGTCCCCTTCCTGCTCGGCCAGCGTCTTCAGGCCCGCACGGCGCTCGGCGATCGCGCCGTGGTCGTCGCCGTGAATCAGGTAGGCGGGCTTCAGCTCGGCCATCAGCGCACGACGAGGTTGACGAGCTTGCCCGGCACCACTATCTCCTTGACTATCTGCTTGCCGTCGAGGTGTGCCTTCACGTTCGGCGCCGCTCTGCACAGCTCCTTCAGCTCCTCGGGGGGGGCGTCAGCGGCAGCCTGCACGCGGTCGCGCAGCTTGCCGTTCACCTGACACACCAGCTCATAGACATCGCGCTCCAGCAGCTCCTCCTCGGCCTGCGGCCACGGCTGCTCCCACACCCGCCCGCCTGTCAGCCGCTCATACACATCAGCGCTGAGGTGGGGCGCGAATCCGAACAGCAAGGAAGCGGCCGTCGCGAGTGCGAACTTTTGGCCCTCCACGCTCGTGTTCTCCCGCAAGCGCGAGCATTCGTTGAGTAGCTCCATCACCGCCGCGATTGCAGTGTTGAAGCTGAAGCGGCGCAGGTCACCGCTCACCTTGTCGATCGCCCAATGTGCCTTGCGCAACAGCTCCTCCTCCTCCGCCGCATCCCCAGCGGGCGTGTCCCTGCGCTCTGCCGTCTCCGCCGCCAAGCGCCACAGCCGGCTCAGGAAGCGGTGCACCCCCTCCATGCCCTCATCAGACCAGTCCGCATCCTGGTCGGGCGGCCCGATGAACAGGATGTAGCAGCGGGCGGTATCCGCCCCGTAGCGCTCGATGATCGCCGCTGGTGAGACCACGTTGCCCCTGGACTTTGACATCTTCGCGCCGTCCTTCGTGACCATCCCCTGCGTGAACAGCGCCTCGAATGGCTCCTGGAAGTCCAGATGGCCGAGATCGGCGAGTGCCTTGCAGAAGAAGCGCGCGTACATCAAATGCAGGATCGCGTGCTCCACCCCGCCGATGTACTGGTCGACGGGCATCCACTCGCGCAACGCCTCGGGGTCCCAGGCGTCGTCGTCGTTGTGCGGGTCGCAGTAGCGCAGGAAGTACCACGAGGAGTCGACAAACGTGTCCATCGTGTCGGTCTCGCGCAACGCCTTACCGCCGCACTCGGGGCAGGTCGTGTTGACCCAATCCTCGGCGCCAGCCAACGGTGAGCGGCCCTTGGGTGTGTAGTCCTCGATCTCGGGCAGCTCGACGGGCAGCTGCTCGTAGGGCACCGGCACAGCGCCGCAGCCCGGGCAGTGGACGATTGGGATCGGTGTGCCCCAGTAGCGCTGGCGCGAGATCAGCCAGTCGCGCAGCTTGTAGTTGACCGAGGCGTGGCCCTTGCCCTCGCGGTCAAGCCACGCCACGATCGCGCCCAGGGCCTCGCGGTTGTTCATGCCGTCGAACTCGGGGTTGGAGTTGACGAGCACGCCGTCGCCTGTATAGACCCCACCCACCCCACCCACCCGACCCTGCCCGGTGGTCTCGGCCGCGCTCGGGTCGGCGTCCGGCGCGGCGCTGGCTGGGCCTTCGATCACGCGGCGAACCGGCAGTCCATATTTGCGCGCGAACGCATAGTCGCGCTCGTCGTGCCCCGGCACCGCCATGATCGCGCCCGTGCCGTACTCCATCAGCACGTAGTCCGCTACGTACATCGGGATCTGCTCGCCGTTCACCGGGTTGGTGACCGTCCGTCCGAGCGGCACCCCCGTCTTCTCCTTCTCGGCGTTGCCGCGCTCCTCGTTGGTCTCGTTCAGTGCGACATTTACGTACTCGCGCACCGCCTGCTCGTGCTCGGTCCCCTCAGCGAGCCGCAGCACGTCGGGATGCTCGGGCGCCATCACGAAGAACGTGGCGCCGAACAGCGTGTCGGGACGTGTTGTAAAAACCGGATAGTCGACGCTGATCTCCTCGCAGCGGAACGTCACCTCGGCGCCCTCTGAGCGGCCGATCCAGTTGCGCTGCATCGTCTTGACGTGCTCGGGCCACTCGATCTGATCGAGGTCGCCCAGCAGCCGCTCCGCATAGTCGGTGATCCGCAGGAACCACTGCTCGAGCTGCTTGACTTCCACCAGCGCCCCGCAACGCTCACAATGCCCTTCCGCGTCCACCTGCTCGTTGGCGAGCACCGTCTGGTCTTTGGGGCACCACTTGACCGCCGCCTCTTTGCGGTAGGCCAGCCCGGCCCCGAACAGCTCCAGGAAGATCCACTGTGTCCAGCGGTAATAGCCCGGTTCGTGCGTTGCCAGCTCGCGCGACCAGTCGATCGAGATGCCCCAGCGGCGGAACTCGCGCTGAAAGGAGGCGATCGACGCGGCCGTCGAGTCGCGCGGGTGCACGCCGGTTTTGATCGCGTGGTTCTCGGCGGGCAGGCCAAAGGCGTCATAGCCCATCGGGTGCAGCACACGATGGCCCGTCCGGCGGTGGTAGTGCGCGATCGCGTCGCCCACCGAATAAACCTTCAGGTGGCCAATATGGGGCTCGCCGCTCGGGTACGGGAGCATCTCCAGCACGTATGAATTGGATGCCCGCTCACCCGCCTCAGAACCATTGGCGACCTCCCACGTGCGCTCGCCGGCCCAGACCTTCTGCCAGCGAGGCTCGATCTCCTGTGGGTCATAGCGGTGCTCAGCCATCGGGCCTCGCAGGTTAGCGGTAGGCCCCGCGGCGTTGCCTGTGCCGTGTGCGCGCCGGCCCTACTTGGCGCGCCGCACCGGTGGCGGCCGGTTAGCGGGCGAGTTCCTGTTCCTGGACGCGCGGGCTCAGCGAGCGCACCAGCTCCACGATCTCCGCCGGCGCCGTGCGCGGCGAGCCGGCATCGAACGGCGGTTGCGGGTCGTACTCGATGCCCAGTTGGATCGCCTGGGCAACGGAATCTCCTGCGATCCGAGCGGCCAGCGCGAGCGCCATGTCGATGCCCGCCGACACGCCTGCGGCGGTAACGAGCTTGCCGTCGAATACCACGCGCTCTGAGACTGGCTCGGCGCCGAGCCGGCGCAGTTCCTCCATCGCCAGCCAGTGACTCGTGGCGCGCTTGCCCTCGAGCAGCCCGGCGGCAGCGAGGATCAGCGAGCCGGTGCAAACCGAGGTGGTCCACGTGCTCGTCGAGTCTGCCTGCCTGAGCCAGTCGAGCACGGGCTCGCCCGCCCGCGCCACGACGTCGCCGGGGCCGCCCGGCACGAGCACGACCTCCGGGCTCGTGAGCTCCTTGAGCGTATGCTCAACCTGCAGCGTGAGCATGCCGTTGTCGGTACGAACCGGTCCGGTCTCAGCGGCAAGGAACACCACGTTCGCGCCCGGCAAGCGACTGAGCACCTCATATGGGCCGATCGCGTCGAGTGCGGTCAGCCGGTCGTAGATGAGAATCGCGATGTCCATTGTCTTGCCTCTTTTGTTGTTTCTTGTAGTTGCAGTTCGCCGGATCAAGGCTGAAATTGCAGGCGACGAACCGGCCGGGCGATGCTGATCAAGCAGCGACCCACGCGTCCACAGCATGCGCTTGAAAGCGGCGCCGGTACTCCGCCGGTCCGACCCCAAGCGTGCGCAGGAACGCCCGGCGCATCGTCTCAGCGGCGCCGAAGCCACAAGCCGATGCGACCGACGCGACCGGATCCGTTGTGTCCTCTAGCTGCCGGCGCGCGGCCTCCAAGCGCACCCGCTCGACATAGCGCGCAGGGGTGACGCCCGTCTCGGCGCGGAAAGCCCGGGCGAAGTGACGTGGGCTCATGTGGGCTCGTTCGGCCATCGCCTCCACGGACAGATCGCTCGCCGGATGCTCGACGGCGTGGCGCTGGATCTCGCGCAGCGGCTCACGCTGGGGCTGCTGATGAGCCAGGGTTGCGCTGAACTGCGACTGGTTGCCGGGCCTGCGCAGAAACAACACGAGATGGCGCGCGATCGCAAGCGCCACCTCGCGGTCGAGATCCTCCTCCACAAGCGCGAGCGAGAGGTCCATGCCAGCAGTGACGCCCGCCGAGGTCCACACCGGCCCGTCACGCAGAAAGATCGGCTTGGGGTCCACTTCCACGGCCGGATAGCGGCGCGCGAGCTCCGCGGCGCTCGCCCAGTGCGTGGTCGCACGCCGCCCGTCGAGCAGGCCCGCCTGCGCCAGCAAGAAGGCGCCCGTGCATACCGACGCCGTGCGCCGCGCGCGGGCGGCTGCTTGCGCGATCCAGTCGATAGTGGCCCGGTCGGCGCTCGCCTCCCAGAAGCCATAACCACCGGCGACGATCAGCGTGTCGAGCCGCGTGGGTGCCTGCCCGAGCTTTCCGTGCGGAACGATCGTGAGCCCACTCGATGTGCGTAGCGGCTCCCCGTCGCGGCTGAGTACCTGTACGTCATAGCCGCGTTCGCCAGAGACCGAGCCTTCCAGCAGCGTCTGCGCACCCGCGAAGACCTCGAGCGGACCGGTGACGTCGAGGCTCTGCACACCCGGATAGGCGAGGATCGCGATCTGGCGTGGTGCTCTTGCTTTGGCCACGACTTGATCATCGCGCAGGCCGGATCTGTCCGCAAGGACATATTTCCCACCTTTTCTGCCACCGCCTCGCTCGGTTTACCATTTGCCACATGGAGCCCGACCATGTGTCCGCACAGGTCTCTGAGATCATCGAGGCCTCCGAACGCGCCGCGGCGAAGTTGCGCGAGCGGGCCGAGGAGCGCGCCCGCGAGCGGATTGCCGAGGCGGACCGGGCCGCTGCCAACCGCATCCAGGCGGCCGAGGAGGAGGCGCAGGAGATCATCCACGCCGCCCGCTCACAGGCGGAGGCCGCCAGGAACGAGGCCGTCTCCGCAGTTGGTGCGATTCACGCCGAGGCTGAGCGCGTTCGCGCCAGCGCTCAGGCCGAGGCCGAGGATCTGCGCACGACGGCGCACGAGGAAGCCGAGCTCGAGCGCTCCGGCGCGCGTCAGGACAGTGAGCAGATGCGCGCGGCGAGCAGCGAGCAGACCGGCGCGGTGCTCGCCGGCGCGCGAGTGGAGGCTGAGCGCATCGTGGCCGAGGCACGCGCACAGGTGAACGAGCTGCTCGCCGAGGGGCATGCTGAGGCCGAGCGTGCGCTCACCAGCGGCGGCGAGGATCTCGAGAAGCTGCGCGCCAGTGCCACCGAACAGGCCCAGCGCGTCCGCGCGAAGGCGCGTGAGGATGCCCGCGAGATCGTCAGCGAGGCCCATGTCGTCGCACGCGAGGTCCTGCGCGAGGGCACCGAGCTTTCTCGCAACCTGCGCGAGCTCTCGGTTTCCCTGCGCAACAACGCCGAGCGGCTAATCGGAGACGTGCGCCTGGCCCACGGAGGCATGACCGCGCGCCTGGACCAAGCCGGCCCGGGCGCCGGCACGCGGGGCCCAGAGGAGCCCGGAGAAGATCTCGACGTGCCAGAGTTCATCCCACCGGGGTGAGGACCAGCGGCGCCCAGAGCGGCCACCCCGGGCGGTAAGATGAGGGCGACTCGGGGCTATAGCTCAGCTGGGAGAGCGCCGCCATGGCATGGCGGAGGTCGAGGGTTCGAGCCCCTCTAGCTCCATCGAGAACTGCCTAAGGCCAGCGCTACCGCAAGAGGGTCAGGAACCGCACGAGTGCGCGGAGCGGGCTCCCAGCTTGAACAGTGGCGCTCGCCAGTGGCAGCGCTACCGTACACCCCGTGCGCGTGGCGACCTGGAACGTGAACTCGGCTAAGAAACGGGTGCCGCGGCTGCTCCCCTGGCTCGATCAGCGCCAGCCCGACGTCGTCTGCCTGCAGGAGACCAAGCTTGCGGACGCGGCGTTCGAGCAGTTGCTCGGCGAGGATCTCTCAAGCCGCGGCTACGCCTTCGCCCTGCACGGCGAAGCGCAATGGAACGGGGTCGCGATCCTCTCGCGTGTGGGTCTCGACGACGTCGTCGCCGGAATCGCAGGCGCCCCGGGTTTCCCGCATGCGGAGGCGCGGGCGGTGTCTGCCACATGCGCAGGCATCCGGGTGTGCTCGGTATACGTACCAAACGGGCGGACTCCGGACTCCGAGCACTACCACTACAAGCTCGCCTGGCTGACCGCGCTGGAAGCGATGGTCAGCGCTGGCCCGGACACGGCGGTGGTGTGCGGAGACATGAACATCGCGCCGGCTGACGCCGACGTGTTCGACCCCGCTGCCTACGCAGGCCAAACCCACGTCACCCCGCCCGAGCGTGCGGCGCTCGCCAAGCTACAGGCGATCGGCCTGCGCGACGTCGTGCGCGATCGCTGGCCAACCGAGCGAGTGTTCACCTACTGGGACTACCGCGCCGGGATGTTCCACCAAGACCTCGGCATGCGCATCGATCTCGTGCTCGCCACGGCCACGGTGGCCGGCAGGGTTCAGGCAGCGTGGGTTGACCGGCAGGCCCGCAAGGGCACAGGGCCGAGCGACCACGCGCCCGTAATCGTCAACTTGGATCAGGCGCCGGACGGGGACATCGGGCCGGTCATACCGCCACCTTCCGCTCCAGCCGCCAAGCGGGGCGCGGTCACGCTGCCCCAGTCGCGGTGAGCACACAGCACCGCGGAAGCGCAGCCATCCACAAGCGTCACAGAGCGCTCCCCGCCACCCCCGCCGGCTCACGGCCACTGCGGCGCAAGCGCCAGTACAGATAGACAACGACAAGCAGGTTCACGATCAGCGCTGCCACCTTCAGCGGGGTGACGCTGCGGATCAGCTCCCAGGTCTCGGGGATGAGCAGGATCGAAGTGGCCAAGAGTGTCAACCACTCTCCCCAGGGCCTTCGCCGCGCCAGCCCGTAGGCCTCGGCGCCCTCCAGCGCGGCGTATCCCAGCGCGATCACACCGAACACCACGTTCTGACTGGCGTGGATCTTGCGCACGGCGTCGATGACCTTTCGTACGACATTGCGGCTCGGATCCAGACCCCACTGATGAGCCAGATGAGTGATTTCCGTGGCCCAGTCAGTATCAGGATGCGTGATCAAAATCACACCGAGGGCGCTCAGCACGAGTGCCCTGACCCCGCGCTCGGCGGCGATCCATGGCAGTAGCCGGTCGCGTGATGTGTTTGTGGCGGGATCGGTTGCGCGCACGGGTGCTGCCATGCGCGCAACCTACAGTCTCAGCGATGCGCCAGCCCACCGGATCACCCTACGTGCCTCATCTGCCTAGATGAGCAGCGCCATCCTCGAGACGGTCATCGCCCCAGAACAACTCACCACCGGCCGCGAGGGTGGGAACCCCGAACACTCCGAGCTGGTGTGCAGCTCCGGTGGCCTGCCGTAGCGCAAGCTTGATCTCGGGGTCCTGGACGGCCTCTTGCACCTCTCCTGGGTGCAGGCCAGCGTCGCGTGCGGCTTGCAGCACGTTGGCGGGGATGCTGAGATCGTGGCCTTGCTGGAATGCATTGCGAAAGGCCTGCGTTGCGAACTCGCGCCCGAGCCCCTGCCGGGCGGCGAAGATGGCCGCGCGCATCACGGTGAGGTAGTTACCGGGCCACTCCTCGGGCCAGCGCACAGGTGGGAGTCCGTACTGCTGGGCACGGCGCTCGACTTCGGCCATGCCCACACGCCGCCGGTCGGGATCGCCCAGCGACCACGAGGAGCGGCCGTTCAGCTTGAACAGCGCGCCGAGCGATACCGGCTGCCACTCGACTGGCTCCGGCAGCGTCTCGTGAAGGCGCTCGGAGGCGAGATACGCGAACGGCGATCCGAGGTCGAAGTAAAAGGTCGCTTGCGCCATCGAGGTTCGCGATCCCTATCCGGCGAGCGTCCCTTGCGCCGGCGGGTGGCGCACACGCTCGCGTGCCTCGGCGAAACGCAGGGCCTCATATGCGATCAACGCCGCAAGCACGGCGGCGAGCACAGTCAAGGTGAGCAGCGAGGGCGGCTTCACGGCGTTCTCCACTGGAACGAGCGCGAGCAGCAGCACGGCGCAGAGCAGACGCTGTTTGTTGACCGAATGTACGTTGCGCAGCCTGAAAGCGACGTGCGCCAATAGATAGAGCGAGGCGCCGCCGAGCATCGCTGCCGCCGGCACACCGCCGAGCGGCTTGCCGACGTGGGCAAGTGTCTGCTTCATCCCCACCGCGACGAGCACGATCCCGGCGATCATCAGAAAGTGGATGTAGGAGTAGGAGTCGCGCGCGATCTCGTTACGCTCGACTCCCTCCTTGGCCTGCGTCAAGCGGCGCACGGCCACCGGCGCGACGACGTCGAAGTACGTCCACCACAGGGTCGCCGCGACGATCATGCCCAGCACGGCGGCGGCCACGGCTCCCGCATCTAAACCCGCCTTCGCGCCTGCTCCCAATGCCACGATCGACTCACCCAGGGCGATGATAATGATCAACCCGTGCCGCTCAGCGAAATGACCGGGCACGAGCTTCCATCCCTCGATCCCGAACAGGAACGGCCCGCCGGTATCGAGCAACAGCGCCACTCCCCACAGCCCAAGCTGAAGCCCATCGCTGGTGAACGCGGCTAGCACCAGCAGCGCCGCGCTGATCGCCGTGCTGCCCGCCAGCCCGATCACCGATTTGCGCAGCGCTGCGTCCTCGCGGCTGGCCAGCATAAAGAGCGCGATGTGCGCGATCCTCACCGCTGTATAGGCGCAGGCGAACAGCAGGGCCTCTGAGCTGAACGCTCTTGGCACACACAGAGCGGCGATGAGAAACGCCGCCATCGCCGCGAACATCACCAGCCGCACCGCTCCCTCCTCGGGATCCACGACGCTCGTCAGCCACGCGTAGCCGCCCCAGGACCACCACAGCATGCCGAGCACGAGCAGGCCCTTGAGCATCCCTTCCCACGTCGGTGTACCGGCGATCAGCGCTGTGCACTGCGTCAGCGCCAGCACGAACACCAGGTCGAAGAACAGCTCCAGCGCCGTCACGCGCTCGCCCTCGCGCATCACCGCGCTCATGCGCGGGAGACGGCTGGTGACGGTGGTGCTCACCCCGCCATCTTCGCAAGTCGCGATGCTGCCCCTACGCGCTCTCCGCAGCGACCCGCGCCGGAGCCTCGCCCCAGAGCTGCTCGAGCCGGTAGAACGCGCGCATCTCGGGCGTGAAGATGTGCACGACTACGTTGAGGTAGTCCATCAGGATCCAGTCCCGCTTGCTCAGGCCCTCCACCCGGCGGGGCTGAATTTCGTGCTCGTGCTTGCAGCCCTCCAGGATGCCGTCGTGGATCGCCTTTGTCTGGCGCACCGTGTTGCCCGTGCACACCAGGAAGTAGTCGGTGTAGGAGAGCACTCCGCGCAAGTCGAGCTCCAAGATCTCTCCGGCCTTCTTATCCGCGGCGTAGCGCGCGATCTCTGAAACCAGCTCTTCGGGCTTCACGATGCCCCGGCCTTGCACTCACCGGCCGCGAGGGCGCCATACAGGCCGTGCTTGGCTATGTACCGCGCGACCGCCGGCCCCACTAGCTCATCTACGGGCTTTCCCTCAGCCACACGCTCTCGCACCATCGAAGAGGAGACCTCACACACAGGCATGTCCAAGAACGACACCCGTGCCTGAAGCGCAGACAGCGCCCGGAGCACATCCTTGCGACCGGCGTCCTCGCGACCGGCGACCGCCAGGCTCGCGAGCTCCAGCAGCGCTTCCGGTTCATGCCACTCGGGCAGCGTGCGTGCCATGTCGGCTCCCACGATGAAAGTCAGCTCAGCCTCCGGATAGCTCTTATGGATGGCCTTCAAGGTATCCACGGTATAGGACGGCCCGCCACGCTCGATCTCCAGAGCGCACACACCGACTCCCCCGCCTGTGAGCGCCAGGCGGCACATCTCCAGGCGATCGGACGGTCCAGGGTCAACCTCTGAGAGCTTGTGCGGAGAGCGGCCGGGCATCAGCAGCACACGCTCAAGGCCCAGCTCAGCCTTGGCATGGCGGGCGAGTGCCAGGTGTCCGCGATGAGGAGGGTTGAACGTCCCACCGAGGATGCCGAGCGCCACCGGCTTTTCAAGCGCGAACGTGTCCGTCACCTTCGACGAGGTACTTGAACGTGCACAACTCGCGCAGCCCGATCGGCCCGCGCACGTGAAGCTTCTGAGTCGAGTTGCCGATCTCCGCCCCCATTCCGAACTCGCCCCCGTCGGTAAACCTGGTCGAGGCGTTCACATACACGCAGGCCGCATCCACGCCTAGCTGAAAGGCCCTCATGCTGGCCGTGTCGCGAGTGACGATCGCCTCGGAATGTCCGCTGCCGTAGCGGCCGATGTGCTCGATCGCCTCCTGCACTGAAAAGACCACCTTCACAGCGAGAGTCATCGCCAGATACTCCGTGCCCCAGTCCTCCTCGGTGGCCGCCCCGAGTGCCCCACGGGACTCTTTCGCCAACGTCCGTGTGCGCTCATCTCCGCGTACCTCCACCCCGGCATCGAGAAGGGCTTGCACGATCCTCGGCACGAACTCCGCCGCGACGTTCTCGTGGACGAGCAGCGTCTCGGCCGCGTTGCACACGCCCGGGCGCTGCACCTTCGCGTTCATAACGATCCGCTCTGCATCTGCAAGATCCGCGGTCTCGTCCACATATACGTGGCAGTTACCGGAAGCCGCATAGATCACCGGTACCGTCGCCACCTCCTCGAGCGCCGCCTTTAGCCCCTCGCCCCCGCGGGGAATGATCAGGTCCACGCTGTCCTTCTGAGTCGCCAGCTCAGCCAGCTCCTCGTGACCTCCACCGGCCACGATGTTGACAGCGCCATCGGGCAGCCCAGCCCCCACGGCGGCCTCCGCTGCAATCGCGCAGAGCACCGCGTTTGAGTGGGCGGCCGTGGCGGATCCGCGCAGCACGATCGCGTTGCCGGACTTCAGGCACAGCGCGGCGGCGTCGGTCGTCACGTTCGGCCTGGCCTCATACACGACCGCCACCACCCCGAGCGGCACGCGCACCTTACGCACGTCGAGGCCGTTGGGAAGGCGATAACCGTCGATCACCTCGCCGACAGGGTCTGGCAACGCGACGACGGATTGCACCGCGTGGGCCATCCCCTCGATCCGCGGCTCGTTCAGACGCAGCCGGTCGAGCAAAGCCTCCCCGATACCGGCCTCACGCCCAGCGTCGAGATCGCGCTCGTTGGCGCTCAAGATCTCAGCCCCGCGCACGCGCAGCGCCGTGGCAATCGCCATCAGCGCCGTGTTCTTGGTGGCGGTGTCTATGCTCGCGAGCCATCTCGAGCACTCGCGTGCCCGTGAGCAGGTGTCAGCTACCGGTGCGACAGTCGTGGCCATGGCATTGAAGAATAGGACCCGCCGGGCGGGTGGGGTCCAATCTTCAGTCGAGCACCATGTAGTCGCGGTGCACGGCCTCCTCAGTGGCACGCGGAACGATCTCTTGCACTGCCTTTGACTTCAGCCCCTTCACGCGCCGCAGCTCATCGGCCGAGTAGCTGCAGATGCCCTTGCCCAGCAGCGGACCACCGCCCCCTTGAGCACCTGGCCGCGCGCCTGCTCTCTCTGGAGAGGCGTACTCGGCGATCGCCACCGCATCGCCCGCCTGAAAGGAGCCTTGAACCTCAACGATGCCGACCGGCAGCAAGCTCGTGCCGTCCTCGCGCAGGGCGCGCGCGGCGCCCGCGTCGATCAGCAGTGTGCCGCGACTCGGCTTGGCGTAGCGGAGCCACAGCTTGAAGGAGGAGTGTCGCGCGGTGCGCGGCGGGAAGTTCGTGCCCTCCGTGTGCCCATCGATCACGGCCCGCAGCGCTCCCTCGCGCACGCCGTTACAGATCACCACGCGAATGCCGGCGGCGGTCGCCATGTCGGCCGCCACCACCTTCGAGCGCATCCCGCCGGAGCCGAGCGGCGAGGTGCTGTGGCCCGCCTGCGCCCCCCCCAGTGTCTCGAAATCAGTGACCTCTGGAACCAAGCGCGCGTCAGGGTCCTGCCGCGGGTCGGCTGTGTAGAGCCCGTCAATGTCGGTCAGCAGCACGAGCAGGTCGGCCGAAGTGAGAATCGCCACCTGAGCGGCGAGGAAGTCGTTGTCGCCAAAAGAGATCTCGTCGGTGGCGGTCGTGTCGTTCTCGTTGATGACCGGCACCACCCGCCAGTCGAGCAGCTTGCGCAGTGTTTGGCGCGCGTTCAGGTAGTGGGTACGGGCGCTCATGTCCATGAACGTGAGTAGCACCTGCGCGGAGTGCAGATCGCGCTCGCGCAGCAGCTCGTCATAGACCCGATACAGCTTGCCCTGCCCCACGGCGCTCGCGGCCTGCAGCTCCTCGACAGCGCCGGGTCGCATGGGCAAGCCCATGATCCGCACGCCGTGCGCGATCGCGCCGCTCGAAACCATCACCACCTCGTCGCCGGCGCTGTGCAGGCCGGCGACCGTGTCGCAGATATGCGCGAGCACTGCACTGCGCAGTTCGCCGGTTTCCTCGGCGACGATGCTCGATCCCAGCTTTATCACCACTCGTCTCATGTCTCAGAGCTTATGCCCGAGCGTCCGGGTCGAGCTGGATCCTCACTCCACCGGCCTCGAGCTCATCGCCCGGCTGAAAGCCCTCCGCCTCCAATGCTGCCATTACACCGATCCTCCGCAACCGTCCCTGCAAATACGCCATCGCATCCTCGTTCTCGACGTCGTACCTCGCCACCAGCAGCTCAACTCCCTTTCCGCTAACGGCGAACGATCTCTCTCCGGTCCTCGCCACCTGAAAGCCGCTCAGCGCCCTCGGCTTGAACACCATGTACTCGGCCAGGTCCTCGTCCGGCACCTCCCCTCCTCGCGTGCCCGGGACGGGCGGGGCTTCATCACCGGCCTGCGCGGGCGATGAGCCGCGTGGCGTCACCCGCTCGAGCAGCTCACCCATCAGCTCTCCGAGCCCCGCTCCCGTGGCGCTGGAGGTCACGATCACCGGTACCTCTGCCCCCAGCCGGCGCTCCCAAGCTGCCACCGCTTCTCCCGCCCGCGCCTGCGGCACCAGGTCCCCCTTTGACAGCGCCAGCACGCGAGGCAGGCGCGCGAGACGCTCGTCGTGTGCGGCGAGCTCGCGCTCGATCGTCGCATAGTTGTGCTCGGCGTCCGCCCCCTCGCCGTTTTCCAGCTCCGGTGCAATATCCAGCACGTGCACCAGCAAGCGCGTGCGCTCCACGTGCGCCAGGAAGTCATGCCCGAGCCCGGCGCCCTCGCTTGCGCCCTCGATCAACCCGGGGATATCGGCCACCACCAGCTGGCGCTCGCCATCGTCGAGCACACCCAGCACCGGGGACAGGGTCGTAAACGGGTAGTTCGCCACCTTGGGCGCGGCCCGCGTCAGCCGCGACAGAAGCGAGGACTTACCCGCGTTCGGCAGTCCCACCAGCCCCACGTCCGCCAGCAGCTTCAGCCGCAGCTCGAGCCAGCCCTCCTCGCCGGGCAAGCCCCGCTCGGCAAAGCGCGGCGCCTGCCTGGTAGCCGTCGCAAAGCGCTTGTTTCCCTTTCCCCCCGCGCCGCCCTTCGCCACCACCGCCTTCTGCCCCGCCTGCAGCAGCTCCCAGCGGCGTCCCGCCAGATCGCCTTCCGCGCCTTCAGGCCCTGGGTACCCGATCGCCTCGGTCCCGGGCGGCACCCTGAGCGTCAGCGTCTGCCCATCGGCCCCGTGGCGCTGTGAGCCTTCACCATGCCCGCCCTGCCCGGCACGGTGGATCGCCTTGCGCCGAAAGCTCTGCAGGTCGCGCAGGCCATCGTCGCAGAGGAGCACCACCGCCCCCCCGCGCCCGCCATCGCCGCCGTCAGGACCGCCCCTCGGCACATGCGCCTCGCGGCGAAAGCTCATGCAGCCATTTCCCCCGCTGCCCGCCTGCAGGTGAATTCTCGCGCGGTCGTGGAGCATCAGCGCCGCCCGGCGCGAGCCGACTCAGCCCTCGCCGCCGGACACCACGCTCACCATGCGCCCGCGGCGCCCGGTGGTGAACTGCACGGTACCCGCGGCGCGGGCATACAGCGTGTCGTCCTTGCCGATGCCCACACCCTCGCCCGGCTTGAATTTTGTGCCGCGCTGGCGCACGATGATCTCGCCGCCCGTCACTGTCTGTCCCGCGAACGTCTTGACACCGAGGCGCTGGGCGTTCGAGTCGCGACCGTTGCGGCTGGATCCCAGACCCTTCTTATGAGCCATCTGCTGTCTCCTTGGGCTTGGCGGCGGCCTTGGCTGCCGTTGGCTTCGCTGCCGTTGGCTTCGCTGCCTCGGGCTTGGCCGTCCCGGCCCTCGCCGCGGCTGGCTTGGAGGCGGTCTTCGCCACCGGCGCCTTGGTGGCCGTACCCATCGAGATGTCTGTGACCTCGATTCGGGTCAGCTCCTGGCGGTGGCCGGTGCGGCGCTTGTAGCCGCGCTTGGGCTTGAACTTAAAGACCCGCAGCTTCTCGCCGCGTTCATGCGCGAGGATCTTTGCGGTGACCTTGACCTTCTTCAGGCCAGCAGCGTCAAACACGGCATCATCGGAGCGATAGAGAATCGGCTCGAGTGCGACGTTCGAACCCTCGTCGGCGGCAAGGCGCTCGACGAGCAGGGTTTGGCCCCGCTCCACGCGGTACTGCTTGCCGCCGGTCTTCACGATCGCGTACATGTCTCTCTGGGTCTCGATTCTCTGACTTGGAAAGCTTCTGGGCCGCCAGCGTCTACTCGGGCGTGGCCTTGGCCTTGGCAGCCGAACGGCGCCGCCCGCCCCTGCGGCCACGACGCCGAGGCTTTGATTGTAGGCCATCCTCGCCATCCTCGCCGCCCTCGCCCGCCTCCGGCGGCTGCCCGGCCAGCGCCTGCCTGGCGAGCTCCTCCTCGGGCTCCGCGTCGATGCCCGCCGGTGGCTCGCTGAGACCCGCTTCCTGGCGTGCCTCGGCGTCGTCGCTCTCGACGGCCGCCGGACGCCGGCGCGGGCGCGGCGTCGCCTTGGGTGCCTCGTTCGGGACCGGGGGGGTGCGTCGTTTCGCCCGGGTGCCCGGCGCTTTGCTCTGCGCGCGCGGGGGCGCTGCCAAGACCTCCCCGGACTCGTCCAGCAGCAGCGCACTCGCCGCCGTACGCCCCACCTGGTCGATGCGCACCATCCGCTTCTCGCCGACATGCGCCGCCGCGCCCGCGATCGAGATGATGTAGCCGTCGATTTTCGCCACCGCGTCATCCACGTCATACATGTGCGGCTCGACGATCTCGACCAATACCTCATCACCCTGGCGGAAGGGAAGCGCCCGATCCTCGACCTCCTCACGAGTGCCCTGAAAGGTGATCGCAAAATGCTCCAGCTCAAGCCCTTCGGAGCCCTCGAACAGGAACGACTTGCCCGTATCCTTCTCCAGTGCGTGCAACACGCGCGACCCATGTCCGGTGAACTCGGCGGTCACCCGTGGGTTGATCTGCACGAGGAACGCCTCCACCTCCGGATTTTCGAGGGCTATATCGCGTCAGCACGGCGCTCGAACTCGATCGCGTAGGTCTCCTCTGAGCGGATCACGCCTTCCCCGTCGCACGTCGGGCACGGCCGGCTCATGATCTCGCGTACGCCCTCGGTCACATTCTGACGGGTCATCTCGACCAGGCCCAGCTTTGAGATCTCCGCCGTGAACGTCTTCGTGCGGTCCTCGTCAAGGGTCTTTCTGAGCGTCTTCATCACCGCGTCGCGATTGCGCGCACGCGCCATGTCGATGAAGTCGATCACGATGATCCCGCCAATGTCGCGCAGCCGCAGCTGGTTGACGACCTCCTCGGCGGCCTCCAGATTGGTCTTCGTGATCGTGTCCTCCAGCGCCGCGCCTTTGCCACGGCCGATGAACGACCGCCGAGTTGACGTCGATCACGGTCAGTGCCTCGGCGTAGTCGATCACCAAATAACCACCGCTCGGCAGGTCCACCCGCCGCGACAGCACGCCGTCGATCGCCTTGTCCACGCCGTAGGCCTCGAATAGCGGCTCCTTCTGCTCCCACAGCTCGACGCGCTCGACCAGCTCGGGGGCGGTGCGCGTGAAGAAGGACACCAAACGCTTGAACTGCTGCTCGTCGTCGACGATTGCCCGCTCGAAGTGCGCAGAGAAGATGTCGCGCACCACCCGCACCGACAGGTCGGCCTCTTGGAAGACGAGATCGGGGGCGACCGTTTCCTCGACGCGTTTGCCGAGCACCTCGTGCAGCTTGTGCAGGTACTTCAGCTCACGCTCGAAGTCCTCGCGCTTGGCGCCGTGGGCTGCGGTGCGGACGATCACCCCGCCGCTGCCCAACTCCAGGCCCGAGGTCTGCTTGCGAAGGCGCTCGCGCTCGCGATCCTCCAGCCGGCGAGACACGCCCACGCCCTCGCCCGTCGGGGCATAGACCATGTAGCGCCCGGCGATCGTCAGCTCCATTGACAGTCGCGCGCCCTTTGTCTTCAGCGGGTCCTTGACGACCTGCACGACGATCTCCTGCCCTGGCCCGAGCAGGTCTGAGATCTTGCGCCCGCTGCCACTTCCGCGTCCTCGCTTGGGAGCCTCAACGCCTGGCAGCACGATCTCATCCACGTGCAGGAACCCGTTCTTCTCCAAACCGATGTCGACGAACGCTGCCTCCAAGCCAGGCAGCACGTTGTCGACCTTGCCCTTATAGATGTTGCCGACGATCGAGCGCCCTCCGCGGCGCTCCAGGTACAGCTCAGCTATGCGATATCCGGCCTGCAGAGAGCCGCTCGCACGCTTGCGAGAACCGGCCGGTGGCGCAGGGCTCCGGGTTGACTTTCCCTGGCCAGCCGAGGCAGAACGTGAGGCGCCGGGCGTTCCGGTCGCCTCCAGGAGCGCCACGCGCGTCTCCGCGCGATCGACGCTGACAAGCACTTGCTTTTTCAATGTGATCCAGTCTTTCGGTATCGATGCCGGCCTTCTCCCGCGCGGGTGAAGGCCGGAGGAGAATCCTCGGCGGCGCATTCACAGCTGGCGATCGGGAGTGGTTGACGGACATTGGTGTTTGGGTATCTGTCCGAAAACTCCTCAGCTCGCGTCCCAGTGATCGCTGAGGAGCACTGAGGAGGAATCTTGGGGTTTTCGGAAGGTTCTTCAATAGATCGGCACGCGGCCCTTCAGTGCCGCTGAGGCGCGCGCCTGCACGTAAATGGATTGCAGCAGGCCCACCGCCAACAGGGTGGTGATCACCGACGAGCCGCCATAGCTCATGAGCGGCAGCGTAACGCCGGTAATGGGCATGATCCCAATGGTCATTCCCACGTTGACGAACACCTGAAACATCAGCATAGCCGCTACCCCTCCCGCCACGAGCGAGCCGAACAGGTCCTTCGCCATCGTAAGGATGCGCAACGCCCGCGAGATCAAGAGCGCGTACAGGCACAGCACCAGCCCCGCGCCAACGAAGCCGTACTGCTCGCCGACCGCGGCGAAGATGAAGTCGGTGTGACTCTCCGGCACGTATCCGAGGGGCACCTGCGTAGCGCCCGCGCCCCGGCCTGTCTTCTGCCCAGAGCCGATCGCGATCTTCGCCTCCTCCAGCTGGTAGAGGGGATTGGGTTCACCTGTCTTGGATTCGCTTTCCCGGATCGCCTTGATATTCGAGGAGGGGTGTATGAAGGCCGTCAGCCGTTCGACCTGATAGGGCTTGAGCACGTGGATGCCGACGGCGGGTGCGCCGACGAGTACAAACGTCAGCGACATCGCGACGAGCGCAAGCAGCTGGGCGAGCTGGCGCCCGGGCGTGCCCGCCACGAGCAGCAGCACGAACGCGATCACCATGTAGACAACGCCCGAGCCGAGATCCGGCTGGGCGATCACGAACATCGCGGGTATCAACGCGGTGAGCATCACCCTGGCCGTGGTGTCGCGCTCACGCAGCCGGCGCGCGCGATCGACCACGAGCGCCGACAGCGCGAGGATCAGCAGCACCTTGCCGAGCTCGGACGCCTGAAAGGAGAAGAACGGCAGGCTGATCGCGCGCACCGAGCCTTTGACGGTGTGCCCGGCAGCGAGCACCGCCAGGATGCTCAGCATCAATGACGCGTAGATCCCATTTTTCAGCTGCCTCAGTCGCGAATAATCCAGGCGCGAGACGGCGAGCATCAGCAGACCGCCGACGATGAGATAGACCGCCTGCCGCTCTACGTAGTAATGGGGCTGGCCCGGTACGAGTCCGCGCGTGGCATCGCCGAGCGTCAGCACCGAGGCGATCCCGAGTCCCACTACGGCGAGCAGCAACAGCGGATCGAACGGCAGTTGCAGCGGTGAGCGCTCGCTCGCTTCCTTGATGCGCTCGGGCGCCTGGATTGGGCTGAGCGGGCTTATAGCGTTTTCGAGCTTCCGGCGACGAAGCGCTTTGGCTTGCCGAACCACTGCGAGGCCAGCAGGCGGGCGATCGGGGCAGCCGTTTCGGCGCCGAAGCCGCCCTGCTCGACGGTCACTGCGATCACAATCGGCCGGTGGGGATCGGCCACGTAACACATGTACCACGACTGATCTTCAGTAAAGCCGCCGCTCAAGGTGCCGTGCTGGGCGGTGCCTGTCTTGCCGTACACGGGATGCTGAGCCTGATCCCAGCCACTCCACACATCAAAAGAGGTGCCGCCCGGTTGGCTTGCGGCGTCGTGAATGCCTTCCATCACGAGGCTCAAGTCGGAGTAATTCAGGTGCACGTGGCGCAGCGGCGGGGCGCTCAGGCTCTGCACCAAGCCCCCGCTTGATTCGTCGATCTCCATCCCCAGATGCGGCCTAACCACAGTGCCATTGCCGTTGTTCATGAAGGCGTTGGCAAGCGTCGAGTAGGCCACCGCCATCTGCAGCGGCGAGGTGATCAGATCGCCCTGCCCAACCGCCAGGTGCATGTTGTCGCCGACGCTCCACGGGCGCCCATCGGAGATGCCGCAACTACTGACGTGCCGGCGGTTCTCGCACGCGAGCTCTTCCGCGGCCACTCTCGCGCGCCACTTGCGGTCGGGGACGATGCCCGTGATCTCACTCGGCAGATCGATTTCCGTTTTCTCGCCGATCCCCAGCTTGCGCGCCATTTCCTGGATCACGTCGCCGTGGCTGTTAGCGAGTTTGCCGACTTCGAAGAAGTAGGTGTCCGAGGACACGCGCAGCGCGTTGACGAGATCGAGCGCCCCGAATTCGGCGTGCCCGGAATTACAGAACTGCTGGGTAGATACCTGGATGCATTGCCCGGAGCCAAGAGCCGCGTTCGGATCGAGGACCCCGCCTTCGAGCGCCCCCATCGCGGTGATCGGCTTGAATGTCGAGCCGGTGGGGTAGGTGCCGCTAACGGCCCTGTTGGTCAACGGGGCCGGGGCTTCGCTGCCACTGCTCGCGCCCTGCAGCGCGGCGTATTCGGAGTTAGTCAGCGGTTTGGCGAACTTGTTCGGGTCAAACCACGGGTAGGAGCCCATCGCCAGGACCTGGCCGTTGCGCGGGTCAAGCGCCGTGAACGCACCCGCCACGGCGGGTTTTCCGCCTGCCCGTGCCCGTTCAATCCCTTCTAGGAGTGCCTTTTCCCCCTCCCGCTGCAGGCCGAGATCGAGTGTCACCCTGAGGCTGCGTCCCGCCAGTGGCGGCGTTGGTTTGATGCTGCTCGGCTGTGTTGTGCCAGCCGCGTTGACCTCGACGTGCTGAACTCCCGCCTTTCCTCGCAGGTAGCGGTCGTAGTAGTACTCGAGGCCTTCCTGTCCAACGACCGTGCCCTGCTGGACGCCGCGGAAGGGACGCAGTTTCAGCTGTTCTTTGGAGATCTGGCCGACGTGGCCAAGCACCTGTGCCGCCATTTCGCCATATGGATAGACGCGAATCGACACCGGTTGCTGGACCACGGCGGGAAATTCGCTCTGGCGCTCGGCGAGGACCGTCAGCGCACCCCTGCCGGCGTCGGTCTTGATCGTCACGTTCGCATACGGGGTGGTGTCGATTCCCACGACCACGCGTTCGTCAATCGTGTGCGGGCTCAAACCAACGACTTCACCCAAGCGCCGGAACAGGCTCGCCCCGGCAACGGCCGAGCGGGGCAAGGGCGGCACAGGCACCGTCCGCAGGTGGTCTGCCCTGCGTAGCCGGCGGAGCTCCCCTCTCTGGGCCACGCTCACCCGAGCGCGAGCTGTGCTCAGCTCGTTCTCGAGCGAGGAGAGCTGTTCGTCGGTGGCGAGGAACGCTGCCTGCGCCTTGCTCAGTTCGGTTTGGTATTCCGCAGCCTGGACTTTGACTGCTTTGGGCAGCAGGCTCGGCACGATCTGCACGGCGTTGGTCGTGCGGCTGCTCACGATCGCCTGACCCGTGCGATCCAGGATCTGCCCGCGCGGCGCTGCGGTCGGCAGGTCGCGCACGCGGTTGGCGTTGGCCTGCACCACGTACTGTTCCCCGGAGAGCACCTGCAAGAACCACAGGCGGAAGAAGATGATCGCGAACATCACCATTGCCACACCCCCCAGCACCGCCACCCGCAGCGCCATCTGCGGAGAAACCGGTGGCACGCGCGGATCACTCGGCTGGACGCGTTCGATCGGGGTGCTCATGCGCGCGAGAGGGGGCTCAGTCCGCCTGTCGTGTACGCGCGCCTGCGGCGGCGGCGGGGATCGTCGGGCAGGCTCGGCTCGAGGCTGCGGCGCACGAATGCCCAGATCGGCAGCGCGACGATCGTGTTCACGACGACTCCCAGCGCGATCTGGCGAAGCAGCTCCAGGCTGACCGGAGCGTCCACCCCGAGCAGGAACTCCATCAGCGAGTACCCCACCGTCGCGAGCGCTGAGGCCGCGGCGCCCACCAGCAGCGGGGTCAACGTGGCCTGGGGGTCGCGCAGCTCCCGCAAGCGCCCGCTCCAGTAGCCAATCAGCGTGAAGATCAACGAGGTTACGCCCAGCGTCTGCACCAGCGCGAGATCGACGAGCAGACCGAGCGCAAATCCGGTCGCAGCTCCGAGCGTCGAACCACACAGCAAGCCGACGAAGGCCACCACCAGCGGCGACAGATCGACGACGACTCCGAACACCGGGACCTCAGAGATCACACCGGTCTGCACGAGCACGACGACCACCACGAGCACCGCGATGCGAGCGACCAAAGAACCCGAGAGCGTCATCCACCGGCCCCCGTCGAGGCGAGCTGGCTGCTTTCACCGCCGCCGGCACCCGTCTGAGAGCCACTCGAGAACCCGCTCTGAAGGCTCGTCAGACGCCCCGGCTTGCTGCTGAGCGTATGCGTGAGCACCTGCACAATGTCGAGATTGTGCAGGTCGGCCAGCGGATGCACGTTGACCGACTTGTACGCGCTTTCTTCATCAACTGAGCTCACCTGCCCGATCAGAATTCCCGGCGGATAGAGCGAGTCGTCCGGGCTGGCCACGGTGCCGGAGGTGACGATGTATTCGCCCCGGTTGGCCTGTGTGTTGGCCGGCAGGTACTGCAACACCAGATCGTTCGGTTCACCGACCTTGGGCTGCACCACGCCGGTCGCGCCCGTCCCGTTGATCCGCGCGGAGACGCCGACTTCGCTGTCGGTGATGAGATCGACCACAGCGCCGTCGGAGGCGGCCTGGGCGACCTTGCCGACCAGCCCTTCGGCGTTGACCACAGGGTCGTTTTTCTGAACGCCCGAGGAGGTCCCCTTGTCGATCCAGACCGTCGAGTACCAGATGTTCGGCGACTTGCCGACCACCGTGGCCGTCACCGGCCGGTAGCTGTCCAGTTTCAGCTGATCCAGACGCAGGAGACCGACCAGTTCGTGGTAGCCGTGTTCATTGGCCCGGTCCGCGACTACTTCCTTGCGCAGTTTGTCATTCTGCTTGCGCAGTTCGCTCAGCTGGCTTTTGGCGTGGAGCGTGTCACCGAACCAGCCGAACAGGTCACGCACCGGCTTCAGCGCCTTGTTGGCGCCGTCCTGGATTGGTGAGACGACGGTCAAGAAGCCGCGCTGCACCGAGTGCAGGCCGCCGCTCGAGGCCTCACCGAAGTAGGCGCTCAGCAGTATCAGGGAGAGCACGACGAGCAGCACAAGCACCGCACGCCGACGCCGGACCGTCTTGTCGTACACCGATCAGGACCTTCCGAAGGCTTCAAGGGAAAGAACCCATCCCGACAAGAGCGTACGAGCCTCCCAGGACAGGTTCTCAAGAGTACCTCGGCAGAGCATCTCGCGGCTCTGCCTGCCCGTTTTGCACCCTCACCGGCGCCGCCTGTTGCGCGAGCGGCGGTTTGAGCGGTGGATCGCCTCGAACTCCTCGAGCGACCGTCCTGAGCCAACCGCCACGCAGGTCAGCGGCGACTCAGCCAGGTGCGCAGGCATCTGGGTCTCCTCGCGCAGGCGCTCGTCCAGGCGTTGCAGCAGCGCGCCACCGCCGGCCAGCATGATGCCGCGGTCCATGATGTCCGAAGCCAGCTCCGGAGGTGTACGGTCGAGCGTCTCCTTGACCGCTTCAATGATTTGGTTCAGCGGTTCTTCCAGCGCTTGGCGAATCTCCTCGCTCGTCAGCACGACGGTCTTGGGCAGACCTGAGACCATGTCGCGCCCGCGAATCTCCGCCTGCAGCTCCTCCTCCATCGGACAGGCCGAGCCAATCTCGAGCTTCAGCTCCTCAGCAGTTTGCTGGCCGATGAGCAGCTTGTACTCACGCTTTGCGTAATTGATGATCGCCTCATCCATCTCGTCGCCGCCGACGCGGATCGATTGGGATACGACGATTCCGCCGAGCGAGATAACGGCGACCTCCGAGGTGCCACCGCCGATGTCCACCACCATCGAGCCCGTGGGCTCTCCGACCGGCAGCCCGGCTCCGATGGCAGCCGCCATGGGCTCCTCGATCAGATATGCGGTACGTGCGCCCGCCGACAGACAGGCCTCCTCGACCGCGCGCTTCTCGACTCCGGTGACTCCCGAGGGGACACACACCACAACGCGGGGGTGCGCCCAGCGATTCTGGTGGACCTTCTGGATGAAGTGCCTCAGCATCTGCTCGGTCACGTCGAAATCCGCGATCACGCCGTCCTTGAGCGGTCGTATCGCCTGAATCGTGCCGGGGGTGCGACCGAGCATGCGCTTTGCCTCGATGCCGACCGCATGAACTTCGCCGGTCCGCGAGTCGATCGCCACGACGCTCGGCTCAGACAGCACGATCCCGCGCCCGCGCACGTACACAAGTGTGTTTGCCGTGCCCAGGTCGACCGCCATGTCCCGGCCGCCGAATCCAGTCAGATAGCTGAAGATGCCCATATATTGAGAGAGGACACGCTTGGATTCGCTCACGCGCCGCCGCCTAGCGCCACGCTTCGCGGGCGGCGCGCATCCGGGCCATACCCGCGGGCCAGTGTAGCGAACGCCCCACAGCCGCCGACAGGGTTGCGAGCTTATTTGCAGGCGAAAAGAAGCTCGGGATAGACGTCGAGCAGGACGGCGAGCGGCAGGCCGGCGACGTTCTCCTCTTCGCCCTCAACCGCGAGCGCGAGCTTAGCGCCGGCGCCCTGGATCGCATAGCCACCCGAGCGCCCGCGCCACTCCTCCGTGCCCACATACCACTCCAGCAGCCGCTCGTCGAGGAGGCGAAACGTCACCCTGGTCCGTGCGACAGCCGTGCGCTCTTCCCGCGGGAGCAGCAGCGCCAGGCCGCTGATCACTTCGTGCGTGCGTCCGCCCAGCGCCGCGATCGTCTCGCGTGCCGCCTGCGCATCGGGCGGCTTGCCGTAGATCACACCATCCAGCACAACGATCGTGTCGCAGCCGAGGATCGCCTCCGGCTCCTCGCCCGCTCCCGAGCCAAGCGCGGCGCGCGCCTTGCGCAGCGCGTTCTCCACGGCCACCGCTGCGGGATCCTCGCCCTGCTCCAGCTCCTGTGCGCCGGACACCCTGATCGTGAACGGAACGCCCAGGCGCGACAGCAGCTCTCGCCGCTGCGGCGAGCCCGAGGCGAGGACGAGTGAAAGCGACTCGGCGACGGTGGCTAGGAGTCGGGAAAGAACAGGCCGGCCTCGCGGGCAGCGGACTCTGCGGAGTCCGAGCCGTGCACCATGTTCGCGCCCATCTCAGTCGCGAAATCGCCGCGGATCGAGCCGGTGGCGGCCTCGAGTGGGTTGGTCGCGCCGATCACCTGGCGCGCCGCCTTGACGGCTTCGGGGCCCTCCAGGACCATCGCCACGACCGGCCCGGAGGTGATGAAGTCGAACAAGCTCGCCAAAGAAAGGACGCTCGGAGTGCTCTGCGTAGTGGCGCTCGGCCAGCTCGCGGCCGAGGGTCATGCTGCGAAGCGCCACGATCTGAAGCCCCTTACGCTCGAAGCGGGCGAGTATCTCACCCGTCAGCCCGCGAGCGAAGGCGTCAGGCTTTACAAGGATCAAGGTGCGGTCCATAGGTTCCTTTGCTCGAGTTGGCGAGTAATCAGGAGATGGGACGCGGACGACCGCCAGGGCGACTGGCCCGACCGGTCCCGCGCGGCCCGAGCGCCGCCGTCTCCTCTCCGGCGGCATCCTCCTCCTCGGAGGCAAACGGCCGGCTGGGATCCGTCAAGTCGCTCTCGGTTGAGGCACGCCTGCGACGCGTGCGGCGAGCAGCAGCGGTGGCGCCGGCTACCTCGGTCTCACAGTAGGGGCAAATGGTCCAAGCCTGGTCCAGCGGACGCGAGCAGCTCACGCAGCGCTCCTTGAGCTTGCGCAAGCAGCTTGGGCAGCGGATGAAGTCGCGCTCCACCCGATAGTCGCAGTGCGGGCACAGCCCATGATCGAGCTCATGCAGCCGCGCCTCGGCCGCCTGCATCTCCAGTTCGCGCTCGCGCACGTCCTCCAGGTACTCCGGGGGCCGCAGGATCATGTAGACGATCGTGCCCACGAAAGGGAACAGCGAGGCTGCCGTGGCGCAACCGATGAGCATCGGATCGAAGATCCGCCGGCGGGCGTCGGCGTAGGTCCAGTAGATCAGCGCCAGATACAGGACGACGACGAATAGGATCAGCAGGTCGATGGTCAGGTTCAGGCCGCTGCTTTCGATGCCGAAGTAGGCGAGCGTCACCGGTGGTCTCCCTGGAGCGCCCACACCAATGACCCGCGAGGTGAGGACTTGCCCGGCGGGATCGATCCTTGGGTAAGCATGGGGCGGTCGAGTTTAGAGAAACAACCGGCCGAATCCGTAACCGGCTGCAAAGAAGACCAAGATCACAAGCGCGACTATCAGCGCCACCGCGCCGATCATGGTGAGAACGGAAGGACCGTCGTCGTTCATATTGCCGCCCTTCGCCGGCCCGTGCGGGACTCCTCCCCAGTGCTCGGGAGGCCAAGCGTCCCGAGCAAGCCGCCGACCAGGTAGACGGAGCCCGTGCCGAGCACCGCGCCGTGGCGTTCGCGCGCCCAGCGCTGGGCGTCCCGCAGCGCGCGCTCCGGCCGGGGCTCGCAGGCGACCTCACCAAAGCCGAGCTGGCGGGCCAGTGACTGAAGCGCCGCCGGCGAGAGCGCGCGAGAGCTCGGAGGAGCCGTGAACCAGGCGCGCTCGCATACGCTGAGCAGCGAGGAGAGCATGCCCGCGGCGTCCTTGTCCTCGAGCACTCCGAGTACGAGCGCCAGCGGCCGGCCGTGAGCGATTTCATCGAGCGTCTCCACAAGCGCGCGCACAGCGTCGGGGTTGTGCGCGCCGTCGAGGATGGTCAGCGGGTCGCGCGAGACGACCTGCAGGCGCCCAGGCACCTCAGTCGCTGCGGCCGCCTCGCGCACTGCGCGCTCGCCGGGCTCGATCCCCGCGCCGCGCAGGTAGGTTTCCGCGACCAGCCGCGCGAGCGCGAAGTTGCGCTGCTGGAAAGCGCCGCGCGCGGCCAGCGTCGGGCCGGCTGAGTCGACGCTCGGCGCCACGACGAGCTGTGCGCCACGCTCGCGAGCCACACGCTCAGCCACGGAGCGCGCATCGGTGGCCAGGCCAGCGCCCAACGCCAGCGTCGCGCCGGGTGCGAGCACGGCGAGCTTCTCCTCGGCGATGTCGTGCACGGTCGGTCCGAGCCAGCGGGTGTGCTCGAGGGAGACGTTCGTCAACGCGGTCACCTTCGCGTCGATCACGGACGTCGCGTCGTAGCGGCCGCCGAGGCCGGCCTCGATCACGGCCACCTGGACATCCTGCTCGGCGATCTCCCACAGCGCGGCGGCCGTGAGCAGTTCGAACTGCGTCACGTGGTCGTCGCCGGCGAGCGTGCGGTTGACGCGCTCGGCGGCCCACGCCGCGCGCTCGATCGCCGCGGCGAAGCGCTCGCCGCTGAGATCGCGCTCACCGACCTGCAGGCGCTCACGATAGGAGATGAGGTGCGGTGAGGTGTAGGTCGCGGTGCGCAGGCCGTGGCGCTCGAGGATCGCGGCGGTCATCTGCGTTGTCGAGGTCTTCCCGTTCGTGCCGAGCACGTGAATGCAGTCGTAGCGCTGCTGGGGCGAGCCGAGCACGGTCATCATTCGCCGCATCCGGTCCAGACCAAAGCGCATCCCGAACAGCTCGAGCGAGCGCAGGTGCGCTTCCGCTTGGGCCTCGGTCCAGCTGGCGCTAGGCACTACGCGTCGGGGTGTTTGCGCAGGTAGTCGATGAACACAGGGCGAAGCGCTTCGCCTAGCTTGCCGTCGCCGCTGTGAACGGCGTCGGAGATCAGCCCTTTGGAGGACTGAATGTCGTAGTCGGCCTCGCCCTCGTCGCCGCTGAGCTTCTCAGCGACCGGGATGTACTCGAGCAGCGACCAGAAGAACTTGACGTCGACGTGGTGCTCGGCGTAGCGCACGGCGCGGTCGTGAAGCTCGTGCGTGGAAAGCTTGTCGAGGTCCTCGTCGGTCATCTCAGGGTGTTCTCCTCGTGTCCGCTACAGCGCAGCTTCTCAGCAGCCTAGTGGCGCTTGCGCCCGCGCCGTGAGCGCCCACCGCGCCACAGTGAGGTGAGCTCGCCGGCCGCCCCCTTGAGATCGAGCTTGCCGGCCAGCTTCCGTAGCTCCAAGCGCTGCTTGACGCTCAGGTTGCCGACGCGCCCGTGCGACTCGCGCACGAGCTCAGCCAGGCGCGCACGCTCCTTCGCAGACAAAGCGTTCCAGCGCTTGCCGAGAATCATCGCCCCGCGCGCGAGCACCAGCCACGGCACGGCACCGACGGTGCTCTTTACGCGCGAGGAGCTCTGCTCCAACTGCCTGGACTTGGACACAGGGCGATACTAGCGATCGGCGCGCGGCGCGCTAGGCCGATTGCTCGCGCGGCGCGGAGTCCTGCGCGTCTTCGGGCGCAGCTTCGGTCACAAGCGTCGGGGTCAGCCCCTTCTCGACGGTCTCCTTGGTGACGACGCACTTCTTCACGTCGCGGCGCGAGGGCAGCTCGAACTGGACCTCGAGCAGAATCTCCTCGATGATCGAGCGCAGGCCGCGGGCGCCGGTCTCGCGCTCCAGCCCCTTCTCAGCGACCGCCGTGAGCGAGTCCTCGGAGAAGACCAGCTCGATGCCGTCGAAGGAGAAGAAGCGCTGGAACTGCTTGACCAGCGCGTTGCGCGGCTCGGTCAGGATCGAGACGAGATCCTCCTTCGTCAGCTGGTGCACCGCCGAGACCACCGGCAACCGGCCGATGAACTCCGGGATCAGCCCGTACTCGATCAAATCCTCGGGCAGGCAGTGCTCGAACACTTCGCCCGTGTCACGCTCGGCCTTGGCCTCGATTGCAGCGGCGAAGCCGACGCCTTTGTGCCCGATCCGCCGCTCGATCACCTTGTCCAGGTTGGCAAACGCACCGCCGCAGATGAACAGCACATTGGTCGTGTCGATTGTCAGGAACTCCTGGTGCGGGTGCTTGCGCCCACCCTGCGGCGGCACTGAGGCCTGCGTGCCCTCGAGAATCTTCAACAGCGCCTGCTGCACGCCCTCCCCTGACACGTCGCGCGTGATCGACGGGTTGTCCGCCTTGCGCGCGATCTTGTCGACCTCGTCGATGTAGATGATCCCCGTCTCGGCCTTCTTCACGTCGTAGTCAGCGGCTTGGATCAGCTTGAGCAGGATGTTCTCGACGTCCTCGCCGACGTAACCCGCCTCCGTCAGCGCCGTGGCATCGGCGATCGCGAATGGCACGTTCAGGATCCGCGCCAGCGTCTGGGCGAGCAGCGTCTTGCCGCAGCCGGTGGGACCAAGCAGCAGGATGTTCGACTTCTGCAACTCGATGTCCGTGTCACCGGACATCATCATCTGGACGCGCTTGTAGTGGTTGTACACGGCGACCGACAGGGTGCGCTTGGAGGGATCCTGCCCCACTACATACTCGTCGAGCACACCGTAGATCTCACGCGGCTTGGGCAGGTTCTCGAGGTCAAACGCCGGCGGCGCGGAGAGCTCCTCGTCGATGATCTCGTTGCACAGGTCGATGCACTCGTCGCAGATGTACACCCCGGGCCCGGCGATCAGCTTCTTGACCTGGCGCTGAGACTTGCCGCAGAAGCTGCAGAGGAGCTGCTCGTTGGAGTCGGTTGGCCTGGCCATGGTCAGTTCGCCCTAGTGCTCGGAGATGACGCGATCGATGATGCCGTACTCCTTCGCCTCCTCAGAGCTCATGAAGTAGTCGCGGTCGGTGTCCTTTTTGACGTCCTTGAGGTCCTTGTGCGTGTGCTTGGCGATGATCTCATCCAGCCGTTCGCGTACGTCGATGATCTCTTTCGCGTGGATCTCGATGTCCGTGGCCTGGCCTTCGAAGCTCGAGGAGACCTGGTGGATCAAGATCTTGGCATTCGGCAAAGCCATCCGCTTGCCCTCCGCGCCGCCCGCTAGCAGCAGCGCCCCCATCGACATCGCAATCCCGACGCAGATCGTCTGCACGTCGGGCTTGACGAACTGCATCGTGTCGTAGATCGCGAGCCCCGCGTAGACCGAGCCACCGGGCGAGTTGACGTAAATCGAGATGTCCTTCTCGGGGTCCTCGGACTCCAGGTGCAAGAGCTGGGCGACGATCAGGTTGGCGATCTGATCGTCCACAGGCGTGCCCAGGAAGATGATGCGCTCGTTGAGCAGGCGGCTGTAGATGTCAAACGCACGCTCGCCTCGCGAGGTCTGCTCGACAACCATTGGAACAAGTGGGCTCATATTCCTCGCCTTGGTTTCGCTTCGTTGCCCGGATTCCTCTAAGAGGCTAGCTCGCCGGTCATGAATCGCTGGGGGTCCATAGCTTGCCAGGCGCCGCCGCCGCCGAGCCGGCGGCGGCCGGGCTCGCCCTCGGGATCCTGCTCAGGCGTCCACAGCTGCTCGCGCGCCTGCGCCTGCGCCGGTGTAATCGCAGTCGCACGATCGGCGATCAGCTCGACCGCCAGCCGCGCCGCCAGATCCTCGCGCAGCTCGTCGAGGCGCCCGGCCGAGCGCAGGTCCTCGAGCAGCTTGACGGGCTCGACCTCCTCGCGCCCGGCGGCCGGTGCGATCGCCTCGAGCAGCTGCTCCTCGGAAGGCTCGATCTGCTCGGCGGCAACGATCGCCGTGAGCACGGCCTCGCGGCGCAGCGCCGTCTCGGCGTCGGCAGACATATCGGCGAGGATCTCCGCTTCGGTGCGCCCGGCGATCTGCAGGTAGGCCTCGCGCGAGATTCCGCGGTGGGAGAGCGAATGCAGCATCCGCTCCCACATCTCTTTCGCCCGCGCCTCGACGAGCGCCGGCGTGACGGGGACCTTCGCCCCGGCGACGGCGGCGTCGAGCGCCGCCTCGCGGAACTCGGCCTCGGCGCGCGCCTCGTCGGCCTCGATCAAACGCGCGCTGATGTCCTCGCGCAGCTCGTCGATGCTGTCAAAGCCGGCGTCGATCGCGAGGTCGTCGTCGATCGGCGGAAGCTCCTTGCGCTTGACCTCCTTGACGGTTACGTCGAAAACGGCGTCACGGCCGGCGAGCTGCTCAGCCGGGTAGTCGGCGGGGAACGTCAGCGCGAGGACGCGCTCCTCGCCGGCGCTCGCCCCGGTGAGCTGCTCCTCGAAGCCGGGGATCAGGTTGCCGCCGCCGAGCTCAACGAGCTGATCGCGGCCTTCGCCGCCCTCGAAGGGCTCCAGGCGCTCGCCGCGCCCGGCCGTGTCTGAGCCAACCTGAGCCTCTGTGCCGCCGCCAGCGCGCAGCGATCCGAGATAGTCGATCACGACGAAGTCGCCCTGCGCGGCGGGGCGCGCGGCGGTTTCCAGGCGCGCCAAGCGCTCGCGCATCCCCTCGACCTCGCGGTCGATCTGCTCCTGCTCGGCGACGGGCTCGCGGCGCGGCACCTCCAAGCCCTCATAGCCGCCAAGCGCGGCCTTCGGCAGCACACCGATCTCGATCGAGAACTCGAGTGCCTTTCCCTGCGGCGGAAGGTCTCCAAGCTCGACCTTCGGGTCGCCTACCGGAACGATTCCGGCGGTCTCGATCGCGTCCGTGTACCAGCTCGAGAGGGTGTCACGTACTGCCTCCTCCAGCACGGCCTCGCGACCCACACGCTGCAGCACAAGCGGAGCGGGCACCTTCCCCTTGCGGAAGCCGGGGAGCTTCAGCTCACGCCCGAGCTGGCGCGCCCTGTGCTCGACGCGTCCCTCGACCTCTCTCGCCGGAACCTCCACGCGCACGCGCACGCGCGACTCTGGAAGCTCAGTGACGGTGGTCTTCACGGCTACGGGCACGCCCGCCACGATACCGTGCCGCCCCGTGAGAACCCGTCCTTACACCCCCCACCTGGCGAAGCGTTTTGAGAGGTGGTTGTGGACCGGCCCGGCAGGCCACCTCGCCGGTGGCGCCCTGGACTTCGCCGGCGCGCTCGCGCGCTACCTGCGGACGCGGGGCTGCGGCCGGAGGATTCGCTGAGATCCGGCCGCGGCCCGCGGAACTTTGACCGCGCTACACCGTCGCTGCGGCGTGCGTGCGAGCGAACTGCAGCGTGACGCCACGGGGCAAGACCAGCACCGGACAGGTGGCGATCTCGATCAGATGCGCAGCCGAGGCTGAGAGTGAAACCCGGCCCTGCCCGGCCTCCGGGCGCGAGTCGATCACGAGCAGGTCCGCTTCGTCGTTGGCGACCGGTGCGACGCTCGCTCCCAGGGCGGCGGCCAGCGCCCCGGCGGTCTCCCGCGCGCCACCCTCGCCATCCCCAACGGCGACGATCCGCTGGATGGACAGGTTGCTCTCGGCGAGATCGACCGGCGAGATCGCGACCGCCGTCTTACCCCCTTCGAGCAGGCGCCCGGCGGAGTTGCCGATCGCGATGTGTCCTTTGGCGGTGTGTGAGTCCGAGCAGAAGACGATCACCTCAGCGCCCTCGCGCTCTGCCAGCGCCGCCAGGCCCTCCGGGGTGGAGCGGTCGGTGACAGCGTGCTTGGGGGCAGCCGGGTCGCCGAGCAGCTGGGCGCCGCGCTCGAGCAGCGCCAGGGCCTCGTGCTGGGCGATGTCCTCACGCGCGCTATCGGGCTCGGACACGTGGCGGACATAGGCCAGCGACACCTGGGCGCCAGCGCCGGCGAAGTGCCGGCCAAGGGCGACCGCGTCGTCCTCGTTGGCGGTGCCGTCGTAGGAAACGATGATCTTGACTGGCATGGCTTCTCCTTACCTCGGCTGGGCCGGGAGCACCGGCAAAGAACTGGACTCAAAAGAGGTTCGCCCCTATGCTGGCAGGCTCCTGCCATCAGTCCTAGTGAAACTCGTGATCGCTGATATAAGTTGTACTTATGCTTAGTACAGCCCGGCTGAAGGTGCTCAAGGAGGTCGCCTACCGCGGTTCGATCTCGGCCACGGCCGAGGCGTTGTCCTACACGCAATCGGCGATCTCTCAGCAGATCGCCACGCTCGAGGCCGAGACGGGCATGACCCTGCTCGAGCGTCACCCCCGCGGAGTGAGCCTGACCGCGGCGGGTCAGATGCTCGTCGGGCACGCCGAGGGCATCCTCGCGGGCCTGGAGGCAGCCGAAGCAGCTCTCTCGGAGATCGCCGGCCTGCGCGGCGGGCGCCTGCGCGTGGCGTCCTTCCCGACGGCTGGGGCCACCTTGATGCCCCAGGCGATCGCAACGTTCCGCTCCAGCTACCCCGGCGTCGAGCTGACCTTGACTGAGGGCGAGCCCGAGCAGATCGCGCCGCGCCTGCGTGCCGGCGAACTGGATCTGGCGCTGCTGTTCGAGTTCGCCGGCGAGACCCCCCTGCAAGAGGACGTGACCCGCGCCGGGCTGCTCGAGGATCCAATGTACCTGGCACTGCCAGGCGAGCACCCGCTCGCTGGCAAGGGGAAGCTTCGGCTCGAGGACTTGCGTGAGGAAGCCTGGGTGCAGACCTCGCGCTCGAGCCCCTGCGCGCGTCACGTCGTGCGCTCGTGCCACGCCGCCGGCTTCGAGCCGAATGTGTCGTTCGAGTCAGACGACTATCAGACCGTCCAGGGCCTCGTGGCGGCGGGCGTCGGCGTCGCGTTGATCCCCGAGCTCGCGCTGTCGGTCGTGCGCGAGGACATCACCATCCGCACGCTGTCGCCCGCGCCGCCCGTGCGGCAGGTGATCGCCGCGCTGCCCGCGGGCGCCCGCCTCGTGCCAGCCGCGCCGGTGATGCTGGGCATCCTCGAACAGGCCGCCACGCAGTATCAGGCGCTCGCGCCGCTCCGCGCCGCTTAAGAACTGTCCGAAAACTCCGAGACTTCCCGCAGCAAGCGTTGGGAGCAGATCTGAGGAGTTTTAGATCAGATAGTTAGAACCTCAGCGAAGAAGCCGGCTGGCAGCTCGCTGAAGTTTCTCCGCGGTCTCGTGCTTGACCCAGTGCGAGGGCTTCGCGTCCGGCGCTCATGTCATTTTTGTTCGTCCCCATCCGCCAGTCTGGAAGGTGATGACCGTCGTGCTGCTGCTTCTCGGAATCTTGATCGGACTCATCCTCGGCGCCGCCGGTGCAGCCGCGGTTCTCAAGCCCAACCGCGAGCGCCTGCGCGACGAACTGAAGTCGATGTCCGTCAACGTCCTCAAGCAGACCGGCGATTCGCTGACGCAGCGGCTCGCCGAGGCGCGTCGCGCCGAGGAGGAGCGCGCTTCCAGCGAGATGGCCAAGCGCTCTGAGGAGATCAAGGGCCTCGTGCAGCCGGTTCAGGAGAAATTGGGCAAGATGGAGAGCGAGATCGGCCGCCTCGAGCGTGAGCGCAAGGAGTCCCAGGGTCAGCTCTCCGCGATGGTCCGCCAGCTGCACGAGGGGGTCGGCACCCTGCGCCAGGAGACCGGCAACCTCGCCTCCGCGCTCAAGCGCCCCTCCACGCGCGGCTCTTGGGGGGAGATCCAGTTGCGCAACGTGATCGAGATGGCGGGCATGGTGGACCACTGTGACTTTCTCGAGCAGTCAACGATCAACACCGACGACGGCCGCCTGCGGCCTGACGTGCTCGTTCGCCTTCCCGGCGAGAAGGTGATCGTGGTCGACTCGAAGTTCCCAGGTGAGGCCTTCTTCGCGCACCTGGAGGCCACCACCGACAAGGAGCGTGAGTTCCAGCTCGCGCTCCACGCCAGGCAGATGCGTGAACACGTGACCAAGCTCGCCTCCAAGGGCTACCAGCGCCAGTTCGACGGCACCCCCGACCTCGTCGTCATGTTCGTCCCCTCCGATGGCAACTATCTCGCTGCCCTCGCCGAGGACCCCTCGCTGATCGAGTACGGAGTCCATCAACACGTGCTGATGGCCACCCCGACCACGCTTATCGCCCTGCTGCGAGCTGTGCACTACGGATGGCGCCAGGAGCAGATCGCTGAGTCTGCGCGGGAGATCGCCGAGTCTGCCCGGGAGCTTCACCGCCGGCTGGCTCGCTTCATCGACCCGCTCGCGAAGGTCGGTCGCCAGCTCGACTCGGCGGTGAACGCGTACAACAAGGCGATCGGCTCCTTCGAGCGAGGGGTGATCCCCGCAGTGCGACGCATCGAGCTGGCGCGGCGCCTCCTCCGACCGGGAGCTGGCGACGCCGGTGCCGATCGACTCCTCGGCGCGCTCACTCACCGCCCGGCTGGAACCCGAGCCGACCGAGCCGGTGCTCGCTGGGCAGGCAGCCCAGCCACCCGCGCTGCCCTTCTCCGAGACGACCTCCGCCGCTTGAGCACCACGAAAACCAGCGTGAGCGCCACGGGCACCGTGGCCGGCAGCTCGTCCACCAGGAAGAACAACAGGTCGAAGCCCAGCCCCAGCAACGCTGCGAGTGCGGCTGCATGCCTCTGCGTGCAGCGCCCTACGGTGACGGCGAGCAGTGCCCCGAGCAGCGCGGCGACAAACAGGTCGCCGTAGCCCATCACCGCCGAGCCGAAAACCACGCTCTGAAGCCGCGGCAGGCCCGCCACCGGGTGGGCGGCGTTGAGCGCGTCGTTCGGGCGTTGCAATAGGTCGGATACGACAAGTGCCGTATCCGCCGCCGCCATCGCCACTATGCCCACCGCCAGCCAGCGCGGGGGCGTGACGGCTGCGAACAGCACACCGAGTGCTACGCAGCTGAGCGCCTCCATGACGAACGCCGCCCCCTCCCCCGCCAGGCCGCCGCGGTCAAGCCACGCGAGTGCGAATAGCGGCAGGATGAGCAACGCCCGTACTGGACGCGCACGGGCAGCACCCCCCAGCCATCCCAAGGCAAGCGCGGCCAGCAGCGGTACCGCGACCAGGGCCAGGTAGGTGAGCCCCTGCGCACTGAGTCCTTCGGCCCCACGCGCCACAAATACGAAACCGATTACCGACAGCGGCGGGATCGCCGCCCACCGGCGGCCGTGTAGCCGCGTGAGCATTACGCGCGGTCCATGACCCGGGATGGCCACAAGGGCACCCTGAACGAGCGAAAGCACACCGATCGAGATCCAGAATGGCAACACGAGAACAGAGTCAACATAGATCGTTCGCTGGCCCTCTCGATAAGCTGCTCGGCCCTCAAGCAGTCTCTTAGGAGTCTTCCAATGGATGTCGGGGATCACAAGCAGTTTCGCCGCCGCCGCGCGATAGCCGGCCTCGCGCTGCTGGCGCTTGGAGCCCTGCTGATCACGGCGATCAACTCGCACGGCGGCTCCCATCGCGCTAAGCCGAACCCCCTCGCAAGCCATGCGGCCGCCGTCGCGAAACCGACTCTGGCCGAGCAGGAAGCGCTCACCCACAAAGCCGAAGAAAAGGCGATTGACTCCGTGCTGGCCTACACACCCGCGGTGGTAAGCGGCGGCAAGAAGGGCAACGAGCTCGCGCTCACCTTCGACGACGGTCCCGGCCCCTATACCCAACAGCTCGTGGCGACGCTCAACAGGTTGCACGTACACGCCACGTTCTTCGCGATCGGCGAGGAGGAGCGGTACTTCTCGGCAGGCACGGTCGCGGAGCTTCACTCTGGAGACGTGATCGGCGACCACACTGAGACACACCCGATGCTCGCGACCCTCTCAGCGCACGACCAGCACGAACAGCTCGCCGAACAGATAGCCCGCATCGAACTGCTCGATGGGCCGCGGCCCCGCCTGTTCCGTCCCCCCTATGGCTCGTTCAACGCGACCACGTTCAGGTTGCTGCGCAAGCTGAGACTGCTGATGGTCCTGTGGTCAACCGACACCGAGGACTACCGGACGCCCGGTGTCGCAGCGATCGTGCAAAACGCGCTCGCCGGTGCCCATCCCGGCGCGATCATCCTGATGCACGACGCGGGCGGTAATCGCTCGCAGACGATCGCGGCACTGCCGGCGATCATCCAGGGGCTGCGCAAGCGCGGCCTGGCGCCCGTGACGGTCCCCCGGCTGCTGCTCGACGACCCGCCGCCGCGAGGGCAGCCGCTGCCCACCAGCCTGGCGGGCGATTAGGACCGCCTCCTACCCGCAGGCCGGGTAGGGCGGTAAGGCTTTACTCCCTACGATGGGCGCTATGAGCTCAGCCACCGCACAGGCACCGCCAATTCTCCATCTCTCCTCTGTGGTCGGCAGCCCCCTGAGAGACTCCGACGGCGAGCGGCTTGGCAAGGTCGAGGATCTGATCGTCCGGCTGGGTGGCGCCGGCTATCCGCCAATCACCGGGTTCCTGGTCAGCGTCGCCGGCCGAACCTCCTATCTAGGCGTCGAACGCGTCTCGGACATCGGCCCCGGCGGCGTCGTGTTGCGCAAGGCCAAGCTTGACCTGCGCCACTTCGAGCGCCGGCCCGAGGAGGTCCTGCTGGGGCGCGATTTGCTGGACCGCCAGCTGATCAACGTGGAGGGTGCACGCCTGGTGCGCGCGAACGAGATCGAGCTGGCACTGGTTGCCGGATCATGGCGCGTGGTTGGCGTCAACACAGGACCCCGCGGGGGGCTGCGCCGTCTGCTCCCCAAGGGCCTCGGCGCGCACATCGCAACCGGCGACTTTCTCGACTGGGCGGGCGTCGAGCCGTTCGTCGGGCACGTTCCGACGGTGCGGCTGCGCGTTCCCCATCCGAAGCTGGCCAAGCTACACCCAGCGCAAATCGCGGATCTCGTCGAGGCGGCGTCACGGCGCGAGGGCGAGGAGATCATCCAAGCCGTCGGCGAGGACGACCGCGAGCTCGAGGCAGACGTCTTCGAGGAGCTCGACGATCATCACCAGCGTGAGTTCCTCGAGGACCGTCCGGACGCACAGGTCGCCGAGATCCTTTCGCGCATAGCGCCCGACGACGTTGCCGACATCGTGGGCGAGCTTGCCGAGGATCAGCGTGAGCGTGTGCTCGCCTTACTGCCGGTCAGCCACCGCGTCAAGGTCCGTGCTCTGCTTGGCTACGACCCCGACGAGGCCGGTGGTCTGATGAGTCCCGACTTCGTCCTCCTGCGCGGTTCGACCTCTGTCGAGGATGCACTGAATGCCGTGCGGGGCAGCGACATCTCGGCTGAGCTGCTGACCACGATCTTCGTCTGCTCGCCACAGGACTCACTCGAAGGCAGCGTGCCGGTCGCCGCGCTCCTGCGTGCCGATCCGGCTGGACGGCTGGAGTCGGTCGTCAAGCATGAAACGCCCCGGCTCTCGCCCGAGGCGTCCTTCGAGGAGGTCGCGCGACTGATGGCCGACTACAACCTCACCTCGATCCCTGTGGCGGACGAGAACGGGCGGATGCTCGGCGTCGTGACCGTCGATGACCTGCTCGCAGCGATGATCCCGCGCAGTTGGCGCCGGCGCTTCGGCCTTCTCGGCGAGGACTAGCGCAGGGCCTGACCCTGCTTTGGCCAATTTTAAGCTGAGCGGCGCAACAACGCACCCGGCAAGTCCGCAGCGGCGTGCCGGCGAATAGACTGGCCCGCGTGAACAACCTCGGCAGTCAGTCAGATGGGGGGCCGAGTACCGCCCGTCATGCGTCGTATCCGGTCGGCCACGCGTGGCCGACCGCGTCTGCCTGCGCCGCTTAGCTCTCGCCGCGTCCGCCTGTTCGCCTTCCTGGGCCTGCTCGGTCCCGGGCTGATCGCCGCCAACGCCGGCAACGACGCTGGTGGGATCGCCACCTATTCGTCGGTCGGCGCCAAGTACGGCTACACGCTGCTGTGGACGATGGTCCTGATCACGATCTCGCTGGCGATCGTGCAGAAGCTGGCCGCGCGCATGGGCGTCGTCACAGGCAAGGGCCTGGCCGAGCTCGTGCGCGAGGAGTACGGCATCCGCTGGTCGGTCTTCGCCACGAGCGCGGTGCTGATCGCAAACGTCGGCATCTGCATCTCGGATTTCGTCGGCATCGGCGCGGCGGTGGGGCTGACGGGCATTCCGGTGCAGATCTCCGTCCCGATCGCGGCGGTGGGCATCTGGCTGATCATCGTGCGCGGCTCCTACCGCTCGGCCGAGCGCATCTTCATCTGGTTCACGATCCCCTTCTTCGGCTACCCGATCGCGGCGATCCTCGCCCACCCTCACTGGGGCGACGTGGGCAAGGCGCTCGTCGTGCCCCACTTGCACTCCAGCTCGGCCTTCATCGTGCTGCTGATCGCGCTTGCCGGCACGACGATCACCCCCTACATGCAGCTCTACCTACAGTCAGCCGTGGTCGAGCGCGGCGTGCGCGAGGAGGATCTCCCTCATGAGGAACGCGAGGCGGTCGCCGGCGCGGTGTTCGCGAACCTGATCGCCTCGTTCATCATTATCGCCACCGGTGCCACGCTGTTCACGCACGGCATCCACAACATCTCCTCGGCCGCGGATGCCGCACGCGCACTGACACCGTTCGCTGGGCACTACGCCGAGGTGCTGTTCGGGGTCGGCCTGCTCGGCGCGAGCCTGCTCGCCGCGGCGATCCTGCCGATCGCGACCTCCTACGTCGTCTCGGAGTCGCTCGGCTACGAGAAGGGCGTCGGACGCAGGCGCGAGGAGGCGCCCGTGTTCGTGAACATCATCACCGGGATGATCATGCTCAGCGCATTCGTCGCAATCATTCCCGGCGTACCTGTTATCTCCCTGCTCGTCGGCGTGCAGGTCGTCAACGGGCTGCTGCTGCCGATCAACCTGTTCTTCATCTGGCGCCTGGCGCGCTCGCACAACGTGATGGGCGAGCATCGCAGTCGCGGCGCGCTCAACGGCGCGGCCGCCGTGACCGTCGCGGTCACCTCGAGTCTCTCACTCGCGCTCGTAGCCATCACCGTGCTCGGCCTCTGAGAGCGGAGCTCGAGTGAGCCAATGGCGCTGCTAGGCGATGGAGCCAAGCAGCAGCGTCGCACCGATCGCTCCGCCGAGATCGCCTAGCGCGGCCACGTGGACGTCAGGCGGGCGGAAATCCGCGAACAGATGTGGCTGCATCTGCTCTGCGATGCGCTTTGCGTATGGATCCCCGAGCCTCACGCCGAGCCCACCTCCAACGATCACGCACTCGACGTCAAGCACGTTGCAAGCCGAGGCGACGCCGGCGCCGAGCGCCCTAAGCGCACGCTCGATCATGTGCCTGGCGAGCTTGTCCTCGTGCTCGAGAGCCCGGGCCCAGATACCGCTCGTCAGGCGCGTACGCCCCCGCTCCTTCATCAGCTTGAACAGGTCGGTCTCCTTGCCCTTCTCGACCTGCCTGGCGACGTGCGCTTCCATTGCCGAACGCCCCGCGTAGGCCTCCATGCAGCCGCGCCGCCCGCACGTGCACTGCGCACCGTCGAGCTCGACGACAATGTGGCCAATCTCTCCCGCCGCGCCGCGTCCCACCCACGGCTTGCCGTCGAGCACCAGACCGCCACCGACGCCTGTCCCCCAGAAGACACCGAGCAGCGACCCGTACGGCTTGCCCGCGCCGAGCTCGAACTCTGCGTCGGTGGCGACCTGCACGTCGTTGCCGAGGGCGACCGGGCAGCCGAACAGTTCTTCGAGCGTCTTCGCCAGAGGGAAGCTGCCTTCCCAGCCGGGCAGGTTGCGTGCGCTAGTCACGACGCCGTCCTCGATCGTCCCCGGCGAGCCGACTCCCACGCCGGCGAGCTGCTCCACCTCGACGTGCGCCGCCTTGGCGGCGTCGCGCAGCGCGCCCTCCATCGCCCCGGCGACATCCGCCGGCCCTTCCGCTCGTCGGCGTCGGGCGGCGAGCGGAGCCGAGCACCGCCTGATCCTCGCCGGTGATCACGGTCTGGATCTTCGTGCCGCCGAGGTCAATCCCACCGTAGCTTGACATCCAGGCTGATCATCGCAGGGCAGTCGGAGCACTCGGCGAAGATAAAGACCGGCCCGAAAAGCATTCAGGCAAATTAGGCCCTTGCCGGTTTCTTCGCTCCCTCTTACAAGCTCCACACATTATCCCTAAGAACTCCCGGCGATCATTCGCGCACGCAACATGGAGACCCCACGCGCCACCCGACCCTGGCTCAACTACCTCCTGGGCGTGGCTTGCGCCGGGGCGATCCTCGCCGCCATCCTCGTGGTGGGACCGGCATCCGGCAGTCAGAGCGCTGTGACCCGTACGGCCAAAGCCGCGGAGGGGGTCGTCCAATCCACCGTCTCGGGTAGTGGCAACCTGCAGGCCGCCAGTCAGCTCAATCTGGGTTTCAAGACCAGCGGAACGGTCACGAATATCTACATGACCCAGGGACGGCACGTCACCCAGGGACAGCTGCTGGCGACGCTCGATCCGCAGAGCGCCGAAGTGACGCTCGAACAGGCCAAGGCCAGCCTCCAGGCGGCCGAAGCCAACCTCGCGAAGGCGCAAGAAACCAACGGCGAAACCACCTCCGCCGGGCAGAGCTCAGGCGCGGGCGCCGGCAACTCCAGCACCGCCTCGACCGCCTCGGTGCGACCGGCATCCACCACCACCCCCGCTCCGGCGACCAGCACGCCTACGACCACATCAACCAGCGAACATACGACCCCCACCTCCCACGTTCGCGAACCCAAAGAAACGAAATCCAGCTCATCCCCGGCCGCGACAGTCAGCCCCGCCACGCGCGAAGCGAACCTCGCGTCCGCGCGGGCGGCCGTCAAGAGCGACAAGCTGACGGTGCAGAGCGACGAAGAGGCGCTCCAGAACACCAAGCTCTACGCGCCTGAGGATGGCACGATCGTCTCGCTCTCCGGCCAGGTGGGAGAAGTCGTATCTGGAAGCGGGACGACCAAGGCCCCGGCCAGCAGCAGCTCCTCGAGCGGATCGGGGGCAGGAGCGGCCGCGACCGGCGGCGCCTCCTCGGCTGCCCGCTCCGCAGCCGGCTCATCGAGCTCGTCCAGCGGTTCATCAAACTCCTCCAGCTCGTCGGGCTCATCGTTCGCGGTTCTCAGCGATCTCAGCTCGATGCAGCTCGTGGTCCCGTTGAGCGAATCCGAAATCGGCAACGTCAAGGATGGTCAGACCTCTACGGTCACCGTAGAAGCCCTCAACGGCGTCAAGCTGGCGGCCCACGTCAAAGAAGTCGCGATCCTCTCCACGAGCAGCAGCGGCGCGGTCAGCTACGACGTCACCTTCCAGCTCGATCAGATGGAACCCGGCCTCAAACCCGGCATGAGCGCTACCGCCGAAGTCGTCGTCAAGCAGGCCGAAGGCGTCAACGTTCCAACCAGCGCGATCTCCGCTAACTCCGTGACCGTCGAGCGAAGTGGCAAGCAGATGCGCCAGCGCGTCACCACAGGCCTGGCCGGGAACAGCTCGACGATCGTCCTCAGCGGCCTGAAGGCAGGAGAAACGGTCGTCCTGCCCGCGGCGAGCAGTACCAGCTCGAGCACCAGCCTCACCTCCAGACTCGGCAACCGCCTCGGTCGCGGGGGCGGCGGTTTGGGGGGCGGCGGCGCAGGCTTCGCCGGTGGTGGCGCCGCATTTTTCAGAGGTGGTGGGTAATGGATCCCCGTCCGCCCCGCTCACTGCACCTGCGCCTGGCGAAAGCGGGCCGTTCACGCGTCCCTCGCAGTGAGCCGCTGGTGGCGCGCGAGGCGAGCACTCACACATCCGCGGCGCGCTACGAGCGTCGCACGGCGAGCACCGGTCATCAGCGTTCAGGATGTCAGCAAGACCTACAGCATCGGCGAGATCGCGGTGCACGCGCTGCGCGGGGTCTCGCTGCAAATCGAGCGCGGCGATCTGGTGGCGATCATGGGCAGCTCGGGCAGCGGCAAGAGCACGCTGATGAACATTCTCGGCTGTTTGGACATACCCACGAGCGGGCGCTATGAGATCGATGGCGTGGACGTCAGCCACATGGACGAGGACGATCTCTCCGATCTGCGCAACCGCAAGATCGGCTTCATCTTCCAGAGCTTCAATCTCGTGCCCCGCACGAGCGCCCTCGCCAACGTCGAACTGCCGCTCGCCTACGCCGGATTGAAGGGCGCCGAGCGCCGGCGGCAAGCCGAGCGTGCACTCAACTCGGTTGCAATGAAGAACCGCCTGCACCACAAGTCCTCGGAGCTCTCCGGAGGGCAGCAGCAGCGGGTCGCGATCGCGCGCGCAATCGTGACCAACCCCTCGCTGATCCTCGCCGACGAGCCGACTGGCAACCTGGACTCGCACTCCACCGAGGACGTCCTCGCGATCTTCGCGCGCCTGAACGAAGAAGGCCGGACCGTCGTCCTCATCACCCACGAGCCCGACGTCGCGCAGCAGTCCAAGCGCGTGATCAGGCTGAGCGACGGCGAGGTCCTCGAGGACCACCGCTCGCTGGGCGTGCACGACACCCCACCCCCCTTTCACGCGCAGAAGTCCTCCCATCAGCATGCGGCCGTCGTAGAGGCCCAGCAGTGATCGGGGCGGGCGGGACCCAAACCCTGCGCATCGCGTGGAGCGGGATAACCGCGAACAAGCTCCGCTCGGGCCTGACGATCCTCGGCATGACGATCGGGGTCGCCTCTGTGATCGTGCTGATCGCCGTCGGCAACGGCTCCTCCAAGGCCGTCCAGTCCACGATTCAGAGCCTCGGCACCAATGTGCTCGTGGTGCAGGCCAGCGGCGGCTTTCGCGGCGGCCCCCGAGCGAGTACCGCAGGGACGGTCTCACTGACGAAGGCCGACGCCGAAGCCCTGGAGAACCCCAGCCTGGCACCGGATGTCAAGAGCGCCTCGCCCGTCGTCGATGCCAGCAACGTATCGCTCGTCTATGACGGCACGAGCTTCGAACCGTCCTCATTCGTGGGCACGACGCCTTCCTATCTGACGGCCCACACCTACAAGATCGCCGAAGGCACCTCGTTCACCTCCGACGAGGTCAGCAAACACAGACGCGTGGCGATCATCGGCCAGGAAGTCGTGCAGGAACTGTTCGCCGGGCAGAGCGCCGTGGGCCAGAACATGAAGGTCAACGGCAGCAATTACGAAGTGGTCGGAGTGCTCGCCAAAAAGGGGACCAACGGCACCACCAACGAGGACGACGTCGTAATGGCCCCAATCACAACAGTGCAGAACACGCTCACCGGCTCGGGTCCGATCGACTCAATCACCGTCCAAGGCAAGTCCGAGTCCTCGCTCAACGCCGCCGAAGCAGAGGTCTCGACAATCATCGAGGAACGCCACAAAATCAAAGACAGCACCGAACCGGGCTTCAGCGTGCTCAACCAGGGATCGCTGCTGGAAACCTCCAGTTCCACCAGCAGCGTCTTCACCACGCTACTGGGAGAGGTGGCCGCAATCTCGCTGCTCGTCGGCGGGATCGGCGTGATGAACATCATGCTCGTATCCGTGACCGAGCGCACGCGCGAGATCGGCATCCGCAAGGCGGTCGGGGCGCGGCGTTCGGACATCCTCACCCAGTTCCTGACCGAGGCGGTGCTCGTCTCGCTCGTCGGCGGCTTGACCGGCGTCGCCGCCGGCGTGCTCGGCAGCCAATTCGAGATCGCCGGAGTGCATCCGGAAATCGCCACCTACTCGATCTTCCTCGCCTTCGGCGCGGCGGCACTCTCCGGGCTGTTCTTCGGCACCTACCCCGCCGCTCGCGCCGCCCGCCTCCGGCCGATCGAAGCGCTGCGCTTTGAGTAGCGACACACCCAACGAGGAGTCCGCCATGTCCGACGAGCAATCCACCATCGAGCCGGCCGCGGGAGCGGGCGGCCCCGGGCACGCCGTGGGAACCGGCGAGGTCGCCGCCCAGAGCACTGGAGAGATCGCCTACGATCCGGCCGCCGGGGACGATCAGGGGTGGGACGAGCCGGTCGAGGATCTGCCCCGCCGACCTCGCAGGCGCTTGCTTGGGGTGGGTGGGAATCCGATTGCATTGGCGCTCCTCGGCGTGCTCTTGATCGCCTGTGGGTTCATCGGCGGCGTGCTCGTCGAGAAGGGCCAGAGCACCTCGAGCTCACCGGCCGGGGCCGCAGGGACGGGCCTGGCCTCCCGCTTCGCCGCCCTGCGTGGTGTTGGTGGTGGTGGCGGCAGCGGTGGTGCGGGCGCCACAGGCGCGACCGCCGGCCAGGTGGCGTATGTGTCTGGAAGCACGCTGTATGTGACCACCGCCGAAGGCAACACCGTCAAGGTCACGACATCGCCCGCCTCAACGATCACGAAGACCGTGAAAGCCGAGGTCAAAGGCATCCATCCTGGCGAAACCGTGCTCGTCACCGGCACCGCGGGCAAGAACGGTGCGATCAGCGCCGAATCGATCCGCGCCGGCGCTGGCGGCGCGGGGGGCGGCGGCCTCGGCGCGCTGTTCGGCGGCTCCGGCGCAGGCGGTGGTGGACGTGGCGGCACGGGCGGCGGCAGCAGCACCGGCGGCGAACCTGCCCTGTTCGGCAAGGGCGGCTAGCGCTTGGCCTTAGACAACGATTAAGCCGCAGTGGTTTCCTTGCGCACCGGTCCTCGACAAAGGAGCTTCATGCCTCACCTCAGCAGCAACAGACGCAAACCCGCGGCGAGCGCCGCATCTGTGCTGGTCCTACTGCTCGCCTGTCTCGGACTGGCGGCCTGCGGCAGCTCGTCGGGATCCTCCTCGAGCACCACCAGCGCGTCGGCCCCGGCCACTACGACGACCGGCGCCACGGGCGCCAAAGGACCGAACGCCGGGCGCTTCGCGGCGATACGCGCATGCCTGAGCAAAAGCGGGATCACGCTGCCTCAGCGGCCCAAGCCCGGCCAGCGGCGATCGTTTGGCCAAGGCATCCCGGGACTACACCTGCCGAAGGGAATGACGCGCGCCCAGTATCAGGCGATCGTGAAAAAGTGCGGCTTCGGGATCGGTCCCAGAGGCCTCGCCGGTGGCGGCCTCGGCAGCGCGGCAGCGAAGCATGCGCTTACGAAGTTCGTGAGCTGCATGCGCGAAAGCGGCGTGAATATCCCTGCGCCCAACACATCTGGCAGCGGCCCGGTCTTCAGCAGCAAAGGCCTAAACACGCGCAGCCCGAAGTTCCAGGCCGCCGAGATCAAGTGCCGCGGCCTCCTCCGCAGCGTGTTGCGCGCGCGCCCGGGCGCCGGTGGTAAAGCGCCCCCGGCCGGGTAGCCAGCGACTGACTCGCCCGCCGGCTAGCTAGCCGGCGGAGGCGGGTGGAGAGGCTCCCAGGCTGCGGTTACCCGGTGCAGCCTGGGGGTCGCGGATCGCCCCGGAACTCGGCTTGGCGGCCACGGCCGGCGCCGGCAATGCGCCGATCCTCACGAACAGTTCATTCCACTGCGCCGGGCTCAGCGTGCCGCCCACCACGAAAGGCGAAGGTGCCATCCGGCCGGATGCCGCCGAGTGCGCCGCCTTGGCGCTTCCAGCAAGGGTGAGCCAGGCGGTTGCGGCCGGCTGGAAGGCGATCTGCACGGTGTCCGGGTGTGCCCGCGTCGCAAGCGTGTTGGCAGCGCCGGGGTAATGCATCAGGCTGGCGACTTGACTGGGCACGAATTCGCCCTGCAGGGTGAGCAGCGTTCGGATCGCCGTGTCGGTGATCGTTCCAGAACCCTCGTGCCCGGCGACCGGGATGCCGTTGATCCGGGAGACCTCTACGGCGCCACCGGTGTCGAGATCGCGCGCGGAGTGAAGGCCTGCGGCAGTTGACGAGCTGGGCCCACGGTGCAGCGCGCTCACCGTCGGCTTCAAACCGCTGCGCGAAAGGAAGGCCAGCACTGCCAGCACGCGCCTGTCGATCACTCCCGCCGCAATCTCGTGACGAGCGCGGGCGTCGAGGCCGATGCCTGGATCGGAGAGCACCGCGAGCTCGAGCTGGCTCTTTGGCAGCAGGAACACGTCGCTCGCGGTGGCCCCGAGCAGGCCTGCCTGCCCCTTTGCCCCCTGCGGGTGCAGTGCTGCGCCGAGCAGCTTCCAGTTCTCGAGAACCGGACGGGGATCGATCGTTTCTGGGTCTCCCGCGGGCTGGATCGCGAAGCGCAGGTGACCGTCTCGCGCGGCGTTCGGAACCCGCCCGTGACCGAGCACCGTACCTTGGGCGACGAGCGACCCGCGGCGTAGCGCAAGCGCATGACCCGTTCCCGGACGTGGCGTGGAGGTGGTAACGCGCGCAGCTGCCGCGAGTGCATCCGGGTTGCCCGGATTGGCAAACAGCCGCACCTTGCCCGTCGCTGCCGGCACCGATTCGGCCGAGCCCGCCGGAACGGAGTCCTGGGATGCGGTTCTCTGCGGGGAGGCCCGCTTCACTTGCAAGGTCACGGGCGATCCGCTGCCCGCACCCACTGGCTGGCTGGAAGCGGGGCCACCAGCACTCGCCGCCGTCAGCTTCGGCCGGCGCAGCGAGTGCGGAGGGCACCTTGGGAAGCCTGTAGCTCGGCGCGATGCTGCCGAGCCCAGCGTAGGTGAACACGTCGCCGTAGAGATCGCGCAAGATCACGTACTTGCCGAGCTTGTGAGAGTTTCCGAGCCCGAGGATGCGGCCGTCGGCCACCGCAACCACGGCGGCATTTGGCGCGCTCATCAAGTCCACAAACTGTGTAGCCGCGCTCGCTGCGCTGGTCCCAGCGGCCGCGGCCGCCGCAGCGGCGGTGGGCGATGGGGGCGGCACCGACCCTGGCGTCGCCGCGCCAGCGCTGGATCCCGCCACCGCAGCCGCGCCGGCTGCTCCCTGGCCAGTGCTGCCAGCTTTCGCCGCGCCAGCCACAGCCTTCGCGTTAGCGGTCGCACTCGAGGAAGAGAGCGAACCCCACGCGAGCTGCTTGCCCTTCACCGGCAAGCGCGCGTCGACGAGGCCCGTCAGCGTCGCGATCACTGACTTTGGATAGCTGGAGATCAGCTTCGCGCGCAGCAGCACCGAGCTGGCATAGGCTTCGGAATGGTTGTAGGCGAGGATCGCCGTGCGCAGGTTCTTCGAGGCGCCCGCCGCATGCAAATAGCGAGCGGCGGCAAAGATCGCGTCCACAGGGTTATACGGGTCGGCATAGCCAGCATCCAGGGCATCCACCCCATACTGCAGCCAGGTTGCGGGCTCAAACTGCATCCACCCCTCGGCGCCAGCGCTCGACACCGACAGGTCGCTGCCGTAGTTCGTCTCGACCTCATTGATCGCGGCGAGGACCTGCCACGGCACGCCGTACTGGATCGCGGCCGCCCGGTAGATCGGCAGCAGAAACAGCGGGATGCGATAGAAGCCGAGCGCCTGAGCGGATGCGGCCGAGCTGGCGAGCTCTGCCGCCAGCGCCCCGGCCTGCGCGGCCACGAGCTGCGGCGAGGGTGCAACGTTGTTGGGGCCAGATGCCGTCTGGGGGCCCTTGGCGCCGCTCGTTGCCGGTGGCTGGACGTGCGTAGCGGTGAGATTAGGGTTTGTCTTTTTGCTCGGGGTGGTCTTCTGTTTGCGCTGCACGACCACTGTGGGCGCTTCCACGGCTTCGGGCTGGGTGCTCGGCTGCGGGGTGCCCGCGGGCACGGTGCTCGTCGAGGTGCCCGGCGGCTGCTGCGTGGTGGCAGAGGCCCCCGGCACCGCGGGGGTGGGCGTAGTGACAGTGGCGCTCGGGGCTTCGCCCGGCGATGGCGAGCTCACGGGCGTATCGGCCCCGAGGGCACCGCCAGCGAGAGGACCGCCCAGGCCAGCGGCGGTCAGCCCGCTACCGGCCAGCGCGGACAGCATTGCCCGCCACGCCCATCCGCGCGCGCGAGTCATCGGCTTCCTATGCCCGGGTTGGTCATTTGTGCGGTCCCATAGTCGTGGTCGGCGCCGCTGGCCCACGATCGGGGGCACGCCCACTGGGATTCATATCGGCAGGCAAGCAGAAACCCGTAAAGGATTCGTAATCGTGTTGCACGATCACCGCTTCGGTCGTTGCCATGACAAGCAGAGCGGCTTGACGGTACCGGTGCCCGAGGCGGAACAGCCGATGCTGGCCAAATTGTCGGATTTCCGGGCAGATTTATCGCTCATCGGGTAGCGGCCAGCGTGTTCAGAGCAGGCCGGATCCACGCCCGGCAATGGGCGTCTGACCCTGAGTTTCGCGAGCGCCCGCGATCTCCTGCACGTGGACGGCGGGAGCATCGCTGCCGGGACGGGTCGCGAGGCGATACTCTGCAGCCCGTGGAAACGATCCTCTCGGTTCTTCAGGTCGCGATCTCGATGATCGTCATCTTCCTCGTGCTGATGCACTCCGGCAAGGACTCCGGCCTGTCCGGCGCGTTCGGAGTTGGCAGCGGCACGGGCCCCCTCGGCGGAGGGTCGATGGTCGAGCGTAACCTCAACCGCTGGACGGTCTTCTTCGCAATCTTGTTCGTCGTGAACGCGGTAGTGCTGCTCAAGCGGCCTTGGGCCTAGCTTTCCCGCTCCCGCGCTCCTAGCCGGTCGAGGATCTCCACCGCTTCCGCACGCAATGCGCCATCGGTGGCCGCGAAGTCCTCGTCCGACAGCTTGCCCGTGCGGTAGTCGAGCTCCGCATCGCGGATCTCGCGGTACTTCGCCTCACGTGCCGCCTCCAGCTCAGCCCGGTCCTCCGCCGCCTGCTCGCCGGTCCTGATGATCCCGCCCGCGCGGCGCGCGGGACGCAGCGGCGCGCTGATCACGAGGATCACCACTAAAAGCAGCACCAGCGTGAGGATCGCGATCAGGAGGTTCATTGCGCCCGCCGGGCGCGCCCGGAGAGCCGCAGAGCTGGGCGAGCGGGTCCAGTGGCTGCCACGATGCTCAGGCGCGCACCAAGCCGTGTGCGGCGCGGGCACGGGAGCGTGCTGCCACACGACGGCGCACGGCGGACGGCGCGGGCCAGATTGCGATCATGGCGCCCCCGATCACGATCAGGCCCCCGATCCAGATCCACATCACCAATGGTGAGACGATGAAGTGGAACTGCGCCTGCGGCGGATTGTGAATGTAGGCGCCGGCCATCACGGCGATCGCCACGATCCCCTCTCCGGGGCGGATGAAGGGCAGCGTCTTGTTGCCCAGCGCGATGATCCGCTTCAGCTGCGGCGTTTCGATGTTCGGTGCGATCGCGCTCCACACGTCGCGCGTGACACCAGCGTTCAAGGCCACGTGACTGACCGGCTGACCGCCGATGAAGTGCCCCACCGACCCCTGAGTTGGATCGCTCGAGTCGTAATAGCCCTCGCTGGGGCGCAGCGTGGTCACGTGATGACCGTTCTTGCTCACGTCCAGCACCGCCCCCAGGCTGAGGCTCGCGCCAGTGCGCGCCGAGTCGGGTGCCAGGGTCACGCCCGGCTCAGAACGCAGGACCGCGCTCAGTTCGCGGCCTCCCTGCGTGCTCGCCGAGTCGTAGTCGGGGGTCACGCTCGCCGTCGGGCGCACGTAGCGGACCGTGTAGGCGCCGACCTGTGTGGACTGTCCCGGCGAGAGCCCCAGCTCGGAGGCGTGCTGGAACGAGGACGACGCGGCGACCCCCACGAACAGGACCGCGATTCCGATATGCACGACGTAGCCGCCGTAGCGCCGGCGGTTGCGCCGCACGAGCGCCATCAGCGCAACCGGAGGCGCCTCGTCGGCCATCGCGCCGCGCGCGCGCATGCCGCGGAAGAACTCCTGGCAGATGCTGCCGCGCACGAAGGCCGCACAGCAGAACATCCCGATCGCAAACGGCTTCTCTCCTACGCCCACACCCAATAGGACGATCAGCGTCATCAGCGCGAGCAGCGAGCGGCACGACGAAATTGCGGCGCGCGTTGGCGAGCGTCGCGCGCCGCCAGGCGATCGCTGGCCCGATGCCACTCAGCAGCACCAGGATCAGCGCCAGCGGCACCGTGTAGCGGTCGAACCAGGGCGGCCCGACAGATGCTTCCTTGCCCGTCAGAGCCTGCGAAATGAGCGGGAAGTAGGTCCCCCAGAAGATCACGAAGCAGAGCGCCACGAGCACCAGGTTGTTGGCGAGAAACGCCGACTCGCGCGAGAGCAGTGAGTCCAGACGGTGCTCCGAGCGCAGCATGTCGCGGCGCGAGACGACCAGATAAATCGAGGCGGCGAGCAGCACGCCGATCAGCGCCACGAACGGTACGCCCAGAGTTGCGCCTCCGAAGGCGTGGATCGAGTTCAGGACGCCGCTGCGCACGAGGAACGTGCCCATGATCGCGAGCGTGCCCGTGGCGAGCACGAGCGAGACGTTCCACACCTTCAGCATGCCCGCGTTTCTCTTGGATCATCAGCGAGTGCAGGAACGCCGTGCCCGTCAGCCAGGGCATCAGCGAGGCGTTCTCGACCGCGTCCCAGCCCCAGTAGCCGCCCCAGCCGAGCTCCGAGTAGGACCAGCGCGCGCCCAGCAGGATGCCGATCCCCAGGAAGAACCACGCGGCGAACGCGAAGCGGCGGATCGAGCCTGATCCAGTCGGCGTCGACCCGCCGCGCCAGCAGCGCGCCCATGCCGAAGGCGAGCGGGATCGTGCACAGCGTGTAGCCCGAGTAGAGCATCGGAGGATGGATCATCATCGTCGGGAAGCGCAGCAGCGGATCGAGCCCGACGCCTTCGCTCGGGGCCGGGCTGGTGGTCGCGAACGGCTGTGCGTAGAACACCATCAGTGCGATGAAGAAGCCGCCGAAGCCGAGCAGGATCGCCGTCGCGTAGGCCGCCACGTCGCGCAGGCGCCCGCGCGTGAGAAACAGCACGAGGCTCGACCACAGCGACAAAAGCCACGCCCAGAGCAGCAGCGAGCCTTCCTGAGAGGACCACACCGCGGCCGCCTTGTAGAAGGTTGGCGTCGTCCTGCTCGACGTGTCGGCGACCGTGTTGAAAGCGAAGTCGTTGTGCAGGAAGGCGACCTCCAGCACGGCGAAGGCAACCGTCAGGATGCCCGCCAGCGCGTACACCGAGCGCCGGCCGGACTCCAGACACTCCGATCGTCCGGTCCGCACGCCGTAGATCGAGGCGCCGATCCCATACGCGCAGACGACGAGCGCGAGCAGCAGGCAGATGCGGCCGAGGAGCGGCCATCAGTGCCTCAGGAGTTCTGCTTCTCGGAGGCCGGAGCTTCCTTGTACTTCGACGGGACACTTCGTGATCAACGAGTTGCGCTTCGCCGACGTAGCGCCCGCCCTGCTTCTCGACGGTGACGATCACCTCGCGCCCTTCGCGAAACGGGTCGGGACGGTACCCGTGTAGGCCACCGGGACGGTCGCGCCGCCGGCGCGGTCGGCGACGCTGAAGTTCAGCACGTCGCCCTCACGCGCGACCGAGTGGGCGACGACCGTACCCGTCAGCAGATAGCTGCGACCAGGCTGTGCCTGGCGGACGAGCTGACTCGGCGCTGAGGGCCGGAGAAGCGGCGCTGAAGCTGGTGTAGATCAGCGCGCTCGCCAGCACCACGGCCGCGCTCAGCGCCACCACCAGCCGCACCGTTCGCTTGCGTGCGGGATTCATCGCCCAGGAGTATCTCAAACCCGTTCCCGCGCCGCTCCGGGCAAGCTCGGCTCGCAGGTTATCTCGGCGGCTCGCGCAGCCGATCCGGCTATTCGGCCAGGAAATCTCACCTTTAGAGCGAAACCTTCCCTCATGGGCCGAGTTCTTATTGGTAAGAGCATCATGAGACCTAGAGCCTCCCCAAACCCCTCGCCGAGCGCCACTCGCGCCGGCACCGGTCCAAGCGCCGGGCCGAGCACCTGGTCTACGCCTTGCCCACAAGAAGCACAGCACCGAGCCGGCGGTCCCGCCGATCCTCGCGATTCTCTGTCCACGACCGCGCGACATCGCCGTCGAGCGCGTACGCGCCGCCGGAGGCCCGCTCGATCGGGCCTCCTACACCTGCGAGTGTGGCTACGTCTTCGCCGCAGCGGTCTCCACGACCGTCGCCTGCCCGCACTGCGGCGCATGCCAGGCCTGGTAGCGGCTGCGGGCCACCCGCCCAGCCGCCAGCCCTATAGCGCCCGGCGAAACGCTTCCTCGCCGCTACCCACAACCGAAACTGAATGATTCCCATGCCCACCCCCTTGATCGCCTAAAACGGGGCTGGGATTCTGGAGCAGTACTTGATGTGCATGCCCGAGATTGCCCGGGCGATCACCAGCTGCTGGATCTCGGCGGTGCCCTCGAAGATGTCGTAGATCTTCGCGTCGCGGTGCCAGCGCTCGACCGGGAACTCGCGCGTGTAGCCGTTGCCGCCGAGGATCTGCATCGCGCGCTCGGTGACCCAGACGGCGACCTCGCCTGGCCTTGAGCTTGCTCATCGAGCCCTCGGCGTTCTCGAAGGGGACCTGGTTGCGACCCATCCAGGAGGCGCGCCAGACGAGCAGGCGGGCCGCGTCGATCTCCATCTTCATGCGCGCCAACGTGAACGCGATCGCCTGGTTCTCGACGATCTTGCGGCCGAACTGTTCGCGCTCCTTGGCGTACTCCAGGGCGTACTCGTAAGCCGCCCGGGCGACTGCCGAGCGCCTGGGCGCCGACCGTCGGGCGCGAGGACTCGAACGTCTGCATCGCCGCCTGGGAGCTTCGCCTTTCTTGCCTTCGCGCACACGGGCGATGCGCTCGTCGAGCTTGTCCTTGCCGCCGAGCACGTACCGGCCGGGACGCGACAGTCGTCGAGGAACACGTCGGCGGTGTGCGAGGCGCGCAGGCCGTGCTTGGAAACCTTCGTGCCCTGCGAGATGCCCTTCGCCTCTGCTCATCGGCACGATGAACGCGGCATGGCCTTTCGAGCCGAGCTCTGGGTCGACGGTCGCGATCACGACGTGCACGTCGGCGATCCCACCGTTCGTCGCCCACGCCTTCTGGCCGTTGATCACCCACTCGTCCGTTGCCTCGTCGAACTTGGCGCGCGTGCGCACGTTCGAGACGTCCGAGCCGGCGTTCGGCTCGGACGCGCAGAAGGCAGCGACCTTGATGTCGTCGACGGTGCCGAAGCAGCGCGGGATCCACTCGCCGATCTGCTCGCCTGAGCCCTGGCCGAAGATCGCGGCCACGGCCAGTGCGGTGCCCATGATCGCCATGCCGATGCCGGCGTCGCCCCAGAACAGCTCCTCGTTGACGATCGGCAGGCCCAGGCCGGTGGGGTCGGCGAAGAACTGCGCCAGACCCTCGAAGCCGTACAGCCCGATCTTCGCCGCCTCCTGGATGACCGGCCACGGCGTCTCCTCGCGCTCGTCCCATTCGTGGGCGGCGGGCCGGATCACATCGGCGGCGAAGCCGTGGACCCAGTCGCGGATGTCCTTCTGGTCCTGCGTCAGCTGCAACGAGAAGGCCACATCCTGGCTGTCGGTGGTGGCGATCGCCTCCACAGGCGGCGTCGGCGGCTTCGGTGGTCTCGGAAGCTGCGCTTCGGCCGTGGGCTGGGCATCGGGCGGAATCTCCTTGGCAGACATCGGGCGCGGATTCTCCTTTGCGGGCATCGACACGGCGACTGTGGACGCGATGTCACAGCCTCCGGATATCCGGAGCTGCTCACAGGGTTCCCGCCCGCGCGGACGGGGATCGGATGACACATACAAGCCACAGCGTACGCCGCCGGACAAGCTCGTTCGTACCAACATCACGCCCCGCAGGCCGGTATCCTTCCTCGCCATTCAGACTAATCCCGATTCGATTTGTGGTATTTGCTCGGCGGTATCTCATCTTCATGGTTCATCGATGCAGAAAGTGGTCATGCCAACACGCAAAGTCGCCATCGCCCTGTCCCTGCTCGCCGCCGCCCTCGGCCTCACCGCCTGCGGCTCATCCTCGAGCGGCAGCAGCAAGCATCGACGCTGGTCGCGTACTCGACCCCGCAGAGCGCCTACGAAAAGCTGATCCCGGCCTTCCAGGCGACGAGCGCCGGCAAGGGCGTCAGCTTCAGCCAGTCCTACGGGCCCTCCGGCGAACAGAGCCGCGCCGTCGCCAACGGGCTGCATGCCGACGTCGTCAACTTCTCGCTCGCAACCGAGACGTCGAACAGCTCGTCAAGGCCGGTCTGGTCTCCCCGAGCTGGAACCAGAACGCCACGCACGGCTTCGTGACCAACTCGGTCGTTGTGATCATCGTGCGCAAGGGCAACCCCAAGCACATAACCGGCTGGTGCGACCTCGTCAAGCCGGGCGTGCAGGTCGCTGACGCCGAACCCGTTCACCTCCGGCAGCGCCCGCTGGAACATAATGGCCGCGTACGGCGCGCAGCTGAAGGAAGGCAAGACCCCAGCCCAGGCACAGGCGTACCTGAAGTCGCTGTTCGAAAACGTGGTCAGCCAGGACAGCTCGGCCAGGAACTCGCTGCAGACGTTCAGCGCCGGCCGGGGTGACGCGCTGCTCGGACTACGAGAACGAAGCGATCGCCGCCAAGAAGAAGGGCGCCGAAGTCGATTACGTGATCCCGAAGGACACGATCCTGATCCAGGCCCCGGTGGCGGCCGTGGGCAGCTCGAACGCGGCGCAAGGCATTCGTCGAATACCTGCTCTCGCCAGCCGGCCAGGCGATCTGGGTGTCTAAGGGCTACCGGCCGGTGATCACCGGCGTCCCCGGGGCCTCGAAGTTCCCGACCCCGAAGGGCCTGTTCACGATCGACACGCTCGGCGGCTGGAAGAAGGCGACCAAGGAATTCTTCGAACCGGAAACCGGGATCGTCACCAAGATCGAGCAGTCGCTTGGCGTCTCCACTTCCAAGTAGCGCGCCGGCCGTCGCGCTGCCGCGCCGCCGCGCGTTCGCCCTCGGCGAGCGCGGCGCCGGTGCGCTCGGCAAGGGCATGCTGGGCATCTACCTGTCGGTGCTCGTGCTGCTGCCCGTGGCGGCCCTCCTCGAGAAGTCCGGCACACGGCGGAACGTCGGGCTTCTGGCGCGCGATCTCCAGTCCCGAGGCGGTCGCCGCGATCAAGCTGACGTTGATCGCGACGGCGATCGTCGTGGCCGTCAACGCGGTGTTCGGCACCCTGATCGCGTGGGTGCTGGTGCGCGACGAGTTCCGCGGCAAGGCGATCGTCAACGCGTTGATCGACCTGCCGTTCGCCCTGCCGACGATCGTCGCCGGCGTGGTGCTGCTCGCGCTGTACGGCAAGGGCAGCCCGATCGGGATCAACGTCGCCTTCACGCGGGTAGCCGTCGGGCTGGCGCTGCTGTTCGTGACGCTGCCCTTCGTGGTGCGCTCCGTGCAGCCGGTGCTGCTCGAGCTCGACTACTCGATGGAGGAGGCCGCCTCGTCACTAGGCGCGTCGTCGGGGACCGTGCTGCGCCGCATCGTGCTGCCCAGCCTCGCACCAGCGATCATCTCCGGAGTCGCGCTCAGCTTCGCCCGCGCCGTGGGCGAGTTCGGCTCGCTCGTCCTGATCACCGGAAACCTGCCCTTCAAGACCGAGGTGGGTTCCGTCTACATATTCGGGCAGATCGAGAACGACAACCTGCCCGCCGCGGCGGCCGTCTCCGTCCTGCTCCTGGCAGTGGCTCTGGTCGTGCTGGCGGCGTTGAGCCTCTTCTCCCGCCGACTCTCCCGCCATGTCCAGTAGCGGCGGCGCTGTGACCTTGACGCCGGCGTCAAGCGGGCGCGCGCCGTCAACCGCCTCCGCGCGTTCGGCGCGGGCCGGGAAGCTGACAGCCCGCACGATCGCGCTCGGCTACCTGGCGCTGCTGCTGCTGACGCCGGTCGCGATGATCTTCTACCGCACCTTTGAACACGGACTGGCGCCCGTCTGGAACGCGGTCACGGCACCCAATGCCCAAAGCGCGTTCTGGCTGTCGATCGAGATCGTGGCGATCGCGGTGCCGTTGAACACGGTGTTCGGAATCGGGATCGCGCTGCTGCTCGAGCGGGGGCGCTTCTGGGGCAAGGGCCTGCTGGGGCTGGTGATCGACCTGCCCTTCGCAATCTCGCCGGTCGTCGTCGGGCTCTCACTCGTGCTCGTCTACGGCAAGACGGGATGGTTCGGGGACTGGCTGACCGAACAGGGCTTTCAGATCATCTTCTCGGTGCCGGGGATCGTGCTCGCGACGGCCGTCGTCTCGCTGCCGTTCGTCGCCCGCGAGACGATCCCGGTGCTGCGCGAGCTCGGCACCGACGCCGAGCAGGCCGCCGAGACGCTCGGCGCGAGCGGCTGGCAGACGTTCTGGCGCATCACACTGCCCGGGATCAGGTGGGGCGTCGTGTACGGCGTCGTGCTGACGACGGCGCGCGCACTTGGCGAGTTCGGCGCCGTGAGCATCGTGTCGGGCAGGATCGAGGGCCAGACGCAGACGCTGCCGCTGTACGTGCAGGACCGGTTTGAGAACTTCGACTCCACCGGTGCGTACACGGCCGCGGTTGTGCTCGCCCTGCTCGCCCTGGCAACATTGCTGGCGATGAACCTGTTGACGCGCCGCACGCGCAGAAGGACGGCTGTCTGATGGCTATTGAGATTAGGAACGTAAGCAAGCGGTTCGGTGAGTTCGTCGCGCTGGACGACGTCAGCATCACTGTGGGCGACGGCGCGCTGACGGCGCTACTCGGACCCAGCGGCAGCGGCAAGTCGACGCTGCTGCGCGTGATCGCGGGCCTGGAGGTGCCCGACAGCGGCGAGGTCGTGATCGGCGGCGAGGACGTCACCGTCACACCAGCGCGCGCGCGGGGGGTGGGGTTCGTATTCCAGCACTACGCGCCGTTCAAGCACATGAGCGTGCACGACAACGTCGGCTTCGGGCTGAGCGTGCGCAAGCGCCCGAAGGAGGAGATCCGCGAGCGCGTGGCGGAGCTGCTGGGCCTGGTCCGGCTTGAGGGGTTGGCCGACCGTTATCCGTCCCAGCTGTCGGGCGGTCAGCTGCAGCGCATGGCGCTGGCCAGAGCGCTGGCGGTGCAGCCGAAAGTGCTGCTGCTCGACGAGCCGTTCGGCGCCCTCGACGCGCAGGTGCGCGGCGAGTTGCGCGAATGGCTGCGCCGGTTGCACGAGGAGATTCACGTGACGACGATCTTCGTGACCCACGATCAGGAGGAGGCGATGGAGGTTGCCGGGCAGATCGTGGTCATGAACACAGGCAAGGTCGAGCAGGCGGGCACGCCACGCGAGTTGTATGAGAGCCCGAGCAACGAGTTCGTGATGTCGTTCGTAGGCCCCGTCAACCGGCTCGGCGACGCGTTTGTGCGCCCGCACGACATCCAGATCCTGTCCGAGGACGACGGCACCGGAACCGAGGCCATCATCGAGCGCGTCGTGCACCTCGGCTTCGAGGTCCGGGTCGAGCTGAAGCTGCACGATGGGCGCGAGCTGTGGGCCCAGGTGACGCGCGAGGTCGCGCAGGAGCTAGAGCTCAGAGAGGGCCAGATCCTCTCCGTCCGCCTCCCCCAGCCCCGCGTCTTCACCCCGCAGGCCGCTTAGCGCGTTTCCCAAGCCTCTTCGCCCTTGGTGAGGGCGAGCACGTCTTTGGGCAGCTTGCCGGCCGCCACGTCGGCGACCGTGACGTTCTCGAGGACTTTGCGCAGGTTGGCACGCAGCGCTATCCACACGTTCTGCAAAGCCTCAGATGAGCCCGCATATTCGATCTCCTCCGGCCGCTGTCCCCGCACACCCACCAGCGGGCCCTCGACCGCACGGATGATGTCCGCGAGGTTGAGCTGATCCGCGGGCCGCGCCAGCCAGTAGCCACCTTCGGGACCTCGCTGGCTGCGGACGATCCCCGAGGAGCGCAGCTGGGTGAGGATGTTCTCCAGGAAGGAGACCGGGATGCCCTGGGCCTTGGCCACTCCGTCCACCTTGCGCGGAGAGTCCTGGTTACTGCCTGCTAGCTCTATGACAGCCCTGACGGCGTAGTCGGCCTTGGCGGTGACGTGCATCGGCTTATTCTCCCGGAAACGGCGGCGAGCAGCAGCCACGAGACCCAAAGGAGCACAATCCCGACCTTCGTGGTAGAACTTAGGCTCACCTAAGTAGGGTTCCTGAACAAAGCAATGAGCTTCCTCGAGACAGTCGTGCTGGGCGCGATCGCGGGCTTTACGATCTTCCTCGGCCTGCCGTTGGGCCGGGTGAAGGGGGTCGATGATCGCCTGCGGGTCGGCCTCGCGATGTTCTCGGTGGGGATTCTGGCGTTCATCTTCATGGACGTCACCAAGCACGGCGAGGAGATCCTCGAAACGGCCGTCGCTCACTACAAGGCCCACACGGCCGGCTTCGGTCATGTGCTCGGCCTGTTCGCCCTGCTCGCAGCGGGCTTCTCGGCCGGGACCGCCGGTATCTCGGCGGTCGAGCGCAGGCTGCGCTCACGCCGGGCGATGGCCGCCCCGATCGCTGGTGGCGAGGCCGAGGCCGTGCTCACCCCGCATGAGGTCACCCGCTCGCAGGAGAGCGCCGATGGCGCGCGGCAACGAGCGCTGCAGACGGGCATGGTGATCGCGGTCGCGATCGGCCTGCACAACTTCGCGGAGGGTCTCGCGATCGGCGTCTCGGCTAAAGCCGGCGCGATCGGCCTAGCGACGGTGCTGATCATCGGCTTCGGATTGCACAACGCGACCGAGGGCTTCGGCATCGTCGGTCCGCTGGGGGGCGTGAGGCCGTCGTGGAAATGGCTGGGACTCGCCGGGCTGATCGGCGGCGGGCCCACGTTTATCGGGACGATCGTCGGCTATCAGGTCAATTCAGAACCGCTGGAGCTGATGTTCTACGCGCTCGCGGGCGGCGCGGTGCTGTATGTGATCGGCGAGATCTGGATGGGGATGCGCCGCTACGGATACCGCACCTTTGGTCTGTACCTGATCGCCGCCGGCTTCCTCGTGGGCGTGGCAACTGACCTGGTCGTCGGCTACGGCGGCGGATAACGCCGCGTGCAGCTCTAAGCCGGCGACAGCCGCACAGGCAGTGTCTTCAGCTGGTTGATGAACAGCGATTCGACGTATTGAGGCCCACCCACCCCGCCCGCGAGCTCGATCTGCGGATAACGCTTGAGCGTCTCCTCGAACATGATCCGCAGCTCGAGGCGTGCGAGCGCTGTGCCGAGACAGAAGTGCCGGCCGCTGGCACCAAACGCCTGGTGCTCTTCGGTGCGCGTGATGTCAAAGCGGTCGGGGTCCTGGAAACGCGTGTCGTCGCGGTTTGAGGAGACGTACCACATGACGACCTTCTCCCCCTCGCGGATCTTCTGCCCGTGCAGTTCGGTGTCACACGTGGCAGTGCGGCGAAAGTGTGCGAACGCTGGGAACATGCGCAGCGACTCCTCGACGGCGCCGGGGATGAGCGACGGGTCATCGAGCAGCATCTGCAGCTGCTCGCGGTCTTCCATCAGCGCGCGCATGCCGCTGCAGTAGGTGGCCTTGGTGGAGTCGTTGCCCGCGGCCATCAGCAGGAAGAAACCCATCACGATCTCGTGTTCCTCGAGCTTCTGCCCGTCCACCTCGGCATGCACGAGCACGCTCGTCAGATCATCGGTGGGATGCTCCTGGCGCTCGGCGATCAGCACGCGGCAGCGCTCGAAGATCTCGGGAACGTCTTTCTCAACTGCGCCCTGGAAGCCATCGGGATTGATGTCCGGGTCGGCGGCGCCCAGCGTCGAGTTCATCAGTTTCGCCCAGATCGCGTCGTCCTGCTCGTCGATGCCCATGAAGCTGCCTATCACCCGCGCCACCACCGGCTGGGCAACATCGTTGACAAGATCGCACGTCTGCCGGGCGGGCGGGGTCTCTAATCTGTCCAGGACCCTGACCGCGATCGCGCGGATTGCATCCTCGTGTGCGGCGATCCGCTTCGGCGTGAAGCCTGCCTGAAACAGCGCCTTTAGGCGGTCGTGCTTGGGTGGGTCCATCCCGATGAACATCGCCTGCGCGAGCTCGAGCGGGAAGCCCGCGGCGGCCACGAGCACCCCTCCGCGTTCTGAGGAGTAGGTCTTGAAGTCACGGCTGACGGTGTGGACGTCATCCGCAGTTGTGACCGACCAGAATCCGGGCTCCTCGGGGAACAGTTCAAAGCTCTCGGTCCAGTGGATCGGGCATCCGCTGCGCATCTGCTTGAAGGTCTCGTGCGGCGGGCCATCGAGCCAGAGCTCTGCATCGGTGAGTTCTACGTTCTCTATATCGCGCCCAGCCGTTGCCATTTCAACCTCCGTGATCGCCCACCGTGAATGCTGCACGGATAGTACTGGCCAGCCGGCCAGTACGAGATCGGGTCCAGATCGCTAGGGTGCCATCGGAGTTCAGCAGTGACATCTAGCCAAGCCAGATCTGACCGCCAGGACCGCGCGCCGGAGAACCCGCGCCCCGTGCCCGTGTCCACGCTCCCGCCGCGGTTTGACGAGTGGCAAATCGAGCTCCACGGCCGCCGCGTGATCTACAGAGTCGCGGGCAGCGGCCCGCCGGTCGTGCTGATCCACGGGATGCTCAACTCCTCCAGCCACTGGCGGTCTGTCGCGCTGAACCTGGCCAGCGACTACACGGTGATTGCGCCGGACCTGATCGGACACGGCGATTCTGCTGCCCCCCGCGGCGACTACTCGATGGGCGCGCATGCCGCGAGCATTCGCGACCTGCTGGCGGCGATCGGAGTTGAGCGTGCGAGCATCGTCGGTCACTCGCTCGGAGGGGGCGTGGCGATGCAGTTCTTCTACCAGTTCCCGCAGCGCGTCGAGCGTCTCGTGCTGATCTCCAGCGGCGGCCTCGGGCGCGAGGTCAGCCCGATGCTGCGCACCGCCGCGCTGCCCGGTATCTCCGCTCTGCTTTCGCTGACCATCCACCCGCGTCTGCTCGGCGCGCTGACGGATGCCGCCAGGCGCCTGCACCAGCGCGAGGTTCGTCTCGGCGTCTACATGCAGGCGATCGCCAGAGCGCTGCGTCCCCTGGAGAACGCCGGCGCCCGCCAGGCGTTCCTGCAAACACTCCGCGCCGTGATCGATGTCCACGGCCAGCGTGTCTCAGCGACGGACCGCCTGTATCTGCTCGAGTCGATGCCCACGATGATCGTTTGGGGCGAGCGCGACAACACGATTCCGCTAAAGCACGGCCGCGCCGCCCACGAAGCGATCCCACATAGCCACTTCAAGACGCTGCCCCGCGCCGCGCACTTCCCGCACCTCGAGGATCCAGACGCGCTCTCAGAAGTGCTGCGCGAGTTCCTTGCAAGCACGCAACCCGGCAGGATCGACGACGCAAGCTGGGGCGGCTTGCTATCCCGCCGCTCGCCGCCCAGGCGCATCAGCAACGCCGCGGCATAGCGACTCCCGTCTCCAAAGCGGCGAACGGGTCTCGAACCCGTGACCTCGAGCTTGGGAAGCTCGCGCTCTACCAACTGAGCTACCGCCGCGCTAGTGCAGATATTACGCGGGCTGAGGTCTAGTCTTGCTGTTCGTGAAGCGCCTGGCCCTGCCAACTCTGATCTCACTCGCCGGTGTGGGCCTGATCGGGCTGCTCATCTACGGCGTGTCACATCAGGCGGCCAGCCGCACGCTCGACGAGGCTGTGGCCCAGGGCCAGCATCCTAGGGCGCCCGACGCCACCCATTCGCTGCCCGGTCTCTCCGGCGACCGCGCGGCCTCGCTCACGTCGTTCGCCGGCAAGGTAGTCGTGTTGAACTTCTGGGCCTCCTGGTGCGAACCCTGCCAGACCGAGGCTCCCCTGCTAGAGCGCGCCCAGAGCAAGCTGATAGGTCACGACGCCACCGTGCTCGGCGTGAGTTATCTCGACGCCTCGCCCGACTCGGAAAGCTTCGTGCGCCGCTACCACCTCACCTACCCCAACCTGCGCGATGACAACGGCAACTTCGCCCACTCCTACGGCACCGACCAACTGCCGGAGAGCTTCGTGATCGACCGCCACGGCCACATCGTCGCGATCTCCCGTGGCGAGATCGGCCAGGCTTTTCTCAATCACGCGGTCGCCCTGGCGGAAAGCTCCTCATGAGTCGCCGCGCGCGCAGTCTCACGGCTCCCTTGACCCTGATCGTCCTGCTGGCGCTCTGCCTGGGCGCCTGCACCGCGCTCGGGATGGGCGCCGCCGCGGGGGGAGCGGGGAGGGTGGGGCGGGCGGGCACCCATACATCCCTGCCGGTGATCGAGCGCCAGGTGATGTGCGTCACCTGCAAAATCCCGCTGAACGTCGCCCAATCCCAGCAGGCGGACCGCGAGCGGGCATTCATCCAGAGCCTGATCGACGAAGGACAGACCGAAGCGCAGGTAAAGCGCACGCTCGTGGCACAGTACGGCCCCACGGTGCTCGCACTGCCGGGCGCGCATGGCTTCGATCTGACCGTCTATCTCGTCCCGCTCGCGGCGATCCTGGCACTGCTCGCCACGCTCGCCGTGCTGCTACCTCGCTGGCGCCGCCACGCTCGCGACCAGGCCGCCACCGCGCAGGACGCCCCGCGGCTCAGCTCCGCCGACGCCGCCCGCCTCGAGTCCGATCTCGCGCGCTTCGACTAACGCTACATCTCGGCCGGCGCGCTCACCCCGAGCAGCTGCAGGCAGCGGGCGATCGTACCCTGCGTGGCCACGGATAGCGCAATACGCATCGACTCGACCGCCTCCGGCTCGGCCCCCACCACGCGGCAGTCGCGGTAGAAGGCCGTGAAGTCCTGGGCCAGCGCCAGCGCATAGGCGGTGATCCTGTGCGGCGCGCGGCGCGCGGCGGCCTCCTCGAGCTCCCCGGGAAAGGCCAGCAGCTGCTCGATGAGCGCCCGCTCTGTGGGATGCATGGGCTCGCTGCGCTGCTGCACACCCGCGGCGTCCTCGGCTGCCCGCATACGTGCGGTGCCAGCCTTCGCCAGGATCGAGGCGATCCGCGCGTGCGCGTACTGGACGTAGTAGACGGGGTTCTCGCTCGACTGCTCCCGCGCGAGGTCCAGGTCGAGATCGACCGTCGTGTCGTGCGAGCGCGCCAGCAGATACCAGCGCGCCGCGTCCACGCCGATCTCCTCGAGCAGGTCATCGAGCGTCACGAACTCCCCGGACCGCTTGGACATCTGCGCACGCTCGCCCGAGCGCACGAGGTGGACGAGCTGCATGATCAACAGCTCCAAATGCTCAGGGTCGCCTCCGAGCGCCTGCATACGCGGCCTTCATCCTCGACACGTAGCCGTGGTGGTCGGCCCCCCACACGTCCACCTGGCGGTCGAATCCGCGCTCCTGCTTGGCCTGGTGGTAGGCGATGTCCGAAGCGAAGTAGGTGTGCTCGCCGCTGGAGCGCACCAGCACGCGGTCCTTGTCGTCACCGAAGTCTGTCGTCCGCAGCCAAAGCGCTCCGTCGCTGGTGTATGTGCAACCCTGCTCCTCGAGCAGCGACAGCGTGTGCGCGACCGGGCTCGGGTCGCCATCGTGCAGCGTGCTCTCGTATGCCCAGTGGTCGAAGTCCAGCACGGCAAACGCGGCAAGCGAGCGCTGCATCTGGCCAACCATCACCTGCACCGCCGCATGACCCAGCTTGCCGGGATCGCTCGCGTCCCCGCCCAGAGACTCGGCCAGCCGCTCCACGTAGGCGCCGTGGTAGCCGTCCTCCGGCACCGGCTCACCCCGTGCGAGCGCCGATATCGTCTCACCGAGCTTGCGTACCTGGGAGCCAGCGTCGTTGACGTAGAACTCGCGCTTCACCTCGTGACCCCTGAAGGTGAGCACCCGCGCCAGGGCGTCCCCGTAGGCAGCGTTGCGGGCATGGCCGACGTGCATCGGCCCGGTCGGGTTCGCCGAGACGAACTCGATCAGCATCCGCTCCCCGGTCGCGGCACCCCCGGCCCCGAACTGCTCGCCCGCCGCCAGCACGGCGGCGAGGGCGCCGGACAGCCAGGCGTCCGACAGGAACAGGTTCAGGAAGCCCGGTCCCGCGACCTCGTAGCGCTCCAGGCTCGTGCCAAGGCGGCCCGCCAGCACGCTGCCGATACGCTCAGCGACCTCACGCGGAGGCTCGCCGAGACGCGGCGCCAGCAGCAGCGCGGCGTTCGTCGAGTAGTCGCCGAAGTCGGCCCGCGGCGGGCGCTCCAGGGTGATGGCCCCGCGTCCGGCGCTGGCGCCGGAAAGATCCCCCGCGGCCTCGAGCACCGCCGAGCGGAGATCCTCCAGCGGCGTCGGGGCTGCCGTCATGAGGCGGCTGGAGACCGCCTCTGCGTCCTTGGCGGGGGTGTCGGTCATGGGTCTTGCGATACTAGCTGCGTGAACGATCAACACTCAGGCGCCGAGCGCCACATCAGCATTCAATCCGTTAGCGGGACTGGAGCCCGCCCACCCGGCCCCCGTCCCGGCCTCCCCCCTAGAAGGACTAGTCCGTGAACGACGACCAGGACCCCGGCGCCGAGCGCCACATCAACATTCATCTCTCCCCGGAGATCATGGGAGGGGTATACGCAAACTTCGCCAACGTCAGCCACTCCGACTACGAGTTCACCGTCACTTTCGCTCGCGTCGACCACGAGGTCGAGTCCGAGGAGGTTCCGGGCGTGGTCGTCTCGCGTGTCAACATCTCCCCGCGCTTCATGCGCGAGCTGATCGACGCGATGGAGGACAATTACTCCAAGTGGCGCACCCGTGAGGGCATCAAGAATCTGCCCGAGTACGGCGGAACGGAGGCGGGGGAAGCCGAGGAGTAGTGCACCTGGCTTCAAGGACCTTCGCGCGATGAAGGTCGCCGTTATATCCGACATCCATGGCAACCGGCAGGCCTTCGAGGCGGTCCTCGAGGCGGTCGCCGCCAGCGATGCCGCCGAGCTTTGGTGCCTGGGCGATCTCGTCGGCTACGGGGCGGATCCCGACGTCTGCGTGGAGCTTGCACGCGAGCACGCTGCGGTGTGCCTGGCCGGCAACCACGATCTCGCCGTCACCGGAGAGATACCGCTCGATGAGTTCTCCCGCGGGGCCAGCCTCGCGGCGCAGTGGACCCAAGAGGTGATCGCACCCGAGAACCTCGTCTTCCTCAAGGGCCTTCACCCGCAGGGAAAGGAGGGGCCGATCGGCCTCTACCACGCCAGCCCGCGCGACCCCGTGTGGGAGTACGTGCTCTCGGCGCTGCTCGCCGAGCTGTGCCTGGATCGCCAGCCTGAGCGCATTTGCCTGATCGGCCATTCGCATGTGGCGCTAGCGTTTGTGCGCCAGGAGGGCGAGCTGGCCACCGGCGAACCCCGGCGCGAGGGCACTCTCCTCGACATCGCCGAGGGCGAGTGGCTGCTGAATCCAGGCAGCGTCGGGCAGCCACGCGATGGCGACCCGCGCGCCTCCTGGATGCTGCTCGACCTCGGCGGCCTGACGGCCTCCTACCGGCGTACCGGCTACGACGTCGCTGGCGCCGCTGGGGCGATCCGCGCGGCGCGCTTGCCGGATTCGCTCGCCGAGCGCCTGGAGTACGGTCAATGACCATGAGAAGGGATCACCTCATCCGTCTGCTTTGCGCCGGCCTGCTCGGCGTCGCTGCCGTCCTGCCCATCGCCTGCGGGAGCTCCGGTAAGGGCCTGATCCCGGCCGGCGACGCGGGGCCGCTGCAGAGCGACTTCGAAGGAGTGACGCAGGCGGCCCAGAGCGGCGACTGCACAGCCACGGAAACCGCGCTTCTCAAAACCCAGCACGACTTCGACGTGCTGCCAGCATCGGTCGATGCGAGTCTCCGTAGCCGCCTGGGAGAAGGAGTCTCAAAGCTCCGCTCCGGCGCGCTCGAAGCATGCAAACAAGCGCTGCCGCAGGCGACTGCCACCACAACCACGCCGAAAACGACGACCAGCACGACGAGCACCACCACGACGCCGGCCGTCACACAGACGACGCCCACCGAAACGCAGACCGCGACCACGCCGAGCCCCCCGGGACCCGGCGGCGGCACGCCCGCACCGAGCGAAGAAGAAGGCCCGGGCATCGGCAAAGGCGAAGGCGGCGGCAAAGACCACAAGAACCGTGGCGGGGCCGGCGGGACCGAACCCGGCGACGGACAGGAAGCTGGGAAATGAGCGAGGTAGAGATCGCCGGGCGCTACCGCCTGGAGGGCCGGCTTGGCTTCGGCGGGATGTCCACCGTGCACCTCGCTCTGGACTTGCGCCTGGAGCGCCAGGTTGCGGTCAAGCTGCTCGCCGAGCACCTCGCGGACGACCCCACGTTCGTCTCGCGCTTCCAGCGCGAGGCGCAGGCCGCCGCACGCCTGGTCCACCCCAACATCGTGCAGATCTTCGACTCCGGCTTAGACGAGCCCTCAGGCCGCCATTTCATCGTGATGGAGTACATCGAGGGATCCTCCTGCGCGGAGATCCTCCGCGACGACGGCTGGGTCGAGGTGGAGGAAGCTGTATCGATCATCGAGCAGGCCTGCGAAGGCTTGGACTACGCCCATCGCCACGGTGTGGTCCATCGTGACGTCAAGCCCGGCAACCTGCTCCGCGCTCGCGAAGGCGAGGTGAAGCTGGCCGACTTCGGCATCGCCAAGGCGACCGAGCAGTCGAGCATCACCCAGGTGGGCTCCGTGCTCGGCACCGCCGCCTATCTCGCTCCCGAGCAGGCGCGCGGCGAGGAGGCCGGACCGCGAGCCGACCTGTACGCGCTGGGGGTGGTCACCTATCAGCTGATCTCAGGAAGACTGCCGTATGAGGCCACCTCGCTGACCGAGCTGGCGCTCAAGCAACAGCAGGAGCAGCCAGCTACGCTCGACACGCTCGTCGCTGCCGTCGGTGCAGAGCTGGCCGACGCGGTCGCGATCGCGCTTGCACTGGACCCGCGCGAGCGCTACCAGACCGCCCGTGAGATGGGACGCGCGATCGGTGACGGCGTGCGCGGCATTGCGCCCAGCGAACCCCCCACCGTCGCACGCGGGACGGGGGGTGGGCGGGAGGGTGGGGGACCTATTACCGACGCGACGAGCCTGCTGACGGCCGGGCCACGCGGTTCTAAGCGCGGGGGCTCTGCCGGTGCCGTCACTCCCCGGCGTCCCCGGCCCGGACCCGTACGTTCCCAGGCCCCGATCCTTGCTCAGGCCCCTTCGGTGCAGCGTGCCGGGCGCCGGCGTTCTCGCCTGCTGCCCACCCTGCTCGTGCTGCTCGCACTCGCCGGCGCGATCATCGCGATCGTGCTCGTAACCGCCCCTTCTACAGCCAAAAAAGAATTCCGCAAGGTCGTTTCCTCAGACGTCCAGCAGATCGCCGTCGAACTCAGACAGCTCGTCTCAGAAAACACCAAATAGTAGATTCACAGTCCACCCCGCCCCGGCCAGCTTCCCGGCTGTCCTCGCCGGCTGCGGCATGCTTCAGGCGCCGATGCTCGCATCTTTCCTCAACGTCGATCACCTGGTACAGGTCGCCGGCTATCCGCTGCTTTTCCTCCTCGTCATGGGAGAGTCCAGCGGCGTGCCGATCCCAGGCGAGACCGCGCTCATCACTGCGGCCGTGCTCGCCAGCCGCGGCAAGCTCAGCATCGAGCTGGTGATAGTGCTGGCCGCCGCCGGGGCAATCGCCGGCGACAACATCGGCTACCTGATCGGGCGCAAGGGAGGGCGCTGGCTGCTCGAGCGCCCCGGGCGCTTTCATCGCCAGCGCCAAGAGGTCCTCAGCACCGGCGAGCCGTTCTTCGAGCGCCACGGCCCGAAGGCGGTGTTCTTCGGGCGCTTCCTGCTCGGGCTGCGAGTATGGGCGTCCTGGCTCGCCGGGGCCACGCGCATGCATTGGCGCTCGTTCGTCCTCTGGAACGCCCTTGGTGGGATCTCCTGGGCCACCGCCATCGGCCTGCTCGCCTACTTCCTCGGCCACTCAGCCAGCAATGCGATCCAGACCTTCGGCCTATATGGCCTCGCCGCGGTCCTGATTGCGTTCGGCGGCGGCTTCTACATGCACCGGCGCCAGCGGCGCTGACGCCTCGGCTTCAGCAGCCGTTGCCGTTGCCATTGCCGCAAGGCGCGATGCGGTCCCACAGCTCTGCCAGCGTGCTCAACTCTCCCTGGGAGAAGTGCGAAAAGAAGTGCTCCCTGACAACCGCCAGATGCGTGCCGCGCGCTTGCATCAATCGCTCGCGCCCCAGCTCCGTCAGGCAGGCATATGACCCGCGCGCGTCGTGCACACAGGAGCAACGCTCCAGCAACTCATCCCGCTCCAGGCGATCGACCAGCCGCGTCAGCCCGCTGCGCGAGAGCTGCGCCTGTTCAGCCAGGTCGCACATCCGCATCCGTCCCCCGCTCGCATCCTCGAGGTGATGGAGCACCTCATAGGAGGTCATCGGCAGCCCGTGCGCCTGCTCCAACTCGGCATCCAGCCGCTTGGCCAAGCACGCATGCGCTCGCATGAGGCCGCGCCAAGCGCGTACCTCTCCTTCGCTGAGAGCCTCCTCCCCAGAAGGGATCTTGACGGCGGTCGCGGTCGACATAACGGTCTGTACCCCAGGTCCTCCTCAACCGAACATAGCAGCGCCGGAACCCGCTTCGCGGGACATCTTGCTCATCGCCGCGTCGCTCGCCACGCCCACCACATCATCAGCGGTTGCAACGGCAGGCGTGCGTACAGCGCCCAGCGCGGCACGCGCTTGAAGCGCTCCGGCTCGCGCGCCATGTAGAGGTTGGCCGGGAAAACGGCGGCCAGCAGCGCGATCAGCCCGGCGCCGGCCGCCGGGCGAGTGCGCGCGGGCAGCACGGCGAGCCCGGCGAGGATCTCGGCCACGCCGCTCACCTCGACGACGCGCTTGGCGTCGTGCTGCAGCCGCGGCGGCACGATCGCGCGGTAGAAACGGGGCGAGACGAAGTGATTGACCCCGGAGGCGACGAAGAATCCGGCGAGCAGCTTGCGTGAGAGGTTCACCGGTTCGCCTCCTCCTCCTCGAGCAGCAGCGTGCGACCGGTCATCTCGGCCGGCTGTGCGATTCCCAACAGGTCAAGGACGGTTGGTGCCACATCCGCGAGTATGCCGTCTTGATCGCGCAACCTCACGCCCGGCACGGTGACGATCAGCGGCACCGGATTCAGCGAGTGTGCGGTGTTGGGGCTGCCGTCGGGCTCGAGCATGTGGTCGGCATTGCCGTGGTCGGCCGTCACGATGCATGCGCCACCGGTCTCGTGTACCGCCGTTACAACCTCCTCGAGGCACTCGTCGACCGTCTCGACCGCCCTCGCCGCCGCCTCGATCACACCTGTATGACCGACCATGTCGGCGTTCGCGAAGTTCACGATTCCAAATGCCGGGCGCTCTTCGAGCCATGCCCCCGTGAACGCCGCCGCCGCCGCGCGCGCGCTCATCTCCGGCTTGTGGTCATACGTGGGCACATCGCGCGGCGAATCGACCAGCGCACGCCGCTCGCCCGCAAGCGGCGCCTCCTCGCCCCCGTTGAAGAAGTACGTCACATGTGGGTACTTCTCTGTCTCCGCCACATGCAGCTGCTTTGACCCAGCGCCCGCCAGCACCCTCCCGAGCGTCGTTTGCGGACGCTCCGGTCCGAACGCCACGGGGTACGGCCAGCCCTCCTCATACTCGGTCAGCGTCGTGTACCGCGCGACTGGCCGGGCGGGCATCCTCCCCTTCCAGCCGGGTAGCTCGGATGGGTGGGAATCCGATCGAACGCCAAACCCGGGTTCGGCAAGCGCCCGTGTCAACTGTCGCATGCGGTCGGGGCGGAAGTTGAACGCGATCACGCTGTCCTGCGGCGCGATCCTCGCCCCTGCGCCGACGAGCGTCGGCTCGATGAACTCGTCCGTCTCGCCGCGCTCATAGGCAGCGCGCACGGCCTGCTCGCCGGACTCGGCGCTGTAGGGCGCCTGGCCGAGCACGAGCATGTCGTAGGCGCGCTGCGTGCGGTCCCAGCGGCGGTCGCGGTCCATCGCCCAGTAGCGCCCAACGACCGAGCCGACGCGCGCACCGGGGGTGCGGTCGAGCTTGGCGAGGTACTCGGCCCCGGCGTGCGGCAGCGTGTCACGCCCGTCGGTGAAGGCGTGCACGACGAGATCGCGGGGCGGGCGGGGATTCAGTTCCCGGGCGAGCGCGATCAGCGCCAGCAGGTGCTCCAGCGAGGAGTGCACGCCGCCGTCGGAGACGAGGCCGATCAGGTGCACGCGCTCGGCGTCGAGCGCCGCCGCCAGCACCTCGTTGGCGGCGAGCGAACCGTCCGCCACGGCGTCGTCGATGCGCACGAGGTCCTGACGCACGACGGCGCCAGCGCCGAGGTTGAGGTGTCCCACCTCGGAGTTGCCCATCTGCCCCTCGGGCAAACCCACAGCGCGGCCGCAGGCGGTCAGCGTCGTGTGGGGATAGGAGCTCCACAGCTCATCGAACACCGGCGTGGTGGCTAGCGACACCGCGTTACCGGGCCCGGCTGGCGCCAGCCCCCAGCCGTCGAGCACCACCAGGCAAACGCCCCCCACTGGCAACTTGCCCGGACCGGCGGGCAGACTCATCGCGTGGCGGCCGCCACGATCTGCGCGAACCACTCGGCGTCCAAGCTCGCGCCGCCGACAAGCGCACCATCCACGTCGGCAAGCCCGAGCAGCTCAGCCGCGTTCTCGGGCTTCACCGACCCCCCATATAGGATCCGCACCGCGTCCGCCGCCTCAGCGTCCCGGTCGCCCACGAGCGCCCGGATGAACGCCATCGCCTCCTGCGCCTGCTCTGCAGTAGCCACCTTGCCGGTGCCGATTGCCCAGATCGGCTCGTACGCGATCACCACCTCGGCCAGCCGCTCGTTCGGCACATTCACCAGGTCGTCCTTGATCTGCTGGCGCAGCTTGCGATCGGTCTCGTCGTTCTCACGCTCGGACTCGGTCTCTCCCACGCACAGGATCGGGCGCAGCCCCGCGTTCAGCGCCGCAGGCACCTTCAGCGCGAGCGCCTTATCGGTCTCGCCGAAGTGCTCCCGCCGCTCGGAGTGCCCGAGCACCACTCCCTGCACGCCCACATCCCTCAGCATCGCCACCGATACCTCACCCGTGTAGGGCCCCTCGAGCTCCTGGTGTGAGTTCTGCGCATACACCTCCACGCGTGAGCCCCGGGCGCTGTCGACCATCGCCCGCAGGTCCGTGAACGGCACGCAGATCGCCACCTCCACACCGTCCACCGAGGATACGCGCGGCAGCAGCGCCTGGATGTATTCCTCGGCCTGCGCTTCGGTCTTGTACATCTTCCAGTTGCCCGCGATCAGCGGCGTGCGGGTGCTCACGACACCACGCCCGCTCCTTCGAGCGCCTGCACCCCGGGGAGCGTCCGGCCCTCGAGGAGCTCGAGCGTCGCGCCACCGCCCGTGGAGAGATGATCGACCGAGTCCTCCAGTCCGAAGCGCGCGAGCGCCGCAGCCGAGTCGCCGCCACCGACCACCGTCAAGCCCTCGGCCTTCGCGACCGCCTCCGCGACCGCGCGCGTCCCTGCCGCGAACGGCTCCAGCTCAAACGCGCCCATCGGTCCGTTCCAGAACACCGTCCCCGCGCTCGCGATCTCGCTCGCATAGCGCCTCGCCGTCTTGCGGGCCGATGTCCAGGCCCATCCAGCCCTCCGGCACCTCCACCCCGTCCAGCACGCGGTGGGCGGCATCCGCCGAGAAGCGCTCGCCAATCACCAGGTCGCTGGGCACCAGCAGGCGCGCCCGGCCGGGTTGCGGGGAGTCGGTGTCGCTGGCGCTGGAGAGGGCGCTGCGCGCGTGCTTCACATCCTCCTCGTCGCACAGGGAGTTGCCCACCGCGTGACCCTGCGCGCACAGGAACGGGAAGCACATCGCGCCGCCGATCATCACCACGTCAGCCACTTCCAGGAAGCGCTCGATCACCCTGACCTTGTCCGCCACCTTCGCGCCGCCCACGATCGCCACGAGCGGGTGCTGCGGATGCTCGAGGATCCCCGTGAGCGTCTTGACCTCCCGTTCCAGCAGCCGTCCGGCCGCACTCGGAAGCAGGTGCGTGATGCCCTCTGTGCTCGCATGCGCACGATGGGCCACGCCGAAGGCGTCGTTCACATAGGCGTCAGCCAGCTCAGCCAGCGCCCGCGCGAACTCCGGATTGTTGCTCGTCTCCCCTTCCTGGAAGCGCACGTTCTCCAGCACCAGTATGTCCCTGTCCCGCAACTCCTCCGCCATTGCCGTCACCTCATCACCCACCACCGCCGGGGCCAGCGTCACCTTCGCGCCCGTCAGCTCGCGCAGGCGGTCCGCCACGGGCGCCAGCGACAGCTCCGCCACGCGCACGCCCTTCGGCCGCCCGAGATGGGAGACCAGCAGCAACCGTGCGCCGCGCGCACGCAGCTCTTCGATCGTTGCAAGGGCGGCCGCAATCCGCGTGTCGTCGCTCACGAGCGGGACGCCGCCCGCGAGGAGCCCGTCATCTGTGCCTGTGTCCATTGGCACGTTGAAGTCGACCCTCACGAGCACCCGCTTGCCGCGAACGTCCAGGTCGTCGATGCTCCTCATCGGAGCTACAGCACCTTCTGCACGAGGTCGACGACCCGGTTGGAGTAGCCCCACTCGTTGTCGTACCAGGCGACGACCTTCAGCATCGTCGAGTCCACGACCGCCGTCAGCAGCGAGTCGACGATCGAGGAGTACTGCGACTTGACTATGTCGGTCGAGACGATCGGATCTTCGGTGTACTGCATGATCCCCTGAAGCGGGCCACTCTCGGCGGCCCTCTTGAGCGCAGCGTTGACCTCATCGGCGCTCGTCTCACGCGCGCACTCCACCGTCAGGTCTACGACCGACCCGACCGGCACGGGCGCCCGCACGGCGAAGCCGTGCAGCTTGCCCTGCAGCTCGGGGATCACCAGCCCGATCGCCTTCGCCGCTCCCGTCGAGGCCGGGATCAGGTTGATCGCCGCGGCGCGCGCGCGGCGCAGGTCCTTGTGCGGCAGGTCCTGCAGGCGCTGGTCGGCCGTGTACGCGTGGATCGTCGTCATCAGACCGTGCTTGATGCCGACCGTGTCATTGAGCACCTTGGCGACCGGCGCCAAGCAGTTGGTCGTACACGACGCGTTCGAGACGATCTGGTGATTCTCGCGGTCGTATGCCTCGTCGAAGTTCACGCCGAGCACGACCGTGGCATCCGGGTCCGTCGCGGGCGCGGAGATGACGACCTTCTTGGCCCCCTGGGCAAGGTGCTTGGAGGCGCTCGCGCGATCCGTGAACAAACCGGTGGACTCGATTACCACGTTGACTCCCAGATCGCCCCATGGAAGCGCAGCGGGATCGCGCTCGGCAAGTACCTTGATCTCTTTGCCGTCGACCTCGAGCGCGCCCTCGCGGTGCCCTACCGTGCCCGGGTATGGACCGAGAATCGAGTCGTAGGAGAGCAGGTGCGCCAGCGTCGCCTCGTCGGTCAGATCATTAACGGCCACCCACTCGATCTCCTGGCCTGTCTGCTCCCCGCGCGCCTGCGCAGCGCGGAAAACGTTCCGGCCGATGCGGCCGAATCCATTGATCCCCACCCGTACCGGCATTCTTTACGCCTCCATGAAAGAAAAAGAGGGGCCCGGTTCGCCGGCCTCTCGGCCGGCTGCGCCACCTTCTATGTCAAATGAACAATGCCGGGCCTCGGGAGACAGCTCCGTGGCCCGGCGTGCCTGGGGAAGGCTATCAGCGAGCCGCCTTGTGGCCATGCCCAGAAGCCGCTGCGGCGTTAGTCGATATCCCGGTGGGCGACCACCACGTCGAGGTCATCGTGGTCGCGGTAGCGCTCGGCCAAGTGCCGCGCGATCGCGACCGAGCGATGGCGCCCGCCGGTGCAGCCGATCGCGATCATCAGGTGTGCCTTACCCTCGGCGACGTACTGGGGCAGCAGGAAGTCCAGCAGCGGATGCAGGTGCTCATACAGCTCTCCCAGCCGGCCGTCGCGCGCGATGTACTGCACGACACGCTCATCATTGCCGGTCAGCTCGCGCAGCTCGGGCTCATAGTGAGGATTTGGCAGGAAACGCACGTCGAGCGCCAAATCCTCCTCGCGCGGGGGGCCGTGCTTGAAGCCGAAGGACATGAACGTCACAGCCAGCCGGCCGACCGCCTGACGGGGCAGGAGCTCCTCCGCGATCTTCGCCCGCAGCGACGCCGCCGACATGCCCGTCGTGTCGATCACCACATCCGCCCGCTGGCGCAGCGGCGCCAGCAGCTCGCGCTCGGCCGCGACGCCCGCCGCGACGCTCCCGTCAGGCGCCAGCGGGTGGCGCCTGCGGGTCTCCTTGTAGCGCGTCACCAGCGCCTGCTCGCCCGCCTCCAGGAACAACACGCTATGGGTCAGCCCGAGCGCATCGAGGTCCTCGACGACCTCTTTGAGCCCCTCGAAGTACACCCCGCCGCGAACGTCCGAGACGACCGCGGCGCGTTCGACCTTGGTGCCCTTGTGGACGACCAGCTCCACGAGCGAGCGAATCATCTCCGGCGGCAGGTTATCGACGCAGAAGTAGCCCGCGTCCTCGAACACGTTCATCGCCGTCGACTTGCCGGCGCCGGAGAAGCCCGTGATCACGACGAAGTCCTTCAGGCGTGACTCGATCGCGGCCATCGTCTTCATTGTGCCGCTAACAACGGACGAGGGTGGTTACTTTGCCGTGCTCAGCCCGCGCGGTGCAGAGCACCGTGCAGCTCTCTCGCGACCTTCGCGGGCAGGCCGGGTACCGCCTGGAGCTCCTCGCGCGAGGCCGCCACTACCGCATCGGGCGAGCCGAAATGCGCGAGCAACGCGCGCTTGCGCGCGGGGCCGACACCGGGTAGCTCGTCCAGCAGCGATGTCGTCATCGCCTTGTCGCGGCGTGTGCGGTGGTGGGTGATCGCAAACCGGTGTGCCTCGTCGCGCACACGCTGGAGCAGCTGCAACTCGGGTGTTGAGTGGTCGAGCACCAGCGGGGCCGCTCGCCCCGGGATGAAGACCTCCTCGATGCGCTTGGCCAGAGACACCACGGCAACACCGCGATCGCGGAAGCCACGCAGCGGGCCGAGACCGGCCGCGAGCTGTCCCTTGCCGCCATCGATCACAATCACATTCGGCAGGGCCGCGAAGCTCGCGTTGTACTCCGGGTCGTGTGGGGAGATGTCGGCCTGGCGCTCCCATTGCGCGTAGCGGCGGTCGAGCACCTCAGCCATTGCGGCGAAGTCGTCCGGGGCACCCTCGGCGAGGGTGCGGATCTTGAAGCGGCGGTAGTCGGACTTCTTCGGCGCGCCGCCCTCGAACACGACCATCGAGGCGACCGTGTGCGTGCCACCGAGGTTGGAGATGTCGAAGCACTCGATGCGAATTGGCGGCACGTCGAGCCCCAGAGCCTGCTGCAGGCCTTCGACGGCCTCCACGCGGCTCTGGCGGCGGCGCTCGGATTTGAGCCGCTCCTGATCAAGCGCGAGCCGGGCGTTGCGCTCTGCCAACTCGAGGATCCGGCGCTTCTCGCCGCGCTCGGCCGCGCGCAGCTCTACCGGCCCACCGCGCCGGGCTCGCCAGGGCATCCGCCAGCGCCGGGCGCTCGCCGAGCGCCCGCTGCACGACGAGCAGCGCCGGGATGGAGGAGTGCCCGGCGTAGTACTGCAGCATGAACTCCTCCGCGACCTCCGCCTCCTCGCGCTCGGTCTCGTTCGCCAGGTAGAAGGACTGGCGGTCCGACAGCACGCCGTCACGCACCTGGAAGACCTGCGCGTTGGCCTCGCGCCCGTCGATTGCCACGGCGACGGCGTCGAACGTGCCAACGGCCTCGTTGGCGACGCGCCGGCGCTCTAACAGCGAGTGCACCGCGCGCAGCCGGTTGCGCTCGACGGTCGCCTGCTCGAACTCCTCGGCGGCGGCCGCCGCGTGCATCCGCTCCTCGAGGTCGCGCTCGATCGTCTTGAAACGTCCCGAGAGAAAGCCGGCCACGCCATCGATGCTCGCGCGATAGTCCTCCTTGGAGACATACCCGACGCACGGCGCCTCGCAGCGCTTTATGTAGTAGTCGAGGCACGGGCTGCCGCTGCGCCGCCCCGGCTCCGGCCCTGTGCAGGAGCGGAACATGAACACCTTCGCCAGCACCTCCAGCGTGCTGCGCACGCGCTTGGCGTTCGAGTATGGGCCGAAGTAGGCCCTGCCCGGCCGGTGACGCTCACGCGTGAAGTACACGCGCGGGTAGTCCTCGTCGAGCGAGATCGCGATGAACGGGTAGGACTTGTCGTCGCGCAGGCGGATGTTGAAGCGCGGCCGGTACTGCTTGATGAAGTTCTGCTCAGCCAGCAGCGCCTCTGCCTCGGAGGCGACGACCACGCATTCGAGGCTCTCGACACTCGCCACCATCTCCGCGTGACCCGGGCTGCTCCGAACCTGTGCCTTGGAGAAGTGCGACGCCACCCGTTTGCGGATCGACTTCGCCTTGCCCACATAGATCACGCGGCCTTTCTCGTCGCGGAAGAGGTAGACACCGGGCTCCTCCGGCAGGCTGCGGCGTTGCTCAGCGAGGCTCAATAGGCGCGCCAGTGACGATAGACCTCGAGCAGCGCGTATACGGCGAGGCCGGTGAGCGCGAACCAGGCGAGCTCGCCGAGGCCCGTCTGCCACATGCGCGTGCGGGCGGCGTATACGAACACGATCCCCGCGAGCCCGCCGTACAACAGCCCCCGGTGGCGATCGCCCAGGCCGTGCAGGGCGATGCGACCTTCGCGGTAGAAGCGCAGCCCGAGGTAGCCGACCGCGACGCCGAACCCGACGTAGAGCAGCGCTTCGAACGTGCTCGCGGCGCGTCCGCCTGACGGCAGGAAGTACACCGCGGCGGCTATCAGCGCCACGATGGCTACGTTGCGCATGCTCTTCAGGCGGTCCATACGAGCAGTTTAGGTCAGTCGGGGAGCGCCTCCAAACGTGTATATGCCTCCTCCACGGCCCTCCGTGCGGCTGTGTGACGCGCACTGGACTTGGCCGACTCGTACTGCGTGGCCCACGCCGCCGGATCGGCCAGCTCGTCCTCCAGCGCGCGCATCGCGGCCTCGGCATCCTCGATGTCTCGCTCGGCCAGATCCTGCGCGGAGAGGCTGTTCTTCGACGGCCCCTTCGGCTTGGGCTTGACCGCCGGTCCGTTCTCGCCCGGCTCTGCCGTGTCCAGGACCGGCCGCCTCGCGACCGGCGCCGGCGGCCCCTCGCCGCCGGCCCGGCGCTCGTCACGGATCCGCACGTACTCGGGCCAGCCCCCGGTGTAGCTGTGCAGTGAGCGATTCTCGATGGCGACGGTTCGCGTGCCCACCGCGTCGAGCAGCGCGCGGTCGTGGGAGACGAGCAGGATCGCACCTGCGAAGGAGCGCAGCGCATCCTCGAGCGCCTCGCGGCTCTCGATGTCGAGGTGGTTGGTGGGCTCGTCGAGGATCAGCACATTGGGTGGGTGGGCCTCCGATCCCACCAGCACCGCCAGCGACAGGCGCCGGCGCTCACCGCCGGAGAGGCCGTCCAGCGGCTTGTCCGCATCCTCGCCGGAGAACAGGAAGCGCCCGAGCAGTGCGCGCGCCTTGCCCTGGTTCAAGCCGGTGTCGCGCTGGGTGGCCTCGACCACGCTCTGGCTACGGTCGCCGCCCGCACCGAGCTCATCGGCGTGCTGGGAGAGGTAGCCGACGTTCACGTTGTGGCCCGTGCTGAGCTTCCCCGCCGCCAGCTCACGCCGCCCGGCGAGCGTCTCGATCAGCGTCGTCTTGCCTGCCCCGTTTGGCCCCACGAGCGAGACGTGCTCCCCACGCTCGAGCCAGATCTCGGCGTGCTCGAGCAGGACAATTGGATTCCCGCCCGCTCCACCCCCGCCCGCCCCGCCGACCTCGACGCGTCCGTCGAGCAACTCGAAGATCACCTTGCCCGAGCGCTCCGGCGCCTTGAAGGCGAACTCGAGCCCCTTGCCATCCCGCGGGTCACGCTCGATGCGCTCGATCTTGCTCAGCGCCTTCACGCGCGACTGCGCCTGTTTGGCCTTCGTCGCCTTGGCACGGAAGCGCTCGATAAAGCGCTCCATCCGCTCGATCTCCGCCTGCTGCTTGTCGATCGCCTTGCCCAGAGCCATTTCGCGCGCGGCCTGCTCCCGGCGCCACTGATGCCAGGTCCCGGCAAAGAAACGCGAACGGGCGGCCTCGAGCTCCAGCACCGATGTGCCGACCGCCTCCAAAAACCAGCGGTCGTGCGCGACCAGCACGACCGCCGCATCGAGGCCCACGAGGGTCTGCTCGAGCCACTCCAGTGACTCGATGTCGAGATGGTTGGTGGGCTCGTCCAGCAGCAGCACGTCCGCGCCCGTCGCCAGCGCACGGGCCAGCGACGCGCGCGTGAGCTGACCGCCGGAGAAGCTACCCAGCTCCCGGTCGAGGTGGGCCTCGCTGAATCCCAGCCCCCGCGCCATGACCGTCGCGCGGTCGCGCCACAGATAGCCGCCGCGTGCCTCCAGCTGCGCCTGCGCGCGGCTGTAGCGGTCAAGCAGCGTCTCGCCGGTGTCTCCCTCGGCCATCCGGCGCTCTAGGCCGGCGAGCTCTGCCTCGATCTGCAGCTCATCCTTGCAGCCGGAGAGCACATAATCGCGCAGCGCTACCGTCCGCTCGCGCGGCGGGCGCTGGTCGTGCAGCGCGATCCGCATCCCCTTGGCCACGCTCAGCTCGCCCCGGTCGATCCCCGTCTCCCCCGCGAGCATCCGCAGCAGCGTCGTCTTGCCCGCGCCGTTGCGCCCCGCGATCGTCATACGTTCGCGGCGCTCCAGCTTGAACGACACACCGCGCAGCAGCGGCTGCCCGGCCATGTCCTTGTGCAGGTCGGATGCGATCAGTACGGCCATCGGTTGCTGATAGTAGGCGCCGGGCCGAGAGAGCCCGCGCGCTCAGGTAGCATCCACCCCGCGATGCGCCGTCTGCTGGTCACTTTCACCTCATCCGTGCTGCTCCTGCTTGCACTGGCGCCTGCGGCGCTGGCCGAAAACGACGGCCGCGGGCTTTACGGCGCGACGAACGACAAAGTGGTGACGGACGCCGGCTTCATCCTGATCATCTTTTTCCCCACGTTCGTGTTCGTGATGAGCATGCTTCAGCGCAAGCTGGAGAAGCGCAAGGAAGCGAGCAAGGCCGCGAAGAAAGCGCTCGACAGCGCCGGGTGGCGCGGCGGCTGGTGAGCGAGCCGGAAGCCGTCCGCTACGAGCGCACCGGCGCCGCGGCGGTGGTCACGATCGACCGCCCCCACCGGCGCAACGCGGTGGACGGCGACACCGCCGCGCGGCTGCACGAGGCGTACCTGCGGTTCGAGGCCGACGACGACGCGCGCGTGCTGGTCCTGACCGGCGCGGGCGGAGTGTCGTTCTGCGCGGGCGCGGACCTGAAGGCCACGGAGACGATGGCAGGCAGGCTGACCTCGGCGGAGGGGCCAATGGGGTTCACCCGCCTCACGCCCACCAAGCCCACGATCGCCGCGATATCCGGGTTCTGCCTGGCGGGCGGTCTGGAGCTCGCATTGTGGTGTGACCTGCGGATCGCCACCGAGGGCTCAACGCTGGGCTACCCCGAGCGCCGCTGGGGCGTACCGCTGATCGACGGCGGCACCCAGCGATTGCCGCGCATCATCGGCCTGGGCCGCGCGCTGGACCTGATCCTCACCGGGCGCATGATCGACGCCGCCGAGGCGCTGAGCATGGGGCTGCTCACCGAGATCGTCCCCCCAGGTGCACACCTGGAGCGAGCCCTGGCGCTAGCCGAGGGTCTTGCCCGCTTCCCGCAGCGCACGATGCTCGCCGACCGGCGCGCCGCCATCGAGGGCCTCGGCATGCCGCTCGCCGAGGGGCTCGCCCTGGAGGCACAGGCCGGGCCCGAGGTCTTCGCAGACGGCGCTCAGGGCGCCGCGCGCTTTGCGGCGGGCGAGGGCCGCGGGGGCGCCGGGGCAGGAGCATAGGGTTATCCTCACCTGAGCAATGGCGTATTTCGTCACAGGAGCAACCGGCTTCATCGGACGGCGCTTGGTCGAACGGCTGCTGGACCAGCGCCAGGGCAAGGTGTATGTGCTCGTGCGCGCCGGGCTCGACCGGCAGGCTGGACGACCTGATCGAGCGCTGGCGGGCAGTGGCGGGAGCAAGCGCTGGCAAGCGCGTGCAGCCGGTGATCGGGGACCTGCGCAGGCCATTGCTGGGGGTCGAGGGTGAGCAGGCGCTGGAGCTGCGGGGCAAGATCGAGCACTTCTTCCACCTGGCCGCGGTCTACGACATGACCGCGCCCGCGGAGCAGAACACGGCCGTCAACGTGGGCGGCACGACACACGCGGTCGAGCTGGCGCGGGCGCTGGAGTGCAAGTGCTTGCACCACGTCTCCTCGATTGCGGTGGCAGGCGAGTACCCCGGACGGTTCGAGGAGGATATGTTCGACGAGGGTCAGAAGCTGCCCTCGCCCTACCACCGCACCAAGTTCGAGTCCGAGCGCATCGTGCGCGAGCAGCCATACGTGCCCTGGCGCGTGTACCGCCCCGGGGTCGTGGTCGGCGATTCGCAGACGGGTGAGATGGACAAGACCGACGGCCCGTACTACTTCTTCAAGGCGATCCAGCGGACGCGGAAACTGATCCCCGAGTGGCTGCCGCTCGTGGGCCTGGACATGGGCAAGACGAACGTCGTGCCGGTCGATTGGGTCGCGGGGGCGCTCGACCACATCGCGCACGAGCCAGAGCTCGACGGCAGGGCCTTCCACCTGACGGACCCGCAGCGGGCAGAAAGTGGACGAGCTGTACAACGAGTTCGCGGCCGCCGCGCACGCGCCGAAGGTGGCGATGAGCATCGACAAACGACTGACCAATGTGCGTGCCGGCCTGGCCGCTGAAGCTGGCGCTGGCGCTGCCGCCGCTGCGCCAGGCGCGGAGCCTCACCCTGCGCGAGCTGGGAATCCCAAATGAGGTGATCGAACACATGGAGCTGAAGCCGCAGTTCGACACGCGCGAGGCGAGCCGGGCGCTGAAAGGCTCAGCGCTCGAGAGCCCGCCGGCGCTGCACGACTACGCGCCGCGGCTGTGGGACTACTGGGAGCGGGAGATGGACAGCGGCCTGAATGCACGCTCGTTGCAGGAGGCAGCTCACCGGCAAGCACGTGCTGATCACGGGGGCGTCGTCGGGGATCGGCTGGGCGGCGGCGCTGAAAGTAGCGGCCGCGGGCGGGGTGCCGCTGCTGGTCGCGCGCAACGTGGAGAAGCTGGAGGAGCTGCGCGCGGAGATCGTCGCGGGAGGCGGCACCGCATATGTGTACGCGGCGGACCTGTCGGACATGGAGTCAGTCAACCGGCTGGTCGAGCGCGTGCTCGCGGATCACAGGAACGTGGACATGCTCGTGAACAACGCGGGGCGTTCGATCCGCCGCTCGATCGCGCTGAGCTATGACCGCTTCCACGACTTCGAACGGACGATGCAGCTGAACTACTTCGGCGCGGTGAAGCTGATCATCGGGCTGATGGGTCACATGCGCGAGCGCGGCAGCGGGCACATCGTGAACATCTCCTCGATCGGCGTGCAGACCAACCCGCCGCGCTTTTCCGCGTACGTCGCCTCGAAGGCCGCGCTCGACGCGTTCACCGCGTGGTCTCCAGCGAGGTGATCGGCGACGGGGTGACGTTCACGACGATCCACATGCCGCTCGTGCGCACGCCGATGATCGCCCCGACGAAGATGTATGACGCCTTCCCCGCGATCACCCCGGAGGAGGCGGGCGACATGATCTGCGAAGCGCTGCGCACGCGGCCGAAGCACATGGGCACCCGCCTGGGGACGTTCGGCGAGGTCGCCTACACGCTCGCGCCGCGGGCGGTCGATCAGCTGCTGCACCTCGCCTATCGCGTGTTCCCCGACTCCGCCGCCTCGAAGGGGCACAGCGACACCGAGGAGCGAGCCTCGTTCGAGCAGATCGCGATGGCCACCCTCACGAGGGGCGTTCACTGGTAGGAGCAAGCGCCGGTGCGGCGATCGGTGTTGGGATACGGGCGCGGACCAACACGGCCCCGCAATCGAAGTACAGGGCTCACCAAGCGCTATGGCGAGCACGAGGCGGTGCGTGGGATCGACATCACCGTGGAGCGCGGCGAGGTGTTCGGCCTGCTGGGGCCGAACGGCGCGGGCAAGACGACGACGGTCGAGATCCTCGAGGGCTACCGGACGCGCAGCGGCGGCGAAGTCTCGGTGCTCGGACACGACCCGGGCAGTCGCAGCCGTGCACTGCGTCAGCGGATCGGGATCGTGTTGCAGTCGAGCGGCATCTACGGCCACTAACCCCCCGCGAGGCGCTGCGCCACTGGGCGCGCTTTCTATCCGAATCCGCGCGACGTCGACGAAGTGCTCGCGCTCGCCGGCCTGCAAGAGGAGGCCGACGAGCGCAGCCGGACGCTCTCCGGCGGGACAGCTGCGGCGGCTGGACTTCGCGCTCGCGCTGATCGGCGACCCGGAGCTGATCTTCCTCGACGAGCCGACGACCGGATTCGACCCCGCCGCGCGCCACGCGGCCTGGGAGACGGTCCGCAACCTGCGGGCGCTGGCGGCAAGACGATCCTGCTGACGACGCACTACCTCGACGAGGCACAGGCGCTTGCGGACCGCGTGGCGATCGTCAAGGACGGACGCGTCCTCGCGGTCGGCCCACCGCGGGAATTGGGAACCCACTCACCCGCGCACTACTGCGTCACCTATCGCGATGGATCCGGTCAATCCATAGAACTGCAAACCGATGACCCGACGACCCTGCTGAACACCATCACCACCGAGGCGCTGGCGCACGGCGAGCGCCTGCACGAGCTGTCGGTGGCACGCCCAACGCTCGAGGACGTCTACCTGGAGCTGACGGCCGATGCCTGACGCATTGACTTTGACCTGGAACCAGTATCGCTTGGAGCGAAAGATGTTCTGGCGCAACCCCTCCGCTGCGTTCTTCAACTTTCTTTTGCCGCTGCTGTTCCTCATCGGCGGCGGCGCGATCCTCGCCGGCAACCAGCACCAGCTCAACCGCCTGATCCCAGCGATCGCCGCGATGAGCGTGATGTCGACGACGTTCACCGCGCTCGCCTACAACATCGTCTTCCTGCGCGAGCGTGGCATCCTCAAGCGCATCCGCGGCACGCCGCTGCCGGCCCTCTCCTACTTCGGCGCCCTCGCCGCCAACGCTCTCACCAACACGGCACTGCAGATCGGCATCGTGGTGCTCGCCGGACAAGCTCATCTTCGGCATCGGCTGGCCACGCGATTGGGCCGGGCTTATCGTCTTCGTCCTCGCCGGCGTGATCAGCCTCGCCGCGCTCGGCGTCGCCTTCGCGCACGCCATCCCCAACTTCGAGTCCACGGCTGCCTACGTCAACGCCGTCTTCCTGCCCGTCGTCTTCATCTCCTTCTACGTCTTCGACTCACACAGTGCGCCAGGCTTCCTGCGCCAGATCGCCGAAGCGCTGCCGCTGAAGCCGCTGATCGACGGGCTGTATGGAGCATTCATCACCGGTTCAGAGCTCGGCAACCAACTCGATGCGCTCGCCGTGATCGCGCTGTGGGGCGTCTTCGGGCTGTACTTCGCCGTGCGCGGATTTTCTTGGGAGCAGCGCAGCGGATAGGCTTGCCACGTGAAGCAGCTGGCCGATGGCGTCTACCAATTGAAGGGCTGGCCGCCGAACGCGATCAACGTGTATCTCCTCGGCGACGTCCTGATCGATGCCGCCACGCGCCACGCCGAGAAGCGAATTATGCGCCAGATCGCCGGGCGCACGCTCAGCGCGCACGCGCTCACCCATGCCCATCCCGATCACCAAGGCTCGAGCCACGCGATCTGCGAGAAGCTCGATATTCCGTTGTGGTGCGGTCAGGGCGATGTCCCCGCGATGGAGACTCCAGGCGGCGTGGCGAACGCGAATCCGCCGGTGTGGGCAACGTTCGTTCAGCGTCACCTCTGGACGGGCCCGCCGCATCCCGTGGCGCGGGCGCTGCACGAGGGGGATGAGGTCGCGGGCTTCACGGTGCTCGAGACTCCAGGGCACTCCACCGGCCACGTGTCCTTCTGGCGCGAGTCCGACCGCGTGCTGATCGCCGGCGACGTGCTGGCCAACCTCAACATGCTGACCGGCGTCCCCGGCCTGCACACACCCCCTGACATGTTGACCGGAGATCCTGCCCGCAACCGCGCCTCAGCGCGCCGCCTCGCCGCGCTCGAACCAACACTTGCCTGCTTCGGCCACGGCGCCCCGCTGCGCGACCCGGACAAGCTCGCGAAGTTTGTAGCCGCCCTGCCGGCGTGAGCGACAGCATCTTCACCCCGTCCGCGGACGGGCGCTTTGAGCCGAGCGAGCACGCGCGCGGGCCGTGGGACCCTGGCGCGCTGCACGGCGGCGCCCCGGCGGCCCTGATCACAGCCGCATTCGAGCGGATGGAGCCCGGCGCGGAGCTGCCCATCGCACGCTTGGCCTTCGAGTTCCTGAAGCCGATCCCATTCGCGCCGCTGAAGCTAACGGCGCGAATGGTGCGCACAGGCAAGCGTGTTCAGGAGCTTGCAGCCGAGCTGCACGCGGCGGATCAGCTGATCTGCCGCGCGAGCGCGCTGCGCGTGCAGGAAGTCCCGACCGGCCTGCCACCCGGCACGCTGCCGGCACAGGAGCCGATGCAGCCACCAGAGCAGGGCAAGCCGATCCCGTTCGCCCTCAACCCCGATGGCGGGACGAGCTTCGCGAGCACCGGCATGGAGATGCGCTGGTTGACCGATCCCTGGGCGCTCGGGCCGGGGCTCGTGTGGATGCGCCTGCTCCATCCGCTCTTGCCGGGCGCGCCACCGAGCGCGCTCGCGCGCCTGGTCGCGACCGCGGACTTCGGCAACGGCGTCAGCGCAGCATTGCCGTTCGATAAATATCTGTTCATCAACGCGGATCTCACGATCCACCTACAGCGCCAGCCACAGGGCGAGTGGATCGGCCTCGACGCGCGCACGCTGCTGCACGGCTCAGGCACGGGCCTCGCCGAGAGCGTGCTGCACGACACGACTGGCCCGGTCGGCCGGGCTTTTCAGACGCTCGTCGTGCAGCCGCGCTGAGGGACGAGCGAATCAACCAGTCCGCGTCAGCGGCGAGCCAGTAGTCACCGCAGTCGGTCAGTGTCATCGAGGCCCGGGAACGGCTCGGCCAGCGAGCCCAGCGCGTAATCGGGGTTCGCCGCGCGCAGTTCATCGAGGTCGTATTTCCCGCTGGCCACCCCGATTGACACAACACCCGCGCCCTTGGCCGCGGAGATATCGAGCGGGGTGTCCCCCACCACCGCCACCCGCCGCCCATCGAGCGGCCTGCCAAGCAAACGTTCCCCCCGCTTCACCGCGATCCTCGTGAGCTCCACGCGATCATCCGAGTCCGAGCCATACCCACCGGCCAAAAAGTAGTGGTTGAGCTTGGCCCTCCCGAGCTTGGCGTGCGCGCCGGCCTCCAGCGCTCCCGTGGTCAAGCCGAGAAGCACACCCTCATCGTGCAGCCTCTCCAGCAGCTCCTGCACTCCCGGAAGGACGCGGTACCCCTCCGACGCGGTCACATAGTCGGGCAGCACTGATAGATACGCCGCCATCAACCGCGCCAGCTCCTCGCCCTTTGGCTCGCGGCCCATCACTTCGCTGAACGTCTTTCCAGCCACCACCGGATCGGTCATACCGGCACTCGAGTACTTGCCGATGTCCACCCCCGGGCGGCCGAATGCGTGCTCGAACGCCCACGTCCAGCTGCGCGCGCCCGCCCCTGCGGTGTCGATCAGCGTTCCGTCGATGTCGAACAAGACCAGCTCGAATGAAGGCATCGCGTCATTCTCCACTTCGCCACCCCGCCATGCTTTACGGCTAGGGCTGCGTGCCGGGAGCCTTCACTGCTCCCCTGCAAAGAGACCTTCGATCAGCCCAATCAGTGCGGTTTCGGCTTGCGCTACATCGAGCTTCATATCGCGGCGCAGCACCTTCCACACATACACGTCGCAGACGGCGACCAGCTGAGCCATCCGCAGCTTGCGCGCCTGATCGTCACCCAGATTTGAAAGCTGTGGCTTAAACGTTCGCGCGACCCACTCCTGATGAACATGCCGGCCACGATCGGTCCCTTTGCGCACCAATGGGATCCGATGCTCCTCCTCAAGCACACGCAGCATCAGGTCTCCCCAGCGCTCGTAGTGAACCATCAGGTTGCGCACTGCCCCCGGCACATCTCCGATTGGCGCCTTGGCTCGTTCCTTGCGAACGATCTCGCTCATGCGGCGTATGGCGGCCTCGATCAGCCCGTCCTTGGAGCCGAAGTGGCGCAATGCGGTCTGCTTGGTGACGCCAGCCTTCGCCGCCACCGTCTCCAACGACGCTCGCGGGGATCCGTCCTTGAAGAACTCCTCATTTGCGGCGTCCAGCAACGCGTCTCGGGTGCGCTGCTGGGACTCTGCGCGGGCGAGGAGTTTGTAAGGACGCTGCCCGGATCTCTCGGGGCTATCCCTGGATCTCTTGGCCATCGCGCCAGCGTATTCGGTCAGTCCGCCAGCGCGAAGATCTTTTCTGCAGGATTTCCAGGCCGTTTTGGGCTTTGAACAGTGTGGGCACCGCATAACCCCCATCGGTGTATGGGCTGTGCTACAGATTGAAGGTCTTGGGGACGCTGGTGCCGTGCCTAGCGCACGATGACGCCGTCCAGCGCCTCGTCGATCGCGGCGAGGGTGTCCGCGCTGAGCGTCACACCCGAGGCGGAGGCGTTGGCGTGTACCTGCTCGGGACGGCTGGCCCCCACGATCGCTGAGGCGACGTTCTCCTGGCGCAGGACCCACGCGAGCGCCATTTGGGGCATCGTCAGCCCAGCCTGCTCTGCAACAGGCACAAGGCGCTGCACGGCCTCCAGCACCCGGTCATCCATCAGCTGGCCGATGAAGGTGTTCATGCTGTCACTCGCCGCGCGTGAACCGGCCGGCGGCTGAGTGCCGGGAAGGTACTTGCCCGTCAGCACGCCCTGCCCGAGCGGGGACCAGACGATCTGCGAGATCCCCTCTGCTTCGCACAGCGGGATCACCTCCTTCTCGGGCGACCGCCACAGCATCGAGTACTGCGGCTGGCTGGAAACCCATCGCTCGACGCCTGGAAGCTGAAGCGACTCGTCGATCTTCTCCACGGGCCACTCGCTGAAGCCGATGTGCCGCGCCTTGCCCGCCTGCACGACTTCCGTCAGCGCCGTCATAGTCTCCTCCAAAGGCGTCTTCTCGTCGTAGCGGTGACACTGATACAGGTCCACGTAATCGGTCTGCAGGCGCTGCAGCGAGGCGTCGATCTGCTTGTGGATCTGTTTCGCCGACAGCCCCCTGTCAGTGGGCGACATTTCGAAGTAGACCTTCGTGGCGAGCACGTAATCAGAGCGCTCGTACCCGGTCAGCACCTCGCCCAGCAGAGTCTCGGACGCGCCGCGGCCGTAGACGTTGGCGGTGTCGATGAAGTTGATCCCGGCGTCGAACGCCGCCTTCACGCACGCCTCGGCCTGTTCGCGCTCGACTCCCCCGGAGTAGGTCAGCCACGAGCCGAGGCTGATCTCCGACACCTCGATGTCGCTGGAGCCGAGCTTGCGGAAGTTCATGTGCCGGAGACTACCCTTTAGGAGTGGCTGCAATCGACCCGGCGCTGCGCATCGGCTCAGTGGAGCTCGCGGTGAGCGACCTTTCGCGCAGCGCGGACTTTTATGAGCGCGTGCTCGGGCTGCCGCTGATCACGGGCGAGGCGGACAGGGCGACGTTCGGTGCAGATCCCAAGCGCCCGGCGCTGGTGCTCAGCGAGATCGAGGAAGCCACGCCCCTCTCGCCGGGAAGCACCGGCCTGTTTCACGTCGCCTGGTTGCATCCCTCCCGCGCCGCGCTCGCCGCCAGCGTGCGGCGGATCGTTGGCCAGCGCTGGCCAATGGAGGGCGCCTCCGACCACGGGGTCTCCGAGGCTCTCTACCTCAGCGATCCCGACGGGCTCGGGATCGAGATCTACGCCGACCGCCCGCGCGCGCAGTGGGAGCGCCCGGCCGGTGGGCACGGCGTGAAGATGGTCTCGCTGCCGCTGCACCTAGAGGACCTGCTGGCGGAGGATCAAGGCGGGCCGGTGCCCCTGATCGCAGCTGGCACGGGCATCGGACACGTGCATTTGAAGGTGGCGGACGTAGCCCGGGCGAATGCCTTCTACCGCGATGCGCTCAGCTTCGAGCAGCAAGCGCAAATCCCCTCGGCCGCCTTCCTGGCCGCCGGTGGCTACCACCACCACATCGGACTGAACTCGTGGCAGAGTCAAGGCGGGCAACCGGCCCCGAACACCGCTCCCGGCCTGCGACGGGTCGAATTCGAGTTGAGCGACGCCGGCTCGGTGAACGCGGTCGAGCGTGCAATCGCGGATGCGCGGCCGGGCACCAAAGCAGCGCGCGACGAAGACGGACGGCTCGCCCTGCGAGACCCTGATGGCCACGTGCTCGCTTTCGGCGCAACCCTTGATTGATAAAGAGGGGCCCGGCTCGCCGGCCTCCGGCCGGCTGCGCCACATTGATTAAAAAACGAGGGGCCCGGCTCGCCGGCCTCCGGCCGGCTGCGCCACCCTCTTAGTCCATCGTCAGCGGGCCCTCGGCGGACCCGCTGAGGAACTGGCGCACGAAGGCGTTGTCCGAGGAGAACATCCGCTCGGCATCGCCCGCCTCCACGATCCTGCCCCTCCACAACAGCGCGAGATACTCGCCAATCTGCCTTGCCGAGGCGATGTTGTGGGTCACGACGATGTACGTCCCCCCGTAGATCTGGTGCATCTCCTGGATCAGTTCGCACAGCAGCGCCGTGCGCACTGGGTCAAGGCCCGAGTCGGGCTCGTCGAAGATCACGATCTCGGGCTCCATCACCAGCGCGCGGGCGAACCCGGCGCGCTTGCGCATCCCGCCGGAGAGCTGGTTGGGCAGATCGTCCATAGCGTCGGCCAGTCCGACGTCCGTCAGGCGCTGGGAAACGGTTTTTGCGATCTGGGTCTCAGAGAAGTCCGTGTGCTGGCGCAGCGGGAAGGCGACGTTGTCGAACACGTTCATCGACCCGAACAGGGCGCCATCCTGGAACAGCACTCCGATCTTGCGGCGCAATTCCAGTAGCTTGGGCATAGTCAGGTTGGGAACCGACTGGCCCTTTACGAGGATTTCGCCCGAGTCCGGGAACATCAGCCCGATCAGGTGCTTGATGAGCACGCTCTTGCCCGTCCCGGAGGGGCCAAGCACGACGGTGATCGTGTTGTCGGGAATCGCGATGTTCAGCCCGTTCAATACCGGTATGCCGCCCAGACGCTTGACGACGTCGGTGCAGCGAATCGACCAGTCGCCATCCTCCGGGTCGCCCGTGAGGTCAAGCTCTCGAGAGTGATACTCGAACTCGTCGCTCATCATTTCCCTGGGGTGGAGGCCGAGTACACCACGTGCGGGAATTGGCTTGACTGCCCGTTGAAAGTGAAGGGACTCTGCTGCAGGCAGGCAGGGGCCGGGACCGTGTTGGGGCTTTCCGGCGCATTCGCGACGTGCAGTTCGATCAGCTGTTCGATGATGGGCTGCGACACCGTCGCGTTGGGCGGCCCGCTCACCGACGGCGCCGAGCTCGCGCATGAGGAGCTGCTGAACACCGGGAGTCCGCTGCCCAGGCCGCTGAAGGCACCGGGCTTGAAGTACGGGTTCGCCCGGTCGGTGCCGATCCGTTTGGAGTAGACCGCCAGGCCCTGCGGGGCGAGCGCCTGCATCGTGCGCAGGTAGTGCTCCTGTGGTCCCGTTGCGTCGTTGGAGTTGGTGTCGTGGGCCCCGGTGGCGGCTGCGAAGTTGGCGAAGAACGCCTGCACCTCTGGCACGTATTCACCCGCGTACTGCAGGAACGGGTCGAAGTTGTGAAGCACCGGCCTGAAGTTTTCAAGCAGCGGCACGAACAGGTTGAGCTGCTTGGCGACTGTGGGCAGGCCTGCCTTCGCTGCCTTCGTCAGCGGCCCCACGCCGGTCAGGAAGCTGTCGAAGGCGGGTGCAAATGTCTTCGCTTGCGCCGTCAGCCCCGCGAGCTGTATCTCAGACGCACGGAACTGGTCGAGCCACGGGTTGGCGTCGTTGGCGAACTTGTCGAGTTCTTTCAGGGCGACGCGCGAGCCCTTCTCAAAGGCCGGCAGCGCGCGGAAGGCATCGGCCCACGCCTGGCTCTCTTCGGCGGCCGCGTGGAAGGTGCGCTCGCTGCTCGAGATCAGCCCTTCGAGCTGATGGTCGCGGCTGGCCAGCGCGTTGAAGACCACGCCGGTGTTGTGCACCACAGCGGTCACCGCCCCTTCCTGGGAGGCGAGGATGGTCACGAGCTTGTTGGTGTGTTCGACGAACGGGTCGAGCGTGGCGAAGTCGGCATTGATTTCTTCCCCGTGCCCGCTGATCCCTTCCGCCACGGACTGCTGCCACACCTGGAAGGCGTGGCGAGTCTTTGCGTCAAGCGCGGACAGGACGCCGTCGAGCGTCACCGACGGTTCGACCTGACTGTCGGGCAGCTGGCCCCCGTCTGGGAGGAACGGGCCTTCGTGGCCGTTGCCCTGAGGAATCAGCTGCACGTAGGTCTCCCCCAGCAGCGTCTTCTGGCGCGCGATCGCGTGCATGTCCGAGCGCACCGGCGCGTACTGGCTCGAGAGTTCGAGCGTGGCGTGGGTGCGGCCGTCCTTGCCGAGCTTCAGCGTGATCACGTGACCGACATTGACACCTGCGATGCGCACGTCCGACTGTTCGGCGAGCGCGAGCGTATGCGGGAAGGCCACGGTCATGCGGTAGCCCTTCGGCTTGAGCGGGATCGAACCGCCAAAGGACTCCCACAGGTACAGCAGCAGGCCGAAGCAGCTCAGTGCGAACAGCACGATCACCAAGATGTTGCCCAGCGTGGGCGCGCGCTTCTGCATCGCTCAGCCACCCCTCCCGGTGCTGCTCGCCGGTGCTGGAGCGCGATGGCCCTGCTGGCTGAACACATCGCCGCCCAGCCCCCCGAGCAGGCCGCTCGCGCTCGCCGAGCTGCCCCTCGCGCTCGCCGCTTTCCCACTCGCGCCCGCGGCACAGGCCGCCCCGGCCGGCGGGTTCAGCAGGCCGAGCAACAGCCTGACCGTGGGGTTGACTTCCCCAGCCCCTTTCAGGATCGGCACGACGTTGCAGTTGAAGTACGCCAGGACATGGCCGAGCGGGCCGTGCGCATCCGCAGCGCTTATCGAGCTGTTGAAGTCGTGGTTGGCCCAGGCCAGGTAGAAAAGGAACCCGCCCTTGCTGGAGCCGGGGTTGTAGGCGAACTCGTTGAAGAGTTCGTTCAGCACCGAGAAGCTGCTCGCCAGCTTCGGGAACGCCGCGCTCAGTTCCTTGGTGCTGGGCGCCAGCTCGTTGACGACGGGCAGGATCTGGCGCGCGAACGGCCTGACCTGGTTCTTGAAGACCGGCGTGGTCTGTTCAAAGAGCGCCCGCGAGGCTTCCTCGCCCGAGGCGAGCGAGCGCGCGAACGGCTGCAGCTCTTTGAGCGTGGGGCCGAGCACGCGCGCGGCGGCGGTGAGCTTGCCCAGGCCCTGTTTGGTCTTGCGCAGCGCGCCGGGCAAGAGGTGCAGTGTGCTCTGCACGCTGCGTTCCTCTTCCGCGAAGGTCTTGAACACCGCGTTGGATGAATCGACGAACTCCGCCAGCTGTTTGTCCTTGCCGCCCACCGCTTCCACCAGCAGCCGGAAGTTGTGGATCGCGCGGGCGATGTTCGCGTGGCGAATTTCGAGCTGTGAGGCGATCTCCTGCAGGTAGCGCGCCGTCGGGTCAAAGCGCTTGAGCGCCGCCGACAGCGGTTTCCCGTTGTTCTTCAGCCCGATGCCCGCGCCGGCCAGCAGCTCCTGCAGGTAGGCCCGCGTTTCCGTGTCCAGTGTCGCGAGGAATTCGTCGAAGTTGGCGTCCGGAGCGGTCTGCGACAGCGGGATGCTCGCGCCGCTTGGAAGCGACCCGCTGGCGGGCGTCCCCGGGTTGACCTCGACCGTCATGTCCTTCAGCTGGGTCTTCGGGCGCAGCAGCAGCGTCGCGTCGTGATAGATGCGTCCCTGCGCGTATTTCGGGGTCAGGTTCATAGTGACCGTCGCGACCCCGTTCTGCAGGTTCACGCTCGCGATTTCGCCGATCTTCGCACCCGCGATCGTGACCGCCTGGCCCTGGCCGGGCGTGACCGCCTGAGCGGTCTGGAAGTCAGCCTTCAGCGTGAAGTAGTTTTTCCCCAGTACCGGTACCCAGCTCGGCAGCTTGAGATTCTCGTGCGAGAGGATGTAGCCGCCCACGAACGCCGCGATCAAGATCATCGAGACGACCGCGATGAACGCCGTGCGGTAGCGGCGAATCTGGTCGCGAACACCCAGCCCGCCCTCGTGGGGCTCAGTAGTCGGGGTCATCCCCCGCTCCCGTCAGCTGGGCCTTGAGACAGGGGGCCGTTGAAGTTCGGTACCGCCTGGGTGTAGCAGGGCACGAGCGGCTTATAGGAAGGCTCTTCTGTGGGGATGGCAGGACGCGTGCCCAGCGGCTGAAGCGGTGAGCGGGCGACCAGGCGCAGGCCTTTCGCGCTCGAGCCGGTGATCCCAACCGGGGCCGAGCGGAACGTGTCGCCGCCGCCACCGACCAGGAAGCGGTTCATCACACCGTTGCCGTCGAAGCTCTGGCCGAGGCCCGCCAGGCCCGTCAAGGTGTAAAAGAATTCCCTATAAACTTCGGCGCCCGAGGTGTTCGGCCCGTCCTGGAGCTTCGTGTTCGCCGGCCGGATAGAACACTTTCGTCAGGCACTTGCTGAAAGCATCGGTCTGTTCGAAGAACGCGGGCTGTTCACCGAACAGGCGGGCGAACGACGGTGCCGCCGCGACCAGCCCCTTGGCCACGCCGCCGAGCTCTGAAGGCGCAACTGAGGCCTTGACCTGTTCGATCCACGGCAGCGCTGCTGAGATCGTCGAGGGCAGCAGCTTGGTTCCAGGAATGAGATCCAAAGCAAACGTCCGCACCGGCGGAAGCGCGGCGTCGAGTGAGGTAAACGCGCTGTTGGCGTTGTGCAGCGTGCCCGGCAGCAGAGTCACCGTGGTAGAGAGGCTCGAGGCCTGGACCGCGAAGTTGTGAAAGAAGGTGTTGAAGTTGCCGATGAGTTCGCCGAGCTCCTGCTCGTGCACGTTCAGCGCCGCCGACACTTTGCCGATGCTGGTGACGAGTTTGGAGAGGTCGTGCACTTCTGAGCCCGTGACCGCCTGGCTGACAATCGCTGCAGCCGCGCAGGGCCGCAGGGCCGCGATGGTAGGACTTGTTCAGCGCCTGCGCTGCATTCAGGCCACGCACCTCGGGGTCCTGTTCGGCGTCTTCGGCGGGTGTCGGCTTGCGCGTCAGCGCGTCACCGTAGCCGGCCAAGAAGTCCTGCAGGTTGGCGCGCGTGTCGGTGTTCAGCGCGTCCAGGACCTGGTCGAGCTGCACCGGGTCAGAGGTCTGCGTGATCGGGAGCGTGTAGCCCGAGGAGATGGTCTTCGCCGAGGGGCTGCCGGGCTGCAGTTCGACAAACCAGTTGCCCTCCAGGAAGATTCGCGGGCGGATCTTCACCGTGGCGTCTGCGTGGATCGGCAGGCCCTTCGATTCGATTTCCATGCTCACGAGACCCGTATCACCCCGGCGCACGAGCGAGGTGACCTTGCCGACATCCACACCGGCGATGCGTACCGGCGCCTTGGGGCGAGATGTTCACGCCTGTCGCGAAGACCGCCTTCAGTTTGTAGGGGTGTTTGAACGGGATGCTCTTGGTGAAGCCGAAGTACACGGCGATCACGAGGATCACGAGGAACACGATCCCGACGCGCAGCGGGTTGTACCGCTGCATCTCGACGACCGACAGTTCATCGCGGCGGCGGCGCAGGCGCAGGCGGCTCATTTCCGCTTCCCCTTCGCCTTGGTCTTAGCTTTCCTTTTCGCCTTGCTCTTTGCCGCCTTTTCCTTAGCCGCCTTTTCAGCAGCGCTTTCGACTCCCAGGTCCTTCAGCTGGGCGCTCGCGTAGGGGTTCCCGAACAGGTTCTGTTCGCGAGTGGTCGCTTCGGGGTGCTACCGCTGCCCGGCGCGTGGCCGATCACTGTCTGGCCTTGCGCGTAGGTCTCGTTGCCCGCTTCACACACCCTCGGCTGGCCGGGCCCGGCGACGTTCGGGTAGGGGTTGTAGTGCAGGTGGTTGTCGTTGATCGCTTTCCCGGTCGCCGGTTCGCCAGAACCCGGTCGCTCGGTCGACCGAGGGCCCGCTGGCGGGCGCCGAGGCGGGGAAGCCCTCGGCGTTGACCCCATCCGGAGAAAGCACGGGCATCGCGCGGGCCAGCGTGCCGACGCCGATGTTCTCGGAGAACAGGCTCGCGACATTGCGGAATGTCAGCGTCAGGTAGTTGCAGTTGGCCTGCTCGGCGCGATCCCCGCGAACAGCGGGTTGCCGACCGTGTCGTCTGGGTCAGGTCTTCCAGACCGAGCGTGACGACCGGATTCTGGGCGAACGCCTGGATCGCCTGCGCGGCCGAGGCCAGCTCCGAGTTCAGCGCGGTGGCGGCGCGGAGGTTGACGGCGCCTACGGCGAACGCGTGACCGAGCGGCGCGGCGGAGATCGTGAGCGCTTGCGCGCTCGGGCGCAGCAGGCGGAAGAACTCGGCGCCCTTTTCCAATGAGCGGCGCCTCGTGCGACGAACGAGTGGGTCGCCTGCTCGAGCGCCGCCGGGCCACCTTCGATCGTTCGTTCGAGCGAGGGAGCGACGCCCGCCAAGGCCGTGAAGAACGTGTCGAGGTCGCGAAGAACTTCGCATTGGCCTCGGCCACGGGAGCGGTCTCGCGAGGCAGCCCGGTCGAGCGCGACCCACAGCTCGTGCAGACCCGTCTTCGGCGCGGCGAGGTTGCGCAGCGCCGGGATCGCGTTGATGACCAGTGGGCGCAGCGTCGCGATCGTGTCGTTCAGCCCCAGCCCGCGTGCGGCGAGACCATCGCCGAAGTTGATTCGGTTTATCTGGATGGCCGTCCTCGTTTTCTGGTCGAACATGTTGAACAGCTGGTTGATGTCGACCGGTTCGCGCACCTGCGAGACCGGGATCGTCTGACCCGGCTTCAGCGTTTGCGCTGATGTGCCCTTTTCGCAGTTCCAGGTACTTCAACCCGATCGCCGAGACCGACAGCACGATCGCGGTGGTATTGGCAGGGAGCGGCTCGACGCTCTTTTCGAGTTTCAGATCGGCGATCGCGGTGATGCGCCCGGTGGCCGGGTCCTGATGCGGGATGAGCGAGCTGACGACGCCCACGCGCGTGCCGGCGATGCGCACCTGGTTGGTCGGCTGTAGACCCGAGGTTTCGGGCAGCACCACTTTGATGTTGTACGTCGGGACGAACGGCAGCCCATTGTTGGCGTTGTAGGACAGGAACACGGCCAGCGATCAGCGTCGTGATCGCGCCGATCAGCAGCGGGCTGCCCGCGAGTGAGTTGCGCCTACGCGAGTTCATCTCGATTGCCCTTCCAGGCATCCTGGGCACGCAGGGCAAGCTGGACAAGGACGCAGGGAGCGTGGCGTGCTACGCACGCGAGCGACCGAGGACGCCGATCCAGCGCTGCTATGCGTGTTCAGGATCATCAGGGGGTCTCCAAGGGTCACAGCTGACCAGGCCGTTGTCGACGAACGGCGATGATCCATCGGCCGCGGGCTGCGTCGCGGCGCCCGGGCAGCGGCGCAGCTGGCCGGTCTTCAAGCCTTCCAGCCCCTGTTGCGGGGTGACCGGGCGTGAGGGTGTTGTTGGCGCCGAGCGAGAAGGTGTTGAACACGGGGGCCGCGCGCGCGTAATGGCCATTGGCGTCGTAGTAGGCGCTGCCCTCGCCGAAGTCGCGGACGAAGCCTTGGAGATCCGGGGAGTAGGGACCGAAGAAGGCCGTTATCGGCACCGATTCCTTCAGCGCGGTGACGCCATTCGGAGAGCTGCTCGACAGTACCTGCGCGAGCGCAGGCAGGACGCGGAATGCATCGGTGAGGTCGTTGCTAGGCCCGGGCCGGTTGATTGCCGGGCTGAAATTGCTCACGACCGGCGTCGCGGTGCTCAACAGCGGATGCAGCCGCGAGAAGAACAGCGCGAGGTTCTTCGTGTCCGGCTTGGACACGTCACGAGCTTTGTCAGCGCCTGGAACGTCGACGGCAGAGCCGCAAACGTACGGTTGCCGTGGCGCAGGGTGACGGGCAGCTGATGCAGCGCCTGGGCGAAGCTCGACTGCTGCGACCCGACTGCGCGGAAGGTCGTGTTCGCGTTTTCGATCAGGTGCCAGCGCTGGGCGTTGCGCGCGCCGATCGTGGTGGTCGCCTTGGCCGTTTCCACGAGGAAGCTCGTCAATGTCGACTGATCCTCGCAGAGCTCCGCGAAGAGATGGTCGTTGGCGGCCAGCGACGGGCTGAAGTATTTGACCGACAGGCTGAAGTCATGCCCGGCGCCGGCGTACTGTTCGGCCGAGCCCTGGAGCACCTGCTGCAGCGCCTTGCGCGTCTGCGGGTTGAAGATGTTGAACAGCTGGTCGAGATCCACCACTCCTTTGGTGACGGTCACCGGCAGCGTCGCCCCGGCCGGCAGCGCGCGGTTGGGGTGGCCGTTGATCATGTTGGGACCGGGCGTCAGCGCGATATAGCGATTGGCCACGCTGGTCAGCGACGGCACCCGTACCTGGGCCGTGGTGCCTTCGTGCAGCGGCGTCAGCGACGAGTTGACCTCGATCGTGACCAGTGCCTTGAAGTCATGCGTCAGAACGATGTTCTTGATGCTGCCAACCGGCACGCCACCGACCTGGACCTGGTCGCCCCGCACGAGCTGGTTGGCTTCGTTGAACAGCAGCTTGTAGCGGGTCGCACCCCCACCGGAGAAGATCAGGTAAGCGACGAGCAGCACAACCACCGCAAGCGAGCCCATGGCAAGCGGCCGCGTGAAGCCCGGCGAGGAGGAGCGCACGCGCCCGGTCGGCAGCGAGTCCTCGCCCGGTGGCGGCGAGTCCTCAGGCGGTCGGGGTGGGCTGGCCGTTGCCACTGGCTTACCTTCCTTCCCCGCCCGGCGGGGGCGTAGCGGTTCTGGGCGCGCCAGGGTGGTCGGGGATCGCCGCCGCCGAGGGCCCGCTGCCCACCTTCGGGTTGGGGATCTCACCCAACCGCGCGATCAGCTGGACCCACTGGCCCGGCGTGATCGCCGCGCTGAAGATGCCAGCAGACCGGGCCTTGCCCTTGGGATTGGGACCTCTCCCACCAGGGCGGGGTTCCCCTTCCAACGGCGCGAAGGCGACGTGGATGCTGTCGCCGCGCCTGCGCGCCGCGAGCGTGCTGGGAGCACCCGGATAGCTCCTCGGGCCCGCGATCTGGCTCGGCTTCATCGTGCCCTGCAGGCCCAGCAGCTTGCGGATCGTGGCTTCGGCGATCGAGCCCCGCCCTTGATGAGTTGCGATCGCCATGCCGTTGACGGCCGTGATCTCGACCGTGTCACCGGCGGTGCTCTCAGCGGCGTTGGCGGCAGTGGCTCCGGTCCCGCGGCTGCACTGAAGCGAGGATACGGTCGGCCGCAGAGCCGAGACCGACAAGAACTCGAGCATCGCCAGCACGCGGCGGCCTACCTGTCCGGTCTGGACGTCATGGCGCCCGCACGCGGAGAGGTGAATGCCAGTGTCGCCCAGCACTTGCTGGGAGAGCTGCTCCTTGGACTCCAACAGCACCTGTCCGGCCGCGGGCGCATTGCGCGGGAACGGGTTCGCGCCTTTCGCCCTGAAGATCGAGGTGTTTTCGAGCGCCACCCAGCCGTCGAGGACCGGCTTCGGATCGATCAGCGGCGCTCCCGCGCCGGCCGGGCGGATCTGGAAGAGCATGTGCGGCCCGCTGGCGCTGAGCGATCCCTGGAGTGCTCGTGGCAGGCCCGACGTGACCAAGGACGGTCCCCGCGAGGACCTGAGCACCGGCAATCAGGGGGTGCAGGTAAACGTCCTCAGAGGCCAGGTGGATCACCCGCGGCGCCGGACGGATTGGAACCCCGCCCGCCCTTGGAACCCCGCCCGCCCCCACAGCCGGTGGTACACCAGACGCCGGGGCCGCCCCCGCCGCGGGCACTTCCAGGCCGCTGCCCACTCCCAGCTGAAGGCCAGTGCCAGCGGCGCCTTCAGATAGCGGCGCGCGGGATTGCGTGCCCGCGCTGGCGGGGGCCAGCGGAGCCGGTTCGCCCGAGGGGCCCGCCTGCTGGGCCTGCGCGCTGGCGCCAGCATGGGCGTGTGGCACCAGCACCGGGTACAGCTTCGCCACGCTGCCGAGCTCGGCATAGGTGTAGGTGTTGCCGAAGGAGTCGCGCAACGATACGTACCGCCCCAGCGAGCGCGTGTGGCCAAATCCGAGGATCTGCCCGTCTCCTACCGCAATCACGGGCGCGCCCTGCTGGGAGTAGATCGTGGTCCCGACAATTGCCTTCGGCGCTCCGGCGGGCGGGGTGGGGGCGGGCGGGGTTTCCATCACCGTCTGGAAGCCGTCTGAGAAGTGCGACGGCGCGTGCACCGGGAAGCGCGCCTGGGTCAATCCGGTGATCGCCCCGAGCAGGTTGGGCGGTGTGCCGCCGAGCAGCTGCGCGCGCAGCAGTACCGAGGCGACGTATGCCTGCGAGTGGTTGTAGGAGTACACAGCGCCGCGAATATCCGTATCACCGCCGGCCGCCTTCAAGTACCTTGCGGCAGCGAAGATCGCGTCGGCCGGGTTATAGGGATCCTTGAAGCCATCGCCGTTGGCGTCGACGCCGTAGGTTTCCCATGAGGAGGGCAGGAACTGCATCCAGCCCTCGGCGCCTGCGCTGGAGACGCTGAGGTCGCGGCCATAGTCGGTCTCGACCTCGTTGATCGCCGCCAGCACCTGCCACGGGATCCCATAAGCGCTGCCGGCGGCCTGGAAGATCGGCAGCAGGAACGGGGGAATCCGGAAGCTTTCGATGTAGAAGCCGGGCACGCCCGAGATCGGCGATCCGAACGTGAGCGGCAGCGGCGGCGTCAGAGCCGATGGTGCCGGTGCGGGGTGTAACGCTCGACCGGTGGCTGGGGAGGATCCTCCGTTGGGTTCGGGCTGCCCGCTGCCAGCGGGCGTTTGAGCTTTGAGGTGCGCATGGGAAGCCTTGGGCGAGCCGCCAGCTGTGCTGCCCTGCGCGTGCTGGGCCTGCACCTGCGGCGTCACCGGTGTTTCGGCTGCGCGCTCACACCCGAGGAGGGCGTGGGAGGAGCTTCGGTCGTGCTCGTCGCGGATGGCGCCGGGGCGGGAGCTTCGTAGGCGCTGCCGGGTACGGGAGTGGATGTCGTTTCGGCTCGGTGGGCTCGCCGGTCGTCGTTATCGCTCTGTCGGCGGCGGGATTCGCTGGCGCCGCCAGCGCCGGCGCCAGCGCGAGCGCGGCCAGAGCGACGAGCAGCGGGCGGATCGCGGGGCGGATGATTGGTCGTGTGGTCATCGGTCAGTAGTCGTGTGGTGGTCGTGGAGACATCTGTCGATCAGTTGCCGAGCAGGTAGTTGAGCAGCATCCCACTCGCGCCGGAGGAGCTTTCGGCTGAGGGCGTGTAGTAGGTGGTGGCGCCGCTCGCCCCACCTACGGGTTTCGTGGTGGACGTGGCCCCGCCTTCGGGCCCGCGCCCGAGAGCGCGCCAGCGCCTTCTCCGAGCGTCGGCACGAGCCCGGATACTTTGCGATCGCCTGCGGCCGGGGTCGCGCCTTGCAGGACCGCGAGCGTGCGGTCCATCACGAGGCTCGTGTGGTCGCTGGCGGTTCTCGCGGAGGTGGCGGCGACCTAATCCGCTTTGACGAAGTTGGCGCTGCACCCGTTCTGGGGAACCACCTTGTAGCCGACGCAGTTCTTGGCGATGATCTCGGCGCGCAGGAAGTGACCGAGCGAGTCGTACCCGTTCAGACCGCCACCACTCAGGAAGAGCGCATCCAGCAGGCGCTCCAGCCGCCCGGTGGAGCGCAGGCTGGTGAACAGTTCAGAGAGGTTGCCTGCAAACGGCTTGGCAGCGCTGCCCAGCGACTTCAGTCGTGCGAGCAGCGGCTGGGTGGCGGCGATCGCGGGCCCGGAGGTCTTTGCGGTGCCGCCGAGACTCTTGAAGAACGTGCTGGAGCTGCTTCGAGAACGCCTTCAGGTGAGTGAATGCGTTCGTTGATCCCGGGCGCCGCCACCTCGAGGTTGGCGAACGTCGGGGTCGTCTGGTCGGCGAACTGGGCGATGCGTTCCATCGCCGGTCCGAGCTCGCGCAGGAACGCCGGGAAGTCAGCGAAGTTACGGGCGAGCGCGCCGCGCTGCTTGGCGGTGGCGCGCGCGACGGTGTTGCTCTGCACGATGAAGTCAGCGACGCGATTGCGGACGGCGGCGAACGGCTGGAGCGCCCTGTCTGAGTCCACCGCGAGTTTCGCCAGGACCTTGTTCTCGCCGGCGAAGATCGCAAGCACCTTGTCGAGTTCGCGCAGCGCCGGGTCGGCGCGGTGGATGATGGCCCTCAGATCGCTGCCCCGGCCCGCCAGGCCCGCGCCGAGCTCGTTGATGATGATCGTAAAACGTTCAGCCTCGGGCAGGCGCTGGATGTCTTGCGAGCAGGTCGACGTCCACGGGGCTCGAGGTGTTCTTGCACTGGAAGCAGGTACTCCCCTGCGCCTTCCTGCCCGGATGGGATCTTCTGCAGCGGCGGCGGCGGCTGCGTACCCGCGGGGCGGGGTTGGGTCGGCAGGCAATTGACGAACTTCTCGCCGATCAGCGCCTCCGGTTCGATCGTGCAGCTCGCGTCGGCGAGAAAGTCCTGAAAACCGGGGTTTTCGATGTTCATCACGACCGCCGCCTGTGCCTGCGGCGTGGGAACGACCGACCCCACGGTCCCAACCTTCACGCCGTCGATCTTCACGTTCTCACCCGAGATGATGTTGCCGGCGTCATCGAAGATCGCGCGCACGGTGTAGGAGCCGTTCGAGCCGCCCGCCGAGGTAGCGAGCAGCACGACCGCCACCAGCGCAGCCACGCAGAGGGCGCCTGCGATTGCAGCCGCGCCTTTCCTCCACCCGACAGTCTGCGTCCTCAACCCGATCCTTCCTTGCGGTTCAACTACGCGAAGGGCGGCCCCATCGTATCGATGGGGCCGCCCGTCTAGCTTGCGCTTCGGCCGGGCTCACGTCCTTTCGGACATCAGCCCGCCGCCTGCCCGGCTACTTCTTGGGGCACGGCGCCTTGTACGAGGCTTCCGCGGTAGCGCCACCGAGGAAGCTCATGATCGTCTTCAGCGGGAAGCCGCCCTTCGGGCACTTCTTCGGCACCGTGATGTAGTAGAAGGTTTTCTTGCCCTTCTTGTACGCGGCGCCGACCCTCACGTTGATTACTTTGGCTGACGCGTCGAGCGCCCCGGGCACCGATTCGATGATCGGCACTTCGGCTTCAACCGTCGGGCCAAATGGCGGGGAGGAGTTGACGACTTTGCCTTTGGAAATGATTTCGATCGAGACCGGCGAGGTGCCCTGCACATAGAACTCCAGGTCGCCGCCGGGAGCAAAGAAGGGCAGCACCGACACCGTCTCTTCCACACGTTCGGTGCCGAAGCTCACGACACCACTCGCGCTGCCCGCCGGTCCAGCCTTCGATTTGGCCGGGCATGACGCGGGTCCGCTTTTCCTTGAGCACGTTTTCTGAGCAGGTGGCAAATCCCTGCGGGTGCAGTTTCGCGCTTGCCGGCCCGAAGAACTTGACCCCGATCAGCGGCGGCGGGAAGCCACCGTATTCGGTCCCCGAGATTGTGTATTCGGCCTGGAGCGCGGCACCGGCGCCAAGGATGTTGCCCGTGTGCGGGAAGCCTGGAATCGGCACGGCCTTTGCTTTCAGCGTGATCGTCGGCGCCGCTGACGCTGTCGCCGACAGGCCAAGGACGGCAAGGCCGAGCACGGCCAGACAGGTGGATATTCTGCGCATCACTCTCTCTCCTCTATTTTGATGGACAGATCCGCCTCGATCCGGGTAGCTCCGGAACCATGCCGGTCCGGCGACTCGAGATCTCCGGCTGTACCCACCGGAGAACAATGGCGATCTCTGGCGCAACCATATCCGTCGTGGCTGGTCGCTTCAAGCCCGAAGGCGCGGGCGGGCAATGGCTTGCAGGGCAAGCGCCCCTCTGCCTGGCTGTGCGGCCAGCCAAACCTAGGCCATCCTGGTCCAAATGCATCTCCACCTCCCCGAACTCTCAGGCTCAACCAGAGGATTATGTTTGAGCTGAACGGGCGACACGGGGCGAACGCCTGGAGCTAGGACAGCTCCAGCTCATCGCCAGCGAAGCGCACCCCGACCGGCTCGAGGATCACCTGTCGCGGTCCCTCCTCCACGTGTCCCGCGAGCAGCGCCGTGAGACCGAGCGAAGCCGCCAGCTCGAGGAGCCTCTCGCCCACGCCGGGCGCGCAGTAGAGCGCAAAGCCGGCGCCCATGTTGAACGTCGAATAGGCCGCGTGCGGCTCCAGGCCGGCCTGCTCCACGAGGAACTCGAGCACCGCCGGGACCGGCGGCAGCCGCTCGATCCGGTAGGTCAGCTCGCGCGCGCGGGCGCATCAGCTTGAGCAGGCCGTGGCCGGTGATGTGACTGAGGTAGCTGACCGGCAGCTGCGCCTCCAGGGCAGCGGCGATCAGCGGCACGTACATCAGCGACGGCGCGAGCAGCGCCTCGCCGAAGCTCGTCCCGTCGGACAGCTCGGTCGCGTAGCCGTCGGGCAGCCGCTCGGCGATCAGCCGCGCCAGCGAGGCGCCGTTAGCGTGCAGGCCGCTGGATGCCACCAGCACGATCTCATCGCCCGGGGCCAGCTGCTCGCCGAGGATCGGGGCCGTGGCCCACCGGCAGTACGCCGACCGCGGCGCCTGCCAGCTCGATGTCGCGCGCGTCGAGCAGGCCGGGCAGCGACGGCGACTCGCCCCCTCCCCACGCACAGCCAGCATCGGCGCAGGCTTGGCGCCAGCCCTCGAGCAGCGCCGCCGAGCGCTCAGCCTCTGCGTACCACTCCGAGGAGCCGGTGGCGAAGTAGGCATTGACGACGAGCGGCAGCGCACCGACGCAACACAGGTCGTTGACGATCGCTGCGACCGTGTCGTAGGCGACATCGGCGAAACGATTGATCCCGTGGCGTTCGAGCACCTGGCGGGCGACGATCGACTTCGTGCCGAGACCCTCGACGACGAACGCGAACGAACGGCCGTCGAGCTCGAACACGAACGCAGGCTCGCCTCTGGAGGCGTCGAGCGCGTGGGCGCCGTGGGCGGCGAGCAACGGCGAGGTGGACAGCGCCTTGGCCATCGCCATACGCTTGCCCGCGTCGAGCGTGCCGTAGTCCACGCCCGCGTCGCGGTAGCTGGCTCCTTCTTGCGCATCACCGACTCCTTCTTGCTCATCGGCGATGATCCTAAGCCCATTGCCGCAACCGAGGAGAAGCCGATGGACTTTCGAGCCGAGCGAACGCTGTACCGAGTTCAAAGAGCGCCTGAGCGCGTTCCTGGACGATCACATCCACCCCGCCGAGGAGATCTACGAGCAGCCAGCTGCGCGACTCCGGCGACCCCCACCATCAGCCTGCCGGTCATGGAGGAGCTCAAGTCTCGCGCGCGCGAGGCCGGGCTGTGGAACATGTTCCTGCCCGACGAGGAGCTACGGGGCGGGACTGTCCAACAGCGACTACGCGCCGCTGGCGGAGATGCTCGGCCGATCGTACATCGCCTCGGAGGCGTGCAACTGCTCGGCTCCGGACACAGGCAACATGGAGGTGCTGCACCAGTTCGGCACGCCTGAGCAGAAGGAGCGGTGGCTGCGCCCGCTGCTGGACGGCGAGATCCGCTCGGCGTTTGCGATGACCGAGCCCGAGGTCGCCAGCTCGGACGCGAGAAACATCGCAGCTGCGAATCGAGCGTGACGGCGAGGACTACGTGCTCAACGGGCGCAAGTGGTGGACCTCGAACGCGCTGCACCCGCACTGCCGGATCATGATCGTGATGGGCAAGACCGATCCGGACGGGCCGACGCTACAAACAGCAGAGCCAGATCCTGGTGCCGATCGACACACCGGCGCGTCGACCGTGATGCGCAACCTGCCGTGTTCGGCTACACAGACCACGAGGGCCACGCCGAAGTCGACTTCAAGGACGTGCGTGTGCCCGCGAGCAACCTGATCGCAGGCGAGGGCGACGGCTTCATGATCGCCCAGGCGCGCCTCGGTCCCGGTCGCATCCATCACTGCATGCGCGCGATCGGCGCCGCCGAGCGGGCGCTGGAGGCGATGTGTGCGCGGGCCGTCTCACGCGTCACTTTCGGAGCGCCGGTCGCCACGCGCGGCAACGTGCTGGACTGGATCGCCGAGTCGCGGATCGAAATCGAGATGGCGCGCCTGCTGACGCTCAAGGCCGCCTGGCTGATGGACACCGTCGGCAACCGCCACGCCCGCACCGAGATCGCCGCGATCAAGGTCGCCGCGCCGAACGTCGCCCTGAAGGTCATCGACCGCGCGATCCAGGTCCATGGCGGCGGTGGCGTCTCCGATGACTTCCACCTCGCCTGGGCCTATGCGCACCTGCGCACGCTGCGCCTCGCTGACGGGCCCGACGAGGTCCACAAGCTCTCGATCGCCCGGCGCGAGCTCGCGCCCTACATCCCGCGCGAGGAGTAAGCGCCACCCGCCGCTGCCCTCCGGGGGCGAGCCGGGAAAATCAGGTGCGCTCTTGGACGGCCGCTGAAGCGGAGACCCCGGTGGGCCGGTCAATCACCCGCACGAGAGCCTCGACGACCCCCGGGTCGAACTGCGCCGCCGGCGTTGCCGGTCAGCTCGGCGACGGCGGCCGGAAAGGCATCGCCTGGCGGTAGGAGCGGGTCGTGGTCATCGCGTTGAACGCGTCGCAGGCCGAGACGATGCGAGCCTCCAGCGGGATGTCCTCGCCGCTGCAGACCGTCGGGATAGCCCTCGCCGTCCCAGCGCTCATGCGAGGAGCGGACGATCTCGCCGACCTCGCGCATGAAGCCACCGACCCGCTCGAGCATCTTCTGGCCTTCGAGCGTGTGCGTCTTGATGATTGCCCACTCGCGATCGTCGAGCTTTCCGGGCTTGTTGATGATCTCCTTCGGCACCGCGATCTTGCCGACGTCGTGCAGCAGAGCGGCGAACTCGACATTGCGCCGCTCATCTGCGTTCAGCCCCAGCTCCCCGGCGACATCGAGCGCTAGGCGCACCACGCCCTTGCAGTGCTCTCCGGTGTAGGTGTCGTCAGCCTCGATCACGTCGCCGAGCAGCAGCGCGGTCCCCTGGTATGCGTCGTTGAGCTCCACCAGCTGCTCCAAGCGGGCACGGCGCTCCTTGGAGAATTGCCACAGAACCCCGAACAGCGGTGCGATCAACAGCACCGACCATTGGCTCTTCACAGGAGACGTGGCGAACGCCACGGCCAGCCCGAGCGGGGACAGTGCCAGGTCGATGGCATAAGCCTGGCGAACCTCAGCAACGAGCTCGCGCAGCGTGATGTCGTGCAGCAGGCCCTCCCGCACAGCGTTTGCGGCGAAGTCACAGACGAACTGCGCGCCCAGCGCAAGCAGCAAGATGCCCCAGTGCCCGTTCGGATAACGATCGTGCGCAAGCAGCAACACGACTGCCGGCCCCAACGCGAACCAGCTGTTGCCGGGCACCATCAAGCAGCCGGCTGGGCGACTCGTGCCCGCTGAGGATCAGCGGCACCATCCCGAGCGCCAGCGCCAGCGCCACCAGGAGCGGCACGAGCGAGACCGGCACGGCGAACAGCATCGGCACGAACACAGCCTGTGTCGGCACCGTAAAGCCCCTGCCCCTGCCGATATCGAACCGCACATGACCAGCCGCCGCGATGCCCAGCACATACAGTGCGGCGATCGGCAGCGAAAAGCTCTTCTCCACGCCGCCGATCAGAGCAAGGGCAAGCGCAACGACGATGAAGCCGGCGCCGACGAGGAGCTCCTCCCGGCGCTCGTCGGCGAGCATCCGCTGCGCGCGGGCGGCGAATGACGCGCGGGCGCGCTCGGATTCCGTATAGCCGTGAGCAGACATACCCTCCACTCCTATCGTCACTCCAGCTCCGAAAGTAAGAGCAATGGAAGCATCCGCCCTCTCCAGCAGCGACTAATTCCTATCACTGGAACAATCGCGGCCTCGATCGCCTGGCCGACTACAACACCTGTCCACACCCCTTCCCTCGAAGTGGCCTGTGCTTCATGCTTGCCGATCTGATCTGCAACCAAGACTGAAAAAGGCAAACTCACCGCGAGGTGGGGACGCAAAGCCAGGGGTCTCGAACACGAGATAGCTCAGCCGCCAGGAAAACGCACGGAGGCTGCTTGTGTTCTCATATTCGTCTCGTCCCAGATCCGGCAGGATGCCGCGCTGGGCACCGCGGCCAAGCTTGCCGCTGTGCCTCTCCAGCGTGCTCGCCGGCCTCACGTCATCGCTCTGCCCGCCGCCTCAGCGCAGGCCGCGCCGGTAAGCACCACATGTCCCACCCCTGCGCTGAGCCAGCCGTTCCTCAGATGGGGAGACTCGAGCTCCTACGAGCTCGTGACCGGCGGCTCCTTCGAGGGCTCGCTGTCGGGCTGGACCCTCAGTCAAGGCGCGAGCAAGGTCGCGGGGAGCGAGTCCTTCGGGGTTACCGGCGCGGTCGGCTCCTCATCGCTGGGCCTGAGGCGGGCGCATCTGCGCAGTCACCGTTCACCTGCGTGGAAGCGAGCTACAGGACATTCCGGTTCTTCGCCCGCAACTCCGGGGCAGCGTCCAAGGTCCTCGTCCAGGTGGTCTACCAGACGCCGATCGGACTCGTATCCGTCCCGGTTGGGAGCATCACGCCTGGCAACGGCTGGCAGCCAACGCCAGCGATGCCGACAGGTGCCGCCGTGGCCGGCCTTTTGCTGGGCGGGACCGCGCAGATGGCGCTCCGCTTCACTGATACCAGCGGAACTTCGGCGATCGACGACGTCTTCGTCGATCCGCGTATGCGCTAGTCAGCTCTGATCGCCCCTCCGGAACGCCTCGGATCTCTCCATGGGCCGCGCCCGTTAGTACGGCGGGCGGGCCCACGGTACCCTTCGCCCTGCCCACGTGAGCGATCTAGGGTTCCAAGCCACGCTGCTCTACCCGTGCCTGCTCGCGTTGCTCTGCGTGGGCGCCGGGCTGCTCGTTGACCGCTTGAGTGGCCGCTTCCTTGACGTAATGCTGCTGCCGGCCGTCGGCGCGGCAACGCTGATCGCCGTCTCTCAGCTCACGACCTACTCGGTAATCTCCGGCTCAGGCGACGCCCTACCTGCTGGCTTTACTGGCCGCGGCCGGTTTCACACTCGGCCGACAGAGGATACGAGCGCTCGCGCACCGCTTCAGAGCATGCGCCTGGCAACTGGCCGTACCGGTCCTCGCCTTCCTCGCCGCCCTGGCCCCCGTCCTGTTCGCTGGCCGTCCCTCGTTCTCCTCATACGGAGTCCTGACCGACTCGGCCTTCCACATGCTGGGGGCCAGCTTCCTAATCCATCACGGCCAGGATTACTCTCACCTGGACCTGCGCAACTCCTACGGCCAGTACATCAACTCCTACTACAACGCCAGCTATCCCTCGGGCGCCGACACCCTGTTTGGGGGCAGTGCCTTGCTCTCTGGTGTTCCTCTGATCTGGGCCTTCCAGCCGTTCAACGCGTTCATGCTCGCCACCGCCGCCGGCCCGGCCTGGGTGCTCGCGCGCCAGATCGGGCTGCGCGGCGCGCTCGCGGCGCTGGCCGCGCTGAGCATCACGCTGCCCGCTCTCGTCTACGGCTACGAGCTGATCGCATCGGTCAAGGAGATCACCGCCCTGGCGATGATCCTCACGCTCGGCGCGCTCGTCACCGCGCACTCGCGCTGGCTGGGAGGGCTCTGCGCCCGGCGTTGCGCCGTTCGCGCTCGTGGCCGGCGCTGGCGTCTCCGCGCTCGGGGTGGCGTTCGGCGCCTGGGTGCTCACCGCGGTGCTCGTGCTCGCCGTGATCGTTATCGGCCAGATCACGGCGAGCCGTCAGAGCGCACGCCAGCCCCTCCTGCTGATCGCAGTTGGTGGGGTTATAGGTCTAATCGCCGCACTCAATACATGGACCGGCGTTTCAGGGTCACTGAAGGTGGCGCAGAGCATCGCAACGACCACCAACCCGGGCAACCTGCAAAAACCGCTCCGAACCGTGCAGATCCTCGGGACGTGGCTGGTGGGTAGCTACAAGCACGTCCCCACAGGCGGCCTGCTCGAGCTCTCCTACGTACTCGCCGCCGTCGCGCTCCTCGCAGCCGTGCTCGGCGCCCTCTATCTGCTCTACACGCGGCGCTACGCGCTGGCCGGCTGGATCGCGCTGACGATCGCCGTGGCCCTTGCGCTGACCACCTACGGGACGACCTGGGCCACCGGCAAGACCCTGATGCTCACCTCGCCGGTGATCCTCCTGCTGGCATGGGCCGGCGTCGCCGCACTGCAAGCTCGCACCACACTGCCGCCGGTACTCCGGCCGGCGGCGCTGCTGCTGGCGCTCACGCTCGTAGGCTCCGTCGCCGCGTCCGACGCGATGCAGTACCACGCCTCCAACCTCGCACCCACGGCGCGTTATCAGGAGCTGTCCCGGATCAACTCCCGCTTCGCCGGGCGGGGACCGGCCCTGTTCACCGACTACGACGAATACGCGCTGTACTCGCTGCGCGACCTCGACGTCGGCGGCCCGGACTTCATGATCCCGCCCCCCGCGATTGTGCTGCCCCACGGCCTGCCGGTCGACCTCGACCGGATCGCGCCCACCGCACTGCTCCCCTACCCGCTGATCGTCACCCGCCGCAACCCCGCCGCCGTCCGGCCGCCGTCCGCCTACTCACTGCTGTGGCAGGGCACCTACTACCAGGTCTGGGGCCGGCGCCCAGGCGCTCCGGCAGCGATCGCCCGGCTCGGGGTGTCGAGCACCACTCCAGCGGCGATCACACGACTCGGGCGCTCGAGAACCACCCCGGCAGCGGCCGCCCATCTCCAGGTGTCGAGGACCACCCGGCGGGAATCACATGCTCGCGGCGAGCACGCGTACGGGGGCTTCCCTCCGCGCCGACTGGCCAAATCGCACGGCTCCCAGCTGGTTAGCGCGGCCAGTCCCCCAGCAGCTCGTGCACACCGGCGTAGCGAGCGCCCTGCACTCCGGCTGGGCGAACACACGACTCGGCCTCCTGATGGCACGGTCAGGTCATCTGGAGAGCACGTTCGCCCTCCCGCGCGCCGGCGAGTGGGAGCTGTGGCTCCAGGGGGAGATCATGCCGGCCGTGCACGTCAGCGTGGACGGCCATCCGCTCGCTCAGATCAGCGCCCAGCTCACCGGCGTCGCCTCCGACCCCGACACCATGGCGCCACTGCCCGTCCATCTCTCCGCCGGGCGCCACCGCCTGAGCATCACCCGCGCTCACTCTAGTCCGCTGGCCCCCGGCGACGGCGGCTCGGCGATCCTCGACGCGATCTTCCTCACCCCCGCGGGCACCCGCGATGAGGCAACGCTGCACGTCACTCCTGCCGCCCGGTGGCGCTCGCTCTGCGGACACCGCGTCGAGTGGATCGAGGTCGCCGGCTCACCGCCGCCCGCGCCCGACCCAGTATCCGTCTCGATCGACCGCCTCCACCCCGGACCACCGGTCCCACGCGAATTCCTCGGGCTCTCCTTCGAGCTCTCCAGCCTGCCCCAGATCGCTCGTTACCGGAGCAGCGGAAACTTCGTCAGCATGCTGCGCTCACTGGGCGGCGGTGTGCTGCGCTTCGGCGGCGCCTCGGCCGACACACGGGTCGCCTGGACCGATCGCCGCACACCGAGGCCCGCATGGGCGAGCGCCGTGCTGGACGTCAGCGATCTGCGCAGGCTCGGACGGCTCGCCGCCCGCAGCGGCTGGCGAGTGCTGCTGACGATCAACCTCGTCCACTACGACCCGCACGTGGCATCCCGTGAGGCGGCGGCCGCCAAGCGGACGCTCGGACCGTGGCTGGCAGGAATCGAGGTGGGTAACGAGCCCGACTCCTACGCCCGTCACAACCTGCGCGCGGCGCCCTGGACGCCGTCCACCTACCAGACCCAGGTGAGCGCCTACCGCCGGGCGATCGCCAGCAGAGCACCGGGCATCCCCCTGGCCGGCCCCGGCGTATCCGGCTCGCGGGCCTTCCAGCGCTGGGGCCCGGCGGAGACACGCAGGCAGCATCCGGCGCTGTTGACCGGCCACCACTATCCGCTGCGCTGCAACACGATCCCCCCGCCCACGATCGAAGCGCTGCTGAGCAGAACCACCCGCGAAAACGAGGCGCAGTCGCTGGCTCGCTTCCTGACGGTGGCGCACGCAACCGCGACGCCGTTCCGCATGGATGAGACGAACACTGTCTCCTGCGGCGGCACAGCCGGCATCAGCAACACATTCGCCTCGGCGTTGTGGGCGGTCGACTACACCGCTCACGCAATGACCGCTGGGCTCAGCGGTATCAACTTTCAGGGCAACCCCGCCAACTGCAACGGCTACTCACCCGTCTGCGCCACCTCGCCCAAGCGCCTGGCGGCGGGTGCCCTGCGTGCTCAGCCCGAGTGGTACGCCCTGCTGCTGAGCAAAGAGCTCATCGGTGATCGCCCACTGCACCTCACCGCCTCCCCGGCTGCGGCTAACGTCGACGTCATCGCACTCCTGAGCCCTCAGCGCAAGCTCCACATCGTGATCGTCGACGACGACCCTCCTTCAGCGCTGCCCGTCACCATCAAGTTGCACGTAGGACGCAGCTTTCAAGGCGCCACGGTCCTGCCGCTGACAGCGTCCGCGCCCGACGCTAGAGCAGGCGTCCGTTTGGGGGGTGCAGCCGTCGCAGGCGACGGCTCCTGGCACGAGCCGGCACATCTGCAGAGCAGCCCCAACCGAGCCGGTGTGCTCACGCTGGATGTTCAGCCAAGCAGCGCCATGCTCGTCACGGTGCAGCCGAAATGACCAGCCAGCGCACTCTCGCGCGCGCACTGGCAACGACGCTCGCGGCGATCCTCCTGCTCGCGGCCGCCGGACCCGCGAGCGCACGAGAGTTCGAGCATCAGCCCAAAGCCCGGGGTACCCCGGCGCCCGCGTACCCATCGGCCAATGCGATCGCGGCAGCCGTGCGCTTTCTCGATATACGCGCAGGCAGAACCTCATTCGCCGTGGTGGACAGCCGGGGACGTCTACACGGCATACGGCTGTATGAGCGTTTCCAGACCGCCAGCATCGTGAAGGTGATGATGCTCGTCGCCTACCTGCAGATGCTCAAGGCCCACCACCGCGACCTGAGCCCATCCGACACCTCGTTGCTGTATCCGATGATCCACATCTCAGACAACGAAGCCGCCTCGGCCGTGCTCGCGATCGTCGGCAACGCGGCGCTCGCGCGCGTAGCGCGAGAATCGGGCATGACGGCCTACGCGCCCGGCGCCGGCTGGTGGGCCTACACGCAAACCTCAGCCCCAGATCAGGCGCGCTTCTTCCTCGCACTTGACCGGCTCATCCCGCCCCGCTTCTACGGCTATGCCCGCTGGCTGTTGTCGGGCATCGAGCCCTCCCAGAGCTGGGGCATCCCGCCGGTCGCCCGGAGCGGGCCGCATCCCTGGCAGGTCTTCTTCAAGACGGGAGCGCTTCCATCGGAGGGCCTGTTCAACGAGGTCGCCCGCCTGGAGCGTCCAGGCGTGAGGATCACGATCGCGGTCCTCACCACCGGCGATCCATCGATGAGCTATGGCGAGGAAACGATTCAGGGCGTGGCCGCCGCGCTGCTGGCGCGCTCGCCTGGGGTTCGTTAACGATTCCCTACGCGAATGGCTTGGCGGTCATGAAGAAGATCGTGATCACGATCAGCGCGATCGTCACCAGCGTCCAACTCGTCACGGTGGACAGGGCGGCCGCGTAGCCGGCTTCGTCTCCCGCCTGCGAGGTCTCGGCGAGGCGTTCCTCGCCCCGGCGCAGGACGGTAGCCCCTAGCCCAGCGATCACCAGGAGCATGATGAACGGCACGATCACCCATACCTTCGACCAGAGGTGCGCGTCGCTGGCGAGGTAAATACCCGCAAGCAGGACGACGCCGATCGCCGGTCCGGTGATGCGCTTGCTGAACGCTATCTGCAGCCGGTGGAAGCTCGCCCGCTGGGCGAGTGGCGCCTTCGCATTTACGGCAAGGAACACCGGATAGGCGAACAGAGCTCCGAACGCCGTCACCACGGCGGTGATGTGGACCCAGAGCACCACATCGTAGAAGCGGATCGTGGCGAGCATGGGCAGACTCTATCGAGGCGCTCGAAAGACATGCCGTGGGGCGAGGCGTCAGTCGGCGGCCTTGCCGAGCAAGTAGCTCCATGACAAGCACGGGACGGCGCTCGGGTGCATACTGCGCGCCGGCGGTGCATTATCCGTGCTTGTAATGCACAAGACGATTAGCCAAGCCAGCCTGAGCGAATGAGTCCTGCGATTGTTGACGCGCAGGCTCACCGGCACGGTAGGCGTGTCCACAGCCACTCGCACACAGGGCCCCATCGTCATCTCCGGCTGGGCCTGCGCCGCTCGGCGCCAGCGACGTGTGAGCACGATGATTCGCGCCACGACCACGCGCACAGTGTTGAGCACGGCCACTCGCACGGGCTCATCGACGACAGCATCAAGCGCTCTCGGCAGGGCATCCGTGCCGTCTCGCTTTCGCTCGCAGTACTGGGGTTCACGGCCGCTGCTCAGACCGCCGTGTTCATCGCCAGCGGCAGTATCGCCCTGCTGGCCGACCTGATCCACAACTACGGTGACGCTTTGACCGCCGTGCCGTTGGGGATAGCGTTTGCTCTGCACTCTCAAGTGGCCGAGCGCCGCGCCGGCCTCGCGGTGGTGGCCGCGATCTTCATCAGCGCGTGTGTGGCTGGCCTCGAGGCTGTGGGGCGACTGATCCACCCATCCACGCCCGGTCATCTACTCGTGCTCGCGCTCGCCGGGGCCGTCGGTTATGCGGGCAACTTCATCGCGGCTCGTATACGGCTGAGCGCAGGGCGAAGGCTCGACAGCCCCGCGCTGATTGCCGACGGGCACCACGCTCGCGCCGACGCCTACGTGAGCCTCGCAGTAATCGCTTCCGCGGTCGTCGTGGCACTTGGAGCCCCGGTCGCAGATCCGCTGATCGGCCTGGGGATCGCGCTCATCATTCTGCGCATCACATGGCAGTCATGGGGAACAGTGCGCCGAGACCACTCACACTGACGAGGCGACGGCCGCAGTGGGCGCTTCGGATCGTCTCGCCTTGCGGGTCACGATCGCCGCCACGGCATGGGCGTCCTTCCCTGGATATGGCTCACGGCGCTCGAGCTCTCCTGGAAGACCGGCCTAGCCGACGCGAGCTGCCTCGAACAGTGCAACCGTAAAGTCTGATAGCGGAATCTGTGCCAAGCCGTCCACCGAGAACCAGCTGACTTCGATGGTCTCGTCGCCGTCGGGGCGAGGCTCGCCGTGCAGCACGTGGGCGTCAAAGACCGTCGAGACGTAGCTGACGCGGTCACCGTTCGGATAGGTCAGGCGAAACCGCGGTCCACCTGTCACCGCCCGTATGCCATCGATCCCTATCCCGACGCTGGCCTCCTCGGCCGCCTCGCGCACAGCGGCTTCTGAGGGCGACTCATCGGGCTCGATGGCGCCACCGATCGTCTGCCATAGGCCCGTCTCGGTCTCACGGACCAAAAGCAGCCGTCCGTCCTCATCCCAGGGGAGAACAGCCACCGAGGGAAGGACCAGTAACTCGTGACCAACGAGCTCTCGCAAACGATGCAGGTAGGGGGAGATGGCCACCGGCGGCAGCGTACCTGGGCTCATAGGACCGGCCGCGCGCGCTCGCAGGTAGACTGCCACCGGCTACGGCACTGGCGCCGGGCCGAGCGTAATGGCACAGACAGACCCCGAGCCCCCCTTTCACCTGCTGCTCGAGGCCAGCGAGACCGGCGTCGCGGCGACGGCGCTCAAACTGCTGATCTCCGACGAGGCTCACGAGCAGCAGATTCGCGGCCTAGCCCGGGAGGTGCTCGCGCAGCTCGACGGCCAACCAGACGAGCACGGCATCCTCACCGTAACGCTCAGCTCGCGTCAGATGAAGATCACGCACACGGCGCTACGCTCGCTCTACCGCGATCTGGGACGCGAGCAGGCCGGCGAGGTCAAGCGCCTGCACGCGATTCTCGAGAAGCTGCCGGACGAGCATGTGATGCGCGCGATCACCCTCGACTAGCCGGCTTGCGAGGAGTTCGCCCAGGCGCCGCCGAGTGCGTACAGGGTCATGGCTATCGGCTGGCTTGCCTGCCGTACCGCCGCGGCCACGTACCGCGGCTGCGGCGACCTTAGTTGTCATGCTAAAAGGCCCAGCGATTAGCACTATTCCTGTCAGAGTTAGCACCACTCGGGCCAGCGTCGCTGCAGACAATAGATCACGGCCTCTTTCACCGAACCACCCCGGCTGCCAGTGGAGAGGACCGTACGTTGCGCAACCCTGCAAAAGCGTGGCCAACGGCTCAGCTCACCGGCAGCGTGAGGCGGTGCGAGCGCGTGATCTCCTCGGCCATCCGCTCGTCGACTCCGACCTCCTCGGCGATCACCCGCCAGCCCGCGACGATCTCGCCCGACTTCCGCGAGGATCGCCTCGGCACGGCCGCGCGGCAGGCCCGCCACCGCGGCGATCGCGCGCAGGTCGGCGACGGTGAACCGGTCGCGCTTGCCGTTGATCGACATCTGGTGGGAGTCGAGCCAGGGATTGCCGGGCTTCCAGGCCCAGATCACGTCGTAGGCGGGGGCCAGCGACCACGCGCCCTGCGCGGTCCATCAGGAACGCGATGTTCTTGACGTGATCGTCCTGATTGCGCGCGACGACGTTGAAGACCATGCGCCGAAACTGCTGCTCGACGACGGGCGTCCCGAGCCCCAGCCGACGGATCAGCAACAGGACCTGCTCGTAGCTGTAGGTGCCCGGCTCGTTGTAGCTTGACGTGCTCGAGTGCCCCGACCGTCTGCATGTGCAGCTTGCCACCCCCGTCGGGCCGGTCGAAGCGACGGGTCATGAAGTGCCGGCGGCCGTTCTCCTCCAACAGCCGGCACTCCGTCATCTCGATTCCAGCCGCCCGGGCCATCTTCGAGTACGCGTACTCGACCGCGCCCCAACCCTCCGGGTCAGTGAGCCCGTGGTCGCCGGAGCGCGCGACTCCGTCGAACTTCAACAGCCAATGCCGAAAGCCCTCGCCGAGCTCGACCTGTCCCGAGCGGACCTGGCCGGTGGTGTCGTTGTAGGCGATGAATGCCTTCGGGCGGGCGCCACCGGCGGAGCTGCCGACAGCGAGGATCGCCTTCATCGCCTCCTCATCGGGGTTCTCGCTCAGCTCGGCCACGAACTCCGCCCGCTGCGCGAGCACCTCGCTCGCGAGACGCACGAGCGCGTCGACCTGCAGGTCTGCGCCGGCGGAGAGCTGATCGGCTCGCGGGCCGGCTGGAACTCCAACGCGCCGACGCCGCGAGTGCCGACGTAGCAGAGCCGCTGCACGACGTCGAAGCTCGACTCGTCGCGTCCCTGCGAAGCCAGCCAGGCGTTGACGAGCGCCGTCCCCCAGCGGTCGGGTAGCGAGTCGGCCAGCAGTCCAGGGAGACCGCTGAACGCGTCCTCCGGCAGGCCAGGGAAGCTGTAGGGCTGCGTGCGCAGCGGCATCTGAACGGGTGCGATCTCGATGCCGCTGCGGACGAACGCAGGGTCGTACTGGAACGTCGCGTAGCGCGCGCCCTCGTCGATCGAGACCGCCGCGATACGCGACCCCCACAGCGTCACCGCCGCGACGGTCATCTGGCCGCGCCCGTCGTGCCCGGCTCATCACCCCACGCCCACGGCCGCTGCCATCGGACTCGGCTGGCCGGATGTGCCCGGCCGCGATCCCGGAACGACCGCTGGCGCGCCGGCGGACCTCGCGCTGCTCGCGCTCCAGCTGGGCGATCGGGAGGTCGATCGACTCCGGTACTGCGACGTCGAGTCCGCCGAGCAGTCCGAGCGTCCGCAGCAGCTTGATCATCGAGGTCATCTGCACGGACTCGCCCCGCTCCGCGCGCTGCACGGTCGCCTGACCGACCCCCGCCTCGGCGGCCAGCTCGGCCTGGGTCCAGTTGCGCTCGAGGCGGTGGCGTGCCAGCCTGCGGCCGAGCTCGGCGAGCACGGCCGCGTCTGTCATGAGCTCATCTAGGTACATCAGTTCCGATGTGTCAATTGCCTTTACGGGGATAATACATCTCATCTGATGTAGAGTATAGCTAATTGATCAGCACATGTCAATCACTAATGATGCATTGTATCAATATATCGATAAAACACATCGTCATTGATGTGCTACATACCTTCCATCGGCCGGGTCCTGGAACCACATCGCCCTGGCTCTCGGGGTATCACGACAAGCAGCTCGGCAGCGATTCACCGACAAGGCAAGTGCATGATCGCCTTTGGCCGACCCGGCAACGGGGGAGGGTCGTCGAGGAAGTCCGCGGTGGGTACGAAGAACAGGTTGCCGGTCGCCGCGGTGGAGAAGTCGAGGATCCGGTCATAGTTGCCGGGCGGGTCCCCGAGGAACATGCGCTGGAGCATCAACTCAGTGACTGAAGGGGTCGCGGCGTACCCGATGAAGTACGTGCCGAACTCCCCGGCGCCCAAGGACCCGAAGGGCATGTTCTCTCGCAGGATCTGACGCTGGGTACCATCCGGCTCGACGATGGTGTTCAGCGCCACATGCGAGTTGGAGGGCTTGATGTCGTCATCCATCTCGACGTTGGAGAGCTTGGCCCGCCCGATCACCCGCTCCTGCTCCTCGACCGTCAGGGCATCCCAAGCGGCCATGTCATGCAGATACTTCTGGACGATGACGTAGCTCCCGCCGGCGAACGCCGGGTCCTCGGTCCCGATGCTCACCGCCGCCAGCGCCGCTGGCCCGGTCGGATTCTCGGTCCCGTCGACAAAGCCGAGCAGATCCCGCTCGTCGAAGTACTTGAAGCCGTGGACCTCGTCGAGCACCGTGGCGGAGCCGGCCAACCGGCCGACGAGAAGGGAGGCCAGATCCCAGCACAGGTCCATCGTCGCGGCCCGGATGTGGAACAAGAGATCTCCCGGGGTGGCCACAGCCCGGTGCCGAGAACCGTCGAGGGTCCGGAACGGGTGTAGCTCGGCCGGCCGAGGGCCGGCGAAGAGGCGATCCCACGCCCCCGATCCCACACCTGCCACGACGGCGAGCCCACCCTCAGGGGAACGAAAGGCGACCGCCCGGGCCAATCCGGACAGGTCGGCGAGCAGGTCGTGGGCCACCGGCTCACCGCCGTCGTCGATCGTCAGGACGAGGATCACGGCGCTGGCCGTCAACGGGGTGAGTACGGGCTGGGCCACCGGCGACCCAGCTACGGTCGCTGGGTTCTGCGAGGCGCCGGTGATGTTCGCGACCTTCTGCGGCTCGGGCATCGTCATTCCCATTCATTGCTCATTGCTGGCTCCTAGCGGCTGCGGAGACGGTCGCCGGGTACCGGATCGTAAACGTCCATCGAGGTGGCCGCGCACATCGCGAACCAGGTGCCCGCTTGCGACGTAGCGTGTGGCGGGCCCCCTGCCCTGCTGACTGATCAGCCCGGCGTCGAGGAGGCGTCGTAGGTCGCTGCTCGCCGTAGGTGTCGATACGTTAACCGTGCGCTGCGCTCAAGTTTGCGCAACGTCAGAAAAAGTGGAGACGGCGGGAATCGAACCCGCGTCCGCGATCGCGTAAGAGTGGCTTCTACGAGCGTAGCCGGCGCTCTGATCTCATCCCCTACTCGCCTCGCCGGCGGGGTTGTGGGGGACCAGCCTTCTTAGATTTCCCTAGCTTGGCAAAGGCGGACCGCACCGGGTGAGCCTGCTTTCTGATCCCGGCCTTCCCCGCCGCAGGCAAGCGGGGCCCGAGACCTCACTCACCTAGTGTTTGCTAGGCAGCGAGGGCGTACTCGTGAGAGTCCGCACTTATGTTTTTCCCGGGTGTTTTACGAGGCCGCCCGGGACCTCGACTCGCCACCACCCTCACGAGCCGACCACGTCGAAGCCTGTCGTCCCCGAGGATGTACTACTACTGCCCATCCAGTGTAGCCGCGCCTCGCGACCTGGACGGGCCGAGAAATAAAGCGACGCGGTCCCGGGCCGCTTGAGGAACCCATTTTGGTCAAGCCCGAAGGCCCTTCCTCGGTTCGGCCCAAAGGCCGTTCCTCACGGGTGGCGCGGCCTCACACCTCGGTGGCCTCGCTCTTTGCGGCTCGGTTCCGCGTCTGGATTCAAAGTAGCTCCGCCCCAAGGCGATTGCAACCCCTATGAGAGCTTCATCCCGCACGTTCCGAAAAAAAGCCGCTCTTAGGCAATGCTTACCCGTGCTGCCACAATGGGGGCATGGACAGCGGCGACTTTTCCTTGCCCACCCCCAGTGCGACCGCGCTCCCTGGCGGGCCGCCGGGCACGCCGGCTGCGCACCCTGGCGAGAACCCGTTCGGCGCGCCGACGCGTAAGACCGGTCCCGTGCACAAGCTGCGCAAACGGATCGGCAGCATACTCGCGGCGATCGTGGCCGTGGGCGCGAAGTTCTGGGCCGCCATCAAAGGCGCGCTACTGCTGCTGCCGAAGCTCAAGCTGCTCACAACGGCCGGCACCGCGCTCGTGTCCGTAGCGGCGTACTCGCTGTTCTGGGGCTGGACGTTCGCTCTGGGATTCGTCGTGCTGCTGTTCGTGCACGAGATGGGCCACGTGATCCAGCTGCGCCGGGAGGGCGTCAAGGCGAGCGCGCCGATGTTCGTGCCGTTCCTGGGAGCAGTGGTCATGGCGAAGTCGCTCGGCGAGAACGCACTCGCCGAGGCACGCGTCGGCCTCGCCGGACCGGTCCTCGGCACGATCGGCTCGGCGGCATGCCTAGCGATCGGCGAAGCGAGCAACAGCGACTTCTTCCGCGCGCTCGCCTACATCGGCTTCTTCCTGAACCTCTTCAACCTGCTCCCCGTCGTTCCCCTCGACGGTGGTCGTGCAATGGCGGCGATGGCTCCCTGGATGTGGTTCGTCGGCTTGGGCGCCGTTGCCGCGATGCTGTTCGTCTTTCCCAACTTCATCCTCCTGATCATCCTCTTCTTCGGCGGGATGGAGGTCTATCACCGCTGGAGGCAGCGCAGGACGCGCTCACTCGAGCAGGCCGCCTACTACCGGGTCTCCCCACGCAACCGGCTGCTCGTGGGCGCTGTGTATGTCGGCCTGATCGTCGTGCTAGCACTCGGGATGCACGAGACGCACATCCTCTCCTCCGCCGGACACAGCTTCAGCCACATCTAGATGTCGTGCCTCGACTCCTCCCGAACACGGCTGATCGGCGGCCGGTTGCCGATGCCGCTGTGGTTCCTGGCGGTGTTGTAGTGGATCAGCCAGACCGGCAGCGCCTTCGCTCGCGCCTGACTTGAGCGGTAGCGCTGCCCATAGGCCCACTCGCGGGCAAGGGTCTGTTGGTATCTCTCCACCTTGCCGTTGCGCTTGGGCGTGCGCGGTGGGATGAAGCGGTGACGAATGCCCTCGCGCGCGAGCAGCTCGCGCAGGCTGCGGTTCTTGGCATAGGAGAAGTGATTGTCGGTCTGCAGGCGCTTGGCGCTGATGCCGTGAGACGCATAGAACGCCAGCGCTCGCCCCACGAAACCGGTGACCGTGGGGGCCTGCTCGTCTGCGAGCAGCTCGGTGTAGACGAGTCGGCTGTGGTCGTCGATCATCGAGTGCGCGTACTCCCAGCCGACCCTCGAGCGCTTCTCTTTGTTTGAGCGATAGCGATCGCCGGTGACGCGGTGCCCGGGACGGCTGAAGCGTGCGAAGCGCTTGACGTCCATTTGCAACAGGTCGCCGGGGCAGGGCCACTCAAAACGTCGCACGGTCTCGCGCGGGCCCTTCGGTGCTCGCGAGAGCCCGCGCCGGGCAAGGCAGCGCGAGACCGTCGCGTGTGGCATCTGGAGCTCCGAGGCGATCAGCCGCGGGCCCCAGCCTGTGCGCCGGCGCGCCTCACACACGCGATCGTGTACCTGCTCTGAGCTGCGGGCGGGCTGATGATGAGGAGTCGACGGCCGATCCTCTGCCCACGATCCCGAGCTCCGGTCCTGATCACACGCACCGCGATAACGCTCGATCCAGTACTGCACCGTCGAGACCGACACCCGCCGCCACGCCGCGGCCTCTCGGCGACTCATGCCCTGCTCCAGGCACATCTGCACCAACTCGACGCGCTGCCAGCGGGGCAGCCACCTACGCTTCTCCTGCATCCGGGTCCTCCTTCGCCTTGGATCTTTGGAAGGACCCACAGCGTCGGACGTGGCCCGGATGCCTACTCAGGTGTTCGGAAGGTGTTGAGGCTCAACATCTAGAGCCTCAGAGACCAACGAGCCCTAGTGCCGGGCTTCGCGTATCCCGCGTTCGATGTCCCGCCTGGTGTCCTTCTCGCGCAGTGACTGGCGCTTGTCGTACAGATCCTTGCCCTTCGCGAGCGCGATCTCGGCCTTGGCATGTGGACCGGCGAAGTAGATGCGCGTCGGTACGAGCGTCAGCCCGCGCTCGGAGGCGCGCGCTGCGATGCGGTCCAGCTCGCGCCGGTGCAGCAGCAGCTTGCGCGGACGCTCGGGGTCGTGGTTCTCGCGGGAGGCGGGCGCATATGTAGGGATGTGGATCGAGTGCAGCCACAGCTCGCCGCCTGAGATCGCGGCGTAGCCATCCTTCAGCTGGGCGCCGGAGGCACGCAGCGCCTTCACCTCGGTGCCCTCGAGCACAAGCCCGCACTCGAGCCGCTCGATCAGCTCGTAGCGGTGCGAGGCGTAGCGGTTGGACGCCACGTCGCCAGCCCCGATCTTGCGCTTGCCCTTGCCCTTGGCCATACCACCGAGACTAGCCTGCCGGGCGATCTGCGGCCAGCATCAAGTCCACCCGGCCACGGACCACATCGACGCGGGCCACGCGCACCTCGACAGGATCGCCCAGTCTCAGCGTGGCGCCCGAGCGCTCCCCGTAGAGGATTGTGCTCTGCTCGTTGAGCTGCCACCACTCGCGTCCCTCAGGGCCCGCCATGTGTCTTACCGGCAGCATGCCTTCGTACCCTTCGAACGCGATGAACGCGCCTGGCGCGATCAGCCCAACCACCTCGCCCGTGAACGTCTGCTCCCAGCCGTCCTCGTACAGCGCCCGCTCCAGAGCGAAGCACCGCGCGACGTCATCCGCGTCGCGCTCGATCTTCATCGCCGAACGCTCGCAGTCGGATGTCCACTCGGCGAGCTCGCCCATTCTGACGGCCCGCGGAGCCCGCTCCCCACCACCGACGGCGGACAGCAGCGCGCGATGGCACACGAGATCGGGGTAGCGGCGGATCGGCGAGGTGAAGTGGCAGTAGTACGCCGTTCCCAAGCCGGCGTGACCGCTGTTCTTCGGCGAGTAGGCCGCCTGCTGCAGGGTTCGCAGGATCAGTGAGGTCAACGCCGCGCGTCCACCCGATGACCTCACGCCGTCATCGCCTGACCCTGCACGTGCGAGCACACCGCGCACATGGGCCTCGACACGCCGGGAGATCTCCCCCATCAGCTCGGCGGCCTGCGAGGGCGACATGTTCTTTCCTACTGGCGGCGTCGGTACCTCAAGCGAGGAAAGCTGGTCGACGAGACGCTTCACGCGCTCGGGCTCAGGCCGCTCGTGTACGCGATACAGAGTCGGCGTCCCGCGCTCTGACAGCAGCCGCGCGACCGCTTCGTTGGCGGCGATCATCAAATGCTCGATCAAGCGGTGGGACTCGGTCTGCACGCGCATGCATATCTCGCTCACGTTCCCATCGCCATCGAAGGAGAACTCGGGCTCCGAGGAGTCGAGCGTCAGCGCGCCACTGTGGCCCTTGCGGCGGTCCTCCTCGAGCACCGACGCCACCTCGCGTGCGGCTTGCAGTGGCTCGCCCCATGGCGCGCTCGCCCGCTGCGTCCCGGCGAAGATCTGATCGACGCGCTCATAGCTCAAGCGCTCGTCCGAGCGGATCAGCGAGCGGTAGAACGCGGCCTTCGCGACCTTGGCCCCGTGAAACTCGAGCTCGACCGTCACCGCCGCGCGCTCGACCCCCGGCACGAGCGAGCAGGCGTCGTTCGAGAGCGCCTCGGGCAGCATCGGCTCGACGGCGCCCGGCACATACACGCTCGTGCCGCGCCGCTTCGCCTCGAGATCCACGAGCGAACCCTCCGGCACATAGGCCGAGACGTCGGCGATGTGGACCCACACGCGCACTGGGTGGGTGGGGTCTGATCCCAGGCGTTCGGCCGAGATTGCGTCGTCGAAGTCGCGTGCGCTCGTGGGGTCGATCGTGAATGTCGGCAGGCCGGTCAAATCACGGCGGCCGTCCATCGCCCGAATCTTCTTCTCGCCGGCCGCGCGAGCCTCGCGCTCGACGGCCTGCTCGAATCCACGCGCCAGCCCTCGATCGAGCATCAGCGCCTCGATCAGATCGCGGGCCACATCGGGGCGCCCCAGCACACGCGTGATCTGAGCGCGAGCACCCTTACCGCGTCCGGCCTGCACGAGCACCAGGTCCCCCGTACGCGCCGTCTTTGCCCCCGGCCCCACGACACGGTTGGAGGCGAGCGTGACGCGTCTGGAGCGATTGGAATCCCGGCCGTCCTCAGCCGAGCGCCGCGCTGGAAATAGTGGCTCAGCTGACCAGAACTTCCCCCTTTTGTCGAGCACCGCCACCACCGCCCCCGGGGACTTGCCGGCCGCCGGCGAGCGGCGTTCACTTGATCTTCGTGGCGAGAGCATTCAGCGCAGCGGTGAGGCCCCGCGGGGTGTCGACTACGCCTGCCGGGAGGGGCACTTCGGGGGCGATCCCCGCGCCCTGCTTGACGCCGCCGCCGCCGAGATTGCGCCCGTTGGGCGTGAAGTACTCACCGACCGTGATGTCGAGCGCGCCGCCGTTGGACAGCGGCTCCTCCTCCTGGAAGACGCCCTTGCCAAACGTGTGGGTGCCGAGCACCGTGGCGCGGTGATGATCCTGCAACGCCGCGGTGACGATCTCCGAGGCTGAGGCGGTGTTGTGATCGACGAGCACCACCACCGGAATCGAGGGAGCGATCGGATGGCCGGTGGCCAGGACCGTCTCACTCGGCTGGGTGCGCCCGCGCGTTGAGACGATTGTGCCCTTCGCAATGAAGATGCTCGCGACCAGCCTTGCCTCCTCCACGAGGCCACCACCGTTGGCGCGCAGGTCGAGCACGATCCCGCGCGCACCCTCGTGCAGCTCGCGCTGCACCGCAGTGGAAAATTCGCCGTGCGCCCCGGGACTGAACGTCGCAAGCGCGACCACGCCGAGCTTCACCCCATGCACGGTTCGCGTCTCAGAGGCTACGACCGGCTCGGAGATCATCGCGCGCGTGACCCGCACCGTGCGCTTGCTCGAGCGACCCTTCCCTGGCCGTTCGATCTCAAGCGTTACATCGGTGCCCGGTGGCCCCTTGATCAGCGCCGTGGCCGTACCGGCGGAGAGACCCAGGAGCCTGCGGCCATTCACCGCCACGATCTCATCGCCGGCCCGCAGCCCCGCATGCAGCGCTGGGGAGGAGTCGAACACGCGCCCAATCTCCAGTCCCCGGTGTTGCGGTGCAACGACCACACCGATGCCCGCGAAGCTCGGCGGCGAGTTGAACTGGCTGTATTCCTTCGGGTTCAGGTAATGGGAGAAGCGGTCGCCGAGGCTGCCCACCGCGCCGGCGATCGACGCGTTCGCCAGCTGGCTCTTGCCGACTGGCCGGTAGTAGTCGCTCGAGATCCGCGCGATCGCTTCGTCCACCACAAGCGTCTGGTGGTTGACCTCGAATGCGCTCCGCGCGAACCCTGGCAACTCTTCCGGATGGCCCCCCAGCCAAATCCCTCCGATGAGCAGGATCGGGAGCATCCCGGTCAAGGCCGCGATCAGCAACTGTCGTCTAGGTGTGGGCAAGGCCCTGAGAGCCTACGGATCAGACTCGCAGGAAGCGGCGCAGCGATAAGCCCGAGCCGGCGGCGGAGACGGCGATCGCACACGCCATCAGCACCACGATCAGCAGCCGGAAGTCGATCATGTTCGGCTGGGAGATCAGCTTGACCGTATTCGCCAGTGGGTCCACCAGGGTGACCTTGGCGAGCGCCAGCAGACCGATTGCGCCAGCACCGCCGAGCGCGCCAAGGAACAGCCCCTCGAGCACGAACGGCCAGCGGATGAACCAGTCGGTGGCGCCGACCAGCTTCATCACCTCGACCTCGCGGCGGCGCGAGAACAGGGAGAGGCGGATCGTGTTCGAGATAAGCAGCACCGATGCGAACACGAGCAGCCCCGCGAGCAGCGCCATCGTGAGCTTGATCGTGCGCGTGGCCGACAGGATCGTGTTCGTCTGCGCCTGGCGGTTCTGCACGTCGACGATCGCCGCGTCGGTGACCAGGCGTGTTCCGAGTGGGCTTGACTGGTCGAGCTCGGCCCGCACAGCCCCCGACTCCTCGGGCTGGAGGGGGTGACGCGGAAGATGTCCGGCAACGGGTTGTAGCCGATCAGTGCGAACGCCTGCGGGTTGAGCTTGCGCTCCTGTTCGTAGCCCTGCTGTCTTGAGACGAACTGGATGCTCTTGATGTGCGGCGCCCGTTGCAGCTCGCTCTTCACGCGCGCCACTTCCGCAGGGCTCGCGCCAGGGCTGAGATCGACATCGACGAGCACGCGCGAGCGAATGTCGTTGGCAGCCCCGTTCGTCGCCTGCACAACCGGGATGAACACGCCGAGCACGAGTGTGGTCACGAGCACCGAGGCCAGCGCCGCGAAGCTCGGAACGGCGTTGCGGCGCATCGACCTAGTCGCCTCTTTCAGGAAGAACGCTGGCTTCATCACTTCTCCAGGGAGTCCGGCGAGTTCTCCACGGCTTCCTGGCGCAGGCGATCGCCGAGCTCGTCGGTGTTCTCATCACGTGAGCCATAGGAGCCGGAGGCCTCATCGCGGACGATGCGCCCGCGACGAAGCTCGATCACGCGGCGGCGCATCCTGTCGACCATCTCGCTGTCGTGCGAAGCCACGATCACGGTCGTCCCGGCGCGGTTGATGCGGTACAGCAGCTGCATGATTCCGATCGAGGTCTCGGGGTCGAGGTTGCCGGTCGGCTCGTCCGCGAGCAGCAGCGGGCGGGTGGCTGGCGAACGCGCGTGCCACGGCGACACGCTGCTGCTCACCGCCGGAGAGCTGGTGGGGATAGTTGTGCAGCTTCGTCGAGAGCCCGGTCAGACGCAGGATGTCCGGCAGCGTCCCGCGGATCTGCTTGCGCGAGGCACCCGTGACCTGCAGTGCGTAGGCGATGTTGTCGTAGACCGTGCGCGTCGGGAGCAGCTTGAAGTCCTGGAAGACCACGCCGACGTTCCGCCGGTAATAGGGAATCTTCTTGCGCCCGATCTCCGACAGGGGACGGCCAGCGACGCGGATCGTGCCCTCGGTCGGCTCCAGCTCCTTGACCAGCAACCGCATAATCGTCGACTTCCCCGAACCGGTCGCGCCGACGAGGAACACCATTTCCTGGCGATTGACCGCGAACGTCGCGCGCTCCAGGCCGATGCCACCCGGGCCGTAGAGCTTGGACACGCCGCGAAACTCCACGACGGTCTCCGCTCCCGGCTGCACCCGAGGGCGCACGAGCCACCGGACGGGTACTCGCGCGCAGGCGCAGTACCGCGCGGCGGCGACGCAGCGCATCGCGCTCGATCATGCCCTTCTCAGTGGTGGCCATCGCGGGGCACAGTAGCGCGGCGTTGGTCATCGCATTGACAAATTGCCTGCATGCAACGGGATTTGCAGCGAGAGGACAGTGTGGCAGGCACCTAGCGGCGTCCCCAGGCCATTTCCTAACTATTGTGGGCCGATGACAACGATCCAGACGAGCACAGTCCCGGAGAACGGGCTGCCGATCCACCGCATCGCGCTGCCCGGCACGCGGGCGCTGACGGTGCTCGTCGCGTTCGACGCAGGCGCGCGCAACGAGCGCGCCGAGGAGAACGGCATGGCGCACTTCCTCGAGCACCTCGTCTTCAAGGGCGGCGAGAAGTACCCGCACTACAAAGACGTCAACGAGACGGCCGAGCGGCTCGGCGGCTCGCTCAACGCATACACGAGCCACGACATCGTCGCGTTCCACATCACCGTCCGCGCGGAGAGCGCGCCTGCGGCGATCGACCTGCTGAGCGACTTCGTCGGGCGCCCGAGAATCGACGCCGAGGAGCTCGATCGCGAGCGTGGCGTCGTGATCCAGGAGATCAACCGTGCGTTCGACCAGCCGTCGATGGTCGCCGAGTACCTGATCGACAAAGCGGCCTTCGGCGAGCATCCGCTCGGGCGCACGGTGCTCGGCCCGGAGGAGAACCTGCGCAGCTTCACGCGCGAGGGGATCGTCGCGTTCCGCGAGCGCCGCTGGGCCGGGCAGAGCGGCGGCGCGTTCCTCGTCGGCAACCTCGACAGCCTGCCCGACGAGCAGACGCTGCAGGAGCTGTTCGGGCGCTTCCCGTCGCTGGCGGCGCCGGACGCGTATGACCCTGCGCCGGACTTCGTGCCGCAGACGCTCGTCGAGCAGCGCGACACGAACCAGTCGCACCTGCGGATGATCTACCGCCCGGACGTCGCCGTCACAGACGTGCGCGAACGCGCGGCGCTGTCGATCTACTCGACGCTGCTCGGCGGCTCGATGGGCTCGCGCCTGTTCGACGAGATCCGCGAGAAGCGCGGCCTCTGCTACTCGGTCTATGCGATCGCGCACGCGTTCGCGGACGTGCCGATCCTGCAGCTCGGCTCGGGCCTTGACTCGGCGAAGTGCATCGAGGCGTACACGCGGATGCGCGAGATCGTCGACGAGCTGCGCGACGACGGCCCGACCGAGGAGGAGGTCGCACGCGCACGCGCGTTCACCGCCGGACGACTCGTGCTGTCGTTCGAGAACACGAACGCGGTCGCGCGCTACGCGGCCAACCAGCAGATCGTCTTCGGCGAGGCAGTCGACCCGGACGAGGCGATCGCGGCGATCGACGCGGTCACGTTCGAGGAGGTCCGTGAGGTCGCGGCGGGCGTGGCGGACAACCTAGCCGTCGCCTGCGTCGGTCCGCATAGCGCCGGGGAGTTCACCTAGCGATGAGCGTGCCCACACCCACGTCTAAATCAGCTAAGCACCCTAAGCCCGTTGAGCCAGCACCAGCCCAAGACGTCCCAGCGCGGAGTGGATGGCGGACTGTCCTTGGCGGCAAGCGCCCGAAAACGACGATGGGCTCGATCGTCGAGCTGGTCGCGATCGTGCTCGTCGCGATTGGGCTAGCGTTTGGAATCCAGGCGTGGGTCGTGAAGCCCTATCGCATCCCGAGCGGCTCGATGGAGCCGACGCTCGCGATCGGCCAGCGCGTCCTAGTCGACCGCCTCGGCACCCACTTCAGCAAACCGCACGTCGGCGAGATTGCCGTGTTCCACCCGCCCGAAGGCGCCACGAATGAGGAGTGCGGATCGGGCACGCGCATCGTTCCCGGCGGCGCGCCCTGTTCGGAGCCATTGCCCACGGAGGCAAGCGTCAACTTCATCAAGCGCATCGTCGCCGGGCCTGGAGACACGATCAAGGTGATCGAAGGGCACGTGATCCGCAACGGCGTGCGCGAGAAGGACTCCTATATCCGTCCCTGCCCAGGCGTCTCAGAGTGCAACTTCCCGGTGGCGATCAAGGTTCCGCCCGGTCACTGGTTCATGATGGGCGACAACCGTGGGGAATCCGATGACAGCCGCTTTTGGGGACCAGTCCCCACCGGATGGATCATCGGTGGAGCCTTCGCGACCTATTGGCCGATCGACCGCATCGGCATCCTCTAGCGTCGCAACTAGCCGATCGCGACCATGCGGTCGATCGGAAGCCGCGCGCGCGCGGCGATGTCCGGCGGGACGCGCACCTCGTACTTTTCATCGCGCAGCGAATCGCGCAGGCCTCGCAGCGTGATCATCTTCATGAACTTGCAACTCGCCTCGGCGTTGGCGGGGATGAACTCGGTGCTGGGAGCGGCCATGCGCAGCGGATGCAGCATGCCGATCTCGGTGGCGACGACGACCTGATCGGGGCCGCCCTCGCGTTCTGAGGACTCGGCGTACTTCAGCATCCCGCCGGTCGAGAGCATGTGCACGCCCTCAGCCTGGACGTCGCCGGCGGCGACATACTCCATCACGCTCGTCGAGCAGCCACACTCGGGGTGTATCAGGAAGTCCGCCCCTGGATGCGCCGCGCGCGTGGCCTCGATGTCAGCGGGCCGGATGCCAGCGTGTACGTGGCACTCACCGTCCCACACGTGCATGCGCTTGCCGAGCTCCTTCTCAACGTAGGCACCGAGCCACATGTCGGGACCGAACAGGATCTCGGTGTCCTCGCCGTGGGTGTCGTATATGTGGCGCACTACCTGGACCGCGTTGGAGGACGTGCAGACGTAGTCGGTCAGCGCCTTGACCTCGGCGCTCGTGTTCACGTACATCACGACCACGCCCTGCGGGTACTGCTCCTTCCATGCAGCGAGCTGGCCGAAGTCGATCGAGTCGGCCAGCGAGCAGCCAGCGTCGAGATCGGGGATCAGGACCTTCTTCTCCGGGCACAGGATCGACGCGGTCTCGGCCATGAAGTGCACCCCGCAGAACACGATCATCTCGCCGTCGGCCTCGCCAGCCTTACGTGAGAGCCCCAGCGAGTCGCCCACGTAGTCGGCGACATCCTGCACCTCGGGCACCTGGTAGTTGTGCGCCAGGATCACCGCGCCCCGCTCGGCCGCCAGGGCGCGCACCTCCCCCTGCATCTGCTCCACCTCTGCAGGCGAAAGGCCCGTGCCCGGCCCCTGCACTGGAGCCATTGGCAGCGTGGGTGCCATGGGCAGATTCAAGGCAAAACCTCCAAGATCAGGGACAGGTCCCAGGGCGGACGCACTGTTGGCCAGCGCGCCCATCGACACCCATTCTACTCCCGTCTGCGCCCGCGCCTGGAGCGTATGCAACGTCACTCCGCTGCTGGCCATACCGCTACTTGCTAGGCGTGTGACTCGTATGCCTCGTGCGAGTCATGCGGGTCGAAGGCCTGGCGACCCTTGTACCAACCACAGCCTGGGCAAACCCGATGGGGCAGCTTGGGGACATGACAATTCGGACACAAGTTTGAGGCGGCAGGCTCAATCTTGTGCTGTGAGCGACGCTTATGCGTACGTGAGTAAGACTGATGTTTCTTGGGAGTCTGACCGCCAGCCACGCCGCTTTCCGTCCTTTTCGCGTTTTATAGGAGGAACGAGCTGCGGCAGTATACCGTCGAGCGGGTGCTGCTCCATCTATTCGTCACGCACAACCTCAAGGATAAGCGACAGATCCAGCGCGGGCGCACTGTGGGTCAGCGCGCCCATCGACACCCATTTTACTCCCGTCTGCGCCCGCGCCTGGAGCGTATCGAGCGTCACCCCGCCGCTTGCCTCGAGCTCCACCCGGCCCGCCACTTGAGCGACCGCCGCCCGCAGCTCTTCCTCGTCCATGTTGTCGAGCAAAAGGCGTGGTGCACCGGCGGCAAGCGCCTCTGCGATCTCCTCCGGATTGCGCACCTCGACCTCGATGCTCGCGGCCAGGGCCGGCGCCGCTTCGCGGGCCCGCAGGACAGCCGCGGTGATCCCGCCCGCCGCCACAATGTGATTCTCCTTGATCAGCACTGCGTCATACAGCCCCGCGCGGTGGTTGCACGCGCCCCCAGCAGCCACGGCGGCCTTCTCGAGCGCCCGCAGTCCCGGTGTCGTCTTGCGTGTGTCCAACACCCGCGCCCCCGTTCCCTGCACCAAACGCGTGGCCACGGCCGCCATCGTGGCCACACCCGACAGGTGCCCAAGGAAGTTCAGCGCGGTGCGCTCCCCCGTCAGCAGAGCGCGCGCCAGGCCTTCTATCGATAGCACCGGACCGCCTTCCTCGCGCCAGCGCCCCTCGCCGGTGAGGCGCTCGAAGCGCACGTCAGGATCCAGCAGCGCAAACGCCGCCTCCCCGGCGGCGAGCCCGTAGATGACCCCGGGCCCCTTCTGCGTGATCAGTGCCCGCGCGCGCGCATCAGCTGGGACGGTCGCATCGGTCGTGAGGTCACCGGAGCCTATGTCCTCGTCCAGTGCCCGTCCTACGAGCGCGAGCAGGGCCTCGTCTCGCACTATGCGGCCTTCAGCAGATAGGCCCTGACGAAGCCGTCCAGATCCCCGTCGAGCACTCGTCCCACGTCGCCCATCTCGAGGTTCGTGCGATGGTCCTTCACCAGCGCGTACGGGTGCAGCACATACGAGCGAATCTGCGAGCCGAAGTTGACGTCCTGGGCCTCCCCCTTCTCGCGTGCGATCTCCTCGCGGCGCTCCCGCTCCTGCTTCTCCAGTAACTTCGCGCGCAGCATCGCCATCGCCGTGGCGCGGTTAGCGGACTGGGAGCGCTCGTTCTGGCACTGCACGACAATCCCTGTTGGCCGGTGGGTGATGCGCACGGCCGAGTCGGTCTTGTTGACGTGCTGCCCCCCCGCGCCGGAGGCGCGGTAGGTGTCGACCTGCAGGTCATCGTCGTTTATCTCCACCTCTTCTGTGCTCTCCACCACGGGCGCGACCTCCACACCTGCGAAGCTCGTCTGGCGGCGGTGAGCCGAGTCAAACGGGGACAGCCGCACCAGCCGGTGCACTCCGCGCTCGGCCCCGAACAACCCGTACGCGTTCTCGCCCTTCACTTGGAACGTCGCCGACTTGATCCCCGCTTCATCGCCGGCGCTCGCCTCCAGCAGCGCGGTCTGGAAGCCGCGCCGCTCCGCCCACCGCATCTCCATCCGCAGCACCATTTCCGCCCAATCCTGGGCGTCCGTTCCCCCAGCCCCGGCGTTCACGCTCACGAGCGCATCCCCTGAGTCATAGCTCCCCGAGAACAGCCGCTCCTCCTCGAGCGCCTGAAGGCGCTCCTGAACCGAGGCAAACTGCTCGTCGATTTCTCCCTGTAGCGCCGGATCTTCCGCGGCCATCTCGACCAGACCGTCGAGATCCTCCACGTCCTTCTCCAGCGCAGTGAATGTCTCCAGTCGCCTGGCCGCCCGGGCGTGCTCGGCGCCTACCTTCGCGGCGGCGTCGGCGTCATCCCAGAAGCCCGGCTCGCCCATCTGCGCTTCGAGCGCCTCTGTGCGGCCCCTCAGCTCTTGCGGGTCAAAGATAGTCCGCGAGCAGCTTCAGCTGTTCGCGTATTGCCGCCAAACGCTGCGGAACCGGCTCGCTCGGGGTGGTGGCGGCCATACCTAAGCCCCGTGGCAGCGCTTGAACTTCTTGCCACTCCCGCACCAGCATGGGTCGTTGCGCCCCACCTGATGCTCATCGTCAACGACGCGCTGCTCGATCGCGGGCATCGCTAGAACTTCTTCCTCGCCGGAGATTTCGCCGCCATAACCGCCGGCCGCGGCGGCCGCGGCCAATGCCCCGGATCCGGTCGCGCTACGCCCGCCCGAATAGGAGACGCGGCCAGCGCGCGTCGAGGAGCCTCCAGGAGCGAAAGCCGGCGCAGGAGCGCCTGCACCGTTTTCATTCTCGACATTCACCTGGACGTTGAAGATCATGCGTGTGTAGTCAGTCCAAACGCTGCTCATCAGATCACCGAACAGCGTGAAGGCCTCGTTCTTGTAGGCCACGAGCGGATCGATCTGGGCGAAGCCGCGAAGGTGAATGCCCTCGCGCAGATAGTCCATGTCGAACAGGTGCTCGCGCCAGCGCTCATCGATGATCTGCAGCAGCAGGTAGCGCTCGAGTGAGCCCATCAGCTCCTCACCCAGCTCGCTTTCCCGTGCGTCATAGCGTTCCATCGCAAGCTCGGTGACGCGATCGGCCAATGAGGTCCTGTCGATCGTCTCGCGGTCGAGATCCTCGTCGCTCAGGTCGAGCGGGAAGAACTGCCCAAGGGCGGTGAACAGCCCGTTGAGGTCCCAGTCCTCCATGAAATCGCCCGGCGTGTACTGGTCGATCGTGCGCTCGACCGTGTTGGTCACCTCCCGGCGTGCCTCCTCACCGATCGGCTTTCCCTCCAGCACCTCATCCCGATAGGCATAGATCACGCGGCGCTGCTCGTTCATCACGTCGTCGTACTCGAGCACGCGTTTGCGGATCAGGAAGTTCTGCTCCTCGACCTTCTTCTGCGCTTTTTCGATTTGTTTGGAGAGCATCCCCGCCTCGATCGGTTCCTCGTTGCCTTCGTCGTCGGTGCCGCCGAGTTTGTCGAGGATCTTGTAGATGCGGTCGCCCGCGAACAACCGCACGAGATCGTCCTCCGCGGACAGGAAGAAGCGGCTCTCACCAGGGTCGCCCTGGCGCCCTGAGCGACCGCGCAGCTGGTTGTCGATACGGCGGGACTCGTGGCGCTCGGTGCCGCAGATGAACAGCCCGCCGGCCGCCATCACGTGATCGCGGTTCTGCGCGACCGTCGCTTCCAGACCAGGGATCACCTCCCCCATGCGCCTCTCGTAGTCCTCCGCGTCCGGCTGGACTCCCTGGCGGGCGAGCTCGAGGCGGGCCAGGTGCTCGGGATTGCCGCCGAGCTTGATGTCCACCCCACGGCCGGCCATGTTCGTGGCGATCGTTACGGCACCCGGCTGGCCAGCCTCGGCGACGATCTCCGCCTCACGTGCCGCGTGCTCGGGCTTGGCATTCAGCACGGTGTGCTTGATGCCTGCCTGCATCAGGCGATCGCCGAGCAGCTCTGAGACCTCGACCGAGATCGTTCCTACGAGCACCGGCTGTCCGTTCTCGTGGCGCGCCTTGATTTCGTTGACCACCGCGTTCCACTTGCCATCCTTGGTCTTGTAGATCTGGTCGTTACGGTCCTCGCGGACCATCTGCATGTTCGTCGGCACCTGCACGACCGGCAGCTCGTAGATCTTCATGAACTCGGTCGCCTCGGTCAGCGCCGTCCCCGTCATGCCCGCGAGCTTGTCGTAGAGGCGGAAGTAGTTCTGATAGGTGACCGTCGCGAGCGTCTGGTTCTCCTCCTGGATCGCCACCCGCTCCTTCGCCTCGACCGCTTGGTGCAGGCCCTCCGACCAGCGCCGCCCATCGAGGATGCGCCCGGTGAACTCATCGATGATCTTCACCTCGTTGTCGATCACCGCATAGTCCACGTCACGCTTGTACAGCGCCTCAGCACGCAGGGCCTGGATCAAATGGTTGACGAGATGACCGTTCTCCGCGCGATACAGATGGTCGATACTCGAGAAATTTCTCGGCCTTGGCGACGCCCTGCTCGGTAATCGCCACCGTTTTCTGCTTCTCGTCGATCTCGAAGTCGAAGTCGGCGAGAAATCCCTTCTTCGTGCGCGGGTCCATGCCTTCAGGCGTCTTGCCAAGCGTCATCTGCGGCGCCAGACGCGCGAACTTCACGTAGAGGTCGGCCGCCTGTTCGGGCGCGCCGGAGATGATCAGCGGCGTGCGCGCCTCGTCGATCAGGATGTTGTCGACCTCATCGACGATCGCGAACGGGTGGCCGCGCTGGGCCTTTTCCGCCAGGTCGGTGGCCATGTTGTCGCGCAGGTAGTCGAAGCCGAACTCCGAGTTCGTGCCGTACACCACGTCGCAGGCATAGGCGCCGTGCTTCTCATCGGGCGGCTGCATGTTTTGCAGCACCCCCACTGTGACGCCGAGCGCGTCGTAGATCGGGCTCATCCATTCGGCGTCGCGCTTGGCGAGGTAATCGTTGACCGTGACGACGTGCACGCCCTTGCGCTCGGGCGGCTGCCCCTCGGGCGTCTGAACCCCCTCGCGTACCGCGAGCGAGTTGAGCACGACCGCCAGGGTCGCCGTCAGCGTCTTGCCCTCGCCGGTCTTCATCTCGGCGATCTGGCCGTCGTGCAGTGCCATGGCGCCGATCAACTGCACGTCGAAGTGGCGCATCCCCATCTGGCGCTTGCCTGTCTCGCGCACCACCGCAAAGCACTCCGGCAGCAACTCGTCGAGCGACTCCTCTTCAGCCGCGCGGGCGCGCAGCGCGTCCATCCGCTCGCGCAGCTCATCGTCTGAGTCGTGTTCGAGCTCTCCCTCGAACGCGTTGATCAGCGCCACGCGTTTCTGGTAGGACTTGAACTTCTTCGCCTCGCCAACGTTCAGCGCGCGATCGAGAATCGATGGGGACACGTCCCCAGATTAGCGACTACGGCAGAGCGCGGGCCGATCTCAGCTGGGCCGCGGCCGCATGAGCCTCGCGGCGCTTGCGGCGCTTGTCGCGATGGCGCTTGACCTGACGGGCCAGCTCGTCGACCACGAGGTTCAGCGAGTGCACCATCTCGCGCGAGGCGTCGTGTGCGCGCAGCGTCACGCCCTTCAAGTACAGCGTCGCCTCCACCACCTCACGCTCCGCAATCGAGGGATTGCGCTCCTCGAACATCTCGATCTCCAGGCGGGCAAGATCTGAGACCTGCCGCTCGACCTTTCTCAGGCGACGCTCCGCGTGGACGCGGATCTCGTCGGTGACCGGAACGTTGCGACCCTTGATGTCGATTTGCATCATGGTTCCCTTCGTCGGCTTGTGTGAGGAGATGTCTCCGATCCTACGCCCGGGAGTGGCGGATGTCCATCGTCCTTCAGTCCGTTCGAGCGAGCACACCCCCCGGGGCCCATGTCTTCATCAAATCTTAAGCACGGCGCCATGACACCCATTACTATTCCTTCGTCTCACTTTCCGTGAAAGGGCTCGCTTTGGCGGGCCCTTTTGCGTTCTAGCCGCGCAGGCGCAGGCTCTGCAGGATGCCGCTGTGACCGGCTATGGCATCGATCAGGATCAAGTCCGCACCGATGCCGGTTCCGGGGAAGATAATGCTGGAGCGCAGCTGTGCGCCGTCGCCGATCGTGGCGCCATCGCCGACCACGACCGGGCCGGTCGAGACGCACGCCGGCGCCGATCCGCACCTCGGTTCCGATCCACACGGGACCCTCGACGGTCGCGCCGGCGGGCAGGATCGGTGTCACCCGCGACCGTCACCCCCGGCTGCACCTCACTGCCCTCCATCTCCAGGTGCAGCTCGCCGCCAAGCGCGTCGAAGGTCCCCTGGCGCAGCTCCGTCAGCGAGCCGACGTCGTTCCAGTACTCATCGATCTCGTGGATGTGGAAGGGGACGTCGTTCTCGAGCAGGGCCGGGAAGACATCCTGGGCCCAGTCTGCGAAGGGCCGCTCGGGGAAGTAGTCGAAGATCTCCGGGGAGAAGACGTAGATGCCGCAGTTGCCCAGGTCCGAAAGCGCCTCGTCCGGCGAGGGCTTCTCCTGGAAGCCCGTGATCCGGCCCTCCCGGTCGTGCAGGACCACCCCGTACTCGCGCGTGTCCGGGACCTTCTTGACCGCCAGCGTCGCCATCCCTCCGGCCTCGGAGTGGCGAGCCGCCAGGGCGCCCAGGTCGATGTCGGTCAGGGCGTCTCCGGAGATGACCAGGAACGGCTCTCCGCCGAAGAAGTCCCGGCAGGCGCGCACTCCTCCGGCGGTCCCCAGCAGCTCCTCCTCGACCCGGTAGGAGATGCGATCGCCGAAATACTCCTTGATCGAGTCCGGGAAGTAGTGCAGGTTGGCGATCACCTCATCGAAGCCGTGGCGCTTCAGCAGGTCGAGGATGTGCTCCATCACCGGCCTGTCCAGCACTGGCACCATCGGCTTCGTTATCTCATAGGTGAGCGGGCGCAGCCGGGTGCCAAGCCCGGCTGCGAGGACCATCGCCTTCATCGGTTCCTAATAGCGATAGTGGTCGGGCTTGTACGGCCCCTCGACCGGCACGCCGATGTAGGCGGCCTGCTCGGGGCTGAGCGTGGTCAGCTTCACCCCGAGCGCGTCGAGGTGCAGCCGGGCGACCTTCTCGTCGAGGTGCTTGGGTAGCACGTAGACCCGCTTCTCGTACTCGTCGTTCTTCGTGAACAGCTCGATCTGGGCGATCGTCTGGTTGGAGAACGAGTTGCTCATCACGAAGCTCGGGTGCCCCGTCGCGTTGCCGAGGTTCAGCAGGCGTCCCTCGGAGAGCATGATGATCGCGTGGCCGTCGGGGAAGACCCACTTGTCGACCTGCGGCTTGATGTTGACGCGCTCGATGCCGTCGACGCGGCCTGAGCCCGGCGATGTCGATCTCGTTGTCGAAGTGGCCGATGTTGCCGACGATCGCCTGGTGCTTCATCCGGCCCATGTCGGCGGCCGTGATGATGTCCTTGTTGCCGGTCGTCGTGATGAAGATGTCGGCCGTCTCGAGCACTTCCTCGAGCGTTTTGACCTCGTAGCCCTGCATCGAGGCCTGCAGCGCGCAGATCGGGTCGATCTCGGTGACGATTACGCGAGCGCCCTGGCCGCGCAGCGATTCGGCGCAGCCCTTGCCGACGTCGCCGAAGCCGCAGACGACGGCGACCTTGCCGCCGATCATCACGTCGGTCGCGCGGTTGATGCCGTCGATCAGCGAGTGCCGGCAGCCGTAGAGGTTGTCGAACTTCGACTTCGTCACGGAGTCGTTGACGTTGATCGCCGGGAACAGCAGCTCGCCGGACTCGACCATCTCGTATAGCCGGTGCACACCCGTCGTCGTCTCCTCGGTGACGCCTTTGATGCCCTCGGCCGATCTTCGTCCAGCGCTGCGGGTCATCGGCGAGTGAGCGCGTCAGCACGTTCGAGGATCACCTCGTGCTCCTCCGACTCGGCAGTCGAGGGATCGGGAACCGCGCCAGCGGCCTCGTACTCGGTGCCCTTGTGCACGAGCAGCGTGGCGTCGCCGCCGTCGTCGAGGATCATGTTCGGGCCAGTCGAGCCGTCATCGCCCACGGGCCAGTTGAGCACCTGCTCCGTGCACCACCAGTACTCCTCGAGCGTCTCGCCCTTCCACGCGAACACCGGCACACCCTGCGGATCCTCGACCGTGCCTTCGGGACCGACGGCCACCGCGGCGGCGGCGTGATCCTGGGTGGAGAAGATGTTGCAGCTGCACCAGCGCACCTCGGCGCCGAGCGCGGTCAGCGTCTCGATCAAGACGGCGGTCTGGATCGTCATGTGCAGCGAGCCGGTGATGCGCGCGCCCATCAGCGGCTGGGCGGCGGCGTACTCGCGGCGGATCGTCATCAGGCCCGGCATCTCGTGCTCGGCGAGGACGATCTCCTTACGGCCGAACTCCGCGAGCGAGAGGTCGGCGACCTTGAAGTCGTTGGCTACGGCAGTGGGTGTCATTGCGGACATAACGAATCCTCCTGTCCGGTCAGGTGAGCGCCCTTGCTGCAGAGAGGCCGAGCGTGGCGGGACCGGAGCCCGTCGCAGCGCTCCTCGGCCGGTCCCGACCGTATCACACACCCACCGGGCCGCTAGCCTGCGGCGAGCTCGGCCTTGAGCTGGTCTATCAGCTGCACTGGCCCAGGATCCACACCACGCAGCGTGGCGAGGTAGATCGAGACGAGGTCGCCAAGCAGCACCAGCGAGATCACGCGCTCGATCGTCGTCTCCCCGCGCGTCTCCAAATGGAAGCTCGCTCCCGCATTGCTGGCGATCAGGCGCTCGGTCAGCGCCATTCGCTCCTTCACGCGCGGGTGGGCATCGGAGTCATCGAGGAACACCGCCGCAAAACGGCCCAGCTCGGGGGCGCCCTCCCAGCCCACCAGCTCGTTGTGGTCGAGCTCGGGGAGCTCGTGGGAGAAGCACGGCTGCTTTGCGTTCTCGTTGATCTGCGTCTTCCAGCGGTAGGCGATCGGTGCGGTCAGGCCCGCACCAGCCACGACCGGGATCGTGCCGTGCAGGCCGCGGGCGAGCGTCTTCGCGAGCGAGTCCTCAGGCGCGTCCGGGCCCCACTCGGCCACCAGCTGCTCAGTGTGGGCCGCCGCCACATCGATCTCCGAGGTCAGCCGCGGCCCGGCACCGCACAGCGCCGCAACCTCGAGCGCGGCGACTGTCATATAGGCCACCGCGGCGCGCGGCTGGAAACCGCCGGGCAGCGGAATCACGGGTACGCCGTCCTCACGAGCCATCTCCACCAGGCGCCCGCCGGTGCTCACGACCGTGCGCCGCGCGCCCAGTGCCCCCGCCGACTCGTAGCAGGCGAGCGTCTCCTCGGTGTTGCCCGAGTAGCTCGCGCACAGCACCATCGTGTCCGGTGTCGTCCACGGTGGCAGGCCATATGCGCGGGTCACGAAGATCGGCCGTGAAGCGTGGTCGCCCAGCGCCGCGCGTGCCAGCGCGCCGCCAATCGCCGAACCGCCCATGCCCGCCACCACCAGTCCCGCGGAGGTATCCCAGTCCTGCATGATCGCCGACTCCACGCGCCACAGCGCATCGCGCAAGTGCTCGGGCAGTGCGAGCACGTCGCCCAACTGGCCTGAGGCGTCCACCTCAGCGATCGCGGCCCGCGAAAGGCCACCCACGGACTCGGTCGTCTCGCGGGTGCTCATCAGAATCTCAGTGCTCCATCGGGCAAGCTCACTCCCGGGAAGATACGCGCACCGTGGGCAATCACGTTGTCTGCCCCCACGGTCACCCCCTCGCCGAGCACCGCTCCGCCGGTTATTCGCGTGCCCGCGCCAACGCGGCAGCCGGCCGGCGACGATGCAGTCGCGCAGCGTGCAGCCCGCGCCGATCTCCGCGCCATTCATAATCACCGCGCGCTCTACGGTGCTCCCCGCCCCGATCGACACGTCGTGGCCGAGCACCACCAGGCTGCCGGCATGTGCGCCCTCCGCAACGCTCACGCCCCGCTCGATCACGGCCGGGGGGATCACGCGGCCGTGGATCTCAGCGTTTGCGTCCACCGCCAGCCAGCTCTCGCCGAGCCGCTCGCGAACGGCCGTGTCGACGTTGCCCTCGAGAATGTCGAAAGTGCCCTGCAGATAGCGCTCGGGCGTGCCGATGTCCAGCCAGTAGGCCTCCGCCGGGAACCCGTATAGCCCTGCACCGATCAGCGACGGCCACACCTCACGCTCAATCGAGACGTTCCGGTCTGGCGGGACAAGCTCGAGGATCTCGCGCTCGAGCACGTACTGCGCCCGCGCTGATCAGGTTCGTGTCGATCCTGTCTGGGCTCGGCTTCTCGACGAAGTCCTTGACCGAGCGATCCTCGTTGAGGTGCACCAGGCCGTATGCGCTGGGGTCGGTCACGGGCGCCAGCGCGAGCGTCGCCCTCGCGCCCGTCGCGCTCGTGCTGGGCGATCTGGCCGGTGAGATCGATGTCGGTGAGCACATCGCCGTTGAGCATCAGAAACCGCTCGTCGAGCAGCCGCTCGGCGAACTTCAGCGCGCCGGCGGTGCCCCGCGGGTCGGGCTCCTCCACGAAGCGCAGCCTGATTCCCAGACCCGAGCCATCGCCGAGCACGTTCCGCACGCCGCTCGCCAAAAAGCCGCAGGACATGATCACGTCGTCGATCCCGTGCTTCTTCAACCACTCGAGCATGAATGAGATGAACGGCCGGTCGACCAGCGGTACGACCGGCTTGGGCACCGTTGAGGTCAACGGGCGCAGGCGTGTCCCCTCTCCGCCAACGAGGATCACGGCTCTGCATCAGGCCTGCACCCCGCTCTTGGCGACGCTGCGCTGACCGCGCCCGACGCCCTCGTAGAGGAGCCCTGCGGCACGTACGGCGTCGGGCTCCAGGGCGTTGCGCCCGTCGATCACAAGATTTCCACTCATCGTCTCGGCCACATCCTTCCAGTCGAGCTCCAGGAACTCGCTCCACTCGGTGACGAGCACCACCGCATCGGCTTCGTGCGCGGCCTGCAGCGGCGAGGCTGCGAAGGAGATGCCGCTGACGAGCGCGCGCGCCTGCTCCTCGGCGACCGGGTCATACGCGGTGACGAGCGCGCCGTCTGCGTTCAGCCGCGCCGAGAGCACGAGCGAGGAGGCCTCGCGCATGTCGTCGGTGTTCGGCTTGAAGGCCAGGCCGAACAGCGCGATGCGCTTGCCGACGAGACCGCCGAGGTGCTTTTGCAGCTTGCCGATCACACGGCGCTTCTGCAGTTCGTTGACCTCGATCACGGAGGTGAGCAGCTGGAAGTGGTAGCCCGAGTTGCCGGCGAGCTGCTTGAGCGCGTCGACGTCCTTGGGGAAGCAGCTGCCACCGAAGCCGATCCCAGCCTGCAGGAACTTGGGCCCGATGCGGTCGTCGAGACCCATGCCGCGCGCGACCTCGACGACGTCGGCGCCGGTCTCCTCGCAGACGTTGGCGATCTCGTTGATGAACGAGATCTTCGTCGCAAGGAACGCGTTGGAGGCGAGCTTGACCATCTCTGCGCTGGCGATGTCGGTGCGCACGAGCGGCGCCTGCAGCGGCTCGTACAGCTCGACGACGGCGTCGCCTGCCCAATCGCCGACATCGCCGACGACGACACGATCTGGGTGCATGAAGTCCTTGATCGCCGAGCCCTCCTTGAGGAACTCGGGGCAGGAGACGTAGGCGAGCCCGCCCTTGCCCTGCTCGTCGAACATCCGCTTGACGGCCACGCCGGTGCCGGAGGGCACGGTCAACTTCATCACGAGCGCGTGGTCTTTCGAGGCAGGGATGGCATTGATCACGGCGTTAACCGCCGACAGGTCGGCGTCGCCGGAGTACGTCGGCGGCGTGCCGACGGCGACGAACAGCAGGCGCGCGTGCTCGAGCGCATCGGCCAAGCCGGTCGAGAAGTGCAGCCGCTCGGAGTTCTTGGCCAGCAGCTCCTCTAGGCCAGGCTCGTAGATCGGCACATTCCCTGCGCGCAGCCGCGCGATCTTCTCGGCGTCGATGTCAACGCAACAGACCTCGCTGCCGAGCTCGGCAAAGCCGGCTGCGGTGACCAGGCCGACGTAGCCGGTGCCGATCACTCCGATAGGGGCGCGCTCGGGACTCATGAGCGGGGAAGGCTAGCGGGGCGGGGCCGCTACCAGAGCGTAGAGGCTCGTGGCGCTCAGGCGTCGAGCCTGAAAACAGGGTGCTTCGCCGCCGCCGCCAGCATCTCAGGCTCCGATGAGTCGGGCCCGACGCCGTCGAAGAAGACGCCGACCTCGGCCTTCCAGCGCTTGAGATAGGCGCGCAGGATCGGCGCCTTGCCGGCCACGTCGGCCAGCTCGACGGCGCTGAAGGTCTCGCCCCGCCGCCCTAACAACAGCCGCCCCTCCCCTGCGGCGCGCAGGTTGCGCACCCATTGGGTCTCTCCTCGCGGGGCGACCAGATAGCGGACGCTGTCAACCGTGAGGAGGTTGACCGGCGTGCGTCGCGGCTCCCCGCTCTTGCGCCCGCGGACCTCAAGCACGCGCGAGCCCCACACGCTGAAGCCGAGCCCCATGAGGCCGTTCAGCAGGCGATTGAAGACGTTTTTGGTGAACCAGCCAGGCTGCTTGCGCGAGAAGTGCGCTGCGGCTGCGTTGTCGGCCTGGGGACTGCTCTCTGGCACCCGCCGAGCCTACTGCCCGACGGCGAGGAACGCCTCGTAGCGGCGTATGTCGCGCTGCGCGCGCGCTTGGCGCTCGGTCCCGTCCTCGGCTTCCTCGGCCGCCTGCTGCGCTTCTTTCAAGCGCGTCTGGAAGGTCGCCCGGTCGAGATTCTCCGGCGTTATCGCCTCCTCGACGAGCACCAGCGCGCGGTTCTCGGCGAACTGCAGGTAGCCCTCGGCCTGCGCGAAGCGCACGACCTCGGACTCCGTGCGATACAGTCGCAGCTCGGTCGGTTCGAGCATCGCGAGCACCGGCTCGTGGTTGGCGAGCACGCCGATCGAGCCGGCGGACGTGCGCGTGGAGAGCATCTCGACCTCCTCGGAGAAGATCTCGCCCTCGGGCGTGAGCACTTCGACTGGGAACTTGGTACGAGCCATCGTCTATTTCTTCGCGGCCTGCACGACCTCGTCGATCGTGCCCTTGAGGAAGAAGGCGCTCTCGGGGACCTCGTCGTGCTTGCCCTGGATGATCTCCTCGAAGCCGCGGATCGTCTCGGCGATCGGCACGTAGGCGCCGGGGGTGCCGGTGAACTCTTCGGCGACGAAGAACGGCTGCGAGAGGAAGCGCTCGATCTTGCGCGCGCGCTGGACGGTCAGCTTGTCCTCGTCGGAGAGCTCGTCGATGCCGAGGATCGCGATGATGTCCTGCAGCTCCTTGTAGCGCTGCAGAATCTCCTTGACTTCGTTGGCCACGCGGAAGTGGTCATCGCCGAGGATGTCGGCCTTGAGGATCGTGGAGGTCGAGTCGAGCGGGTCGACGGCCGGGTAGATGCCTTTTTCGGAGATCGCGCGGGACAGGGCGGTGGTCGCGTTGAGGTGGGCGAAGACGGACGCGGGGGCCGGGTCGGTGTAGTCATCGGCCGGGCACGTAGATCGCCTGGATCGAGGTGACGGATCCGCTCTTGGTCGAGGTGATGCGCTCCTGCAGCTGGCCCATCTCGGTCTCCAGCGTCGGCTGGTAGCCGACCTGCGAGGGCATCCGCCCGAGCAGCGCGGAGACCTCGGAGCCGGCCTGCACGAAGCGGAAGATGTTGTCAATGAACAGCAGCACGTCCTGACCCTGGTCGCGGAAGTGTTCGGCCATCGTCAAGCCCGAGAGCGCCACGCGCATGCGCGCGCCGGGCGGCTCGTTCATCTGGCCGAATACGAGCATCGTCTTGTCGAGCACGCCCGACTCCTTCATCTCCAGCCACAGGTCGTTGCCCTCACGGGAGCGCTCGCCGACGCCACAGAACGCGGACAGGCCGCCGTGCTCCTTGGCGAGGTTGTGGATCAGCTCCTGAATCAGAACGGTCTTGCCGACGCCCGCGCCACCGAACAGCCCAACCTTGCCGCCCTTGGCATACGGCGCGAGCAGGTCGACGACCTTGATGCCGGTCTCGAACATCTCGGTCGTCGGGGTCAGGTCCTCGACGCGCGGGGCGTCCTGGTGGATGCTCCGGCGCTCGACGTCAGCGGGCATCGCCTCGCCGAGGTCGATCGGCTCGCCGAGCAGGTTGAAGATCCGCCCGAGCGTGACCTCGCCGACGGGCACGGTGATCGGAGCGCCTGTATCGACCACCTCGAGGCCGCGCGCCAGGCCATCGGTCGTGTCCATCGCGACGGCGCGCACGCGGTCGTCGCCGAGGTGCTGCTGAACCTCGCATACGAGCACGCCCTCTCCGGCACCCGAGCTGATGCCCTCGGCCTCCTCCTCCGCTGCGGCCTCCGGGCGGGCGACGGTGATCGCATGATTGATCTCGGGCAGGCGCTCGGGGAAGACGGCCTCGATCACGACGCCCTGGATCTCCTCGATGCGTCCGACGTTCTGCTTGGCGGCGGCTCCGTTCCCCGCCGCCTGCGCGGTGGCCGGATCTGTGGCGATGCTGGCGTCCATTTGCGTTCGATTCTCCTCTTTTTATCTATTCAAGATCGGCGTTCGTAGTGGGAAGGCTGCGCCGCTGGCTAGACGTCCTAGGTGAGCCCCTCGGCTCCCGCGACTACCTCCATGATCTCCTGGGTGATCTCGGCCTGACGGGCACGGTTCATCTGGAGGGTCAAGTCGGTGATGATCTCGCCCGCGTTCTCCGATGCGCTGCGCATCGCGGTCATCTGCGCACCGAAGAAGCCGGCGGTTCGACTCGACGAGCGCTCGGTAGATCGAGATCTCTACATAGTCTGGCACGAGTCGCTTGAGGATCTCCTCGGGATCGGGCTCGTAGTCGAACGAGCGCACGCGGGCCACTCACCGATCGGTCCTCTTGCCCGGCGCCCGCCCCGCCGGCGCGCTCGCTGGACGCCTCGGCGGAGATCGTCGCGGCGGACAGCGGCAGGAGCGTCTCGCGGGTGACCTCCTGGGTGAGCGGGGAGATGTAAGCGTTGTAGACGATCTCCACCCCATCCAGGCGACCGTCGATGTAGCCGGTGATCAGGTCGTCGGCGATCGAGCGCGCGTCCGCGTAGGCCGGGCGGTCGGCAAAGCCCGTGTAGCTGCCGCTCAGCTCGCGCCCGCGAAAGGTCAGCGAGGAGACGCCCCGCCGGCCGGTCGCGTACCAGACGGCCTGCAACCCGTCGTCGCCGAGCTCGTCGGCGATCTTGACGCCCGCGCGAATGATCTGCGAGTTGAAGCCGCCGGCGAGACCGCGGTCGCCGGTGATCAGGAGCAGCCCGACGTTGCTCTTGGAATCGTGCTCGCAGAGCAGCGGCAGCCTGCTCGCCTCGGCGCCGGCGGCCTGGGCGGCCTGGCGGGTCATGCGCCTGAGCGCGTCCGCGTAGGGGCGCAGCGCGGCGATCCGTTGCTCGGCGCGCCGCAGGCGCGCGGCGGCGACCATCTCCATCGCGCGGGTGATCTTCTGGATGTTCTTGACCGAGGAGATCCGGTTCTTGACGTCGCGCTGTGATGCCATGGCGATTCGCGCCTGACGGCCCTAGGCCGGCTGCGGCTCCCCCTCGCGTGAGGCCTCGGACACGCCCTGCTCGCCGGCGCCATCGCCGGAACGCGGATCGCTCGCCGTCGGTGCGACGTCGTCGCCGAGCGGCAGGCCCTCCTCGTCGAGGTCGTAGCCGAAGTCCTGGGCGAACGCCTCGACGGCGTCGTGCACTGCCTTTTGCGTCCCCTCCGACCAGTCGCCGCCTGAGATCTTCTCGCGCACGTCTGAGTGCTGGGAGTGCATCCGTTCGGTCAGCTCGGCGAGGAACTCGCCCACGCGCTCGACACTCAGGCGGTCGAGGAAGCCGTTCGTAGCGGCGTAGATCTGGACCACCTGGTCCTGCACGGCGAGGGGCTCGCGCTCGTGCTGGTTGAGCGTCTTCACGAGCCGCTCGCCACGCGCGAGCGTTTTCTGCGTATCGGCGTCCAGGTCGGAGCCGAACTGGGCGAATGCCTCGAGGTCACGGTATTGAGAGAGCTCGAGCTTGATCCGACCGGCGACCTTCTTCATCGGTGAGATCTGCGCGTTCCCTCCGACGCGCGAGACGGAGATGCCAACGTTGATCGCGGGTCGCACGCCCGAGTTGAACAGCTTCGACTCCAGGAAGATCTGCCCGTCGGTGATCGAGATGACGTTCGTGGGGATGTACGCGGACACGTCGCCGGCCTGGGTCTCGATCACGGGCAGCGCCGTCAGCGAGCCTCCGCCGAGGTCGTCGTTGAGCTTGACGGCGCGCTCGAGCAGGCGCGAGTGCAGGTAGAAGACGTCTCCCGGGTAGGCCTCGCGGCCGGGCGGGCGGCGCAGCAGCAGCGACATCTGCCGGTAGGCGTAGGCGTGCTTGGTGAGGTCGTCGTAGACGACGAGCGCGTGCTTGCCGTTGTAGAGGAAGTGCTCGCCCATCGCGCAGCCGGCGTAGGGGGCCATGAACTTGATCGGCGCGGCCTCGTCGGCGGGTGCGGCGACGATGATCGTGTTCTCGAGCGCGTTGTTTTCGTCGAGCGTCTGCGCAAGCGCCACGACGGTCGCCATGCGCTGGCCGATCGCGACGTACACGGACACGACGCCGGTGTCCTTGTTGTTGATGATCGCGTCGATCGCGATCGCGGTCTTGCCGGTCTGCCGGTCGCCGATGATCAGCTCTCGCTGGCCGCGGCCGATCGGGATCATCGCGTCAATCGCCTTCAGGCCGATCTGCATCGGTTCCTTGACCGGCTGGCGCTGGACGACGCCGGGGGCCTTGAACTCGGCCGGGCGGCGCTCTGAGGTATCGATATCACCCTTGCCGTCGAGCGGACGCCCGAGCGGGTTGACGATGCGCCCGAGGAGGCCCTCGCCGACGGGGATGTCGAGCAGCCTGGCCGGTGCGCTTGACGGTGTCGCCCTCGGAGACCTGCTCCCACTCGCCGAACAGCACAGCGCCGACGTTGTCGGACTCCAGGTTCAGCGCCAGCCCGGTGACGCCGTGCGGGAGCTCGAGCAGCTCGAAGGACATGCAGTTCTCCAGGCCGTGCAGCCGCGCGATGCCGTCGGCGACCGACAGCACGGTGCCGACCTCGGTCAGCTCGGCGGCGCCGCCGTCGAGTCCCTCGATGCGGCTCTTCAGAATGCTGGTGATCTCATCTGGGTTGATCTGCATATCGGTTTCTCCTAATTGAAGAAGAGGGGCCCGGCTCGTCGGCCTTCGGCCGACTGCGCCACCCTCTAAGAGGCTCCTTGGGCAACGTGCCTGCGCAGCTGCTCCAGTCGATTGCGAATAGAGGCGTCGAGGATCGAGTTGCCGACCCGCAGCACGATGCCGCCGAGGATGTCCGGGTTGACGTGCGCGGCCAATTTCACCTTGCGCCCGGCCCGCTCGCCGATCCGCCGGCCGAGGCTCTCGGTGGTCGCTTCGTCGAGCTCGATCGCGCTCGTGATGTGGACCGGCAGCATCCTGTTCTCCTCTTCCCAGCGCCTGTCGAACTGCCGGCGGCAGCGGAAGATCACGGGCATGCGGTGGTTCTCGATCAACAGCGCCAGGAAGTTCACGAACACCTCGTCAGCTCCGTCGAGGATCCGCTCGAGCGCATCCTCCTTCTCCTTCGTTGAGAAGTAGGGCGAGAAGAAGAACACGGCCAGCTCGCGGTTGGAGTCCAGGGCGTCGGCAAACTGTGAGAGCTGCTCGCGCAGCTCATCCAGCTTGCCCTGCTCGAGGGCGACCTCGAACAGCGAGCGCGCATATACCTCGGCGAGCTCGTCCATCAGGGGCACCCTTGTCGCCCGCTCGCCCGCGCCGGGATCGGCAATCCAGGCCCAAACGATGAGTCGAGATCTGCAAGCATCAGTGGCGAGCGGGCCGTCATACCAATCTCAGTTGTTCGCAGCGGGGGATGAGATGCTCGAGAAGTCGAGCTCGTTGAGCGCCTCTTCTACGAGCCGCTTCTGGTCGGCCTCGGTGAGCGTCTTGCGGGTGACCTTCTCGGTCGCCATGATCGTCAGGTCTGCGACCTCCTTGCGGATGTCGTCGAGCGCCCGTTTGGTGGCCGCCTCGATGTCGCGTTCGGCGCGCCTGGCGGCCTCAGCGACGATCTCCTGACCACGCTCTTTGGACTCGTGCTCATGCGTGTCGGCCGCCTGGCGCGCGCGCTGGACGATCTCTTCGGCCTGCGCGCGGGCCTCCTTCAGGCGCTCGCGGTATTCGGCGAGCAGCGCATCGGCCTCCGTGCGCGTGCGCTCGGCCGTGTCGATCGACTCTTCGATCGCTTTCTGGCGCTTTTCCAAGGCCTCGCTGATACGCGGGAAGACGAACTTCGCGAGCAGCCACATCGAGATGCCGAATACGACCAGCACCCAGAGCATCAGGCCGATGCCCGGCTGCACCAGGAAGCTGCTGCCGCTGGACGCGGGGATACTGTGCATCAGACGATGAACGCCGCGAGCAGACCGGCGACGAGGCCGTAGAAGAAGCACGCCTCGGTCAGCGCGAAGCCGAGCCATTGCAGCGAGGTGATCTCGTCGCGCATCTCCGGCTGGCGCGTGATGCCCTCGATCACCTTGCCCCACACGAGGCCGATGCCGACGCCGGCGCCCACGGCGCCGAGGCCGCCGCCGACGCCGAGACCGATCGACTTGCCCGCCTTGGCGATTTCTTCGGATACCGCGAAGACTGTGATGAGAGCTGTGAGCACGTCGATTGACTCCTTTAGTGATGGTCGGCGACCGCGCCGCCGAGGTAGATAGCTGTCAGGGTGGCGAAGATGAACGCCTGCAGGCCGGCGATGAGCACAGCCTCGAACATGAAGATCGCGATCGCAAGCGGCAACGTGAACCAGGCGATCGCCGCAACGCCGAGCAGCACGGCGAGCGCGCCGCCGAAGAAGAGGATCATCAGGTGGCCGGCGAGGATGTTCGCGAACAGACGTACTGAGAGCGAGATCAGCCGCATGAATTGGGAGAGCAGCTCCAATATGAAGATCATTCCGGCCATCGCACCGTGCACGCCGGCCGGAATCAGCCCCTTCAGATAGCCGAGCGGCCCCTTCTTGCGGACGCCTTCAGCGGTGTAGGAAACCCACACGATCAACGCCAGCACAAGCGGGATCGAGAGGTTCGCGGTCGCCGAGTACAGCGCGAAAGCCGGAACGTGCAGGCCAAACACCGTGATCTCGTGCTCGGTGTTCGTCGGCAGCGGGATGTAGCCGATCAGGTTGGAGAACATGATGAACAGGAACAGCGCACCGATAAACGGGAACCACTTGCGCGCCATCGCGTCGTCCATGTTCCCGCGCGTGATGTTGTCGCGCATCAGGTTGAACAACACCTCGACGGCGGTCTGGACCTTGTTCGGGCGCTGCTGCATGCGACGTGCGATATAGATCATCGTCGCGCAGGTCAAGAGCGACGCAAGCACGACGTAGAGGACGGCCTTCGTGATCGAGATGTCGATCCCGGCAACCTTGATCGAGATCCATGGATCAAGCTTGAACTCGTTCTGCGGCAGGAACGAGGCGTTCTTCCCGCTGGAGCCAAACACCACAACCATCACAATGGTCCCGGCGAGCCATACGCCGATGCCGAGCAGAACCTTGCGCTTGGTGCTCACGCCGCCGCTCTTCGTCTGTTCGGGCGTGCTCATGAGGTGCTCGGCGTCCCGGGCGCGCGCGGCGCCCCCTGAATCGGACCCTCGCGGGTGACGAAGGACATCGCGAGGTACACGGTGAATGCTGCCAGCAGCAGCGCGGCGGCCATGATCCCGTCGCCCTTGCTGCCCGCGTAGCGCGCCAGGATGATCGCCAGCGCGACGAGCCAGACGCGGCCGAGCAGCGCCGCGACCATCAGCCCGGCTTTGAGCTTCGGGTCGCCCGCCCGCAGCGCTTGCTCATGCATCCATACCGTCCCCGCGCGAGTCAAAAGCCAGGCACACGCTCCTACGAGGTAGCCGAGCAGCGGCATACCCGCAATCAGCACGAACGGGGCTGTCGCGAGCACCAGGCACACGTCGAGGTAGCGGAGTACGGCCACGTCAGCTTGGCGATCCGGGGAGCCGTCCGTGGCACAGAGTCCACAGGTGCCGGCGATGACGCGGAGGTTTAGCCAGTACGAACACTCGCCCCCCATGAGGGCAGGCGCGCCGCGAGGCGCACCTGCGCCGTGACAGCAGCATCGTCTCCACGCGATGCACGCGGCGATTGGTGTACCCCTCGTTGGCGTCAAAGTTCGGCATCTCTTGTTCCACCCTACAGGCGAGAAAGCCCGCGCGCTCAATTGCGGCGGAGCGGTCGAAGCGCTCCTCAACCGCCTGCGGCAGCCAGACTAGCCTACCCGATCCCGGACTTCGTAACAAGTTTGTGACATGCGGTACGGAGATTATGTACTTGACACAAAGCGGCGCGGTATTGCCTTGTGCAATGCGCCGCTTGCGGCTCGCGTGAGCACCACCGCCACCGCCGTGGTCGCCAGTCCCGCGAAGATGTCGAGCAAAAAGTGGTTGCCGGTAGCGAGCACGGCGACCGCGGTCACGCATGGATAGGCGATCGCCACGGCTCTCACCCATCCTCGTGAGGAAAGCCGCCACAGCGCCAGCGAGCACCATGCCGCCCAGGCCATGTGCAGCGAGGGCATCGCCGCCAGCTGGTTGGCGGCCGAGGCCAGCGAGCCGGTGTGCCACGAGCCGAGCGTATGGCTGTTGGCGACCACGTCGCTGTAGCCGGGGAGCATTCGCGGCGGGGCGAGGGGATACAGCCAGAACACGGCGAGACCGAGCGCGTTGATCGCCACCAGCGTGTTGCGCAGCGGCCGGTACACCTCCGGGCGGCGCCACCACAGCCAGCCGAGCAAGCCCAGCGTGACGATGAAGTGCGCGTTGTCGTAGTAGTAGGAGAGAACCGTCGCGAGCGTGTGGTGGGAGACCAGCCAGCGGTTGAGCGCCCGCTCGGGGTCCAGGTGAAGTGCACGCTCCAGATCGAGCAAGCCCCGCGCATGGTTGATGGCGGCGTGCTGGCGAAGCGGCGCCAGGTTGGTGATGATGTCGTACACCCACGCCAGCCATGCGATTACCAGCACGTCCAGCCACCAGCGCGGACGCCCGGCTCCGACCGTCACCGCGCGGGCGCGAGTGCCTCCCAGCACGACGGCCAGTTCGCCGCCTGTGTCGTTCTGAGCGCGAGGGGCCACGACAGGATCTTAGGGCGACGCGCCGCGGACCCACCGGCCGCATCCGCACGTGCGCGCCACGTTTGGCGCTCTCACGGAGCAACCGGGCGCAGGCCGCGCGCTGAGAGCGTGTCGAGCACTCGCGGCAGGGCCGCCGCGGTGTGCCGCCACGAGCCCGGAGCGCTGTAGTCATCGGCGTCGTGCAACAGCAGTACCGAGCCCTCACACACGCCGTCGGTGAGGAGCGCGGCAATCGATGCGGGGGTGGCTCGCGCCTCCCAATCCCGTCCCCAATGGCTCCACAGCAGCGTCCGCCAGCCGTGCCCGCGGGCCAGTCGCAACGCGGAGGCGTTCAGCACGCCATAAGGCGGCCGGTAGAGAGCCGGAGAGTGACCTGTCGCGTCCTCAATCGCCGCCCGCGCGCGAGCAATGTCCTCACGCACCTGCCACGGCATCAGACGCAGAAGGTTGCGGTGCCGGTCACAGTGCAGGCCGATCCCGTGCCCGGCAGCGAGAATCTCCTGGCCTAGCGCGGGGTTGCGCCGCACCTGCTCTCCAACCAGGAAAAAGGTCGCCTCCACGCCCGCGCCGGCGAGAATCTCAAGGATCGCCTGGGTTCCCTGCGCGTGAGGGCCGTCGTCGAATGTGAGCGCATAACCGCGCCCTGAGGCGGTGCGATCCTCGACTCCAAGCGCCGTGCGAAGGGTGGGCCACATCGGCGCCGGCGAGCGCGGGAAGTAGATGGGCCAAGAGCCCGCAAGGGCGGGCAGCAGATAGCTCACCATCGCCACGCCACCAAGCGCACCCAAAGCAGCGGGTGCCGGAGGACCAGGAGTGCGATGATCGGGAGCGGACATGGTCGAACTTGTGCTGGGAATCGGGGCGGCTATAGGGGCGTCGACCCTCTACAGCCTAGGGATCGCGCTTCAGGCGATGGATGCCAAGCAGGCCCCGCGCGAGGAGCACCTGCGCCTCGCGCTCGTGTGGAGCTTGATCCGGCGCAGGCGCTGGCTCGCCGGCACGGGGCTATCGATCCTCGGCTTTCCTCTGCAGGTTCTCGCGCTGCTGCTGGCGCCGCTGGTGGTCGTGCAGCCTGCGCTCGCGGCCGGCCTGCTCGTGCTGATGCTCGTCGGCGAGCGGATGCTCGGAGAGCGCGCAGGCCGGTACGAGTACATGGCGGTTTCGGCGATCGTGCTCGGGATGCTCGGCGCGGTGCTCACCGCGCCACCGCACACGACCACGCACGTCGGTGACGAGGCGATCACATTCACGCTGGTCGGGCTCGGCCTGCTGGCGATGCTGCCGTACGTAGTGAGCCTCGTGCGCCGCCCACCGCCGGCCGTGACGATGATCGGGGCAGGGTTGGCGTTCGCGTGGAGCGGCGTCGCAACCAAGCTCGCCTCCGATGACATCCACACGCACCACTTGGCCGTTGCGGGCGCCTGGGCGCTCTCGACAGCCGGCGCATCGGCCGTCGGCGCCCTCAGCGAGATGAGCGCACTGCAGGAGCGCCCCGCGATCCAGGTGGCGCCGGTCGTGTTCGTAACTCAGACGGTCGTGCCGATCGTGCTCGCGCCGCTGCTGCTCGGCGAACGCTTCACCGCGACTCCGTTCGGCGGGGTGGCGCTCGCGATCTCGCTGACGGTGCTGATCGCCGGCGCAGCCGCGCTGGCACGTTCACCGCTCTTGCTCGCCTTGATGGAGGCCGGGCCCGTGAGCGAGCCGAGTGGCTCGGCACCCAACCGCCCGGCCTGCAGCCAGGAGACGATCCGCTCCAGTCCGAGCACCGAGGATGCAGACCCATCGACCGTCACCACCAGCACATCGCCAGCTCGCGTCCGGCCCTGAGGAAGAGAGTCGGTGGCGTTCAAGCGCAGCGCCCCCTTCACGGGAATCGCGCCTGTCGTGCGCGCCAGCACCAGCTGACCGACCGTCAGCCCGCCGCGGGGCTGTAGGAAATAGAACTTGTGACGCAACCCCAGTGCACGTGCCTGTGAGCGCAGTGCACCACGGGTGCGCACCCAGCGCAGCAGGGATGAGCCGGGCCCAACTTCCGGCAGCAGCTCATCGCCCAGCGCGTGCAACGTTGTGATCGTCGCGCGCGAAGGCACGCCGCCGTCGTCCGCGAAGGAGGCATGGATGCCACGGCCGGCCAGCTCGCTCGCGACGAGCGTCACATCGCCCGCCGGCGCGTGCACGATGATGCCGACCTCGCGCTGGCTGGTGCGCACGTGGGTGAGCGGGTGGACATGCAGCAGTATGTTCGCCACAGCCGTCACCTCGTCGGTGGACATCGTCCATGCGCCGATGCTCAGCAGCAGCACAAATGGAGTGGCAAACGCCACCAGCCGCAGCCGCCAGCGGGGGATCGGGCGCACTCGCCGCGGGGTGTCGAGGACGAGATCAACCGCCGTGAGCTCCTCACGGTCGGCTCACTGGCGCCGCGCGCGGCTGCATGAGTGACCACCGTCGTGAGACCGACCGCCGACTGTCCGTGCCGCTCGTGCGCGGGGGCTCCGACCATCGCTCAACAGCAGCTCCTGCAGCGAGCGCTGGCCGGAGTGGGTGGGGTGGCGCTTCAGCGGGGCCGGTCTCGGCGAAACTCGCCTGCACGTGCTCGCGCAGCTCGTCGGTGTTGTTGGCTAGCCGCAGCAAATCGAGCGTCGCCATCGCGCGCGTGTTCAGCCGTGCGTGACCGACGGGCAGTCCGTAGGAGACGACCGGGGTGCCCGCGGCCTTGGCCTCCAGGCAGGTGACACCGCCGGTGGAATGCACGAGCACGTCCGCGGCCGCGAGCAGCTGGGGCATCTTGTCGGTGAACCCGTAGACGCGTACCCGGGGTTGCTCCTGCAAAAGTGCTCCTCAGCCTGTCGGCAAGCTCCTCGTTACGCCCCGCCAGGCAGACGATGCTGCTGACCTCTCCAGCCCGCTGAGCTCTCCTACCGCTCCCTCGATATCCCCCACTCCCCAGCCTCCGCCGGAGACAACCACGATGCGGCCCTCCTCGGGCAACTCGAGCGTGCGACGGGCCTGCAGCGGGCAGCGAGGACCGAGGAAATCGGCTGAAATCAGCGGGCGTACCAGGCGCACGCTGCCCTCTCCGGCGATGCGCTCGACCGAGGACATCGACTCGCCATACATCACCAGGTGCATGTCGATCCCGGGCTGCGCCCAGAAGAACAGGCCCGTGAGATCGGTGATCGTCGCCACCGTCGGGCAGTGCACCTTTTTGATGCGGCGCAATCGTGCCAGCACAACCGTCACGGCCGGATATGTCGAGACGATCACGTCGGGATCGTGCTTCGGCGATACGCCTGCCAGCGGGCGCGAGCCGAATAGCCACAACAGCCGTCGTGCCAGCCAGCGAATCGGCGCGACATGCTCGAGCAGCCAGTACACGAACGTATACGTCCACGGCATGAGACGCAACTGCACGCGATAGCCGTCCTCGACCACGGGTCGCAGCAGGCGCCCCATCGCGGCGAGGCCGTCGATGACGGTGACCTCCGCCTGCTCGGCCGAGCTCTCGATCTGGTCGGCCAGCGCGCGCGCGGCGGCGGCGTGACCCTCGCCCACATCGGCGGAGAGGATCAAGACACGCCGGGGGCCGGGAACCGGGTGGGTGGGATCCCCTAATCTCGGTTTGCGGTAGCGACGTCGCATATCGGTCGGGTCTTGTAATACAAGCCGCCGTGCGACTCGAATACACGCCCACGGCCAGATGCCCACGGCGGGCGCAACGGCAGTTACAGGGTACTGAGCACACCAAAGCATTGCATGTCCGCGAGACGTAAGAATGAAGCGCGTGCAGGCCAGCACCCCTCTGACCCCTGACGCGTCCCGCATGCGCCGCGGTGCACCGAGGCCAGACGGCCTCCGCGCGGAGTGGGAATCGGCGCGCGCACTGCGGGCGCTTGGCGCGCTCGGCCTCCTCGGCGTGCTCAGCACCGTCTTCCTGCTCACCGCGGGCGTGGCGAGCAGACCCTCACAGTACGTCCCGGCCCGTAGTGGCGGCTGGCCGGGCTGGATGGCTGGACCCCTTCAGGGTCTTGGCATTCCCATCACCCCGGATCGTTTCCAGACGCTGATACTGATCATGAGCGCGAGCTACATCGCGGTGCTGCTCGCCGTGCAGCACGCTGTCCGGGCGAGCGCTGGCGGGCACGATCATCGCCGCGCACCTCGTGCTGCTGCTCGGCCCGCCGCTGATCTCCCAAGACGTCTTCGGCTACCTCGATTTCGCCCGTCTGGGCGCCCTACACGGGCTGGACCCCTATACGCACGTCGCCGCCCAGGTGCCTACGGACGCCGTCTATCCATTCATTGGCTGGCCTTTCCAGCACTCTCCCTATGGCCCCCTGTTCACGCTCGCGAGCTACGCGATCGTGCCACTCGGGCTCGCCGGCGGGCTGTGGGCGATGAAGGCGCTAGCGGTCGTCTCGAGCCTCGCTGCGGTGGCGCTCATCGCACGCGCAGCAGGCGCAGCTGGGCCAATCACCGCGCTGGGCGGCTGCGTTCGTGGGCCTGAACCCGGTGCTGCTCGAGCTCGCCGTCGGCGGTGCGCACAACGACACGCTCCTCCTGCTGGCCCTCGCCGCCGCGCTCGTGCTCACCGCCGGCGCCGGCTCGAGCCCGCCCTCTTCCCGCCGCGGCGCCGCTGCCTTGGCAGCGGGGGTCGGCGTCAAGGTCACCGCCGGCCTGGCGCTACCCTTTCTGGTTCTCGGGGCGGGCGGGTCCAATACAAAGAGCGCTTGCGTGTGGCGGGGAGCGCCGGGTTGAGCCTGGCGCTGCTCGCGGCCGCTTGGGCTGATCGGCTTCGACTCACACGCGTTCGGATTCCTCAGCGCCGTGAGCGAGCAGCAGCAGCTGGTGGCGACGCACAGCGTGCCCGCTGAGACCGCGCGTCTGGTGGGTCTTGGAGGAACGCCGGGCTGGTGGCGCCACTGCTTCATCGCCGGATTCGTCGTGGTCCTTATATACGCCTTGTGGCGCACCCTGCGAGGAGCAGATTGGCGCGTGGCCGCCGGGTGGGCGACGCTGGCGCTGCTGTTGTCCACGGCCTGGCTTTTGCCCTGGTATGCGATCTGGCTGCTGCCGCTAGCCGCGGTCAGTGGCGACCGGCGCCTGCGCGCCGCCACGCTCGTCCTCTGCGCCTACGCGCTCCTGATTCACCTGCCGCTCGCCAACGGGTGGCTCAGCCCGCAGCGAGTCACCTGCCACACGCGGAAAGACTGTGTTCCCCGGCGCCCTCTGAGCAGCGGACACCACGTCCATTTCACCGGTCTCCAGGTCCCTGGCCACACCGCGCTCGATCTCCGCCGCTGAGGCATCCGGGCGCAGCCGCCGCAGGCGCGACGGTGTCCAGACGCCGGAACTTGAGGATCTCGAGCACGTACACGAGATAGATGCTGGCCGACGCGACGATCAGGCCCACAGCGACGATCACGAGAGTCCAGACGGTGTCGTAGTGGCCTTTGTGGTCGCAGTAGGGCAAAAAGCGCAACGCCAGCGCGAGTCCGGCCAGCATCAGTGTCCAGGCGTACAGATAGGCGATTGTGCGCCTGCTCGAGAAGCCAATCCGAGCCATGCGGTGGTGGAAGTGCTCGCTGTCGGGCCGGTAGATCGGCTGCTTGTACTTCAACCGCTTGAGCACCACGAACGTCGTATCGAGAAACGGCACAGCGAGCAGAATCAAGGGCAGCACGAACGAGACGACCGCGGCGGTCTTGACGGCGGCCTCAACGGTTATCACGCCCATCAGCAGGCCCAGCAGGTTGGCTCCGCAGTCGCCCATGAAGCTCGATGCGGGCGGGAAGTTGAAGAACAGGAAGCCGAGCGCCGCTCCCGCCGTCAAAGCCGCGAGCACCCCCGGTTCCTGGCGGCTGAGGTCAAAGGCGATGATCGCCATCGTGGCGGCGATAATCGCGCACACCCCCGCCGCCAGACCGTCCACGCCGTCGGAGAAGTTGACGACGTTCATCATCACCACCAGGCCAATCACCGTCAACACCGGCCCGGCGTTGGTGATACCGGCATTGGGGAAGTGCAGGGTGCCCGCGAACGGCAGCGTGATCGCCTTCACAGCCACTCCGAAGTGCACCACGATCACCGCGGCCAGAACCTGCCCCAGCAGCTTCAGCGCCGGGTGCAGGTCAAAACGGTCGTCGAGTGCACCCACCACAGTGATGACCCCAGCGGCGAGCAGCACGCCGTGCCACAGCTGGGGTTGGCTTTCGCGGGCATAGCCGGCGGGTAGCCAGACCAGCCCGGCTACGAGCGCCCCGGCGAAGATCGCCAGTCCTCCGAGCAGCGGCGTCGGATGATCGGACAGGCCCCGCTGGCGCGGCTCGTCGATCACGCCCACAGCCCTCGCGATCCGCATCGTGACCGGCGTCAGCAGAGCGGTCACGGAAGCGGCCACCAGGAAGGCGTAGAGCGCGTCTAGCTCGGTCGGTTGGGCATCGAGCCGCGAACAGCATCGCAGGGACGGGGGTCGTACGCGACGCAGAAGCCGCGAAGCGGCTAGGCGGGGAGGTGCCGTCGTGAAAGGGGGTAGCGCCGGGTGATCGCCCGACCGCGCCCGGACAGGACGGCGGTGTCGCTCGCGAAGTCCTCAGATTGCAGCGCGGCTGCGATGATCTGCCCCGACCTCTCGAAGTCCTCGCGCTGCAGGCCCGCTGGTGGCTAGCGCCGGTGTGCCGATCCGCAGGCCGGAGGCCTCCATCGGCGGACGTGGATCGAACGGGCACGGCGTTGCGGTTGACGGTGATCCCGACCTCGTGCAGGCGATCCTCGGCCTGCTGGCCGCTCGAGCTCGGGCTGGAGCGTACGCAGGTCGACGAGCACCAGGTGCACGTCGGTGCCTCCGGTGAGCACGTTGACGCCGTGACCGGCGGCCAGCAGCTGCTCGGCAAGTGCCTGGGCGCCCTGCACCGTACGACGCTGGCGCTCGGCGAACAGCTCGCTTTTGGCGATCTTCAAAGCGACCGCCTTGGCGGCGATCACGTGCTCCAAAGCGGCCCGCCCTGCTGGCCGGGGAAGACGGCGGAGTCGATCTTCTTCGCATACTCCTCCTTGCACAGGATGATCCCCGCGCGCGGGCCGCCGAGCGTCTTGTGAGTCGTCGTCGTCACCACGTCGGCCCCGAGCTCCACAGGGTTGGGGTGAAGCCCGGCAGCGACGAGACCGGCGAAGTGCGCCATGTCGACCATCAAGAAAGCCCCCACCTCGTCGGCGATCTCACGGAAACGCGCGAAATCGAGCTGGCGCGGATAGGCCGACCAGCCCGCGAGCAGCAGCTTCGGCCGGCGCTCGCGTGCGATCCGCGCGACCTCGTCCATGTCGATCAGGCTCGACTTTCGCGATCGACCTCGTAGGCGGCGATCTCGTACAGCCGCCCGGAGACGTTGATCTTCATGCCGTGCGTCAGATGCCCGCCGTGGGCGAGCGACAGTCCCATGATCGTGTCTCCGGGCCTCAAGCAGCGCGTGGTAGACGGCGATGTTGGCCTGCGCGCCGGCGTGCGGCTGGACGTTGGCGTGCTCGGCGCCGAACAGCTCCTTGGCGCGATCGATCGCGAGCTGCTCGGAGATGTCCACCCACTCGCAGCCGCCGTAGTAGCGACGGCCGGGATAGCCCTCGGCGTACTTGTTCGTGAGCACGCTGCCCTGGCATTCGAGCACCGCCCGCGGGCACGAAGTTCTCCGAGGCGATCATCTCCAGCGTGTCCTTCTGACGCGCGAGCTCGCCGCGTAGCGCGGCGGCGACCTCGGGGTCGACCTCCGCGAGGGGACGGTTGAAGTAGTCGGGGCTGAAGCTCGGGCATGGCACGCTCCTCGGCAGGGGACAGCGATCGAATGCCCAGGCGCGCGGCGAGCTTCGCCAGCCGCTTCCCGGTGGTCGATTTCCACCTCTTGCGCCAGTCGCGGCTAGCGCCTTACGAGGCTAGCAGGAGGCGAGGAGCCGCTCCAGCGCCGCGCGCGTCAAGGTCCCTCCCGCACGACCCGCCAGCTCACCGCATCGCTCGTACTTGCGCAGGTCGACCACCGTCGAGGGAATACCCGGCAGCTCGCCACCGTCGAGTACGAGATCGGCGCCGGCACGGATCGGCGCCGGGACATCCAGCAGGCGTCGCACGTCGGGCTCCCCGGAGAGGTTGGCGCTCGACTGCAGCACCGGCGTGTCCACCGTCCCAATGAGGCCAGCGATGCAGTCCACGCGGGGACGCGCAACCCAAGCGAGTCGGCGCCGCTCTTCTCGCGGGACCGCACGCCAGCGGATAACGATGCTCGCGATTTGGCAGCAGCAGGGTCGACGGGGCCAGGCAGCAACGCTTCCAGCGCGACGCGCTCGCGTCGGCTCGCGATCCGGGAGCACGCGCAGGAGCCGGAGCGAGCGCGAAGAACATGACCGCTGACGGGCGCGCGGGAGGCCTGCCCTTGAGCTCGTACAAGCGCCGCACTGCCGCGCTCGTCGGCGGGATCGCAGCAGAGCCCGTAGACGGTGTCCGCCGGGAACACCGCCACGCCGCCGCCCGCCAGGCACCTCCTCCAGGCGTCGCGCGTCTTCGGCGTCGAGAGCCGGGGGTACGGTCATCGCTTGCTCTCCCGACGCTCGTCTCACCCGCGCCGCTCCCCCACGATGACACGTTCGATCCCCGCCAGATCGCGCTCGACCCGCACGGAGCCTAAAGCCCGCCGCTGCCATCAGCCCGAGACCTCCTCGGCCTGTCCGGCGCCGAGCTCGAGCGCCACGGTCGACGCGCGGCCGCGATCGGCAGACCTGGGCGAGCAGCGCGCGAATCGCAGCTCAGGCCGTCCGGCGCCGAGAACAACGCCTGCGGAGGCTCGTGGCGGAGGATCTCGGGCGCCAGCGACGCGCGGTCGGACTCGGCGACGTAGGGCGGGTTGGCGAGGATCGCGTCGAACTCGTCGGGCACGCCCGCGAGCAGGTCCGCGCGCAGCCATTCGACCTCCAGGCCGAGCCGCTCGCCGTTGGCACGAGCCAGCGCGAGCGCGTCCTCGCTGAGATCGCTGCCCGTCAAGAGCAGGTCCGGGCGCTCGTCCTTGAGCGCGAGCGCCACGGCGCCGCTGCCGGTGCCCAGGTCGAGCACGCGCGCGCCGCGCGGCAGCGTGAGCCCCACTTCGACGAGCAGCTCCGTCTCCGGGCGCGGGACGAGCGCGCGACGATCCGCTCTCAGGTCGAGTCGGCGAAAGCCGCGCCGCCCGATGATGTAGGCGACCGGCTCGCGCTCCACCGCGCGGCGGCGGACGGCGTTCTGGAAGGCGCGGACGGCCGGTCCTTCGACGACCAGGTCGCCGTCGACGAACAGCCGCTCGCGCGAGACGCCGAGCACGTGGGCCAGCAGCAGCTCGGCGTCCAAGCGTGGGGTTTCGCACCCTGAGGCGCCGATTGCCGTGATCGCTCCGTCGAGCGCGTCGCGCGCGGAAGTGCCCCCGCAGCGCGCGCCACTCACCCCGCCGGTCAGCCTGCGCCGCCTGCGCCTCCAGGCCCCGGCGCTTCTCATCAGCCTGCAGCGACGCGGTCAGCTCGTCGAGCTCGCCTTCGAGCACCTGGTCGAGGTTGTGGACGGTGAGCTTCGTGCGATGGTCGGTCACGCGCCGCTCGCCGTAGTTGTAGGTGCGGATCTTCTCCGCGCGATCGCCGGTCCCGACCTGCGAGCGGCGGTCTGCCGCGAGCTCGGCCTGCTGCTCGGCCAGCGCCCGCTCGTACAGCCGCGCGCGCAGCACGCGCATCGCCCGCTCGCGGTTCTGCAGCTGGGACTTCTCGTCCTGCATCGAGACGACGATCCCCGACGGCTTGTGCGTGATGCGCACCGCCGAGTCGGTCGTGTTGACCGACTGGCCACCCGGGCCCGGATGAGCGGTAGACGTCGATCTGCAGCTCGTTCGGGTTGATCTCCACATCGACCTCCTCCGCCTCCGGCAGCACCGCGACGGTCGCCGTCGAGGTGTGGGTCCGGCCCTGGGACTCGGTCTCGGGAATCCGCTGCACGCGATGGGTGCCGCCCTCGAACTTGAACACCGAATAGGCGCCCTGGTGGGCGGCACTTAATCGCGAACGTGTACTTTCCTGCGCTGATGTCGATCGGCTCGGTCACGAAACCGAGGCGCTCGGCGTAGCGGGTCAGCATGCGGTACACATCGCCGCGCCCACAGTCCCGCCTCGTCCCCGCCCGCGCCGCCCTGGATCTCGACGATCACGTTCTTGGCATCGTTCGGGTCAGGCTCGACCATCGCCAGGCGAATCTCCTCCTCGAGCTGCCCGATCCGCTCGCGTGCCACTGCTCAGCTCAGCGCGTACCTCCTGGTCCTCGCCGTCCTCGACCGACAGTTCCTCAGCGCCTGCCGCGTCGTCCTGAGCATGGCGCCACTCCGCGGCCAGCTCGGCCGCGGGCTCGAGCTGGCTGTAGGCACGGCCGACCTCGGCGTAGCGCTCCCGGTCGGAGATCACCTCCGCGTCGGTCATCTGCTCGCCCAGCTCAGCGAACCGGGTCTCGATCTGGGTGACGAGATCTTCGATCATCCCCGCCAGTCTAGGGCCGGGACGGGTCGCCGAAGCTCTAGGTGTTGAGCCTCAACACCTTCCGAACACCTGAGTAGGCATCCGGGCCACGTCCGACGCTGTGGGTCCTTCCAAAGATCCAAGGCGAAGGAGGACCCGGATGCAGGAGAAGCGTAGGTGGCTGCCCCGCTGGCAGCGCGTCGAGTTGGTGCAGATGTGCCTGGAGCAGGGCATGAGTCGCCGAGAGGCCGCGGCGTGGCGGCGGGTGTCGGTCTCGACGGTGCAGTACTGGATCGAGCGTTATCGCGGTGCGTGTGATCAGGACCGGAGCTCGGGATCGTGGGCAGAGGATCGGCCGTCGACTCCTCATCATCAGCCCGCCCGCAGCTCAGAGCAGGTACACGATCGCGTGTGTGAGGCGCGCCGGCGCACAGGCTGGGGCCCGCGGCTGATCGCCTCGGAGCTCCAGATGCCACACGCGACGGTCTCGCGCTGCCTTGCCCGGCGCGGGCTCTCGCGAGCACCGAAGGGCCCGCGCGAGACCGTGCGACGTTTTGAGTGGCCCTGCCCCGGCGACCTGTTGCAAATGGACGTCAAGCGCTTCGCACGCTTCAGCCGTCCCGGGCACCGCGTCACCGGCGATCGCTATCGCTCAAACAAAGAGAAGCGCTCGAGGGTCGGCTGGGAGTACGCGCACTCGATGATCGACGACCACAGCCGACTCGTCTACACCGAGCTGCTCGCAGACGAGCAGGCCCCCACGGTCACCGGTTTCGTGGGGCGAGCGCTGGCGTTCTATGCGTCTCACGGCATCAGCGCCAAGCGCCTGCAGACCGACAATCACTTCTCCTATGCCAAGAACCGCAGCCTGCGCGAGCTGCTCGCGCGCGAGGGCATTCGTCACCGCTTCATCCCACCGCGCACGCCCAAGCGCAACGGCAAGGTGGAGAGATACCAACAGACCCTTGCCCGCGAGTGGGCCTATGGGCAGCGCTACCGCTCAAGTCAGGCGCGAGCGAAGGCGCTGCCGGTCTGGCTGATCCACTACAACACCGCCAGGAACCACAGCGGCATCGGCAACCGGCCGCCGATCAGCCGTGTTCGGGAGGAGTCGAGGCACGACATCTAGGCGGCGAGCTGCTCGCCTTGGGCGAGCTCGAGCAGCTCGTCAAGCGTCGCCGACAGCTGCTCGATGGCTTCCCGGTCGCGCGGCAGGCCGTTCTCGCCCAGTGCCTCATCGGCCTGGCCGACCGGCAGCTCGCGATCTACGACCCGCGCTCCGATCGTGCTCGAGCACCTTGCGCGTCTCGGCCTGCGCCCACACCGCTCCGAACAGGCCCGTGCTCGCTCCGATGACCGCAGCGGGCTTGCCGCGCAACGGCGTCTCGGCGACCGGGCGCGAGGCCCAGTCGAGCGCGTTCTTGAGCACGCCGGGGATCGAGGCGTTGTACTCGGGCGTGGCCACGAGCACGGCGTCCGCCCCGGCGATCGCGGCCTTCAGCGCCGCCACCGCCCGGCGGCGTCTCGTGCTCGTCGTCCTCGCTGAACGGCGGGATCGCAGCGAGCTGGCCGAACAGCTCCAGCTCGGCGCCCGCCGGCAGCAGCGTCGCCGACCCCACGCAGCAGGCGTGTGTTGTGGGAGTCGCGCGCGCAGGCTGCCGGAGATGCCGAGGATGCGCATGATCCTTACGCCTGCCTGGCGAGCTCGAGCGAGACCTCGAGCTTGACGTCGTTCGTCGAGCGCGAAGCCGCCCTTCGGCAGCGGCGCGTTCCACTGCAGGCCGATACTCGCGACGGTCGATCACGGCCTCGAGCTCTAGCCCGAGTTTGTCGTTGCCGCGCGATGTCCTCGTGCGGGCCGGTGACCGTGCCGCGGGCGGTGACGGTGTGCGTGTCGCCCTTGATCGTCAGCTCACCCTCGACCTCCACCTCGCCGCCCTCGGAGATCCTGACGTCGCTCGAGCGGAAGCTGATCCGCGGGTAGCGCTCGCTGTCGAAGAAATCAGGCGCTTTCAGATGCCCGGCGAGGTTCTCGTCCTTGACGACGATCGAGTTCGACCTCCACGTGGCCCTCGAGGCTGACCGTGCCGTCCTCGCGGGCGGCGAGCGAGCCGTCGTAGTCCTCGAAACGGCCGCGGAAGGTCGATACGACCATGTGCTTGACCGCGAAGCCGACGTGCGAGTGGACCTTGTCGATGCTCCAGGTTCCTGTCGAGATGTCCTGCTGTGTTGCAACGCTCATTGGAAGCTCCTTCGCTTGACGGTGTCTTCCGGACTTCAGTCCGTTTCCGATGCATGAAGCGTAGCACACAACCGGACTAAGGTCCATTTAGTACACTTGTGCCTATGGACACAGGCACCGGGCTTCCCTTGAGCGACCTCCCGCTGATCGGCGAGAGCACTGGTGATCGCGCCGATGCCGTGCGCAATCGCGAGCGCATCCTGTGCGCGGCGAGGCGCCTCTTCGACGAGCGCGGCGCGGGTTGCACCTCGATGGACGATGTGGCGGCTGCCGCCGGTGTCGGCAAGGGAACGGTCTTCCGCCGCTTCGGATCGCGAGCGGCCCTCGCGAGCGCCGTGCTCGACGAGCGCGAGTGCGCGTTGCAAGAGCACTTCATTCGCGGCGAGCCCCCGCTCGGCCCCGGAGCGCCGCCGCGCGAGCGGCTGATCGCGTTCGGCGAAGCGCTGCTCGACATGCTCGAGGATCACGCCGAGCTGATGGTGGCCGCGGACAGTGGCGGCGCGCGCTTTCACTCCGCTCCATATGCAGTACACCGGCTGCACGTCACGCTGTTGCTAGGTGCGGCTGACCCCGGCTGCGACGCTGAGGTGCTGGCCGAGACGCTGCTCGCGTCGCTTTCCGCCGAGCTGTTCGTCTACCTGCGCGACGTGCGCGAGATGCCGCTGGAGCGAATGAAGGCCGGTTGGGCCGAGCTCGTGCAGCGGACCATCCCGGCCGCAACCGAAGCGCTCGCTACCTAGGCCACGACCTCCACGCCCACGAGGTCGCCGGCCGACAGCTCCCCGGGGCCCTCGAGCTCGAGCACCGCATCGAGCGCGGCGATCGCCACAGCCAACTGATCGAGGTCGGGCTCACGCGTGGTCAGCAGCTGCAGCTTCAAGCCCGGCCACATCACCGCCTGTACCCAGCGCCTGCGCCGGTTGCGCCCAGCGAACTTGATCAGCTCGAACGAGATCCCAGCAATCACCGGCACGCCGAGGATGCGCGTCGCCACCAGCCAATACCACGCCGGCAACCCAATTGGCGCGAACACGAAGATCGCCACGATCATCACCACCAGCAAAAAGCTCGTGCCACAGCGCGGGTGCAGCCGCGAGAAGCGCTGGGCGTTTGCCGGCGTCAGCGGCAGCCCGGCCTCGTAGCAGGAGATCGTCTTGTGCTCCGCCCCGTGGTACTCGAACACGCGCCGCAAATCGCGCAGCCGCGACAGCGCCAGCATGTAGCCGAGGAAGATCGCGGTCCTGACGATGCCCTCAACCACCCAGAACAGCACCGAAGAGTGCAGCTGGCCCTTGATCAGGCTCGTCAGCCCGACGGGGATGAGGAAGAACAAAACGATCGCCACGAGCAGCGCGACGACCACCGTGCCGGCCCACACCGCCTTGGGAATCTCCTCCGGCTCGCCGGCCACATCCGGCTCGGCATCTGCCTGCGAGCCCAAGCCTTCGAATTCCCTGACATCCGCCGCTTCCTCGCCATCGCGGCGCTCGGGCTTCGGCTCGGGCGGGAGCTGGGCGTTCGCGGACACCTCCAGCGCGCGGAACCCAATCACCAGCGACCCCCCGAGGGCCACCACCCCTCTGATCACCGGCAAGCGCAGCAAGCGGTGGCGGCGCATTGCCGAGTCCAGCGGGAACGTGCTCACCTCGATCTCCCCAAGCGCCGGGTGGGTGGGGTCCCCATCCAAGCGCTCCCCCTCCCCCAGCTGCTCAGCGCTGGGCTTGCGCACGGCGACCGCCCAGTTACAGACGCCGCGCATCATCACGCCCTCGAGCACCGCCTGCCCTCCGACCGGAGCGTCGCGCTGCGCGTTCAGCTGACCGTCGCCGTCCGCAGTGGCGAGCGATGGGGGGGCATCCGCGACCGGGGACGCGGACATCTGGCTACTGAGCAGACCGGGTCTGAGCCGCCGCGCGGCCTTTGGCCATGCGGCGCTGGAAGCGCTCGACGCGCCCGCCGGTGTCCATCAGCTTCTGTTTGCCCGTGTAAAACGGGTGGCAGTTGGAGCACACCTCGACGTGCAGCTCCTCGCGGGTCGCGCGCGTCATGAACTCGTTGCCGCAAGTGCAGCGCACATGCGCATGCATATAGTCCGGGTGGATCTTCGCCTTCATCGTCTGACTATTCTAGCGGCGGCGAAGGCGAGGTGGGTGTCATGGTGGGCACAGCCGGCTGCGTACAGCGGGCTGTATGCAGCGCGGCGCGCCTGATCACATGACCGCTGTCGTTCAGCCAGTGGAAGCGCACCACCGCCCGGTAACTCGCCGGCGAGGACAAATTGGTGACCTGCTTGACGTACTTGTAGATCTTCACCCTCGGGTCAGCCCATCGCCACACGCCGAGCCCCGGCGCGCTGATCGTGTGGAATTCGAGCTGTTCCACTCCGCGCTCCTCCACGTCGATCCGCATCGCCATCTTCGCCGTGCCGGCGATCGCCGTCATTTCTCCCATGAACGTCGCAGAGCGTTCCCCCTGTTCGCCCGCGCTCACGCAGCCTTCGAGCGCCACCCCCACCCCCGGCGCCTCGTTCGTCGCGCCCCGTGCCTGGGCCAGGAATGCCAGCGCCAGAGCACAGCAAGCGAGCAGGGCAAGCGCAAAACGGGTGGCCTGCCCGCGAGAAGTGCAAGGCTTTGTGAGGAACATCTTCATAACATTCCCCTAACACGCCTGCCTGTCACATGTTTCGCAGTGTGGGCGGGTGGGTGTTCAACCCCACCGACTGCGGATCGCAGTTCGTCGGATTAAAGCTCCCCTCCCCCGCTCAGAGGATCTGATACAGCGGGCCGTCGCCCCCCTCGGGCACCGTCAGCCTGCCACCCTTCGCGGTGATCGCCCCACACTGCACACAGTTCGTGTAGTTGACGATCACGTCCACCTCACCCTCCTCGGGTGCGTCCTCGGGAATCTCGTACACCCCCGCGGGACACATCCACTTCCAGGTCTCGGCGACCTCGCGCGGCACGCGCTTGCGCACACGAATGTGGTTAGGCGCGTCGTCCCGGGTCGCGTTGCCGGTGATGAACACCGAGGAGAGCTTGTCGAACGTGTATTTCCCGTCGGGCTTCGGGTAGCTGTCCTTGGTCTTGCCGATGAACATCGGCTTTGAGTCGTTACGGTGCAACGCCCAGCGCCCGCCCGGGAACCGGCCCTTGGTGGCGATCATCAGGTTGACGAGCGGACCGCCCCTGATCAAGCCTTTCTGGAAGGGCTGGCGCGTGTTGCGCTGTTCCCACATGTCTTTGCCGATGATCGAGTCCTCGACCACCTGCTCGTAGTTCTCGAAGGAGGACTCGCCGCGCTTCAGCGCCGCGTAGATCGACTCCGCCGCGAGCATCCCCGACTTGATCGCGTAGTGGACGCCCTTCAGCGAGGCCAGGTTCATGATCCCCGCCGCATCCCCGACGAGCACCGCGCCGGGCATCGACAGCTTAGGCATCGACCAGTAGCCGCCGGCAGGCAGCGCCTTGGCGCCCCAGGCGATTCGTTCGCCGCCCTCGAGCACGCCTCTGAACAGCGGGTGCGTCTTGATCTCCTGGAGCAAATCGTGCGCCGAGGTCGTCGCGTCGGCGTAGTCGAGGTCGATGATGAAGCCGATCGAGACGAGATCATCACCGGTCTTCTCATCCTTCATCGGGTACATCCAGGAGCCGCCGATCTGCCCGTACTTGGCCGAGATCTTCAACGGCCAGCCGGCGAGTGTGTGGATCACGCGGTCGAGCGGGCGCTTGACCTTCCAGACCTCCTTGACGCCGAGCTCCCACACCTGTGGTTCGCGGTCCTTGGCGAGATCGAACTCACGGATCGCCGCCCCGGTGATGTGCCCCCAGCAGCCCTCGGCTAGGACCGTCGCCTGCGCCTTGATGTCGGTCCCAGGCTCGAAGTTTGAGAGCGGCTCTGAGTCCTTGCCGCGGCCCTTGTCGCCCGAGCGCACCCCGACCACGCGGCCGTCCTGCACAATCAGCTGCGTGGCGGCGGTCTCGGTGAGGATGTAGGCGCCGGCCTCCTCGGCCACGCGCTGCTGGTAGCGCGCGAGCGCGGAGACCGAGATCACCTCGTTGCCCTTGTTGTGCTGCGGTGGCGGCGGCGGGATGCGTAGCTTCGTCTTGGCGCCGGGCAGGATGTAGACCGACTCTTTGGTGACCTCGCCAAAGGCGAAGCCCTCCTTGCGCCAGTCCTCGCGGCTGAGCTCTCCGAACAGCTCCCGCAGCGGCTCGGGACGCATCACTGCTCCTGAGAGGTTGTGCCCGCCGCAGGTCTTGGCCTTCTCGATCACCGCGACCGGGACTTCGCCGAGGCGCTCCATCGTCTCGGGATCGTCTGCCAGCAGCTGCAGCAAACGGTTGGCGCACGCAAGGCCAGCTGTACCGCCACCGACGATCGCCACACCGACCTCGATCAGCTCGTCCTCGGGATCGAGGCCGCGCTTGACGAACTCCTTCTGCGAGTCCACCGGCGGCGGGAAAGCCGCCGGGGCAACCTTGCCATTGCTGGAGCCGTTGTGACTCATCGGGCTAGCCCGCCTTCTTCGCCTTCACTGCCTCGGTGAGCTTAGGCAGGATCTTGTTCAAATCGCCCACGATCCCGAGGTCGGAGAATTCAAAGATCGGCGCGTTCGCATCCTTGTTGATCGCCACGATGTTCTCCGAGCCCTGCATCCCCACCTTGTGCTGGATCGCACCGGAGATGCCCGCCGCGAGATACAGCTTCGGCGCGACGGTCTTGCCCGTCTGGCCGATCTGCGCGGCATAGGGATACCAGCCGGCATCGACAACCGCGCGGGTAGCGGCGACGGCAGAGTTGCCGCCGAACGCCTTCGCCAGCTCCTCGGCCAGCTCGAAGCCCTCGGCCTTGCCGAGACCACGGCCGCCGGCCACGAGGATGTCCGCACCCTCGATGTCGACGTCGGCGCCGCGCTGTTCCCCGCGCGTGAGCATCGTGGCCTGCTGGGCCTGCGGGCTCAGCTCAAACGACAGCCGCTCCACCGGAGCAGCACCGGCGCCGGACTCCTTGATCTCAAATGCGTTCAACCGGCCGATGATGATGCCCACATCGGAGCGGTACTTGATCTCGGAGATGGCCGAGTCGCCCAGGATCGGGCGCTCGGCGATCAGCTCGCCATTCTCGGCGCGCACGGCCGTGACCTCCATCGCCACGCCCGCGCCGAGGCGCGCGGCGAGTCCCGCGCCGATCTCGAAGCCGAGCAGGCCGCCGCCGAACAGCGCGTAGGAGTAGCCACCGCCAGAGATGGCCGCGGCCATCGCGTCGATCAGCGGCTGTGAGAGGCCCTCGGGACCCTCGGCGACGAGCACCTTGGAGGCGCCGTACTTGCCCAGCGATGCCGCCAGGTCCTGCGGGACGTTCTCGCCGAGCAATATCGCGTGCGCCTCGCCGCCGAGCTCGGCGGCGAGCTTCGCGCCCTCGGAGACGGCACCGAGGGAGTTCTTGTTGATCGCGCCGTCGTAATGCAGCGCGTAAACCAAGATATTTGCCATCTAGATCAGCTTCCTCTCGTCCAGCCAGGCGACGATCTGCTCGACCGTCTCGTTGGTGTCCTCATCCTCGATGATCTGCCCGGCGGCCTTCGCCGGTGGCGCCTTGGCGGCGACCCACTGAGCGGCCGAGTTATCGCCGCCGACTTTGCTCGCGTCGATCCCCACGTCGCCTGTGGTCACGGTGTCCAGCGGCTTCTTCTTGGCGCCCATGATCGCCTTCAGCGAGGGATACCGCGGCTCGTTGATCGCATCACCCACGGAGATCACCGCCGGCAGCTTGACCTGCACCGTGTCGTATCCGTACTCGGCCTGGCGCTCACAGCGCAAAGCTTCTGACTCGACGTCCATCTTGATCACCTGCGTCAGCGACGGCATGCTCAGGTGCTCGGCCACTACCGCGCCGATCGTGTAGCACTCGCCGTCGTCGGACTGCTGGCCCAGCAACACCAGGTCGGGGCTCTCGCGCTGCAGCGTCTTGGCGAGCGCGTAGCCGGTGGCCGCCACGTCAGAGCCGGCGACCGCCTCATCGGAGAGGTGCACCGAGCGGTCGGCACCGAGCGATACGGCCTTGTGCAGGGCTCGCACCGCGCTGTCGGGACCCATCGTCACGGCGACGATCTCCTCGACGGGCACCGCGCCGCCCTCCTTGATTTGCATCGCCGCCTCGATGGCGTGCGTGTCATACGGGTTCAGGTTCTTCTCCCCGCTGCGGTCCATGCGTCCCGTCGAGGGATTGATTTTCTTCTCGACGGCGGCGTCCGGAACCTCCTTCACCAACACGCATATCTTCATTCTTCGGCAACTCCTTCAGGGTCAGTGGACCTATGTCTGAAAACGAGGGGGCCCGGCTCGCCACCCCTCAGTCTGGAAAACGAGGGGTCCGGCTCGCCGTCCTTCGGCCGGCTGCGCCACCCTCATAGCATACCCGCTTCGGCGGTTGACTGACGAGTCAATCAGTTTCTAAACACCCGGGCGGGAGGGCGGGCGGGCATCGATGGCAGCGCGAATGAAGTCGACGATCGACTGGGTCGGAGCGCCGGGGGTGAACACCTCAGCCACGCCCAGCTGCTTGAGCTCGGGGATGTCCTCGGCCGGGATAGTCCCACCGACTGTGACCACGACGTCGTCGATGCCCTGCTCGCGCAGCAAGGCCACCACGCGCGGAACCAGCGTCATGTGCGCGCCCGAGAGGATCGACAGGCCGACCGCGTCGGCGTCCTCCTGGATCACCGTCTCCACGATCTGCTCGGGCGTTTGGTGAAGGCCCGTGTAGATCACCTCCATCCCCGCGTCCCTGAGCGCCCGCGCGATGATCTTCGCGCCGCGGTCGTGCCCGTCCAGGCCGGGCTTGGCCACGACGACGCGGATCTTGCTCTTGGGCTGGGCGGTCGCGGAGGACATCGCAGGCAGATTATGCCCGCGGCTGCATGCGCTCGCCGGCTCGCTCCCGTGCGAGGCTTCCCAGACCGCCGAGCGCGGCGACGCCGCCGAGCGCGGCGAGCATCTTCAGGCGCCGCCCCAGCCGGTCCAATCGCAGCACCTCCCAGCCCTCCGCTGTAGCGATGCGCCGCAGGTCCGGATCGGGGTTGACGACCACCGGATGACCCACGGCGCGAAGCATCGGCAGGTCGGACTCGGAGTCCGAGTAGGCATAGGAGGCACCCAGATCGATCTGTTCACGTTCAGCCAGCTCGCGCATCGAGAGCACCTTGCCCTCGCGGTAGTTGAACGGCCCGGCGGCACGGCCGGTGTAGCGGCCGTCGACGATCTCCGAGCGCGAGCCGATACCGCCGTCGAAGGCGAGCACGTGCGCGAGCACCTCGGCCATCTCCTGGGAGGCGGCGGTCACGATGTAGACGAGCCTGCCCGGCGTCCTGATGAGCATAGGCGCGCTGCAGCATCTGCGGATACAACCGCGGGAGCACCCCCGCGAGCACGCGCGGGGACAGGCGCTGCAACTCACGCACCGGGACATCGGCGATCATCTCCCCCACGCGCTTGCGCACCTCATCGGCGCGATCATCGGTCGAGCCGCGCAGGCGAAAGCGCAGGTTCTCATACGCATCGCGCGCGAGGCGGCGGCGGGTGATCATGCCCGTCTCGAAGGCCGCGCGGGCGAAGAAGATCCCCGAAGAGCCGGCCATCAGCGTCCTATCGAGATCGAAGAACGCCGCCGCACGCAGCGCTGGGGCGCCGGCGGCTGCGACCATGTCAGACCTTCAGGATGACCGCGTCGCCCTGTCCGCCGCCGGAGCAGATCGCCGCGCAGCCCAGGCCCCCGCCACGGCGGCGCAGCTCATAGACGATCGCACCGAGGATGCGCGCACCCGAGGCGCCGATCGGATGGCCCAGGGCGATCGCGCCGCCGTTGACGTTGACGCGATCCTCGTCGATGCCGAGCATACGGATCGAGTGCAGCGTGACCGAGGCGAACGCCTCGTTGATCTCCCACACGTCGATGTCGCCGGGCTGCAGGCCTGCCTTCTCCAGCGCCTTCTTGGCCGCGGAGGCGGGGGTGGTGGCGAGGTAGGCGAAGTCGTTGGCGGACTGCGCGTGGGCGACTATCTCTGCCAGCGCCTCCTTGCCGTTGGCAGTAGCCCACTCCTCAGAGGAGAGCACCAGCGCACCGCCGGCGTCGTTGACGCCCGGCGAGTTGCCTGCCGTGTGCGAGCCCTCCTTGCCGGCGAGCCCGGGGAGCTTGGAGAGCACCTCGAGCGAGGTGTCACGGCGGGGGGCCTCATCGACCTCGACGACAGTGTTCCCCTTCCGTCCCGGAACGGTCACGGACACGATCTCTTCCGGCAAGCGTCCCTCGTCGGTCGCGGCCAGCGCCAGTTCGTGCGAGCGCAGCGCCCAGCGGTCGAGATCGGCGCGGGTCATCTCGAGCTCGTCTGAGACCTCAGTTGCCTCGATGAACATCTGCTTGCCGGAGAACGGGTTGGTTAGCCCGTCGTGGACCATCGCGTCCAGCGCGGTGACGTCGCCCATGCGAAAGCCAAAGCGCGCGCCTGGCAGCAGGTAGGGCGCCTGGGACATCGACTCCATACCGCCGCCCACACCAATCTGGACATCCCCGGCGCGGATCGCCTGGTCGAGGATCACCGACGCACGCAGCCCGGAGGCGCAGACCTTGTTGATCGTCTCCGAGGAGACCTCCTTGGGGATGCCGGCCTTGATCTGGGCCTGGCGCGAGGGGATCTGGCCCTGTCCGGCCTGCAGTACCTGCCCCATCACGACGTGATCCACCTGCTCGGGCTCAACCCCAGCGCGCTCGAGCGCCGCCTGTATCGCCACGCCGCCGAGCTCGGTCGCGTCGAGCGTCGAACAGGCCTCCGCCCATCTTGCCGATGGGGGTGCGAGCGGCGCCGAGGATCACTGTCTTGGGCATGGAGGCGGTCTCTCCTGTGGGTAGCTGAAAAGAATGGGAGACCGGCAATGCTAGCGATGTGGGTATCTTGCTCGGACGAAATGCAGGTATCCGCCACCTCCCTTCCCGCCAGCGACACGGAAGCCGACACGCTCGCGTTTGGGCTGTTCGACGGCGAGCAGCTCGCGCCCGGCGCACCGCCGGAGCTCGGCAAGCTGCTCGCCTCCGGCGAGGCCAAGGGAACGTTCAAGGCGCTCGCGCTAGCCCACGCCGGCGGCAAGCGCTGCCTGGCGGTCGGGCTCGGCTCGCGTAAGGACTTCACTGCCGAGCGCGCTCGCGTCGCCGCGTCGGTGGTAGGAGAGCGCACCCGTGAGCTCGCGACTCACCGGCTGTGCTGGCAGGCACCGGCCGGGCCCGGCGAAGTCCATCAGCCAGCCGCGGAGATCGTGGAAGCGCTCGTGGAGGGGACGATCCTCGCCGGCTACCGCTTCGAGATGTACAAGACCAAGACGGCCGGCGACGAGGAGGAACCGAAGCATTTGGAGCAGCTGCTCATCGCGGTCCCAGCCGAGGCACTGGCCGGTGAGGAAGCGGAGATGGCGGTGGCCCGCGCCACGACCGTCGCCGAGGCGGTCAACCGGGCGCGCGACCTGCAGAACCGGCCCGGTAACGACCTGACCCCGGCGGCGCTGGGCGAGTACGCGAAGGCGCTCGGGGAGGAGATCGAGGCATTGCAGGTGGAGGTGCAGGGACGCGAGGGCATCGAGGGATTGGGCATGGGCGCCTTCTCCTCCGTGGCCCAGGGCTCTGAGCAGGAGCCCGCGCTGATCGTCCTGAAATATGAGGGAGTCGGTGCGAAAGAGGTGGGTGGGCCATTGATCGCCTTCGTCGGCAAGGCTGTGACGTTCGACAGCGGCGGCATCTCGCTGAAGCCCGGGGCGAAGATGGCGGAGATGAAGTTCGACATGTCTGGCGGCGCCGCCGTGGTCGAGGCGGTTGCGGCGATCGCGCGCCTGCAATTGCCCGTCAAGCTCGTCGCGGTCGTGGGCGCCACGGAGAACCTGCCCAGCGGCCGTGCGGTGAAGCCCGGGGACATCGTGAAGGCAGCGAACGGGAAGACGATCGAGGTGAACAACACCGATGCCGAGGGGCGGCTGGTGCTGGCCGACTGCCTCTGCCACGCCGTCTCGCTCGGGGCCGAGCGGATCGTCGACCTGGCCACGCTGACGGGCGCCGTGATCGTCGCGCTCGGCTCGACGTACGCGGGGCTGATGTCAAACAACGAGGAGCTCTCAGAGCGCGTCACCGAAGCAGGTGCACGTACTGGCGAGATCGTATGGCGGCTGCCGCTGCACGAGGAGTACGACGAGCTCGTCGAGGGCAAATACGGTGATCTCGACAACGCTCCGGAAGCGCACAAGGCGGGCACGATCGTGGGCGCATCGTTCCTTGCGAACTTCGCCGGCGATGTGCCGTGGGCGCACCTCGACATCGCGGGCTCGGCCTGGGATCTAGGCAGGGCCTACGCCGGCAAGGGCGCGTCGGGCTACGGCGTGCGGTTGCTCGTCGAGCTGGCGCGCTCCTACGGTGACTGATAAAAGAGGGGCCCGACCGAAGCCGGGAGACACTCGTCTTCGGCTCGCATCCCCGTTTCGGCCAGCCAGCCTGCGGCCGGCTGCGCCACCCTCTATATGAACTTCGACCTCTCGCCCGACCACGAGCTGATCAGGCGCACGGTCAGAGAATTCGCCGAGGGCGAGGTGGCGCCCGTGGCCGAGGAGATCGATCGCACGAAGTCCTTCCCGTATGAGATCGTGGAGAAGCTGGGGAAGCTGAACCTGATGGGGATCCCCTTCCCCGAGGAGTACGGCGGCGGGGGCGGGGATACGCTCGCGTATGCATTGGCGGTGGAGGAGCTCACGCGCGTCGATTCCTCCGTCGCGATCACCGTGTGCGCGCACACCTCGCTGGGGACGCAGCCGGTGTATTTGTTCGGTTCAGAGGAGCAGAAGCGCGAGTGGCTGCCGCAGTTGTGCTCGGGGGAACGGCTGGGCGCGTTTGGGCTGACCGAGCCAGAGGCCGGGAGCGATGCGGGCAACGTGCGGACCCGCGCGCAGCTGGCGGACGGCGAGTGGACGATCAACGGCGCGAAGCAGTTCATCACCAACGCCGGGACGAAGATCTCGGGGATGGTGTGCATAACGGCCCGCACCGGCGAGGAGGAGATCTCGAACATCATTGTGCCCAACGGCGCGGAGGGATATGAGCAGGGCGAGCCGTACAGAAAGATGGGCTGGAACGCCTCAGACACGCGGCCGCTGACGTTCACTGACTGCAAGGTGCCGGAGGAGAACCTGCTCGGCCCGCGCGGAGCTGGGTTCAAGCAGTTTTTGCACATCCTCGACATCGGCCGCATCGGCGTCGCGGCGATGGGCGTCGGCCTCGCGCAGGGCGCGCTCGATGAGGCCCTGAAGTACGCCAAAGAGCGCAAGGCGTTCGGCAAGCCGATCTCGAAGTTCCAGGCGATCCAAGGGAAGCTCGCCGATATGTCGACGGAGATCGAGGCGGGCAGGCTGCTCGTCTACAAGGCGGCCAGGGAGAAGGACGCGAAACGCAACTTCACCCTGACCGCAGCCCAGGCGAAGCTGAAGACCGGCCGCCTGGCGGTGCGCTGTGCCGAGGAGGCCGTGCAGATACACGGCGGGTACGGGTTCATCGAGGAGTACCCGGTGTGCCGCATGTACCGCGACGCGAAGATATTGACGATCGGCGAGGGCACCGACGAGGTCCAGCAGATGGTGATCGCCCGCGCCCTCGGGGCTTAGCGGGGCTCGAGCACGATGAGCGGGATCTCTCGCTCAGTGCGCTTGCGGTAGTCCTCGTAGCCGCCGTAGACGCCGGTCATCAGCGCCCACAAACGGGCGCGCTCCTCGGGGGTGGCCACGCGCGCGTGCACATCCAGCCGGTGCGAGCCGGCCTGGACGGCCGTGTCGGGGTGAGCAAGAAGGTTGTGAAACCAGGCGGGGTTCTTGGGATAGCCGCCCTTGGAGGCGACCAGCACGAAGTTCGCGCCATCGCGTCCATAGACGAGCGGGCTCGTGCGATGCGTGCCACTGCGCGCGCCCACGTGATCGAGCAGCAGCGCCGGTGGCAGGCCAGGCGTGCGGTGCCCGATCAGGCCGTTCGTCGCCCGGTAGAGCGCCGTGTGGCTGCCCATCAGCCGCCGCAGCAGCGGCCAGCTGCGGTCGGCTAGGTCGAGATATCCCATGCCGTGCCGAAGCCTACCCGACGGTTTGCCCGCCGCCCGCCATGCGCTCCAGCAGCGTGGTCGCCGCACTGGCGGGGTCCAGCCGCCTGGCGAGCACCTCGTCGAGCAGGTGCTGGAACTCAGCGTCCTCGCCCAGCTCGGACTCCAGACGCCGGCGCAAACGGGCAGTGGCGATCGCCAGCACCTCGCTGCGCAGGTTGCGCGCGCGGCGCTCGTCGAGCAGGCCGGCCGCGAGGATGTGCGCGCGGTGCTCTTCGAGGCGCTCGGTCAGCTCGGGCACCCCCGTGCCGTGGGCGGCCTCGGTCTTGACGATCGGCACCCGCCAGCGCTTCGCGGACTCCTCGGGCGAGCGGTCGAGGTTGGCGAGCGAGAGCACGCCGCGGATCTCGCGCACCATCGTGTCGGTGAGCGGATGATCGGCCTTGTTGATGACGATGATGTCGGGGATCTCCATGACGCCGGCCTTCAGCGCCTGGATCGAGTCTCCCGAGCCGGGCATCAAGACGAGCACGATCGTGTCGGCGTGGTCGATGATGTCGATCTCCGCCTGCCCCACACCCACCGTCTCTATGAACACGTCCTGACGGCCGGCCGCGTCGAGCAGCAGCGCCGTCTGCAGCGCGGCCTCCGAGAGTCCTCCCAGCGCGCCGCGGTTGGCCATCGAGCGGATGAACACTCCCTCATCGAGGAAGTGCTCGGTCAGGCGGATGCGGTCGCCCAGCAGCGCACCCTGGGTGAAGGGCGAGGAGGGGTCGATCGAGAGGACGCCGACGGTGCGACCCGCTGATCGGCGCGCCTTGGTCAGCGCCCCGATCAGCGTTGACTTGCCCACACCCGGCGGCCCCGTGAAGCCGTAGACGGCGGCTTTGCCGGTGTGCGGGTAGACCTCGCGCACCAGCTCCCAGCCCTCTGAGCGGTCGTCCTCGACGAGCGAGATCGCGCGGGCCAGCGCACGGCGATCGCCGTTTAGTAGCCGCTGCGCCAGTGTCGAGTCGCTCATCGCGAGCGCAATCATCGCAGGGCAATACGATGCGGCGGCGATGGAGTCGCTGCTCACCAGCCAGCCGGCACATAGGAACGTGGAGGAGATCGCGGGGGGGCTGCGGTGCGCGCCTGAGCCACTGCACGGCGGGCCGGTGGCACTGGTGAGGTGGATGGGAAAGAACAACATGCTGAACCGCCACTACGCGCTCCTGCTGATGCGGTATGTGCTGCTGAAGCTGCGTTACCGAAAGCGGTTGCAGACGGACGGGATCTGCTTTGTGTGCCCGCGGGTAAAGCTCGAGATCGGCAAGGGGGCGAGGTTGCGGATCGGGCGCTGGGCGTGGATCGGGCACGGAAGCAAGATCCGCGTGCACGAGGGCGAGGTGAGCATTGGCGCGAAGACGGTGATGGGCCAGGAGTGCACGATCTCCGCCTATCAGCACGTGGAGATCGGTCGCGAGTGCATCGTCGCCGACCGTGTGATGCTGATCGACTTCGACCACGGCGTCGTCGAGGTCGATCGCCCGATCCGGGTGCAGGGCATCTACAAGCGCGACGTGCGCGTCGGGCACAACGTGTGGATCGGCTATGGGGCGTGCATCCTGCGCGGCGTGGAGATCGGCGATAACGCGATCGTCGGGACCTCCTCGGTCGTGACCAGGGAAGTGCCCGCCAACGCCGTGGTCGCGGGCTCACCCGCGAGGGTCATCCGCATGCGCGAGAGTCCCCGCTCGATGCGCTTCCAGTAGCACCTGCCTGCCACGACCTGCATGCCAGCGCAATCCGGGCTGTCAAGCCGGCGATACGCTCCCTTTACAGGTGGCGTTGTGAACCTCCTGCGTCAGCTCGCTCATCTTGGCGGTCAGCGTATGGATCTGCTCCGTGAGATCGGTGTTCTTTTCCAGCAGCCCGCTCTGGAAATTGGCGAGCTCGTCGCGGTGCTTGGCGGCGGCTTCCTCGTTGGCCTTGTCGGTCCTCGTCTGTGCCTTCTGGGCGATGATCACCAGCGCACCCGTGTAGAAGGCCACCGCCGAGAAGACGAGGTTGAGCAGGATGAAGGGAGCTGGATCGAAGCCGCTTCCGTTGAGCAGCCCGGTCCACGAGTTGCTTAGAAAATGCACTACGTGGTTGGAGATCACCCACGCGAGGATTACCGTAGAGCTGACGAGCAGGAATGCGACGGTGCCCATGCCGCTGGCGACTTTCTCCGAGACGCGCTCCATGAAGCTGCTTCCCCCGGCATAGGGAGACGATCCATCCCTGCTGCTGTCCTGATAGTGCTGGTGGTGGCGCAGGGGATCGCCCATTACCGGTTGCTGCTGATCAGGCTCCGTGGCTGCCATCTTTGCTCCTCTCGATAGGACCGCTGTTAGGCGAATCACTATCACGCAGCCCGAACGAGATAGGCAGGCATATCCGATGCCTACTGTGTTCAAAGCCCATAATGGCCTCCCAGAAAACCTTGGTGCCCGCTCCCTGCAAGAATCGTCACGGCCTGAGCAGAGTGCCAGGACCGGCGTGGGGCGCCAGATTGCGCAGTCCGGAGGTATCCGCCGCGGGCCCCTCGCTCAGCGCCACGGCAAGCGCATCGAGATGCCCGGCAAAGCGCTCGTGCGCGTAGGGGACGGCGAGAGAGCGCGAGATCATGAAGGGCCAGTCGGAGGCCTGAAGCGCGAGCAGCTCGCGCACGGCCGCCGGGCCGGCGCGCCCGTCAACGGCAGCGGCGAGGGTCTGCAGCTCGGATGCGCGGGTGGCGAACGCCATGTCAGCAACCGCGGGGGCAGACCAGGTGGACAGGTCGCCGTCAGCGCCCCAGCTGCTCGGGTCCCATTCGGCGTCGCCCAACGGCGCCGGCTCGAAGCGCTCGAACGCATCGTCCAGGCGCACGAGCTCGAGACCCTGGGTGGTGGACTCCTCGATGACGGCCTGTAACCAGTGCAGACCCTCGTACCACCAGTGCCCGAGCAGCTCGGTGTCCAGGGCACACACGGCCAGGCCGCCCCCGGGCAGAGAAGCGCCGTCGCGGCGCAGGCGCTCGCGGGTGCGCGAGACGAAGCCGGCGGCGTGGGCGCGGGCACAGGCGCGCGCCTGCTCGTGGTCGTAGGCAGAGCCGTCGTTGGCCCACGGGTTGTGGTGGTGGACGGTGTGACGGTGGTAGTCGCGGTAAGCACCGCCGGCGGGATAGCCGGCGTCGCTCCAGACGAGTGAGATCGTGGTGCGGTCGATCGGGAATAGCACAATGCCCGCATCGGATAGGAGCGGTCGCAGGTGCCCGGCCGCCCCGAGACCAAAGCGGCCGGTCAGCTCGACGCACGTGTAGTGCACCCCGGCCGCGGCCAGAATCGGCTCCAGGTGAGGGGTGTGGGCGCACTCGGGAAGCCAGAACCCGCCACCCCAGCTGCCGAAACGGTGCAGATGCGAGGCGACTCCGGTCTGCACCTGCAGGCGCGCACCGGCGTCGGTCGCGAGCAGCGGCAGCACGGCATGGGTGGCAGAGGATGTCCAGTGAGCGTGCGGGGCGAACGCGCGCAACAGGTCTCCCCCCCGGTCCGCCATCCGTTCGGCGGCATGCTCGTAGTCGGCGCTCCAGGCCCGCTCCAGCTCGGCGGCGAGGCCGGAGTGACCCCCGGCACGCAGCCCGGAGGCATCCTCGGCGTGCGTGAAGCGGCGGGTGTCGCCGATGAAGCGATGGAAGCGTTCGGCGAGATTAGGGGCGCCCAGCTGATCGCACAGGACCGGCGTGAGCGAGAGCGTCAAAGGGGGGTTGCGCGAGTCGAGCAGGTCGAGCAGGGGCAGATAGCACGAGGCGATCGCCTCGTGCAGCCACTCCTCGCCGAACGGCCACGTGCCGAAGCCCTCGACGTAGGGCATGTGTGTGTGCAGCAGTAGCGCGAGCGCCCCACGATCGCGGGGCGCGGTCACGGCCGGCAGACCGCCAGGAAGTCGAGCGCCCGGTCCAGGTCGCCCGCAGGCGCGATACGCAAAGCGAAGTCCGATGCGGCGATCGCAGGTGTGAAACGGTCATAGAAGGGGCGCGTCAGGTGCAGCTGGGCATGTACGCGGTCCCACCCCAGGCGCAGCGCGAGCTCGTGGGCGCGCAGCTTGCGAGCGTGGAAGAGCCCGTACAACTGCACGTCGGCGAAGCGCTCGGAGCAGAGCGCCTCGAACTCGGAGGAGCGGTACTCGTGGACGTGCCACGGATTGTCAGAGCGCGGTGCGCCGGCCGGCGCGAGGGTGAGGACATTGGGGGTCGAGACGAAGACCGTGCCGCGCTCCCCCACGAGCGAGCGGAAGTGCTCGAGCGTCGCGCCGGGATCCTCGAGGTGCTCGATGGTTTGCAGGAAGACGACCGCGTCGGCAGGCTCAGAGAAGGTCTCGACGAGGTCGCGGGCGAAGCGCAGGTTGGGGTTGGTGTAGCGCAGCCGCGCGTGCTCGTGAGCCTCGGGGTTGGCGTCGACGCCGATGACCGAGGCAGCCTGGGCGGCGAGCACATCCGAGCCGTAGCCCTCGCCGCAGGCCATGTCGATGACGCGCATCCCGGATACACGCGCGGCGATCCATTCGTAGACCGCGAGATGACGCCGGAACCAGTAGTTCTCGGCAGGCACATCCGGCAGCGTGCGCTCGCCCGTGAGCGCGAGCGGCGGCACGCCCTCGGGCTGGTTGCCCTGCTGGAAGAGAGGCGCAGGGGCTGGCACGGACACGGAGCGCGAGTATAAGGTCCTGGGCCGTGACACCGACCCTCTCAGCGCAGGAGATCCGCGATGTGAACACTCGCTACCACGACGTGGCGGCGGGTCATTACGACTCCAAGTGGGGCATCGACTTCGGCGGCCCCGGCCTTCACCAGGTGAGTGGGAAGGTGCGCAAGGCACTCGGAAGCGGCGCTCCGAAACATTTCCCGAGGGCGTTGGAGATCGGCGCCGGAACGGGGTATTTCACGCTTAACATGTTGCGCGCGGGGTTGATCGGAGAAGCCACCTGCAGCGATATCTCGCCGGGCATGCTGAGCATGCTGCAAGCGAACGCCGAACGGCTGGGCCTTGAGGTGAAGACCAAGCCGGCCGACGCCGAGCAGTTGCCGTTCGAGGATGAGAGCTTCGATCTCGTGTTCGGCCACGCGGTGCTGCACCACATCCCCGATCTGGAGCGGGCGTTCGGTGAATTCGAGCGCGTGCTCGCCCCCGGCGGCACGCTGCTGTTCGCTGGCGAGCCCTCGCGCTACGGCGACCGTCTCGCGGGCGTGCCCAAGCGCTTCGCCACCACGGTGGCTCCACTGTGGCGCCGGGTGATCGGCGCCGGGCGGGCTCCGATCACAGAGGGCGGCGCCCCCGACGCGGCGCTCGAGGGGGTCGTCGACGTACACGCCTTCTCCCCGGGCGAGCTGCGCAGTGCCGCCCAGGGAGCCGGCCTAGACGACGTGCGCGTGATCGGGGAGGAGCTGCTGGCCAACTGGTTCGGCTGGGTAAACCGCACGCTCGAGGCCACCGCAGAACCCGATGACGTGCCCTGGGCATGGCGGCAGTACGCCTACCGCGGCTACCTGCTGCTGCAGGAGCTCGATCGCCGGCTGCTCGAGTCGCGGCTGCCGGCGGCGATCTTCTACAACCTGATGATCGCCGCCCAAAAGGCCGCCATATAGCCCCGCCCGCACATACACTGAGCGCATGCCGGACCGGCTGCAGCGGGGCTTTCCGCTATTCCCCCTTCCGATCGTCGCACTGCCCACCGAGAGCGTGCCGCTGCACATCTTCGAGGATCGCTACCGCCGCATGATCGAGGAGTGCCTATCGGCCGGGGGAGAGTTTGGGATCGTGTGGCACTCCGAGGACGAGCTCAAGCAGGTGGGGTGCGCGTGCGAGGTCGAGGAGGTGCTCGAGCGCATGCACGACGGGCGCCTGAACATCCTCGCGCGCGGCACCCGCCCCTTCCGCTTGGTCGAGCGCCAGGACGACCTCCGCTATCCAGCCGGGATGGTCGAGTTCCTCGCCGATGACGAGGAGGAGACCGACGCAGAGGCGGCACAGAGCACCCGCGAGTTGTATGCGGAGCTCCTCGAGCAGGCCACGGACCAGCAGCTCGAGGATGAGGAGTTACAGGCGATGGACGCCTACCGGATGGCAGCCACCGTGGAGTTCGGTCCCGACGCCAAGCAGGAGCTGATCGAGCTGCGCTCCGAGAACGCCCGCCTGCGCCTGCTCGGGCTGCTGTTGCGCGCCGCGATCAAGCGTCTGGAGCTGGTCGAGCGCGCCCAGGCCCGTGCCCGCTCCAACGGCAAGGTGCGCTTCGGCTAAGCGCTACTCGTTCAGGTGACAGACCTGCTGCGCGGCCTGCAGCACGAACAGCTGAAGCTGGCGCAGCACCTTGGGCTGGGAGGGAGAATTGTCACTGAAGCGAACCGTCCCGTTTTCATCGCGCACGTAGTAGGAGAAGACTGATCCTGGGCCAGGCGAAAGGGACAGGTGCCTGGAAGCCGGGTCATGCAGGGCTTCCTGGATCGCCCTCGCTTCGACCAGCTGCGGGTCGCTCAGCTTCAGCGTCGGGTGGGTGGGCTCTGTTTGAGTGGGCTCTCCATTACAATGCACCCCGCCTTCTTCGTTGACCACGAGCGTCAATCGCGCCCCGGGCACGGTGCCGGTCCGTTCGACGATGAACAGATCCGGCGCCTTGATGCCACCGCAGCTGCCAAGGATCGACGCAGCGGCAATCGCGCCGGCAGCGGCCCGGCGGCTCACGCGCTCACCGCCACGCCGCCGCGGCGGGGGTCGCCCGCGCCTGTGAGCTGCCCGCCGGCGCTGTGCACCGCCTGAACCCCGCCGAAGAACAGGTTGAGCGCATGAAAGCTCACGACCTCGCGCTCGGGCTGCGCGGCGCGCACTGCTGAGACGTCGATGCCGGGCTCGTGGTAGACGATCCCGTCCTCCACGTGCACCCGCGGGGCATAGACCGCCTCGTGCACGGGCAGACCATGGTCGACCACGCCGACGATCGTCTGCAGGATCGCCGAGCGGATGCGGTTGGAGCCCGCGCTGCCGAGCACCAGCTCGGCGCGCACCGTCGCGCAGTACGACCGAGGGCGCCATCATGCTCGGCATCCGCCGTCCGGCTGGATGGCGGTGAAAGCCCAGCGGGTTGAGGTCCTCCTCGCCCATCACATTGTTGACGTGGATGCCCGTGCCCGGCACGACCACGCCGGAGCCCTCGCCGTTGGTGCACGTCACGCTGCACGCGCGCCCGTGCGAGTCGAGCACCGAGATGTGCGTGGTCGAGCCCAGCTTCGAGGCGAGAAAACGCTCCAGAAAGCCATCTTGCGCGAGGCCCTCCACGAACTCGGGCGTGCGCTCGGCCTGCGCGGCTTCCATCGCCGCGAGCATCGCCGCAAGCGGCGGTGGCTGCGGGCCGCGGTCGAGCAGCGCCAGCGAGTAGGCCAGCAGCGTGCCGCCGGCCGACGGCGGCGGGTTGGTGAGAACAGTGCGGTCGCGATAGGACGCGCTCACGGGCGCGCGCTCGATCGCACGGTAGCACGCGAGCTCGGCCGCGTCCAGCGAGCCCCCGCGCGCGCACAGCCAGTCGCACATCGCGCGCGCGATGTCGCCGCGGTAGAACGGCTCGGCGCCGTCCGCACCCAGGCGATCGAGGGCGTCGCCGAGATCGGGGTTGCACAGCAGCTCGCCCTCGCGCAGCACGTGTCCCTCGGGCGCCCACAGCGACGCGCACTCCGGCGTGGAGGTGAGCAGGTCGGCGAGGATCTCCGCGACGTAGGCCTGACTCGCGTTCAGCGTCACGCCCTCGCGCGCGAGCCGCGCGGCGGGGGCGGCGAGCCGCTCGAGCGGCATCGTCCCCCAGCGCTCGACGGCCGCGCACACGCCCGCGGGCGTCCCGTAGACCCCGCACGAGGCGGGACCGATGTAGAAGACCTGCACGGCGTCCCCGAAGGACACGTCGATCGCCTCGAGCTCCGCCGCGTCGCCGTCTCGCCGCCGGGCGGGCGCCTGCACGAAGAAGTCCAGCACTGCAGGCTCCTCGCCGCCCCCTGCGACGAGCATGTGCCCGCCGGCGCCGAGACCCGTCAGCAACGGCTCGGCCGCGAACGACGTCAGCATCGCGCCCACCGCCGCGTCGACCGCGTTGCCCCCGGCGCGCAGCACCTCCGCCCCCGCCTGTGCTGTCAGCGGATGCCCGGCGGCCACCACTCCCTTCTCGCCTGCGCTCATTACAGAGCGATACCACAGGCGCCCCACACGACGCGGAGCGCCACCTGTAAGCGCGGCCCTCTGAAGTTCCTCAGCGGGAGGGAATGAACTCTGGAACTTCTAGCTCGTCCAAGCCGCCACGGCGCGGAGCTCCTGCGCGCCCCGGGGCGCCAGCGCGCCGTACCCGTGGCTCGCCCGCGGGCTCGTTCAAACGGTTGACGCTCTTGCGCCTGCCCTCGTCGCCGTAGCCCGTTGCCACGACCGTCACCCACACCTGGTCGTCGAGCTTCTCGTCGACCATCGCGCCGAAGATGATGTTCGCGTCGGGGTGGGCGGCCTCTGAGACCGCCTTCGCGGCCTCGTTGACCTCCCACAGCGACAGGTCGCGCCCGCCCGTGATCGACAGGAGGATCGAGCGCGCGCCCTCCATCGAGGTTTCCAACAGCGGCGAAGCGACCGCCTGCGTCGCGGCCTCGATAGCGCGATGCTCGCCGCCGGCGCCCATCCCGATGCCGAGCAGCGCGTTGCCCGCAGAGGACATGATCGTGCGCACGTCGGCGAAGTCGAGGTTGATCAGACCCGGCAAAGTCACCAGGTCGGAGATGCCCTGCACGCCCTGGCGCAGCACGTCGTCGGCGACGCGGAAGGCCTCGACCATCGCCGTCTGCTTGTCGAGCACACTCAACAGCCGGTTGTTCGGCACCACGATCAGCGTGTCGACCTCCTCGGCCAGCGCGGCGACGCCGCGCTCGGCCTGCTCGGAGCGGCGCGAGCCCTCGAAGCCGAACGGCTTGGTCACGATCGCGACCGTCAAAGCGCCGAGTTCGCGCGAGATGCGGGCCACGACCGGCGCGGCGCCCGTCCCCGTGCCACCGCCCGCGCCGGCGGTGATGAAGATCATGTCCGACCCCTTCAACAGGGCCTTCACGCGGTCGTAGTCCTCCATCGCCGCCTGGCGCCCGACCTCGGCGTCCGAACCCGAGCCGAGGCCGCGGGTGAGCTCCGCGCCGATGTGCAGCGTGACGTCCGCGGTCGACTGCTGCAACGACTGCAGGTCGGTGTTGACGGCGAGGAACTCGACGCCCTCGACCTCCGCCTCGACCATCCGGTTGACCGCGTTCACGCCGGCGCCGCCGACGCCGACGACTCGGATCACGGGCTGTCCGACCGGTCCAGTCGAGCCTACTGGCCGCGCCGGCGGGGTGCTCGCGCGATACTCGTCCATTACCGGGCGCCCGGCGGGACGGTCCATCACGTTTCGGGATCCGGGATCTCCGAGGAGAAGGCATGGCGCAGGCGCTCGCGTGGTGTGGCCACGTGCGCCGCGGCTCAGGCTCCTCGACGCGGGGAGCTCAGCGCCGGGTGCGGCAGACCGCTCTCGCGCGGGAGGTCGTGGAGGCGCGGAGTCACGGCGCGCCCGTGTCGCAGCGCGCGCCGCTCTGCGACTTGGCGCGGAGCACGGCTAGACGCGGCTCGCTGCGCGGGTCACGGATAGACGTGGCGTCACGGCTCGGTGCCGAGTCCGTCGACGCGTCGCGCCCGTCTGCGCAGCCCTTCAGCGTCCTCGTCTTCGGTCTTGCGGAACAGCGCCGCCAGCGGACCTTCGCGCATGCTCGCGCGTTTAGGATTTGCCATTCGTCGAGCACCTCCTGCGCGAGTTGCCGGTAGGACTGAGCGGCCACACCGTCGGGCTCGTACTTGAGCACCGACATGCCCTTCACGGGCGCCTCGGCGAAGCGCACCGTCTTGCGGATGCGCGACGCGAACACACGGTCACCGAAGTTCTCCTCGAGGATCTCGATCGCCTCCTTGGCGTGGATCGTGCGCGAGTCGACCAGCGTCGGCAGGATACCCTCGATGTCGACGCCCGGGTTGAGATTCTCGCGGATCATCGCGAGCGTGTTCTGCAGCTGGATGAGCCCACGCATCGACAGATACTCGCACTGCACGGGGACGATCACCTTGTCGGCGGCAGTCAGCGCGTTGATCGTCAGCAGGCCCAGGCTCGGCGGCGTGTCGATGCAGATGAAGTCGTAGTCCTCGAGGATCGGTTCGAACGCCTTCTGCAGCGAGCGCTCGCGGCCGATCATCGTCGACATCGCGATCTCCGCCCCGGCCAGGTCGATCGAGGCGCAGGCGACGTCGATCTCGCGCTTGCGGATCACCTCGCGGATCGAGACTTTGTGGACGAGCACGTCGTACATCGATTTCTCGAGCGTGTCCGGATCGATGCCCTGGGACATCGTCAGGTTGCCCTGCGGGTCCATGTCCACGCACAGCACCCGATGACCCTCCTCCGCGAACGCGGCGGCGAGGTTGAGCGTGGTGGTCGTCTTGGCCACCCCGCCCTTCTGGTTGGCGAAAGCGATGACCTTGGCCTTGCCGTTCACGGGAGGCTCCTACTCGATTGGAAAGCCGATCGGGGGGTTATTCGCACGTGGCGCAGCGATTCCTGCACGCTGGAACTACGATCCTCGCAATGCCGCAGCGCACCCCGCAGGCCTGGCGGAGCGCGGCTGAGGAGCAAGCGCGTCGGCGTCTGCGTCGGCGCGGGGGGCGTCGGCAAGACCACGACCTCGGCCGCGCTCGCGCTCGGCCTGGCCGCGCGTGGCGCAGAAGGTCGCCGTCGTGACGATCGACCCCGCCAAACGCCTGGCCGCCGCGCTCGGGCTGGAGCGAGCTCTCGGGCGAGCCCCGCCGGATCGACCCGGAGCTGCTGGCCGCGCAACGGCGTGCGCGCCAGGGCGAGCTGTGGGCGATGATGCTCGACGTCAAGCGCACGCTTCGACGAGATCGTCACGCGGCTTGCGCCCGATCGAGCGCTCACGCGAGGAGATCCTCGCCAACCCCGTCTACTCGGGAGCTCTCCTCCGCCGTGCTCGGCTCGCAGGAGCTGAGCGCGATCGCCAAGCTGTATGAGCTGCATCGAGGAGCACGACTTCGACGTGATCGTGCTCGACACGCCGCCCGTCGCGCAACGCCCTGGACTTCCTCGAACGCCCCCACGCGCCTGCTCGAGTTCCTCGAAGGACGCGCGCTCAAGGTGTTCCTCGCCCCCGGCGGGCTGACCGCGCGCTTCTTCGGCCGCGGCACGGGGCTCGTGTTCGCAATCTTCGCGCGCGTCACCGGCGTCGACATGTTCGCCGAGCTCTCGGGCTTCTTTCGCTCGCTGACGGGCGTGATCGACGGCTTCGGCGAACGCACCCGCGGCGTGGCCGAGCTGCTGCGTGAGCCCCGCGAGCACGGCTTTCTGATCGTCACCTCGCCCGAGCCCGAGCCGGCGCGCGAGGCGATGTTCGTCGCCGACGGCTCGGCCACGCTCGGGATGGCCCGCGACGGCCTGATCGTCAACCGCGTCCATCTCACGGACTGCGACGGACACTCCACCGAGCAGGTCCAGGCGCTGCTCGCAGCCGAGCTCGGCGACTCGCCTCGCGCGGCGCGTAGCTGCACAACCTCGCGGACTTCGACGTGCTCGTCGAGCGCGACCACGACACGATCGACCGTCTCAGCCGCAGGCTCGCCGAGCCCGATCCGGTGATCGTGCCGCACCTGGACGAGGACATCCAGGACCTTGCGGGTCTAGCCCGGATCGCCGAGCACCTCTTCGCCTGAGTCGCCCTCAGACTGGAAGCGCGCTCTGTGCCGAGCGCTCGAGCGGGATCCTCGTCGAACTCACCGTGCCTCGCATGCGATGCCGTACGCCGCAGGATCGACCGCCGCTGCGGTGATCCTGCCATCGGCCTCTCCGCGCGCCGTCTCAACAGCTCGTCCGCGAGCAGCACGAGATCCGCGTCGAGATGGCCGCAGATCACGTCTCGCAGCAGCGCTCGCAAATGGTCGGCGACGTCGCGTGCGAGGAGCAGCCCGGCGGCGTGCTCGGTGGCCGTGCCCGCGATCACCGCGCGCTCCAGCGCCTGCGCCTTGGTCATCCGCTCGGTCAGCTTCGCGCGGTCCTCCGGCATCGCGCACAGCGCCGCGATCCGCCCCGCCAACAGGCCGCTCGACGGTCCCTCCGGCTCGAGCAGCGCGCGCAGCGCCAGCAGGTGATCGCTCAGCGCCTCATACGCGCTCGCCGCTCGCAGCCCAGCTCGAAGCGCCGCAGCGCCCAGGCCAGCTCGTTGCCGTGCGGGGCGCGGCGCGAGACGAGGTTGCAGAACGCGCGCAGCTCGTCCTCCTGCTCGGTGCTCACCACCAGCATCCCGTGCGGTCGCCCGCCCGCGCCGAGCGCCACCGGGTTCCAGCGTCCGCCGGCGCCCGTCACGCGCGCCCACGCGAGCGCGCCGAGCGTCACCCGGCCATCGCCGAACAGGCGCAGCGCGCGCAGCAGATCCTTCAGCACCTCGCGACCGCGCGCGATCGTCTCGTCCACCTCGCCGTCCTCGACCGTGAACACCACCAGCAGGTGATCGCCCTCGCGCGCCGTCGGGCACGCCGCGCAGGCTCCCCGGGCGTGCGATCGTCAGGCCCTTCGTCAGGGCGAGCTCCTCCGAGGCGATCGTCAGCCCGTGCAGCGTCGCCAGCAGCGTCACCTCGCTCGCGCTCGCGCCCTCCGAATGCTCGAGCCTCGCCAAGGCGGCCTCCAAGCGCTCCTGGTGCTGGCCGCGTCCGAGCATCGAAATCCGTCTGCTCCTCGAACACGTCCTCCAGCAGCAGCCTCAGCGCCGCACCGGCGCGGGCGTAGGCCTTCATCCGTCCCAGATCCGCGCCCCCGCCCATGCTCACCAGGTAGCGGTCGAGGCCTTCGAAGTCCACCAGCAGTCTTACGTGCCTCGGCGTGGGTGGGCAGGCTCGCGAGCTTCGCGGCGCGCTCCTCGATGAACGCGCCCGTCAGCGCGCGGTAGCAGTACAGCCTTGCGGCGCTCTCGCCGCGGCGCGCCGATTTCTCGGTCAGCTCGAAGCCGACCTCAGCGCCCCCGTCGATCTCTGCCTGCAGACGGTCGGCCGCTTCCGCCACGAACTCCGTAAGCGCTGTCTCGAGCTGTCGTGAACGCATCCTCCGCTCACTTCGTCCTCGCCTCCCCGCGCTCCTCCTCGCCGCGGCCCTCCGCAGCCCGTCTTGCAGTTCGCGGCCGGCCGGGGGCCGGGCCGTGGCCGCTACGCGATCGCGAGCGCGGCCTGCTCCCCGCGCTTTGCGCCCCGCACGCGGTCCGCTTCTCCCAGCCACTGTTCGCCGTAGGACGCGCATCCCGTCGACGATCGGCAGCAGCGCCCGCCCCTTCTCGGTCAGCGCATACTCCACGCGCGGAGGCACCTCCCGAAGGTGTGCCGCTCGACGATCCCCTCCTCCTCCAGCGCCCGCAGCCGCAGCGACAGAGTGCGCGGGCTGATCCCCTGCAGCGAGCGCTCCAGCTCACAGAAGCGCGAGCGGCCCTCGGCCAGGTCGCGGACGAGCAGCAGCGTCCACTTGCCGCACACCACTTCGGCGGTGCGGCACACCGGGCATGTCTCGTCGACGGCCATTCTCCGTTACTTTACCAAATGAAGTAACGCTCCCCGCCAGCTGGTGGATCTACGAGGGGATGAGCGGGTGTTGCAAGCGCTCCGCGTCGCGCACGCGCTCGGTCCGGGCCCTTACCGGGACAGACCAAACGGTGTTGGCTCGTAACTCGGGCTCCTACGCGACGGTCAGCGGTGGCCTGGGGGCCTGACCCGGATCGTCGGCCGGGTCGGAGTTTGTCTCACGGCGAGCCTCGCGCGGCGGCCACGTCCTCCATCGTCGTCCCCCGGCTGCCGTCCGACTGCATCAGCAGCTTGAAGTCGGACGGGTTCGACGCCACCGCATCGCCTCCTCGAAGGTCACCCGCCCGGCCTTCACGTGCCCGAACAGCGCCTGGTCGAAGGTCTGCATGCCGTAGTAGCCGCCCGTCGCGATGACCTCCATCGAGCTTCGCCCGTCTGCGCGGGGTCGACGATCATGTCGCGCACGCGGCCCGTCATCCGCAGGATCTCGCACACCGCCACGCGCCCGCCGTCGGCGCCCGGCACCAGCCGCTGGGAGATGACGCCCTTGATCGTGCCGGCGATCATGCTGCGCGCCTGGCCGTGCTGGTGTGGCGGAAAGAAGTCGAGCATCCGGTTGATCGACTCGGCCGCATCGACCGTGTGGATCGTCGACAGCACCAGGTGCCCGGTCTCAGCCGCTGACAGCGCCGTCTGCACCGTCTCCTCGTCGCGCATCTCGCCGACGAGGATCACATCCGGGTCCTGGCGCAGCACGCGCCGCAGCGCGCGCTTGAACGAAGCCGTGTCCATGCCGACCTCGCGCTGGTTGATCACCGATTTCTTGTCCGTGTGCACGAACTCGATCGGGTCCTCGATCGTCACCACGTGCTTGCTCGTCGTTTCGTTCATGTGATCGATCATCGCCGCCAGCGTCGTCGACTTGCCCGAGCCCGTCGTCCCCGTCAGCAGCACGATCCCGCGCTCTTCGTCGGCCAGTTCCTTGACCACCGCACGGCAGCGACAGCTCGTCGATCGTCGAGATCTTGTGCGGGATCGCGCGACACGCCAGCGAGATCACTCCGCGCTGGCGGAACGCGTTGATACGGTAGCGCGCCACGCCGGGGATTTCGAAGGAGAAGTCGACCTCGTGCTCCTCGGCGAATTCCTGCAGCTTCGCCTCGTCGCCAAGCAACTCTCGCAGTGTCCGCTCGGTGTCCTCCGCGCTCAGCACTGCACCCTCCGGCTCGGTCGCCAAATGTCCGTGCACCCTGTAAAGCGGCGTGCTGCCCACCTTCAGGTGCAGATCTGAGCCCTCTCGCTTGACGAGCTCCCGCAGCGCCTCTTGCACATCGAACATGCCTTCAGATCGGCAAACCCGCCGCGAGGCTTGAATGCCGAAGGAGGCCGTGGACGAGGCTACGCCACGTCGCGGAGCTTTTGTGCCTCTGCGAGCGACTGCAGCTTCTTCAGTGACTGGTTCTCGATCTGCCTGATCCGCTCGCGGGTCACGTTGAACGTGCGGCCCACCTCGTCGAGCGTCCGCGGGTGCTCGCCGCCGAGGCCATAGCGCAGCTCGAGCACGCGCCGTTCGCGGTAGCTCAGGTTCTCCAGCGCCTCTCGCAGCGCCTCCTTCGTGAGGATCTCCGCCGCGCGCTCATACGGGGACTCGGCGCGCTCGTCGGCGATGAACTGCCCGAACTCCGACTCCTCCTCGTCGCCCACCGGCTTCTCCAGCGACACCGGCGCCTGCGCGGAGCGCTTGATCGAGTCGACCTCCTCCGGGTCGATGCCCGTCACCTCCGCGATCTCCGCGGCGGTCGGCTCGCGCCCCAGCTCGGTCACCAGCTTGCGCTCGGCGCGGCCGATCTTGTTCAGCTTCTCGACCACGTGCACCGGAATCCTGATCGTCCGCGCCTTGTCCGCCAGCGCGCGCGCGATCGCCTGGCGGATCCACCAGGTCGCGTACGTGGAGAACTTGAAGCCCTTGCGGTAGTCGAACTTCTCCGCGGCCCGCACCAGCCCGAGCGTGCCCTCCTGGATCAGGTCCAGGAACGGCAATCCCTGGTTGCGGTAGTTCTTCGCGATCGACACGACCAGCCTGAGGTTCGACTCGACCATCTTCTGCTTCGCGTCCAGATCGCCGCGCTCGATCCGCTTGGCCAGGTCGACCTCCTCCTGCGCGGTCAGCAGCCGCACCTTGCCGATGTCCTTCAAGAACAGCTGCAGCGAGTCGGTCGTCATGTCCGGCTTCAAATCCAGCGCCGCTTTCGCTTTGCGCCGTCCGCGCTTGTCCGGCGCACGCTCGACCTGCGAGGCCGCGGCCGTCGCCGGGTCGATCTCCTCGACGAGCTCGATCTCCGATTTCTCCAGGAACCCGTGCAGCTCCTCGACGTCGGACTCGTCCAGGTCGAGCTCCGACATCGCCGTCGAGATCTCCGCGTAGGTGAGCACGCCCACCTGCTGCCCTTTGGCCAGCAGGCCCTTTACCTCATCGAGCTCCTGCAATTCGACTACTGACATCTATTTCCGTTTCTTCTGTCGTTGGGCAACCCGGGGGCGACTGCGCCAACCACGCCGGATTCTGGCTGAGGACGCACTACTCCATCGGACACTACGGCCGAAGCCTGCCCAACGTTACAACTCGAACGTATCTCTCTGGCCCCTATGCTAACGCGCATGAGCGATTCTTCCAGCGGCGAGGAGCATTCGCGCGACCACCCGGCCGGGCGAGCCGGTCCGGCAAAAGGACGCCTCGCCCGCTCGACGGCATCCTCGCCAGCCTGCCTCGCACCCGTCCCCAGCGTGCCAGCGCGCGACGCGACGCCGCACCGCCACGTCCGCGAAAGCCCCGAGCGAGCCCCAACCGCGCTCCACAGGCCAGCGGAAGCCCCCCGACGACGAGTGACGCGGAGGCTCCCGCGGGCAAGCGCACGAAGCCCTCACCGCCCAGCTCTGGACCACCGAGGAACCCGCGCCCACGGCAGGGCTTCGAGTCCGAGAGCGACCCGGTCAGCGGTCCCGTCCAGCCCGCCGGGGCAACGTCGATGCTGCTCGCCTCCGCGGCCGAGCTCGCCGGCGAGCTCGCGAAGACCGGCCTCACGACCGGCGGGCGCGTGCTCAAGGACCTCCTCTCGCGTCTGCGCTCAACTGAGAACTCGTCGCTGGGATCGCGCACGATCGGCCCCAGGTTGCGTGCTGTGCAGGGCGCTGAGTCATAACTCCGCGACGTCCGCGACCTCGTCAGCGGGGAACTGTATACTCGCCGCCCACGCCGAGCTTCCGTGACTCAGGTTGCGGAAGACGGGGGACCCAATGCGGATCAGACGTGATCCGCGGGGGCGAATCGACCTTTCTTGGTCGTAGCGCCGTCTCTCAGACCGCGCGAGCCCGTCAGCTCACCCCGTAGGCGCTTCGATGACGATGCGAAGCCAGATTTACAACGACGATCCTCCTCGCCCTGCTCGTCGCGCTTGCCTGCGTGGCGTTCGCGCCGAGCGCGCTCGCCGGCACGGCGAACGCAACCGGCACCGCCCCGGCGGCGCGAGCCCGTCACCGTCAGCGAAAAGTCCACAAGACCGCGCATCGCCACCTGGTTCGGGCCCGGCTTCTACGGTCAGAAGACGGCCTGCGGGCAGACGCTCACCCCCGCCACCGTCGGTGTCGCCAACCGCAAGCTTCCCTGCGGCACGCTCGTCAAGGTCACCTACCACGGTCAGCGCCTGACCCTGCCGGTCGTCGACCGCGGGCCCTACGCCAACGATGCCGACTGGGACCTGACCGCGGCTGCCGCCCAGGCGCTCGGAATCGAAGAGACCGTCCGCATCGGCACCCGTCGTCGTCGGCGCCGTCCCCAACACGCCTTCCCTCGGTGAGCCTGCCGATTCACGTGCCGCCACCCTCACCGGCGGCGCTGTCGCGGGCTGACGCCGGCCGGGCTGGCCTAATCGAACGGCCTGCGGCAGCGCGCGCGGCATACAGCCCCACGTCCGCGTGCGCGGCCAGTGCCGAGGCCTGCAGCCCGTCATCGGGACACACCGCGATGCCCACCACCACCTCCGGGGCGCTGTCCCGGTGACTTGCCGAGGAGCGCACCGCTGTTGCCAGCCGCCCTGCCAGCACCCGTGCGCCGGCCCCGTCGGTGAGCCCGGCAATGAGCCAGTACCTGCCGGGGCGCTCGCGCGTGAACGAATCGGCTGGGCGCAGCTCCCGCGCGAGCGCATCCTCCACCTGGCTCACCAGGCTGGACACCGAGCCCTTGGGCCCGGCACGATGCAGATGCTCGATGTCAACGAGCTCGACTAGCAGCACCGCAAACGGCGAGGAGTCCTGCGCGTGACGCTCGAGCCGGCGCCCGATCGACCCAATCCAAGCGGCAGGCCCCTCCTCGCCGCGAACGTCGCGGATCTCGATCTCGGGCCTCGCCCGCGCGAGCGGCTCGCCCGTCCCTGGTGGCTCCACTGGAGCCATCTCGTCGACGAGCACGGCTGCCGTGCGTGGCTGGATGCTCGCCTCGGCCCCCGCGGCGGTGCCGAGCTGCCCGGCTGCCACACCCGCGGCGCGAGCCACAGGCCACTCAGCTGCGCCGGGCATCACCAGTGCTGCGAGTGGCCGGCGCAGCGGGCGGCTGTGGCACGCGAGCGTCTGCGCGCGCGAGCAACGCGACGATCGCGGCGACCTCGCCAAGGCGCTCGCGACAGCTCGGCGACGCGCTGCCAGCGTGCGGTCGGCCAGCTCCTCGTGCAACGCCTCCCACAGCGTCTCGCTCAGCGTCTGCGCCGCTCGCGCCGCACGCGCGAGACGTTCGGCCAGACGCGGATCCAGGGAGTCGTCGCTCACAGACCTTGAATATCAGCAACTTGCGGACGCGGCGCGGCCGAGCGCAGGGATAGCCTGCAAGCGATGAAGATCGCGACGATCGCCAACCTCGAGGACCGCACCTCCGAAGACGAGCGCACCGGCGCGATGCGCTCGAGTTCAGGCCGCCGACCTGAGCCTGCCGGAGGCCGCGCTGACGGAGCTCTGGTCGCCGATGTACCTCGAGCGCCTGGCCCGCACCTACTGGCGCTTCCTCGCGCGCGTCACGCTCGGTCTGGTTCGCGTCCGCTACACCGCGCACGGGCGCGCACTCGTGCTGCTTCTGCCGACGCTGAAGCTGATCACGCTTCGCGGCGCCCGAGTACGAGCTCGAGCCGCTGCGTGGACTCGTTCGCTGGCGCATCGCGCGCGGCCTGCTGGTCGCCAGGCGCGGGCGCGATGGCGGCGGCTACCTGCAGATCGAGGTTCGTCGCCCTGCGGGTCGAGGCGCACGGCCGACCGGACCGGCCTCGCGGCGCCCCACGCCTGCCTGCACGTCGAGATCGAGGTGGCCGGCTTCTACCCCGCGATCGCCTCGGGCTCGGCCGCCGCGTCTACGGCGCGACGCAGTCGAAGATCCACGTGATCATCACCCACGGTTCCTGCGCTCGCTCGCTGCGCCTGGACCTGGCCGAGTCGCGCGTCGGACGCTTCGCCGCAAACGACTCCTAGAACCGGTCGCCGCTGACCGCCCTCAGCTTGGCGCGGTCGTGCGGGCGCGAACCCGCCGCATCGTCCCCGAGCGCGTGCGCATCACCAGCGACTCGGTCGTCGCGCCGCCGGCGCTGGGTAGTGCACGCCCTGCAGTACATCACCGTCGGTGATACCCGTAGCGGAGAAGAACACGTCATCGCCTGCGACCAGGTCGTCGCGCGTGAGCACCCGCTCGAGGTCGTAGCCGGCCTCGAGCGCCGCCGCGCGCTCCTGCTCGTCACGGGGCCACACTCGCCCCAGGATCTGCCCGCCGAGACACTTGATCGCCGCGGCCGAGATCACCCCCTCCGGAGTGCCGCCGATGCCCCACAGCAAGTCCACCGGTGAGCGCTCGGTGACCGCCAGCAGCGACGCCGACACATCCCCGTGGGAGATCAGCCGCACGCGCGCGCCCGCCTCGCGGATCGCCCGCACGCCCTCCTCGTGGCGCGGGCGGTCGAGCACGACAACGATCACGTCGCCGAACGCTGAGTGCCCTTGCGCTCAGCCACCAGCCTCACCGTCTCTGCCAACGGGCGGTCGAGGTCGAGCAGATCGGCGATCTCGGGAGAGCCCGCCATCTTCTCCATGTACACGCACGGGCCAGGGTCGAACATCGTGCCCCGCGTCGACAGGGCGATGACCGCGAGCGCGCTCGGCATGCCGTGCGCCGCCAGCGTCGTGCCCTCCAGCGGGTCGACCGCGATGTCGACCTGCCGGTGGCGAGCCGTCGCCGATGTGCTCGCCGTTATACAGCATCGGCGCCTCGTCCTTCTCACCCTCGCCGATCACCACGAGACCGTCCATCGACACCGACCGCAGCGCGTAGCGCATACCGTCGACCGCCGCCTGATCGGCCGCCTCCTTGTCGCCCATCCCGACTAGTGGCGCCGCCGCCAGCGCCGCCGCCTCCGTCACGCGAACGAGCTCGAGGGCCAGATTGCGATCCGGCAGCTGGGGGGTGGGATCGGGGCTCAAGATCGGTGTCCGGGACATCTCTGGGACCCGAAACCTACACCAGCACTAAAGCCGACTACGATCGTGTCGTGAGCGACCCCACCCTCACCGTCGAGGCTCTTATCCCCGGCGCCCTAAAGGACGCGGTCGCCAAGCAGCTCGCGCTGGCCTTGAATGAGGATGTGGCCGGCAGGGTCGCTCGTGCGAGACGCCACGTTGTGGGGGGCGACGGGATCCCCGCCCACCCCATCTACCCCACCGGAGATCGCAGACCGCCTCGGCTGGCTGACGATCGCAGAACGGATGCGGGCGTTCTCGATGACCTGGAGGCATTCGCGGAGCAGATCCGCAGCGAGGGGCTCGCCGGCATCGTGCTGCTCGGCATGGGCGGCTCCTCGCTGGCGCCGGAGGTGCTGCGGCGCTGCTTCGGCCACCGCCCGGACCGCCCTGCGCTGCACGTCCTCGATTCGACCGACGCGGCCACGATCCGCGCGATCGGAGACACGGTCGAGCTGGAGAGAACGCTGTTCATCGTCTCCTCCAAGTCGGGAGGCACGATCGAGCCGCTGTCGCTGTTCGCCCACTTCTGGTCTCTCGCTCGAAGATGGCTCCCGCTTCGTGGCGATCACCGACCCCGGCTCGGGCCTGGAGCAGCTCGCCTCGGAACATTCCTTCAGGAAGGTGTTCACGGGCGATCCAAACATCGGCGGGCGCTACAGCGCGCTCTCGCCGTTCGGCATCGTGCCAGCGGCGCTGACCGGGACCGATGTGCGGACGCTGCTGCAGGGCGCATCCACAGCGTGGCAGACACCCGTCGCCGGGACGGACGCGCAGGCAGAAGCGCTCCCCGCGAGTGTATGGTTGGGCGCCGCGCTCAGCGCACTCGCCCGCGCTGGGCGCAACAAGCTCACGTTCGTGATCTCCGAGTCGCTACCCGGCCTCGGGCTGTGGCTCGAGCAGCTCGTCGCCGAGTCCACCGGCAAGCGCGGCACGGGCATCCTGCCCGTCGCCGATGAGCCGCTCGGGGAGCCGCCCGTGTATGGCGAGGATCGCGTGTTCGCCTACCTGCCCGACATCTTGACGCCCGAGCCCGGCTGCCGATTCGCGCATGCACGGCACTCGCCCAGGCGGGCCATCCCGTGATCACGATCCCCACCCGCGGCCCTGATGACCTCGGCCGCGTGTTCCTGCTCGCGGAGATCGCCATCGCGGTCGCCGGCTGGGGCCTTCAGATCAACCCCTTCGACCAGCCCAACGTGCAACAGGCCAAGGACGCAACCAACCGCGTGCTCGCGGAGTACGAATCCCGGCACGAGCTGCCCGGGACGCCCGGCGCAGCGCAGGCCACGCTGCACTCACTCCTCGGTGAGGCCTCGCCGCCGGACTACGTGGCGATCATGGGCTACGTCCAGCCCTCCGCCCGGCTTCGACGCGGCCGTGGCCGAGCTGCGCATGACGATCCGCGCAGGCCACGAAGGCGACGACGACATTCGGCTATGGGCCCCGCTTCCTGCACTCCACCGGCCAGTTCCACAAGGGCGGCCCGAAGACCGGGCGCTTCCTGCAGCTGCTCCACGACGGCCCCGAGGACGTGGAGATCCCCGGCAAGCCCTACACGTTCACGACGCTCAAGAACGCCCAGGCGACCGGCGACCTGCAGACGCTGCGCGAGCTCGGCCTGCCGGCCGAGCGGGTGCGGCTGGCGGGCGAGGACCCCGTCGAGCGCGCTGCGCGCGCTGACCACGACGATCAAGGAGCTGTTGCGGATGACTCAGATCGGCTTCGTCGGGCTGGGCAAGATGGGCGGCAACATGGTGCACCGCATCCGCCGCGACTCCGAGCACGAGGTCGTCGCGTTCGACTTCGACGAGCACGCGGTCAAGCAGGCGGTCAAGCACGGCGCCGCCGGCGCGTCCTCGCTGAAGGACCTCGTCAAGCAGCTGACGCCCCCGCGACCTGGTGTGGATCATGGTGCCGGCCGGCGAGCCGACGCAGGAGACCGTGGACAAGCTCGCCAAGCTGCTCGACCGCGACGACACGATCGTCGACGGCGGCAACTCCAAGTGGACCGACGACAAGCGCCGCGCCAAGGAGCTGAAGAGCAAGGGCATCGACTACGTCGACGTCGGCACCTCCGGCGGCGTGTGGGGCCTGGAGGTCGGCTACTGCATGATGGTCGGCGGACCGCCCAAAGCGGTCAAGCGCCTCGCCCCGATCCTCGACGTGCTCGCGCCCGAGACCAACGCGGCAGAGCGTCGCCGCGATCGGTGAGCGCGGCTGGCTGCGCTTCGGCCCGTCCGGCGCGGGGCACTACGTGAAGATGGTCCACAACGGCGTCGAGTACGGCCTGATGCAGGCCTACGCGGAGGGCTTCGACCTGTTCGACAAGTGCGAGTACGAGCTCGACAACGCGAAGATCGCGCACCTGTGGGGCCAGGGCTCGGTCGTGCGCTCGTGGCTGTGCGAACTGGCCGCGCGCGCGTTCGAGGCCGACGGCAACGACCTGGAGGAGATCGAGGGCTACACCGAGGACTCCGGCGAGGGCCGCTGGACGATCGAGGACGCCACCGCCCACGACGTGCCCACCCCGGTGATCACCGCCTCGCTGTACGCGCGCCTGTACTCGCGCGGCAACGGCGACTTCACCCACCGCGTGCTCGCGGCGCTGCGCAACCAGTTCGGCGGGCACGCCGTGAAGAGCGCGCCCGGCGGCGGCGCAAGCCGAAAGCGGCGGCGCGACCGAAGGCCGCGGCGCGACCAAAGGTGGGTGAGCGTGGCGCCGGATCAAGCCCCACCCACCCGAGAGCCCGCTCGCCGGCGAGGACGAGAACCCGCTCGTCGCAGGGCTCGAGCGCCTGCCGGTCGCCCCGACGACGCTCGTCATCTTCGGCGCCACCGGCGACCTGGCCAAGCGCAAACTGCTGCCCGCGCTCTACAACCTCGCGCACGAGGGCGCGCTGCCCGAGCGCTTTCACCTGGTGGGCGTGTCGCGCAAAGAGAAAAGCCCACGAGGACTACCGCGATGAGTGCGAGCAGGCGATCCGCCAGTTCTCCCGCCGCACGCCCGACGAGGATGTCCTTGCGGGCCTGCTCGAGGACGTCAAGTACGTCCCCGGAGAATTCGACGACGACTCCGTCTACGCCAAGCTCGAGCGGGTGCTCGACGAGTTCGAGCAGCACGCCGGCGAGCAGCTCAACCGCGCCTTCTACCTGTCGACCGCCCCGAGCTTCTTCCCGCTGATCGTCGAGCAAGCTGGGCGACCAGGGCCTGTCCCAGCACGAAGCCCCACCCGCCGAGGTGCGAGTGATCATCGAGAAGCCGTTCGGCACCTCGCTGCAAGAGGCGCTCGAGCTCAACCGCCAGGTGCTGAGCGTCTTCGAGGAGGCTCAGGTATTCCGCATCGACCACTACCTGGGCAAGGAGACGGTCCAGAACATGATGGCGTTCCGGTTCGCCAACGGCATGTTCGAGCCGCTGTGGAACCGCAACTACATCGACCACGTGCAGATCACCGCCGCCGAGGACATCGGCATCGGCAGCCGCGCGGGCTACTACGACCACGCCGGCGCACTGCGCGACCTGATCCAGAACCACATGCTCCAGCTGCTCTGCCACGTGGCGATGGAGCCGCCGGTGAGCTTCACCGCCGAGGAAGTGCGCAACGAGAAGGTGAAGGTCCTGCACGCGATCCACGAGCCCACGCTCGAGGAGATTCCCGCAGATCGCCGTGCGCGCCCAGTACGCCGCCGGGCACTCCGGCGGAGAGGACGTGCCGGGCTACCTGCGAAGAGGAGGGCGTGCGCCCGCGGATCGACGACTGAGACGTTCGCCGCGCTGCGTCTGGAAGTCGACAACTGGCGCTGGGCGGGCGTCCCCTTCTACCTGCGCGCGGGCAAGCGCCTGGCCCGCAAGATCACCGAGATCGCGATCACGCTCAAGCCCGTCCCCCACCTCGCCTTCAGCCAGGACGGCTCGCTCGGGGTCAAGCCCAACCAGCTGGTGCTGACGCTGCAGCCGAACGAGGGCGTGACGCTGCAGCTCGGCGCCAAGATTCCCGGGCACGCCGCATGCGTCATCCGCCCGGTGAACATGGAGTTCCTCTATGGCACCTCGTTCATGTCGCAGTCGCCGGAGGCCTACGAGCGGCTGATCATGGACGCGATGCGCGGCGAGCCGACGCTGTTCACCCGCAACGACGAGGTCGAGGCGCAATGGCGCATCTGCGACCCGATCCTGCAGGCGTGGTCAGAGACGCCCGGCCCGCAGACGGACGAGCCAACGGACGAGCGGATCGACGGACGAGCGGGCGGGCTGCCTCAATACGAGGCGGGCTCGCAGGGACCGCGCGAGGCGAACGACCTGTTGCTCGACGGCCACCACTGGCGGGCCATCTGATCTGATGGCGAGCCGTCAGCGATGCAGTCTGGAGCGAGCAGGGGACGACGCCCGACGCGATCGAAGCGGCGCTGCGCGAGCTGCTGGCCGAGCGCCACGCCGAGAACGGCGGCTACGTCCCGGCGCGCGTGCTCAACATGGTGGTCTTCGTCGAGAGCCGAGTGGAGCGGCGAGATCGCCAACCGCCTGCGCGGCGTGGGCCGCTATCACGCCTCGCGCCTGATCGTGCTCTCCTACGACCCCGAGCGCGAGCGCCTGGACGCGCGCGCGAGCGTCGCCGCCGAAGACGACCCCAAGCCCGGGCGAGCTCGTCCTGTTACGCGAGACCGTGATCGTCGAGATCGGCGATCGCCACCTGGACGATCTGCTGAGCATCGCCGATCCGCTCGTGGTGAGCGACCTGCCGACCCTGCTGTGGTCGCCCCACGGCCACCCCGAGGCGGCCGACGCGCTGCTGGAGCTGGCGCAGGCGATGCTGCTGGACTCCGATCGACGAGCCCGTGTGGCACGAGGCGATCGAGCGTGCCTGCGCACTACTCGGCGCGCGCCTACGTGGTCGATCTCGCCTGGCTGCGGTCGACCCCCTGGCGCGAGCGGATCGCCGCCACCTTCGACCCGCCTGCTCTGCGCGCCGGGCTGGAGGAGATCGTGCGCGATCACCGTTCGCCACCACCCCGACTCGACCGTCGCGGCGATGCTGCTGGTCGGCTGGCTGGCCTCGCGCCTGGGCTGGACGCCTGGAATCGACGAGCGCATCGACGGTGACGCTCTGAGCGGCAAGGCAAGCGCCCAGCGCACACGACATCGCCCTGCGCCTGGAGGCCGCCCCCGAGCAGCAGGTGCGCGGCCTGGCGGGCCTGCAGCATCGAGACGGCTCGGGCCTCCAGCTGCGCCTGGACCGCGGACCGGGTGGTCTGCGCGCCCACCGCCGCGACGTGACAGGGCAACGAGCGCGAATGGACGATCCTCGGCGCCTCCCGCGGCGAGGCGGGCATCCTCGGCGAGGGCATCCGCCAGGCGCTGCTGCGCGACCCCACCTACCGGCCCGCGCTGCGGGCCGCCCAGGCGATGCTGCCTTGACTCGCCTGACGCACATTCCCCGGCGCCGAGGCGGCGGCCGCGCGCGCCGCCGTGGAGATCGCCCGCGAGGCTGCGCCGTGCACGCGATGAGCGCGGCGTCGCGCATCTCGCGCTCTCCGGCGGCTCCACCCCCGCGCGCACCTACGAGCTGCTCGCCGGCGAGCTCGATGACTGGGACGGCGTCGAGGTGTGGTTCGCCGACGAGCGCTGCGTCGGGACCCGAGGACGAGCAGAGCAACTACCGGCTCGCCGCCGAGACGCTCCTGCGCCCAGCCGGAGTCGATCCCGCGCACGTCCACCGCATGGAGGGTGAGCTGGGGCCAGTGCAGGGCGCACAGCGCTATGACGACGGCGCTGCGCGAACGCGTCCCGCCCGATGATGAGAACTCATCCGACCTGCCAGTACTCGACCTGATCGTGCTCGGCATCGGCCCCGACGGCCACGTCGCGTCTCTGTTCCCCGGAGCGCCCACGCTGGACGCCGGCTCCGGCGCGATCTGCCTTGCGGTTCACGACTCGCCCAAGCCGCCGCCCGAGCGGATCACGCTGAGCCTTGCGGTGCTGCGAGCCGCGCGGCGCTGCCTGCTGCTGGCGACCGGCGCCGGCAAGGCCGACGCGATCGCCGCGGCGCTGGCCGAGCCGAGCCGCCACGTTCCCGCGAGCCTGCTTGGAGCGCAGAGCGGTTGACCGTGATCGTCGACGACGCGGCCTCCCCAGGTCCGGTGGGACGATGAACCAGACTGAGCGCGAGGTCCTACAGTAGGAATCGGCAAAGCCATGGCCACCACCGCCACCGCGACCCATAACGCCGCCGCGCCAAGCCCACAGGAGGCGATCGCCGCCTGGAAGAGGCCCGCGAGCGCACGCTCGCGTTGATCGCCAGGCTCAGCGACGAGGACTTGGAGCGCGTGCACTCGCCGATCATGAGCCCGCTCGTCTGGGACCTCGGCCACATCGCTGCCTACGAGGATCTGTGGCTGGCCCATCGCCACGCGGGCCTGGAGCTGCTGCGTCCCGACCTGGCGGAGCTGTACGACGCGTTCGAGACGCCGCGCGCGATGCGTGGGGAGATCGAGACGCTCGGACCGGCTGAGGCGCGTAACTATCTGGCGGCCGTCCGTGCCCGGGTGGCTGAGGCGATCGACCCAGAACGGCTCGGCGACGGGATCATCTACGAGATGGTGCTGCGCCACGAGCTCCAGCACTCCGAGACGATGCGCCAGACGATGGCGATCGCCGACCTGCTGCCGGACCGCGAGCGAGCGCGATTCGACGCGCCGCTGCGAAGCCTCGATCCGAGAGGCTGGACTGGCGATCCCGAGCGGCCCCTTCGCGATGGGCGCCGAATCCCGAGGGCTTCGCCTACGACAACGAGCGCCCGCGTCACACCGTCGAGGTGGCCGCCTTCTCAGATCGCGCGTCAGCCGGTGAGCAACGCGAGCTGGATGCGCTTCAGCGAGGGCGGCGGATACGAGCGGCGCGAGTGGTGGTCGGCCGAGGGCTGGGCGTGGAAGCAGGAGTACGACATCACCCATCACCCGCCGGTGGCGACGGGCCGACCCAACGCACCCGTCTGCCACGTCTCGCTGGTTCGAGGCCGACGCCTTCGCCCGAGCGCACGGTGCGCGCCTGCCCACCGAGGCCGAGTGGGAGAAGGCGGCGAGGAGGGAGCAGCGGGGCACCCGCGGCGATCGGGGCGGTTGGGAGTGGACGAGCAGCACCTTCCACGGCTATCCCGGCTTCGCCGCCCACCCGTACCGCGAGTACTCGGAGGTGTTCTTCGGCGAGGACTACCGCGTGCTGCGCGGCGGCTCGTGGGCGACGCATCCCCGCGTTGCCAGCCTGACCTTCCGCAACTGGGACCTGCCGGAGCGCCGGCAGATCTTCGCCGGTGTGCGCCTGGCGCAAGCGAGCAGCGTGATGGAGCCGATCGTCAATCCTCGACGAGACTGCGATCCGATCGACTCGCACCTGGAGGGCAGCCGAGGAACGCTCGCTCGCCGACGACGTGCTCGACGGTCTCACGCGGCCCTTCAAGGAACTGCCGCCCAAGCACTTCTACGATGCGCGCGGAGCGGAGCTGTTCGACCGATCTGCGAGCTGCCCGAGTACTACCCGACCCGCGCCGAGCGCGCGATCCTCGAGCGGCACGCCGCGAGCTGTCAGCCCTGACGGGCGCCGTCGAGCTCGTCGAGCTCGGCTCGGGCACGGCCGCGAAGACGCGCGTGCTGCTCGACGCGCTGCACGCCGCCGGCACGCTGGAGCGCTACGTGCCGGTCGACGTGACCGAGAGCATGGTCCGCGAATGCGCGGCAGACGCTCACCGACGAGTACCCGGGCCTGCGCGTACACGGCGTGATCGGCGACTTCGAGCGTCACCTCGACCAGGTGCCGAGCGCCATCGGGTCGCGGATCGTCGCCTTCCTCGGCGGCACGATCGGCAACTTCCTGCCCGGCAGCCGCCGGCGCGTCCTGCGCGCGATCGCCCGCCTGCTCGGCCCGGAGGACCACCTGCTGATGGGCACCGACCTCGTCAAGGACCAGGACGTCCTCGAGGCCGCCTACGACGACGCGCAGGGCGTCACCGCGGAGTTCAACCGTAATGTTCTGCGCGTGCTCAACCGCGAGCTCGGCGCCGACTTCGAGCCCGAGGACTTCGATCACATCGCGCTGTTCGACCGTGACAAGAGTGGATCGAAATGCGCCTGCGAGCGCGCCGCGAGCACACGACGCTGGTGCGCGCGCTCGACCTGGCGGTGCACTTCGACGCTGGTGAGGAAATGCGCACGGAGATCAGCGCCAAGTTCACGCCCGAGCGGCTCGAGGGCGATCTCTCCGCCGCGGGAATGGAGCTCGTTCGCTGGTTCACCGATCCTGAAGAGCTGTTCGCGCTGACCCTTTCACGCGTGGCGCGCTCTGACCGGCCGGCCATCCTGAGACCTCGGCCCGCGCTGAGGACTCGGACAGACGCTGGCCTATAGGGTCCCGGCGATGCAGATCGATGGCAGCTCGGCACTCGTCGCAGGGGGCGCCTCGGGACTCGGCGAGGCGACCGTGCGTGCATTTCACGAGCGTGGGGCGCTCGTCACGATCGCCGACGTCAACGAACGAGCGCGGCCATGCGCTGGCCGCAGAACTGGGCGAGCGGGCGGCTTTCGAGCACGCCGACGTCACGACGCTGATGAGGTAGAGGCCGCGGTGTCCGGCGCCGCGCCGGCACCGGCGGCCTGCGCATCAGCATCCACTGCGCGGGCATGGGCTGGGCGGAGAAGATCGCTGGTAAGCGCGGGCCACATCCGCTCGAGTTCTTCGAGAAGGTGATCGCTATCAACCTGACCGGCACGTTCAACGTGCTGCGCTTCTCCTCTGCCGCAATGATCGCCACCGAGCCCCTAGAGGGTGGCGCAGTCGGCCGCAGGACGGCGAGCCGGGCCCCTCTGCATTCCCAGTCAGGAGACGCGAACGCGGGGTCTGCGTGAACACGGCCTCGATCGCCGCCTTCGACGGGCAGGTCGGCCAGATCGCATACTCGGCCTCCAAGGGAGGTGTCGTTGGCATGACCCTGCCCGCCGCACGCGATCTCGCCCAGTACGGGATCAGTGTCAACACGATCGCCCCGGGCCTGTTCGACACACCGCTGCTCGGGGCCCTGCCCGAGGAGGCCCGCGAGAAACTCGGCGCGGGCGTGCCCTTCCCTCAGCGCCTCGGCCAGCCCGCCGAGTACGCGCAGCTGGCCTGCCAGATCGTCGAGAACCGCATGCTCAACGGCGAGACGATCCGGCTCGATGGCGCTCTGCGTATGCCTCCGCGCTGAGCCACGGGCGGCATGCACAGCCGTCTCGATCGGCCAGGAGTGATGCAGACAATACGCTGCATCCGCTGTCGTGATGCGATAAACTTGCGGCCATGGGTGACCGTCCTCGCAAGACGCTGCTGGAGCCCGGCCACGAGGCTGAGTGGGCCGAGCTCAATCGTGAAAAGCGCGAGTACCATCAGAGTAGCGGCGCGGGCGATGACGCCGTCTGAGCGCATCGCGCAAGGTCAGAAGCTCTCTCAGCAGGCTGTGAAGCTGCTGGCTTCGGCGATGCGCGCCGGCCATGTCCCTAGACGAGCCTTCTGGTCCTGACCTCGACGGCGTCGTCGCCGACGCCAACGCGGTCAGGCTGGACTACGTCGTGATCGGCGGCTTCAGCGTGATCGCCAACGGGTTTCTGCGGGCGACCAAGGACTCAGACCTGTTGGTGCCAGATGGTGAGGAGACCGACGAGGCGATTCTTCGCTTTTTTGACCGGATCGAAGCGTCTCGTCTGCGCGATGGGAAGGTCCTGAGCAGAGAGGATGTCGCTGGGGCCGAGCACCTTCGCGTAGGCAGCCGCCACGGCATCGTCGACGTCATCCGCGGAGGGCTGCCGCCGCTTGACTACGACACCGTGGTCAAAGATGCGATCGACGCCGAGGTTGGAGCACAACCTGCTCGTATCGCCGGCCTGCGCAGCATCGTCGGCTTCAAGCGCCTGGCGGCACGTCCCCAGGATCAACGGGACCTCGAAGAGCTGGAGTCCTTCCATGGCGAGCTGCCGATCGACCCGATCCCGGGGCTGGATACATAGGCCGCGCGGGCCGCTCGTCACACACGGCCCGCGCTACACACCAATCAGATTCAGGCTTACAGAGCCGCTCCACCAGCATCGCCATGCCCATCCCGCCAGCGACACACATCGACTCGATGCCGTAGGTCCCGTCGAGCGTCTCCAGGTCATTCAGCAGCGTCGTCATGATGCGCGCGCCGGTCATCCCGAAGGGATGACCCAAAGCGATCGCCCCGCCGAAGGGGTTGAGCTTGTCCCGGTCCAGACCCAGCTCATCGATGCACGGCACGATCTGCGCGGCGAACGCCTCGTTGATCTCGACCACGTCGATGTCACCGATCGACATGCCTGTGTTGGCGAGCAGTTTCTGTACGGCCGGGATCGGCCCGAGGCCCATGACCTCCGGGCGGATCGCCGCGACCGTCGAGGCGACGATGCGCGCGCGGGGCTTCAGGCCCAGCTCGGAGGCCTTCTCCTCGGACATGACCAGCAGCGCCGCGGCGCCGTCGTTGAGCGGGCAGGAGTTGCCGGCGGTAACCGAGCCGCCCTCCTTGAACACGGGCTTGAGCGCCGCGAGCCCCTCCATCGTCGTTCCCGGCCGCGGGCCGTCGTCCTTGGAGACGACGGTCTCGGGCACGTCGATCTCGTTGCCCTCCTTGTCCGTCTCTTTGTGCGCCGGCACGGTAACCGGAACGATCTCCTTGTCGAAGTGCTCCGTTCGCGACCGCCTCCACCGCCCGGGTCTGGGAGACGAGCGCCCATTCATCCTGCGCCTCGCGGCTGACTTTGCGCTCCTCCGCAACATTCTCGGCGGTCATGCCCATCGGGATGTAGACGTTGTAGAGCGATCCCTCGGAGCCGTCGACGGCGTGGTTGAACTCGAACTGGCTGCCCCGCCCGACCCGGCTCACGGCCTCGACGCCCGCGGCGATGTATGTGTCGCCCTCGCCCGGCCTTGATCGCATGAAACGCCATCCGGGTGGTCTGCAGCGAAGACGCGCAAAAGCGGTTGACCGTGCAGCCCGGAACGTGATAGTCGATGCCCGCCAGCAGCAAGGCAATACGCCCGATGTTGTAGCCGGACTCGCCCTCCCCGTAACCACATCCCATCATCACATCGCCGACCGACTTGAAGTCGACCTCGGGTTGCGCTCGATCAGCGCCCGCAAGGGAATCGCCGCGAGGTCGTCCGCGCGCACGGTCTTCAATGAGCCCTTCGCTGCCCGTCCGATAGGCGTGCGAATGGCGTCGACGATCACTGCTTCTGGCATCTGGGGCTATCTCCTTAGTTGTTTGCCGGGGGCACCGGGCGGCGAATCCTAGGGGATCGTCTACAGATCGAAGCGGCTGACGCCCAACTCATCGAAGCCCACGTGATGCGCCAGCTCGTGGCGGACAGTGCGGACCACCTGCTCGCGCAGTAGATCGGCGTCGTGGCCGAAGTCGCGCCTCAGCGTGTCGCGGAAGATCACGATGCGATCGTGCGTGTCGTCGCGACGGGTCTGACCTCCCTGGTAGAGGCCGTATGCACCTTGGCGTCGGCCACCGTCTGAGATCACGACGGCGACGTGGCTGAGCGCGTTGCGCAGCAGGTCAGGCAGGTCGTCGAGTGCGTCGCGCACGAGCTCCTCGAAGTCCTCGTCGTTGAGCGGATCGAGCTCCATGAACTCCGCTTCGTCCGGGTCCACCGCGAGCCCTTCGCGGGCGAGCGTCTCGGAGTGGCGCACGATCTCTTCAAACTCGCTCTCGGACTCCGGGTCCCGCCAGCCCGCCATGCGCACGGCGACGAACGCTACGCCACCCATCAGCACGACCGCCACGATCAGGCCAAGTGCGACATCCTCGAGCGAGCGCACGATCCCGATCGTGCTGAAGCCCTGGCCCACAACGAGCACGACCAGCCCCAGCGACATCGCCACCAGCGCGGCCATGCCGACGCGTCGCAGATGACCGATGGCTCCGGGAGGCTTGGAAGCGCGCATAGCTCAGGTTGTGGGTGGGAATCCTTTATTTCAGCGTGCGGCCGATCACGAGCCGCTGGATCTCGTTTGTGCCCTCGTAGATCTGGGTGATCTTGGCGTCTCGCATCATGCGCTCCACGGGGTACTCCTTGACATAACCGTAGCCGCCCAGCACCTGCACAGCCTCCACGGTAACGGCCATCGCTGTATCCGAGGCGAACACCTTTGCCATCGAGGAGTACTTCCCCCGCTCCGGGTGGCCCTGGTCGGCCATCGCGCACGCCTTGTACAGCAGCTCGCGGGCGGCGGCGGTGCGTATTTCCATGTCGGCCAGCTTGAACTGGATCGCCTGCAGCTCGATGATCGGCGCGCCGAACTGGACGCGCTCGCGCGCGTAGGCGACCGCGTAGTCGGTGGCGCCCTGCGCGATCCCGACGGCCTGCGCGGCGGCACCCAGGCGCGTCTGCTGCAGGGTGCCCAGTGCGACCGACAGGCCACGGCCGGCCTCGCCGATCACGTTGGCCTGGGGCACGCGCACTTCATCGAAGACCGGCTGGCCGGTGGGCGAGGCGCGGATGCCGAGCTTGTGCTCAAGCTTGCCGACGCTGAAGCCCGGCCTGTCGGCCTCGACGACGAACGCGGTGATGCGCCGGCTCTCGCGGTCGGTGACGGCGAAGGTGATGTAGAAGTCGGCGATCCCGAGGTTGGAGATCCAGTTCTTGGTGCCGTTGATCACCCACTCCTCGCCGTCGAGCACCGCGGTCGTTTTCATTCCGGCGGGGTCCGAGCCGGCCTCGGGCTCGGAGAGGGCGAACGCCGGAGACCACTCGCCCGTGGCGCAGCGCGGCAGGAAGCGCTCCTTGAGCTCGTCGGTGCCATACAGCTGGATCGGCAGCGTGCCCAGCTCCTGCACCATCAGGATCAGCGCGCAGGCGGCATCGACCTTGGCGATCTCCTCGACCGCCATGTTCAGCATCAGCGTGCCCGTGCCCGTGCCGCCATGCTCGCTTGCGAACGGCAAACCGAGGATGTCCTGCTCAGCGAGGATCTTGCGGATGTCCCACGGGTACTCCGCCTGCTCGTCGATCTCCGCTGAGCGCGGGGCGATCTTCTCCCGCGCGATCTGACCGATTGTCTGACAGAAGTCGAGATTCTCCTGGGGGATCGTGTAAACGTCGCTCAGCGCCTCCATCGTGCTTGATCCTAGCTGCGCTCAGTTCGCGATGACAGCCACAACCGGCATCAGCGCCGGCCCCGCGCTGCTCGCCTTCACCTAGCCATCGCTTGCAGCGAGCGCCTTGCAGAGGTTTATGGTTTCGCCAGGCGGGTATGTCCTTGTCATGCCGCTCGGCACATCGATATTCCTAATCGCCGTTGGAGCAATCCTGCGCTATGCGGTCACAGCGACCGTTTCGGGCATCGACATCACGACCGTGGGACTGATCCTGATGATCGTCGGGATCGCTGGCCTGCTCATCTCGATCTTCTACATGCTCGCCTGGGGCCCCCGGCGGGGCCGCGTGGTTCGTGATCGCGTAATCGAGCGCGAGCCTTACGAAGAGCCGCCTGCCGGTTACTGAGAAAGCCGTTTCAAAAGTCCAAGACTTCCTCAGAGGCTGTGCTTAGCGCAATCTGAGGAGCTTTCGGATGGCTTCCAGTCATCGCCGCTACGCTCAGTTCGCGATGACAGCCACAACCGGCATCGACATCGACCCCGCGCTGCTCGCCGAGTGGCTCGCGGAGGACCCCGCCCCGCAGGTGATCGACGTGCGCGAGGCCTACGAGCGCGAGGCCGGTCACATCGCGGGCACGCGCCACATCGAGCTCGTCACGCTCACCTCGCAGGCGGCGAGCATCGAGCGCGAGCGCCCGGTGGTCTTCTACTGCCGCGTGGGCAGCCGCTCAACGATGGCAGCCCAGGCGTTCCGCGCCTCCGGGTATGAGGCCTACTCGATGAGCGGCGGCCTGCGACGATGGGCCGATGAGGGCAGGCCGCTCTCACCCGAGGACGGCTACGTGGCAGACCACTGACAAGGAGGCACACATGGAGGCATCGACTGAGTACCCGGCGGTAAAGACTGGTGAGGGCTGGGCGGCCGGTCATCTCGATGACCTCGGGGACGGACCCGGCTTTCGCAAGGTGCGCAAGGGTCTTGGCGTGACTGCATTCGGCGTGAACGCGATCGTGATGCCCGCGGGCATCGAGAGCGGCTTTCACTATCACGACGAGCAGGAGGAGCTCTACTTCGTCCATCGCGGCGAAATCGAGATCGTGTTCGGCGACGGCTCGGTCCAGCGTCTTGGCGAGGGCGGCCTCGCGCGCGTAGATGCCGCCACCTCGCGCAAGATCCGCAACCCGGGCGACGCCGATGCCATTTACCTGATCGCCGGTGGCAAGGACGGCTACATCGGCCGCGACGGCCGCGTGCCCGAGGGTGAGGAGATGATGCGGGTCAAAGCGATTCACGACCTCTCTGCGGAGCAGCCGAAGTGAGCTTGAATGGCGCCTGCAGCGGACGAGGCTGAGGACCGGCCACAGACCAGCCAGCAGCGGTTGCTCCAGGTCAACCGCGAGCTGGCGATCCCCCTGGCAGAGGTCACGCTGCGGGCGAGCCGCTCCTCGGGCCCGGGCGGCCAGCACGCCAACGTCACCGCCTCGCGTGTGGAAGCGAGCTTCGACGTGCTCGCCTCGCCCTCGCTCAGCGAGTCACAGCGCGCACGCATCCTTGCGCGTGCGGGTCCGCGGCTTACGGCGGTCGCCCAGGACGAGCGCTCCCAGGCGCGCAACCGCGAGCTGGCCCTTGACCGGCTCACAGAGCGCCTGGCGCGTGCGCTGGCCGTGCCCCGCAAGCGGCGTCCCACCCGTCCCACCGCCGCCTCGCGGGCAAGGCGCCTGGACTCAAAGCGCCGCGACGCGCAGCGAAAGCGCGAGCGCCGGCGCCCTGACGAGGACTAGTTCAACAGCTCCTTGACGTAGCGCTGGTGCAGGTGTCCCAGGGGTGTTTTCTCGGGATGGAAGCCAATCTCGTTCCACAGCAGGCCCGAGGCCGGAGCCCAGGCGATGATCAAATAGACGCCCAGCACGAGCGCCACCGTACGCAGCTTGCGCGAGCCCGACAGCGCCGCCAGTGGCAGCACCCACAACACGTACCAAGGCAGTACCCAGCCGAGGGTCACGAGCAGCGCTACGCTCGCCCAGCCCGACGCCGTGATCGAGTCCCGCCTGCGCCAAGCGAGCACGCAGCAGAGCGCCACCGAGCACGCCAGCACACCGCTCAGCAACACCCTCAGCGTTTCGGTCTCACCGCCGCTGCCAATCGCGAGGCCGATCAGGTTCGGCACGCTCACGTTGGTGACCAGCCGGCTCTGGGTGCTGAGATCGGGGAAGTGCAAGCCAAAGGCGATCAGGCTCGCCACACCGACGGCCGCACTCGCCGCCGCCATGCCGAGCAACACCTGCACGACACGGCGTGGGGTCCTGAGCATCGCCGCCAGCACCACCGGGATCAGAACCGCCCCGGAAGCCTTGATCGCCGCTGCGCTCACAAACGCCACTCCCGCGCCGCTCTCCAGCGGCGCGAGCGGCCACAGCCACCCGCGCAACTGCTCGTGCAGCCGGGCGCGATCACCTCGCCTGCTGCCCACCTGGCCCTCCGCCGGTGCCTCACTGCCAGCCACAGCCTGAGTGCGGTCGTCCTCCTGTGCCCCGGCACGCCCGGCCACCGGCCCGCCGGCCTTGAGCAGCAGGTAGAAGCCCAGCACGATGAAAAAGATCATCAAGAAGTCGTTGTGGTCGCCTCCCAGCCCCCACACCAGCACAATCGGGTTCAGCCCGACGAGCACGATCGCCGCGACCGGGTCGCGGCCGAGCAGGCGCGCGCACTTCCACACGAGGAAAATGCTCGCCAGGCTCGCCGCGCCGAGGACCAGCTTGATCACCCAGAACGACGCGGCCACGCCGAGCGGGACCAGGGCGAAGGTCATCAGTGTGAACAGCGGGCCATACGGGCTCAGCAGCTGGTGCCAGTTGGAGAGATAGAAGCTCGGGTCGCCATGCGGCTCGAGGATCGGGATCGTCGTATACGGGTTGAGATGATGCACCACCTCCATGCGCCCGTAGTTGATGTAGTTGAACACATCGGTCAGCGCCAGCGGAGGGGCAAGGAAGAAGGTTGCGTGCACCGCCAGCACCGCACCGATCGCCCAGCGGGCCTGCAGCCGCGGCGCGCATTTCAGCGCCACCACGTAGCTCGCATACATGAGCGCAAGCGCCCCCGTGAAGAGGTACTTCAGCGTCCTCGTACTGCGCGTCAGACCTTCCAGCAGCCCCCCCAGCGGCCCGGCCATCCAACGGGGAAAGAAGCCCGCGTGCGTAGTCGCGGAGAGCAGGCTCGGGCGGTCCGCCGCCAGCACCACGACCAGCGCGCCGCAGAGCACGATCGTAAGCAGTGCATACGCTCCGATCGCAGCTTCCCGGTTGCCCGTGCGTGCCGGCGCACTCGCGCGCTTGAGCTTTAGAAACCATCCGAAAGCGCCGGGGTCTCTCCTGAAGGCGTGTTCTGATGCCATCTGAGGAGCTTTGATAATTACTTAAACACGAGAGCCCGCGTTGCGGGCTCTCGGAAAGTCGCAGTCACGTTCGCGAGGTCCAGCCCCGCGAAGCAGAACTAAATCGACTGGACGTTTACGGCCTTGGGGCCCTTGTCGCCCTGCTCGGGGTCATATGAGACCTTCGAGCCCTCCTGCAGCGAGCGATAACCCTCGCCATTGATGCCGGTGTGATGGACAAACAGGTCCTTGTCACCGTCATCGGGGGTGATGAAACCAAACCCCTTGTCGTCGCTGAACCACTTTACTGTGCCAGTAGGCATGTGGGTACTCCTCCACGGTATGCGTGCTGCGACGCGGAGGATGCTGCTTAGAGCTTCGACCTGCGAGCGCTTGCACTGCTTTTCGCCGGTCTATTGCGCCGGCCAGTCAGCGTGACCGTAGCAGGTCGCCCCCCGCGTGTGTTGCCAAGTTGCTATATCTCGGACGCCATCGTTCCCGAGCCAATCACCCTCAAACGCCTGCTCGCACCTGGCACACCAGCCACCGTGCAGGAGGTCATCGCCACCCTCGGGCTGGAGCAGCTCGCCAGCGCCCCCCCGAGCGTGGGCGGGCGGAAACGTCCATACGTCTTGTTGAACATGGTGAGCACCGCCGATGGCCGCGCGAGCATCTCCGGGCGCTCGGGGCCGATCTCGGGGCCCGCCGACCGCGAGCTGTTCCACGGGCTGCGCACCGCCGTTGACGGCGTGATGGCCGGCGCGGGAACGGTGCGTGCGGAGCGCTACGGCCGGATCGTCTCTGAGGAGTCGCGCAGGCGCCTGCGGCGCGAGCGAGGCTTGAGCGATGAACCGCTCGCCTGCATCGTCTCGGGGCGCCTGGAGCTGCCCTGCGACATCCCGCTGCTGGCCGACCCCGCCGCGCGGGTGGTCATCTTGACCCCCTCCGCGGCGAGCCTGCAGGGGGTGGCCGCGCAGGTCGACTACGTGCGCGCCGGAAGCGATGGGCGCTTGGACCTGCCCGCTGCCTTCACCGAGCTGCGCGAGCGCTTCGCAGTACGCACGCTGCTGTGTGAGGGTGGCCCGCACCTGAACACGCAGCTGCTGCTCTCAGGCCTCGTGGACGAGCTGTTCCTCTCGCTCGCGCCCAGGCTGGCAGGGGGAGATCCAGCCGCCACAGGCGGGGCGCTGCGGATCCTCGCCGGCGGTGAGTTCGATCCACCCCTCGGGCTCGAGCTGCTCTCGGTGCTCGAGAGCGAATCTCAGCTCTTCCTGCGCTATCGCGTCTGCTCCTGAGCGCCCGTGCGCGTCTCGCGCGAGACGATGCTCAGCAGCTCGCTCGCCAAATGACGGCCCTCCGCCGCCACCCTCGGGGTGGCGGAGATCCTCACGACCACCTCATCCCCGTCGAGCTCCTCCAGCGTGATGCGCGGAGCGTCGCGCAGAGGCGTCTGCAATGACTTCTCGAGCGCCTCCTGCAGGTCGCCGGGGGTCATACCGGCGCGCAGGCGCGCGCGCAGGTTGACCGCCTCCGGCTCGCGCAACGGGAGCACCGCCACGTTCAGCACCACGCTGTTGGGCACCAGGATCGAGTCATCGCCCGTGGCAAACGTCGTGTACAGCAGCCCCAGCGAGCTGACCGTGCCCTCGATCTGACCCGCCAGCGGCCCGCCCTGCAACCGCACACGCTCCCCCACGCGGAACGGACGCGCGCTCAGCAGCACCGTGCCGGCGATCAGGTTCCCGAGCGTCTGCTGGGCGGCAAGACCGAAGATCACAGCGGTGAACGCACCGCCGAGTGCCAGCGTCCTTGCTTCGATGCCGGCCACGCGCAACGCCACGAACAGCGCCAGCACAACGGTGCTCAACCGGATCAGGAACCCCACGGTCCCCGCCGTCGCCGGGTCCAGCCGCCGGAACAGCGGCGGCCCCAGGCTGCGGCCGATGTCTCGCGCTATCGCCCAGCCGAGGGTCATCAGCACGAGCACCGTCGCTACGCGAACCGGCGTTTCGAGCGCTCCTTCCAGGTACTTGTACGCCGGGTGGCCGTGCGGCCCGGGCTTCGCGGCGACCCGGCGGCCGAACAGGCTCACGCGGTTGTCGTAGAGGAGCACCACGCCCACGAACAGCGGCACGAGCACGAGCGCCTCCAGGCGCGCGCGCTTGACGACCCGCGGGCTGATCTGGCGCAGCAGGCCAACCTCCCGCCAGGCGTGGCTGCGGGTCTCGAACATCTTTGGCGGCTTCGGCGGGGTTCTCCGTGCAGGCATCGTGCTCCCATGATGGCGTGCATAGAACGCCCGTGCATGCCCCGGGCGCCTTCTTGCTCTACCCTTCTGCGGCGATGAACCCCAACCTGCGCAAACTGATCGTCCCGGCTGTGCTGCTCGGTGTGCTGCTGATCGTTGTGGCCGTCATTTACTTCGTCTCAGCTGAGCACTCGCTGCCCTCGTTCTTCCCAGGCCATGCCTCCGCCGGGAGCGCTGAGGCCAACCATCACCACACCAAGCACGGCATCGCCGCATTGGTGGTGGCACTCGCCTGCTTCGCGTTCGCCTGGTTTCAGACCGGGCCCAAAACCCGCCCGGCTGACCCTCAGCCTTAGGGCTTAGCGGCGGCTATCCGCCCAGCGCGAAGACCAGCGTGGAGACGATCCCAAGCCCGGCGCAATAGATGCCGAACGGCGTCAGGCGGTTCGTCTCGAAGAAGCGCAGCAGGAACTTCACCGCGAAGAACGTCGTGACCGCGGCGCACAGCCCCGCCACCAGCGCCGGCCCGCGTACGCCGTTGCCCTGTGCGCCCAGCAGTTCGGGCAGCTTCAGCGCCGCCGCGGCGAAGATCACCGGCGTGGCCAGCAGGAAGCCATAACGCGCCGCGTCCTCGTTTGAAAGTCCCACCATCAGGCCCCCGCCCATCGTGAAGCCAGACCGCGAGATCCCCGGTATCAGCGCGGCGGCCTGCGAGGTGCCGACCGCGATCGCCTGGCGCCAGCTGAGCTTTGCCAGGCGCGCGTCGACATCACCTTCGTAGTCTCCGGGCCGCGGTGGGCGCCGGCGCAGCCGCTCGAAGATGAGCAGCGCGATCCCGTTGACGATCAGGAAGGCCGCGGCGAGCTGGGGCGAGGCGAACAGTTTGCGCAGCGGTTCCTGCAGCAGCAGGCCGATGATCCCCACCGGGATCGTGCCCGCGACAAGTAGCCAGCCCAGCCGCGCGTCGGTGTCCTCAGCGCGGATCTCACGCATCGCAAGCGACCGCCCCAGCCCCTTGACGATCCTCACCCAGTCCTTTCCGAAGAACAGCAGCAGCACGATCGCCGTGGCCAGGTGCGTGGCGATCAGGAAGGTCAGGAAGAACTTGTCGTTCTGGTGGATGTTCCAGCCCGCCAGCCGCGGCAGGATGACGCCGTGGCCGAGGCTCGAGACCGGGAAGGGCTCGGCGATCCCCTGAGTCAGGCCGAGGATCACCGCTTGGAAGTAGGAGATCGGGTCATGCACGGGCGCGACAGCTTATTGCCTGTATTGCCTCCTCTGCACCGACGACGCGCCCAGACCGGCGACACCCACCGTCCTTTGCGGTCACTGGCGAAACAGTCTCCCAAAAAAAATCTTCACGATCGCTTCACACGATCGTTGCTGTCTGGTCACAAAAACCCGCACTTTGCGGCGGAATCTATGAGGCGTACATATAGAGAGATATGAGAGGAGCAACGATGACCCTCGATACCACCACACTGCCCGCCAGGAATGGCTCAACCGTCACAAGGGTCGACCTGCACTGCCACTCAACGGCCTCCCAGATTTCCAAGCTCGGAGTCCAGCGCGCCCTCGGGCTGCCCGAGTGCGCCACGCCGCCCCAGGAGGTCTACGAGCTGGCCAAGCGCCGCGGCATGGACTTCGTCACGATCACCGACCACGACACGATCGACGGCGTGCTCGAGATCTCCGCTCGCCCCGACGTGTTCGTCTCCGAGGAGCTCACCGCGCACTTCCGCGGCGAGCCGCAAGCGGTGCACGTCCTCTGCTACGGGATCACCCCCGAGGACCACGAGTGGCTGCAGGCCCACAGCGGCGACGTCGAGCTGTGCGCCGCCTACCTCTACGAGCGGGAGATCGCATGCGCGCTGGCCCACCCCTACTACAACGTCGGCGCCCCTCTCACCGCCCGCCACCGCCGGCGCCTGGCCGAGCTGTTCGGCGTCTGGGAGATTCGCAACGGCGCGCGCGCACGCGAGCTCAACAGACCCGCCGCGACCTACGTCGCCACCCGCGACGGCATCGGCATCGGCGGCTCAGACGACCACGCCGGGGTTGACATCGGGCGCACCTTCACCGAAGCGCCCGCCGCCGCCACGCCGGCCGGAGTTCCTCGCGCACATGCGCGCCGGGCGGGTCTACGGCGCGCGGCAAGCAGGGCAGCGCCGCGAAGTGGGCGCACGCCGCGATCGCCCTGGCCGCACGCTCGCTCGGGTCCGCGGAGGGCCAGGAGGAGTCCGCGCGTCCCGACCCGCGCACGGTGCTGACGATGGTGCAACGCCTGCTCCGAGAGGGCGACGCCCGCCATGGCGCCACCGGCGTACGACCTCTCACCCGCCGACGCCCGCTGCCTGCTGCAGAGCCTGGCTGGCCGCGGTCGAGCTCGACCACCTCGACGAGCGCGGGCTGATCGCCTGATGCAGGACGATGACTTCAGCCACTCCGATCTCTACCGGCGCGCCTGCCGGCTGCACGAGCGCAAGCTGCGCGCCGCGGTCGAACGCGCGGTGAGCGCGGCCACCGGCGAGGCCGAGGTGCTCGCCGCCGCCGAGGGACTGTTCGAGAGCTGCATCGCGGCGATCCCCTACGCCCCCGCCACTGCCTTCCTCGCCAACGAGCTGCGCCAAGCTCGACGGGCGCGCCGGCGATGACGGCGAGACGCCGCGCGTGGCGATCCTCGCCGACGGCATCGGCTCGATGCACGGTGTCACCCGCACGATCGAAGAGATCCGCCAGCGCGGCGTCCCCGGCTTTGAGATCGAGGTCGTCGGCACCGATCCCGAGGTCGACCTGCGCCTGTCCGCCGTGGCCGAGATCGACGTGCCCTTCTATCCGGGCCTTCAGATCGGCGTCCCCAGCCTGCCCGCCGCCGTGCAAACGCTGGCCGACGGGGACTTCGACGCGATCCACGTCTGCTCGCCGGGACCGGCCGGCATCGCCGGCGCGCTGCTCGCCCGTGCGCTCGGCCTGCCGCTGCTCGGCAGCTACCACACCGAGCTGACCGCCTACGCCGGCCTGCGCTCCGGCGAGCACCGGGTGGCCGACGCGATGGCAATGGCCGTCAGCGCCTTCTACAACGCCTGCGACATCGTCCTCTCCCCCAGCCTCGCCTCTGACGATGCGCTGGCCGGGATCGGGATGCCAGCGCAGAAGATTCTCCGCTGGGATCGCGGCGTTGACACCTCGCGCTTTGACCCCTCCCTGCGCGATGAGTCCCTGCTGCCTCAGGGAACCATCAACGTGCTCTACTCCGGACGCATCACCCGCGAGAAGGGCGCCGACCTCCTCGCCGACGCGTTTCTCCTCGCACGTGAGCGTGACCCTCGGCTGCACCTGGTGCTCGCGGGCGGCGGCCCCGAGCAGGAGCACCTGGGAGAGCGCGTCGGCGACGCGGCCACCTTCCTCGGCTGGCTCTCCGGGCGCAGAGCTGGCACGCGCCTACGCGAGCGCCGACCTGTTCTTCTTCGCATCCGCCACCGACACCTTCGGTCAGGTCATCCTCGAGGCCCAGGCAAGCGGGCTGCCGGTGCTCGCCGTAGCCGCAGGCGGTCCGCTCTCGCTGATCGAGGACGGTGTCACCGGCCTGCTGCGCGAGGCCGATGCCGCCGTCGCTTGCCGGCGCGCTGGTCGAGCTCGCCTCCTCGCCACTGCTGCTCGAGCGCCTCTCCCGCGCGGCGCTCACCTCGGTGCGCCAGCGCACCTGGGAGCGCTCCCTGGAGCGCCTGGCCGAGGGCTATGAGCGGGTGCTGGAAGTCCCCGCGCCAAAGGAAGTGGCACGTGCGGCCTGAGCGCATTCCCATCTCCCGCGCCACCAGCGCCTCGCCGGTCCTCCCACGGCCGGCGCTGCCGGAGCTACCGGCTGGCCGTACGCCGCCCAGCGCCGCTCGCAGGCGCGGCGGCGAGCGGCGCAAGATCGCCGTCGCCCTGCACGACATCGAGCCGGCCACGTTCGCCCGCTGCGCGGCGATCCGCGACTGGCTGGACGATCACGGCGTCGACCGGGTCACGTTGTTCGTCATCCCCGCGCGCGACCTGCACCCGCTGGGTGAGCGCTCGCCGGAGATGGCCAGCTGGCTGGCCGCACGCCGCCGCGCCGGCGACTCGATCGCCCAGCACGGCTTTCAGCACATCCGGCTGCGCCGCGGCGCCTTCTCTGGCCAGGCGCTGGCGCATGCCCGCAGCGGGCGCTCAGCGGAGTTCGTGGGACTCGACCGCAACGAGACCCGCCGGGCGGTCGATGCCGGCTGGCGGGTGCTCAAGCTCGCCGGGATCGAGCCCGATGGCTTCGTCGCGCCCGCCTACGCCTACACCCCGGCTTTGCGCCTCCTGCTCCCGGAGAAGTTCCGCTGGTGGGCGGGCCTCATGCGGCTGCACCGGACGCTCGCCCCGGAGGGCGATCCTCGCCAGCTGCTCGCCCCCGCTTGGGGAATGGGCACGGACAGCCTGGCGCGACGCGCCCTCTCCCCGTCGCTGATCCGCGCCGGGAGCCTGCTCGCCGGTCGCACCCTGCGCCTGGACCTGCATCCCGCTGACCTCCAGCACTCCCGTCACCTGACGGCGCTGGAGTGGGTCCTCCACCGCGCCGGCCCCCACCGCGAGGCGATCACCTACGACGAGCTCGTCGCTCAGCGCGGTGTGTAAGCCGAGAAGACCGGCGGTTCAAAGGAGCTGACCTTCGGCAGACCCGCATACCCGAGGTGCTTCAGGGCGAACAGGTCCTCGATCGTGCGCAGCAGCGAGAAGTGGTTGTACGGTTCCTGGCTGGTGGTATGGGGCTTGACAAAGGACGAGAGCAGCAGCGCACCGACCTGCCCGCCGCCCTTGGGTCCGAGGCCCAGCCCTCCGGCCGGCGGGGGCAGGTTCGGGAAGTCCGGCTGACCGCAGCAGGAGCTCGAGTCGGCGAATTCGCCGGTTGACGGCGCCTCGTCGGTGGTGATCACGAGCAGGCCTGCTTCCTTGTAGGCCTTCGAGGAGAGGATCTCCGGGACCACCCTTGCAAGGAAGGAGTCCGCGGGACCCATCCCGGCAGCCGCCCCGGCAACGCACGGCGTCGTGTTGCCGTCGTGGCAGCGGCCGGGCACGATGTAGGCGAAGCTCGGCGTGCTTTTCGCGCTCTTCAAGTCCGTCTTCAGCTTGCTCAGCCCCACGTCGTTGGCCTTGCACGCCGGAGAGCCGGTCACCGAGTGGAAGTACACGAACGGGTTGCGGAAGGTCGCGTAGGTGAGACCGGCGGGCGGTGTCTGCGCGCTGCTCGGATCGGCCGCACCAAGCGCCGGGTGTCCGCACGCGCCGTCCGCGGCACTCGCACCCGTGCCTTCGTCCATTCCTTCGGCGTAGGCTCGCCAGGTGAGATGCTTGGCCGTCAGCTGGCCAGTGAGCGTCTGCGTCGTGCTCGGGTACACACACCCCTTTCCGCTCGCTTGCCCATCCGTGCCCGCCGTCCCTGGCGTGAGGTCTTCGTATGTGGGGCAGTTCTGTGCGGTCTGCGGTGTGGGTCCCTGGCCGCTGAGCAGCGCAATCCCGTTTGCCAGCTGCTCGTGGGCGATGGCGTAGTAGCGCACCAGCAGCTCGCCCTTCGCCTCCAGCGTGCCCGTCAAGTAGCGCGCCACCGACGACGGCCCGAAGGCGCTCGCATAGGGCTCATCGGAGAGCATGATCACGAAGACGTGCTTGACCGGTGGGAGCTTGGAGCCCGCGCCGCTTTTGGCGGGAGTGGAGCCCGGCGCAGGCGAGCTCTTCTTGCTTTTCCCGATTGAGGTCTTGGTGGAGCTTTCATGCGGGGTGCCTTCCCCAGCCGCCGCCGGTTCTGAAGCTGGCGCCGGTTCTGAGGACGGGCTCGGTGTCGCTTCGGCTTGCGCGGACGGCGGCGAGGCTTCTGCCGCGGCCGGGGCGGCGGCGGGCGCCGCCGGTGGGAGGATCAGCTTTATGGGCGGGCGCGAAGAGGCCGCCAGCGTGTCGTCCACGCGCGAGCCCGGCCGCCCCTCCGAGGATCACTCCGAAGCCGAGGAACACCAGCACGAGTAGCGCGCACACCCTGGGCGAAGGCAGCGTCAGGCCGAAGTTCACCGGCTGCCCCGCCTACTCTTCTGAAGCTGGAGCGGCCTCGGCGCCGGCAACGGCCCTGGGCGCGAGCAGGGCGTCCATCACCGCCGTGGAGGCGCCCTCGCCGGCAACGCCTGCGCTTTCAGGGCCGCCAAGCCCTGTGGGCTTCACCGGCGCCTGCGTGCTGGGCTTGCGTTCCATCAGGGTCGCGCCACACTGCCAGCAGAACAGCGCCCCGCGGCTGTGCGGGGCCGCGCAGTGTGGACAGTTGCCCACGCTCGCACTCTCCTCCATCGCCAGCAGGCGCTCGACCTCCGCCAGCTCGGCGTCGCGCTCTTGGAGCACAGCGGCACGGCGCAGGAGCACGTCGAGGCGAAAGTGGTCGCGGATCGCCATCTCGTACGCCAGCCCTCCCAGGTCCCAGTGCAACTCGGTGACCTGCCCGGCCAGCGCGTCGCGGCGCCGGCGCAGCTCGGAGCGTCCTTCACCCTCTAGAGGCGCGGGCGCTAAAGGCGCCCCGGCCGCCTGCGGCTCGTCTGTCGGAATGGAGTCTCCGAGGATGCTCATCTAGTGGGTTTCCACCACGTTGGGGAGGTTCTTGGATTTTTCCTCATAGCTCTTGCCGCTGTTGGGTGAGCTGGATTTGGGAGTGCTGGCAGCAGCTTTTTTCCCTCCGCCGCCTTTCGCCGGGCCGGCGCCGCCGGCCCTTTCTTTGCCGCAGAAGCGCCGCTTTTGGCGGGCGTTTCAGGCGTTTCGCTCGCCGGGGCAGCTGGCGTCGTTGTGCTCCCCGCCCCGCCCGCCGCACCCGGCTGGGCCACGCTGATCGTCTGCACTGCGGCGGCGGCTGGCTTGGAGTTGCCCGCGCGGCCGATCAGCACGCCGACGCCCATCGCCAGCAGCAGCACGCCGACGCCGGCGATGATATTGACCGTGTTGCGCTGTTGCTGGCGGGCGTCCGTCGCGGCCGGGGCGCCCTGCCCTGGAAGCGGCGCCGTTGCCGTTGGCTGCTGGGAGTCTCCGCTCACCGGCGGTGAGCCAAGCAGGACGCTGCTCATCGGCGTGCTGCGCTCGCCGCACTCCAGGCAGTAGCGCTGGTCTGCGGCCAGCGGCGCTCCGCAGCCCGTACACGGCCCAGCGGCACCGGCGGTGGGCGATGAGCTGGCGAGCGGTTCAGTGGACAGGATGGCTGCCTTCGTGTACGTGCTCCGGGCAAAGACGAGCGACACCGGAGGCGGAGCACCGGAATCCCCGTGTTCCGCGGTATGGTCGACGGGCGCGCCCGTCCAGACGTAAAGATTTGGTGAAGCCAGCGCTTCAGCGCCTTCGCACGCTCCTCAGCGCCACGGTGTGTTCGCGCCCGGAGTGCAGCGAGCGGACGCGCAGCCGCAGGCCGTCGAGACCGAGCACTTCGCCGGTGGCTGAACCGTGTTTGCCGCGAAACTCGACCTGACGCCCACGCTGATAAATGAACGGCAGCACCATACGCGCAACTACCAGCGCCACGAGGAGCACCAGAGCAACGTAGAGAACACCGATCGTGAGCATCGCCTCATCTTCGGACGATCCCCGCGAACGCTTGAACCCGCGAAACCAAGTCCCGCTGCGGTACTGCGAAAGCGCCGTGTCCAGCCGGCTTACGTCACCTTCACCTTGCGCGTCGCGACCACCTTGCCGTCAACGTAGATGCTTACCAGGATCGTCCCCCGGCCAAGCTTTCGCAGCTCACGCTTGGACAGGTGGACGGTCGCGGTGCCGTTGGCGTGGAGCGTCACGGTCAGGTGGACACGATGTGACCCGCGGCTGGCGCGCAGCACTATGTGGCAAGCGGCCAGGCAGCGGATCGTGGCAACGCCATGCGCCGTGACTGTCGCCGCCGCGCTGGGAATAAATTTCGAAGCGGGGGGCGCTGGCACCGGCGGGGTTGGCACCGGCGGAGTGCTCGCCGGGGGACCTGTCGTCGGCGGAGTGCTCACCGGAGCTGGAGTTTCTACGGGGCGGTACTGAGCGAAGCTGGCGCTTTGGGAAGCGTGGCCGCCCAGGCCGAGGCTCGCGCCACCGTTCAGCGCCATCGCGCCGCCGCTGCCCAGAAGCAGGAATCCAGCTGTTACGAACGTCGTCAGGCGTGACCTCATGAGAAATCCTTTTTGTCGTGAGGGGTGGACGGGCTCGGGGGCCTGTCGCGAAGCACGCCGGCGGGCGCTTGGACGCCATCCGCCAAGCGCTGCTCTCCGTGTATGCGGTCGTGGTTCACATTGAGCTGATACGCACGACGAGCCGGTTCCTGACAATTGAGGCCCACCACTGGACGAATAGGCCTGGCCGCCGCGGCGCCCGGTGCACCGATCTCCTCAGTACCGCGTGGGCCGGTGAGTGAAGCTTTTTTGGACCGTGGTGCGCTGTAAGATCGAGCCGGTGAGCTCCGGCAGGATCACCGTGAGGGCAGACCAGATGGGCGGCATTCCATGCATTCGCGAGCTGCGGATCCCCGTCGCGACCGTGGTCGGCATGGTCGCTGAGCAGAAGAGTGACGAAGAGATCCTCGCCGCGTATCCGGATCTCGAAATTGAGGACATTCGCGAGGCGATGCGCTACGCCGCTGCGTTGACACTGATTGCCGTGCCAGAGAGTTCAGACGACACATAGGAGTCAGTGGCCCAGCAGCCGCGATTGAACATCTTTTTGAGATGCCAACACTGTTGGAAGCCCAAAACGGGAAAGAATGATGTCGCCCGCCCGCACCGCGCGGTGCTCCAAGCCGCGGCTGACAAGCGCTGATGCCGCCGTTGCAGGCCATTGACACGACCTGCCCGGGTGAATAGGGTCGCTGGCCGTGAGCGTCCATCGGCCTGCAGCCCGACCGGTGTGCCTCGCGGTCGTGCTCGCATTTCTCGTCTTCCCGGGAGCCGCGCAAGCGGCATTGTCGTGGTCTGGACCGGTCGAACTGTACTCGGGATTCGGGTTTTATAGCCTCGCGTGCCCGTCGGGCACGCAGTGCACCGCGGTACAAGACATCGGGAAGCAGGTCACGTTCGACCCAAGCTCAGTCGGCACCCCGGCGCCGGTCACCATCGACGCCGGCAACGGTGTGTTCGCGGTTGCGTGCCCGGCGGGCACGCAGTGCACCGCGGTCGACGCTCACGGGCAGGAGGTGACGTTCGACCCGAGCTCAGTCGGCACCCCGGCCCCCACGACGATCGACAGCGGTGCGGTCCTCCACGGCGTCGCATGCCCGACGGGCACGCAATGCACCGCTGTCGATTATTACAACGGGCAGGAGATTACGTTCAACCCGAGCTCACCCGGCAGTCCGGTGCCCACGACAATCGACATTGGCGGCTTTCTCACCAGTGTCGCGTGCCCGACGGGCACACAGTGCACCGCGGTCGATAGCAACGGAAGCGAGGTGACGTTCAACCCAAGCTCGCCGGGCAGTCCGGCGCCGGTTACGATCGATAGTGGCAACTATCTATACGCCATCGCGTGCGTGTCGAGCTCACAGTGCACGGCGGTCGATGACAACGGGAGCGAGGTGACGTTCAACCCGAGCTCGCCGGGCGCTCCGGCCCCGGCTACGATCGACAGCAACTCCCGCTTTCTGTACGCCGTCGCGTGCCCGTCAAGCACACAATGCACCGCGGTCGATATCGCCGGGAACGCGGTGACGTTCAACCCAAGCTCGCCTGGCGGTGCCACGCTCGAAGTGCTTGTGGGGGCAAGTACGCTGACTGGTGTTTTTTGCAGCTCGGAAACGCTGTGCGTGGCGGTTGACGGAGAAGGCCACGCGTTTGTGGGGACCGCGTTCCTCTACAGCACCGGTAGCTGCCTCGGCTCGCCCGGGCACACCGTGCTGCAGCCGGTCAAACCCGACGGGTCCAGTGTCTTCAAGCGGGGGAGCACCGTTCCGGTGAAGTTCCGGGTGTGCGACGCCAACGGGATTTCGATCGGGACTGCGGGCATCGTCAGCGGCTCGGGCGCTCCTGTGCTGTACAGCAAGACCAACGGCAGCGGTGGCGTGGACGAGCCCGTGTACTCCACCACGCCGGACACCGCCTTCCGGTGGGATGCGACTGCCCAGCAGTGGGTCTTCAACCAGAGCACGGAGAACCTCACATCGGGTGTCGTTTACACCTACCGGATCAACCTCAATGACGGAAGCTACATCCAGTACACGTTTGGCGTGAAGTAGCCCGCGGCGATGGACTGACCGCCGCTAGGACGGGACGATCGAGAGATCGTTGCTGGCCAGCGCAGCGGCACGGACGATCGCCGATCGCTTGACCCAACCGCTGGGGCGCGGGGTTTGAAACTCCTTGGCCTCCTGCTTGGTGAGCGGCTCGAACGGGTTCATCCGCAGGGCCCTCTGGGCGGCAGCTCTGGGGTCGATGCCCGCTGAGGCCTGTGCGATCGCGAGCGTGTAGTAGGTCTCCCAGCTGCCCGGGTCCTGCCGCACCGCTTGGCGCATGGCGGAGACCGCCTGCCTGGGCAGGCCTTGCTGCATGTCGCAGAAGCCTGCGATCTCGTACGGTTCGGGGCGAACGTCGAGCCAGCCGATCGACGATCGTGCGGCCGGGGCGGCCTTCGTGCAGTTGGACGCGTAGAGGGCGTGCTCGGCATCGCCAAGCCGGACCTGCGAGGAGATGATCAGCACTCCCAGCGCGACGCTGGAGAGGCAGAGCAGGCCGAGGATCAGACGACCGCGGTAGCCGGGCACCCAGCCCCGTCCGGATGCAGACTCTTTGCGGGGGATTCAGCGCCACACCCGCTACGGCGAAGAATATGCAGCGTGACGACTGGCATCTCCCAGTCCCAGTCAACGCCCGCACGTAAGGCCCAGACGACCCCGCAGGCGAGCAGCGCGCCGTACAGCGAGCGCTGTGGCCCACGCGCACGCACGGCCAGCCCACAGAGGACAGCGCCCACGAGGATTACGAGCAGCAGGAGACCCGGGAGTCCGAGCTCGGCCATCGCCTGCAGGTAGAGGCTGTGAGCGTTGATCGTGAAGGCGAAGTGAGGACGATTGCGCTCCCACAGCGTCTGGTACATCCCCGCCCCGTGACCGTGGACCGGAGAGGCTTCAAATCCGTGCAGCGCGACCCGCCACAGGTCGGTGCGCCCGTCATTGGAGGGATCGGTCAGGCGCTGGCGCAGGTCGTGCGCTGCCGTGGGTCGCGGCGCCGCTGATGAACCGGCTCCAGTCGTTCGCGAGGCTGTGCGGAACACCGAGGGCGAGGCCGGTCACCAGGACCGCCACGAGGGCGCCAGCGATCGCGGCGAGCCTCATCTGACGGCTGATCAGCGCCGTGCCCGCGATACGGCGCAGGCGGGGATCCAGGCCGGCGGCGAACAGCAGGCGCAGGCCGGCGCAGGCGGCTACGCAGAGAGCGGCTGCCAGCGCGACGCGATGACCCTGCACGACTGCTGCCGGCGTCGTCGGGACGAACGGTGTCGAGCAGGTTGGCGTGATAGGCGACCACGATCAGCACCGCGGTCGCCGGAGCCGTCGCCAGCACACCGCTCAGCAGCCCGCGCGGGCGAGCCACGAGCACGTAGACGACCAGTCCGATCGCCCCTGCGGCTATCGCTCCCCGCGAGAAGGTGAAGAACAGCGTCGCGGCAAGCAGCGGAAGCACCGCCGCCGCGAGGACCCGGACAAGCCGCCGTTCGCTGAGTGTGCAGGTGAGGTGAAAGGCGAGGACGATGCCCAGCGCGGCGAGCAGCCCGAGCGTGTTCCAGTAGGTGACCGGGTAGCTCAGCCTTTGGTTGGAGACGTTGGGGGCGGTGTGCCAGACGTCTGGCAGCACGCGACTGATCAAGCCCGCCAGGCATACGATTGACGCGCCGAGCAGCAGGCCACGTACCAGCCAGCGCAGGTCCTCTGTGCTTGCGCGCACGGTCCCGAACAGGACGAGGATCAGCAGGTACAGCCACGCGCGGTCGAACTCGATCAGCGCCCGGCCCGTCGCGTGCGACCAGAAAGCCGAAACCAGCGTCAACAGCGCATAGAACCCAAGCGCGGCAATGGCGGCGAGCGTCGCCGGCGCCAGTCCCTCGAACGGATTACGCGACTGCAAGACCCTCACGAGCAGAATCTGGGACACCACGATCGCGGCGACCGCCGGGGTCGCGGGAAAATAACCCCCAGCGTTGAACCCTGTGAACACGACCAGCGCGCCCGGCAGCAACATCAGCGCCGTCACGGCGAGCCCCCCCGCCCTCGTACCGGGGGCATCATCCGCCGCGGGCGTATCGCCCGCAGTGGGCGCGTCCGGCCCTATCGCAACGCCATCGGCCACGGGGGGCATGCTAATCGTGGTGTTTCCGCGCGGCCATCGCGTCAGTCGCGGCGCAGGCCGTCCCCGCGCCGGGCGTGCAGCAGAGGTGTGAGCCCCCTCGGCGGGCGCGCAGCCCGGTGGGGGCGCTGCTTGTTCTCGGAGGGCGGGGCGCTCAGCTCGCGGCGTGACGAGACGCCGAGCTTTCGGTAGATGTTGCGCGCGTGTGTGCGGACCGTCTCGACGCCCACTCCCAGCGCGACGGCGATCTGAGCGTTTGAGCGGCCGAGCTGGAGCAACGGCAGCACTTCGGCCTCGCGCCGGGTGAGCAAGTGTCCAGCCGCGACCGGTCCGCCGCCCGGGCCGCAGGCGCGCGGAATCACCTGAAGCCCACGGGATGCGAGATGGATCGCGTTGAGCACGTCACGCGACTGCGTGTTGCTGCTCAGGCACGCACTCGCTCCAAACGCGAGCAGCTGAGCGCATTCGGCTGCGGAGAGATCGTTTGCGAGCAGGACCAGCCGGGTTCCGGGGTGCCCGCTACTGAGCTGTCTGATCTCGACCAGCTTCGCCAGCGCGCCAGCGTCGAGGATCGCCACGTCTGGATGGTGGGCGCGCAGGACGACTGGGATCCGCCTGTGCTCCACCTCAGCCGCCACGATCGCAAGGCTCGGATCGCCGTCGATCAGCTCGCGCAGTCCTCTGGCGAGGAGATCGTCGAAGCGCGCGATTACGACCGTGATGGGGGTGGATGGCGCCATGGGCAATCCCGGCGCCCGTGAGCGCCTAGGAGCTCATCGGCAGAAAGGGGCGAAAGGGTGAGTCTCGCCTCACCCTCCTTTCCCCCCTCCACTCCCCCCAAGATCACCCCCACGGGAGGAAGAACGCGGTGCCGGTTCGCCTCAGCGTGTAGGGCATGGCTCGTTTACTGCTCGCGGTCACGCTCACGACGGCGCTTCTGCACCCCGCACCGGCCGGCGCACAGCGCCGCCGGCCTCACCATCCGCACGCTTCGAGCACGGCGCACCGGCAGCAGGCGGCCCGGCGGGCTGCGCTCCGTACGCTGGCCGGGCGCGACCCGGTCCTGCTTGCCACCGCCGTCGCCGAGCGCTACTGGGGCGCCGTGCCATGCGGAGGTCAGATCACGGTACTCACCGGGCTCCCGGTCGCCCCCGGACTCGACCCCACCACCGACGGCTGGGTCACGTTCAACTCATCGCTCGGGGCGAACAACCTGCAAGCGCCGGCGAGTACCTATACGCAGTGCACGATCTCGCTCGCCCGCTGGCACTGGCCGGCGCGCACGGCCATGTGGAGCGACTGGAACATGTTCTGCCTAACGGTGGTTCACGAGATGGGCCACCTGCTCGGCCATCCACACTCGTCGGTCCCGGGCAGCGTGATGGCGCCGGTGTTCACCGATGAATCGAACGTTCCGGAGATCTGCCGGGCTGAACGGCCGCGGCTCGCGCGCTAGCCGCGATCGCCTCGGGGCTGCGGGCTATAGTCGTTGCCAATGCGGGGGAGCCACATCACGCCGCGAATCGGTCTCGCAGTCTTGGGACTGATGTCGCTGTTGGCGCTGCTCAGCATGACCGGTCAGGCCGCCGCGTATTCGCCCGGCTGCGGCCAGATCCCAATCGTTTACGGGATTCCGCCGTGGGGATTTCACACCGGGCCCCCGATCGGCGACACGGGCAGCTTCGCTCGTGGCCACGGCGAAATCAATTTGGAAGCGAACACCGTGTCCGGGATCTTGTGTCAGGAAATTCGCAGCCGGATCCACCCAATACGTGCGATCACGATGACTGTCGAACACCACCTTGTGTACCACTCGCATGTCGCGGTGATGTGGGGTTTCCCCGGGAACATCATGAAGATCAGGGTTCGCGTGCGGGCCAGTAACGATCCGGGATGTAAGGTCGGAACCGTCGGACGCGCGACCCTGTTCGCGAGCTACAACGAAATTCGCAGCGACAGCGTCCAGTTCTTCTTCCCCACATCCTGCCGGGACAGCGACCACCTTTACCACGGGAGTCAGGTCAACAATCAGGTCCCGCCGCTGTAGCGTGGCGGATTGCCGGAACAGACCATTGAGGAGATTGGGGGTTTTTGTCCATGCCGACCGTGTTGAAGGCAAAAAACGGCTTGGCAAACCACCAGAAGCACCTCGTAAAGCACAGCTGAGCTCGCGGTCAGGCCGCACCGGTTCGGTACCAATCTAGTCCGGGATGACCAAGGTTCCGCCCCATGTTTCGGGGGCGACGTCGGCGAGCGTCTCAGAAAACGTCCATTGGTGGGCGGCAGGGTCTTCGGCGGTGTATTGCCGCTCGCCATAGGGGTAATCGGCCGGCTCGGTGACGATACGCGCACCGTGCGCCCTGCACTGCGCCGTTCCATCCCAAGCGCGGCGTGTCCTTTGCCATCCCAAGCAACGCTTAGAGCGGGGTGGGAAGGCGGGTTTCTAAGACCCTCGCACCCCGCCGCTCATCTTCCTCCTCCGCACCAACAGCAACCGTCATGTTGCCGTTTTCAAAGGATATATCTGAAGTCTGTGGTTTTATTGGCTTTCGTCAATAAAGCCGATAGAGCCGGTCATCGGGATGACTGTGGGTCGTTCGGAGGTATGGGCGACGCGGACGGCACCGAGGTACACGTACGCACCCTCCCCCACCACAAACTACGAGTCGAGCTCCCATTCGACACCCCTGAGGGAGCACGTCTAAAACTCTTTTGAGAACTCCTTAGACGTGCCAGACTTGGGCCGCTGGTGCTGATTCTCAGTTGAGGGGCGCGGTGCCAACATTTATGAAAATGCCAAAACGGGAAAGCACTGACCTTCAATAGCGCACGGTAGAGCCCTATTGTGGTCTTATTAGGGCGTATAGGTGAAGTCGTCACCGGCGTTGGCGGGACTGGTTCCCCCCGAATCGATGACGAACAGGTTGAAGGTACCGGCTTTGGCCGGACCGCCGGTCGTGGCGGTGATTTCGGTCGAAGAGACCACAACCACGCTGGAGGCCGGGATCGCCGTCGGCCCGGCGCCACTGCCCTGTCCGATCTCCACAGTCGCACCGGTGACGAAGTCGGTGCCAGTGATCGTGATATGAGTCCCCCCATTCACCGTCCCCGATGCCGGACTAACCGAAGAAACCGTGGGGTTGGAGATATAGGTGAAGTCGTCACCCGTGTTGGCGGGGCTGGTTCCTCCCGAGTCGATGACGAACAGGTTCCAAGTACCAGCTTTGGCTGGGCCACCGGTGGTGGCAGTGATTTCGGTCGGAGAGACCACAACCACGTTGGAGGCCGGAATCGCGGTCGGCCCGGCGCCACTGCCCTGTCCGATCTCCACAGTCGCGCCGGTGACGAAGTCCGTGCCGGTGATCGTGATATGAGTCCCCCCGTTCACCGTCCCCGACGCCGGACTGACCGAAGAAACCGTGGGTGCAGAGATCGCCGCCGGCGCTTGAACGCAGTGATCCCGTCGGGCGTCCCGACTCCGGTGGGCCCGTCGTAGCCGTCCCCGCAACGCAGATCGCTTTGGTGGCGCAGCTTTTGGCCTCTTCGGCAGTCGTGCAGCCCGAGAGACCGGTTTCAGAGAAGGGTTTCGTGCATTCCCCGTTTGACCCAGTGGCGACGTCGTGCAGCGACCCCTGTGGACTTCACCTTGTTTTCATACAGCGTCTTGGCGGGATATTCCACGCCGTGGGCTCCTCCGGCGAGCGCGAAGGTCGAGGCAATCAGCGGAGAGGAGAGGCTAGTGCCGCCGATCGTGCACCAGTAGAGCACGTGTTTGACTTTCGCTTCTTCGTAGCGGTATTCGCATTCCGGGCTCGTGTCGTGGACGGCGACCCCGGTGTAGGGATCCGCGTCCGCGGCGACATCGGCGATGGCGCGTTTGGTGCCGCAGCCAACCGCGGACCAGTTGGAGAGGTTCTGCTGCCAGGGCTGCGCGGTGAACACCACGCTGCAGCCACCGCCCGTCGCGCCATCGCCGTTCCACACCGTCTCGCCCGCCCATGCGCTGCCGATCCCAAGACTCAGGCGCGTGCCGCCCACTGCGACCACGTGCGGAGAGGACGCGGGAAACCCGACATAGCCTCGTTCGAAAGCGCTTTCCGCATCCCAGTTCAGGTAGCCTTCGTCGCCGGAGGCCGCCGTTATCACGATGCCCTTGTGGTTGAACGGGCTCGCGCTCTCCAGTTCAGGGGTCTCACCTTCCTCAGGGCCTGACCAGGAGTTCGAGATCTCGCCCGCGCCGAGCGTGGCCGCACTCTTCTCGGCCGTTTCGAGGTCTTCATAGCTCGGCACGCTGGCCTCGACGAGCAGGATGTCGCAGCTCTGACACGTCGCGTGCGCGACCTCGATGTCGAGGGAGATCTCCAGGTCCCAGCCGGTCGCTTCTGCGGCCTCTTCGCGTTGCGAACCGCGTCCCTTTCCGCGCCGCTTCCAGTTCTGTTGTGGTCTTGGGGAACGGCAGGTTCGTGGCTTCGCCGTTCTGGTTGACCTGCTTGAAGCAGCCGTTTGCGGCGGTGCATTCCGGCAGAGAGAACTCTTCGTCGTAGGCTTTCAGATCCGCTTCGGCGTTCGGATCGTTGTAGGCGTCCACCACGGCTACCGTCTGCGCGGACGACGCGCTCGTAGACAGGCCGTAGGCGGTGTCCAGATCCTGCGGTCGCAAGCCAAATGCCCCGGCGCCCGGCGAAGGCGCGGTCAATGGCGCGCTGCGCGTGAACCCGAGCGGGTGCTTGCGAGCGCGAGCCGCAGCGGTTCGCGGCACGAGCTGCAGCGCCAGGCACCCGCCGCGCCCACGAGCGGCCGTCGTGCACACCGCACGGACGGTGTAGTCCGAACGCGACAGCGGCGAGACGCTGGCCGCGGCCACGGTCGGGAGGCAGAGCAGAGTAAGCACTGCGCCGCGATCACCGCTGAGCGAATGCTCACAACCGCTGTCCGTGCCGTCATCAGATCCTCCGTGTGTTCGAACCCATGCCGCCGATTACACGGGACAAGACTACCGGACTAGGATCGGCTCAGGACGAGGTGCGCCCTGACCCACTGTGGGCGAGGTACTCCCCCGTTTGCGTTTGTGATCTTTGGCGATGCCAACATTTATGAAAATGCCAAAACGGGAAAGCATTGACCCTGCAAACGATCTCGTGTCCCCCACCATCCGCGCCCGGATCGGGCGTCAGGTGTACCCTGGCGTTCGGTGAGAGTGAGCCGTTCACCAACCGAAGGCGAACTATGAGCGCCACGCTGCAGTTCGACGAGGATGCCTCCCGGCGCGTGGAGAGGATCTACACCACGCCCGATGTGATCGAGCAGCGCCAAACGATCCTGCGGGCACTCGCGCTGCAGCCCGGCGAGCACGCGATCGACATCGGCTCGGGTCCTGGGCTGCTCGCGTGCGAAATGGCCGTTGCTGTCGGGTCCAGCGGGCGGGTCTGCGGGGTGGACGTCAGCGAGAACATGCTTGCCCTCGCCAGGGCGCGCAGAGCACCAGCCGGCAGCGGGGAGATCGAGTACCAAGAAGCTGGCGCGCACACGCTCCCCTATGCGGATGCGAGCTTCGACGTCGCGGTCTGCACACAGGTCTACGAGTACGTCGATGATGTTCCCGCCGCGCTGGAGGAGCTAGGGCGGGTGCTGCGCCCGGGAGGCCGGGCGCTCGTGCTTGACACCGACTGGGACTCGATCGTATGGGCATCGAGTGACAACGAGCGCATGGATAGGGTGCTCGCCGCGTGGGAGGAGCACCTCGTTGACCCTCACCTGCCGCGTACGCTGACACGGCTGCTGGGAGATGCTGGACTGGAAGTCACTCACCGCCAAATCGTGCCGTTGTTCAACGCCGGCTATGACCCCAACACTTACAGTGCCGGAATGCTCGAGCTGATCGCCACGTTCGTAGCTGATCGGGGCGGCGTGAGCGAGCCCGAAGCCACAGCATGGGCAGACGACCTAACCGAGCTCGGCCCCAACTACTTTTTCAGTCTCAACCGCTACCTCTTCCTCGCGCACAAGCCCACCTGAGGACCGGGCACCGCGACTTCGGCGCTCCCGTTGCCCAGTTAGGGAAGCTCTTTGTTAGCTTTTATTGGCTTTCGTCAATAAAGGCCGATAGAGCCGGTGCGCTCAGCCCTTCCACTTGATCGAGCAGCCGACCGGCGGCGTCTGCGGCGGATCGGGGGCGCGGCCGTCGAGCACCGCGTCTAGGGCAGCGCGCAGGAAGGCGGCGTTCTGAGCGGGATCTTCGTAATCGGCGTCAGGGGCGCCGCGATAGCGAAGCAGGCCATCCCGGTCGAGCACGAACACATCCGGTGTCGTCTCCGCGTCATAAGCGCGAGCCACGTCTTGGGACTCGTCGCGCAGATAGGGGACGCCCTCGAACTCCCCTTGCTCTACACGAGCGCGCATCGCCTGCAGCGAGTCGCGTGGATAACGCTCGGAGTCATTTGAATTGATCGCCAGCACCCGTACTCCCCGGTCGGCGTAATCGCGTGCCACCGCAACGATCCGCTCGTGCCACGCCAGCGCGTAGGGGCAGTGATTGCACGTGAACACCACCACCGTCGCGGACGCCCCACCGGGCTCATGCATTGCGCCCGCGGCATCCGGGAGCGTGAAGACCGGGGCGGGATCGCCGATTGCGGACATGTCAGTTCCTCTCGGTGCTCTTGGTCTGGGCAGTGGCGAGGGCCTCACGCACGTCAGCCGGATCGGGCGTCGGCGAGATGCGACCGTCGCGACGATGGTAGACACGGCAGGTCAATCCAAACGGTTCTCCCTTCGGCGGCTGGATATCGACACCATCGATGCGGATCGTCGGCGATCCCACGAACCGCTCATGGCGCCGCCTTGGCCTCGGTCTGCACCTCGCGCACGACGATCGCGTTCGGGTCCAACCCCATCTCCGCCATCGCCGCACGCAACTCTGAAAGCGCCTTGGGATGTGAAGGGCAACCCTCCCAGAACAAAAGCTCTACGTGCACTGCACAGAAGACTAGAACACACCTGCCAGGCCACCCGGGCGTGTCTCTTTAGGGCTTCGCCCTCAGCGGGTAGCGCTCGGGATGTTCGATCGAGTCGACGGATAGGTCGACGTCGAGGTCGGGCCAATGGAGGTGGCCGGGTTGAGACTGCTAGAGCCGGAGGATCGCCTCGACCGGCGCTCGCTTGAACCACGGGTACTCCTCGAACGGCAGGAACAACTCCCGCTCATCGAGCAACAGCCAGAAGCCATGTTGGGAAATGTTGGTCACTTCAGCTTGCGAAGTGGTTGACCGGCTGCCAACCCCAGCGATGGCGTAGGGGCACAGACGGGTCTCGGCAGTGTTCATGGTCTGATTTCGAGTTTGCTGATGTGCTCGGCGGCGAGGGCGAAGTCGAACTTCAACTCGACGGTTCCGCCGGGGAAATTACCCTCAAGGCGTACTTTGACCCTGTAGCCGCCCGTGGGGAGACTCTCGGTGTCGAGGATCGTTGTTGAGTAGGTGTACTTCGACGCCGCGCCGGTCTGCCAGTCGCGGATCTCGGCAGTCCCACGATAGGTTTGGCCCTCGTCGAGGACCGTCGCGTCATCGGTGAACAGCGCGATGATCGCGTCGATGTCGCGATCATCGTCGAGGATGAAGTAGCGAGTCACCACATCTGGAACGGTTACGGGCATGTCGTCTCCTTCAGAGGATGCATCGGACCCTACCCAACCGCGAAGAGTTTCTACGCACACCTTGCGATGGTTCTCTCGCCCCCACCCCAGCGAGATCGGTCTCGACGAAGAACGGGTTGCCAAACACGACAGGGTCCGGGGCTAGGCGTACCATCATCTACATGCTGACCGTAGCCGAGGCCGCCGACCGGGTGGGCAGGAATCCCGAGACTATCCGCCGCTGGATCCGTTCCGGGCGTCTGGCCGCGCGACGTGTCGGGCAGCGCCACGCGATCGAGGACCGGGATCTGCGCACGATTGAGGATGAGCTGTTCCCGATGGCTGAGCTGCCGCAGGAGTGGCAGGTCGGTGACGACGGCTCACCCGCGCCGAACTGGGTCGCCGCGCTGCATCGCTCCCGCAGCGGCCACTGACAGCGATGCTAGTAGTCGATGCTTCCGTGGCTGTCGCCGCGTGTCACACCCCGGTGGGCTTTGCCACCCTACGCGGACACGACCTGATGGCGCCACAACTAATGCTCATCGAGGCGAGCTCAGTGCTGCACGAGATGGCATGGCGAGAAGAGATCACCAAGCCCCATGCAGAGACGATGCTCGGCCGTCTTCTCAAACTCCCGTGGAGATCCGGATGCCAGCGGATCTGATCCGGTCTGCCTGGCGCGTCGCTGATGAACTCGGATGGGCAAAGACCTACGACGCCCATCCCGGACAGGTGGCCCCGGTGAAGAACGGATCACCAAACACAACCGGGTTGTGCGTCCAGACTGATCAGCTCGGCAGGCTGGTGGTGCGCTCCGATAGCCAAGTAACGATCTCATCCTTGGAGATCTCACCTGCCGCGATCTGCTCAACCATAGTCACGTCGAGGTCAGGCATCGCATCGGGGAGCAGTAGTCCGTTTTCCTCCAAGAAGAGTCCAGTCAGGAAGAAGGCGGTGCGCTTGTTGCCGTCTGGCAGTGGGTGGTTGCGTGCAAGCCGTTCTAGAAGGACTGCTGCCTTCTCGAGGATGGTTGGGTAGAGTTCTACGTCTCCGAACCCGGCATGGGGCGCAGCAAGGGCTGACTCAGCGAGACCGACGTTTGGAAGGCGTGAGATCTGCTCGGGCGTAGTGCCTAGAACATCAGCTGCGACGTCGCAGAAGTCGCCGAACGTCGGGGTGCGGAGGGTCAAGGACTACTTGCCCAGGCGACGCAGCGTCTCGCGATGCTTCTTGGCGAACTGGTCGCGCTTCTCGGTACGCTCCTGCTCAGTGCCAGTGAACCCGCGCGGAAGATCTGGTCGCTTCTCCTGTGATGGAGCGACTTTCGGGGCGGGGTTGACCTTTGGTCTCGCTGCACTCATGACCCTCATTCTACTCCACCCCCCGCCTTTCTCCTCCAACAGCCACACTCCCGAGGAGAAAACACCCCTCATCCTGCCGTTTTTGAGCTAAGCAGCCAACGGCACTCCGGAACAACCGGCCCGAGCCCTGCGTGTACCAGAGCACCGCGTGGGAATCGGCGACGAGCCTCACGCCGAAGCGAGGTCTTCGCGAGCGAGCTGGCTGGCGCGCTCAAAGTCCTCCCAGCTCACGTCTGCGAGGTGGGGCAGCGATCCAGCGAAGCTGCCGCCCGTCCTGGTTGCAGGCGTCTCCACGACACGAAGGTGCGTTCCGGGCCCGACGCCCAGGCGTTTCAGCTGATCGGCGGGAATACTCCCGTCGGCTGACACAACCAACTCGTGATCGGTGTGCTCGTTAGTGGCAGACATGACATCAAGTTTAGCCCACCTACAACTCAGAATCCCCACCCCGCACTCGCCGCCGTCTAAACCATCCCAAGCGCAGCGTATCCTTTCCCATCCTAAGCAACGCTTAGGGTGGGGGCGGGAAGGCGGGCTACACGGTTACTAACTGCTACCAACGCGATCCCCACCAATCACAATCCTAGGTGTTGCAGTTTTCCCCACAAACGCCCGCAGGGTTAGTCAGTCGAGCACACAGCTCAAACTAATACTTACCAATCCCCAACCCACCCCGCACTCGCCGCCGTCTAAACCATCCCAAGCGCAGCGTATCCTTTCCCATCCTAAGCAACGCTTAGGGTGGGGGCGGGAAGGCGGGCATCTAAACCCCCTCGAGACGCCCACCCCCTCGCTGCCCCACGCCTCTAGTCGCTGCAGTTTTTAACAAGAACGCCCCGCAGGGTAAGCCAGTCGAGCATACAGCTCTAGACCCCCACCCCCTACACACATTCAGTCCGCAGGCCTGCGTATTAGACAGTCGAGCACACAGCTCTAAACCCCACCCACAAAACTAACTACCTCACCAGGATCGGCTCACTGTAGTCCGACACATGCCCCCCATCGTTGACCTTCACCAGCGCACGGTAGAGCCCACGGTGACGCAAGCGCATCCTGCCACTGAAACGCCCCACGGTTGACGTCCCAGATCTGACAATCGTCCCACCCTCGTTCACGGACTTCCCCGGCCGCAACAATTGGAAGCCCACCTGGGCGCCAACCTCCGCCGGAGCGACAGTCCCATAGAAGCGCACATACCCACGCTTCGCCGCACCGCGCACGTGGAAGGAGACCCGCACCGCGACACTCTCCGTCACCACCGGGCTGTAGACCAACGGCTTACCGACCGTCACGACACGCAGCTGCGCATTTTCCAACAGCGAAAAGACCCGGGAACGAGAACCACCCCTCCCCCGTGTGATTTGTTATTTCGGGTTCCCCACGTTCTTGAAAAAACAAAACGGGAAAGCACTGCCCCTGCAAAAAATGATCTCGCGGTTCGCTGCACCCGTCCCCAAGAGGTTCCCCTCGACAAAGAACGGAGGCGCCAACACGACAGGCCTTGGGAAGACCCCGAATTGACCCGACGTGTCCCGTTTTGACGCCGTCGTCGGATAGAAGAATGTGGCGGCGTTGACGCAGTGCGTCGACAACTTGGCGACACTCTAGCGCCGTTGTCGGCCCTACGTGCTGCCAGTACAGCTAAGGGTTGGGGATTAGAGTTCAAGAGCCTGCCGCTGCAGAAACTGGTTGATCTGCATACCTTAAATCTCGCGCTCGATCGCTTACTGAGGCGTCTCGCGACAAGCTCAGGTAGATCGGAGCCCGAACTTCGCGTCGCTGCCGAAGCCCCACCACCAACCTGCCCACACACGCGCCGCCCGTTGATATCGGGAAAGGACGCCACAAGCATCTTGGACGTTGCGCTGCGCAACGCGATTGGGAATTTGTCAAAGCAACAGGTTGACGGCGGTTTCTCAAGACGCAACATCCACTTGGGGCTGGGTGCTGGGGATCTTGTCGCGACCCAATTCCAGACCAGACTTAGCGCCGCAAGGCGAGCGGCGTCTGCGCTATCCCATCCCAAGCGCGGCGTATCCTTCCCATCCTAAGCAACGCTTAGGGTGGGGGCGGGTAGGCGGGTTCTAAGCCCCTCGCGACCCCACCGCGTAACTTCCCCCGGGCTGCCTCACCGAGGCGCTCTGCTCAGCCATCCGAAGCAACCCTCATCGTTCCTGGTGTGGACGACAAGCCGACAGTCGGCGAGACGAGAGACCCAAATGGCACTCAGGTGGTGCTCCCGGCCGAGGTATGGCAGGAGAAGGTCACCAGAGACCATCCCGAGATAGCTCCCTACCTCAATGCGGTCCTGCTCACGGTGACTCGCCCCGACCACACAGCACCCGACCCAAGCTATGAGGATCGCACCCGGTACTACGCCCGCAACGCCGGTCCCAGCCGTTGGCTGCTGGTCGTCGTAAGCTATGAGCAGACGCCAGCGCGGATCGTTTCCGCGTTTGCTAACCGGAAGGACCCCAGATCATGGAGCGCGTGAACATCACGATCGGGCCACTGAGCTTCGATCACGCCGACTACGACGCTGAGAACGACGTCCTCTACCTGCACGTAGGTGAGCCCCAATCCGGCGAGGGCGAGGAGACCCCCGAGGGCCACGTCGTCCGCTACGCCCCACAAACCAAGCAAATCGTCGGACTGACCGTAATGGGCCCACGCCACATCCTCGCGCGCGACGGCCACCTCACAGTCACCATCCCTGAAACAGTCGAAACAACCGCCGACGACCTCGCCCCCGCACTCGCAGCCGTCTAAAACACCCCGAAACGCCCGCCGTTGCCGTTGCAGTTCCACCCCACCCAGCAATCGCAACTGCATTAGTAACGATTGCCACCCCCATCGTCTTCTTGCAGTTTTTGAGCTAAGCAGCCAACGGGACTCCGAAACGACCCGCCACCGCGAAGCGGTCTAGGTCGGTACGGAGTCCCTGGCTGCGCCGCTTAGGGTGGGGGCGGGAAGGCGGGTTAAGCGCCCACTAGTGTCACCAACCACCCTCCCCAGCGACAGGAACCGTCTTCTTGCAGTTTTTTTGAGCTCCCGACACGTCCGCCAGCGACCCCACCCCGGGATCGGGCATGACGGGCCCCGTCGAGTGAAGCGCAGGCCGGAGGACTTCGGAACGACCGGCTTTGCGGTCGGGCCGGAGTCCGCAGGCCTGCGTACCAGACGGGGAGCCCGTGAACGAAACGCCCGGAGTCGTCAGCGGACTAGAATCGGCTCAGTGTAATCCGAAACATGCCCGCCATCCGAAACCTTCACCAGGGCACGGTAGAGACCCCGGTGGCGCAAACGCATCCGGCCGCTGAAACTCCCAACACCCGACGTGCCAGGTCTAACGACCGTGCCACCCTCATTGATCGACTTCCCCGGCTGCAAGAGCTGAAAACCCACCTGGGCGCCAACCTCCGCCGGAGCAACGGTCCCATAGAAGCGCACATACCCGCGCTTCGCCGCACGAGACACGTGGAAGGAGGGTCGCACAGGAAGATTCTCCGTGATAACCGGCTACAGACCAAGGGCTTACCCACCGTCACGACACGCAGCTGCGCGTTTTCCAACAGAGAAAAGACCCGGGAACGAGAAACCACCCCTCCCCCGTTGCCGTTTGTGATTTCTGGGTTCCCCACGTTCTTGAAAAAACAAAACGGGAAAGAACTGACCCGGCAAAAAAAGATCTCGCGGTTCGCCGCACCCGCCCCAGAGAGGTCAGTCTCGACAAAGAACAGATCGCCAACCACGACAGGGGTTGGGGCGTAACGACGATCTAAACCGACAGCGGCACCTTCAGCGTCGTGAACGTGTGATCCACTCCCGCCTCCGTGCCCCGCTGACCGACGCGTCCTCAGCAGCCGGTTGCCCGGGCGAGGATGCGGCAGACTTCGGTCATGCGTGCGGAACTGAGCGTGGTGATGTAGTTGGTCAGGAAGATCTTTTCGGCCGCGAAGGTGTTGTGGAGGCTCAGGACGCACGCACCAGGCATGCCATCGTCGCGGTCCAAGGGTATCTCGGTGTCCCAGCCGCGGATGTTGCTGGTGACGGGTACTGCAATCACATCGAACAGCCGGTTGATGTCCTCGTCGCGGCTGATGATCAAAGCCGGGTGTGTGTCCTCAGGTTCCTCACACCACCAGACCTCACCGCGTTTCATCGCGGGTGTTTCTGCTCGTATCCCCACGCGTCGGCGAGCGTTTGGCCGTTCGCCGCGATCTCTTCCTCACTAAGCCGTTTCATCAGCCCGGCTGAGGACCTCCGCTTCATCGCCGACAGGTTGCCCCAGTCGTCAATGATGTCGCCGGGCTTCTCCTCAACGTCGCGGTGGGCTGCCCGTAGGGCGCGCTCGGCTTGCTCCTCAGTCCAGGTAGGTGCCTCCTCCAAGACTAGCTCTTTCGCTGTCATAGCACCGATTGTACCGACCCCCACCCTGCTCCCCCACCAACCACAACACTAGGTCTTGCAGTTTTCCCCACCAACCACAATCCTATGTGTTGCAGTTTTTTTGAGCTCCCCGACACGTCCGCTAGCGACTCCGCCCCGGATCGGGCATGACAGGACCTCGTCGAGGCGAGCGCAGGCCAGGGACCCCGGAACGGCCGGCCACCGCGAAGCGGTCTAGGCCGAGACGGGGTTCCAGGTCGCGCTCACAGCCGACGGGAGCCAGTGAACGAAACGCCCGGAGTCGCTAGCGGACTAGGATCGGCTCACTGTAGTTCGAAACGTGGGCGCCGTCGCTGACCTTCACAAGCGCACGGTAGAGCCCATGGTGGCGCAAGCGCATCCGGCCACTGAAACGCCCAACACCCGACGTCCCAGGTCTAATGACCGTACCACCCTCGTTCACGGACTTCCCCGGCCGCAACAATTGGAAGCCCACCTGGGCGCCAACCTCCGCCGGAGCGACAGTCCCATAGAAGCGCACATACCCACGCTTCGCCGCACGGCGAACGTGGAACGAGACCCGCACCGCAACAGTCTCCGTGATGACCGGGCTGTAGACCAAGGGCTTACCGACTGTGACGACACGCAGCTGCGCATTTTCCAGAAGCCCCAAGACCGGGAACGAGAAGCCACCCGTTGAGTTTGTTATCTCTGGGTTCCCCACGTTCTTGAAACCGCCCAAATACGGGAAGGTATTGACCTGCAAGACAATCGCGTGTGTAGAAGCCCCTGTCCCCGACAGGTTGCCCTCGACAAGGAACGGATTCCCGAAGACAACAGGGTTGGGCGCGCCAACGATTGCCAATGAGAGGGGAACCTTCGGTGTGGCGAACGTGCGATCCCCTCCGGTCTTCGCGCCCCCCGGGCCGAACGCCACAATCCGGTAGTGGTACGTGGTGAATGGCTGGAGCCCGGTGATGCTCTGACTCACCTTGATCACGGCCTTCCCATTGCCCGCCGGGGCAAGCGGCGTCTGGACGCCATAAGCGCTCGTCGTACCGTATTGGAAGGCGTAGTTGGTCGGCTGACCGTTAGGGTTGACGTAGCCGTGCAGGATCGCCGAGGAGTAGCTCACGTTTGAGACGCCTCCCGCGCCAACCCCAGGTAAAGACGCCGCCACAGCCTGCGCCGAAGAGATCGAAAGCGCTAGCAGAGCGCTTGCCAAGATCCCTGCTGATAACGCACGACGGCTGATCACGAGCTTTCTCATGTATGTGCCTTCTTCCCGGTGGTCGGCTTTCTAAACGATCAACCCCAAAACGGGCCGAAAGATGCGGCGAGGCAAGAATATAGATCCCGGCCGTCTAGCCCTTCCCCACCGGCGCTTGTCCCGTTTCGGCGCCCTCGTCGGAGTAGGGAGGTATGACCGCAACCCAGGAGCTGCGAGACCTCCCGGTTGACCTGGTCCAGCCGAACCTCGCCCAGCCGCGCCGCTACTTCGATCAAGCAACGCTCCAAGAGCTCGCGGGCTCTCTGAGGGAACGCGGTGTTCTGCAACCCGTGCTCGTGCGCCCCAGCACGGATAGTAGATATGAGCTGATCGCCGGAGAGCGACGCTGGCGCGCCGCCAAGCTCGCCGGCCTCCAGAAGATCCCCTCACTCATATCCCCATACGACGACCTCGCGGCACTCGAGACAGCGCTGATCGAGAACATGGCACGCGAGAACCTCAGCCCCGTCGAGGAGGCACGCGCCTGCACAACACTCATCAAAGAGCTCGGCCTAACCCACGAGGAGATCGCCCACCGCGTCGGACGCAGCCGCGTAGCGGTCACCAACCTGATGCGCTTGCTCAACCTATCCACAGAGATCCTCGAGCTCCTGGAGCACGGCGAACTGAGCATGACCCACGGACTCACGCTACTCAGAGCAAGAGACACCGCGTCACACCGCGAGCTCGCCCGTAAAGCAGTGCAGGAAGAATGGTCAGTACGCACGCTACAAGCCCGCGCCGACCAAACCAACAACCCTGCGCCCGTTCTCAACGGCGCCGCGCCTGCCCCCAATGACCTCGAGCAGGACACGATGGCGATGAACGTCGCGCGGGTCTGGGGCGACGCGGTGGGCGAGGAGGTGACGGTTCGCACCATGTCTGGCCGGAAACTGAAGGTGGAGTTCGTCTTCGAGTCCCCTGAGGCGGCGCTGGCCGCGGGTGGACGGATGACTCAGGCAGCCTAGCTTTTGCGGGGTGGGCGTCCGCGCCGGGGTCGTTGTGCCGCGTCGAATGGGTGGATCCGCTCAATGAAGGCCGCGAACTGTGGCACCGTGAAGTCGAGCTCGGTGTCAACCCGGCTGTAGATGAGTCCCTTCTTGAGCAGCCCGTCGCGGCGGACGGACGCGGTTTTGACGGTGAGGCCCATACGCGCAGCGATCTCAGAAGAGCTGTGGCTACCGGGCCCGAGGTTGGCCATCGCTGCCATGTAGATGCGCTCGGCTTCGGTGGCGGTGTCATAACGGTCTCTGAAGAACCGCCGGTCGAGTTCGTCGGTCACGAGCTCGTGCGCAGCGAGGGCATCCTGCATGCCGATGGGGCTCTTCTCGGCCTCGTTCCATACGGCCTCTCCCCACTGTTGCAGGAAATACGGATACCCCTGGGAATGCTCCAGGATGTATTGAAGAGCCTTCGGCGCATAAGAGACGTTCTCACGGGTTGCGGGAACGGTGAGCGCCTTCGCGGCCTGCGCTTTAGACAGGCTATCGATCGTGCGGAACGTGAACAGGCGCTCGGCGTAGAGCTTGTCCTCCTTGAGCATCAACGGTAGCTGGGGAAGACCAGCGCCGGCTATCAGCACTGGCAGTACTTCCTGGCTGATCTGATGCATCGCCTTCGACAGCAGACCCAGATCAGCCTTGCTGAGGAATTGCATCTCGTCAAGCAGCAGCAGCACGCCCTCGCCGTGCTCACTCGCCGCCCTGCCGACCTCGCCGAGCAGCTCGACGATATCCACCTCCGGGTCCCCAGAATCAGCTACCCCCTTGACCGCGTCGAAGTCAATATTGAAACGCCACTTGCCATCATCGCCGAGCGAGAAAGTGAACGCCTTCAGAACACCAAAAGCTCGCCGCACAGCCTCGCCGGCCTTCCAGCGCTTATCCAGATCGCGCAGCGCGCGATGGCAGAGCTTGGCAACGATACGCGACAGCTGCTCACCTTCGTCGCACTCAACCACACCAGAGGTAACCCAGCCCTGCTCACGCGCGATGTAATTGAACTCGCGTAACAGCACAGTCTTCCCAACCCCTCTGACCCCGTCGAGGATCATGCTGCGGGCGTGAACCCCTTTCCCCAGCCGGCCCAAGGCGACCGTGAAAGTATCCAGTTCCTCCTCACGACCAGCCAACACGGGCGGCCGCGAACCAGCAGCAGGTATATAAGGGTTGCTTTCCGGGTTCATCGAGGACCGTCCAGACGCTTCTAAAAGAGTCTAAAGCAAATTTTAGACCACCGGTCTCGACCCCCAAAAGAACCCCTCCGACCACCTCGTCTAAAACTCTTTTGAGAACTCCTTAGACGGGCCACACCACACACCGGCGAGCCCAGGACACCCCCCGAAAGCGCACTCGCCTTAGGCGAACACATCACTCAGGAAGCCTAACTTCCGCTTTCTAGCGCCTTCCAGGCGCTGACGGCCCTGGTATACGCGATCGCGATCGAGCGCAGCGCGGTGATCGACCTCGGCCCGACCGAGCTGGCCAAGCAGACCGACTGGCCGTCAACCGGCACAGGCTAGAAACATGCCACAGACCCCGTACTGAGCTGGGCAGGGGCGGCACCCCCCGCGCCCCTGCCCTTCTCCCCCAACGGCCACACTCCCGAAGGAGAAAACACCCCTCATCCTGCCGTTAAATCACAACCACAGCCACACCCGGCCCAATGCTCAGCCCTTCACCGTCGGGACAGGCTTATCGGCTGAGACGGCACCGTTGGGCGGCGCTGGCCGTGGGTGGACGGATGACTCAGGCAGCCACCCGAGACTCCAAACGCAAATAGCCGCTGCGTCACGGTCGGCACACGGTAGCTCAGATTGGCCTCAGCCCTTCGTCATCAGTCAGGTCCCATAACCATGCGGATGATCGTCAAACCATCGCCAAGCATCGGCGATGATCTGATCTATTCCTGGCTTCTCTGGCCTCCAGCCGAGTTCACCACGAATGCGATCTGACGCAGCCACCAGCTCTGCTGGGTCCCCCGGACGTCTAGGTGCCTCATTGACACGGATCTCACGACCCGTTACGGCTCGTGCGTGAGCAATAACCTCGAGAACCGAGAACCCTGCGCCATTGCCAAGATTGAATATCCGATGGGAGCCGTCAGCAATTCCCTCAAGCGCGAGGACATGAGCGCTGGCTAGATCCTCGACATGTATGTAATCGCGGATTGCACTGCCATCGGGAGTTGGATAGTCCGTCCCAAAAACGCTAACGGACTCCAGTCGTCCGGCCGCAGCGCGGAGGACATTCGGAATCAGGTGCGTCTCAGGGTCATGATCCTCACCTAAGAAACCAGACGCTCCGGCTACGTTGAAGTAGCGCAATGACACGGCTCCTAAGCCATGAGCTGCCGCCTCATCGGTGATCATCCGATCAGCTGCCAGCTTGGATTGCCCATAGGGATTCGTGGGAGCCTCTGGCTCGTCCTCCGTGATGGGCACCTGCTGTGGTTGACCGTAGCAAGCACAAGTCGAGGAGAAGATTAGTCGTCGCGTCTTATTTTCACGCATCGCATCCAAGAGATTCCTGGTGCCAAGCACATTGTTGCGCCAGTAACGCTCAGGGTGATCAACTGACTCTCCGACTAGCGCATAGGCAGCAAAATGCATGACGGCATCCAAACCCTGATCAAAGACCTGTCCAACGGCGGGCATGTTCAAGAGATCAGCCTGCACAAAGCGCGCCTCTGCCGGAACTGCCTCGCGGTGACCACGCTCAAGTGAGTCTAAGACAACAACATCGGACCCCCCATCGATAAGTAGACGAGCGACGATGCTGCCGATGTAACCGGCACCGCCGGTGACGAGAACTCGCAAGATCGAGCCTATTGTCGTCCAAAGCCGATAAGCGCTCGATCGCCCGACTCATCGATCGTTCGCCGCAGACCCTCCCGCAGCGAGATTTCGGGGGACCAGCCAAGTAACTCCCGGGCGAGCGCGATGTCAGGCCGCCGAACCTTTGGATCGTCCTCCGGCAACGCCTCGTAGACCAGCTCGGAGGACGAGCTAGTTAGCTCCTTGATCGTCTCGGCGAGCTCCAGTAGCGTGAACTCATCGGGGTTGCCGATGTTCACGGGGTCGTGGTGGCCGGACTCGGCGAGCGCGATCATCCCGCGAATCAGGTCTTCGACGTAGCAGAAGGAGCGCGTCTGGGATCCGTCGCCGAACACGGTGATAGGCCTGTCCTGAAGCGCCTGACGCAGGAACGTCGGGATCGCGCGACCGTCATTTGGGCGCATCCGCGGCCCATATGTGTTGAAGATCCTCATGATCGCGGTATCGACACCTTGCTGGCGGTGGTAAGCCATCGTTAGCGCCTCCGCATAGCGCTTGGCCTCGTCGTAGACGCCACGTGGGCCGATTGGGTTGACATGCCCCCAGTAGCTCTCACGCTGCGGATGCTCCTGGGGGTCTCCGTAGACCTCGCTCGTGGAGGAGATCAAGAAGCGTGCCCGGTGGCGCTTGGCGAGACCCAATGTGTGATGGGTCCCGTAGGAGCCAACCTTGAGGGTGTGCAGCGGCAGGCGCAGATAGTCGATCGGCGAGGCCGGCGAGGCCAGGTGATAGACGAAGTCGATCCGCTCGTCGACGGTGTAGGGATCGATGATGTTGACGTTCAGATGCGTGAACTCGGGACGGCGAATGTGCTCGATGTTCGCCAACGAGCCCGTCTCAAGGTTGTCCACGCAGATCACGCGATGCCCGCGCTCGAGCAACTCGTCGCAAAGGTGCGAACCCAAGAACCCGGCGCCGCCGGTAACAATGCAGGTAGCCATGATCGAGTAGCTTAGTTATCGCTCCCCGTAAGTGATCCCAGACGACTAGCAGACGTAGGTGGCATCCAGCCCGAGGCTTCAGCCCTTCACCGTTGGCACGGGCTGCTCGGCTGAGACGGCGCCGTTGGGAGAGGCATCGCCGGGCGTCCCCGTCGGCTGCTTCTCGGGGGTGTAGGAGTAGTTGTAGTCGTACGAATACGGAGCGTTACGCCGCGCCTTGAAACCGTTCGCGATCACGCCCAGCAACGGGGCGCCCGCGCCCATCAGCGTCTCGTGCAAGCGCTGCGCGACATCGCGACGGTTTCTCCCTACGCGCCCGACAATGATCACCCCATCGACCTTGCCCAGCAAGGGAAACGCGTCGGACACAGCCGTCAACGGCGGCGTGTCGATCACGACAAGATCGTACTCTGCCTTCGCCTGCTCTAGCAGGCCCTCCATCGCATGGCTCTCGATCAGCTCACCCGGGTTCGGCGGGAGCGCCGCCCCTGCCACGAGCACATCGAGCATCCGCCCCCCACCATCGTCAGACGCCGGGTCCAGGTCGATCATCTGCGTCGCCTCGCTCAACGACACGGCGCCGATCAACACATCCGACACACCAGGCCCAGACTGCACATCGAGCTGCTGGGCGATCGTCGGACGGCGCAAATCAGCCTCCAGCAGCAGCACCCGCGAGCCCATCCTCGCCGCCGCGGCAGCCAGGTGGCGTGCCACGGTGGTCTTGCCATCGCCCGGAGCGGCAGAGGCGACCATCAGCGTCCGCAGCTCCCTATCGACGTTGAAGTAGCGCAAATGCGCCCGAATCAGATGGAACGCCTCGGCCTCACCCGCCGGTAACTGCTTATTTTGTTTTTGCTTCTCCGTGCCGCTCCCAGCCCTCCCAGAACGAGCGAGCGCGGAGCTCTCAGGGACCACACCCAACAATGGCAACCCATAGATCCCCTCCAGATCCTTCGGTTCCCTGATCCGGCGATCCAAGCGCTCAAGCAAGAAGGCGAGACCCAAGCCGAGCAAGAGGCCTAGCACCCCGCCAAGAGCCGTGTTCCTCGACGTCTTCGGCGAGGACGGTGAGGTCGGGACGGTCGCAGCCTGCGCGACTTCGACATTGCCGTTCTTCAGTTCGGCGAGCACCCCCAGCGACTGCGCGCGATCCTGCAACGCCAGCCCCGCGGTACCCACCCTCTGCTTCGGCGACAACGTCCTCAGCTGCTTTTCGACGAGCTTCAGTGCTGAAGAGTAGTAGGCGTGGTTGCTGCTCTGCTGCTCCTTGACGAACACTGTCGTGTACGTGTTCGCGATTTCCGCCGCGAGCGCCGACGAGGTCGCTGTTGCTGCGACATCGACAATGTTCGATTCGCCCTGCGCGCTCACGCTCACGTCTTCGGTGACCTTGTCCTTCGTCAGCTCCCGCGCGAGCGGTGTTGCCGTCTTCGTCCCCGCGAGCAGACCAGCCGTCTTTTCCGCCATGTCGCCGAGCTGGGCGAGCTTGAGGTTCGTCTGCTGTTGGGGTGCCTGACTGCCACCGTTACCTACGGCCTGGAGTCCGGCGACCTGCTGGCTTAGTTGGTTGTTGTTGAAAACAAGAGAGGCCGTCGCTGTGTACTTCTTCGTCTGACGATTGGAGACCGCGAACGCAGCGCCAGCCGCAAGAACAAAGCAAAGTAGAATCAATGGCATACGGCGGCGAAGCACGCCAACTGCCCGCTCAAGATTGGGTCCCTCGGTATCAGGCTGCATCTAGATATCCTTTCAGACTGCCATCGCTTCCTGCTCTGGCAATGGCGCGCTTCAGCGCGCCATTGTAGACTACCCGGACTCGCGCACGTTCGTCTTATGCTCGCCCGCCCGTGGTGGCTACTTGGCTCAACTGATGCCTGTCGGCCATCTTTTGTGTCGTACTCACCGGGTGTCTCACCGCATGTCCTTCCGATGTAGATCGAGCAGCGGCTAGAGCCGGACCCAGAATCATTGCGAATCCGGTGATGGCCAGCCAGTCGAACAAGGTGGGGTCGCCAAGGGAGTCGATAAGCAGCACTGCCATTGCACAGAGTCCCGACAACGGCACCCACTTATTGGTCGCAGTCGCTGTACGGAGTCTACGGATCAGAGCAAGGACTATAAATATTATCCCACCCAAAAATATTATAAAACCCACATACCCGGTCTCTCCAATGACACTTGGCCAAGAGGTGTCGTCAATGTAGTTCGGGAATTTCTGGGACAGGCCGTAGATGGAACTTAGTTCGTACTTATAATAAAGAGGGCTATAATATATGCGCGATGGATAGCTGGCAAATCGGCCGAAGCCAGCTCCAAATGGAAAGTTGTCGGAGGCTATCCGCTCGCCAACACTGTAAAGTTGGCCACGAGCAGAGGTTTCGGATGAGGTGTACATAGAGATCTGGCGGGCAATCACATTCCCCTCGATGCTATACACACCTACGATTAGCAGCCCGCCAACGAGCAAAGCAGTGACTCCTCCATGATTGCTCGATGCTCCTTGTACCAATGCAACGATAAGGGCCACGGCAGCTAACGACAAGACCCCCTTTAGCCGCAGGGAAAGCATTGCCGAACCGGCAAACAGCAAGGCATAAATCAGATCAGATCGACTATGTTTCGAGGTAAATCGGGAAAACGTAACCGCAAAAAGCATGCTCATTAACAAACTGTACTCGCCCGGATGAGGTAGAATAGAGTGAACAGCTTCGGCACGAAAACCTTTCGAAAAGGGTTCTTCTACAGATGTATGAAGCGTACGTGACACCGCAGAATGCGTCAAGTAATCTGCTAGACCCAAAACCGCGATAAACAAGCCTAATACAGTAAAGACCCGATAAACGCGGTTAATATCATTTGCCTTCCATGGCAGCATAAGAGTAATCCCAACCATCAACCAAAACTTGAGCCCAAGCCAAGCACCCACAGCAGTCACTGTAAACGGCACCTGATGCAAAATCGCGCTCAGCGTTCCGAGCAGTGCTATTGCCACACCAGGAAGCACAAAACGGACGGGGGGAAGTCGGGCATTTGTGCGTGCCCCGTGCCAGATCGTCAGACCCAATAGCAGTACCACCAAGACCTCATCGGCTTGGCGGACTGCCGCCCCAGCTGACGTGTGATACCCCACGGCCGCCGATAGAGATCCATTGAAGACCTCGAAGAACCAAAGCCCGATGAGCGCAAGAACAGGATCGTGTATATACAGGACAATCGCAAGTCCGCAGAAAGCCAGACCGACCATACCCCCTGCAATCAACACGCCGTGATCTGTCGCCGCGAGCGCGCCAGCCGCCAGTGCCAGCAGACATCCGGCTAGGGCTATACCAACCAGCTCGCCATAAGCTTTGTCCCGTGTTTCAGTGATGGCTGCTGATATTCGCATGAGGCGTCCTCCAGTAGCCACTCAAAGCTGGGCTCACTGGCCCTAAGTCCAACGGCACATTGGCAGTGTAGCGTTCCTGCTGCGCTGGACGCTAGTTGGCTGCCCGCAGTGCGGGCAAGCGAGAACTAACGAAACGGTACTGATACCGGAGCCGCCCGCTACGCCGACATGTCCTATGGTGCTCGGGTGCCCGATCGGGGTAGATCCAAGTCTCCGTCAAACCCAGGGCGGCTCAATAACACCGGTCTGGAAGACCCGATCGATAACGATCTTCGCTAGAGTCTCGTCTCGGGCAGCAAACCGACATAGCTTCATGCGATGTTTCAGTCTTGCGTGCCATGCGCACCTATAGACTTACACACATCTTTATACACATCAACTATATCTCTATCCTTTTACATGGCTCTGCCAAACTTTCTCATAATAGGTGCAATGAAGTGCGGCACGAGCAGCCTACATCACTATCTAGGAGAGCATCCGCAGATTCAAAAGCTGCCAGCGATGAAGGAGACCAACTTCTTTTCTGGTCCGCCCGATGGCATCCCGTATCCGGTCGGCTCGAGACGGATTGAGAGTCTCGATGCATACGAACGTCTATTCGATGACACATTCGAGGTCCGGGGAGAGGCATCACCATGCTATGCCTTGTATCCGCGCAGAAAGGGAGTACCTGAGAGAATCAAGGCACTAATCCCTGATGCAAAGCTCATTTACCTCGTACGAGATCCTGTTGCTCGTACGGTGTCGCAGTACCACTTTAGCGTCTCCGTTGAACATGAGCGTCGCTCACTGCAGGACGCATTGCACTCCCTCTCCGATCCCAACTCTCTCTACACGTGCCCAGGCCTCTACGCAGCGCAGCTTGATCGATATCTACGTAACTTCCCACAGGAGAAAATACTGGTTGTCGATCAAGCAGATCTACTTAGCCAACGGCAAGCTACGATGCGCGAGATCTTTGCCTTCCTGTCGGTAGATGATTCCTTTACTTCTCCACTTTTTGAGGAGAAGATGAATACCGGCGAGGAACGGAGAACTTATTCAGATTTTGTAATCCTACTCCGTCGTATACAAGCGTCACGACTGCAGCGGCTTCCGCGCGGCTTGCGTCGAGTGCTGAGGCGTTCAGCTGAGCGCCTCATTTCACAGCCACTTGAGCGTCCAGCTCTGGATGTTCACCTCCAGAGCCGCTTGCAAGAGTTATATGCAAATGACGTCGAACGACTTCGCCATCTTACTGGCAAGACCTTCCCCACTTGGAGCGTCTAGTCAGTGATCGGTCGATCTTTCCTCGCTACTAGACATCGATAACCATGCCGAAGGCTATTTCCTTGGACTCTTCCTGTGAACGGTACATCGTAATCTTCTCTGAACAGACCCGGGCATATTGGGGCACGATGTCCTCCCTCCTCTTGCTCCATCCACGCAGTTGATCTGCAAGTGACTACCTCGCCGTCGATCTGGCGACGCGTGCGTCGAGACGTCATCCTCTTAGGAGCCGGAAACACAACCATTGTCCTCGCCCAGCTTGGCTTCCGGAGCATCTTAATTGCTGTGCTCGTGCCAGCAGAGTACGGCCGCTTATCGTTAATTCTTAGTCTTTACAACACTATCATGATGATCAGCGCAAGCGGCCTACCGAACAGTGTTGCGCGATACATAGCTATAGGATCTTCGGCCGAAGATCCCGCAATCGTGCGTTCAGCTATCAAGGCCGCTGCCTGGCCCGCGGCTATTGCATCGCTCATCGTCGCGATCACTTCCGGTGTCCTGCTCAAATCCCCATTAGCATGCCTATTTGCGGCCATGGGTCTGTCCAGCCTCGTGTATTCGCTGCTCGCCACAGGAATCTTGAGAGGCCGGGACCGACTCATACCCGCAGTTTCCATCATGCCTATTACTGCCTTTAGTGAAGTAGGCTTGCTCGCCGCGGCATTGCTATCCGGTGCTCGCCTGACTCCGCTATTTGCCTTTGGCATTTTTTGTGCGGGCAACGTTATGGGCTTACTTGTCGGTCTCGCTTTCACCATCCGCACAGCTCCCCCTCCGTTGGCCAATGTTGGCATAGCACCTCAGAACGTGCCAACTCCTCGACAGATGCTAGGTTTCTCGTTGTGGCTAAGTGCCGCAACGATTGGCATCGCCATCCTACCCCTCGTGATGCGCTTAGCAGCGACGATCGACTCCTATACCGTTGTTGCATTAATCGATGTGGTTTTGGTCCTTCTCTCTATTCCACAACGCATGGGAACAGTTATTGTCTCTGCCGTCGTACCGCACGCTGCACGAGCACTCAACAAGGCTAATGTGGGCCCTACGATCTCTCGGAGAGAGAACTTATTTATGGCTATTCCATTTGTGGTTGGCGCCATCGTAGTCGCCTTTACGCCTATCGTTGGAGCGTTATTCGACGCCCTTGGGCGCCCCGAGTATGCACAGATCGGCAAGTATCTTGCGCTAGCACTACTCGCTGGCCCGGCACGGGTTTTGTACGGACTCGTGGAGGGGGTCCTTGTAGCTAGAGGAGAAGGCCGCTTCCTTGCTCTCAACGCACTATCCATCGCCGCAATCACATCCGTTGTCATCTTTGCAGCGACGGCACTGGGAAGTACACTACTGGCATTTGCCGCATTTGTCGCCGCTTGCTGGGCGGTTTATATTATAGGCCTCACTCGAATCACTCGCCTTTCCTCAGACGACAAGCCGACCCTCACGCTATCTCAAGAAACCGCAATTTGACACACGCGTGCAGCCTCAACTTGAGCGTGTCACACAATGTGGAATATTATCCGGAATTAGATGAGTTTTGTATCTGATGATATAGTGGCAACAGTGTAGCGAGATGCGCCTCTGAGGTATTCTGCGCCAACATGCGAGTGTATCTAGTCTTCCCTAAGCGGTCAGCAAGAAGCCTGTCTTGACCAAGGCTGAGCATAATACGGGCCAATGCGCTCGAATCGCCAGCTGGAAACAATAAACCGTCCTGACCATCTTCCACAAGCTCAACCAAGCCTCCGCGGGCTGAAGCGATTACCGCACAACCACGTGCGCCGGCCTCCAGCACGACCATCGGACAGTTCTCCTCCCAAAGCGATGGGACTACCAAGGCCCGAGCCTGGTCCATGAGCTGCGCGATCTCATCCCAGTCACGACGACCCAGATAGCGTACAACTCCATCACGCTCCGCCCGCTGGACCTCTACGTCCAGTGGTCCGTGTCCGACGATGATTACATGGATCTCAGGGCCAACAAGCCGAGCGGCCTCCAGCAGCACGCGGACACCCTTCACCTCCTCCAAGCGGCCGACGAACAAGACCGTAGGTGGACTAGCGATGTTCCGGGCAGAATCGTCGAGGAACTGCTCATCGGCGACGAAGTTCGGGATGACATGCATCCGCTCCGCCGGAAGACCACCTTCCACCATCACCTCAGCCAGATATCGACTCGGCGAGATGAAGGCGTCGATGCGCTCATAGAGCTTGCGAGTGCGGGCAAGCAATGCTTCCGCCGCGCCCACCGTGCTGGCCGCACGCGAACCCTTGATGCAGCGGTGTGCGATAGCGTGACCCGGGTGGCCAGTCACGCACCTGTGGCATGGTGCATTGTCGGTGTAGAGAACATAGCTCGGGCACACTGGCTTATAGTCGTGCAGCGTCATCACTATCGGTATTTCCTGCGCCACCAACTCGTCTACCACTGACAGTGTGAGCTGGTGATAGACGTTGTGCAGGTGGGCCACGTCTGGCCTCTGATCGCGCAGGAGACACCGTAGCGCTTTGCGCGCGTCCAGTGAGTAAATCGAGGACACCGCATCTCGCGCACGGGAGATCAGGCCGTGATCGGCGTCGTAATAGCGACCTCGCGGGAAGTACTTCGACTCCGCACACGACACATTACGGGGATCCTGCATAGCGAAGAACGACACCTCGTGACCATGCGCACGGAGAAGGTCGGCCGTGCGAAACATCACCGTCTCGGCACCGGCGCCTCCGAAGAGGAACTTGTTGACTTGGAGTATCCGCATCAGCAATCAGAGCAACCCAGGCATGCTGCGTACGAAGCTTTAGTAGAACCGAGAAGCAACGTCATCGAGTCATGGGCATGTCGATCCGAGAGTAAGCAAGGGCGGTCACAAACAAAGCTATGATGCCGGTGCACATTTGAGCGAGCTTTATGCCAGGCTATGTGTTGCAGCACGAAAGGACCAGCCAGATAGTATAGAGAGGCGCGTCCTCGGTCGTGGCTGGTCATCTGTCGCCGGACTCGCGCCATTAGACGATCTCGCGTTGAAATCCACTTTTCCACATATCAGCCGCAAACTCCTTTCCATCGCGATGATTGGTACGCGCGGCATGCCCGCCAGTGACGGGGGCGTCGAGATGGCTGTTGAAGCGCTATCACGCGAACTAGTCAAGCGTGGACACCATGTAACTGTCTATGGACGTCGAGGCTACTGCGACCCAAACCTGCGGTGGCACGAAGGAGTACATCAACTCCCTCTTCCACAGGTAAATACCAAGCATCTCGAGGCGATCAGCCACACAGCGCTGGCGACAGGCCATGCCCTCACCCGTGGTAATTACGACCTAGTACACTTCCACGCTACAGGCCCGTCGCTGCTGTCCTGGCTACCGCAGCTCAAGGGGATCCCGACTGTGGCGACGATTCAGGGAATGGATTGGAAGCGAGAGAAGTGGGGACCATCAGCTAGGAACGTTCTACGTATCGCGGCGCGCATAGCCTCGACAGTCCCGGACGAGACGATCGTAGTCTCGCGTGTGCTTCGCGACCTGCTGATGGAGAACTACGGGCGCGAATCCCACTACATCCCTAACGGCGTCGATCTGACGGGTATGACCGAGGCGCAGCCTGTCGAGGGTCTAGGAGAACATCCATTCGCCCTCTTCCTTGGGCGCATCGTCCCCGAGAAGCAGGTCCATGTGCTGATCGAAGCATTCTCGTGTCTCCCGGGCGACTTTCAGCTTGCCATCGCGGGCAGCTCTTCGCATTCCGATGAGTACGTCGAAACCGTACGCCGGCTCGCCGCCGTAGACAAACGCGTCGTCCTGCTCGGCTCACGCTATGGCGGGGAGAAGGCATGGCTGCTGCGCAACGCCACTGTGTTCGTGCAGCCTTCGACCATCGAGGGGTTGCCGATCGCTCTGCTGGAGGCGCTCGCCTGCGAGCGGTTCACCATAGTCAGCGACATCCCCGAGAACGTCGAGGCGGTTAGCCTCGACGATGACGAGCCCTACGGCTCGGTGTTCCGCACTGGAGATGTTGAGGACCTCGCGCAAAAGCTAGGACAAGCACTCCTGCCAGACTCACGCTTGATCAGGGATACCCCGCCTGTTGGTCAGCTCGTACGTGAGCGCTACGACTGGGAGCACCTCGCCGAGCAGACCGAGCTTATCTACAAGCAGGCCGTTGCAGGACGCGGCTAACACAACCGCCGACTGACTACGCACCGACTGGCGCTGCAGTAGCTAGCAGTGTGAAACTTAGGAGTGAGAGATCTGAACGATCGCAGAAGGGTAAGGCAAGCCACTGCCGTACATCGTTGAGGTATCGAGGGGCGCGTTCGGGTGCTAACGCCAGCTGACCCTTACGTTGACGCTATATGTCTGCCGCTCACCAGAAGACCCAGTCGCGTCCACCTCTATCAACGCCTTCACCGACCGGTGTCTGTGCAGCGCGCGCCGCACCGCGGCGAGGTTGCTGCGCGAGAAAGAGAGTGAAATCCGGACGGTCTGATTCGCCGCAAGCGTTGCTCGTTTGCTGCGCAACCCTAGGTGCCTGTGGTGACGCGTCAGGTTCAGGTGCCCGTGAGCATAGATCGAGCACGCCAGGTTGCAGCTCACGAGCAGGTAGATGCGCCCGTGATGCAGGCGCAGGTCCTGCCGCCTGGCGACCGACGCGGTGAGTTGCAGGAGTGGAACCTTGACCGGCGCAGCTGGTTTCGGCGGCACGTACCCGGGCGGGTTGGACGCTGGCCCGGGCGCGGGATGCGTGGGCAGGATCAGCGCCGGCCTGGGCGCCTGATTGAAGTTGAAGTCGCTTATTAGCGCACCGAGGCCTGCAGCGTTTTCGCGCACATCGGGACGCCGGTCGGGTCGACCATCGGTGGCGGGGTTCAGGCGCTGCCCGCCGAGGAAGTCGGTCTCGATGAACTTCAGATACGCGTCGTGGCTTAGCTGCTGGTGGTCGACGTAGCCAGCCTTCGCGTACGGGCTGATCACCAGGCCCGGAACGCGTAGCCCATAGCCGTTCTGATCGACGTTCGGCGGAACGACGTGATCGTAGAACCCGCCCCAGTCGTCCCACGAGAGAAAGATCGCCGTGCTGTTCCAGCATGGGCTGCGCATAATTGAGTTGACCAGCGTCGTTACGTACGCCTGTCCATTCGAAACGAGTGCAGGTGCATGTTCGGACACCTTGAAGTTGGGGTCTACCCACGATACGTTCGGGAGTCCGCAGCCGCCCTGATTGTGCACCGCCGTGTAGAAGTTGGTCAATGACTGGATGTTTCCTAGCTGGCCGTCTTGGTTAACATCGGTGAAGTACGGCAATGGGTTCCAGATACCTGGTGTTGTAGGGCTCTGCGATACTGGCGCGCAGGACATCGCTTCGTCGGACTCACAATCGGGCTCGGCTCCCTTGTAGACGTAGTAGGCCCAGCTGACCCCCGCATTGTGCAGCAGATACGTGATATCGGTCCAGGCGTATGTCGCACCCGGGTTGACTTCGGGGCGCTGATTCCACGGCACTTCCTGTGCGTTCGTGCAATCCAACGGGTTCGGGTCGCCGTTCGGGCACGCCGCCGACCACCCCGAAACAGTGAAGAGGTGCTCGGGCAGGCTCCAGGAGAGGCTCGACGCGAACATGTCGTCCTGGAGCACGAAGTTCTCTGCGTACGTCCAGTAGTTGGGGATCTCACGGGCGTCGTGATAGCCCATCGCATCGACGCATTCAGCGCTGGCGCCTGTTTCACTGCATTGGTTGCAGTTTGGATTAGTACCCGTGCATTTCTGGACTTTCTCCACTTGTCCTACGAACCCGTCCATCCTGCCGCTGTCGATGTCCGCTACGGCGGCAGGCATACCATGAGGCCCCCCGTTGTTCCTGTCGCTCGGGTCGTGGAACGGCGCCACGCATCCACCGTGAGCGGGATCAGGTACGCATACCCCGGCTGGTATGCCATTAGCCCCCGGATACGTCCCGAAGTAGGAGTCGAACGAGCGGTTCTCCTGCATGATCATCACGACGTGCTGGATCTTGTTGATGCCTTCGGGCGCCGCTGCCGCCCCCTGGCAAGCCGTCAGCCCCAGCGCGACCGCCATGAGTGCCACAACCGCTGCCTTGCGCATAGCCCTTCCCTCTCCTGTCCCTAGTCGCATGCCCGCCGTGGCACTCTACCCGCACCGCTGCGCCTCCTAACACGATGAGGGCGAGATTGTTGCGCACTCTCCCTTCGTGAGCGTTCGCTTAGAAAGGAACGGCCTTTAACGACGGCCGGGCCACCCCATCCCTGGAGCGGCCCGGCCTGTACGGCTTGTCTTGCTTCAGGTTCTACGCCTTGCTTCAGCCTAGAACTTGATGCTTTCTGCGCCTTTCGTGGCATCGGTCAGCACGGCGCCCACCGGCAGGGCCAGGTAGTCGTGATTTTTGATCAGTGACTGTCCAGCTTCCCCGCCCGTGCCGAGCACGTATTCCACGAAGTTGTTCACTGTCGTGGCCTCTTGCAGGCTCGTGCCCGTGTACTTCGAGTATTCCGTGAACGCCAGGTCATACGTCAGCCCGCACAGCGTGTAGTTTTTCTCGGTGACTTTCGTCGTGACTTCGTTCCACGGTTCCGTCACGCTCGGCGGCGGGAACGGGTTTTCGCCGTTCGCGTATTCCTCGCCTGAGCAGTTCGCGTTGCCCACCGCTTCGACGTCGCCGTTGCCGGTCGGTTCGGCGTACGTGATCGTCCCTGTCGTGCCGAGGCCGTTGTTCTGCAGCGGCGCCCAGAAGCGAGGCTTGCCCCCGCCTCCAGTCGGCGCGACGAACGCTTTGTTGGCGCGGGCGTCGGCGAGATTCGCGTAGCCGATGCTGCTCGGCGTTTCGGCTACCTTTGACAACAGCGCGCCGCCGCCACCGGCTTCCGGCTTCACAACTCCAGCCGCTTTCGGCCACGTCGTGTTTTCCGTGCCTTCGGAGACTTCGTCCCACGTCTTGCTTTCCGCTTTTTCTGTTTCGAACGTTGCTTTGTTGATCAGGCCCAGGTACTTCTTGAATATGTGCGTCGTGCCCGACCCGTCAAAGCGCGCCACAGGCTTGATCGGTGTTTCCGGAGCGCAGCCCGTGCCTGAGAGTTTGTCTGAGGCATCGGTGATTTCACTCCACTTCGTGATCGTCCCGCGGTAGATCTTCTCAAGCGTGACGTTGTTGAGGACCAGCCGGCCCGGGAACGATGATTTGCTCGAAGGAATGCAGCCTGTAGGCAGATTGACCACGACCGCCACCGCGCCCTGCAGCACCGGGATTGTCTCGAGTGTCCCAGCGGCCCCGTGCGCCTCAATTTCTTCTTTCTGCCTCTGGTTCGGCGGTTCATCTGTGCCGATGAACGCATTGGTCGCTTCGAAGTTGGCAGTACCTCCGTCCGCGCCCCACGATTCGAGGCCTTTGCCGCTCCCCGTCGAGGTGTACGTGATCGTCGGTTTTGCTTTCGTGCCCTGCGTTCCGTTACACGCACGGTAGGCGCCCGACGTATTGAAGTCGGGGTCCCACACGCTCTGCTGCGCGAGCTTCTGCAGCGACGAGCCCTGGCCCGTGACGTTCGCGCCCGAACATTTGGCGCCGAGTTTACCGGCGGCGCTCGCGGCGCCAGGCGCCACGAGGGCGGCCACCGTCGCCGCCGAGAGGATGCACATCGGCACGAGCCGGCGTGCGGAGAGAGACGTCATTGTGCGACTACCTCCTGATTAGCAGGTTCCATTGCTATGGACGGGAGCATCTGCCCCCAAGCGCAATCTCGCAGCCGTCAAGAGCGTGCTGGTTATCATCCTGGTTCTTTACACGCCCGTTCACCGCTTCTTCACACCGGCGTTTACACTTCTTTCACCGGTGGTGGTGTTTTGCCTTACTTATCCGCGTGTGTATTACGACCGGCGCCTGGCGAGAGCTCCAGCAGCTTGGTGTGCAACGCTTACGGCCAGTCGATCCGCTCGGCCAGATCATCTGGACCAAGGTCGATCAGGCCGCTACGCTCGATCTCCTCGTAGCCACCATCCTTGAGCCCGAGCCAGCTGACCGAGCGTGCCTGCGGGTTGACGATCAGTACCTCATCGACGTTGTGGGCGGCGTAAAAGGGGAGCTTCTTCCAGCTCTCATCGCCAGGGGACACGATCTCGATGACAAGTGCGGCCGTGGGGTGCCACACGCCGCTGGCGCCAGGGCGGTGCAAACCTCCGTCGGGGACACGATAGTCGTGGGGTTCGCCGAGCCCAAACTCGCGGATCAGCGCCTCCAGGCCTTCCGGCCTCGCCAGCGGGGCCAGCAGCATCGCGAGCTGTTCGGCGACCCGTTGATGGACGAAGCTCGGCGGGGGGTTCATCCGGTAGACACCTTCCCACATCTCGTCGCGGTGGTCGAGCCCGAGGCGACGCCGGTGCTCGATCAGCGCGTCGATCTCCACAGGCTGAGGGTCGAGGACGAGCGTGGCCATGACACGAGGATAGCCCCTCGCGGGCTTGTGGGCAAGCAGGCGAGGTCGGGAAACACGGGCGTTCTGGCCTTCTTCGAAAAATTTGGTTGACGTCGGTGAACCTCGGCAGCAGGTTCACCGGTGGTGGTGTTTTGCCTTGCTTATCGGCGTGTGTATTACCACCGGCGCCTGCGAGACATATGTCGCTCCTGCTGGATCGTGCGCGGCGATCGTCGCCTGCGCGAGCAGCATGCGCGTACTGGTAAGCAGCGCCCGCGCCTTGGCCGACAGGTGCAGCGTCACCGTCGTAGTCTGACCGCCAGCCACCGTGAACGAGCCTGCCGCGAGCGTCAGTACTGCCGCCTTGCCCTTCTTCTTCTTGTTCTTGCGGCCGGCCGCGACGCTCACCGCCTTGAGTGTCCGCAGCGTTAGTGTCCCCGCGCAGCTGCTCTCCCCCGCCGGGCAGGTCACAGCTAGCTCGACCGCGCCCGATGGCAGTGCCTTCAGCGAGGCGCTCTGGAGCCTCGCGTTGGGAACGGGAGCGGGCGCAGGCCCGTGCGCGAGCTCCCCCAGTACCCCGCTCCCGCCCGGCAGCGCCGGCATTAGCGTTGCTGTCGGCGTCAGTGTTCCTGTTGCTTTTGCCGCTTCGCGTGCTTTTTCGTTCACCGCCAGCTTCGCCGCTTCGCTTGCCAGAGAACCCGACGGGTTCGTGAACACAGCCCTGTACTCATAGCCGTTTTGAGCAAGCGTCGTGCCCGCCACTTTCAGCAGGCCCGCGCTGTGCCCCAAGTCTGTCGTGTCGTTGGCCCACGTCCCGCCACCGTTCGCCGACACCTGCCACTGCACTGTTGGCCTCGGCGCCCCTGACGCCGACGCCGTGAACGTCGCGGTTTCGCCTTCTCGGACTTCCAGGCCTTTCGGCTGCGTTGTGATCGCGACGGCGGATCCTTTTGCTCCTTCGGCTGTGACCGTCAGCGTCGCGGGTTCCGTTTCTTGCGGACCTGAGGAGTTCGTGAACACCGCCCGGTACTCATAACCGTTCTCAGCCAGCGTCGTACCTGCTACTGAGAGCGTGTCTGTGGTGTTCCCCGCGTCAGCCGTGTCGTTCGCCCACGAAGCGCCACTATTAGTTGACACCTGCCACTGCACCGTGGGCGCGGGTATCCCCGACGCCGACGCCGTGAACGCCGCGGTCTTCCCTTCTTCCACGATCTGCGCGATCGGCTGGGTTGTGATCTTCACAGCTTCTTTCAGGACCGTCAGCGCCGCCGCTTCGCTTGCCAGAGAACCCGACGAGTTCGTGAACACAGCCCGGTACTCATAACCACTCTCAGACGCTGTTGTCGAAGCGACCGTAAGTGTCCCCGTCGTATTGCCCGCGTCGGCAGTGTCGTTCGCCCACGTCCCGCCGCCGTTCGTCGAGACCTCCCACTGCACCGCAGGCGCCGGTATCCCCGACGCTGACGCCGTGAACGCCGCGCTCGCCCCTTCGTCCACCGCCTGCGCGATCGGCTGCGCCGTGATCTTCACAGCTTCTTTGACACCTTTGGCCTTGACCGTCAGCGCCGCCGGTTCAGACGGCACAGAACCCGACGAGTTCGTGAACACCGCGCGATATTGGTTGCCGCTCTCACCAGCCGTCGTCGAAGCGACAGTCAATGTCCCCGTCACATTGCCCGCGTCGGCAGTGTCGTTCGCCCACGTCCCGCCGCCGTTCGTCGAGACCTCCCACTGCACGGTCGGAGCCGGTATCCCCGACGCCGCGGCCGTGAACGTCGCATTCGCCCCTTCTTCCACGGTTTGCGCGATCGGCTGTGTCGTGATTGCCACGGCTTCTTTTATGACCGTCAGCGTCGCCGGTTCAGACGGCACAGAACCAGACGAGTTCGTGAACACAGCCCTGTACTCATAACCGTTCTCAGACGCCGTTATGTGTTCCACGTTCAGCGTCGTCGAAGTCGCTCCCGCCACATTGGCCCATGTCGTACCACCATTGGTGCACACCTGCCACTGCACCGTGGGCGCCGGTATCCCCGACGCCGCGGCCGTGAATGTCGCGTTCCCGCCTTCTTCCACCGCCTGCGCAGCCGGCTGCGCCGTGATCTTCACAGCTTCTTTGATTTCTTCGCCTTCTACCTGGAGTTTCCCCGTGACGGTAACTTCCGGCGTCTGCAGGTCGTCTGTGTGGATCGTCTCCGTGATCGTGTGTTCGCCCGGCTGCGTGAACGTGTGTATCACCTTCGTGACCTGGAACTCATCAGTGCCCACCGTTTCGCTTTCCCCATCCCCGAAGTTCCAGGCGACGCTCAGCGCATTGCCCTGTTCGACCGTTGACGACAGCGTGACTTTGCTCCCCGCGGGCACCGGACCGCTGACCGCCTGGCCTTTCACCGTCATGCTCGGGACGCTCGCCCTCGCCGCCGGGCAGCCAGTGCCCCCGGGCCCAAACTCCACCACGTCGGGAGCCGCCGCGTTCAGCACGAACAGCTCTCCTTCCTTGCCCGCCGCCAGCGAGGGGCTGGCAAGGAAGCTGATCGTGCACTTCCCCCCACCAGTGGCTTTGCTCTGCCCGCCCGTCCAGCCGGTCTCCGCGCCCGCCGCCGTGAACACCAGCGCCCCGGGATATTTGAATTCTCCTGTTTTTGTCGGGCTGTTGTGCTTGATGTTGGCGCCCACATAGATCGTCCCTTCGGGCGCCAGTGCCAGGCCGCCGCCCGCTGCTGGTGCCGGTGCACCCGGGAATTCCACGAGTTCTTGGATAGGTCCTGTTTGTACTTCCGCGAATGACGTGAACTGGATGAATACCTTCGGCGGCTGTGAGGATGTGAAATCCGCGGGGATTTCCCAGACCTGATCGAAGCTCTCGGCGTACACCTTCCCCGTCTGCGACACCACCGGTGAGGTGGGTTCCTTGGCCCCGCCTTCTTTGCATTCCGTGGATCCCTGACCCCCGAAGCAGTCCGTCGTGTCTACATACCGGGCCCCGATCCCACCAGTTTCAGAGACCCGCTGAAGTGCCACACGCATTTGCGAAGCCCCACGATCTTCAACTCCCATAATGATTACGTCGTGGGACGTTGGGTTGACAGCGATCCCGCTCGGTTCCAGCAGCGCGTGTCCCTGCACTTCCGATTCCGTTTCCAGCGTCGCGGGGTTCGCGAGCACCCCTTCTTTCGCTTCCGTGCTCGTGCCGCTCACCGCGGATTCCAGTTTTTCCCCCGATGCTTTCGTCTTGAACGCGTACAGCGTCCCGGCGGCGCGTGTTCCGGGGTCGATCGCTCCATTGCCGCGGAGCGCGACCGCGAGCACATAGATACGTTCCTTTGCCGGGTCCACAGCGATCCCCTCCAGCGCGATCGGGTGCGCGGGCTTGAACGACGCAGAAGCCAGGAATTCGCCTTTCGGGCCGAGCTTCTGGACGCGGTATTCGCCTTCCGTAGGCTCATCGCCCACGTAGAGGGTGTTGTCCGTCGGGTCGGCCCCGAAGGCGTAGTTGTGCGTTTCCGGCGGGATCTGGAACTGCCCATGACCGGTCCCCGCCGACCCGAAATGGGTCAGTTCGCCATACGGTTCCGCGGCAGAAGCAGCCGCCGCCCCACAAGCAAGCACCAACAGCCCCCCCACCAGGGCAACCCCCACCCGCCCAACCCACCCCCACCGCAGGCGGTAGCGCAAGCCACCCACCCGCCCAACCCACCCCCGGACCGGGAGCAGGCGGTAGCGCAAGAACAGTGGTCGCGCCATCCCCCCACACCCTGCCCACCCCGAACCCAAACCATGTCACCAACCCGTGAACACCCCCAAGTCTGAGCCTGGAAACGGTTCGTGGCGGCCGGTACAATTCCGTCCATGGCCACCAAGGAGCGCATCATCGAGCTGATCGATTCGCTGCCGGACACACCGGAGAACCAGATGCAGCTCGACGACATCGAGCACAAACTCGAGCCGAACGGCCTCAGCGAAGACGACGCGATGCTCGTCGGCCATGAGGCGGCGATCGAACGCCTCCGCGCCGACCCCGCGCAGTGGGCCTCCTGGCAGGCTGAGATCGCCGAGCTCGACGAGCGCTTCGCGGACGTCACCGAGGAGCAGGTCCGCGCCGCGATGGCGGACAGCGAGTAATCGCCCACCGGCTGGAGTTAGACTTTGGGTTATGCCAACGTTCGTCCGCGATCCCGAGCCCGTCGAGCTCCAGCAGCTGCGCGAGCGTCGCGAGCGGCTGGGCCTCGACCACTACGACGAGGTGTGGAATGGTGTGCTGCACATGAACCCGCCACCAACCGTCGAGCACCAGTACCTGGTCCAGCAACTGTATGAGTTGCTCGGCCCGCTGGCACGACACGTCGGCCTGGTGCCTCTTTTCCAGGTGTTTGCGGTCGGCGAGGGCAGCGACAATTACCGCGCGCCCGACGGTGGGCTCCACCGCACGCAGCCTCGCGGCGTTTGGCAGCGTACGGCGGCGCTTGTGGTGGAGGTGGTGTCCCCGGGTGATGACAGCTGGAAGAAGTTCGAGTTCTACGCCGCCCACGACGTCGATGAGATGTTGATCCTCGACCCTGAGAAGCGGAGCGTGGATTGGTTCGGGCTGACGGATGGCGAGTACAAGCCAATCAAGCAGTCCGGCCTGATCGAGCTCGGCCCGAGTGAGCTGGCCAGCCAAATCGACTGGCCACCCACAGAGTAAGACCCCCGCCTCCCGGATCGACGGCCGCTGGCTGCCACATGCCTTCAGCTAGCAGGCCCGCTACAACGTCCTGCAGGCCAGATCGCGACGGATCTTCACAGCTTCTTTGAGTTCTTCGCCTTCCACCTGGAGTTTCCCTGTGACTGGTTTCCGGCGTCTGCAGGTCGTCAGTGTGGATCGTCGGGGTGATCGTGTGTTCCCCCGGCTGCGTGAACGTGTGCGTCACCTTCGCCGTTTGCAGCTCGTCCGTATTCACGGTTTCGCTTTCCCCGTCCCCGAAGTTCCAGGAGACGCTCAGCGCGTTGCCCTGGGCTTCCGATTCCGTTTCCAGCGTTTTGGGGTTCGCGAGCACCCCTTCTTTCGCTTCTAGACTCGCCCCGCTCACCGCCGATTCCAGCTTTTCCCCCAGCGCTTTCGTCTTGAACGCATAGAGCATCCCGGCAGCCCGTTCTAAGGGGTCGATCGACGCTGCGTTGCTACGAAGCGCGACCGCGAGCACATAGATACGTTCCTTGGCCAGATCCACCGCGATCCCCTCAAAGGCTGGCTGGATGCGTGGGTTTGAACGACACAGAAGCCAGAAATTCGCCTCTGTTGCCGAGCTTATAGACGCGATATTCACCTTCGGAGGGCTCATCGCCCACGTAGAGAGTGTTGTCAGTCGGATCAACCCCAAAGCATGATTCCCAGAGCTGATCTTGAACTGCCCATGCCCAACTCCCGCTTCGCCGAACTGGGTCAGTTCACCTAGCCTTCCGCGGCCGAAGCACCCGCCGCCCCACAAGCAAGCACCACCAACCCCCCCACGAGCACCAGCAGCAGGCGCCAGCGCAAGAACAGTGGTCGCGCCATCCCCAGCACCCTGCCAACCCCGAACCCAAACCATGTCACCAACCCGTGAACACCCCAAAGGGAGCCGCGCGATCAGCTTGTGGTGCTGACCAGGGCTTCAGCCTGTGCGCTGCCAGCTGGCTTCTGCTCTCCCCCTCCTCCACTTAGGACAGAGCCATCCCAGACCAGCGTTAGCCTGGGTCAATGCCGAGCACACTGCTCTCCCTGGTGATCGCCGTTGCGGCGCTCATGCCGCCCACCGCCGATTCGAGCGCTTCCCCCGAAGCTTTCGTCTTGAACGCGTACAGCGTCCCGGCAGCGCGTTTTTGGGGGTCGATCGCTCCATTGCCGCGCAGCGCGACCACGAGCACGTACACGCGTTCCCTGGCCGGGTCCACCGCGATCCCCTCCAGCGCGATCGGGTGCGCGGGTTTGAACGACACAGAGGCCAGGAATTCGCCTTTGCTGCCGAGCTTCTGGACGCGGTATTCGCCTTCGGTCGGCTCATCTCCCACGTACAGGGTGTTGTCCGTCGGGTCGGCCCCAAAAGCGTAGTTGTGCGTTTCCGGTGGGATCTGGAACTGCCCATGACCGGTCCCCGCCGACCCGAAATGCCCCAGTTCGCCATACGGTTCCGCCGCCGAAGCAGCCGCCGCCCCACAAGCAAGCACCACCAGCCCCCCCACGAGGGCAACCCCCACCCGCCCAACCCACCCCCGGACCGGGAGCAGGCGGTAGCGCAAGAACAGTGGTCGCGCCATCCCCCCGCACCCTGCCAACCCCGGACCCAAACCATGTCACCAACCCGTGAACACCCCCAGCGAAGCCGCCAGCGCTCCGATCAGCTTGTGGTGCTCACCAGGGCTTCGGCCTGTGCGCGCAGCTGCACGGCTCTCCCCGCCCCCTGGGAGAGAAGCATCGCCTCGGCGGCGACTTCGTCGAGCACCTCATCGGTCGCCGGCACGACGATCCTCCCGTCGGTGACGTAAGGCTGGTCACGGAGAGCACTCCCGTCCCAGTCGCTGAACTCAACCATGCACCCCATGTTACGCCGACCGGCCATGGCCCGAGCGAGCTGACCGGGCAGATCGACTGGCCACCCACAGAGTAAGACCCCCGCCTCCCGGATCGACGGCCGCTGGCTGCCACATGCCTTCAGCTAGCAGGCCCGCTACAACGTCCTGCAGGCCAGATCGCGACGGATCTTCACAGCTTCTTTGAGTTCTTCGCCTTCCACCTGGAGTTTCCCTGTGACTGGTTTCCGGCGTCTGCAGGTCGTCAGTGTGGATCGTCGGGGTGATCGTGTGTTCCCCCGGCTGCGTGAACGTGTGCGTCACCTTCGCCGTTTGCAGCTCGTCCGTATTCACGGTTTCGCTTTCCCCGTCCCCGAAGTTCCAGGAGACGCTCAGCGCGTGCCCCTGGGTTTCCGATTCCGTTTCCAGCGCCGCGGGGTTCGCGAGCACCCCTTCTTTCGCTTCCGCAGTGCCTCCGCTGACCGCTGATTCCAGCTTTTCCCCCGATGCTTTCGTCTTGAACGCGTGGAGAATCCCGGCAGCCCGTTCTAAGGGGTCGATCGACGCTGCGTTGCTACGAAGCGCGACCGCGAGCACGTAGATACGTTCCCTGGCCGGGTCAAGTGCGATCCCTTCCAGGACGAACGGGTGCGCCGGTTTGAACGACACAGAAGCCAGGGATTTCGCCTTTCGGGCCGAGCTTCTGGACGCGGTATTCACCTTCGGAGGGCTCATCGCCCACGTAGAGGGTGTTGTCCGTCGGATCAACCCCCCGGAAGCATGATTCCCAGAGCTGATCTTGAACTGCCCATGCCCATTCCCGCTTCACCGAACTGGGTCAGTTCGCCATACGGTTCCGCGGCCGCAGCAGCCGCCGCCCCACAAGCAAGCACCACCAGCCCCCCCACCAGGGCAACCCCCACCCGCCCAACCCACCCCCGGACCGGGAGCAGGCGGTAGCGCAAGAACAGGGGTCGCGCCATCCCCCAGCACCCTGCCAACCCCGGACCCAAACCATGTCACCAACCCGTGAACACCCCCAGACCCTCCAGTCGGATCGACAGTCCCATCCCAACCGCAGGCGCGCAAGGACCCGCCTAGGTCTAGTAGACTGGCCCTATGTCTACCTCTACAGAACGGCCTACTCCCGCGCATGCCGTAGCTACGAAGACGGCGGTCGCGACGGATCAGCAGGTGGATAAGCCGTCTCGGAAGCCGCGTCGCCCCCTCTTTGGCAACCAGCTTCGCTGGGCCAAACAGGTGATCGCTGAAACCCGCGAGCAGCATCGCAACGCCTAAGTAGCTCTAAGCACCAGTCCTCAGATAGGGTTTCGCCCGTGACGGAAAACCAGATCAGGCTTGCCATGGCCGCATTGCTCACGGTCGTGTTGATGGCCGCTGGCCTCATTATCCTTTTCGAAGACAGCGCAAACGCCGACCTGCAGAAGGCCGCCACAGGCTGGATCGGGATCGTCATCGGCTACTGGCTCAAATAGCCCGGCGGACGCTGGCCCGCTACAACGTCCTGCAGGCCAGATCGCGACGAATCTTCACAGCTTCTTTGAATTCTTCGCCTTCTACCTGGAGTTTCCCCGTGACGGTTATTTCCGGCGTCTGCAGGTCGTCTGTGTGGATCGTCGGGGTGACCGTGTGTCCGCCCGGCTGCGTGAACGCGTGCGTCACCTTCGTAACCTGGAACTCGTCCGTATTGACCGTTTCGCTTTCCCCGTCCCCGAAGTTCCATGCAGTACTCAGCGCGTTGCCCTTCCACAGTTGACGACAGCGTGACTTTGCTGCCCGCGGGTACCGGACCGCTGACCACCTGGCCTTTCACCGTCATGCTCGGGACGCTCGCCTTCGCCGCCGGGGTCATCCTACGGACCCTCCACCTCCCGATCCTATGGTATGATTCTTCCGTAGTCATTCCTACCAAGAGAGTCTGATTATGTTGAGCACGGTTTCAGAGAAGGGGCAGATCACTGTCCCCAAGCGCCTGCGCGAACGGCTCGGTATCCACCCGGGGGACCGCCTCGAGCTCGTCGAGGATGCCGGAAGGCTCGTTGCCACGAAGACCGTTCCCGGCGACGGCGATCCGGTTGACGCGGTCTACGGAATCCTGAGCCTCGGCGTGAGTACCGATGAGGCGATCCGAGCGATGCGTGGCGAGCCCGACGGCGTGTGATCACGGCCGTTGACACGAACGTACTGCTCGACGTCTTTGGTGCCGACCCCGAGTTCGGCCCGCGCTCGGCTGGCACTCTGCGGAGGTGCGTCGCTGAGGGGAGTTTGATCGCCTGTGAGGTTGTTTGGGCGGAGACGGCAGCTTCGTTCGCCGGCACTGCCTCGGCTGAGAAGGCGTTGAGCGACTTGCGGATCGGGTTCTCCGCGCTGGATGCCTCGACCTCGCTCGCGGCCGGCCAGGCGTGGCGCACCTACCGCAAGGCCGGAGGACCTCGTGAGCGTGTGATCGCGGACTTCCTCATCGGCGCGCACGCGTTTGCCCGCGCCGATCGGCTGCTCACCCGCGACCGGGGGTTCTACCGGACCTACTTCGCGGAATTGCCAATCATCGATCCGTCAGATGAGCCCGAAGCGCCACCATCACCCGCCGGCGTGGGGCCTGTTTGACGCCCAACCCCGCCGGGTAGCTCGTCTGCGTGCCAGCGACCAGCGATCACGACAGCACTCGAGGACAGCCGCTCTGCCGGTCCTGAAGCGGTTTGTGCCCTCACTGTCGATCGTCCTGTGCATCGGGACTTTCATCGGATGCGGGCAGGCTGGGCATCAAGGAGTCAAGGCTGGGATCCAGCAGCTCGCGTCGATCTCGGCCGAGGGCGCGCTCATGGCTGAAGATCTGGCACGCGGGCGGACGAAGACAACGTTCGTGCGCGTACACGGCGCTGAGCTGAGCGCCCAGGCCGAGCATGAGGCGGAGAAGCTGAGCGATGATCCAGTCTCAGCTGCCCTGAAGCCGCGGATCGAAAAGGCGATCAAGCTCGCTGCGGATATCGGGAGCGCGATCGATGATCTGCGCGTCTCCCCTGGAGATCGTCTCCAGGCGCGTGAAGATGAGGCGAAGCTGCGTGTTTGGGCGCAGCAGGCCGCGGCGCTGGCGGAAACGCTGTGAAGAAGATCTTCCAGGTGGCGCTGGGGATCATCGCTGCGATCGGCGGGTTCGTCGATATCGGCGAGCTGGTGTTCAACACCCAGGCCGGCGCGGACTTCCGCTTCCAGCTGCTCTGGGCGGTCCCCGTTGGGGTCCTCGGCATCGTCGTGTTCGCCGAGATGACGGGTCGGGTCGCAGCCGTCTCGGGCCGGCCGGTGTTCGATGTGGTGCGGATGCGGATGGGGTTGAACGTCGCCCTGGTGACTCTTGTGGCGTCGTTGCTGATCAACCTGATCACGCTCGCCGCAGAGGTGGGAGGTGCGGCGATCGTGCTTCAGCTCCTCTTCGACCTGAACGTCTCAACGCTGATCCTCGTGAGTGTGGTCGGCCTCGTGCTGATCGTCTACTTCGTACCGTTCGGGGGGATAGAGCGCATCTTCGGCTACATGGGCTGCGCACTCTTGGTGTACGTGGCCGCAGCCGTGCATCTGAAGCCCGACTGGCATCTCCTCAGCCAGGGATTCGTACCCCACCTGCCTTCCTCCGCGCTATATGCGTACTTCGTTGTGGGCGTCCTTGGTTCGGCACTCGGCCCCTACGAGGTCTACTTCTACTCCTCGGGGGCGATCGAGGACCGTTGGAGCGTCGCGGATCTCACCCTCAACCGTCTCAATGCCGTCCTGGGGTTCGGGCTCGGAGGGATTCTGTCGATCTCACTGATCGTGGTCGCCGGGGAGGTGTTCTACGACCCCCACATCCAGCCCGGCTACCTCGGCACGACGGCACTCGGCGCCCAGCACGCCTTCGGCGAGGCCGGTCTGGTGCTCGCGCTGGTCGGGATGCTGTTCGCGGTGGGTGGCGCGGCTGTTGAGTGCGCGTTCTCCGGTGCTTACACGCTCGCGCAGTTTGCCGGGTGGGAGTGGGGCAAGTACCGCCGTCCCCGGCAGGCGCCGCGCTTCACGCTTGCATGGCTCACGTTCTTCGCCCTGGCGTTCGTGATCGTCGAGACAGGCGTCGATCCCGTGCTGCTGACCGAGTACGCCGTGATCTTCTCCGTGGTGGCACTGCCGCTGACCTACCTCCCGATGCTCCTGATAGCGCGTGACCGCACATTCATGGGCGAGCACGTCAACGGAATCCTCGGCAACATCCTGGGGTGGCTGTACTTCGTGATCATCCTGATCGTCTCCCTGGCCGCGATTCCCCTGATGGTCATCACCGACGGCGGGGCCTCCTGATGGCAGTGGAGCGTATGGACCTCGTCTACCGGATTCTCGACGAGCAGCTCGTCGATGTCGACGGTCGCCGCTGTGGACGGGTCGACGATCTGGAATTCGACGGCGGCCTCGGAGAGCCACCGCGTCTGCACGCGATCCTCAGCGGCTCGGGGACGTGGCACCGGCGGCTTCCACGGGCGCTGCGCCCGCTCGGCGCACGTCTGTTCGGCAGCGGGCGGCTCGGCCATGACGTCATCCAGGTGCCCTGGGAGCAGGTGCAGGACATCGGCGCCACGATCCAGCTCGAGGCCAAAGCTTCAGAGCTCGGGCTCGGCCAGGGCGACCAGCTTGCCGGCGAGCTCGTGGCCAAGCTTCCCGGCTCATGATCCGCACCAGCGACCTCATCGGCTGCGAGCTGAAGACCGAGTCCGGCAGAAAGCTCGGCAAGGTCCACGACCTGCGCGCAGAGGCGGTAAATGACGAATGGCAGCTGGTGGGACTGGTGGTAGGCCGTGGCGGAATGGCTGCCCGCCTGCTGGGTACCAGCGCAGACCCCTGGATTGGAGGCGATGTGATTCCCTGGCAAGCGATCACGCGTCTGGAAGACGGTCTCCTCACCGTCCGTGACGAGACCTAGGCTGCCACTGCTTGCCTGACTGAGTGATGAGGCGGGCAGGAGGCAGTGGCCGCCGGCGCGCGGCGTTTCGGCAAGGCAGCGTCGGGGTAGATCAATTTCATGCCCAATCCAGATAGGCCTTCCCCGCGCCCAGAAGAGCGGTACGCTCCGCAAGGCGAAGGCGCACCGCGAGCTGGCCGGGCGCGACGTGAGCAATATGCGCATGGCGAAGAAGCTCCCCCTTCGGCGCGGACGCGCAGACGGGGCTTGGGTCGGCGGACCCGCGATGCCAGCGCGGTGGTCGTCGGAGCCGCGGGCGCAGGCGTAATCCTCATTGCCAGGCTCGTACTGAGTGTGGCCACGCTGATCGCGCTTCTGATCGTGTTAGCGATCGTGTTGCGCGACGTGGACGCCAACGCCGGTAACACGATCGTGAAAGGCATCCACGAAGGCGCGAACTTCTTCGCCGGCGCGTTCACCGGCTTGATCACCTTCAACGGTCATCCCAAGCGGGCAATCACCGTAGACTGGGGTATCGCGGTCATTGTGTACCTGATCGTGGGAGCGCTGATCGCGAATGCGATTCGCAACATCGGGCGCGGCGTAGTGCGCTTCGAGCAGAGTCACCGCTCGGCCCGAGTGAGCTAGCCAGCCAAATCGACTGGCCCCCCACAGACTAAGATTTCCTCCCCCTCATCCAGCGGCGGCGCCCGCAGCCGCTGCGGTTCAGGCCGCGGCTCGACTGGCCATGCTGGCTTGGAATTCCTCGCTGGTGTTCTGGTGCGGGAAGGGATCCGGCGGCACGGCAACGCCGAGCGCGGAGCAGATCGGCTCCCAGCCGTCGCCTGGCTGCCAGTCCACCAGCCGCTCTGCGGGAACCTCGCTTCGGACGCGCTCGTTGTGACGCTCGTATGCCGCCATCGCGGCCTGCGGCTCGCGCCAATCGGGGGTGAAGCGCTGCTCGAACAGGTCGATCACCATCGCGCGGTGCAGGGCCATCCCCTCGGCGTCCGGCGGCAGCTCCATCGTGAGCGTTGGGACGATCGTCTTCTCCATGCTCGCCCACCACTCCTCGGGGCTGGAGCGCGAGGAGAGCAGCACAATCGCGTCGGGGTTGGCCGCCGACAGCTCGGCCCAGTACGCGGACGCGGGCCAGTTGACGCTGGCGGCGTAGCTGCCCATCAGCGCGTCCCAGTCGTACGGTTCGCCTCGCACCACGGCGTGCCACGTGCCGATCGACTCGGGTCGCTCGAACACCTCCATCATGTGGTAGCAAGGCCCACCGGTGAGCTGCTCGAGCGACGTCTTCAGCGACGCCGTACCCGTACGTCCAAGCCCTGCTCCGACGACCTTCAGCTGCATCGCGCACTCCCCCGTTCGGTTTCCGCCAGACCCGCGCAGCGTATACGGGCGATCGGCTCGGGGCGGCGCCCGTAAGTATCTACGGACGCCGCCGTGAAGCCGTTGGGTGTGTCGACTCGACCAGGATGCGGCCCTGCATCCAGGGATGGATGATGCACATGAAGTTCAGGGTGCTGCCCGGGGACGCGGTGACCTTGAAGCTCACGCGACCGCCAGGCCCCTTGGGGCCGACGAACAGAGAGTCGCCCGGCTCATCGAAACCGACGGGGCCGACGTTGACGAGCGGGATCGGCGGCGGACCTGATGGTGGAGCTTCTGGGTTTACGCCGTGCGCTTTGGTCAGTTCGCCGCATATCTGGCAGTGTTCGATCTGCGCGATCGTGCGCGGCAGCTGCGACGGCTTGACGATCGACAGGGTGTGGGGGTCCTCACTTGTGTTCGTCAGCGTCACCGTCCCACCCGAGCGGACGGTCACCGTGCCGGCGACGAAATGTACGCTGTCCTTGATGTAGGCATTCGTCTTGAACGTTTCTCCGCCCTTGATGACGATCTTTGCCTTCGCGGGGCCCTTGCCCTTCCCGGCCGCGCCAAGAGCTGAGGCGGCGAGGACGAGCAATGCCACGCCGAACGCTGCCACTACGAGCGCACGCCGCGAGTTTGATAGCTGCATGTATGCCTCCTGATGGCGCAGCGCCCAAGGCGTATGCACCTGTTGTCTCCATAGGAGCGCGCCGATACGCACCCCGTCCCCCGCGCATCATATTCGTCTACCCAGTGACCGGCCGGGAGCTAGTTGCATGGGAGATTCTGGAGCCCATCGGGAAGGTCAGGACCTCGCCTCCTCAACGCGCAAAAGGTACGACGCGGTTTACCCGATTCGGGCTGTAGGGTTGCCCTTCAGATACGTGGTCATATGCCCTTTCCGGACATAGTTGACATTGTTTGTCCAAAAGCTCTGGACATCCCCTGATGAGAGTGCATTAGTTGCCCTCTTCGACTATCTAGTTAGGGGGCGTACATGCAATTGATGGGAGACGAGCTGGACGAGATAGAGAGCCGCCACAATGCGCAGATGCTCACAGCACGTGCCGTGCCCGCCGACCCATATGCGGCATGGCTGCAAGAGCGCGAATCCGAGCGCCGCTACGCCACCGTGAGTGCACCCGCCAGGACAGGCGGCCGCTTCGCCCGCAATCAGCCGCCCAGGGCGCCGTGGGATGCCATGCCGGTGACGCTGTCTCCTGACGGTTTCTAAGCACCGCGCTCGCCGGGCGCCTCATGTGGCAGGCGCCCGGCGAGTCCAGTGTGGCGGTGGATCAGTGGCTGGTGCTGCCGGGAAGCACCTGTGTGCCCTCGATCTGGACCGCTTGCAGCGCGTTCGGGTTCAGCCCCAGCAGGCTGAGGATCGTCGGCGCGATCTGGGTCGTCTCGACCTGGCGGTCGTGCACCCCGGGCGCGGCAACTCCCGGCGCGTAGACGACGATCGGCACAGAACGGTCCGCCGGGTTGGCGCCACCGTGCTCGGCGATCTTTTTGCCGCCCGTGTACACCACGCCGACCTGGACGACACCCCACACGTCGGGGTGGCGCGGATCGCTGAACGGCACCCCGAAGTACTTCGCCGCGGCCTTGCCGGCGAAGATCTGGGCCAGCCCGGAGTGCGCCAGCGTGCGTGAGCTGCCGTCGTAGGCGACACCGGTCGCTGAGTGGTTCCAGAGGTATTCCTTGACGAAATCAGCGGCCTTCTGAGAGGTGTCGGACAGGTAGCTCTGCCATGCGTCATCGTCGGTCCCGGCCACGATCAGTGCACCGGCCCCGGGGTGAGCGGCGGTCCAGGCGGTGTTGATCGCTTCGATGATCGGACCGTCCTTGATCCGGGTCAGGGAGTTCGGGTCCTGCGGCGACTGGCCGTGCTTGGCCGAGAGGATGATCGCCGTCGAGTCCGAGAGGCCCTGCGCGTGGATCTCTTCGTCCATCGCCTGCAGCTTCCCGTTGATGAAGCCGAGCGCCCGCGCGAGTAATGGCCCGGGTGTTGTGGTGCCCGGTTCATAGCCGCCCTTCAGGCCGTCCGATTCCAACAGCTTCTCGGCCGTTGAGACGGTCTGGAAGTTCATCCCGAAGATCGCAGGCACACCCACGTTCGTCTTGTGGCTGTGGTCGTAGCCGTCGATCTCGTTGAGCACCGCCTGGACCTTGTAGGAGTCGTACTGCATCGTCGCGGCGTTGTCTTCGGTCCAGCCGGTTTCTTCGCCCGGGTACGGTTTGCCGCCCGGTTCCAGCGCGAAGCTGTCGATCTCGGGCGTGAACAGGTCGTCGATGCTGTTCCCCGCCGGGCCTTCGAGGGATTCGTACGCGGGGTGCTTGTCCGACCACGCGGTCCGCAGCCCGTGGTTGTGCGCCACTTCGAAGATCGTGTTGACCTTGAGGTATTCGTGCGGGTAGATGGGCGCGCAGGTCTGCGGGTTCACAGGCAGGGCAGCCGGGTTCAGCAGCGAATGCGGGTGCGCCGTCATTTCGAGGATGCTGTCCGGCAGGCCCGTTAGGCCCTGGCCCGCGTCCAGGCGGGTGAAGTCTTGGTCATCCGGCGAGTCGTAGATGACTTCGCCGCCGAGCGGCTTGCCAGCGCACGAGGTCGTCCCCGCTGGCAGCACGGCGTGGCTGTACTCGTCGTCGTAGTAGATCCCGGTCGTGCGCGGGTTGCCGCCCGTGACCTGGGCGGTCATGCCGGGGAACGAGTCGGACGGGATAGGCGTCTGTGCCTGCGTGTATTGGGCACCGCCGCCGGCGAGCTTCGCGAGCTCTGAGGTTGGATGCTGGCTTACGTACCATTCGACGTCCGACTGGTGCAGGCCGTCGACCGAGATCAGCAACACGTGGGCGATGGCGCTCTGGTGGTGGTTCTGATCCCCGCCGTGCCCCGAGGGGTCAGCGAAGACCGCTGCCGCCGGGATCCCGGTTACGACGGCCGCGGCAGCGAATGCCGCGATTGCGCCGCGATTGATGCGTCCAAGCATGAGGCGTCTCCTCGATCGAGTGTGAGCAGTTGCTTTCACTCTCACCGCGGCGCCTCAGCACGGCGTTGCCAAGCTGTGGCGATCGTGTGGCCATTTCGTAAACGCCCCCCGCCGCCGGCCGTCGGCACAGGCGAGAGCGAGAGCGGCGAGTAAAGAGCTACCAGGGGCGGCGTTTGGGGGCTTGTCGCCGCTGGGTGCGAATCGCTGAGATCGTGGCCGGTGCGACATGTATGTCTCGTCGGCCGCGCCGCGGGCGGCGGCGGATCGAGGCGCCGGCGAATGCCGCGAGGACGACGATCCCGAGGATGTAGGCGGGCGAGGGCTCGTGATCGGGGGCGTGGTAGGCGACCGCCTTGTTGCCCACCGACTCGGTGGCCTCCTCCTCTTCTTCTTCGCGCTCGGGCGCCTCGACGGGTGAGGTCACCGCCGAGGTGCCGCTAGGGGGCGTGGGCCGGGCGGGTGTCGGCACCGGCAGGGGCACGAACGGGAGCAGCGCCGCGGCCGCGGGCGCTGGCAGAATGAACGGCGGGGGGGGCAGTGCGGGCGTTGGGCGCGCCGGCGGTGGCGCGATCAGCGGCGCGGGCGGGACCGGCACCACGGGCGGGGGAGCTGACGCGGGCGCGGGACCGGCGGGCGCGGGTGCGGGCGCGGGCGGCAGCGGGGCCGCAGAGGCCTGCTGCTGGACGGGTAGTTCTTTGAGCGGCGTCGTCCCGCACGGCCGGCGCACGCTCCCGGCCTGGACGGTGACCGGCAGCGAGGAGGACTCACCGCCCGCGGTGATCGTGACGATCGTCGTGCCAGCGTTGTAGGCGCAGAAGAGACCCGACGTGGGATCGGGGATCGGTTTGCCGTCCGGCCCGAGCAGCACTGCGGGCTGGTTGGCGACGGCGAGGTTGGGCTTCACGAAGTCGCCGATGTCCGGCCGCGAAGAGCTGAAGCTGTACTCGGGAACCACGCGGTTCGCGCACACCGTCCCAACGCAGTTGGAGGGAATCGGGATGTAGGGGTCCGTTTCCACGTTGTTCGAGCCGTTCTGCGCGCGGTTGCCCGCCCGCGGGCGTCGCGCGAGGGCAGCGAACTGGTAGACCTGGCTGCGGCGCAGCAGGGTCCCGCCCTTGGCTTCCAGCGCCAGTTCGCCGATGTTCGGGATCAGCCGCACGGTAACCGGGGCTTTGTTGTTGGCTTCGCGCGCAGCCGGATTGGCGTCGACCTGGCCGAGCTCAAAGCCACTGGCGCCGAGAAAGGCCCCACTGCTCTCGGCCGTGAAGTTGACGTAGCCCAGCGTGCCAGAGCCAAACGTGGGCACCGATTCAGCGCCCCGCAACGGCACGTTGATGTTCTTTTCCGGCGAGTCGTAGAAGTAAGCCGACGCGGAGGCGCCACCGCCGAGGACCTGCGCGACCGCCGCCGCGGAGGAGTCGCCTGCCGCGATTTGCGCGTTCAGGTCGGCGTTGCCAACGACGATCGCGGGCACGCCTGAGTTCTTGGCGTTTGCAAGCGCTGCGGCGAGCCACGTCAGCTGTTCCTGCCCGACATCCGTGCTGTCGTCGAGCACGATCACGCGCACCGCCCCGCCAGCGCCCGTGGATGTGAAGGCGTAGTAGGACGGATGGCCCGCGGGTTCCGCCGGCGTAAGGCCGGGCGCCGCTTCCCCGCTGCCGAAGGGCTTGGGAAAGGCGGCGAAGGCCTGCTCGAAGGGGAGCTCGCCTTCGGCGCCGGCGAGATCTGTCGGCGAGGCCGCGGCGAACGCGTGGATCGGGCTCGCGCCGAGTATTTCGGCGTAGCGGGTGCTCTCGCGTTTGTAAGGGATGGGCAGTTCCGCCGGGCCTGCCGTTCTGCCCGTTGTCAAGCGCGGGCCGGTGTACAGAAACGCCCGCACGCCCGGGATCTGCCCGGCACGCGCGAGCGCCGCCGACAGCCACACGTCGGGGCCGGTTCCCGCGTTTTCGCGGTCCGCGCACGGCGCGGCGCACTGGGCGTTACCGCCGATCGCGAACGTCGCCTCGCTGGGGTCGCTTGTCACGGGCGAGACCCCCACGCCGGGGGGCGTGGACCCGTCGGCTGGGTAGCGCTCGACGTCGGCGGTGTCGAGCACCCCGCTGGGGTTCACGGTGTCGACGAAGCCCCCCACGGCCCATCCCTGCGTGCCCGTTTCGTCGGCCAGCGTCGCGGCCACCGGGTCGGGCCGGTAGACCGTGTCGTAGAAGCTGTACTTCCCCGCTGGTTCCCTGACGTTGTTCAGTTCGTGCTCCTCGTCTGACCAGCCGCCCGCGGTCTGCCGGATCAGGCCCCTTTCCGCGTTTTCGCCCAGCGGGTAGGGCTTGACGAAGTTTGGCGGGAACCCTTCCGGGGGTTCGGCTTCGCTTTCGACCCTGTAGGTTTCCGGCGCGCTGCCGGCCGCGATCACCCGCAGCGCGCCGCCTTCGCGGAACAGCTCGAGCGATCCCGGTTCCCCGCCGCCGGGAAACGGCGTGGGGGTCGCCTGCCAGGGCGCCCCCGGCCCCGCTCGCTCGTACACGGCTCCGGCGGCCGCGAACGCGGCGCCCCCGTCTGCCAGCCCCGCGACGGCCCAGGGCGCGTTCGGCCCCTCAGCTGCGGCGGCGCCCTGGTCGATGTGCCAGCCCGACCCGTTGTTGACGAGCAGCCCTCCTGCGTAAGTGTTTCTCGAGTGGTCGGGCAGGATCCGGTACGCCACTATCGCTTCCGAGCCGGCGAAGGCGATCGACGTGAAGCTGGCGTGGCTCCAGGAGGAGCAGGCCCGCACTTCTTTTGCGTTCGTGGCTTCACGGGCCATGCACGGCGCTTGCGCCGGATAGGCGTCCTGGACCCAGGTCTTGCCGTAGCGCAGAAGTACCCCCTGCTGGCCCACCGCGTAGCCACGGCTGGGGTTGCTGGGATCGAAGGCGATGCCCAGCAGGTTGCCGCGAAAGTTCAGCGGCGCCGCAGGGTCCGGTTCCCACAGCCCCGTCTCACCCCGCCATAGCCACATCTGGGGATCGCTTTCCCTGTCGAGGACCCCAACGGCGTAGGCGCGCTGTGGCGTGGGCCACGCCACAGCGCGCAGCTGCGGCGAGGCGAGGCGGCCACCCGCCCCGAACAGGCTTTCCGGCAGCCAGCCCTTGCCCGGCTGATAGCGCGCGACCTCGCCCTCATCCCCGACCGCGAGCGCGGCGCTCGACAGCGACCCCACCGGCGCCCCGGGCTCGGGCGCGATCGCCACCAGGGTGTGGCGAAACGACACCGGCCACGGCGTGAGGCGGCTTTGCGCGGGATTCATTGTCAAATGAACGGGCAGCCCCGCCTGCCCCAGCCACCCCTCATGCGAGCTGGAGAATGCCGCTCCGTAGGTGCCACCGGTGTCCCCGGGTGCTGGTGCGCCGCCGAGCGCGAGTACGCGTTTGAATTCATCGCCTTCCAGGCGCAGGCTGACCCCGCCGCGCAGCCCGGTGATGACGCGTTCGCCGGGCGGGGTCCCATTGGCCCAGGCGATGCTGCGTGATGGGCCGCTGGGCAGGGCTTCGGGCAGTTCGTGTTCGCAGGCCGGCGTGCCGGCGGCGGTGCCTTCCGGGAGCTCACACCAGGACCCGCTCACCTGCCCGCTGTCGTTGGCACCCGGTTTGAAGAGCATCGTCGTGGACGCCTGCACGTCAGTGCGCACCCCGTCGATCCACACCCCTTCGCCTGAGACGGTGAGGATCTGGGTTTGCACTGCCGGGGGCTCGCCCGTCCCTGAAACCGTGAACGCCTTACGTTCGCTCGTTCCCGCCAGCGGCACGGTCAGCGGTTCGGCTTCTTCTTTGCCGCCCGCGGCCGTGACCGGCTTCCAGCTCCATTTTGCTCCTGCCCCTTCCCCTTCGCTCACGCGGCGAAAGAGCGCCACGGCGCCGGGAGGGTAATTTGATGAGAGCTGCGCCAAGAGCCAGGCGTTTGACGGCGAGCTCGCGCCGATCGCCAGCACGCGAAAGTCTGTGCTGCTCGCCGCCGGTATGACGATCGGCTCGCGCGTCCAGCTGGTCCCGTCCCAGTGAAGGACGCCGTTCTCCACGCCTGATTTCTTGACCGCTGCGACCAGCGCGCCGGCCCGCGTGGGGGTTTCGTCGAGCGGCGCCAGCAGCGGTGCGCGCGCTGGGGCAAACAGGCTTTCTTCACTCGAGAGATCTGCCGCGGGCACTGAGGGCGTCTGTTCAAAGGAGCCGCCTGGATTGCGCACGAGCACGACCTGAGATACGGCGGTCCCTTCCCCGGGGACAGTGCCGGCCAGCACGCCGCTGCCCTTCGCGGTCAGCTGCCCCGCGAGCGGACTGGCGCTTCCTCCCCCCGGCGCGTCGGGCTTGAAGCCGGCCGGGAGACCGGGCCCCAGCGACCAGCCGGTTGCGGTGGTGTAGCGCACGAGCACAGCGGGACCGTTTTCTTTGATTTCGCCGACACCCCACGTCTCATTCGTGCCCGGCGCCCCCGGTTCTTCGGGGGTCGCGCCGATCATCGTCACCTTCCGCGCCGGCACGGAGTCATCGGTTTGGGGCGTGGGATTTCCTGCCTGCCCAGCCGCGCGAGCGGGAGCGCTCCCGCTCCCCAGACCGCCCATGAGCGCGAGCGCCAGCACGGCGCAGGCAAGCACGCCTGCGCACAGTGCCCGCCGTCTCCGGCTTAAAAGCGTCCGAAAACTCCGGGTTTTTCCCTCGGGGTGTGCTGTAGCGCGATCTGAGGAGATTTCGGACGGTTTCCCATGTCCTTTACTCGCGAGGGCCTCAATGCGGCAATCCTGATTGCGCGAACGAGGGCGTGTGTGGCAGCACCCGCAGGCCGGTTTCCACCGTCGTGTTGCCCGCGCCGCGCGTCGAGACGATCGGCAGCTTGGCGAGCGCGTGGGTCTGCAGGTCGAGCTTCGTCGGCCAGCGCCGGCGGTCCAGGCGCAGCAGCAGCTTGCGGTTCCCGGCCGCGAGGGTGCGCATCGGGGTCGAGGCCACGACGCTCTTGCGCCGCTTGGCGATCAGGCGGATGCGGGCCTTCACCGCGAGATGGAAGCTCAGTTCGAGCGTGTTGCCGTGCACGACGCGGCTGTGCAGATGGGAGAGCAGCGGCGCGGTGACCCCCGGTTCGGGCGCTGGGCCCGCGGTTTCCAGCAGCGAGCTGAGCCCTGCGGGCTGTTCTCCGGGCAGGCCCGAGTCGTCGGGCGGGGGGGCATCGGGGATCACCTGCGGCAGCCCTTCGTCTGGCGGGCGGAACGTGATCGGACCCGTGAATGCCGGATCGCTGTCTTCGGGCAGCGTCCGTTCGCCCGCGGGCGCGAGGTGGAACAGCCACCCCTGCGTGCTCACCATCCAGCAGTCGTGCGAGGCGGGACAGGTGATCTTGCTCGCCGCACCCTTGGGTCCAACTCCTTCCGCGGTTTCCCCAGCGGAGGGCAGCTGCTGGCGGTCTTCTGCGGACACCGTCCCGGCGGCGGAGATACGCGCGATCCTCGCTGGCGCGCTGGGGCTGGGCTGTTCTGAGCCTGCTGTGTGTCCAGCGTCATCCAGGCGTCTTCACCCCCGGGCTCCGCGGCGATCGAGCTCACGACATCGTTCTGTTCGGCCTTTTCTCGTTCTTCCTGGGTCGGTTCCACTGCCGGTATGAATCTTGTGAAGGGGTTTTTCCCTTCAGGATCGGTGTTCGTGCCGAGGACCTGATTCCCGCTGCCGGCGGCGTAGCGCACGACCGTGACCTGGCCGTGTTCGGAGCCCGCGGGCAGTTCTTCTTCGCGCACTGGGTTGGCCGCTCCCCACAGGGCTTCTTCATCGGCGGAGAGATGCAGGAAGCCCAGAGCGCTGGGAAACTCTTCGGGCCCATATAGGGGCACTTCAGGCGGGATGGAAACGAACGGGGGCTGCGTGCCTTCAGGATTGATCAGGTGCAGGACCGCGGGTTCCAGTTCTTTCGTGGTCAGGAGGTCTTCGGGCGAGATGCGCAGGCTCTCGTACAGGCCGCCTTCGAACGGGCGCATGTCCTCTACGGCGTGCCCTTGGGGGTTGGGTTCGGCCGTCAGCGAGCTGCCGTTCCAGTGCAGCTGGAAGGCGCCTATGAGCGGTGGGGGCAGCGGATCGCCGGCGAACCAGCAGTCTGAGGAGCCGATGCAGCCCGCCGCGTGCATGGGCTGATACGAGCTCGCCTGGAAGGCCAGGGAGGCATAGGAGGCCACGATCTGGCCACCGGAGAAATGACAGAGAGTGTTGTCTTCCAGCGGCGGCGGGCGGCCCTCGGCGTCGATCGCCTGTCCGGGGCGCCCGTCGGAGACAGTCCAGAACTCATCGGGGCCTGCCCAGGCGATCCGCCCGTCGGTGGCGCCGCATTTGTCGGACAGCTCGTGCCAGGAGACGCCGTTGTACGCCCATAGGCCCGGGGGGATCGTGCTGCCGTTGCCCGCCGTGATCAACAGGCCCCTGTTCGGCGCCCAGAACTGGATGTCGCCGATTTTTCCGAGGCCGACAGGGGTCCGCCCTTCGTGTTCTTGCGGGGATTCTCCGGCTAGCTGTGGCGGTTTGACATCTTCCAGCCGCCATTCCGCGCCCCCGTCGTCTGCGAGTCCCTGGGCGCCGGCGCCCGCGGTGAACGCGCCCGTGCCGAGCAGGAGCGCCACCGCGGCGGTGAGCAATAGGACGAGGATGGCGGTCCTCCGCGTGCCGCTCATCGCCTGCGCCCGCCTTTGGTGCCGCGATGCTTCGTGGCGCGATGTTTCAAAGCGTGCGATTTCGCCGTGCGCAGAAAGGTGACTTCGATGTCCTGGCGCAGGGCGGCGTGGCCGGGAGATGTGAAGGTGACCTCGACGGTCGCCGAGAGCCCGCCGCGGGCGGAGGCGAGCGCGCTGTAGGCCGGGGCTAGCTTCAGGGTCAGGGTCTCAAGACCGCCAGCGCTCTCGCTCGCCGCCTTCGCGGCCCTCGCGACGGCGCGGGTGGCGACCGTCGTCGTGAGGAGATGCCTGCGCCTCGCCGCACGCCGGGCGGTGTGCGACGGGAGCCTGTACCGGATCGGCACAGCGCCCTGCGCGCGGGCGCTCAGCTTTCCGGTACCAGGCGCCTGTACGTATAGCTGCACGCTCCCGTTGGACAGCGATCGCGCCGTGACACCCAGCTCCCATGCGGGCACGAGCGCTGGGGCCGGCGGCGGGCTCGACACTTCCTGGGGCGTGGGCGCTCCGGAGAAGAGCGCCCGTTCTGTGACGAAGGCGTCGCTGCCATCGAACTCGAGGCTTTCCTGACCCAACGGCGGGGTGTTGCCGTCTCCGTAGGCGAGGTTGGCGGCGGTGGAGGAGAACGCCACCTTCTCGCCATTCTGTGAGAAGGACGGCGAGAGCGCGCCGTCTTCCGGCTCCGTAGGGATCCCTTTCCGCGCCCACTTCGCGGTGCGGTGCTTCGCTCGCACCGCCTTCGAAGCCATGGGTGACACGCGTCAGCGTGTCGTCGGCGAGGTTGACGTCGAACAGTTCGAGCATGCCGGGCACCGCCGCGGGGGCGCTGACATACGCGGGCGAGCCGAGCGGGAACTTCGTGCGCTGGGTCGTGAACGCGATCTGGGCGCCGTCGGGTGAGACGCCGAGGTCGGCGATCGGTGCGTCTTCGCCGAGCGCATTTGCTTTGCCGCTGGCGAACTCGGTCAGCGCGCGCAGCGCCTGCACGCGGGTCGGGAGGGTGGGATACGAATGCATGTCCACGGCATACAGATCGCTCGGCGCTTCGCCCGACCCGATCCCGAACGCGCTCCCTCGCGCCAGCAACGCGGCATTCGCGACGAACGCCACCGTAAAGCCATCCCCGCTGAGCTGGGGCACGACGTCGCCGGTCCCGCCCGAGAAGATTCCCGGTTTAGGTTCGGGCGGTGTCGACGAACGGGCCCTGGCACGGATCAGCGACGCCGGGTGGGACAGCACGGCGCTCGCCGCTCGCGACGCAGGCCGGACTGGCTGGGTCCGAGCCGCCCGTGACCCGCCGGTGGGCGTGGCCGAGCCGGGCGCGATGCGCCGCCACAGCGGCTCGGTGTAGAGCGCCGGCACGGTTTCACCTCCCAGCAGCGCCGCCTGCTGGGAGATGTTCTGGCCGATCCAGGCGACGGTCGAGCCGTCGGCGCTGATCGACGCCCCCAGCGCGGGCGTCATCTTGTTCGCCCGCGGTGAGAAGGGAAACGGAGGGGGCCCGGAGCCCGGGGTGTAGACCGCCCCTAGCCTTCGGCGACACCGGTTTACCGGGTATCGCCTGCCCCGTTTCCTGGGCGGAAGCGGTGCTGACGAGCTTCGTTTCCCGCGTTTGCAGGTCACGGACCGCCACCTGCAGCGCGGGTGTATTGGTTTCGGCTGGGTTGGCGAGGTTCGATATCGCGGTGGTGACGAACGCCACCTTCTTGCCATCAGCGCTCAGCGCCGAGCGCCCGACGGCGATCGATCCGGGCTTCGGTCCAGCGGTTCGTAGGTCAGGGCCTGCGCCGACCCGTTGGCCGCGGAGACGTTCGTGAAGGCGCTTCTCCCGGCGCGGTTCATGTCGCGGACGTACACGTTGGGGGCTTCGTTTCGTGTCTTCCGGGGTCAGCGCCGCCGTCGTTCGGCGAAGCTGACGTAGCGCCCGTTTTCGCTGTATCGACGGAAGTTCGGCGCTGCCCGCGGCGTGCCCTCTTCACCGCCAGTCGACCTGTTCGATCGCGCCGGTGAGCAGGTCGCGCCGCCACACGCCGGTCGCGCCCGAACGAACCGTCGAAGGCGACGTAATGTCCGTCCCCGAGATCGCCGTGTCGTGGGCGTATTCGGCCTGCTGGCGTTCGCCCAGGCCGAGCGCGCCCTCCGAGACGAGCGAGATCGGCCCGAAGACGTCGGCGCCGCAGCCGGGCCGCGCGTCGCGCAGCACGGCGAGCGCGGCAGCGCAAAGCAGCGCGAGCAGCCGCTCTCATCGCACGCTCACCCTCCGGCGCACGACGCCGGCGTTGCCGAGACCTTGTCGCGCACCTGGACCACGACCTCGATAGACGCCGCCATGGGCGTAGCGGTGAACGTAGCCAGCCGCGCCCACGGGCGCTGTGGCCGTCGCCGAAGCTGACGCTGACCGCGTGCGTGTCAGACCCGAAGTAGGGGTCGCGGATGCGCACGCTGACGCCATGACCGCCCCGCGCGCGCGCGACCTTGACCGTCGGCGGCTGACCCGTCGATCAGCAGCGGAGACGGCGCGGACAGCGTGGCCTGGCCGTCGATGTCGGTGGCCAGCACCTGCACGCGGTGACGGCCGGAGCCGAGGCCGCGCGGACTCAGGCGCAGCTGGAAGGCACCGGCGGGCGTCGCCAGCGGGCGGCCGTCGAGCACGACGCGATAGCTCAGCGGCCCGTCGGCGCTCGGGCGGGCTGCCAGGAGACGCGGGCGCCTGAGACGGCTTGACCCAGCCTTGGGCGCGCTCAGGATCGAGTGCGGCCGGCGGCGCGGTTGCCTCGCGCGGCGACGATCGCCGCGTTGCCGAGCGGTCCCTGGCGGAAGGCGATCAGGCCGTCGCCCAGTCCCGAGCGCCCGACCGCGAGTTCGCCGACTTCGCCGCCCGCGCCGCCGCTGACCAGCGCCGTCTGCACGGCCCCGCCGGGGAAGTCCTCGCGCACGCGCCACCGCCGGCGCTGCCCTGGGCGTCGGCGCTCGGCCACGCCGAGACACCGCCGCCGCGCGGGATTCATGACGCTCGCCGCAGTTGGCCCAGGCCCGGCGAAAGGCGGGCCCAGCGAGAGCGCGCCCGACAGGCCGCGGTCGTTGCCCTCGATCACGCGCGGCGTGCCGTTTGCGTCGTACAGCAGGCGCAGGTCCTGCTGTTCGTCGATGTCGATGCTCGGCGGCCCGATCGCAGGCCGACTTGCCCCCGGCCACGGCGGCGTCGGCAATGGCGGCGCCGGCGAACTCCGCGCCGCTGTTCGATTCGCCGTCGGGCAGGGTGTTCAGGAAGATGCGCGGACCCGGCAGCGGCGAGCCGGCTCCCGCGGCCTGCCGGTAGGCGACCTCGGCCTGGCCCAGCCGCGAGACGGCCACGCTCGGCGCGTCGGCGTCGTCTGAGATCGGCGCGCCGGCGAAGCTCGCCGCGCTGACCGGCAGCACGTAGTCGAGCGTGCTGCCGAACAGCCGCCTGGCCCAGATGCGCGCCACGCCTTCGATGTCGGGCTCCTGCCAGACGACCACGCCGTTGCTGGTCGGGCCGATCGCGATCTGCGGCGCGTTGGCCTGCGTCGGCGGGCGCATCGAGACACCCGGGTCGCGGTTGATCGCGCCCAGGTTCGACCAGCGCCGGCCGTCGAAGTGCGCGACGCGCACGCTCTCGACCACGTCGCCGGGCCGCAGCAGCGGCACGTTGGGCCGGCCCCGCGGTTTCGACCACCCTGTAGACGACGTCGGCCTGGCCCGGCGGGCTCACCGCGAGATCGGGACTCGTGCCCGTCGCTTCTTCGATGTCGGGGTCGACGATCATCGCCGGGCCAAACTGCGAGCCGCCGGGGCCGAGCAGCGAGCTGAGCAGCTCATACACCGGCTTTTCTTTGCGGTCGCAAACGGCGTCGCCCACACGACCAGCAGCTCGCCGCCGTCGGCCGCGCCGATGCGCGGCGAGCCGGCGGCGAACGGCTCTCCGCTGTCAACCCGGATCGGCGCAAGCCAGTGCCCTTCGACGTAGCGCGAGACGAACACATGGGGCACGCCTTCGACGCGCTTGAGATAGACGAGGCCGCCGCTGCCGTCGTTGGCCATCGCGACGCCGCCGAAGCCGACGATGTCCTCGCTCGGGCCGTCGATCGTGGTCGCGGGCAGGATCACCGCATCGGCCTGCCCGGCCTGGGCAGCGAGGACGGTCGCGGCGAGGGCGAGCGCCAGCACGGGCACACGCCAGCGGCGCGCCTTGAACAGCTGAGTCGGCCCGGGTGCGACGCTCATCGAGAGGGCCAAGATAGACGCCCTCAGGCCACTATTGGGCAGTCAGGCCTGAGGCTTCACCAAATGATCACGAGCTGGTTACAAGACGCCCCGCCCGCCCGTACCGGGTGTGCTCTATTTTGGGCTCCAAATAAAGTTGACATGGGAAAAATAGACTTCGAAGAAGGCCCAGAGCGCCAAGTGGACGTCAGGCGCTGACGACCCCTGGACGCAGGATGTCAGGGTCATGGCCGGGGATTACGCGCAGGCCGGCATCGCGCATCGCACGCAGGCGGTCCGCTGATTTTCCTTGCTGCTCGTGATCGTCGGCAAAGACCGGGAAACGGTGGTCATCCAGACCCGATGCGAAATGAGCGACATCGATGCCGAGTACGAGGTTGCCGATGCGGACAGACTGGTGACCAGGTGTGTGCCCGGGGGTGAGCAACAGCTCGATGCGCCCGTCGCCGAGGAGATCGTGGTCGCCGTCGATCAGGATCACCTCACGGCCATCGCCGGCGTAGTCGCGCGGCAGCAACGCATTGCGCTTGATCACCTCGCCGTCGTGGCGCCCCTCCCATTCCCGGCGCTGCACAACCAGCGGCACGGACTCAGGGATCGTGTGCAGACCGCCGACGTGATCCCAGTGCAGGTGCGTGAGCACCACTTTGCTCAGCGTGCTCACGTCGATCTGCTCCGCCACGCTGCGCTCCTGCTCGAGCGCGATCACCGCGAACACGTCAGGTTGCTCGTAGTAGGAGGCCGGGTCCGCGATCGCCGCGGGGTTCAGCCCCGTGTCGATCAGGATCCGCTCGCTGCCGGTCTCGATCACATACGCGGGCACGGGATAGCGAACCATGCGGTCCATCTCATCGCCCTTACGGAAGATCCCGGCCGGTGCTGTGAACCACCCGGCGATCAGCCTCTCCACCTTCATGGATGAAACCTAGATCATGCAGGCCAACAGCGCCCAGCGGCCTGTGATGGACAATGGGCTCATGCCAGTACAGGAGAAGCTCGTGCCCGGGAGGGTCAGCGATCAGCTCGAGGGCTGGCTCACCGGCGACCGGCCAAAGACGCTGGGCAGCCTGCTCGACACCTCCGGCGAGGGCAGCTTCGCGATCGTCTTCGTGCTGCTGATGGCCGTGCCAGCGCTACCCTTGCCGACCGGCGGCGTCACGCACATCTTCGAGGTGATCACGATGCTGCTCGCGCTCGAGCTGATCGCCGGCGCCGCGCGGTCTGGCTTCCCGGGCGCTGGCGGCGCTTGGAGATGACCGGCGCGAACAGTCAGAAGTTCATCAGCACGCTGCTCAGGCGGATCCGCTCACTCGAACGCTTCTCGCGCCCGCGCGCGCCATGGCTGTTCGGCCACCGCCTGAGCGGCATCCTGTTCGGCCTCGCGGTGCTCGCACTGGCGCTCACCGCCTTCCTCGCTCCCCCCTTCTCCGGCCTCGACACGCTGCCCGCAATCGGGGTCGTCGTGCTGGCGCTCGGCTACCTGCTGACGGACATCCTCCTGGCCTCTGCCGGTCTGGCGATCGGCGCGCTTGGCGTCGCCTCGGTGATCTTCCTCGGCAGCGTCGCGGTGAACGCCGTGAAGGGACTGTTCTAGCCGGTAGCCGCCCCGGCGTGGAGCGTGGCTGGCTGCTGTGGTGGCAACTCCTGCGTTTGCTGGGCTTGTGGCCGCAGTCCTTGCAGCAGGCCGGTGAGGACCTCACCGGCCTCTTCTCGCGCTTGGGCGGGATCCTCAGCGTCGGCGATGGCCATGCATCCCTCGAGGATCGCTCCGGTGAGCATCAGTGCGAGGGCCTTGAGCGGGAGTGGCGCGATCACGCCGGTACGGATCGAGCGGCGCAGCGCGCCGCGCAGCACGACCGCGCCGTAGCGGTTTTCGATGCTGCGGATCGTGTCTGGGTCGAGCACCGCTTGCGCGTCCTGGAGCACGATGCGCTGCACGGCCGGGTCGAGGTGAGCATCCAGCATCGCGTGGCACCCGGCGCACAGGTCCTTCCATGGGTCGGGCTCCAGGAAAGCCGTCGCGGCGCGTTCGGAGACCTCGCGCTTGACCTGTTCATAGATGGCGGCGAACAGCTCCTGCTTGCCCTCGAAGTGGTGGTAGAAGGCTCCCTTCGTGACATCCGCGGCCTGCGCGACATCGTCGATTGAGGTCGCGGTGTAGCCACGCTCTCCAAACAGGGTGCGTGCAGCGTCCAACAGCGCCTGGCGGGTCGCCGCGCCCTGCTTCGCCTTCTTGCTCTTGACATCCGTACTCTGAGTATGCATGATGGATACCGACAGTATGTTAGCGCAGGTCAACGACAGGAGGAGACAGTGCCCAAGTACGTCATCGAGCGCGAGGTCCCGGGAGCCGGAAACCTCAGCCCCGAGGAGCTGCAGGGAATGTCAGCGACGTCCAACAAGGTGATCGGCGAGCTCGGCCCCGAGATCCGCTGGCTCACGAGCTACGTGACAGACGACAAGCTCTACTGCGTCTACGCCGCACCCGACGAGGACATCCTGCTCGAGCACGCCCGCTGCGGCGGCTTCCCCGCGAACCGCATCTCCAAGGTCTCAACCGTCATCGACCCCTCCACCGGCGACTGAGATGACCGGCGCGATTGTGTGTGGTGCGGGCACCGCTGGGCTCGCGGCGGCGGCCACGCTTCGCGGAGCGGGCATCGAGGTGATCGTGCTCGAGCAGACCGGCCAGATCGGTGCGAGCTGGCGCAGCCGCTACGACGGGCTGCGCCTCAACACGACGGGCTGGATGTCCACTCAGCCAGGGTTTCGTGCGAGTCGCCGGCGCTACGGCGAGTTCCCTTCTCGCGACGCGTGGGTCCAGTACCTCGAGGACTATGCCGCTCACCACCGCGTCGATGTTCGCTTCGGTACGCATGTCCGGCGGCTGGAGGCCGCGAACGGCGGCTGGCGTGTTGAGACTGATCGCGGGGACCTGCAGGCGCGCTTCGTGGTTATCGCGACCGGATTCGACCACGACCCCAACCTCCCCGACTGGCCCGGGCGCGACGGCTTCACCGGCGAGCTGATCCATTCAAGCGCCTACCGAAACCCTGAGCCTTACCGCGACCGCGACGTGCTCGTCGTTGGGCCGGGCACGACCGGGTCGGAGGTCGCCGCCTACCTCGTCAAAGGGGGCGCCGGGCGCGTGCGCGTGGCTTGCCGCACGCCCCCGAACCTGATCACGCGCAAGGTCCTGGGGCTTTCGGTCAACCTCCACGGGCTCGCGCTCGACCACCTTCCGCTGCGTGTCGCGGATCAGATCATCTGGCTGGCACAGCGGATCATTTTTGGCAACCTCGAGCGCTACGGGCTTTCACGTCCACCGGACGGCGTCGCCACAACCCAGCGCCAGCGCCAGCAGGCGCCAGCGTACGCCGAAGGGTTCGTGCCCCTCTTGAAGGCCGGACAGATCGAGATCGTCGCCGCCGTCGAGGGCTTTGACGGCCCGGGCGTGTTGCTCGCCGACGGCACCCGCATCGAGCCGGAAGCCGTGATCGCCGCGACGGGCTACCGGCGCGGGCTGGAGGGGCTGGTCGGCCACCTCGGCGTGCTCGGTGAGGACGGCATCCCGCTCATCAGCGGCGGCCAGCAGCACCCGTCAGCGCCAGGGCTGTTCTTCAACGGCTACAGGCCCGGCCTCAGCGGCCACCTGCGACTCATGCGAGCCGAAGCCCGCGCAATCGCCCGTACGGCAGCAAGACGCCTGAAGCACTCACCTCGCACAGAGTCCGGTCAGGCCCGCGCCGGGGTCAACTCCGGCGCCGTGGCTGGATAGGCTTTGGGCGGTGACGACCCGCGTCCTCGTGCTCGGAGCTGGTTTCGGAGGACTCGAGCTCGCAACGGCTGTCTCGCAGGAGCTCGGTGATGACGCCGGTGTGACGCTGATCGACCACAGCGACGCGTTCGTCTTCGGGTTCTCAAAGCTCGATGTGATGTTTGGCCGCAGCAGCGCAGACGCCGTCAAGCTTCCCTACAGCAAGTTCGTCAAGCCGGGCGTCCGCCTGCTGAAAGAGACGATCACCGGCATCGACCCCGAAGCCAAGCGCATCACGACCGATGCGGGTAGCCACGAGGCCGACATCCTCGTGATCGCGCTCGGCGCGGACTACGACTACGGCGCGACCCCCGGCCTGCGCGAGCACGGCAACGAGTTCTACTCCCTCGCCGGAGCCGAACGCCTCGCTTCGCTCATCCCGTCTTTCTCGCAGGGCAACATCGTCATCGGTGTCTGCGGCGCACCCTTCAAGTGCCCTCCAGCGCCGAGCGAGTGCGCGCTGCTGCTCCACGACGAGCTGAGAAGGCGCGGCGTGCGAGAGGCCTGCACGATCTCCTTCGTCATCCCCCTCCCCACGCCCGTGCCCCCATCCCCCGAGACCTCCGCGGCGCTGGAAGCGGCGTTCGCCGAGCGCGACATCGCCCTGCTCACCGGGCGCCGGCTGGCCTTCCTCGACGGCTCCCGTTCGCTCGCCGTGCTCGATGACGGCACCGGGCTTCCCTTTGACCTCCTGCTCGGCGTGCCCAAGCACCGCGCCCCGGATGTCGTCATCGCAAGCGGCATGACCGAGGACGGCTACATCCCCGTCAACCCGGCGACGCTGCAGACCCGCTACCCCGGCGTCTACGCGCTGGGCGATGTCGCCACCGCCGGGGTCCCCAAGGCGGGCGTCTTCGCCGAGGGCGCCGCCCGTGCCCTCGCCGGAGCCCTGATCGCGAAAATCAAGGGAGGCGAGGGGGAGCCCCATCTCGGCCGGGGCACCTGTTACATCGAGTTCGGCTCAGGGCGCATCGGCAGCGTCGAGATCGACTTCCTCTCCGGCCCCACCAAAACCGGCGTCTTCCACCCGCCCTCCGAGGACCTCATGGCCCAAAAGGCACAGTTCGGCTCTCACCGGCGCACCCGCTGGTTCGGGCTCTAGCCCGAGCCCACGCCACAGCTCGCGCCTGCCGAAGGGACTTCACAGCTCCGGGCAGCCCAGACTGTCCCGCGAAGCTGAGATCGTCGGTATAAGAGACAAAAGCGGATGAAGGTTTCCAAGTGAGGTGGTGATGCGCGGCTTCCCGGTCTCCGCCGTTGCGGCGCTCGGCGTGGTGACGCTGCTTGCGCTTGGCGCTCCCACGGCTAAAGCGAATAGTTATGACGTGTACGCCTGCTACGCGGGCCAGGGCACTTACCTGAACCCAGGTGACTCCGCGACGTCCTGGTCGCTGGCCAGCAACAACGGCGGCGCCTTCTATCTGCCCTTCGACCAGTGCGGCGGGAGCGACAACGGCTTCGGCGTGATCGCGCACAGCGGCTACACCGCTCCCGTGGGTGACTATGGCGAGGTGTTCTTCGAAGCTCCCAGCGGGTTGCGTATCGAACGTGTCCAGCTGTGGCGCTCGCTCTATGACTACGGACTCGGCTCGGGCGGGACCTCGCAGCGCAACTTCGCCCAGAACGAGGCCGACGGCGTCCTCCCCGCGGCCGGCGACGAGTTCGACGGCTCGGCCGATGTCCCGCACGGCGCGGCCGGATCGGGCGACACGACCAGCCACGGGATCGTGCCAAGCAACTACATCTCGATCGGCCTGGCGGCTTCGCTGCCACACACCTATGCCTATGTGATCGGCTGCGGCTTCGCCAGCGGCTGCACGACCGGCGGTCACGACCCCGCGAGCCAGTCTGGACCCGACACGGTGCTGAAGATCTACGGCGCGATCGTGTCGGTCAGAGATGATACGCCCCCGGTGCTGAGCCTTGCCAGCACGGGGCTCTTGAGTGGCGGGACCCAGGACGGCACCGTGCCGCTCGGGCTCAGCGCGACGGGCGCCGGTGGAATCGCGAAGCTCGAGATCTACGCAGGCCCGGCCGCAGCCCCTTCGCTTTCTGAGAACTTCACACAGAGCTCGCATTGCGCCTTCTATCAGGCTGTGCCCTGCCAGAACCTCTCTAACTACCAGTACCCGGTGAACACCGCCAGCCTGCCCAACGGCACCTACTACATAACCGTCAAGGCCTACGACCCAGCGGGAAACGTCACGGCTTCAAGCTCGCCAGCGCCCGTGACCGTGCAGAACGGGCCGTCACCGGGGCCGGTCGGCCCGGGCAGTCCGCTCGCGCTGCGCGGGGCACCCAACGGCACGAATGCCTCTGACCAGGCCAAGCTCACCGCCCACTGGACACGGACTCGCAAGGTGGCCCTGACGAGCAGCTATGGGGTGCGCACCCGCATCTCGGGGACCCTGACCACGCTCTCAGGCCAGCCCGTCTCGGGTGCTTCATTGGATGTGTACGAGACACCTGGCTATGAGGGCGCCAGAGCGCGTCTCAGTGCTGTGGTCCCACGCACGGGGCCCACCGGCGGTTACTCGCTCACGCTTCCCGCGGGCATCTCCTCGTGCATGTTGCGATTGCGCTACCGCAGCCATGTCAATGACACGGTCGCCGCCACCACGGCGGCCCTTACGTTGCGGGTGCATGCCGGGCTCACCCTGAAGATCTCCCCTCGTGCCGTGAGCGTGGGCGAAACGATCTACTTCAATGGCAAGCTTGCAGGCGCCCCGGTCCCGCCAGGCGGCAAGCAGCTCGTGCTCGAGGCCTCCTCAGGCAGAGAATGGATCCAGTTCAAAGCGATCCACACCGGCCCGAAGGGCCGCTACCACGCGAGCTACCGCTTCAAGTTCCCCGGCCCCGCCACCTACCGGTTCCGCGTGCTATCCCCCCAGGAGGCCGACTTCCCGTTCCTGGATGGCACCTCGAGCAACATCGCCGTGCACGAGCGCTGAGAGGACGCTGCGTTGGTCGCAGCCCCAAGATCAGAAATCTTGGGGTCTTCTCAGACGTTTTGGGCGATAAAGGGCGTCGGCATCTATAACCTGCATCAGATCCGGCGAGGAGCAACCGAGATCGGCAGGCAACGATGATCATCACCACCATGAACGACCTTCCTGGCTATGAGATCGACGAGGTGCTCGGCGAGGTCTTCGGCCTGACCGTCCGCTCGCGTAACCTCGGCTCCCAGATCGGGGCCTCGCTGAAGTCGCTCGTCGGCGGCGAGCTGAAGGGCATGACAAAGATGCTCGCGGAAGGCCGCCAGCACGCCACTGACAGATTGGTGGCGGAGGCGGAGGCCAAAGGCGCAAACGCGATCATCGCGTTTCGCTTCGACACATCTGAGCTCGGCTCGATCTGGACCGAGATCTGCGCCTACGGCACGGCCGTGCGCGCACACAAGCGCTAGCGCAGCCGCGGGACAACGGCCCGCGCTCTGCCACAATCACGCGGCCATGCACCGCGCGATCATCACGCTCATCTGCACTGTCGGCGGCTGCCTGCTTGCGTCCTGCGGCTCGGGTGCGCACGTTGCCGCTCACACCTCTCCCGCCTTCAAGGCGCCTGCCGCACAGCGGGCGCTCGCCTTCGCGCGCGCGGTGAACCTAACTTCCGCTGACGTGCCGGGCTTCACCGCAAGCGCAAAACACCAGCACGACTCGCCCCGCGAAAAGGCGCTGGAACGCCAGATGCTGCGCTGCGCCGGAGTGGCCGGCCCGGCGAAGGCAGTCTTCGCGGAAGGATCGAAGGACTTCGAGCTCAAACACGCGATCCTCGATTTCAGCGTCAGCTCAGAAGTCAGCGTGCAGCCGGGCACCACGCAGGCGGACAAAGGCCTCTCGGCGATCCGCGGCGCCCGCGCCCGCGGGTGCTTCTCGCGCTACCTCGAACAGTCATTCAGTGCACAGCGGATCAAGGGGGCGACCCTCGGCCCTGTGAGCATCCAATCGGGCACGCCGCCGGCACCCGGCACGAGCGGGAGCTTTGGCTGGCGCGTGACGGCGACCTTCGTGCTCCGGGGCGCCAGCATCCCGATCTACCTCGACTTCCTCGGCTTCACCGTGGGACCGTCCGAGGTCACGCTGCTGAGCACCGGGCTGCTGCGGCCGTTTCCGGCCGCCGTTCAGCAGCAGCTGTTCACGACTCTGCTGTCGCGGGCCAAGGCGCACCGGCTATGAGCGCGGAGATCTGGAGCGCGGTCGACAGCTATATCGCCGGGCAGCTCATCGGCTCCGATCCCGCGCTGGAGCAGGCGCTGGGCGACAGCTCCGCGGCCGGGCTGCCGGGGATCGCGGTCACGCCGGCCCAGGGCAAGCTGCTGGAGCTGCTCGCACGGATACACGGCGCGCGCAGGATCCTCGAGCTTGGAACGCTGGGCGGCTACAGCACGATCTGGCTGGCGCGAGCGCTGCCTGCAGGCGGGCGCCTGGTCACGCTCGAGGCTGAGCCGCGGTATGCGGAGGTTGCCCGGGTGAACATCGCCCGCGCCGGGTTCGGCGATGTGGTCGAGATCCGCGTCGGGCCCGCTCTGGACACCCTGCCCGGGCTCGCGGCTGAGGGCGCAGGCCCGTTTGACCTCATCTTCATCGACGCCGACAAGGGAAACTACCCGGGCTACTTCGAATGGTCTCTGAAACTGTCCCGGCCTGGCACAGTGATCGTCGGCGACAACGTGGTGCGAGACGGGGCGATCCTCGACCCTCACGCTGAGGACCCATTGACGGGGGACACGGACCTCATCCACGGAGTGCGCCGCTTCTATGAGCTGCTGGCCTCCGAGCCGCGGGTCTCCGCCACCGCGATCCAGACCGTCGGCGACAAGGGCTATGACGGCTTCGTGCTGGCGCTCGTGGGCGAGCAGTAGCCCAGACCCCGCGCGTCAGGGCTCTCAGGATTCGGATTTGTTCAGTGCACCGGGCGTCTTGTTGAAGGCGCAGCGGAAGTTCTCGGGGTTGGCGACCGGCTCGGCACCGGCAAAGCCGCCCTTCTGGCCGTCGCTGTAGACGGTCACGTACTGCAGCGATTCAGGCAACGGGTTGGCGGGCAGGGGCACGGGGTTGGCCTGGCCCTGGCGGGGATTGCCCGTCGCCCCTTCGCTGACGCCCTCGAACCCGGCGGCTGCCGACCCCGCTTCGGTGGTAATCAGCGTCGAGCTCATCTCGCGTTCGTCTTTCAGGCCGCGGCTCGGGTCCAGATTGACGGTGGCGGTCAGCGGAGAGTCGTGGATCGTGGACTCCAGCTTCACGCGGTTCGCGGCGCCGAGCAGCTGCGCCGCCGTCGGTAGCCACCCCCCTTCGGACTCGCACGCCTTGCTGGCGAAGATGAAGTTGTTCTGACCGGCCTGCTTGTTGGTGAGCGGGAAGGGCGCGGTGTCCAGGCACCAGGTGCCGAGATCGACGGTCGCCGGCGGGCAGGTGCCGGCCAGCTGTTCAGCGGTCTTGCCGCCGACCCTGGTGGCGTCTTTCACCGTGGGTATCGCCGCGGCTGGGAATTTTCTGTTCTTGCCAAGCAGCAGAATGCCGCCAGCACGAGGCTTGGTGCTGATGGGATGCCCTTTGATGGCGCTGAGCACCGCGTGACGCGCGGCGTCAGCCAGTCCGGTGCTCGAGAACACGAGCGCGATCAGCGCAATGATCAGCGCCGGGGAGGGCATCCGGCGCGAGCGTCGCTGAACAGCAGGCTCCTCGCGGTTGCTCACCGTCCGTCCTTGGGATCGCGTGTCGTGAAGCGCGGAGGAGTGGCGCGGCGCACGTCGCGCAGCTCCTCGAGCGTCGTCTCCCGCACCGTGGACAGCACGGCGTCGAGGGCCACGCCGGAGAGGGTCTCGTGCTCGAGCAGGGCCGTGGCGGTCTCCTCGACGGTGCTCCAGTTGCGGTCGAGGATGTTCGCGGCACGTGCCTCGGCGTCGCCGACCAGGCGCTCGACCTCGTTGTCGATCAGGTTCAGCGTCTCTGGTCCCACCGAGCCGAGGTCCTGAAGCGAGGCGCCGAGGAAGACCTCGCCGCCCTTCTCGCCGATCGTCACCAGGCCGAGCGCCTCGGACATGCCGAAGGAGGTGACCATGCTGCGAGCCAGCGCCGTGGCCGCATGCAGATCATCGTTGACGCTCGTCGAGGTGTGCCCGAAGGCAATGCGCTCGCCCGCGAGCCCGGCGGTGATCACGATCAGCTGGCTCTGCAAGTCGGGCTTTGACATGATCATCTGGTCGCGGTCGGAGAGCATGTGCGCGGCGGTGCCTAGCTGCCGGCCGCGAGCGACGATCGACAGCTTGCGCGTTGAGGCGGTGTGTCCCAGCGCGTCGGTCACGACCGCGTGAGAGGACTCGTGAATGGCGATCAGCCAGCGCTCGGACTCGGTCATGATGTGGCGCTTGGCCGGCCCGGCGACGACCCGGTCGATCGCCTCGTCGAGTGTCGCCGCGTCGATCTGCCCGCGCCCGTCGCGCACGCTGAGCAGCGCCGCCTCGTTGATCACGTTCGCGAGCTCCGCGCCCGAGAAGCCGGGCGTCTGGCGCGCGACCTCCTCCAGCGAAGCGTCCGGCGCCAGCGGCCGCTTGCCTCCATGCAGGCGCAGGATCTCCAGACGCCCATGCACGTCTGGCACATCGATCACGACCTGGCGGTCAAAGCGACCCGGGCGCAGCAGCGCCGGATCGAGGATGTCCGGGCGATTGGTCGCGCCCATCACGACGAGGCCGCCATCGCCGGCGAAGCCATCCATCTCGACGAGGATCTGGTTCAGCGTCTGCTCGCGCTCGTCGTTGCCCTGCCCGATGCCCGCGCCGCGCTTGCGCCCCGCGGCGTCGAGCTCGTCGATGAAGATGATCGCCGGCGAGACCTTGCGAGCCTTGCGGAACAGGTCGCGCACGCGCGCTGCGCCAACGCCCACGAGCGACTCCACGAAGTCTGAGCCCGAGAGGGAGAAGAAGGCGGCGTCGGCTTCGCCGGCGACGGCCTTGGCGAGCAGCGTCTTCCCGGTCCCGGGGGGGCCGACGAGCAGCACACCCTTGGGGGCGGCGGCGCCGACGGCGAGATACTTCGACGGGTCGGCGAGGTAGTCGCGGATCTCGCGCAACTCGGCGAGCGCTTCACCGGCGCCCGCGACGTCGGCGAAGGTGATCCTCTCAGCCGTTCCCTTGCCCTTCTTGCGGCCTTTCCCGGTGAACTGCGAGAAGGCCGCGATGCCACCCGCGTCGCCGCCAGCGCCGAGCCGGGTGAACAGCGAGAACAGGCATACGAGCAAGAGAATCGGGATCAGGAACTGGACGATGATCGCCTTCACCGGCTTACCCGACTGCTGGTTGACGGTGACCGTCGCCCCGCCATCGGTCAGTTCGCGCGCGAGTTCCTGGGTCTGCGCACCGGAGGAGGGATAGGCCGCCCACAGGCTCTGCGTGCTGCCCGCGCCAGGCGGTGAAACCAGAATCCTCTTCAGCACCACCTTCTTGGCGCCCTTGGGGTGCGTGCGCACGATCTGCTGGGTGAGCGCCGGCACGCCGCCGCTCAGCGACAGCGCAGGAGCCGCGGTCTTCGTGGTGACCTGCACGCGGCTGTCGTGGTCGAGCAGCACGGCCGAGGCGATCTCGTGACGTTTGGCGAGCGTCTGGACCGTTGAGATCGGTACCGGCCTGCCTGAGCTGCTCGGCTTGATCGAGCCCAGCAGCGTCGCGAAGGCGATCGCCAGGCCGATCGACGCCAGCAGCAGAAACAGCGACAGCGAATCGCGCAAGAGGAGCCTGCGCGTGCCCGCGGCGATCTCTGAGATCCTCGCCAGCACCGGGTTGCGGCGGTGGGCCAGGCCTGAGCGCACAGCGGGCGCGCCCGAGCGCGAGAAGCCGTTGCTGGAGGCGGGCTCGGGGGGTGAGTTGTCTTGGTCTGTCATCTCAGGCAGCGGTGCTCGGGGCAGCCCAACGGGCGGCTGTCCATCCAACCGCCGCCACCCTCACACGAGAGGCCTGGAAAAGCAATGCCGTTCACAAAAACGACACAACCCAGCAACCCTCGGCCGTGTTCACAGGAAAGTCACATGACACAAACCGCTTCGCGTAAACGCTCAGACGTTCACAAAAACGACACATCCCGCAAACCCGCGCCCGGCACGCTTGCGCATCGGGTGACGCTTTATCGCGCATACCGCATCGAACCACGCCTGCAGTTGTTTCCGCCCCAAGCGTTTTCGCGCTGAAGTGCAATCCAACGCCTAATGCAAAGGAGCAATACCGTGCGCGCGCACCGCACCCTCATCGTTTCCCTGATCCTCGCGCTGATCCTCGCCGTGCCGGCGAGCGCCGTGGCCAGGCGCCTGATCATCGGCGGCTCGACCTCCGTGCTCCCTCTTTCCCAGAAACTTGCAACCGCCTATCACAGGGCCTTCCCGAAGATCCAGGCGCCCCAGGTGGGCGGCGGGCAGTCCGATGTCGGCATCAGCGGTGTGGCCTCAGGCCGTTTCGACATCGGCGACTCCTCGCGCAACCCTCTGGAAACCGACCCGAAGGGACTGGTGTTCACGAAGATCGCCCAGGACGGCATCTGCGTAATCACCAACCCGAAGAACCCGGTGTCAAACCTCTCTCAGGAAACGGTGACGGGCATCTTCACCGGCTCCATCCGCGACTGGAGCCAGGTTCCCGGTGCGAAAGTCTCCGGCCCGATCGACCTGTTCGACCGTGACGGCGCCTCTGGTACCCAGGACGCCTTCCAGCACATCTTCCTGGGCGAAACGCTGAAGGTCTCCCCCAGCGCCAGCGCCGAGAGCTCCAACGGCCTGGAGCAGAACGCGGTGAGCGGCGACGAACACGCGATCGGCTTTGTGTCCTTCGCCTTCACTGCTGGCGTCAACGCCGTCGGCTACCAGGGTGTCCCCTGCACGCTGCGCAACGCCAAGTCAGGACAGTACGGCGGAGTGCGTAACTTCTGGATGGTGACCAAGCACGCTCCGAAAGGTGAAGCGGCCAAGTTCATCAAATGGGTCACCAAGCCCGGCAACAAGACCGTTCGCGCGATCATCAACTCCGAGTGGATAGCTATCCACTGAGCAGTAGCAGAGTGCCCTCCGGCAGTCCCCACCGATCGGCGACCGGCGGGATCGCCGGTCGGCCAGCGCGCCGGCGCGAGGTGAGGACCGACCAGCGCGCCGAGCGTACGCTCGGCGCGCTGGCGGTGCTGGTGCTGCTGTTGATCGTGCTGATGGTCGTCACGGTGATGATCAAGGCGTGGCCGTCCTTCTCCTACAACGGGCTGAACTGGTTCGGGGCCGGGGGCGATGTCGACACGCAGTTGCGGGTGATGCGCGAAAACACACCCCTTCCCGGTCATTCGCTGCTATACTTCCGGGCGTGGCCGCTGATCTGGGGAACGCTGCTGACCACCATCCTGGCCGTTGCAATCGCGCTCGTGGTCTCGACCCTGGCCGCGATCTTCCTCACCGAGTTCGCCCCCGCGCCGGTGCGGCGCACGCTCGAGCCCGTCGTCAGGCTGCTGGCCGGCGTGCCCTCAGTTGTCTACGGGCTGATCGGGATCCTCGCGATCGCCCCCTGGCTCAACGAACACCTGATCTCAAATACACGCAAGCAGTCGGTCATCTATGTGGTCCAGCTCAACGGCGCCGACCTGATGACCGCCACGCTGATCCTGACGGTCATGATCCTGCCGATCATGGTGGCGATCAGCGCCAACGCGCTCGCCGCCGTACCGGCCTCCTGGACGGAGGGCTCGGCCGCCCTGGGGGTCAACCGCTGGCGCACGATCTGGCGGGTCTCGCTGCGCACGGCGCGCCCCGCGATCGCCGCCGCGACGGTGCTCGCGACGGCCCGCGCGCTCGGCGAGGCGGTGATGCTCGCGATGGTGTCCGGCAGCCGCGGCTTCGCCGCCAACCCGCTCGACGGCATCACCTTCCTGTTCGAGCCCGTGCGCCCCCTGGCCGCGACGCATCTTCCAGGAATCCGAGGGGCTGACGATCGGCCCGCTGGTGCACACCATCTATGCGATCGGAGCGGTGCTGCTCGTCTCCGCGACGATGCTCTCCTTCGCCGGCTGGGCCGCCAAGCAGCCGCTGAAGCGCTACGGGATCCGCGCCTGACGACCGCCGCCGGAGCTCGATGCCGCCGCGAGAACCCGGCGATCGTGCGCCCGGTCGCGCGAGCGCACGGCCTCCTGGCCGCTGGCCGACCGGATCGGCTACTGGCTCTGCTGGGCGACCGGCATCGGGTTGTGCCTGATCGCCGCTGGCGATCGTGCTGTTACATGTTCATAAAGGGCGTCTCCTACCTGCGCCCGAGCCTGTTCGTGAAGTCTCCCGCGCCGTCGCCTGCATCAGAACCAGAGCGGCGGCTTTCGCGACCCGATCGTGGGGACGCTGATCGTCACCGCGATCGGCATCGCGATCGCGGCGCCCGCTCGGGGTGGCGATCGCCGCCTGGCTGTCGGAGTACCGGCGCCCGTCGTGGCTCGCGCGCTCGGTGGAGTCGGCGGTCGGAGATGATGGCCGGAGTCCCGAGCATCGTGCTCGCGATCTTCGGGCTGCTCATTTTCTCGCAGGGGTTCCTGGCCTTTCTCTCCCAGGGCACCGCCGAGGGGCAGTCCTCGGGCGACGTCGTTCCTGGCCGCTGGGGTGCTCATGTCGATCGCTCGCGCTGCCACTGATCGTGGCTTCCACCCGCGAGGCGCTGGCCCAGCTGCCCGACCGCCTGCGCGAGGCCTCCTATGCGCTCGGCAAGACGCGCGCCACGACGATCCGGCGCGTGCTGCTGCCCGTCGATCCGCCCGAGCATCGCCAGCGGCGTCGTGCTCGGGCATGGGCCGGATCATCGGCGACACCGCGATCATCACGATCCTGCTGGGCGGGACGCTGAACACCGAACCGGTCGGCGGCACGCCGGTCTTCGGCACGCTGCGCGGCACGGGCTCGACGCTGACCAGCTACGTCTACACCAACTCACCCGCCGGGCGAGGGCAACGCTCACGCAGAAGGCCTACGCCGCCGCGTTCGTGCTGCTGATGATCGTGCTCGGCGCTCAACGCACTCGTCACCCGCCTGACGGGCGGGAGCCGATTGGGCTGCCGTTCACCGGGGGCGCCCGCGCGCACCTGACTCTCCCGGCTGTGCGCGGAGACCCGCGTGGACCCGCTGATGCCCCCGCCGGTGCGGCGGATCGCCCTCGAGCGCGACCCGCGCGTCGCCCCCCCACGCGCGAGCCCCAACGGCGAGCTGCCGATGTCTCCCGCCGTCGCCGCGACAAGGCGCGCGGCGCGCCAGGCCACCCGTCAGCGCGAACGTGCGCGAGCGGATGCTGATCGATTCGGTGTCGCTGGCCTACGGCGAGAACTGGGTGGTGCGCGACGTGAGCCTGCCCGTGCGCCAGGGCGAGGTGCTGGCGCTGATCGGCGCCTCGGGCTCGGGCAAGACGACGCTGCTTGCGCTCGCTGAACCGCCTCACCGAGATCACCGCCGGCGCGGGCCGCAGCGGGCAGATCACGCTCGACGGGCAGGAGATCCACGAGCTCGAGGTCAACGACCTGCGCCGGCGCGTGTCGATGGTCTTCCAGCAGCCGAACCCGTTCCCGATGAGCATCTTCGACAACGTCGCCTACGCGCTGGCCGAGCGTCCCGCGCCGCGGGCGCCGGCGCAGGCGCTGCAGCAGAGCTCGAGCGCGCCGCGGCGGACGCGCTGCGCAGGGCAGGCCTGTACGACGAGGTCGCCGATGATCTCGACCGCTCGGCGCTGCGACTCTCCGGCGGCCAGCAGCAGCGGCTGTGCATCGCCCGCGCGCTGGCCGCCCAGCCGGAGGTGCTGCTGCTGGACGAGCCGTGCTCCGCGCTCGACCCGATCTCCACGGCCACGATCGAGGAGCTGATCGTGGGCCTGCGCGAGAGCGTGGCGATCGTGATCGTCACCCACAACCTGCAGCAGGCTTTCCGCGTGGCCGACCACGTGGCCTTCATGCACCTCGGCGAGCTCGTCGAGTATGGGCCGAGCACTGCAGGTCTTCGACCGCCCGCGCCAGCAGCGCACGCGCGACTACGTCAGCGGGGCCTTCGGGTGAGGTTCAGCGCGGCGGTGCTGCCCATCGGGCTCGCGCTCGCGCTCGCGCTTACCGGCTGTGAGACGACCGCGGAAAAGAGCGCGAAGCTGGAAAAGGCCGCCAAGCACATAACGCTCGCACAGACTGGATTGTCGATCACGCAAACGAGCACCGACGTGAAGGTGGTGAGCACCACCGTGCTGCACGACTCCGAAGGGGCCGCCGCCGTCGTCACGCTGCGCAACCTCTCAGCGCACACGCTGCGCGATATTCCGCTCGCGATCACCGTCAAGGACGCGGCCGGGAAGACCCTGTTCCACAATGACGCGCCGGGCCTTGAAGCCGCGTTCACATCACTCTCTTGCCTGCCCGCACACGGAGAAGTGACGTGGGTGGACGACCAGGTGCCGGCGGCCGGGGGCCCGGTAAATCTGAGCGCGCAGGTCGGCGTTGCCCCATCAGCGGCTCACAGCCCGCCAAAGATCGAAGTCAGCGGCCTGCACCTGGCCGAAGAACCCAGCAGCGGCATCGCCGCGGCGGGGAAGATCGATAACCGCTCGCAGGTGGCGCAGCGCAGCCTCGTGGTCTTCGCCCTCGCGCGGCGCGCGGGCCGGATCGTCGCTGCCGGGCGGGCGGTGCTCCCGGAAGTCCAGCCGGGCTCCTCGGTTCCGTTTCAGGCGTTCTTCATCGGCGACCCGCGCGGCGCGCAGCTGCAGGCCAGCGCTCCAGCGACGGTGCTGGGGTAGCCCGAAACTCCGGGATTTTCCCTCAGGGTGTGCTGTAGCGCGATCTGAGGAGTTTCGGACGGTTTCTCAGCTCCCCGCCGGGCCATCGCCTGCGCTGCTTGAGAGTGATCCCCTCGAGCACGTGGGCCACCGTCTCGCAGGCGTCCACGGCCGCCTCGAGCGACTCGAAGATGTCCTTCCAGCGGATCACGACCATCGGGTCGATGCCCCCCACGAACAGCGAGGCGACACCGTCGCGCTGCAGGCGGTCGCCCTCGTTCTCCAGGCGATGGATCTCGACCAGGTGTGGGCCGAGGTCGGTACCGGTGCGCAGGCAGCGCAGCGCCTTGAGCGATCTGCTCGCCGGCGCCGACGAGCACGTCGGCGAACTCGACCGCCTGCTCCATCGGCGCTTCGACCCCGTAGAGCCGAGCTGAGCGGCCAGCCTGCTCGGAGTGATCGACGATGTCGTCGAGCGCCGTCGCGAGCGCATAGCCGTCGCCGGCGTCGAACGGAGCCCGCACCCGCCCGTGCGAGCGCCAGCCGGTGGATGATGTCGTGCGTGATGCGATCGCCCTCCTGCTCGCAGGCCTTCAGGTCCTGGGCGAGCGCGGCGTGCTCGGGAAACTCGGCGAGCAGATCGCGCAGCAGCACGCCAGAGCGCTGCACGTTGCGCTCCGGCCTCCTCGACGAGATCCATCAGCGTCCTGTCGGCGCCACGGCTCAGGAAGCTCATCGGGAGAGTGGATATTGGCCGGCCTGCTCGCTGAGGCATTCCTTCACGACTTCTTCACGAATCGATCACGACTTGGCAACGCCCTTCCTCGGCGACGCGCGATCGCTAGCACGCGGTGGAGGCTTCGGTGGAAAACGCGAACACCCTGTACGCGGGCGAACTGGAGATCAGGCTCGGCGAGGGCCTGGTGCTGGCCACCGGGCGCGCGCTGACGCTGTCGGTGCGGGAGTTCGAGCTGCTGGCGGCGATGGCCCGGCGGGCCGGGGCGATCGTCACGCGCGAGGAGCTCTACGGAGCGGTGTGGGGTGGCGAGCTGCGCGACGGCGACCGCTCGGTCGACGTGTACGTGAGCAAGCTGCGCGGCAAGCTGGAGGCGGCGATGCCCGACCGTCGCTTCATCCACACCCATCCCGGCTTCGGCTACCGCTTTCAGCCACAGCCCTCACGCGAGGGATCGGGGTACGACACCCAGCCCCGGCACGCCCGTCGCCGCGGCGCTCGGACCGATCCCCGCAACACCCGAGACCAACGCCGCCCGCCGCCGCACGGGCCGAGCACAGCAGGGCTTTCACGAGATGTTCACATCGGCGACCCCCGTGGATTAAGAGACTTGCCCAGCACCAGACCGGCAGCGGGCCGCAAGCGGTCAGCCGTCATCAAGCAATCCAGCCAGAGGAGACGTAGTGATCAAGAAGAAGATTGGCGCGCTCGGGGGCGTTGCGCTGCTCGCGCTCGGCCTCGCCGCATGCGGTAGCAGCTCAACCAACTCAACCAGCTCATCCAGCGCGAGCAGCGGCTCAGGGACGACGATCTCCGGCGCGGGCTCGACCTTCGCCGCACCGGTCTACGAGCAGTGGGCCTCGTCGCAGTCCCGCCTGACCGTCAACTACCAGGCGGTCGGCTCAGGCGCGGGGATCACCTCGCTCGAGTCAAAGACCGTGGACTTCGGCGCCTCAGACCCGCCGCTGAAGCCGGCGGACGAAGAAGCGATCGCCAAGAACGGCAGCCCCGCCGTGCAGATCCCGATGTTCCTGGGCGCGATCACGGTCTCCTACAACCTGCCGGGCGTGAAGACCGGCCTGAAGCTCGACGGCAAGACGATCGCCGACATCTACCTGGGCAAGATCAAGACCTGGAACGACGCCGAGATCGCGGCCCTGAACCCGGGCGTCACGCTGCCGAGCACCGCGATCACCGTGATCCACCGCTCGGACTCCTCGGGCACGACGGCCGGCTTCACCGGCTTCCTGGCGGCGGTCGACCCGGAATTCAAGAGCAAGGTCGGCGAAGGCAAGGACGTGCCGTGGCCGACAGGCACCGGCGCCAAGGGCAACGCAGGCGTCGCCGGCGCGGTCCAGCAGACGACCGGCGCGGTCGGCTACGTCGAGCAGGCCTACGCGCTGCAGCACAACTTCACCTACGCCTCGGTGAAGAACAAGGCCGGCAACTTCGTGGCCCCAGCCTGGCCTCCACCAGCGCGGCGGCGGCGGGCGTCGAGGTGCCCGGCGAACCTGGGCATCAAGATCTCAAACCCCGTCGGCGCGGGCAGCTACCCGATCACCTCGCAGACGTTCATCGTCGTCAACAAGGACCTGTGCAAGGCGGGGCAACCCGGTAGCGAAGAGCCGCCAAGGGCGTCGTCAAGTTCATCAACTACGGGCTGGGCGAAGGGCAGGCGGTCCTCGCCCAGGCCGACTACGCGAGCCTGCCCGCACGATCCTGGCCAAGTCGAAGGAAGCGGTAGCCGGCCTGCAGTGCAACGGCAGCCGCGCTCGGCGGCTGATCGCCGAGTGCGACCGTGAGAGCGCATCGGGGATGATCGGCTGATGATGGGCTCGTCATCTCCCCACGGTCCGCGCAACGAATAGAGATTTGGAGGCAGCATCCATACCCAGCGGTGAGCGCTCGCTTCTCGAGCGGTCACCGCTGGCGCGGTTGCCCGATCGCGCCCTGAAGTACGGCCTGACGGTGCTTGGCGGCGCTGATCCTGGCGCTGATCGTCTACTTCTTCATCCGCCTGGTCGGCGAGGCGCGGCCCGGCGTTCGCGAAGTTCGGCGTGTTCGGCTTCACGTTCGACAACAACTGGAACGTCGAGCGCCGAACACTTCGGCGCGCTGCCGCTGTGGTCGGCACGCTGATCACCTCCGCGCTGGCGCTGCTGATCGGCGTCCCGGTGGCGGTCGCCACCGCGATCTACATCACCGAGCTGTGCCCGCTGCGCGTGCGCACTCCGCTGATCAGCGTGCTGATCGAGCTGCTCGCCGCCGTGCCCTCGGTCGTCTACGGGCTGTGGGGCATCTTCTTCCTCGCTCCCAAGCTGCAGCCGGCCGAGCAGTGGGTGGCCGACCGCCTGTCGTTCGTCCCGTTCATCGGCGGCGGCATGGTCACGATCCCCAACTACTTCGTCGCCGGGCTGATCCTCGCGATCATGATCCTGCCGATCGTCAGCGCGATCAGCCGCGAGGTGATGGCCACGGTGCCCTCCGACCACAAGGAGGCGGCGCTCGGCCTGGGCGCGACCCGCTGGGAGATGATCCGCATCGCCGTCCTGCCCTACTGCCGCTCGGGCATCGTGGGCGGAGCGATGCTCGGCCTCGGCCGCGCGATCGGCGAGACGATCGCCGTCACGATCCTGATCGGCGACGCACCGGTACTCAGCGAGCCATCTGTTCGGCCAGGGCTACAGCCTCGCCGCGGTGATCGCCAACGAGTTCGGCGAGGCCCAGGGCGCTGCACCGCTCGGCGCTGTTCGCCGCCGGGTCTGGTCCTGTTCGTGCTGACGCTGCTCGTCAACGCCGTGGCGCGCCTGTTGGTTCTGCGTGATCCGCGCGTCGCCCCGCAGCCGGGCGGCCGAACGCCGATGCCGGCAGCCTGGCCGTGGCGGACGTGGCGGCTGGCGCATGAGCCACACGCGGGCTCAGAGGCCGGATCGGCTCGCGCGCTTCGCGTCACCCCGGCGCGCAGGCGCAAGGACACGATCGCCCGCGGCGCGATCCTCGCGGCCACGTCCTCGCGCTGATCCCGCTCGTGCTGATCGTCTACTACCTGCTGAACAAGGGCCTTGGCTCATGGAGCTCGAGCTTCTTCACGACCGACCCGACCGGCAACACCTTCTTCAAGAACTCCAGCATCGGCGGCATCAAGAGCGCGATCCTCGGCACGATCGAGATCGTCGCGCTGGCCTCGGCGATCGCGGTGCCGATCGGCATCGCCGTCGCGGTGTGGCTCGTCGAGTACGGCAAGAGCAGCTGGTTCGCGCAGCTGGTGCGCTTCTTCGTGGACGTGCTCACGGGCGTCCCCTCGATCGTCTTCGGCCTGTTCATCTACATCGTGCTGATCGTCGGCACCGGCGAGCTCGTTCGCCGGCTACAAGGGCTCGCTCGCGCTGTCGCTGCTGATGCTGCCCGGTGGTGATCCGCTCGGCCGAGGTGATCCTGCTGCTGGTTCCCGGCGCGCTGCGCGAGTCGGCGCTGGCGCTCGGCGCGCCGCGCTGGCGGGTGATCTTCAGCATCGTGCTGCCGACCGCGCTGCCGGGGATGGTGACCGGCGTGCTGCTGGCGATCGCGCGCGCCGCCGGCGAGACCGCGCCGCTGCTGTTCACGGCGGCGGCCACGAACGAACGACCAGCTTCAACCTCGGCGAGTTCATGAACTCGCTGCCCGTGCAAATCTACAGCGACGTCACATCTCCGACCACAGCCGTGGTAAACCGTGCGTGGGGAGCCGCGCTGACGCTCGTCGTCATGATCCTGCTGCTAAACCTGCATCGCTCGCCTGATCGCACGAAGGAGTCGCCTTGCATGACGCACCGACGGATCGCCTCATGACAACCGAGGACCGCTGAGATGGAGCCCGACGAGCTAGCTGCAGCCCGGCGAGCGAGACCCGATGCCCCCACGCACGTCCGCCGGCCAGTCGCCCAGGCCACGACCCCACGCGGCAGCGTCCGCGGCGCCCGCCAAGGCCGGGGCTGAGCGTGCGCCTGGAGAAGCTGCGTGCGTTCTACGGCGAGAGCCGAACAGGTCAAGGGCGTCGATCTCGACTTCCGCCGCCAACCAGGTGACCGCGATCATCGGCCCATCGGGCTGCGGCAAGTCGACGATGGTGCGCTGCATCAATCGCATGCACGAGGAGATCCCGGGCGCCCGCGCCGAGGGCCGGGTGCTGCTCGACGATCTCGACGTCTACGAGACCTCGGTCGACGTCGTCGCCGTGCGCCGCGCGATCGGCATGGTCTTCCAGAAGCCGAACCCGTTCCCGACGATGTCGATCTTCGACAACGTCGCCGCCGGCCTGCGGCTCAGTCCTCGCGCGGGCGCGGCGATCTGCGCGCGCAAGGTCGAGGCGGCGCTGCGCGGCGCCGGCCTCTGGGAGGAGGTCTCCGAGCGCCTGTCAGAGCCCGGCGCCGGGCTCTCCGGCGGCCAGCAGCAACGGCTGTGCATCGCCCGCTCGCTCGCGGTCGATCCCGAGGTGATCCTGATGGACGAGCCCTGCTCGGCGCTCGACCCGATCGCGACGCTGAAGATCGAGGAGCTGATCGACGCAGCTGAAGCAGAGCGTGACGATCGTGATCGTCACCCACAACATGCAGCAGGCCGCGCGCGTGGCCGACCGCACCGCGTTCATGCTCGAGTGGCCAGCTCGTCGAGGTCGGCCCGACCCAGGAGATCTTCACCAACCCCACCGACCCGCGAACCGAGGAATATGTCACCGGAAAGTTCGGCTAGCTCGTCCACGCGAGCGGACGCTCGCTCACAGCCCCGACGACCGCGCGGCGGCGCTGGCGCTCAGAGTCCAGCGCTCCGGGCACCGGCGCCCAGCCGGGACGAGCGCACTTCCAGCAGCAGCTGCAAGAGCTCGAAGACCACGCGCTGGGCGGTCTGGACCTGATCGTCGAGCAGCTCGACCGCGTGCTGGAGGCGCTCCGCCACCAGGACGTCGAGCTCGCCCAGATGGTGATCGCCGACGACGACCGCGTCGACGGGCGCTACCTGGAGGTGCACCAGGGCATCCTCTCGCTGCTCGCCCTGCAGGCGCCGGTCGCGGGCGACCTGCGGCTGGTGGCCGCGCTGCTGCACATGATCAAGCACATCGAGCGGATGGGCGATCAGTGCGTGAACATCGCCAAGCTGATCCCGCTCTCCGGGCACGAGCCGCCGGTGCGCCCGGAGGTGCTCGCAGGCGCTGGCGAAGATGGGCGCCCACGCCCGCTCGGAGGTCGCCCAGTCGCAAGGCCGCCTTCTGCCGGGCGCGACGTCGGGCTGGCCGAGGACCTCGTCCGCCAGGACCGTGAGATCAACCGGCTGAACCGCGAGATCTTCCGGATGGCGCTCGACATCGGCGACGACGCCGACACGCGCGAGTGGGCGATGCACATGATCCTCGTCGCCCGCGCGCTGGAGCGGATCGGCGACAACGCGGTCGATATCGGCGAGCAGGTCGCGTTCGTCGTCACGGGCCTGTTCCGCGAGTTCTCGGACTCTTCCCACCCGCTCGGCGCGCGGCCAGATGCAGCGCCGGACGCCAGCCCCGAGACGTTCTGATCTTCGGAGCGCCTCGCCGGCGGTCAGCTCAGCCATGCCGATAGCTCCTCGAGCGCGCCCGGGATCACGTAGTAGTAGGCCCACAGGCCGTGGCGCTCTGAGTCCACGATCCCCGCGTCGCGGAGCTTCTTCAGATGGTGCGACAGCGTCGGCTGGGAGATCTCGAACAGCGGCACGAGCTCGCAGACGCAGACCTTGCCGGCGTGCTTGCGCAGCACGTCCACGAGCTGCAAGCGGATCGGGTCACCGAGAGCCTTGGCGACCTCGGCCATCCGCAGCGCCTGCCCGCGCTGGACGTCGGGATAGACGACCGGCTCGCAGACAGCGCTCACCGGCCGCCCGCTTGTGCTTGGGAGCCAGCTCCAGATCGACGGGCATCGATCTACTTATATCGATTGAACACTCACGTGTATCGATGTAGTACGATCCGCCCGTGGACGCTCCTCCGCTCCCGCGCCGCCTGCTCGCCGAGTTCCTCGGCTCCGCGTTCCTCGCCGCGCTCGTGATCGGCTCTGGCATCGCCGCGCAGCACGCTCTCCCCGAACGACGTTGGCCTGCGAGCTCCTCGAGAACGCCGCGGCCACGGCCGCAGGCCTGTTCGCGATCATCCTCATGTTCGGCCCGGTCTCCGGTGGGCACTTCAATCCCGTCGTCTCGCTCGCCGACGCGAGCGTTGGCGGGATCTCCTGGCGCGATGCGCTCGCCTACATTCCCGCCCAGATCGCCGGCTGCATCGCTCGGCGCCATCGACAGCTAACGGCATGTTCTCCCTCGCCGCCGTCAGCATCTCTACCCATCACCGCGCCACGCAGCGCGCACCTGTTCTCCGAGGCGATCGCCACCGCTCGGCCTGTTGCTCGTCATCTTCTCGCTGGCGCGTATCGAAACGCGCAGTACCGCCCCGGCGGCCGTCGGCGCGTACATCGGCGCCGCCTACTGGCTTCACCAGCTCGACCAGCTTCGCCAACCCGGCGATCAGCATCGGGCGCACGTTCTCCGACACGTTCGCCGGCATCGCGCCCGCGTCCGTACCCGCGTTCATCGTCGCGCAGCTCGTCGGCGGCGCCTGCGCGATCCTCGCTATCCGCGCGCTCTACCCGGACGTGACCCCGGCGCAGGCGGCAGACGTCCTGTTGCCGCACAACCAGGGGGCTGGCTGATGGCCAGCGTCCTGTTCGTGTGCCTGCACAACGCCGGGCGCTCGCAGATGCAGCCAAGCCCTGTTCGAACGCGCCGCAGCGGGACGACACACGGCATGCTCCGCCGGTACTACCCCGGCGGAGCATGTCCATCCCGAGGTCGTCGAGGTCATGCGCGAGCTGGACATCGACCTAGCCGCCGGCCGCGTCCCGCAGCTACTCACCCGGGAGCTTGCCGAGCAAGCCGACGTCGTCGTCACGATGGGTTGCGGCGACGCCTGCCCGTACATCCCCGGCAAGCGCTACATCGACTGGGACCTTCCCGATCCCAAGGGCCGCCCGCTACAGGAGGTCCGCGCCACCCGCGACGAGATCGCCCGCCGCGTGCAGGACCTCCTTGACGTAGACCCTAAGATGAGCGGCTCGCCCCGCCCGCAAATAGCGTATTTCCCCTGTGAACATCCTGTGACGATTCGCCCTCGGCTAACGCAGGGTACTTCCAGGTCCCCTAGACTGGCCGCCGATGACGGAAAGCATTCGCGCCACGGAGGAGGCGCCGTCGAGTACCTCGAGCGCTGCCTCTCTGCGTATCGCCGTGCTCGACCGCGACAGCGGGTTCATCCAGGTGCTGAGCAAGCGCCTCGATCGTCTCGGCTGGGAGCATCGCGTGCTCGGCAGCCCGGTGCCCACCGACGCGGTGGCCTCTATGCGTCTGAGTGCGCTTGTCGTCGACCTCGCGGTGCTCGGCCCGCAGGCGTGGGAGTGGCTGGAGCGGCTGTGTGGAGCGCTGCCCGAGCTGGGCGTCGTCGTCTGCACCGGTCCCTCGACCGTGGCCCAGCGAGTGCGCGGGCTGCGCCTCGGCGCCGACGACTGGATCACCAAGCCGTGCCACCCCGAGGAGGTCATCGCCCGCGTGCAGGGCGTAGTGCGCGTCGCCGGCGTCGCGCACGAGCCGGACCGAGTCAAAGCCGCTGGTCGGCGGGCGAAGTCGAAATCCGCTCCGACCGCTTCCAGGCGTTCGTCGGGGGACACAGCCTCGATCTGACCAGGCGCGAGTTCGAGCTGATCGAGCTGCTCGCCGCCGCCGAGGGACGGGTGCTTGAGCGCGAGGAGATCTACTCGCGCCTGTGGGGCTACGCGATGGTGCGCGGTGACCGCTCGGTCGACGTGTTCGTGCGCAAGCTGCGCCAGAAGCTCGAGAAGGCATCACCGCGATGGCGCTACATCCACACGCACTTCGGGATCGGCTACCGCTTCGCCGCCGAGTCGCTCGAGGTCGTCGACCTCGATGTCCCGTCCTCAGTGCCGATCGATTGGACCCACCACCCGCCCACCCCAGCCGGCGATCAGAGCAAGCTCGCGGGGGCGCAACAGGACCGTGAGCTCGCCGCCGACGCCCCTCTAGGCGCACAACCGCCAAGCCGCCCTTCTTGAGATCTACGCGGCCGCCCGTGAGGTTCCCGATCACGCCCGACAGGTCGGGCTCGTGGCCGACGAGCAGCAGACGCCCATCGGCCGGCACATCGGCCAGCTCGGGCGAGGGCCTGGACGGCATCAAAGCCACCCGCCAGCGGCGGGTGCACCAACAGCCGCTCGCGCTGCTCCTTGCTCCACTGCTCCGCCGGCCAGCTCCGCGGTCTGCTTCGCGCGCACCTTGGGACTGAACAAGACGCGTCAAAGCCGGCCCTGCAGCCGCGCCAGCGCGAGTCCGGCCGCGCGGGCCTGGCCTTCGCCGCGCGCGGTCAGACGGCGCTCGGCGTCCGTACGTGTGCCGTGAGGCTCCGCTCTCGGCGTGACGTAGCAGCCAGAGTTGGCGAGCCATACGCTACCCTCACCCTAACGATCGCTTCCATCGCTCTGCAGAATGTCGCAATAGCCGCGCGCTTAGAAAGCGATGTAGCGTTGAGTAAGACGATGAGCCAACCATCCACACAGAGCACAGGCACGCACATCGCAGGAGCACAAGGACGGCGACCGATCGGAGATCGGCCATCGCAAGCTGCACGACCCGGCGTTGTACCTCAACCGCGAGCTCTCGTGGCTGGACTTCAACGAGCGCGTCCTGCAGCTGGCCGAGGACGAGCGCATCCCGCTGCTCGAGCGCGTGAAGTTCTGCGCGATCTACACGACGAACCTCGACGAGTTCTACATGGTGCGCGTCGCCGGTCTGCGCGACCAGATCGACGCCGGCGTGGAGAACCCGGGCCACGACGGCCGCATCCCGTCGGAGACGATCGCGCTGATCCGCGAGCGCGTGCTGGGACTGAGCCTGCGGCTGACCGACTGCTTCGAAGGACGCTACGCCCTGCCTTGGCCGAGCACGACATCCGCGTGGTCGCCGTGGACGAGCTCGACGAGGATCAGCGCGCGGAGCTGGCCAGGCACTTCCAGAAGGTGATCTTCCCGGCGCTCACCCCGCTGGCGGTTGCTCCGGGCCGGCCATTTCCGTACATCTCCAACCTGTCCCTCAGCCTGGCCGTGCTCGTGCGCGACCCGTGACCGACCAGACCGTGTTCGCACGGGTGAAGGTGCCGACCGAGATCCTGCCGCGTTTCGTCGCGCTGAAAGCATCCGCGCCGGGGCCGATCACGCTGCTGGCGCTGGAGGACGTGATCGCGAGTCATCTCGACGCGCTGTTCCCAGGGATGGAGATCGCCGAATACAACGTCTTCCGAGTCACCCGCGACGCCGACCTGGAGGTCTCCGACGACGCCGCCGACCTGCTGCAGGCGGTCGAGGACGAGCTGCGCCGCCGGCGCTTCGGCGAGGTGGTGCGCGTCGAGGTGGGCGCCGACTGCTCGGAGCGTCTGCGTGACGAGCTGGCGGGCCTGCTCGGGGTGCAGGACGACGAGGTCTACCCGGTCGAGGGGCTGCTCGACATGGGCGCGCTGTGGCAGATCGTCAAACTGCCCGGCTATGGCGAGCTGCGCGAGGAGCCGCTCGTGGGACACACCCACCCGCGGCTGCTGCGCCACGAAGGCGAGCGGCCCGACGTGCTCGGCGCGATGCGCGAAGGCGACGTGCTCGTACATCACCCCTACGACTCCTTCTCCACCTCGGTGGAGCGCTTTGTCGAGCAGGCGGTGGCCGACCCGAACGTGCTCGCGATCAAGCAGACCGTGTACCGCACAAGCGATGACTCGCCGCTTGTGCCAGCCCTGATCGACGCCACCGAGCGGGGCAAGCAGGCGGTCGCACTGGTCGAGCTGCAAGCCCGTTTTGACGAGCGGATGAACATCCACTGGGCCAAGGCGATGGAGGAGGCCGGCGTGCACGTCGTCTACGGCCAGCCGTCGCTGAAGACGCACGCCAAGTGCGTGCTCGTGGTCCGCCGCGAGGGTGACGGGGTGCGCAATTACGTCCATATCGGCACCGGCAACTACCACTCCGCGACCGCGCGCCTGTACACCGATTTCGGACTGTTCACAACCGACGAGCAGATCGGCTCCGACGTGGCCGACATGTTCAACTACCTCACCGGCTACGGCCGCCCGCTGCACTACCGCAAGGTGCTGACGGCGCCCAACCAGCTGCGCGACGGCCTGATCGACCAGATCGATCAGACGATCACCGCCCATTCGCCGGAGTCCCCGGGGCGGATCGCGATGAAGATGAACGCGCTCGTCGACGGGCGCTGCATCCGCGCGCTCTACAAGGCCTCGCAGGCCGGTGTGCGGGTCGATCTGAACGTGCGCGGGATCTGCTGCCTGCGCCCGGGCCTCGCGGGCATCTCCGAGAACATCCGAGTGGTCTCGATCGTCGGGCGCCTGCTCGAGCACTCGCGCGTGTATCGCCTTCGAGCGCGACGGGGAGTACACCATCTACATCTCCTCGGCCGACCTGATGCCACGCAACCTCGACCATCGTGTCGAGCTGGCCGCGCCGGTCGAGTCGGCGGAACTGCGCAGGCGAGCTGCTCGACACGCTCGAACGGGCGTTCGCCGACAACCAGAGCTCGTGGGAGCTGGACGGCGAGGGCATCTGGCAGCGGCGCTCCCCCGGCCCAGACGAGCAGCCGCGCAACCTTCAGCTAGAGCTGGCCGAGCTGCACGCGCGACGCGCCGGCGAGGACCGGTCCGACGGCAAGCGGGACCTGAACACCCCCTTGAGCCGCTGAAACTACGCCGGGCTAGGCGCGAGCATCAACCGCAGCTGTCGTGGTGTGTCCTAACCTTTGATGTCAGCAGCGTTATGGATATGTGGTCGATGAGCGATCTTGCGCTCCCAATTCGAAGCCCGCCCGAGCTTGCTCTCGCAGGACGGTTGTCCAGCGACGAGCGGCTGGCGAAGCTCGCGTCAGCCGGCAGCGCGCGGGCGTTGGCGGTGCTGTACGAGCGCCATCATCAGGCGCTTTACCGCTACTGCCGCTCGATCGTCCGCGACCACGACGACGCCCAGGACGCGCTACAGAGCACGATGACGCGCGCGTTTGTAGCGCTGCGAGCCAGCGACAGAGAGCTGGCGGTGCGACCGTGGCTGTTCAGGATCGCGCACAACGAGGCGATGTCGATCCTGCGCAAGCGTCGCCCGAACGACTGGTCTCGTAGAGGAGCACCAGCCATCAGCGCTCAGCGTGGAGGGCACGGTGGATCAGCGCGAGCGGTTCTGCGGGTGTTGGTCGCCGACCTCAAGGCGCTGCCGGAGCGTCAGCGCGCGGCGCTGCTGATGCGCGAGCTCAGCGGCTTGCCGATCGAGGAGATCGCTCAGGCGCTGTCGGTCTCGCCGGGGGCGGCGAAGCAGACGGTGTTCGAGGCACGCAGCTCACTGCACGAGCTCGCCGAGGGGCGCGCGATGGAATGTGAGACGGTTCGCCGGGCGATCTCCGACGGAGATGGCCGCGTGCTGCGCGCCCGCAGGATGCGCGCCCACCTGCGCGGGTGCGCGGGCTGCCGCGATTTCCGCGCGCTGATCGACACTCGCACGGCCGACCTGCGCGTGCTCGTGCCGCCGCTGCCGGCGACAGCCGCGACTGCGATGCTGGTGAGGGCCCTCGCTCACGGCACAGGCGGCGGCGGGCATGCCGGGGGAGCGGCCGCCGCCTCGGGAGCCGCGCTGGGTAATCATGCCGCCGCGTCGCTGGTCGTCAAGGGGCTCGTGGGTGCCGCGGTACTAGGGGCGGTGACCGCCGGGACTTTCCACCTGGCGAGCGGTCCCGCAAAGCACAAGCACACCTCGAGCGCCCCCGTTCCCGTCGCTCGCGTCCACGTAGGAGGCGCTGACCGCGTCAGCGCCGTGGCAGCGGCCGGAACACGCGGCAACTCCGGGCCGGCGCCGGTCTTCTGACGACCCAGGACACGCGTCAGCCCGGCCATGGCACTGTCGTATCGACTGGCATGGATCCGCAGCCAGTGCCCCGCTGCGGTCTCCGGCGATGGCGATTGCCGATCAAGGAAAGAGCGGCTCAGCACATCCACGGCAGCGCATCCGGCGGCGAGAGCCGGGGGTCAAACAAAGATCAGCTCGCACCGCCCCGGCCAAAGCGCAGCGGTCGTACGCATGCTCCCTCTAAGCGGCGGCCGATCGACCTCGCCACCGTCACAGGATCGATCGCATGGTGGCGATAACGGTCACCCGCCGCAGACACATCAGGCTCCTGCAGGACAGCCGCCGATCGCTGGGGAAAAGAGAAACGTAGGCCAGCAGCCGATGACGGCGCCCTTTGCGCCGCCGGTGAGCCCCTATGGTCATAGGCGTCAGTGGCGATATCCGGCGTGCCTGCGAGTAGTGCCTGACTTTCTGGGTCGCGTCGCGTTACAGCACTGCAAACCGATCGCGAGACGTCTAGAGCCAACGGTACGCGAGCCAAATACGAGGAGCCTTTACATGATTCTCAGAAAGATTCTGCTCGTCGCATCCGCGGCGGCTCTGATGAGCACCCCCGCTTGGGCGCTCCCGAGTCAGACTCCGTCAAGCCAGGGCACCGATCACGCGCCGAGCACAACCCCCGTCGGGCCCCCGAACACGACGCCCAACAACACGGAGGACCCAGGCGCCGCCAACCGTAGCTCTCAGAACGGCAACAACAGGCGACAAAGGAGCGGGCCCCAACGACAACCAGGGCTCCAACCAAGTCAAAGGCAGCCACCCCGGCCAGTCGCACAAGTGCAAGCCGCACAATGTCGGATATGTGGTATCGGGTACGCTCGTCAACCAGACGCTGACGAAGAACGCCGACGGCACCTACAGCGGTACGCTGGAAGTGGAAGTCACCCACACCAACCATCACGCCAAGGGCGCAAAGACCATCTACAACCGTGTCGAAAGTACACGTCACGTTCGGCCTCGCCGACATCAACCACGACGGCAACGTCGGCCCGACGACCTGGCGAAGGGCGACCGGGTGAAGGTGATCGGCAAGATCCACGACTCTGGCCAAGAAGTGCGACCAGAGCGGATTCACAGCAGAAACGAACGATCCGCAAGATCGTCTTCCACGCGCCACCAAAGTAATCCGCTGAGCACAACGACAGGTACCTGGTTGTCGCCGGCACGCAATGGCCAGACGAACCAGCGGTCGTGCAGCTACGCAGTCACGTAGTCGTGGATCGCGACCTAGACGATCTCGGGCTCAGGCAACGAGGCGAACACGCTCATCGCGGCTCCCAGGATCGATGAGGTCGATCCCGTGTCCTTGAAGTCGTCGATGTTGCGCGTGGCGAGCGTCGCCTCCAGCTTGCGGACGATCCAGCGCTTCGCGCGTCGGCGACGCTGATCGGGCGACCGAGCGGCGTCGCGGTCGCTGACGAGCGCTGCGTAGTGGGTGGCGGTCGTTGCGTCGAAGGGCTCGATGCGACCGTCAAAGTCTTCCTCGATCAGCCCATCAATCGCCTCGCTGAGCTGTTGCTTGCGCCGCCGTCTGGTAGGCGGGCGACTCCGTAGAGCAGCTCGCGGCGGCTGTCATTGCCGTGGTCGCGACCGTAGCGGCATCGAGCGAGTCCAGCCAGCTCACTACCTTCTCGTCCGGCTCGGGACGGACGAGCTCTGGAGAGGACGTTCGTGTGCAGGAGAATCACGTTGAGGACTCGCGGCGCGGGCAACCTCGACGACGGCCGGGCAAATCGAGCTCTGCGCCACCGGTGGCCGGAACCGGGCGCGGATGTGGCTACCGAAACCGCCTGATGGCGGCTGGGATGGCAGCGCATCATCGAGTATCGCCCGTACCTCAGCCTCCATCGAGCGCCCGTGACGCGCAGCGCTCACACGCAAGCGCGCCTGGTCTCATCATCGATCCACGAACCGTTAGCGTCGCCACTGACCCTCACTCCGATCTGCTCCATCGACTGCAATGCTAGCACCGATCGCCGCGAGGACGGAGTTGTTAGCTCAGGGCTCATGCTCCGCCGCCCCTCCGAAGCGGCGAAGGCAACACTCCGATAGCGAACCCGCGCTAGTTGGCGGCCGCGCTGGGCAGCGCGTCCAGGGCGGCCTTGAGATCATCGACCGACTGGTAGTCGAGCCCGAGCAGATGGTCGTGGCGGTGGCGGACGATTCCCTCCTCGTCGATCACGATCACCGCGCGCTTGGTGCCCAGACGCGATGAGAACGCGCCATAAGCCTTCGCCACCGCCTCCTCCACATCGGCCAGCAGCGGCACCGTGAGGCTGTTTTTCTCAATGAATCCACGGTGGGAATCCAGGTCCTGCGCCGAGATCCCCACGACCGTGGCATCAAGCGCCGCGAAATCCTCCGCGCGATCCCGGTAGGAGCAAAACTGTTTCGTACACACCATCGTGTTGTCCCCTGGGTAAAAAAGCAGCACGACCCGCTCGCCACGATGCGCGGACAGCTTGAAGGGGCCGTCTGTACCGGGCAGCTCGAAATCGGGCGCCTGCTCGCCCACCTGCGGGGTCTTCGCCATGCGGTTCAGCATATCGGCAGCCAGCCGGAGGCAGGCGAGCCGGGCCCCTCTTCTTCAATCTGAGGGTGGCTGGCCGAAACGGGGATTCGCGCCGGAGGCGAGTGTCACCCGGCTTCGGCCGGCCGCAGGACGGCGCGCTTTCGCATACTAAGCTGATCGGCAATGCTCAGGCTCGCCCGCTGGTCGACGACTCATCGCAAGTATGTGCTGCTCGGCTGGATCGTCCTGCTGTTCGCAGTCAACGCCTTAGCCCAGTCGGCGGGCACGAGCTACTCCAACAACTTCACGCTTCCCAACTCGGGAGCGCAGCGCGCCGCGGACCTGCTCCAGCGGAGCTTCCCCGCGCAGGCGGGGGACCGCGACACGATCGTCTTCAAGGTCAGCTCAGGAACGGTTCTGGGACCTGCGGTGCGCGCGCGGATGGCCGCGATGTTCGCCGCTGTGGCCAAGTTGCCGCATGTGGCGGGAGTGATCAGCCCCTACGCGGGCACCTCTGCGGGCAAGTCGATATCGGCGAACGGACAGATCGCGTTCGCAACTGTCGTGTTCGACGAAAAAGCCAACCTGCTGCCCAAGAGCGCCGCGGAACGCGTCGTCAAAGTGGCACGCGCCGGGCGATATCGGATCCCGCCCGGGGTGGGCGGGTTCCGATTCAGGTAGAGCTCGGGGGCCAGGCGATCGAGGCCACCCAGCAGGTGGGCTTCGGCCTGTTCGACGGCCGTCGGCCTGCTCGCGGCGATCATCGTGCTGCTCTTGACCTTTGGCTCGCTGACGGCGATGGGACTGCCCATCGTCACGGCCCTGTTCGGCCTCGGCACGGGGCTCGGGGGGATCGCACTATTCACGCACGTAGTCGACACACCCAACTTCTCCTCAGAGCTCGCCGCGATGATCGGCCTGGGCGTGGGCATCGACTACGCGTTGTTCATCCTCACGCGCTTCCGAGAGGCCTACACCACGCCCGGACCGGCGTTCGGGAACGCTCGGGAGTCTGTCGTACAGTCCCTCGACACCGCCGGGCGCGCCGTCCTGTTCGCGGGCTGCACGGTCGTGATCGCGCTGCTCGGGATGATGCTGCTGGGCGTCAGCTTCCTCTACGGCGTGGCGATCTCGGCGTCGATCGGCGTGCTGCTGGTGATGTTCGCATCGCTGACGCTGCTCCCAGCGCTGCTCACCACCTTCGGCGCCCGTGTCGCCCGGCCCGGCCGCCGGGCGCGGCGCCGGGCGGCCAAGGCGCAGGCGGATGGCCTAAAGACCCGTGCTCCTGCACCGCCAGCCCCAGCCGGCGGTGGGGCATGGCTGCGATGGAGCACCTACGTCCAGCACCGGCCGTGGAGGATCGCGATTGCCTCGGCGCTCGTGATGCTCGCGATCGCGGCGCCCGCGACTGCGCTGCGACTCGGCTCCAGCGACGCTTCTAACGACCCGGCGAGCCAGACGACCCATCGCGCCTACGAGCTGCTGGCACAGGGCTTCGGCCAGGGCTTCAACGGTCCCCTGCTCGTCGTAGCGAAGGTCCCCAACCGCAAGCGCGAAGCGGCCGAAAATGGGGTGCTCCTCACCACTGCTCCGCACAATGGAAAAACCCCGGTGGAGCAGCTGCGCAGCGCTATCGCGGCCACTGCAGGCGTGGCCGCGGTGGCACCCGCAAAGCTCAACCCAGCGGGTGAGGTGGCGACGATCACCGTCTACCCGCGCTCCTCGCCACAGGCCTACGCCACCACCCAGCTGGTCGAACGCCTGCGCAAGGACATCGTCCCACCACTCACCAAGCGCACGGGATTGACCGTCTACATAGGCGGCGTGACCGCCGGGAGCGTCGACTTCGCCACCACGCTGGGGCACAAGCTGCCGCTGTTCATCGGCGTGGTCGTGCTGCTGAGCGCGCTGCTGCTGATGATCGTGTTCCGCTCGCTCGTGATCCCGCTGCAGGCCGCGGTGATGAACCTGCTCAGCATCGGCGCCTCGCTCGGCGTGATCGTCGCGATCTTCCAGTGGGGCTGGCTGGGCAGTCTGTTCGGCGTCCAGCAGGGTCCGATCGAGTCGTTCATCCCAGTGATGCTGTTTGCGATCGTATTCGGCCTGTCGATGGACTACGAGGTTTTCCTGATCTCCCGCATGCACGAGCGATGGGTGCACACCGGCGATGATTCCCGTGCAGTCCAGGAGGGCCTGGCCCTGACCGGGCGTGTCGTCACCGCGGCCGCGGCAATCATGGTCTGCGTGTTCCTCTCCTTCATGCTCGGCGAAGAGCGCGTCATCAAGGAGTTCGGTTTGAGCCTCGCGAGCGCGGTGTTCCTGGATGCCCTGGTGGTTCGCTGCTTGCTCTTGCCCGCGGTGCTCAGCATCATCGGAGCACGCACATGGCAGCTCCCCGCGTGGCTCGACCGCTTGCTGCCGCGCCTGAACATCGAGGGCGCGGGCTTCTACGGCGCGGGCGAGCACACCGATCAGACACCACACACCACCCAGCGCGCACGCGGTGAGGTGGCCACCGAAGGAGCGGACGGCTGAGCCGACTGTGGGGGGGCGCAGGGGCCGCCCTGGGCTGCGCGGCGCTGCTCGCCATCTGGCCCGCCGCGCGCGCGTGCGCCGCCGTCCGGTCCCCGGCCGGACGGCCCTCGGCCGTCATCCTCTTCCTGCCCGCCGCGCCCGGCGAGCAAATCGAGACCCAGCTCGCGAGCGTGCCCTCGCTTTCCACCGGGATCCTGTCCGCCACGCAGGGCTCCTACACGACAGCCCAGCTGCTGCTCGACATCACCCAGGGAGCGCGTGTCTCCTACTCATCGTATAACCCCAGCCGCCCGCCCATCCTGTCACTCCAGTCGCACGGCGCTGGCGCAACGGCCACCCCGTGGCAGACGGTGCTCGAGCGGGCGCGCGGCGCCCCGCAGATCCTGCAACCGGGTCTGCTCGCATCGCAGATCCCGGGCGGCGCCGGCTACGCCGGCATCGCCGGATTCGATGACTCCGACGCGGTGGCAGCGGCCGGCCGCAACGGCCAGATCGCGGCCCTGTCGCTGGGACCGGCGGCGACGCTGCCGGCGCGCATCGCCGCATTGCGCGAACGCAAGCAGCTAACCGTCGCGGATCTTCCGGCGGGCCCACCTGGCTACGCGGACCTGCGCATCCTGAGCGCCGCGCGCCCACCGGGCGCCCTGGAGATCGTCATCCAACGTGCACCCGACGCTCCCGGCAACGAACTTCTGTGGGTCGCCCTCGCCGGCCTCGGCGGGGGCGCAACGCTCACCTCACAGACCACCAGCCAGCGCGGGCTGATCGCCACCGTCGACCTCGCCCCCACGATCCTCCGCCACCTCAACCTGCCTGCTCCCGACGCGATGCGCGGCAAGCCGGTCACGCTCGACGGCACATTCGACGGCTCCTACCTGCGCTCGTTCAAAGCCCGCCTGCAAATCCTCTACGACCGCCGCCTGGGCGCCCTGGCCTGCCTGCTCGGCGCCTGGGCACTGCTCGCGCTCACCTTGCGGCTAATGCCGCTAGCGTCCCGGTTACGCCCGCGCGCCCGGGCGTGGACGATGCGCGTTGGCGCGCTGGCGCTGCTGTGGACGCCCGTGGCAGCGCTCGTCCCGGCAGCGCTCGAGCCCACCCGCGGCATCGAAGACGCGCTGCTCGTGCTCCTCTGCTTCTCCCTCGGCGCGCTCACCGACCGGCTTACGCCGTGGCCGCGGGCACCGCTCTTACCTGCCATCGCGGCGGTGGTGGCGCTCACCGCCGACGCGCTCGCCGGCACGCAGCTGCTCGCCCGCTCGCTGCTCGGACCCAACCCAGAGCTCGGCGTGCGCTTCTACGGCATCGGCAACGAGCTCAAGTCGGGCCTGGCCGTGCTCGTCTTCGCCGCCGTGGCCAGCGCGCTGTACCCAGCTGCACGCTCTCGCCGCGCGGCCAGCGCGATGGCCGTCAGCGGGATCGTCCTCGCGATTATCGAGGGCTCGGCGCGGATCGGCGCGGGGGTTGGCGGCGTGATCCTCGTAAGCGCGGGCACAGCGCTCGCCACAGCGATGCTGCTCCCCGGCCAGCTCACCCGCCGGCGCGTGCTGGTGGTGCTCGTGAGCCCTGTCGCCGGCCTGATCGCGCTGGCGGCGCTCGACCTCGCCACCGCGCACGGCTCAGGCCACTACACCGGCAGCGTCCTGCACGCCCACTCCGCCGGTGAGGTCCGCGACATCATCGTCCGCCGCTACACCGCCGCCTATGACGAGTTGAGGCATGGGGTGATGCCCTTCGCGACGGCGCTCGCGCTCCTCGCCTCCGCGCTCGGCGTGCGCCACTACCGGCGCCTGCTCGCGCCGGTCAGCACCGACCACGCCTGGCTGGCCGCGCTCGCGGGCGGGCTGGCCGCGGGCATCGTTGGAGCCCTCACAGAGGACTCTGGCCCGGTGCTGCTCGTGGTCGCCGTCTTCGCCCTCGGCTGTGTGTTGAGTTATCTGTGGAACCGGCCGCCACAGAACCGTCCAAAGGCGCTGAGATCCTCTGTGGGTGAGCCCAGCACGCAAGCTTCTGCCGTGCGATCTGGTGGTTCACCGAGTCGATGAGCCGGTGGATGCGTACCGCATCGTAAAGAGCGTCCATCGCAGCGACCCAGCCATGTTCACTCGTTTCGATCCAATTACGAGCTTGGATCCCTCCCACGTGGGCTAGAGGTCGAGTCGGCGCTCATCCATTTGGGACTCTCAATGTACCTGGAGCCCGAAATGGCGACCGCAACTGCACGGCGATGGCCACGGATCGGACGGCGTATCGCCAAAGTTCACCTCGAGCCCAACAACGGCTTCTGCTATGCGAACACCGCCCAGCCGGGACACATCACAGTCTGGGGACGGCCCCTGCAGTTGTTGGCGTGCGTAGCCGATATCCTGCCTGTAGGCGATTAGCTATGCACTACGTCCTGCTCAGCAGCACCGGAAATCTGATCGACTCCTATGAGGACGAGGCAGAGGCTCGCGCTGCGCTGCAGCGGATTATTGACGCAGAGCCCGATGCCGCCGAGGATGTCGCCTTGATGATTTACGGAGACGACGGGATGCCGGCCGACGATCCCATCTTCGCAAAGATCCCGGCCGCCGGATAAGGGTTCGACTCCGGCGTCACGCCGCGCAGTCTTCGCAGGAGCCGTGCAGGACGATCTCGTGCTCGGACACAGCCAGCGGCACCCGCTCGCTGAGCGTCTCGATCGCACGCTCCAAGGCCGTATCGGAGAAGGGCATCACCAGCCCGCAGCTGTCGCACACGAGGTGATGGTGATGCTCGTCCTCGCAGACGCGCTCATAGCGAACCATCGTCTGGCCGGTTTCCACACGCTGGACCAGGCGCACCTGCTCCAGCTCGTCGAGGATCCTGTACACGCTCGCGCGGCTGACCCTGCGCTGCTCGGAGCGCAGCGCCTCCTCGATCTCGACCGCCGTCAGCGCACACTCCTGCGCATCGAGCAGTTCGATCACCGCGCGCCGCGCGCCGCCGCGCCTGTATCCCGCCCGGGTCAGGACAGCCTCGGCGCGAGGAACCCAGCTATCGGCGCCCGCATAAAAACTCATTCAACGATGGTAGAGACGCAATAGGTAGCAACAGCAATTCCCACGATCGCCGTGCCCGGCGGCAGCGACGGCACCGCGTAGGCCAGCGCAAGCCCTCCCCACATCGCCACGACTGCCAATAGCGCAGCGAGCGCGATGCCCGCCACTGGGCTGCTCGTGAGGCGATGCGCAGCGGCCGCCGGGGCGCTGAGGAGCCCCAGCAGCAACAGCGCGCCCACAGTCTGGGTCGCCTCGGCCGCGACGACGCCCAGCAGCGCGACGAAGCCGATACCGAGCAGACGCACCGGCACACCCCGCGCGGCGGCGACGTCGGGAACGATCGAGGCGAACAGCAGCGGCCGCGCGATCACGAGCATCAGCCCCGTCGCCAGGGCCGCGATCACGGCAGCCAGGCGGGCTTGCACAGCGCCGAGGCCGAAGATCGACCCGAACAGCGTGTGGGCAGCCTGGATGCCACTGCCCCCGGCGGAGCTCGTGCTGAACAGCGCCAAGAAGAACACTCCCAGCCCCAGGATGAACGTGAAGAGGATCCCGATCGCCGTGTCCTCAGCGGGCACCGCACCCGCCTTCCCCCGTCGCAGAGTCCGCGCCGCGTCCGAGCGCGCCGATGCCCGCGCCCACCGCGACCGTCGCCGCGAACAGCCCAGCGCGCTCGTCGATCCCGGCCGCCGCGGCGGCGAGCGCCCCCGGGAACGCCACGTGGCTGAGCGCGTCCCCGGCGAACACCTGGCCGCGCAGCACCACGAACCAGCCCACCACCCCGCACGCCAGCGCGACAAACGTGCCCGCGAGCAGCGCATTGCGCATGAATTCCTGGGAGAGCATCAGGCGATCACGCCCTCCGCGGGCGGCTGCCCGGACAGCCGCTGGCCCCTGCGCGACGTGCCCTTCACCCACACCCCCACGCGCACGATCACATACACCGCGAACGCGATGCTCGTCACGAAGAACCCAGCGGGGTAGATCGAGAAGTAGGCGATCCCCAGCCCCAGCCACACGACCGCCAAGCCGATCGCCACCGTCAGCGCGAGGCTCAGCCCCACGCGCGCCGTGAGCGCCTGGGCGCTCGCGGCCGGCATCACGAGCAGCGCGAACACGAGCAGCACCCCTGTCACCTGGCTCGTCGCCGCCACCGCCAGCCCCAGCAGCACCAGGAACACCACTCCCAGCGCCCGTACCGGCACGCCCCTCGCGCTCGCCACGTCCGCGTCCACCGAGGCGAACAGCAGCGGGCGAGCAAGAGCTGCGAGCACCGCCAGCGAGGCCGCCGCGAGCACCACGAGAACCAGCACCTGCCCGTCGGAGATACCCAGGAAGGTGCCGAACAACAGGTTCTCCAGGTCGCCGAGCACGCCGCCGTACAGGCTCACGAACAGAAAGCCCAGCCCCAGCGCCGCCGCCTGCACGGCGGCGATACCCGCCGGCTGATCGCTCCGCGACCGCTTCGCGCCCTGAGCTGAGCGGCCGATCGCCAGCGCGCCCGCGACGCAGAATACGAAGTACCCCCACGCTGCCCCCACACCGATCAGTGCGGCGCCGCTCGCGCCCGGGAAGGCCATCATCGACAGCGTGTGCCCCGCGAACGTCTCTCTGCGCAACACCATCAACCACCCCAGCACCCCCGCCATCACCGCCACCACGCTGCCCGCTAGCAGCGCGTTGACCATGAAGTGATATTCGAGCACCTCGCTCACGTCGTGCACGACGTTCCAAGTCAGGTGCGGGTTAGTGGACATGCTCGTGGCGATCGTGGTGGTGGGCCGGCGCCTCGGGCTGCCCCACGACGACCAGCCGCCCGTCGCTCGCTTTCAGCACCTCCACGGGCAGCCCATACAGCCGCGTCAGGGTCTCCCCCGTGATCACCTGCTCCACGGGCCCCGCCACCGCGTGCCCGCCGGCCAGGTACACGACCCTGTCCAGATATGGCAGCAGTGGGTTCACATCGTGGGCGACGAGCACCACCGCCACCCCCTCAGTCCTGCAGATGTCTGCAACCAGCGCTGCCACGACCGCCTGGTTGGGCAGATCGAGGCTGTCCAGCGGCTCATCCAGCAGCAGCAGCTGCGGGCGGCGCACGAGCGCCTGGGCGATCAGCAGCCGCTGCTGCTCGCCACCGGAGAGCTCCCCGATCGCGCGGTCCGCGTACTCCCCCGCGCCGGTCAGCTCGATCACCTCTCGCACACGCGCGCTCGCCTGTCGCCGCGAGCTCGCGAACCTGCCAGGCAGGGGTAGCGTCAGCCCCCAGCGATCGCCATCGAGCCCCAGCCGCACCACGTCTGACCCGCGCAGCCGCGTGCCTGAATCAAACGAGCGCCTCTGCGGCAGGTACCCGATCCGTGCGTTTTCCCGTCCCGCCGGTGCTCCCAGCACGCTGAGGCCACCCGCGGCGAGCGGCAGCGCACCGAGCACCGCCTTCAGCAGCGTCGACTTTCCCGATCCGTTCCCGCCCAGCAACGCCACGAACTCACCGTCCGCTACGGCGACGTCCACCCCGCTCCAGATCATGCGGCCGCCCAGCCGGACCGCCGCACCGCTCAGCTCGACGGCCGGCATCTAGCGGCCCGTGGCCTCGTGCAGCGCTCGCATCAGTCCTTCCAGCTCCGCCACCTGCCATTGCTCGAAGCTGTCTGACGCCGGCGACAGCGTCTCGGTGACCGTCGCGATCGGGATGCCAGCGTCTTTCGCGAGTTCGTTCACGCGCTGCACGTCAGGGGTCACGTTCTGGCTGTTGAACACCCACACCTTGATCTCGCGCTTTTCGGCCTGTTCGTCGACCGTCTGCTTGTCCTGCGCGGTCACATCGGTGCCCTCGGCGACCGCCTTGGCGAAGCTGTACGGCGTCAGCAGCTCGAGCCCCAGATCTTCGCCCAGCGGCCGGAAGATGCTCTCGCTGTAGCCAATTGGCGTGCCCGCATACTGCGAGCGGATCTCCTGACGCAGTTGGTTGTAGTGCGCGAGTCCCTTGGTCTCGAAGGTCTGCTTCTGCTGCGCGAAGTAGGCAGCGTCCGCGGGATCGAGCTTGTCGTAGGCGGCCACGATCTGTGCGGTCACCTTGTAGACACTCGCCGGGGCGTACCACTGATGTGGGTTGTCTCCGTCTTTCAATCCGGCCAACTGCCCTACGTCCAGCACCACTCGCCCGCTCACCGGGCTCGCGGCGAGCAGCTTCGGTGCCCAGTTGTCGTAGCCAATCCCGTTCACGATCGCCAGCTGGGCGCCCGCCATCGTGCGCGCGTCCCGCGCGGAGGGTTCATAGCTGTGCGGGTCCGTGCCCGGATTGACGATGATGCTCCTCACGTTCACCCGGTCCCCGCCGAGCTGCGCGGCGATGCTGCCCCAGAAGTTCTCCGCCGCCACCACCTGCAGACGGCCATTCGCCGCCGTCCCGTCACCCGGACTGGCGCTGTTACAGCCGGCCAGCGATACGGCCCACAGCAGGAGCATCACCTTTAGCAAGCGCATTGCCAGCGCAACCTATCATAAGACTGAGTCTTATTCTTGACTCCTGGCCTTGACTGCTTGCCCATGCAGCGTGCGTAGTGGGCGTATGATCGCCGCGCATGCCGTCCGATCAGCAGCGAGCCGGCCACAACGACGGGGGCGGGCCTCAATTAACGCGCGAGCAGATCGAGCGTCTGGAGAAACGCTACGGCAACCGCTACCTGCTCCAGCCCGCTCCCGATCACAAGCTGCCGAAGATCGGCATGAGCGCCCAGGAAGCGCAGGGGCTGATCGAAAAGGAGATGGTCCTCGACGGCATGCCGATGCGCAATCTCGCGACGTTCGTGACGACCTGGATGGAGCCGGAGGCCGGCCGCATCATCGCGGAAAACCTGCACACGAACTTCATCGATCACGCCGAGTACCCGCAGACCGCCGAGATCGAGCAGCGCTGCATCCGCATGCTGGCGGACCTGTTCAACGCACCGGGGGAGACGACGGGCGCGCGCACGCAGGGCTCCTCGGAGGCGATCATGCTCGGCGCGCTGTCGCTGAAGTGGAAGTGGCGTGAGCGGCGCGAGGCTGCCGAAAAGCCGGCCGGCCGCCCCAACTTGGTGTTCGGCGGCGACGTGCACGTCGTGTGGGAGAAGTTCTGCCGCTACTTCGACGTCGAGCCGCGCATCGTGCCGTTGAAGAACAACAAGTACACGATCGGCCCGGAGGACGTGGAGCCCCACATCGACGAGAACACGATCGGAGTGGCGGCGGTGCTGGGGACGACGTTCACAGGCCACGCAGACGACATCCGCGGGATCAACGACTACCTGGTGGGGCTCAAGCAGGAAAAGGGCATCGACGTGCCGCTACACGTGGACGCGGCCAGCGGCGGCTTCGTGTGGCCGTTCTTGTATCCCGAGTCAGAGTGGGACTTCCGCCTGGAGCAGGTCCGTTCGATCAACGTCTCCGGCCACAAGTTCGGCCTCGTGTATCCCGGCATCGGCTGGCTCGTGTTCCGCGAGGAGTCAGACCTCGCCGAAGATCTCGTTTTCTACGAGAACTACCTCGGCAAGCGCGACGCCACGTTCACGCTGAACTTCTCGACCGGCTCGGCGATGGTGCTCGCGCAGTACTACAACTTCGCGCGCCTCGGCCACTCGGGCTACTGCTACGTGATGGAGACGATGAAGTACAACGCCCGCACGCTCGCGCGCGAGATCGCCGCGATCGGCGAGTTCGAGATCATCGGCGCGGCGGAGGACGAGCAGCTCCCGCTCGTCGCGTTCAAATTGACGGACGGGCACGAGTACGACGAGTTCGACGTCGCCGCGCAGCTGGCCGCCGAGCGGGGCTGGATGCTGCCCGCCTACACGCTCCCGCCCAATGCCGAACACGTGAAGATCATGCGCGCGCTCGTCAAGCAGACGCTCAGCTACTCGATGACCGTGACGCTCGGCAAGGACATCGCCGAAGCGTGCGCGACGCTCGAGAAGAAGGGCAAACTGCACCCGGTGGACCGCAAGCGCGTAAAGACCAATACGGGGTTCTAACTGGGCGGCCGCTGGCCTTCGCGGATCTACTCCGGTGGCGGGCTCTGCTCCGTGGGTGCCGAGGCGGGCGGGGCGGGTGGGCCTTCATCCTCTTCGCCCAGCTTGCGCCGGCGGTCCACGAGCAGCACGGCCGCGACCACGATGATCACGATCACCACGATCCCGCCCGCGACGTAGCGCAGGGTGTGATGCACAGCCGTGGTGGCTTTCTTTTTCTGCTTTTTCTCCACCGCCACCGGCACGCCCTTCGCTGCGAGCTTCGCCGCCAGCTGCGGCTCTTCATGCGAGGGATAGCTCACCAGCAGGTGCCGGCCGTCGTTCATCGACAGATGCAGCGTGTGCGCCTTCTTGTTGAACGTCGCGGCGTGGATCTGCCGGGCGGCCAGCTGTTTTTCAAAAGCCCCGAAGCTCTCGTGTGTGAAGTGCACCACGCCGGCCGCACTCGCGGCCAGCGCCAGCGCCAGCACCAGCGCTCCCACGGCGGCTCTGCGCGCGCTTCTAACCGTTCTGCTCATTCGCGGCAGCCTACCTGCCCTGCCCGACAACTGCGCCTCTACTTGCGCGCCTGCCTGGCCGTCTTCAGCCGCTCGGTCTTCCCCAGCACCACCTTGCGCATGCGTACGTTCTCCGGCGTGACCTCCACGCACTCGTCCTCGCGCACCCACTCCAGCGCCTCGTCGAGCGTCAGTTTGCGGTGGGCGTCCAGTCGCACGAGCACATCGGAGGTCGAGGAGCGCATGTTCGTCAGATGCTTTTCCTTCACCGGGTTCACGTCGAGGTCCTCTGAGCGCGCATTCTCGCCGATGATCATGCCTTCGTAGACCTCCTCGCCGGGACCGACGAACAGGGAGCCCCGCTCCTGCAGGGTAAACAGCGAGAAGGTGACCGTCTGGCCGCGGCGGTCGGCCACGAGCGCGCCGCTCTGACGCGTAAGCAGCTCGCCGGCCCATGGCTCCCAGCGATCGAACACGTGGTGCATGATCCCTGTGCCGCGTGTTTCGGTGAGGAATTCCGTGCGAAAGCCGATCAGCCCCCGCGCGGGCACCAGGTACTCCAGCCGCACCCAGCCGGTGCCGTGGTTGGTCATGTGCTCCATCCGGCCTTTCCGCGCCGCCAGCAGCTGGGTGACGGTGCCGACGTGCTCCTCGGGCACGTCGACCGACAGGCGCTCGACGGGCTCGTGGCGTTTGCCGTCCACCTCGTGCTCGACCACGTGTGGCTGCCCGACGGTGAGCTCGAACCCCTCGCGGCGCATCATCTCGACGAGCACCGCCAGCTGCAGCTCACCCCTACCCTGCACCTCGTAGGTGTCCGGCCGGGCGGTCTCCTGTACCCGCAGCGAGACGTTGCCGACGAGCTCCTGCATCAGACGCCCCTCGATCTGCCTGGCCGTCAGCTTGCTCCCGTCTTTCCCCGCCAGTGGCGAGGTGTTGGCGCCGATCGTGATCGACATCGCCGGTTCGTCGACCGTGATCACCGGCAGCGGGCGCGGATCGTCCGGATCGGCCAGCGTCTCGCCGATCGTCACCTCGGCGATCCCGGCCACGGCGATGATCTCACCAGGGCCCGCTTGCATCGCATCGACGCGGTCGAGCGCATCGGTCACGTACAGCTCGGCGACGGTCGCTTTCTGGATGCTCCCATCCGCCCTGCACCAGGCGATCTGCTGCCCCTTCTTGATCGTGCCGTTCCACACACGGCAGAGCGCGAGGCGGCCGACGTAGGGCGAGGCGTCGAGGTTCGTCACAAGCGCCTGCAGTGGGTGCTCGGGGTCATACAGCGGCGCCGGGATCCGCTCCAGCAGCAGGTCCAGCAGCGGCGCCAGCGTGTCCCCCTCCAGCGCCCGCCCCGGCTCGTAGTGCAGCGAGGCGATACCCGCCTTGGCATTGCAGTAGACGATCGGGAAGTCGATCTGCTGCTCATCCGCGTCGAGGTCCAGGAACAGCTCGTAGACCTCGTCGACGACCTCCGCCACGCGCGCATCGGGACGGTCGACCTTGTTGATCACGAGGATCACCGGCAGCTTGGCCTCGAGTGCCTTGCGCAGCACGAAGCGTGTCTGCGGCAGCGGCCCCTCTGAGGCATCGACGAGCAGGAGCACCCCGTCGACCATCGTCAATCCCCGCTCGACCTCACCCCCGAAGTCCGCGTGGCCGGGTGTGTCGATGATGTTGAGCTTGACATCGCGGTAGCGCAGCGAGGTGTTCTTGGCGAGGATCGTGATCCCCTTCTCGCGCTCGAGATCCATCGAGTCGAGCACTCGCGTGGCGACGTCCTGGCCCACGCGAAAGGCGCCCGACTGCCACAGCATGGCGTCGACCAGCGTCGTCTTGCCATGATCGACATGGGCCACGATCGCGACGTTGCGGATGTCATCTCTGGCGACGAGCACGGCCCGACAGGCTAGCGGGGCCGGGCCCCGCGCCCCGCGATCAGCGCAGCGATTCCAATCAACTGCATGCATTCGGGCCAGTGGGATAGCCACTAGACGAACGTTTGAGCAGTGTCCCGCGCCTAAAGGCGAGCAGGACGGCGGTCGAGTACCTCTACATGACAGGGGAGTCGTGGCTGTGCCCAACCGAGCTCGACCGCAGCCGCGTCGTTGACGCAAGCGAGCGTGTGCGCATAATCCGCCGGGTCGGCTCGCTGGCGGTTGGCCTTGCGCTTGTCATCTCCGCACCGTGGATCGGCTGGTGGACGCTCGGCCTGCTCGCGCTGTCGGTGCTCAACTTCATAAACGTGGAGCATCGCATCCACTCGAGTGCCCACCCCGAGCGCGTGAGCGCCTTCGCGATCCTCGTCACCCTGGTGCTGCTTGGGGGCGGGGTCGCTTTCAGCGGCGGCCCGCGCAGCCCGATGCTCCAGTGGCTGGTGCTGCCCGCGGGGATGGTCGCCGCGCGCTTTCGCCCCCAGGTCGTCGTCGCCGGGCTGCTGCTCACGGTCTTCCTGATCCTCGCGACCACCTTCGGCGTGCACCCGGACTGGGCGCTCAGCAACCCAGTCCCCGTGATCGCCACGCTCGCGCTCCTGGCCGTCGTCGTGTCGATCGTCTGGGCGCTGCAGGCGGCTGAGCTGCACCACCGCGACGAGGCGATCCTCGATCCTTTGACCGGGCTGCTCAACCGTCACGCGCTCGTTCCCCGCTTTCTGGAGATCTCCCACCAGGCGCGGCTCACTGACCAGCCCGTGAGCATGGTGCTGTGCGACGTCGACTGCTTCAAGGAGGTCAACGACGAGCACGGCCACGACCGCGGCGACGCGGTCCTTCGCGACGTCGCGTATGAGCTGCGCAAGCGGCTGCGCTCATTCGAGCTCGTCTACCGCCTCGGCGGTGAGGAGTTCCTGGTCGTCCTCCCCGGGATCGAGCTTGCAGCCGGGAAGTCCACGGCCGAGCGGCTGCGGGCGGCGGTCGAACAGGCCCGCCCGACCGGCATCCCGGTCACGATCTCCCTCGGCGTGAGCGCGGCACGTGGCGCCCAAGTCGACTACGACATCCTCTTCAAGGCCGCCGATGAGGCGCTGTATGAAGCCAAGCACCTGGGGCGCAACCGTGTGATTGGCGCACCGGAACCGGTGAGCAGCGAGGCGCAGGCGCCTTTAGAGAAGACGAGCCTCGCCCTCACACCGCAGCCCGCGGCATAGCGCCGCGCTCAGATCGCGCAGAGCACCAGCCTGGGTGAGCGGTGAAGGCAGGCGGGTGCTCCCGGGCAAGCAAACCATCCCAAGCAGGGCCTACCGTTCATCACATGCATTGAAATGAGCGCTGATCCAGCGAGAGGCTGGCGATGACCTTCCACGTAGGCCCATACGAGTTCGATCACGTCTCTTACGACAGCGAGGTCAACGTGCTCTACTTGCGCCGCCGCGGTAAGGGACTCCCAGCGCCGCGCACGTTCAGCACCCCGGAGGGCCATGCCGTGAGACTGGACGAGAGCGGCGATTTGATCAGCATCACGATCTTCAACGCCAAGTGGCTGCTCGAGCACGACGGCAGGATTCCCCTCACGGTGCCGCGCCTGATCGAGACGAACGCCGATGACCTCACACAGGCCCTGACCACCGCCTGAGGGCGTCTCTCCTCAGGCGGGTGAAGCGGCAGAGGAGCCCACCAGCTGGGCGCTGCGCTCCCACAGGCCCTCGGCGAGCGTGTCGTCCTGAGCCTGGGCGGTGGGGGCCAGCACCTTCTCGTCCTGGACGTAGGTCGCCGGTGAGGGAAGCCGCCTCGTCAGACAGTGAAAGCCAGACGAGCGATTTGGCGCCCCGCGCCGGTGAGCGGAAGAATGGCGCGCCGAGCGTGGTGAGGACCTTCCAGATGCCATTGTCGTTCTTGCCGAAGCCGGTGCGCACGACGCCGGGGTGAAAGCAATTGGCGTGCAGCTCCGGCGCGCGCTTGGCCAGCTCGCGCGTGAACAGGATGTTGCAGAGCTTCGAGGTGCCGTAGACGCGCATCGCCGAGTAGGAGGACTCGGACTGCAGGTCATCGAGGTTCAGGCGCCCGCCCTTGTGGGCATCGGATGCCGTCGTCACCACGCGGCCGCCCTCCAGGCGATCGCGCAGCAGGTTGGTGAGCAGAAACGGCGCGAGGTGGTTCAGCGCGAAGGTCCGCTCGAAGCCCTCAGAGGTCTCCTTGCGCGAGGCGAACAGCGCGCCAGCGTTGTTGGCGAGGACGTCGATGTGCTCGTAGCGCCCTCTGACCTGCTCCGCCAGCGCGCGCACGTCGGAGAGCAGCGTCAGGTCGGCGACGTGCTCGTGGACGGGCGCGCCCCCGCCGGCTGCCTTGGCCTGCATTGCCACGGCCCGCACGCGCTCTGAGTCGCGACCCACGAGCGCGACCTCGGCGCCTTCCCGGGCGAGCCCGATCGCGGCCGCCCGGCCGATACCGCGGGTGGCTCCGGTGAGCAGGACGAGCGTCATGCTGGAGACTCTACCCGCCCGCAGAGCGGGCAAGTCTCTAGGGTTCGGTCAGTGGACGTGACCGGCGAGCTCCTCAACAGCAACCGGGACTTCGCGGCCTCGCTGCCCGCCCGGCACCTGGATGTCCGGCCCAGCCGGCGGCTGGCCGTCGTGACCTGCATGGATTCGCGCTTGGACGTTTTCGCCGCGCTGGGCCTGGGCGTGGGCGAGGCACACGTGCTGCGCAACGCGGGCGGGGTGATCACCGATGACGTGATCCGCTCGCTTGCCATCTCCCAGCGCCGCCTCGGCACGCGGGAGGTGATGCTCATCCATCACACCGACTGCGGCATGCAGTCCCTCACCGACGACGGGTTTCGTGCCGAGCTGCAACTGGCGACGGGTGTTGCGCCAGCCTTTGCGATCGAGTCGTTCACCGACCTCGACGCGGACGTGCGCCAGTCCATCCTGCGCGTTCGCCGGTCTGAGTTCCTGCTGCACCGCGACATGGTCCGCGGCTTCGTCTATGACGTCAACACCCACCGGTTACGCGAGGTCCACCCCGGCTAGGCGCCGCGCCCTGAGCCGATCGGGCTGCCGAAGGCCGCGAGCATCGCCTGCACGATCTCAGGGCCTCGGTCCTCCTGAAGGAAATGCGCTGCCCCCTCAATCCGCACCTGCTCGCCCGCGGTGGGCAGCAACGAGGTGAACACCTCACCCGACCGCGGGTAGGGGAACACCGGATCGGTGTCGGAGAAGGCCACGAGCGCGGGCTCCTCCCAGCGGGAGAGCGCGTCTTGCACGGCGAGCATCTCCGTGACGCCGGGCTCCTCGGCGGTGAGCGGCACGAGCAGCGGGAACTGGGCTGCTCCGGCCTTGCTCTCGATTGTCGGGAAGGGCGCCTCGTAGGCGGCGATCACCTCGGGGCTCAGATCGGTGGTGGTGGCGCCCTGCATGATCATCCCGACTGGCAGGTCGGGCGTACGTTCGGCGAATTCGCGCCAGGCCATGAAGCCCTTGCTGACGCGGCCGGTGAACAGCCCCGTGTTCATCACGACCAGCCGTCCGACCTGCTCTGCGTGCTCGACCGCCCAGCGCAGCCCGATTGGGCCGCCCCAGTCCTGGACGACCACGGTGACGTCCTCGAGCTCCACCTGGTCGAGGTGCGCTGAGACGTGCTCGCAGTGGCGCTCGTAGGTGTACCAGTCCCGGCCGGTGGGCTTGTCCGAGCGGCCGAAGCCGACGAGATCCGGGACGACGACGCGGTGGCCCGTCTTCACGAGCGCGCCGGTCATGTGCCTGTAGAGGTAGCTCCAGTCGGGCTCGCCGTGGAAGCACAGCACCGTTGGCCCCGACCCCTCGTCAACGTGGTGCAGGCGCAGGCCGTCAACCTCCACGTAGTTGGGCTTGAATGCGTAGCCCGGCAGATTCTCAAAGCGCTCATCCGGCGTGCGGAAGACGGCGGTCATGGCGGGGGCCTCCCCTGGCTGATTGAGCCCCAACCTTATCTACGCCGCAACGGCCTCACGCAACGCCGGCGCCATGTCGGGCAGCTCCGCCACCACGAGCTTCTCTGCAAGCGCCCGCCGGCCGACGTTAATGAGATGGCGATGGTGTGTGAGCACGATCACCTGCGTCTTCAGGGCCAGCTCGCCAAGCGCTCCGAAGATGCGCTCCGAGCGCGGTTCGTCGGACTCGATGAACACGTCGTCGAACACCACGGGCACAGGACCCGAGGTCGCGACGTAGCGTTCGATGGCTGCGATCCGCAGCGCGAGGAACAGTTGCTCGCGGGTGCCCGTGCTCATCTCGGGAACACGCTTGCGTATGCGGTCTCGCTGGCGGCCGATCAGGACGCCCTGCCCGCGCTCGTCGAGGTCCACAAACAGCTCGACGAAGCTCCCGAGCGTGAAGCGCTTGAACAGCTCGTTGGCGCGGGACAGCAGCGGGTCCTGATGCAGGCGCCGGTAGCGATCGATCGCGCGCCGCACGACCGTCGCCGAGAGCTTCGCCTTGGCATGCGCGATCGCCGCCTCTTCCACGGCGGCGCGCGCGAGTGCGACGTCCTGGGCCGCCTGCACGGCTGTGGTATCGGTCTCTGCCTCCGCCAGCTCCCGCTTGCGCTGGCCGATGCCCTCCTTGGTCTCATCGCGCGCGACGCGCAGCGACTCTGCCTGCTCGCGAAGCTCGTCGAGCTCCACCGCTGCCTGATCGCGGTCAAAGCCACAGGCTCCTTCGGCGAGCTCTGAGAAGCGCCCGTCACCGGCCTTGGCGACCTGGCGCTCGATCTCGGCGATTTCATCCCGCAGCACGCTGGCGCGGGCTGCGCGTGTCTCGATCTCAGGCAGCTCGTCCTCCTCCTTACAGCCGGCCGCGGCAAGCAGCGCCCCGATCTCCGCGCGCGCGGTGGCGATGTCGCCATGAAGGACGCTGAGCTCGCTGGCCAGCGCATCCCGCTGCTCGCTCAGGCCTTCCCTCTTGGCCAGGCGCCGTTCATCGCCGGTCAGCCTCGAATGCAGCTCGCCCGCGGCCTGCTCGGGGTCAATGCTGGCAAGCTCGGGGGCCAGTTGCTCACAGAGGCCACGGACACGTGCCGCGAACTCGGCCCGGTCTTTGCCGCTGTGAGCAATGCGGCGCTCCAGAGCAGTGGTCCTCTCCAGCTGGGAGAGACCATCCTGCACAGCGCGCACGATCTCCTGGGCGTCCTGCGGCGTCGCCGTGTCCGGCAGCCCGGCCTGCGCGCGTTGCGCGGGCCAGCGCTTCTCCCACTCCGCCCACGCCGCGGCCGCCGAGCTCTGCGCGTGCTTTGCGTAAGCCTTGGCCCGCTCACAGCTCTCAAGCGTCGCCTGAAGCACCGACCGTGCGTTGTACTGCTCTTGGGATTGCGCCACGATTCCTTGCCCGCGGGCGATCAGTGCGTCCAGCGCGGCGCCATCGGGGACCTCCTGGGACAGGCGAGAAAGGCATGCCCTCAGCGCATCGGCGTGGCCGCGTTCACGAGCGGCCAGCAAGTCCGCGCGCACCTGCAGCTCCGTAGCGCCACGATCGAGGTCGAGGATCTCATCGCGCTCATCCAGCCAGGCGCCGGCATCGTCGGGGAGCACAGGCTCGAGGCCCGTGAGATCCCAGGCCCGCGCCCAATCGCTGAGCAGTGCCGTTTCACGCGCGTGGAGCTCTGCCTCACGCCCGTGAAGGACGGTCCGCTCGCGCTTCAGGCGCCTGGCGCGCGCATGCGCGGCGGCGGTGCGCTCGATCTGCGCCGCGTGAGCGGTGCGATTGTCAGCCAAATGGTCGGCACTGGCCAGCGCACGCTCGAAGCCATCGGCATCCGCGGACTCCAGTGGCGAGCCGGCGGCTGCGGCGGCGCGAATCGCCGCCCATTGCTCGTCGCGGCTTTCGCGAGCCTTCGCGAGCCTCTCAGCTGTCGGGGCCTCGCCCGCCAGAGCGAGGCGCTCGTGCTCCTCGCTTAGCTCGGTCTCTTCTTTGGCCAGTCTGCGCGCTTCAGACTGCAGGCTCTCTGAAGCGCGCCGCAGCTCATCGCCCCGCGCCGCAGCTCGCGTTGCCTGCTCAGCGGACGGCGAGCGCAGGGCACGCAGGGCGTTGACCGAAGAGGGTGCGGGGGTCAAACGCGCCAAACGCCCGGCCGCCTCGCCGCGCCGGAGCTTGGCGTCGAGACGGCCCTGCTCGATCTGCTCGGACAGCGTGCCGGCTCTCAGCGCAGCCGTGATCGCGGCGTCCAGCTGCCGCACGTCCGCGGCGAGCGCAGCGCCGTCGAGGTCAGCTTGTGCCTGATCGCGGGCATTTTCGGCCTCCTGCACCCGGATCCGCGCGGCGCTTGTACGGGATGCGAGCTCCTCGCGCTGGCGCAGACAGCGGTCCAGCGTGCGGCGCGCGCTCGGCCAGGCGCAGGGACTCGATCTCGCTGGGATCTCGGGCGCCGATGATCTCCGCCGCGTTCCTCAGAGCAGCACGGGCCTGCAGCAGCTCGTCCTCTCGCTTGCGCTCCTCAGCGCCTGCCTTGCTGATGGCCGAGCTGCTCTCCTTGATGATCCGGATCTCCTCGCCGCGAGCGATCAGCTTCTCGTCGAGGACGATCTCCCCGAGCTCTGCCTGCAGCCTCGCGGCTGTGCTCGTGGCGCGCTGCAGGGCACGCGTGCTGGCGCGCAGGCGTCCTTGTGCGTCAGATCGCTGCGTGGCCGCCGAGCCGGGCAGCCGTGGGACGCCCGCCAGCGCTTCGAGCTCTGCCACGCGCTCTGAGTGCGCATCGAGCAGGGGCGCGATCGCCCGCTTGCGCTCGAGCGCGCGTGCTCTGAGCTCGAGCTCACGCATCTGCTGGGTGAGCTCTTCGCAAGCCTCTTCGGCCTCGAGCAGCGTGCGCTGCATTTCGTGGTGGCGCGCAGGCCGCAGCGTCGCGCCGCGCAAGCGCTTTTCGGCCTCTCGCAGGCTCGCAAGCGCCTTGTGCAGCACGGTCGTACGCGCGCGCGGGTTGAAAAGCCGCTCAGCCTCAGCGTCGAGCCCGGCGAGGGTGTCGTGGAGGGTCACGGCGCCAGCGGCCGCGGCGAAAAGACTCGAGCCGATCTCTCCCCGTCCTTGCAAGAGCTCGGCGCCCCCCTGCACCAGCGTGTCGTGATCGACCTGGAACAAGGCGCCGTAGACCTCTTTTGAGAGACCGCCAAGCGCCATCAGGAGCCTCTCCTCGGGCAGCGGCTCTCCCTTCTCACCGGTGAGCGATCCGCCGCGGCGCTTGTGACGGGAGAGCTCCACGCTGACCCCGTCGAGGGCTAGGCGCGCGCCGATACGCAGGTCGGCGTAGTCGTAGGTATGGCTGTCAGGCGTGCGTGCTTCGATCCCGTACAGCAGGCTGCGCTCAGCGCGGCTGGCGGTGGACTTGCCAGACGCGTTGGGCCCGTGGATCAGATCCACCTCACCCGGCTCAGAGCTGAAGGACAGCGAGTGATCCTCAAAGCACCCCCATGGGCTGAGGTCCATCCGTTCGATCCGCAGAGACATCAGGCGGCCTTCTGCAGCAGAGCAGCCGGAAGCGACTGGCTGACATCGCTCATCAGTGCCTTGACCGTGCCGGGGTCAGCCGGGTCGAGGCCGGCCAGTACACCCGGCGGCAGCGCCTTGGCCAGAGGCGCCAGCGCAGCTGTCAGCTCGTCCATGGCCCCGTCGCCGGCGGTGAGCTCAGCCAGCTCCTGGATCAGCTCGCCGATGGCGTCATCGCCAGCGTGCGCGAGCTCACGCGGCGAGCTCGTCTCGAGACGGACATCCTCGATCCAGACCCGGCCGGCCGCGACATCGGCGGCGGCAGCCACCACGTCGTAGCGCAGGCGCTCGGCGTCGCTGCGCAGAGCCGTGTGTGCCTCGCAACGGCCCGTGATGAGGATGCGCGCGGCGAGCAGGCGATCGCCTGCCTCGTGCGCGGCGTGACGCACCGCCGCCCCGACCCGCTGACAGGCATCGTCGCGTACCGCACAGCCCGTGGCGTCTACCTCGATCAGATCCCAGCGGACGACGTCCAATACGCGATGCTCGAGTGTGACCGGGTGATCGTGGCCGATGTGCACCATCGTGGCGCCCTTGGGCCCGGTCTCGTGCAACCCTCGCCCCTGCAGGTTGCCCGGGAAGACGATCGGGGGCTCCGCAGTCAGCACCTCGCGATGGTGGACGTGTCCCAGCGCCCAGTAGTCATAGCCGTGCTGCTGAAGGCCGCTCACGCTGCAGGGCGCGTAGCGCTCGTGAGAAGGCCTGCCATCGGCGCTGGTGTGAAGGAGCCCGATGTTGATCATGCCGGCGAGCGGGGCTGGGTAGCCGGCCGACAGGTCCTCCAGCACAGCGGGTGTGGCGTAGCCCTGTCCGTGCACTGCAAGCCCGAGATCCTCGAAGATGACGGTCTGCGGCTTACGTGTGTCGAGCACGTGCACGTTGTCAGGCATCCGCAGCGACTTGGTCAGCTTGGAGGAGGCATCGTGGTTGCCCGCGACGATCACCACCGGGATACGTGCCTCGCGCAGGCGCGCCATCTCCGAGACGAAATGGACCCCCGTTCCGTAGTGTGGCCAGTCACCGTCGAAGATATCCCCGGCGAGCAAGACGGCGTTGACATCCTCCTCGAGGGCTGTGTCGATGAGGTTGGTGAGAGCCAAGCGCGTAGCCAGCCGCAACTCCTCGAGCGGTGCCTCCTCGTAGGCGTGCAGCCCAACCATGGGGCTGTCGATATGCAGATCGGCGGCATGCAGGACCTTCATCGCAATGCTTCATTGAAGAGGAAGGATGAGACGGGACGCCATCTTGGTGGGCCTTGAGATGCCTACCTGATTCACGGCCCAGAACGGCGCGGTGATGAGACACAACATGAACATCGCCGTCAGAGGCTGCAAGCAAAAGGCCTACGGCGCGGCGGGCACGACGACGAGCGGGCCGTCCGTCTCGGGCAGATCACCGGTGTCGAAGGCCGCCTCCGGCAGCCGCTCCACATGAGTCATGAGCTCGAGGAAGGAATCCGCGGTCTCCAGGAAGGAGATGCGCGGGGTGCGGTAGTGCATCGGGACGACCCAGCGGGGTGACAGACGCCCGGCGATCAAGGCGGCCTGGCCGGCCCCGATCGTCGGTCCGCCGCCAACGGGGATGATCAGCAGATCGATGTCGCCGATCGCCGCGGCCTGCTCGTCGCGCAGCGCGTCCTGGCCGAAGTCGCCGAAGTGGCACACGCGTATGCCGTCCAGCTCGAAGACGAAGATCGTGTTGGGACCCCGTTCGGTGCCGGCCGCGGCATCGTGCTCGGACGCGATCGCCGTCACCTCCCCCAGCGGCGACTCGAGCTTGCCCGCCGTCGAGCGCAGTACGGCCGGCTCGCCGCCGATCGCCTCGACGCCGTTGTGATCGATGTGCTCATGCGTGACGAGCAGCAGATCCGCCGCGGTGCCCTCGATCAACGGGTAGCCGAACTGCATCCCGCGGGCGCTCGCGAGTCCCGGCATGTCGCCGAAGGGGTCGATCGCGACCGTCTTGCCGTCGCCGTCCAGGCGGAACGCCGACTGTCCAAACCACTCAACGCGCATACTGCGGCTCCTCTCGGTTGACGGGTTGCTTGCCCGGTGCTTCGGCATCCTGGTACTTGCCGCCGCGCATCAGCGAGGCGCCCGCCGCGATCAGGCAGGCGACGATCGCGAACGCGAACGCCTCGTGCAGGCCGGAGCGAAACGGCGCGGAGATCAGGTGCGGGAAGAAGGAATGGCCGGTGAGCGTCGCGCGGTTGGCCGGCGAGAGCAGGCTCAGCGCGTGCGCGCCGGCGAGGTGCTGGATCGGGTTGTAGCCGAGAAACGCGGCGAACAGGATCGACACCGCCGGCAGGTGCGCGACGCTGGCGGCGGTGGCCGCAGCGACGCCATGGGCCTTCAGCCCGGCGGTCATCGCGGCGGGCAGGCTGGAGGACAGGCCAAAGATCATCAGCGTGAAGAAGATCCCGATCGAGAGCACCTGGGCGGAGTTCTGGAAGGTCTGGTTCATGCCGCCGCCGGCGCCGCGGTCGCCGGCCGGGAGGCTGTTCATCACGGCGGCTCGGTTGGGCGAAGCGAACATGCCCATCGAGATGCCGTTGAGAAACAGGATCGCGGCAAACAGCGGATACGGGAAGTCGATCGGCAAGAGCGCCAGCAGGAAGAAGCTGAACGCCGCGCCGAGCATCCCGCCCGTCGCAAACCAGCGGGCACCGAAGCGGTCGGAGAGGTAACCGGAGGCCGGGCCCGCGAGGAGCATGCCGACGATCAGCGGCAGCATGTAGATCCCCGCCCACAGCGGTGTCTGCGTGAAGTCATAGCCGTGCTGAGGCAGCCAGATGCCCTGCAGCCAGATGATCAGCATGAACATCAGCCCACCGCGGGCAACGGCCGAGAGGAACGTCGAGAGCGTGCCGAACGTGAATGCGCGAATGCGAAAGAGGGGCAGACGGAACATCGGGTCGGCCACCCGCCACTCGATCAGCGCGAACGCGACCAGGGACGCGATACCCGTGCCGAGCAGGACGATCACCTTCGGGCTCGTCCAGCCGGTGGCGTGGCCGCCATAGGGGCGGATGCCATATGTGACTGAGACCATGATCAGGATCAGACCGAGGGCGAAGGTGAGGTTGCCCCACCAGTTAACCCGCGCGGGTTTGGGCGTCGCGCTCCTCGAGCTTCAGATACGCCCAGACCGTCCCGAACAGGCCGATCGGCACGGAGATCAGGAAGACCGCCCGCCAGTTGACCGGCGCGAGCAGGCCGCCGAGCACCAGCCCGACGAAGACGCCGCTGACGCCGACGATGTTGTTGATGCCGAGCGCCATCCCGCGCTGGTTGGCCGGGAAGGCGTCGGTGAGGATTGCCGCGGAGTTGGCCAGCAGAAAGGCCGCTCCGATCCCCTGGAAGATGCGAAAGACGATCAGATACAGCGCGCCATCGCGCCCGGTCATCCAGTCGATCGTCAGGAACAGCGAGGCGACCGTGTAGACGAGGAAGCCGAGGTTGTACATCTTCACCCGGCCGTACATGTCGCCGAGCCGGCCGAGACTGACGATCAGGACGCTCGTCACGACGAGGAAGCCGAGGATCATCCACAGCAGGTAGAAGCTGTTGGCCGGCTGCAGCGGGTCGAGGTGGATGCCCCGGAAGATCGAGGGCATCGCAATCAGCACGATCGAGGAGTCGAGCACCGCCAGCAGCACGCCCAGCGTGACGTTGGAGAGGGCGATCCACTTGTAGCGGTCGTTGCTCGTGTCCGCCGGTGCACGCGGAGCAGTGGTGGCCATGCCTCCACGCTAGCAACCTTACGATCACGTAAGGATCAGTTTGGCCGCCGAGCAGCTGCTGCTCGGCGATGCGCTCGAGCTGACCGGACGGCTCAGCGAGAACTAGCTCCTCACAGCTCCTTGATCATCATCGTTGACACATCTGAGAAGGAGCCGGCGATAGCGGTCAAACGATGACCACGATGCCCGCCGGGCTCACCCGCAGGTGTGTCCGTGGCGCCTGCCTCCACCAATGTGCGCCCGACCGGGCCCGGACCGGAGATGACCGCAAAGTCATGTCCTCGTCTCTTGCACAGCGCACTTCGGAATGCGATCGTGCGCGCGCCGGTGAAATCGATCGCATTGAGCTGACGAAGGTCGAGCGTAAGCGTCGTAACGCCTTCTTGGCACAGGCACTCGATCTCCTCCTCCAGCTCTGAAGCCGATTGCAAGTCCAGCTTGCCGGTCAGGATCAGCGTATGTCTCCAGGCCCGCCCATGAGCAAGTTGCAGGCGGGACCGGGCGCTCACACGCCCGGAGAGCTCGCCGCTGGCAGTGCCAGCTCTCCTCTGGTGAGCGACCATCCCTGTCTCCTCGCCCTGATCGTGTGCATGGCGGTTGCTCGCCGCCAGACTCAGATGACGCTTCATATCTTCACAGCCCCTTTCACCACATCTTCGAACTGGTAACCGACCGGTCTGGACCAGGTGATCCAGGCCGTGCTAGAGAGACCGGAAGGAGCTAGTCCGGGCGCTCTCGGATCAGAACGAAGGACGACGTGCGCCACAACGGCTGCGCGAGGTGCAACCGTCGCATCCAGGAGGGCGCTGCACGCAGATGAAGACCGGGAAGCGTCGAGGGCGTCGCGCAGGACGCACCCGAACCGCTCCCCGCCGCCGAGGAGCCGCCCGCTCCGCCCAGCGGGAAGCCCGGCACGGTCGGCGATGAGTGGTCCGGAAGGCCCGAATCACCGCGCCCTCTGCCGCCGTGGTCGAGATCGGCGAGCACGGCCGGTGAGGAGCCGGCAGCAGCGAGGACGGCCAGCGGGAATGGTAAAGCGCCCGGTGTGCCCAACCAGCCTGCCGTGACCGGCGCAACGGATCCGGACAGGCCACAGACCACCTGCCCGGGGCTGCGCATGAAGATCCTGACCGGCCACGACATGTCAAGCGGCTGGCCAGCGACCGGCAACACCGCGATTTCAGGCGTGACTGGCTCCGCGGCAGAGCTCGCCGGGGCAAGTGGGACTCCCGAGCCGGTTTCGGCCGCCGGGCCTGGTTCGGGCGCAGGCGACGCTGGCTGTGAGCCCGTGCCTGTCCCTTCTCGCGAGTGCCCTTCGGAACCCGCTTCTGTGGCCGGCGGGGAGGCAACCGGTTCGGGTTTGACCGTCGTGGCCGCTTCTTCGGGCGCGGGCGGGGATTGCACAGGCGGCGCAGGAGCTTGTTCAGGCGGGGGCGGCTGAGGCGGCACAGGGGCCTGTTCGGGAGCAGGCGGGGGCGGCGGAGATTCTGCAGGCGGAGCAGGGGCCTGTTCGGGCGCGGGCGAAGATTCTGCAGGCGGAGCAGCCGCTCCTTCCTCCACGGGCGGCGAAGATTCTGAAGGCGGCGCAGGAGCTTGTTCAAGCGCAGGCGAAGATTCCGCAGGCGGAGCAGCCGCTCCTTCCTCCACGGGCGGGGCCTGTTCGGTGCCATCAGCCGCTCCTTCTGTGGAGGAGCCGCCTTCGGCCACCATCAGGCTCGGCGCTGCGCGCGCCTGCGCGCCGGGAACGAGCAGGAGCGCCGCGAACGCGAGCGCGATGATCAGCCACACAGCAGCGCAGCCTTTGGTGAAGGTCGGCGCCGCAGGGCTTTCGATCGGCTTGATCATGCTTGGCCTCGCCTAAAACATACGACTTTCTGCATCCTCAGTCCTCACTTCAGCGCTAAGCTCGTTCGAATGCAAGTTTCCAAGCACCAGCGCGGGCCGGGGAGCTGAGGCACATGCTTGTCCTCACGCGGAAGCGCAGGCAGAGCATCATGATCGGCGACGATGTCGAGGTGACGGTCCTGTCGAGCGATGGCGCCAAAGTGCGCCTCGGTATCAGCGCCCCCTCGGATGTCCCAGTGCACCGCAGCGAGATCTATCTGGAGATCAAGTCCCAGGACGGCCAGAGCGCCGGCGGCGAGCAGCGCCAGCTGCGGCGCGCGCGCCAGGGACAGGCGCGCTGAAGCCGCAGCGCTTTGCAGCCAACGAGCTCGCCGGGCACTAGCCGGCGCCAACCAGCGCGTTGCCGGCGCGGTCGCGCAAGGCTGCCAGCGGCGCCTCATACAACCGGCGCTTGATCGCACCGAGCGTTGCCGGGTCCTTCGCGGCGAGTGCCGCCGCGAGCTCGATCGACTGCGCCAAAACGCGGTCCTCCGCTGCGGCGTGGTCCACGATTCCTGCCTGCATCGCGTCGAGCCCTCCGTAGCGCCGGCCTGTAGTCATCGCCTCGTGCGCCGCCTGCTTGCTCAGGCGCGCTGCGATCAGTGCGCTCATGCCGTGCGTAAACGGAATGCGGATGTTGACCTCGGGTAGGCAAAAATAGCCACGGTCGGCGCGCATCACGCGCTGGTCGTGCGCGAGCGCAAGCATCGCGCCCGCCGCGAACGTGTGTCCCTGAAGCGCCGCAACACACGGCACGTCGAGCTCGAGCACGCGCGCCAGCAGCTCGTGCAGGCGCGGCACGAACTCGCCGATCAGCTCCTGGTTGGCGGCCATCCATTCGAGGTCCAGGCCGTTCGACCAAATCTTGCCGCTCGCGGTCGTAACCAGCGCGCGCGGCACCGGCGCCGCCTGAACCTCGTCCAGGCACTGCTCGATCGCCTGCAGCGAACCGGCGTTGAAGCGGTTCTCACCGTCGCCGAGGTCGAGCACGAAGACCTCGCCCTCGCGCGTCAGGCTGGGAAGCTTCTGCACCTGCTCGTTTTGGCTCACTCGCTGCTCCTGTCTGCTCGGGTTCCCTTAATCTGTGGGAGTGTAGGAGGGCGCCCGCGTCACGAACGCCAAAGGAGGTCACGATGCCCGGCCACAAGATCGGAACGCGCGAGCAATGGCAAACTGCTCGTGATGAGCTTTCAAAGCTCGAGGCCGAGCAGGCAGAGCGAAACGCGAAGATCAAGGAGAAGCGCCGCGCGCTGCCCTGGGTGCCTGTGGAGAAGGAATACGTCTTCGACACCGAGGACGGCTCCAAGACACTGCTCGAGCTCTTCGACGGGCGCTCGCAGCTGCTGGCGTACAACATCATGTTCGGCCCCGACTACAGCAAGGGCGCGTGTCCCGGGTGCACATCCCTCGGCGACGGCCTCGACGGGTCGCTCGTCCACCTCAACCACCGCGACGTAACCCTGATCTGCTTCTCGCGGGCGCCGATCGACCGGCTGGTCGCCTACAAGCAGCGAATGGGCTGGGAGTTTCCCTATGTGTCGACCAACCGTACGGACTTCCCATTCGACTTCGGCCTCGCGCTGAGGAAGGAGCAGGCACAGCAGATTCCCCAGATCATGGAGATGGTCGAGGATCCGCCCGATTGGCTGGTCGAGTGGTCGCACCAGATCGGCGGCGAGCTGAAGGACGGGCTGCGCGAGGCGCCTGCCTGGATCGCCTTCGCGCGCGAGAACGGGACCGTCTACCACACCTACACCGTGAGCGCGCCCGATCCGTTCGTCGCGCCCTACTTCAACTTCCTGCTCGAGCGCACGCCCAGGCCTCAGCCTGAGGAGCCTGACTCCCTGCGCAAGGACGAATACCCCGACTGACCGGGCGAAGCCGCTGACCCAGTCCCCCCCGGGGCTCCGTTATCGCTCTGCTGCTGCGGCGTCGCGTCGCGCGTGCCACCAGGCACTTCCTCGCGCATGTATGAGGAACCGCTCGAGGCGATTACGTCTGGCCCACAGCTTCCCTTCGACGCCGTCTAATGCACGGCGCTGCTCGCGGGCGAGCTTCAGCTGGCGCTCGACGTGCTCGAGCGCCAGCGCCGCAAGCTCTCCTTGCGCTTCTGGGTCCTCGGTCTGCTCGAATCGCTGCCGCACGAGTCCGAGCGCGTCCTCGGCCTGCAGGAAGCCGGGGGTTCTCTCCAGCGGCTCACCGAGCGGCTTCTCGCTTCCTACGGCGCTCATCGGGACGCCACCATGTGCTCGTCATCGTGCGCTGAGCGCTCGGAGGATTTGAGCTGCCGCGAGGACTCGGCGTGCACGATCAGCACCGGGACCGGGCTGTGGTGCAGCACGTAGTGGCTCACACTGCCGAGCAGCACCGAGCTCACCGCGCCGCGTCCGCGTGAGCCCATCACGACGAGATCGTGGTGTCCCGTCTCGATCTGGCGCAACAGCGCAGGCCTGACGGGGTCGCTGCTCAGCACGGTGCTCACCGAGCTCTGATCGGGGACTCGCTGAGCTGCTGCCCGCAGGATCGCCTCGGTCTCGGCCTCGGCGTCGCGGGCGAGATTCGCCGCGACTGCACCGCCTGCACCGATGTAGGCGGCGGCGGGAGGCGTCACGACGGCACTGAAGAGCGTCAATCGGCTGTGCTCTGACCCGGCCAGGTCGATCGCCTGCGTGAGCGCCTGATCTGAGTCCGGTGAGCCGTCGATCGCGACAAGGATGTTCTGGAACATGATCTGCTCCTCTCTTGGGCTTGAAGCTACGTTGACATCTATATCATAAGACTATATAGTTTTCAATGTGCCCAGAGCAATCGGAACTGTCGGCAGCGAGCGGGCAGAGCAGGTCGACTACATCGCCCAGCACCTGCTCCCGCACGCCGCGATCCTTGTGCGCATGATCGTCAAGCAGGTACGCAGCAGGGAGATCTCCCGCACCGAAATGGAGGTCTTGAGCATTCTCACCGAAGGGCCGCGAAGGATCACAGAGCTCACCGAGCTCGAGGGGGTCGCGCAGCCCACGATGACGCTGCTCGTCAAGCGCCTGCAAGAGAAGAGCTGGGTTGCGCGCGAAGGACTGCCAGACGACGGGCGAGTGGTGATGGTCAGCCTCACCGAGGCGGGAAGGGCGGCGCAGCAGAAGTTCCGTGCACAGTTCCTTGCCGCCATGCGAAGCGACCTGCAGCAGCTATCAGACCAACAGCTTCAGGAGCTGTCGGCCGCCACGGAGACCCTCAGCTCGTTCGTGGATGAATTGCGCCAGCCGGCTGCGCCACCGGGATCCTCGCCAAGCGCGGCCTAGCCCCACGCAAAGTCAGCAAAACCAGCGCCACTCGCTAGGCTCGCTTCAATGAGCGTTCTGCGCGTCCTCGCCTCGGCGCTGCGCCCGCCGCCCGGCGACAGGCACGGGCCGCTCGTGCCGATGCTAATCACGCTGACGTTCCTGACTGGGCTCGTCAACGCCGTCAGCTACCTGATGCTCGGGCACGTGTTCGTCGCGAACATGACCGGCAACGTCGTCTTCCTCGGCTTCGCGCTCGCCGGCGCGAGCGGGCTCTCGGCGATCGCCTCGCTGCTCGCGCTCGGCGCCCGGCTCGCGCCACACCCACCGTGGCCGCCTGCTGCGCGCCGCGAATGCCGCTCAGGCGATGCTGATCCTGCTCGCGCTGATCGTCGCGCTGCTCGCGCACGAACCGCTGCGCGAGGGCGTGCGCTACGCGCTGATCGTCGTCCTCGGGCTTGCGATGGGTGTGCAGAACGCGGCCGCGCAGCGCCTTGCCGTGCCGGATCTGACAACGACCGTGCTGACGCGCACGCTGACCGGGATTGCCTCCGAAGCGAGCTTCCTCGGTGGTGCCGGCGCGAAGGCCGGGCGCCGCGGCCTCGCAGTCGCGATGATGCTGCTCGGCGCGCTCGCCGGCGGCCTACTCGCGCTGCACGTCTCGGTCGCCGCGACGCTCGCGCTAGCGCTCGCGCTGTCGAGCGGGGTCGGCCTCGCCGCGCACGCCGTCTCGCGCTCAGACGCCGCCTGGACGCGCGCCTGAGCGCGAGCCGACCGAGCGGTTCGTCAGCTACCTGGACTGAGCGGTTACACCGCCGCCGCCTCGCCCGCTTGCGGCGCCGGCTCGGCACCAGGCGGCACGCCGTTCGAGCTCGCGCCGGCGACCGGCGGCGGCGCTTGTGCGGCGGTCACCAGCTGTGCGCCGAGTGCGCCGAGCACCCCCGCACCGGCCGCCGCGAGCGCCCAGCCCACGCCCGCGCGTTCACGCCCGCGCGCCGCGTCGAGCGACACCGGCCCGGGACCGAGCTCGGCCAGCGCCAGCACGACCGCGATCAACACGGCGTTGTACTCATAGCCGCCGTTCGTCGCCCACGGCCCGTTCTTGAAGTGCACCGTGCGGATCGCCGTCAGCATCGTCGCCGTGATCGCCGCCGCGGCCAGCGGCGTCTGGGAGCCGAGCGCGAGCGCCGCCCCTCCGCCGGCCTCGGCGACACCGGCGAGCGACGCGTGCGCCTTGCCCGGCTTCAGCCCGAGCTGCTCGAAGCCTTCGGCAGTCCCCTCGAGTCCCTGGCCGCCGAACCAGCCGAACAGCTTCTGCGTGCCGTGTCCGACGAAGAAGCCGCCGACGAGGAAGCGGAGGAGCAATCGTCCGATCTTCATCTCAAAGCCTTTCTGTAGAGCGTCGCGTGGCTGTCCTCCATGTACCCGTTTGCGCAGTAAGCGAACCTGAGTCCGTTCCGGCTACTCGTGGTATCCCTCGAACGCGAACGGGTTGAGGAACTGGCGTCCCCAGAAGTAGTTCCGCTCGCCGGAGGTCATGCATGCAATCTCGCCGACCTCATCCCAACTTGAGCGGATCGTGTCGACTTGGCGGTCGATGATTCGCCGCGCCTGCCCGTCGGAGAGCAAATACTCGGGGGCTGCGTCAACGCAGCCTGCGAGCTGGCTGAGCCTGAATCCGCTGGCGCTTATGTCCATTGCTTGAGCGGCCTCCCCGCCGCTACGCGGCTGTGGGCAGAGGTCGTAGGCTGGCGTCAGTGACAGCTGGCCGCCGTCCCAGAACGCTGCGTGGTTGCGCGCGTGGTCGTCGGTGTTGCCGACGAGGATGTTGAACGTGATCCTGGCGAACAGCTCATGCACGGCCGCGCGGCCGCCGGCGAACTCGTGCCTGATCTTCTCTGCAAGCGCGGCGTAGCTGGCACCTCGCCAGGGTGTCTCGCCAAGCTCGAGAATCGTCGCCGCTGAGACCACACCGAGGCGCTGGTCGGTCCCTGGTGGGCGGTCGAAGCGCTCAACCAAGAGGACGTCTTTTCCATGAGCACGATGGAGCCGCACCGGTGCGGCGTTTAGCCCGACCCGCTTAGCGAGCTCCATCGCGGCGAACTCGCCCTTGACGACCGCGTACTGGTCCGTGGTCGAGGAGAACTTGGCGATGAGTTTGCGCTCGCCGTCATCCAACAGCGCCTTCGGACGGGCACCCCCGACTGAGCTGCCGTGAAGCAGAGCTTCGTCCAAGGCGGGCGAGAACGGGACGCCTTCCTCTAGTCGCTGCGCAGCGTTCAGGAGCTCCTCGAGGGAGGCGTCGCTTTCGCGGCGCTCGTACGAATCGGCAGAAGTTTGGAAGTCAAGCGAGCCGATCCGGTCCGACCCGGATTCCAACAGGAAGGTCAGCAGGCCAGGATCGGCAGCGCTCTCTCCGGCGCTTCTGCGCCGCATGATCACCCGCCGGCCCCACGCGTCGGGGGCGCTGTCAGCTATGCAGCCGGCCACGCGAGCGCCGGAGGGCGGGGAGATGACGCCACGGCGAAGCGGGAGCTCTGGCAAGTAGAGCGGGATAGCGTCGTCGCGCCCGAGGTAGCTCTGACCGTAGTTGAAGTTGAGGATGTCGCCAACAGCCTCAAGGCGCCCAGCGACAATCGGGCTGGATGCCCCAGGTAGCCATACCCAGACGTACGCCTCGGTCGGGTTAGAAATCATCCTTGGCCGCGTCCCTCGGGATGCGTACGCGCTGTGGAAGGACAGCGACCCGGCCGCGGGTGCGATCGAGATCCAGCGAGAGGCGCGTTTGGTCCTCATGGAACAGCGGTACCCCAACCAGCGTGGCCACCTCAAAAGCCACGCCCAGAGTCACCGTTGGATCGCCGCGTTCGACCTTGCGCAGCGTTGTTTGGGTGATCCCCGCTCGCTCTGCCAGCTCACGGGCCGGCCAGCGCCTCTCGCGCCGCGCGAGGGCGACCTGGGCACCGAGAAGCTGGGCGGCTTCGATCGTTTCGCGTGAGTACAGATGACGTCGCTTCATGCCGTTATAATAGCACTAAAGCTCATAAGCAGCAATAAAATGTCGTAATAGACCACAACGAGCGATCCGAGTGTCGCCACCGCCTGTGCAGCGGCCCTTTCCAGCAGCGAGTGACCCAGCAGCCTGACGAGCAGTAACGAAAGCGGGGGTCAGCTGTCGCAGGCGCCCAGAAGCGAGTCGATCAGCTGCGTACCTCCACCCCGCCCATGGATCGCGCTTGAATGCGATGGCATCGGAGGGCGCAACGGAGGTGACGAGGCTACGGGCCCGTTGAGCTGGGGAGCTCCATCATCAGGTTCAGTCTCAGCAGCACCGTGCTTCTTAATCTGGTGGGGTTCCAGCCCGTTTTGGGCTTTCAGCAGAGTCGGCATGGATAAAGAACCCATCTCCATGCCCACTGACCTGTTAGCTGCTGCCCGCGGAAACTAAGACAATCGGGGCGCCCGGATTCGAACCGGGGACCTCGCCGACCCGAACGGCGCGCGCTACCAGGCTGCGCCACGCCCCGACGCATCTCCCAGTATCCCACACCGCTCTCATCCTGTTCTCCCTGCTCGCCCCATTCATTGCGCTCGTAACACAAAAAGCGCCGCTAGGACTAAGATCCAAGGGTCCGTCAGCTGATCGAGGAGGAGAGTCGTCATGGAGGCCACCGCCACGGTGCCAACCACGGGGTCGTCAACCGCGGGGTCAACCACGATTGCCGCGCGATCCGCACGCGGCCGCCAATTACGCGACCAAGGCTGCCGTGCGCTTCAAGCGCGACGGTGCCTGGCACGACGTCACCTACGCCCAGCTCGGCGAGATCGTGCAGGAGATCGCCCTCGGCCTGATCGACCTGGGTATCGAACCGGGTGAGCGTGTCTGCATCCTCGCCAACACCCGCCCCGAGTGGTCCTACACCGACCTCGCGCGCTACCTCAGCCGGGCTCGATCGTCGTGCCGATCTATCAGACCAACTCGCCCGAAGAGTGCCTCTGGGTCCTCTCCGACTCCGACGCCTGCGCGATCGTCTGCGAGAACGACGAACAGCTCACGAAGATCGCCGCCATCCGTGACCAGCTGCCGAACCTGCGCACCGTCATCGTGATCGATGAGCCCTCTGAGGGCTCGGAGAGCGGCCAATCGCTTCAACCGGTCTCCCTCGATGAGGTGCGCACGCGCGGGCGCTCACGCTCTCTGGAGGAGCTCGACGCGCGACGCGCCGCCGTCGGACCCGAGGACCCCTACACGTTCATCTACACCTCCGGCACCACGGGCCCCCCGAAGGGCTGCGTGCTAACCCACGGCAACTACCGCGCGATCGTCAACATGATCGCCGAGAGCGGCGAGATCACCGACGACGAGGTCATCTATCTGTACCTGCCGCTCGCTCACTCCTTCGCGCTCTTGATCCAGCTCGCCGTCTTCGACCTCGGCGGCACGCTCGCCTACTTCGGCGGCGACACCAAGCAGATCGTGGGAGAGCTGATGGAGGTCAAACCGACATACCTGCCGTCGGTGCCGCGCATCTTCGAGAAGATCTACACGCTCGCGCACGGCGCGATCGAGGCCAAGCCGCCGGAGGAGCGCGAGCGCGCCCAGCAGGCGATCGCGCTCGGGGTGAAGGTCCGCGACATGATCAACCGCGGCGAAGACGGTGCCCGATGAGCTGCAGAAGCCGTTCGACGAAGCCGACGCGGAGCTGTTCAAGCTAGTCCGCGGGATCTTCGGCGGGAACGTGCGCCACGCCACCAGCGGCGCCGCACCGATCGCCAAAGAGATCCTCGAATTCTTCTGGGCCTGCGGCGTGCCGGTGCTCGAGGGCTACGGCATGACCGAGACGGCCACAGCCGCCACTGTCTCGACGGTCGAGAACCACCGCTTCGGCACCGTCGGCCGTGCCCTGCCCGGAGTCGAGCTGAAGATCGCCGAGGATGGCGAGATCCTGATCAAGGGTCCGAACATCTTTCACGGCTACCACAATCGCGCGGAAGAGAGCTTCGGCGCGGTCGAGGACGGGTGGCTGCACACCGGCGACCTCGGCTCGGTCGACGAGGACGGCTACCTGTCGATCACCGGGCGCAAGAAGGACATCATCATCACCGCCGGCGGCAAGAACCTGACGCCCGCGAATATCGAGAACGACCTCAAGCAGTGCCGCTGGATCTCCCAGGCCGTGATGCACGGCGACCAGCGCCCCTACCCTGTTGTGCTGATCACACTCGACGAGGAAGAGATCCCCACATATGCCTCTGAGCACGACCTGCCGCAGGACATACCCTCACTGTCGCGCTCTCCGGAGGTCCATGCGCTGATCCAGCAGGAGATCGACCGCGCCAATGAAAAATACGCACAGGTCGAGCAGGTCAAGAAGTTCGTCATCCTCGACCACGATCTCTCCCAGGCGACAGGCGAGTTGACCCCCACGCTGAAGGTCAAGCGCAACGTCGTCAACGAGAAATACGCCGGCCTCTTCGACGCGCTGTACGCCGGCTGACCGGTCCTCGGCCGTATAGCTGCGAACATAGGGAAGATGCGCAGCGATCGAGGACAGCTACCGCTCCCTATTCGCGTTACCATGAGTCTTATGAAAACGGGGGGTCCTGGTGCGTAGCGACCCTTCAGAGAATGGTGGCCTGTTCGTCGGCCGGCGCCCTGGCACCGCCCCGGTCCGCTTTCGTGCCCTGCCCGAGCGCGGCAGTGCGCTGCGCCAGCGCATCGACGGCTCGCTGGCCGGTACCCTGCTCGGCGCGATGATCTTCCTCAGCCTGCTCTGCTGGGGACCGATCCCGCTCGCGTGCCTGTGGATCGGCTCGCAGGTCAACTATCTCTCCGGCAGCGTCAGCTTCGGCATCCTCGTCTCGTTCATCGGTCTGTTCACGTTCCTCTTTGGAGCGCTTTCGATTCTGCGCCGTCTCGACGAGGCCTGGATCCTTGTACGCCGCGCCGCCGGTCACGACCAGCGCACCGGGGTACTGGGGCGGGTCTTTGCAATCACCGCCTTGATCTGTGGCGGGCTCTTCATGTTCTGGTTTTTGATCATCCACGGCCCCGGTTCGAGCACCTTCTCCGGCGGTGGCAGGGGATGATCAGCACCATGCCCAGCTGAGCCATGGGCCTGCTCGACTACTATCGCCAGTTCGAAGCGATGTCCGAGGAGGAGGTAAACGTTGGCCTGCGCGCGCAAGCCGCGGAGCGCAGGCGCAAGGCGCTCGCCCGTGTGGAGACGCTCGACCTCTCCCAGACCACCTGGCCAGAGCTCGCCCACCCCCGCATCGTCTCAGCGATCACGTTCATTGCACGCCGTGGCCTGCAACGCTACCCCCATCTGCGCGGCTCGCAGCTGCACGACGAGCTCGCCTCGCGTCACGGTGTCGACTCCCGCCGGCTGATCCTCGGCAACGGCGCCGCCGAGCTGCTCAGCTCCGCCACACGCGCGCTGATCGCCCCCGGCCAGCGGCTGATCACCTCCTGGCCCTCCTACCCGCTGTACCCGATCATGGCCCGCCGTGCCCACGGCTACGCCGAGCCGGTAACCGGCGGGGTGGACGCGCTGCTAGAGGCTGCCGGCGAGCACGACACCCGCGTGATCGCGCTGGCCAGCCCCAATGACCCGACTGGCGCACTGCTCCCGGGCGCCGAGCTCTCCCGGCTACTCGAGGGCCTCCCCGAGAGCGTGGCCGTGCTGCTCGATGAGTCGCTTGTCGAGTTCTCAGACGCCCAGCCCACCGATAGCTCGCTCGAGCTACTCGAACACCACCCGCGCCTGCTCGTCTTCCGCAGCTTCTCCAAGGCATGGGGCCTTGCGGGACTGCGCGTCGGTTACGCGCTCGGAGCTCCCGGCTCAGAGGACCTGCTCGCCGAGCTCGCGCCCGACCTCGGCGTCTCCGAGGTCTCCCAGGCGGGGGCGCTCGAGGCGCTGCGCAGCTGCTCGGAGCTGGTTGCCGAGCGCGCCCGGCTGATCTCTGCTGAGCGCACCGCGCTGACCGCTGCCCTGCGCGAGCGCCACTTCGACGTCACCGATAGCCAGGCCAACTTCGTCTGGGCGGCCCACCCCTCCACCGGCGGCGGCGAGCTGGTCGCGCGCCTGGGGCGCGCCGGTGTGCTCGTGGCCTCCGGGGACGCGCTCGGCGAGCCGCGTCACGTGCGCATCTCCGTGCGCGATCCGGCCAGCTCCGAGCGCCTGCTCACGGCGCTCGACAAAGCCCTGTCCTAGCCGGCGGAGCCCGCTTGGCGGAGCAGGGCGCCGGTCGTGCCCTCGAGGATCTTCCGCCAGGCGCTCACCTCCTCAGGCTCATCGTCGAAATGCCGCATGACCTTCCTCAGCCGCTCCCCCGAAATCTCGATCCCGTGCCGCTCCGCCACGGCGTGGTAATGCTCGTATTCGCCCGCCAAATGCTTCGTCACGGACTCAAACCCGTGACGCGCTATCTCCACCCGTGAGGTGAAGTTCATCATCGAGGTCTGGAACATCAGCTCGTCCGCCGGCTCGGGCTCGATCAGCACGATGTCCACACCCGGATAGCGTTTCTCCCAGCCCTGGGCCAGCTCGTGCAGCCGCTGGTGAGCGAGCAGCTTGAACGCCTGATATCCGATCTGCGCAAAGCCCATGTCCGAGACCTTCCGCGCGCGCGTTCCGCGCAGCGTCCGCACCCGCCCGGCGAAGTCGTTGACGAACGGCACGAGCGGATTGATCACCACCACCAGCTTCGCGCCCGCCTGCACCGCTATGTCCAGGTTCGTGGTCGACATGATCCCCCCGTCGATCAGCTCACGGCCCTTCACCTCCACCGGTGCGTAGACCATCGGCAGCGCCCCCGAGGCACGCACCGCGGTGGAAATCGGCACGTCCTCATTGCCCTCGGCGCCGAACACGATCCGCTCGCACGTATCCAGGTCGGTGGCCGTCAGATACAGCTCGCGCTTCAGCTCGGAGAACTCGTCGCTGCGGCCCGGCTCGCTCAGCACCTTGTGCAGATAGCTCTCGATCCCCGCCCCCGTATACGCGCCAGATGGCAACCCCTGCGCGAGCCCCAACAGCACGTCCATGGCCGACACCTGCCCCCGCTGGGCCACGACCTGGCGCGCCAGCGAGGCCACCCGCAGCGGCAAAAGCGCGCCCGTGCGCGCGAACTCGAGCAGGTTGATCTGCAGCAGGTCGCTGAGATCGACATCGCGGAACGGCGCTTTCCCCTTATGAGTGACGACGCGCATCATCTCCTCCGGCGTCACCCCGTTGGCACACAGCGCGGCGATGAACGACCCCGCCGAGGTTCCCACGTACACGTCGAACTGGTTGACCGTGCTGTTCACCGCCATCAGATCCAATGCCCGCAGAGCGCCGATCTCATATACCCCACCGGTGAAACCGCCGCCGCCCAGCACAAGCGCGGTCTTGTTGCGCCTGCGCCTGCGCCTGCGGTCAAAGGACGCCGGCTGCCCCACGCCGCGGGGAGCCACACGGCGAGCCGGGCGTTTCTTGGCGGCGCTCTTGGCCGCAGGATCGCCCTTCCCGGTCGGTTCCAGCTTGACAACCTTGCCCATGCCCGATTCATTTTACGGTTCCTTGCCCCGGAAAAGCCTTCCCTGCCCCGGCCTCCCGCCCTCGCTGCTCTGCCGGGCGCTCCTCGCCGCTGTATGCATCTTCAGCCTGGCACCCTCCGCGGCGAGCGCCGCCGGTGGGCTGGCCGGGGTGCAGGCCGACCTCAGCCACCAGCTGAAGATCGCCGGTACGGGTTCGAGCGCCTACGTGTACGACATCACCGCCAAACAGGCGCTGTTCTCCGAACGCGCCACAGCGCTGCGACCGCCGGCCTCCGTCGAGAAGCTCTTCACGGCCACAACGGCATTGCAGCGGCTGGGGCCAACCGCGCACCTGTTCAACGAGCGTGCTTGGGGTCGGGCAGCTCAACCCGGGCGGCGTTTGGGAAGGGAGCCTCTACCTCCATGGAGGCGGCGATCCGACGTTTGGCACATCGGCCTTCATTCACAGCCACTACGGCGGGCTGGGCGCGAGCGTCTCGACACTCGTTGACCAGCTGGTCCGCGTCGAGGGGATCCACGCGATCACGGGCTCGGTATATGGCGATGAGTCCTACTTCAACTCGCTCCGCGGGGAGCCATCCAGCGGCTACGCACCGGACTCGTTTCTCGACGGAGCGCTCAGCGGACTGGCCTTCAACCGAGGTACAAGCGGCTCGGAAAAAGGCGCCCACGCCCCAGCCGCATATGCCGCCCGTCAGCTGTGGGCGGCACTAAAGAGCGACGGCGTCAGCATCCACGGTTCGAGCGCGGCGGCGAGCACCCCGCCGGGCGCACTGGCGCTCGCGCAGGTCAGCTCCCCCACGCTCACCCAACTGCTCGGCCTGATGCTGCCGCTGTCGGACAACTTCTTCGCCGAGACGCTCATCAAGGATCTCGGCGCCGCCTTCGGCGGCGCCGGTAGCACCGCGGCCGGGGCATCTGTCGTAAGCCAGACGATCGCCGCGCTGCTCGGCATCCACCCACACGTCCTAGACGGCTCCGGCCTCTCCAAAGGCGACAGAACATCCACCTACCAGGTTGCCGACCTGCTCGTGGAGCTCGCCCCCACGCCCGTCGGAGCCGTGCTGCGCAGCAATCTGGCAGTGGCCGGACACACCGGGACACTTGCCACGCGCATGCGCAACACAGGCGCCTCGGGAAGGTGTCAAGGCAAGACAGGCACGCTCACCGGCTTCTCCAACCTCGTCGGCTATTGTCAGGCGGCCAATGGGCACCTGCTCGCCTTCGCATTCTTCAACGACGGCATCTCCACACCGCTCGCCCACGTGATCCAGGACCACATGACGATCACGCTGGCCAACTACTGACCAAGTACCTCTCGCAGGCCCCCTTCGTCGAGCACTCTCACCCCCAGGCGCTCGGCGTTTCCTAGCTTCGATCCCGGGCTCTCCCCAGCAACGACGAAGTCCGTCTGCTTGGACACCGAGCCAGTAACGCGCCCTCCAGCGGCCATGATGCGCTCCGTCGCCTGCTCGCGCGACCAGTTCGGCATCGTCCCGGTCAACACAACAGTCTTGCCCGCCAGCGGGCCCTCCGAGGGGGGCGGTCCCTGTACCTCGAAGCGCAGTCCGATCTCTTGCAGATCGCTAAGCAGAGCCTGCATGCGTTCGTCATCGAGCTGGGTGCGGATCGAGGCGGCCATCTTCTGGCCGATGCCCGGGATCTTGGCGATCTGCTCTGCCGGTGCCTGCAGGAGGGCGCCAGCATCGCGGAAGCCCTGGGCGAGGTTGCGCGCGGTGACCTCTCCCACCTCCTCGATCCCCAGCGCGAACAGCACGCGCGCGAACGGGCGCTCCTTCGAGGCCTCGATCGCTCTGATCAGGTTCCGCGCCGAGATCTCTCCGAAGCCCTCCAGCTCGAGCAGCTGCTCCTCCCTCAGCCGGTAGAAGTCGCCAGCGGTCTTCACCAGCCCGCGCTCTTGCAGCAGTGCCACCTGCTTCTCCCCGAGGCCCTCGATGTCCATCGCCCCGCGGGAGACGAAGTGCTTGAGCAACTGCCACGCGCGCGCTGGGCAGTCGCGATTCGGGCACTTGGTGAAGACGCTGCCGCCGGCTTCACCGTCACCGTGTCACAGAACGGACAGCGCCCGGGTGCAAACGGCGGGGAGGGGCGCTCCTTGCGCTCGGCCACGTGTGGCGCAGGCGAGAGTACCTGCGGGATCACATCCCCGGCGCGCATCACGATCACCTCCTCGCCCGCGCGGATGTCCTTGCGCAGGATGTCCTCCTCGTTGTGCAGCGTCGCCATCTTGATGCTCACGCCCGCCACTTCGATCGGCTCCAGCACGGCATACGGGTGCATGTCGCCGAACTTGCCGACGTTCCACATCACTTTCTCCAGTTTCGTCACGGCGATCGTCGGCGGGAACTTCCACGCCACCGCCCAGCGCGGGTCGCGCCCCACCGAGCCCAGCCGGCGCTGCAGCTCGAGGTCGTTCACCTTCACCACGACCCCGTCGATCTCGAAGTCCAGCTCCGCGCGCCGGCGCTGCCACTGCAGACACTGCTCGATCACCTCGTCCTCGTTTGCCAGCCGCTTGATATCCGGGTTGACCCGGAAGCGATGTTCGCGCATCCACAGCAGCCCCTGCCAATGCGTCTTAAACGACAGCTCCTCGGTCACCCCCACCTGGTAGCACCACATCGACAGTGGCCTCTTTGCCGCATCCGCCGGGTCCAGCTGGCGGATCGTCCCAGCAGCGGAGTTCCGCGGGTTCATGAACGTCGACTCCCCCGCCTGCGCGCGACGCTCGTTGAGCGCCGCGAAGTCCTTCAGCGACATATACACCTCGCCCCGCACCTCCAGCAGCGGCGGGGCGCCGGTGATGCGCAACGGGATCGCGCCGATCGTGCGCAGGTTGTGCGTCACGTCCTCGCCCACCTCGCCGTTGCCCCGCGTCACCCCGCGCTCCAGCACGCCGTTTCTGTAAATCAGGCTGATCGCCAGCCCGTCGATCTTCGGCTCGACCACGAACTCGAACTTTGGGCTCTTGATCCCCTCGCGCGCCAGGTGGTTGCGCATTCGCTCCACCCACGCCCGCAGCTCCTCCTCGTTGCGCGCGTTTCCCAACGACAGCATCGGCTCCAGATGGGGGACCTTCTCCAGCTTGCCCACCGGCTCTGCTCCCACGCGCTGCGTCGGCGAGTCCTTGCTGGCCAGCTCCGGATGCTCTCGCTCGAGCTCGCGCAGCTCGTCCAGCAGCGCGTCGTACTCCCCGTCCCCGATCGCCGGGTCATCGAGCACGTAGTAGCGGTAAGCGTGCTCCTCGAGCGTACTTCGCAGCTCCTTGACCCTGCCCGCGCTCACGGCGTTTGCAGCCCGGCGACCGGAGCGAGCAGGGCCTCCAGGTCGAAACTCCTCAGAGCCTCCAGCCCCGGGCGATCGGTCAAATCGAAATGGATCGGGGTTACCGCGATCCGCCCGGCGGCCACCGCCTGAAGGTCGGTGCCCGGCTCGTCGTGAAAGCCGGGGTCCGAGCCGTAGATCCAGTAGCGCCGGCGGCCGTCCTCCTCATGCTCGAGCTTGAGCTCGTCCCTATAGATGCGCTTGCCCAAGCTCGTGACCTCGACCCCATCCGGCACACCGGCCGGCACATTTACGTTCAGCAGCGTCGTTGCGGGCAACGGCACCTCCTCGATGCGCGCCACCAAGCCCGCCACAAAGGCGGCCGCGACGTCGAAGCAAAAGCCGCCATCAAAGCGGTAGTCGAGCGCCCGTGCCTTCGATTGCTGGGACACCGCGATCGAGGGCAGGCCGAGAACGACGCCCTCGAGCGCTGCGGCCACGGTACCGGAGTAGGTGATGTCATCGCCCAGATTCGCGCCGTGATTGATCCCAGAGACCACGAGATCGGGTTTGAACCCCTCGACCAGCCCGAGGCTGGCCAGGCGCACGCAGTCCACCGGCGTACCATCTGTCGCATAGCCCACCGTCTCATCTGAGAACGCCACCTCCGCTACCCACAGCGGCCTTCGCGTGGTGATCGAGCGGGCCATCGCCGAGCGGTTGCCGTCCGGCGCGATCACCGCCAGGCGCACGCCCTCCACGTCTCTCAGCGCACGGCGAATCCTCTGCAGCCCCTCGGCCTCAATCCCATCGTCGTTTGTCAGCAGCACATTCAGCATCTGTCTTCTCAGCATAGGGGCCACTTCGGCCCCCACACGCGCTGGGTGTTACGAACCGGTGTCGTACTCCACAGAGGCCAGGGCAAGCCCATGCGCCGGCGCCGTCCTCCCCGCCTTCACGCGCGGACGGCCCTCCAGCAGGCTCCTGAACTCTCCCACCGTGCCGCGCCCGCTCGCGACCTCCAGCATCGTGCCCACCAGGATCCGGTTCATGTGACGCAGGAACATGTCGGCCTCGATCCAGAACTCGAGCAGCTCGCCTTGCTCGCGCCATTCTGCGCGCGGTGACCACGCAGCGAAACCACGTGTGCTCGGTCTCCGCCGGCGTAAAGGCTGTGAAGTCGTGCCGCCCGCCAACGATCATCTGCGCACATTCGTCGAGCGCCTCTCTGTCGAGCTTTCCAGGCCACCACAACGCATAGGAGCGCGCGAACGCGCCCCGTGCGCGCCTGCGCGAGCACCCGGTAGCAGTAACTCCTGCTCTTGGCGTCGCGGCGGGCATCGAACCCTTCCTCGCGCGGGCTCCGCCGCGAGCACCGCGATGTCGTCGTCGCAGCAGCCCGTTCAGCGCAGCGGGTCCACCGCCTCGTGCGAGTAGCTCGCGACCTGAGCCCAGGCATGCACGCCACGATCGGTGCGCCCGGCCACCGACAGCTTCAGGGGCGCGCCGTCGTGGTGGGCCGGTCTCATCCCCGAGCACCGTCCGCAGCGCCCGCTCGAACTCCTCCTCCACCGTCCGCTCCCCAGGCTGGCGCGCCCAGCCGGCGAAGTCGCTGCCGTCGTACTCGATCGTGAGCTTTGTGACCATCCCACCTGTCTCGCGGCTCGATGGCCAAGCCAGGCGGCGCGGGCTGCCCGGCGGGCTCACACCAGCTCGATGAAAGACCATCTCGGTCGCGTCGCTACTGCCGCGGGCCGAGTTTCAGGATGCGGGTGTACCCACCCGGCCGCTCCGCGTAGCGCGGCGCGACCTCCTCGAACAGCTTGTGCACCGCGAACTTGTCCTGCGCGAGCGTCGACAGCGCCTGCCGGCGCGCGTGCAGGCTGCCGCGCTTGGCCAACGTGATCAGCTGCTCGATCTCCGGCTTGCACCGCCTTGGCCTTCGCCTCGGTCGTCTTGATCCGCTCGTGCTCGATGATCTCCTTGCTCAGGTTCATCAACAGCGACTTGCGATGCGCGCTCGAGCGACTGAGCTTGTTTTTGGTCTTCTGGTGGCGCATGAGCGGGGATGCAGTCTAACCGTCTAGTAGGTCCGGCGGGCAGCCAGGCAAGAACGCAGCATCGCGCCGCCTGTGATCGCCTGCTAGTCTTGGCGAAGGTCCAACCCGCGCGAATGGAGGGTCTCGATGACCTCGTCGATCGACTTCTTGCCGAAGTTCGGGATCGCGTTCAGCTCGGCCTCGGACTTGGAGATCAGGTCGCCCACCGTCTGGATGCCGGCCCGCTTGAGGCAGTTGTATGAGCGCACACCGAGCTCGAGCTCCTCGATCAGGATGCTCCACTCCTCGCCCTGCAGTGCCGCCGGGCGCCGCCGCCGACCGCGAGGCCGTGGCCGTCGAGCTGCCCACCCGGCACCGCGCGCAGCTCCTGGATGCGATCGGCGTCGGTGAAGATCGCAAGCTGTGAGATCAGCAGCTCGGCCGCCTCGCGCAGGGCCGCCTGCGGGTCGATCGAGCCATCGGTCTCGATGTCCAGCGTGAGCTTGTCGAAGTCGGTCTTCTGACCGACGCGCGCCTGCTCGACCGCGTAGGCCACCCTGCCGCACCGGCGAGAAGATCGAGTCGATCGGGATCACGCCGATCGGCTGGTCGGAGGACTTGTTCTCCTCCGCCGGTCGGTACCCACGGCCACGGCCGATCGTCATGTACAGCTCGAGCTTGGTCTTCTTCTCGAGCGTCGCGATATGCACGTCGGGGTTGAGGATCTCAACGCCCGCGGGCAGGTCGATGTCCTTCGCGGTGATCTCCCCCGGTCCGCTCACCACCAGCGGCGCCTCGACCTCGGTCGCGTCGGAGTGCATCCGGCAGACGATGCCCTTCAGGTTCAGCACGATGTCCGTCACGTCCTCCTTGACGCCCCGGATGGTCGAGAACTCGTGCGCCACGCCCTCGATGCGCACGCTCGTGACGGCCGCGCCGGCGAGGGAGGACAGCAGCACGCGGCGCAGCGAGTTGCCGAACGTGTAGCCAAAGCCGCGGTCGAGCGGGCTCGATCGTGAACGTGCCACGGTTCTGCTCCACGGACTCGCTTGTGATCCGGGGGATTTGGAAGTCGAGCATCAGAGTCCTAACGTCGTTTTGGTGTCGCACCGGCGTCGCTGGGACACCGGCTCTAAAGCGCCTGCGCCGCCCCTCAGGCGATGCTGGCGTGGGGCAACAACTCTTCCTCTACTTCGAGTACAGCTCGACGATGAGCTGCTCCTGCACCGGTGCGGCGACCTCGCGTCGCTCCGGCTTGCGCAGCACCTTGGCCGTGAGCGACTCGTGGTCGGCCTGTAGCCACGCGGGAATCTGTCCGGTCAGCTCGGTCGCGTCGCGAACCACCTGCGTTGCCGGGGTATCGGCCTTGATCGCGATCACCTCGCCCGAGCGCACCTGATAGCTGGGAATGTTCACCCGGCGGCCATTGACCGTCCAGTGGCCGTGACGGATCAGCTGGCGCGCCTGGCGGCGCGAGGCGGCAAAGCCGAGGCGCACCAACACGTTGTCCAGTCTGCACTCCAACAGCGCGAGCAGGTTCTCGCCGGTGATACCGGGCTGGCGCGAAGCCTTGTCGTAGTAACCGTGGAACTGCTTCTCGAGCACGCCGTAATAACGTCTGCGCCTTCTGCTTCTCGCGCAGCTGCAAGCGGTACTCGCTCTGTTTCTGGCGGCCGCGCCCGTGCTCGCCCGGCGGGTATGAGCGACGCTCGACGCCACACTTGTCCGTCAGGCAGCGCTCACCCTTGAGGAACAGCTTCTGTCCCTCGCGGCGGCACTGCTTGCACTGAGGGCTTGTATCTCTGGCCATTATCTAGACCCTCCGGCGCTTGCGTCCGGGCGGTCAGCCGTTGTGGGACTGTGGCGTGCTTGGCACGCGAGCGACCGAGGACGCCGTATCGTGAAGTGCTCACGCCATCTCGACGCGCCGCCGCTGCCGCAACCGTCCTTGACGGCACGTGACCTCGAGACCCGCGGCCTGCAGCGAGCGGATCGCTGTCTCGCGGCCCGAGCCGGGGCCCTTGACGTAGACCTCGACCTTCTGCAGTCCCTGTTCGAGGCCCTTGCGGGCCGCCGCGTCGGCGGTCACCTGGGCGGCAAACGGTGTGGACTTGCGCGAACCCTTGAAGCCGGCGCCTCCGGCCGACTCCCAGGCGATCACGTTGCCCGTGCGTGTCCGAGAGGGAGACGATCGTGTTGTTGAAAGATGTCTTGATGTGGGCCTGTCCGATCGGGATGTTCTTCTTCGGCTTGCGCCGTCCGCGACGGGCGCGTTTGGGAGCGGTGGGCACTACTTCTTACCCGCTTTCTTCTTGCCCGCGACCTGCATCCGCTTCGGGCCCTTGCGCGTGCGCGCATTGGTCTTCGTCTTCTGCCCGCGCACAGGCAGCCCGCGGCGGTGACGCAGCCCGCGATAGCACGCGATCTCCTGCAGCCGCTTGATGTCCTGCGATTGCTCGCGCCGCAGGTCTCCCTCGACCGTCAGCGCCTGGTCGATCGCGTCGCGCAGCTTTGAGACCTCGTCCTCGGTCAGGTCGCGCACGTAGGTGTCGGGACTGACTCCGGTCTGCTGAAGCAGTTTGTTCGAGGTCGCCCGCCCGATCCCGAAGATATAGGTCAGGCCGATCTCCGCGCGCTTGTTCAGGGGCAGGTTGACCCCAGCGATACGAGCCATGCGCGTCTACCCCTGCCGCTGCTTGTGGCGCTTGTTCTGGCAGATGACCAGAACCGCTCCGTGGCGACGGATTATCTTGCACTTCTCGCACATCGGCTTCACCGACGGTCTTACCTTCATGATCCCTTTCGGCGGCTGGGTTCCGGCGACTCGGCTCTGGCTGCCGTTGTGGCCGCCGCTACCGGGTCGTGGACATGCCCTCGCGCGCACAAACAGCCTCGCGTTCGAGCAGGACTCCGAATGGTAGCAACTCCGGGCTACTAGAGCCCGCTCGCCGCCTCAACCCGTTCCAGGCGCACCCTGCGGGACCGGCTCGGCCGTGCGCTGCGCTACGGGTAGGTGCCAGGGCGTGAGGATCTTCGGCCCCTCCACGGTGATTGCCACCGTAAACTCGAAGTGCGCCGCCGCAGAGTCATCCTGGGAGAAGATCGCCCAGCCGTCGCGCCCACGCGTACCGCGGGGCCTCCGGCGGTCGTCATCGGCTCGATCGCGAGCACCATCCCCTCCTCCAGCAGCGGGCCCCTGCCGGGCTTTCCGTAGTTGGGCACCTGCGGATCCTCGTGCATGCTCCGCCCGCACTCCGTGCCCCACGAGCGAGCGCACGACCGACAGCCCCGCGTCCTCGGCGACCCGCTGGATCGCGCTCGACACGTCGCCCATGCGATTGCCCGCGCTGCACTGCGCGACCCCTATGTGCAGCGCCTGCTCGGTCGCGCTCAGCAGGTTTCGCGCCTGCTCGCTCACCTCGCCCACTCCGAAAGTGCGCGCCGCGTCGGCCACCCATCCGTCGAGCGTCACGCCCACGTCGATCGAGATCACATCGCCCGCCCTCAGGCGGTAGGGGCCGGGGATGCCGTGCACGATCATCGCGTTCTGCGAGGTGCAGATCGAGCCGGGAAAGCCGCGATATCCCTTGAACGTCGGCACCGCACCACGCGAGCGAATGAAGCGCTCGGCGGCCTGGTCGAGCTCGGCGGTGCTCACACCCGGGCGGATCTTGCCCTCCAGCAGATCCAGCGTGGCGGCGAGCACCACGCCCGCCTTCGCCATCTTCTCGATCTCCTCAGGACTCTTCTTGATGATCACCCGAGGAGCTTAGCTTGAGCTTCTACAGCTTCTCCTCCAGGCGCAGCGTCGCAAGCACCGCGCGGATGTGGGCGTGCACCTCCTCAGCACTGCGAGAACCGTCGAAGCGGCGCAGCAGGCCGAAGCGCTCGTAGTAGTCGACCAGCGGCGCGGTCTGCCGGTGATAGACCTCCAAGCGACGGCGAATCGTCTCCTCCGCGTCATCCTCGCGCTGGATGAGCCGCGCACCGTCCTGATCGCACACGCCCTCGTGCTTGGGTGGATCGAACTCCACGTGATAGATGTGGCTGGGGTTCTTCACGCACACACGGCGTCCAGCCAGGCGACGCACCACCTCCTCATCGGGCACCTCGACCAGCAGCGCGGCTGTCAGCCGCCGGTCCAGACCCTTCAGCGCCTGCCCCAAGGCGTCGGCCTGCTGTTCATTGCGGGGAAAGCCGTCGAGCAGGAACCCGTCGCGTGCGTCCTCGCCGCCGACGCGGTCGATGATCATGCCGATGATCACCTCGTCGGGCACCAGCTCGCCCGCATCCATGTATCCCTTCGCCTTGCGCCCCAGCCCGGTGCCAGCGGCCACCTGCTCGCGCAACATATCGCCGGCGGAGATATGGGGCAGTCCAAAGTCCTCGCGCAGCCGCTCCGCTTGCGTCCCCTTGCCCGCACCCGGCGGGCCGAGCAGAATGAGGTTTAGCTCAGACACCCCGAGCAGCCTATCCGTTGCGCCGCCCGCCCGGCTACCGGCTGACTACTTCAGGAAGCCCTCACACTAAAGGCGGGAAGCGGGCAGGCCCTCCCCTCCGGCCTCCCCCGTGAACTACTTCAAGAAGCCCTCGTAGGAGCGCATCATCAGTTGCGCCTCTAGCTGCTTCATCGTTTCCAGCGCCACCCCGATCACGATCAGGATCGAAGTCCCCCCGAGCGGAATGTTCTGATGCGTGCGCGCGATCAGAATCGTCGGCAGCGCCGCTACGGCGGCCAGGAACAGCGCACCCGGAAAGGTCAAGCGCGCGAGGATTCTGTCCAGGAATTCAGCCGTCGGGCGCCCCGGCCTGACACCCGGAATGAACCCTCCGTACTTCTTCAGATTGTCCGCCTGGTCGACTGGGTTGAACGTGACGGCGGTATAGAAGTAGGTGAAGACGACGATGAACAGCGACTCGCCCACCACATAGTGCCACCCGTTGGGCGAGAAGAAGTCCGAGATCGACTGCCCCCAGTGGGTTTTCACAAGCTGACCGACGGTCGGCGGGAACGCCATGATGCTGGCGGCGAAGATCACAGGGATCACGCCGGCCATGTTCACGCGCAACGGGAGGTAGGTCTGGCCGCCTTCGGTCATGCGCCGTCCGATCACGCGCTTTGCATACTGCACGGGGATCCGCCGCTGACCCTCTTGGACGAACACGATCCCGGCCACCACGGCCAGCACGAGGAACGGCATCATCACCTTGAAGACCTGGTCGTTGGAGGTCCACCACGTCTGGATGCCGCTCGGCAGGCGCGCGACGATCGAGGCGAAGATCAAGAGCGATATGCCGTTGCCGATGCCGCGCTGGGTGATCAGCTCGCCGATCCACATCAAGAGCACGCAGCCGGTGGTCAGACAGATGACGATCAGGAAGATGTGCGGCGCGTCGAAGTGCGTGACGACCGATTCGCCAGCTTTGGCCTGCAGCGTGTGGAACAAGAACACGTAGCCAATCGACTGGGCGAAGGCCAGACCGACGGTCAGGTAGCGGGTGTACTGCGTGATGCGAGCCTGCCCCACCTCGCCTTCCTTGGAGAGCTTCTCCAGGGAGGGCACCGCGACCTGCAGCAGCTGCAGGATGATCGAGGCGGTGATGTAGGGCATGATGCCCAGCGCAAACAGCGCGATCCGCGACAGCCCGCCGCCGGAGAAGAGGTTGAGCAGGCCGAGTATGTTCGACCCGCCGAACTGCTTCTGGATGTTGTTGACCGCCGTCAGGTTGACGCCGGGCACAGGAATGTGCGAGCCCAGGCGGTAGATCAGCAGCATGCCCGCCGTGAAGGCGAGCTTCTTGCGGATATCCGCTACCTGAAAGGCATTGAGAATCGTCGAGAGCATGGTCAGGCGGAGCGCCCGAGTTTAGCCCTCGAGGAGGTGGCAGGTGCCGCCTGCCGCCTCGATCTGCTCGCGTGCGCTGGCGCTGAAGGCATGAGCGTGCACGGTCAATGCCTTGCTCAGCTCACCCTTGGCGAGCACCTTGACGGGCACGCCCTTGCGAGTGCCCAAGCCCTTGGCCTGCATCAGCTCCAGGGTCACCTCGGAGCCAGCGTCGAAGTGCTGCTCCAGCGCAGAGATGTTCACCGGCTGGGTGTGCGTACGGAACATCTCGAACGGCATCGACTTCTTCATGTGCGGCCCGCGCAGCTTTCGCATGCGCATGTGAATCGGCATTTGCCCGCCCTCAAAGCGCGCTCTGCGCTTGGAGCCCGAGCGTGCGCCCGCGCCCTTCTGCCCGCGCCCTGCGGTCTTGCCCGTGCCCGAGCCTTCACCGCGTCCGACGCGCTTACGCGGGCGGCGGCTGTGAGGTGCGGGCTTGAGGTTGTGAAGGCCGATGCGCTCCTCGGTCTCCTCCTTGGCTTTGGCGGGACTCACTTGCCCTCCTCGGAGACCTCGATCAGGTGGCGTACGGCGTGCAGCATGCCGCGTGCCTGCTCGGTGTCCTTGACCTGGACGGTATGGCCGATGCGGCGCAGGCCGAGCGAGCGCAGTGTGTCGAGCTGTTTGCTGTTGGCGCCGTTCTTGGAGCGGCGCTGGGTGACGGTGATCGTACCCATCAGGCCGGTGTCTCCTGCGCGGCGGGCTCGCTCTCCGCGGCGGGGGCGGCTGGCGCCGGCTCACCGGCCTGTGCGCTCTCAGCCGGGGCGGCACCGTCGATGGTCTCGCTGGCAGCCTCCTGCTTCTCCGAGAGACCCAGCACCTGGTTGATCGACAGCCCGCGCAGCTTTGCTACCTCCTCGGGAGTGCGCAACCCGCGCAGCCCCGCCACCGTGGCCTTCACGAGATTGATCGGGTTCTGGGTGCCGAGGCTCTTGGAGAGGATGTCGTGGATGCCCGCGAGCTCGAGCACCGCCCGCACACCACCGCCGGCAATCACACCCGTTCCGGGGGAGGCGGGCTTGAGGAAGACGCGTCCGGCGCCGAACACACCGGTTGTCTGATGGGTGATCGTCGAGCCGTGCTTAGGCACCCGGAAGAGATCCTTCTTCGCCCGCTCGACACCCTTCTGGATCGCCAGCGGCACCTCGTTCGCCTTGCCGTAGCCAATGCCGACGATTTCGCGTTCGTCGCCAACGACCACGAGCGCCGTAAAGGAGAACCGCCGGCCGCCCTTGACCACCTTGGCGACGCGGTTGATCTCGACGACCCGCTCTTGCAGGTCGAGACCGGACTGGCTGACTGAGCGATCTGAAGTGATGGGCATAGTGAGAGGGAGAGGGTAGCGGGGTGGCGGTGAGAGGTGCTCTAGACGGTCAGGCCGGCTTCGCGGATCGCCTCAGCGAAAGCACGCACGTGACCGTGATAGCGATAGCCACCCCGGTCGAACACGGCCTCGCTCACGCCCGCCGCTTTAGCCCGCCCGGCGAGTGCCTCACCGGCGCGCTTAGTGCGCTCGCCTCTCTGAAGCGAGCTCAGCTCGGGCTCGAACCAGCTGACCGCGGCGAGCGTGTGGCCGCTGGAGTCGTCGATCAGCTGGGCGGACAGGCCCCTGTTGGAACGGAACACCGAGATCCGCGGGCGCTCCGCGGTGCCCGAGACCTTCGTGCGCACACGGCGGCGGCGCTTGAGCCGGCGGTCGCCTTTCGTGATGACGCTCATTCCTATGCTCGCTTTCCGACCTTGCGGGCCACGTACTCGCCCTCGTAGCGGATGCCCTTGCCCTTGTACGGCTCCGGCGGGCGCTGCTTGCGAATGATCGCGGCGGTCTCTCCCACCAGCTGCTTGGAGATGCCCTTCACCACGACACGCGTCGGCTGGGGCACTTCGAACTCGATGCCGGCAGGCGCCGGGATCGGGACCGGATGAGAGTAGCCAACGGCGAGCTCGAGGTTCTTGCCCTTCAGCTGGGCGCGATAGCCGACTCCCTGAATCTCAAGGCGCTTCTCAAAACCGTCGGTCACGCCCTGAACCATGTTCGCCACGAGCGAGCGAGTCAGCCCGTGCAGCGCGCGGTGCTCACCGCGGTCGGTCGGCCGCGTAACAACGAGTTGCTCGCCATCCTGCTTGACCTCAATGTCCCTGTGAATGCGCTCGGACAACTCGCCCTTCGGGCCGTTTACGCGCACCGACTCGGGCTCGATTGCAACGCTCACGCCAGCGGGCACGGGGATTGGTTGTCTACCTATTCTCGACATCTCACACCTACCAGACCTGAGCCAAGACCTCGCCGCCAACGCCCGCCGCGCGCGCGTCGTGGCCGGTCATCACGCCACGTGAGGTCGACACGATCGATGTACCCATACCGCCGAGCACCTTGGGAATGTGCTTGGCGTCTACATAAGTTCGCTGCCCCGGACGCGACACGCGCCGCAGCCCCGAAATCGCCGAGCGCCGGTCGTCGGTGTACTTCAGGCGGATCTCAATCAGCTGCCCAGCATCGCCCTCCGGTGCGGGCACCACAGACCACGAATCGATATACCCCTGCTCGGCAAGGATCCGTGCCAGCTCGCTCTTCAGTTTCGAGGCTGGGATCTCGACCGTCTCGTGCGCAGCGTGGATCGCGTTGCGAACGCGCGTGAGGAAGTCGGCGATTGGATCGGTCATAGACATGGCTAAATAGTTACCTGGAGATCGTGGAGCCAGCTGCTACCAAGAGGACTTCGTCATCCCCGGGATCTGGCCGTTGTGGGCGAGCTCACGCAAACAGATGCGGCACACCCCGAACTTCTTGTACACCGCGCGCGGGCGACCGCAGCGGTTGCAGCGAGTATAGGCACGTGTCTTGAACTTGGGGGTCCGCGCCTGCTTGACGCGTTGCGAAGTCTTGGCCATCAGTCGGTGCTCTCCTTCTCAGTGGTGTCCGCGTCCCCGTCGCCGGGGGCGTCCTCCTGGCCGGTCGCAGACGCCTCGACGGCCTCCGCCTTCGCGGCCTCGGTCTCATTCGATGCCTTCTCTTCCTCGGCGGGCTGCTCGGCCGCCGCGGGGGTGGACACGCGCGCGCCGTCCTCATCGGTCGGCTCCGACTCGACTCCGATCGCCTCGTCAAAGCCCTTAGGACGCCATTTGGTGGAGAAGGGCATGCCGAACGCCATCAGCAGCGCAAACGCCTCGGCGTCGGTCTTGGCGCTGGTGGTGATTGTGATGTCCAGCCCCCGCACCTGATCGATCGAGTCATAGTCGATCTCGGGGAAGATGATCTGCTCCTTCACGCCCAGCGTGTAGTTGCCGCGGCCGTCGAACGAACGCGGGCTCAACCCGCGGAAGTCTCGGATCCTGGGGATCGCAATCGACACCAGCCGGTCGAGGAACTCATAGGAGCGTTCTGCCCGCAGCGTCACCGCTACTCCCACCGGCATACCCTCGCGCAGTTTGAACGCCGCGATCGACTTGCGCGCGCGGCGCACGCTCGGCTGCTGGCCTGCGATCGTCGCGAGCTGGTCCTGCGCCGCCTTCAGCATTTTCGAGTCTTGCTTGGCCGCGCCCACACCCATGTTCAAGGTGATCTTCTCGAGCTTCGGCGCCTGCATCACCGAGGAATAGCCGAAGCTCTCGATCAGCGCAGGGCGAATCTCCTGGAAGTAACGCGTCTTCAAGCGTGCTGGCGGGGCGTCTGTGGTCGTGGTCGCCATCTCAGCTACTCCAGCCTCGCTCCAGAGCTCTTGGCGACACGGAAGCGCTTGCCGCCCTCGCGCTCGATCCGCACCCTCGTCGGCTGGCCTTTGGCGTCCAGCAGCATCACGTTGGAGATGTGGACCGGACCCTCGCGCTCGATGATCCCACCGAGCTGCCCCGCGGTGCCGGGCAGCGGCGAAGAGCTCTGGTCCTGGCGCGGGCGCGTAGCCCGCTTGACCATGTTCAGGCCCTCGACATAGAGGCGTTCCTTGGCCGGCTGCACGCGCAGCACCTTGCCGGTCTTGCCGCGGTCCTTGCCAGCCGTGACCTTCACGTGATCGCCGGAGCGAATCTTCAGCGAGCGGCGTCCCGAGACTGTGGCGGTACGAGCCATCACAGAACCTCCGGCGCCAGCGAGACGATCTTCATGAAGTTACGCTCACGCAGTTCGCGCGCCACGGGGCCGAACACGCGCGTGCCGCGCGGGTTGTTCTGATCGTCGATGATCACCGCGGCGTTCTCATCGAAGGCGATGTACGTGCCGTCCTCGCGCCCGATCGGCTTCTTCGTGCGCACCACGACGGCGGTCACGACCTCGCCCTTCTTCACGGACCCCTGCGGGTTGGCCTGCTTGACGGTCGCGGTGATCACGTCCCCAACGAACGCATACCGCCGCCTGGAACCGCCCTTCACGCGGATGCAAAGGATCTCGCGCGCGCCGGTGTTGTCGGCCACGCGCAACCTCGTCTCGTTCTGGATCATCGCGCTCTCTCCAAGACATCCACGAGCTTCCAGCGCTTGCTCTTCGACAGCGGCCGGCTCTCGATCACGCGCACCGTGTCGCCCTCATGCGCGTCGTTCTGCTCATCATGGGCATGCAGGGTGCTCGAGCTGCGCACGATCTTCTCGTAACGCCGGTGCCGGCGGGCGAAATCGATCCGCACGGTGATCGTCTTGTCAGCCTTATCTGAGACCACAATCCCCTGGCGCACACTGCGCTTGCCCTCGGCGGGGGCGTGGACCGCAGCCAACTCCGCCACCGGCGTGTCCGTGGGGCGGGTGGGCCTGGATCTTTTGGCGGCCTTTTTCTCGCGCTCCTGCAACCGCCGCGCGCGCCGCCGCACCGCCTTCGTGCGACGCTCGGCCAAGCGCTCGGCATGGCGGTCCTCTGGTGAGCGAGCCGGGGCTGGCTCACCGGAGTGCGTCGAACGCTCCTTGCGCCGGCGCTCCTTCGGGGCGAGCGCCTCGACCGGCTCCGTCGCGGAGCTCGCGGCGTCGGCCGGCACGTCGGGGGCGCTGTCCGCGTCCGCAATATCTGCCTGTGCGGAGCTCTCCACGCCGGCATCGGCGGAGGCGTCCTCGGCAGCAGCTGCGCCGTCCCCGGCCTCGGCCGCGGGCTCCTCGGCGACCGGCTCTTCGGCGACGGGTTCCGCGGGAGGCGTCTCGGCCGCGGGGACCTCGGCGACCTCGCTGGGCTCGTCCGCGGGCGCGGGTGCGGCGTCCGTCGCCTCGAGGTCCGCCTCGGGGGCAGGGACGCCGGCGGGGCTCTCTGCGTTCTCGTTGTCTTTCTTGTCAGCCATTTCGTTCCTTCTTCTCACGCGCGACGGTCAGTGCTCTTGCCAGATCGCGTTTCGCTCGTCCCAGCCCAGCCGTGTTTTCGAGCTCGCCCGTGGCGTTCTGAAAACGCAAGCCGAACAGCTCCTTGCGCAGCGTCACGATCTGCTTGTCCAGCTCGCCATCCTCCAGGTCCCTGATCTCCTTGGCGTTCATCGTCGCTCAGTCCTCTCGCATCACGAACTTGGACTTCACCGGCAGCTTGTGCGCAGCGAGGCGGATCGCATCACGAGCGAGCGGCTCGGGCACTCCGGCCAGCTCGAACATCACACGCCCGGGCTTGACCACCGCCACCCACCCTTCCGGGTTGCCCTTGCCGGAGCCCATCCGCGTCTCAGCCGGCTTCTTCGTGACCGGCTTGTCGGGAAACACGTTGATCCACACCTTGCCGCCACGCTTGATCTTGCGCGTCATCGCGACCCGGGCAGCCTCGATCTGGCGGTTCGTGAGCCAGCCCTGTTCGAGTGACTTCAGCCCATACTCGCCGAACTGGACCTTCACCTGGCCGCGGGAGTTGCCGCGACGGCGCCCGCGGTGCTGCTTACGGTGCTTCACGCGCTTGGGAGAGAGCATCAGCGCCCACCTCCGCCCGAACGAGGACCACGTCCTCCGCCACCCGGACCACGCCCGCCACCCTGACCGCCAAATGATCCGGGCCCACCCGGGCGGGCGGGACCCGATCTCCCTCCGGAGCCGCCTGCCCCGCCGCCACGTCCGCCGCGGGTGGGTGGGCCACCAGATCTGCCGGAGCCACGGCCACGTCCGTCGCGCCCATCTCGCCCGCCACGGCCATCGCGATCGTTGCTCGGCGCCGCCGGCGCGGTCATGTCCGTCAGGTCCGCTCCGGTGTAGCCCTCGGGCATTATTTCGCCCTTGTTCACCCAGCACTTCACGCCGATGCGCCCGAACGTCGTGCGCGCCTCATAAAAGCCGTAGTCGATGTCGGCGCGCATCGTGTGCAGCGGCACGCGGCCATCGGAGTAGCTTTCGGTGCGCGCCATCTCGGCGCCTCCCAGACGCCCGGAGACCTGCACCTTCACGCCCTTCGCGCCCGAGCGCATCGCGCTGGTCAGCGCGCGCTTCATCGCCCGGCGAAAGGCCACACGGTTCTGCAGCTGCTCGGCAATCGACTGCGCCACCAGCTTCGCGTCGAGCTCGGGACGCTTGATCTCGAGGATGTTGACCTTGATCTGCTTGTTGGTCATCTTGTGCAGGTCGCGGCGCAACGCATCCACTTCTGAGCCGGACTTCCCGATCACAATGCCCGGGCGGGCCGTGTGAATGTTGACCTCGAGCTCCTGGGCGTCCTTGCGGATCGTGATGTCCGATAGGCCAGCGTGGGCCAGCTTTCGCACGATGTGCGCGCGGATGCGAATGTCCTCGTCGAGGTACTCCGCAAAGTTCTTCTCGTTGAACCAGTTCGACTTCCAGTCGTGGATGTAACCCACGCGCATAGCCTCTGGATGAACCTTTTGTCCCATTCTTCTTTCTAGCCGTCTCTCTTGGTGGTCCGGGGCGCGGGGTCCGGGGTCAGTGTGATCGTCAAATGGCTCGTGCGCTTGCGGATCGGTGACGCCCGTCCCATCGCCCGCGGGCGAAAGCGCTTGATCGTCGGCCCCTCGTCGGCATATGCCTCACGGACGATCAGGTCGTCCTCCAACAACTCGTGATTGCTCTCCGCGTTCGCCACGGCCGACTCGAGCAGCTTGCTCCAGTCACGCGCCACATCACGAGGCGTAAAGGCGAGGATAGCGCGTGCCTCTGGAACAGTCTTACCCCGCAGGTGCCCGCAGACCATACGCGCCTTGCGCGCGGACGTGCGCACGTAGCGCGCATGCGCACGGACGACTTTGCGTCGCGGTTTCGCCGGGGCCGCTTTGCCGCGACTCGCTTTTTCCGGCTCGCTCGCGACCGGCCCTTTCGCGGCCGCGGGCTCTTTCGCCGCCGCCGGCTTTTTGGCGGCCGGAGCTTTTTTCTCAGCGGGCTCTTTTGCCGCGGCGGGCTTCTTCGCCCCAGCAGGCACTTTGGCACCAGCCGGTTTTTTGGCAGCTGCCGGTTTTTTGGCAGCGGCTTTTCTCGCGCCGGCCTTCTTGCCCGGCGTCTGGGTCTCGGGGTCTTTCTCGTCCTCAGCGCTCACTAGCGCACCCTCCCCGAGCCGACGTGCCCGCGATAGGTACGTGTCGGCGCGAACTCGCCGAGCTTGTGCCCGACCATCGACTCGCTCACGAACACCGGCACGTGCTTCTTGCCGTCGTGCACCGCAATCGTGTGCCCCACCATCTCCGGAAAGATCGTCGAGGCCCGCGACCACGTCCTCAGCATTTTTTTGCTGTTCTCCGCGTTCAGCGCCTCGATGCGCTTCATCAGGCGCTCTTCCACCCACGGCCCCTTCTTGCTGGATCTACTCATCGCTGCTTGCCCTTCCCACGGCGCCTGCCGCGCACGATGTACTTGTCAGAGCTCTTGTTCTTCTTGCGCGTGCGATACCCGAGCGTCGGCACACCCCAGGGGGTGACCGGGTGCCGGCCGGCGGTGGTCGATCCCTCACCGCCGCCGTGCGGATGGTCGACAGGGTTCATCGCCGTCCCGCGCGTCTGCGGGCGCACGCCCATGTGCCGCTTGCGCCCAGCCTTGCCCACCTTCACGTTCTGGTGCTCGGCATTGCCGATCGTTCCCACCGTCGCCCGGCACTCCGCGCGCACCAGCCGCATCTCGCCCGAGGGCAGCCTGAGCGTCGCCATGTCGCCGTCCTTGGCCATCAGCTGCACCGAAGCGCCGGCCGAGCGTGCCAGCTGGCCACCGCGGCCCGGCTGCAACTCGACGTTGTGCACCACCGTCCCAACCGGCATCTTCGCCAGCTCCATGCAGTTGCCCACTGCGACCTCAGCGCCCTCACCGGAGCTCACAGTGGACCCCACCGTCAGCCGCTGCGGCGCGAGGATGTAGCGCTTCTCACCATCGGCATAGTGCAACAGCGCGATATACGCCGAGCGGTTGGGGTCGTACTCGATCGCCGCGACCTTCGCGTCCACCCCGTCCTTGCGACGCTTGAAATCGACCCGCCGGTAGGCGCGCTTGGCGCCACCGCCGCGGTGGCGTGAGGTCTTGCGCCCGTGCGCGTTTCTCCCGCCGCTCTTCTTCAGCCCTTCCACCAGCGTCTTCTCGGGCTCTGACTTGGTGATCTCCGCGAAGTCCGAATAGGACACGAAGCGCATACCGGGACTGGTGGGCTTGGGCTTGCGAATGGCCATGATTTAGCTCTCTAGGGCCTGCAGGCCCTGGAAGATCGGAATGCTCTCGCCCGCGCGAATCTGCACGATCGCCTTCTTCCACGTGCGCGTACGCCCGCTCGTCGTGCCGCGGCGCTTGGGCTTGGACTTCACGGTGCAGGTGCGCACCTCGACCACGTGCACGTCGAACAGCGCCTCCACCGCCTGGCGGATCTGCGTCTTGTGCGCGTCATCGTGGACGCGGAAGGTGTAGCGGTGAAGGGCCGACAGGACGTAACTCTTCTCGGACACGACCGGGCGGATGATCACCTGCGAGTGGTCCATCAGGCAGCCTCGTCCTTCTCGCTCATGGCGCCCGCACGCGGCGTCGCCGCACGCGCCGACAGTTCGCTCAGCGCGGCGTGGGAGATGAGCAGCGAGGCCGCGGCGAGCAACTCGGTGACGCCCACGTCAGCAGCGCTCAGCACAGCCACGCGCGCGAGGTTGCGAAACGACAGCGCGGCACCAGACTCCTCGGGCGCAAGCATGACAAGCGTCGGTGAGTCCTGACCCCAGTCTTCGAGCAACTCGAGCGCTTGGCGGGTCTTCGGAGCCGTGAACGCGCCCACGTCGAGGATCGCGACCGAGCCGCGCTCAGCATGCAGCGACAATGCGCTGCGCAGCGCAGCGCGCTGCTCCTTGCGGTTGACCTTAAACGTGTAGGAGCGTGGCTGGGGCCCGAACACCGTGCCACCGCCGGTCCAAATTGGCGAGCGGTTCGATCCCGCGCGGGCACGGCCGGTGCCCTTCTGGCGCCACGGCTTGGCGCCACCGCCGGACACCATGCCGCGAGTCTTCGTCGCCGCTGTGCCCCGCCTGCGAGCCGCCTGCTCAGCTCGCACGCTTTGATGCACAAGCGGACCGTTGAAGCGAGCCGTGAAGGCACTCTCGTCGAGCTTGACCTTTTTGGCGCTGGAGGCGGACGGGCTGGCACCGGGTGGGCGGGTACCCAATATAGGCGCGTCAGGCATCGCTGCGTACCTCCACCAGCGCACCCCTCGCCCCAGGTACGCTTCCGCGCACCATCAGCAGGTTCTCTGCCGCGTCCACCGCGACTATCTCAAGGCCCTTCTGCGTCGCCCGCCGGTTACCCATCTGCCCCGGGCCGCGAATTCCCTTGAACACGCGCGAGGGCGTCGCCGAAGCTCCGATCGAGCCGGGCGCGCGTACGTTGTGCGAACCGTGGGACTTCGGGCCGCTCACGAAGTTGTGGCGCTTGATCGTTCCCTGAAAGCCCTTCCCCTTGGATCTCCCCGCGACCTTCACGCGCATCCCCACCTCAAAGGCCTCCACCGTCACCTTCTCGCCGACCTGCAGCTCACCGGCCTCATCGCGGAACTCCACGAGATGGCGCATCGGTGGCGCATCGGCCTTCTTCAGATGGCCTATCTCGGGCTTACTGAGATGCTTCTCCTTGCTCTTGCCAAACGCCAGCTGAACGGCCTCATAGCCGTCGCGCTCCACCGTGCGGATGGCTGTCACCGGACACGGTCCGGCTTCGAGCACGGTCACGCGTGCGACTCTCCCATCCTCCTGGAAGACCTGGGTCATGCCGAGCTTCTTTGCGAGTATCGCCGCCATCGGATCAAGTCAATTAGCCAGGCGGATCTCAATGTCCACACCCGCGGGCAGGTGGTCCAGACGCTGCAGCGAGTCAACCGTCTTCGGCGTCGGCTGGTGAATGTCGATCAGCCGCTTGTGCGTGCGGATCTCAAAATGCTCGCGCGAGTCCTTGTCCTTGAACGGCGAGCGGATCACGCAGTACACGTTCTTCTCGGTCGGCAACGGCACAGGGCCAGACACGCTCGCGCCAGTGCGCGTAGCCGTCTCCACGATCTCCTTCGCCGCCGACTCGATCGCGGACGTGTCATATGCCTTCAAGCGGATGCGGATCTTGTTCTGGGTCGCTGCCATTGCAGTTTCTCGCCTTGCAGTTCTTTTGGTGGTGGATCGCAGTTCTTCAGATTGAACGTCAAATGCTTCTCTTACCGGCGCAGTGAACTCTTTCTCTGCCCCTTCCCGGACGGCGCAGAAAGTGCGGGGCGGGCGGGCTCCCATCCGGGGCAACCCGCTCCCTCGCCACTGCGGCGGGGCTTGCATCGTCGTATCGGACTACCAATGGGCGCGCCCCCCGGCGAAAGGCCGGGAGCGCGTGCTACTCGATGATCTCTGAGACCACGCCCGAGCCAACCGTGCGGCCGCCCTCCCGGATGGCAAAGCGCAGGCCCTGGTCCATCGCGATCGGCTGAATCAGCTCGATCTCCATCTGGACGTTGTCACCGGGCATCACCATCTCAACCCCCTCGGGGAGCTTGGCCTGACCGGTCACGTCGGTTGTACGGAAGTAGAACTGAGGCCTGTAGCCCGTGAAGAATGGGGTGTGGCGGCCACCCTCCTCCTTCTTGAGCACGTATACCTCGGACTTGAACTTTGTGTGCGGAGTGATCGACCCGGGCTTGCACAGCACCTGGCCGCGCTCGATCTCCTCGCGCTTGGTGCCGCGCAGCAGACAACCCACGTTGTCTCCGGCCTGCCCCTGGTCGAGGATCTTCCGGAACATCTCAACGCCCGTGACGACCGTCGAGGTCGAGTCGTGGATGCCCACGATTTCCACGGTGTCGCCGGTGTTCACGATCCCCTGCTCGATACGGCCCGTGGCCACTGTGCCGCGGCCGGTGATCGAGAAGACATCCTCGACCGGCATCAAAAACGGCTTGTCGAGCTCACGTACGGGCTCGGGGATGTAGGAGTCGAGCGCCTCTGCGAGCTCGACGATCTTGCCCTTGTACTCCTCATCGCCTTCCAGCGCCTTCAGCGCCGAGCCAGTGATGAACGGGATGTCATCTCCGGGGAAGTCGTACTCGCTCAGCAGCTCGCGAACCTCGACCTCGACCAGCTCCAGCAGCTCCTCGTCGTCGACCATGTCGGCCTTGTTGAGGAACACCACGATGTAAGGGACGCCCACCTGGCGGGCCAGCAGGATGTGCTCGCGCGTCTGTGGCATCGGCCCGTCGGCGGCGGACACCACGAGGATCGCCCCGTCCATCTGGGCGGCGCCGGTGATCATGTTCTTCACGTAATCGGCGTGCCCCGGGCAGTCGACGTGTGCGTAGTGACGGTTCTCAGTCTGGTACTCGACGTGCGAAGTGGCGATCGTGATCCCGCGCTCCTTCTCCTCCGGAGCGTTGTCGATCTCCTCGAAGCTACGGGCTTCGCCGCCCATCTTCTCCGCCAGCACAGTCGTGATGGCAGCGGTCAGCGTCGTCTTGCCATGGTCGATGTGACCGATGGTCCCGACGTTGACGTGCGGCTTGTCGCGCTCGAACTTCTCCTTCGCCACTTTTTGTTCGCTCCTCAATCGGCTTGTTTAGGCTCGCCGCTCTGAGGGCGAACCGGGGAAATCTATCTAAATGCGGATCTTCGTGTTTGCTGGGTGCTCTTGAGCTTCGCGGTGAGGACTCTCCCGGCTCAGGGGCGGTGGGTATCGAGTCCCTACGCCGGGACCGGTTCCCCCGTGCGCTGTTCGACGATCTTCTCGGCGATGTTCGGGGGTACCTCCTCGTAAGCCTCGAACTGCATCGTGTAGTTAGCACGTCCCTGCGTGTTCGAGCGCAGGTCGGTCGCGTAGCCGAACATCTCTGACAAAGGCACACGCGCGGTCACCACCAACGCATTGCCGCGGCGCTCCTGACCCTCTACGCGCCCGCGGCGGCGGCTCAAGTCTCCGATCACCTCGCCCAAGAAATCCTCGGGCGTGACGACCTCGACAGCGAAGATCGGCTCCAGCAGCACGGGCTTGGCGCGCCTGGCCGCCTCCTTGAAGGCGATCGAGCCGGCCACCTTGAAGGCGATCTCCGAGGAGTCGACATCGTGATACTTGCCGTCGGTGAGCGTGACGCGCAGGTCGACCATCGGGTAGCCGGCCTTCACGCCGTTCTCCAACGCCTCTTCGACGCCCTTCTTGACCGCCGGAATGTATTCCGAGGGGATATTCCCACCCTTGACCTTGTTGATGAACTCAAAGCCTTCGCCCGGCGCGGGCTCGAGGTTGATGAAGACAACCCCGAACTGGCCCGAGCCGCCTGTCTGGCGTACGAACTTACCTTCGATCTTCTCGACCGTCGCGCGCACCGTCTCGCGATAGGAGACCTGCGGGCGCCCGACATTCGCCTCGACACCGAACTCACGCTTCATGCGGTCGACGAGCACCTCGAGGTGCAGCTCACCCATGCCCGAGATCTCGGTCTGGCCGGTCTCCTCGTTGGTGCGCACCTGGAAGGTCGGGTCCTCCTCAGCCAGGCGACCGAGCGCGACCGACATCTTCTCCTGGTCGACCTTTGTCTTGGGCTCGACCGCTACCTTGATGACGGGCTCGGGAAAGACGATGTTCTCGAGGTGGATCGGGTGCTGGGGGTCTGCGAGCGTGTCACCGGTAATCACCTGCTTGATGCCGACAGCGGCAGCGATGTCGCCTGCGAAGACCTCGGCGACCTCCTCGCGCTCGTTGGCATGCATCATCAGAATGCGCCCGATCCGCTCGGTGCGTCCGCTGCCCACGTTGAGGATCTTGGCGCCCGCCTCGAGGTGACCCGAGTAGACGCGGAAGTAGGTGAGCTTGCCGACGTAGGGGTCGGCTGCGATCTTGAAGGCGAGGGCGGCGAACGGCTCGGAATCGTCGGCGTGGCGCTCCACCTGCCGCTCCTCCTCCTCGCCCCTGATCAATTCGGTGCCGAGCACCGCCGGCACATCGAGTGGTGAAGGCAGGAAGTCGATCACCGCGTCGAGCAGAGGCTGCACCCCCTTGTTCTTGAACGACGAGCCACACAGCACCGGGGTCAGCTTGGTCGAAAGCGTCGCCTTGCGGATCGCATTCTTGAGAACCTCATCGGGCACCTCGGCCTCCTCGAGCAGCAGCTCGAGCAGCGCATCGTCGTAGTGGGAGACCTCCTCGAGCAGGTGTTCGCGGGCAGTGGCCGCCGCTGCAGCGAGGTTCTCGGGAATCTCAATTTCTTCCTGTTCCTTGCCCAACTCGTCCTTGTAGACGATCGCTTTCATCGCAACCAGGTCGACGACGCCGAGGAAGTCGCCCTCGGAGCCGATCGGCAGCTGGATCGGGACGGGGTGGGCGCCGAGACGATCGATCATCGTCTGCACGCCCATGTCGAAGTCGGCGCCCGTGCGGTCCATCTTGTTGATGTAGGCGATCCGCGGGACGTGGTACTTGTCGGCCTGGCGCCACACCGTCTCCGACTGCGGCTCGACGCCAGCGACCGAGTCGAATAGGGCGATTGCACCGTCCAGGACACGCAGCGAGCGCTCGACCTCTACGGTGAAGTCGACGTGTCCGGGCGTGTCGATGATGTTGATGCGGTGGTCCTTCCACTCGCGCCGTGGTGGCGGCCGAGGTGATCGTGATGCCGCGCTCCTGCTCCTGCTCCATCCAGTCCATCACGGCGGCGCCCTCGTGGACCTCGCCGATCTTGTACGTGCGCCCGGTGTAGTACAGGATGCGCTCGGTCGTCGTCGTCTTACCGGCGTCGATGTGCGCCATGATCCCGATGTTCCGGGTGTTCTGGAGGGTGAACTTGCGTGGCATGGCTCAGGTGACTCTCAGACGGCGGGGCTGGTGCTGACTTGGGCAAAAAAAATGGGCCCCCCGGGCCCACGCGCGCTACAGGTCTATTGGACCGGTTCGCGTCGCTATCTGCTCGAGGTCTCCATCTTGATAGTTAGCTCTGCGGGACATGCTCGCACGACTGCTCCGCCCGCGAAGCGAGGCACGACTATAGCAGAGCAATACGGGCGTTTCCCGGCTTTTACGAAGGCTCCCGCCGGGGGCCAGGAGGATCCTCTAAGCACCGAGCGGCTCGACGGTCGCCTCCGCGTTCCCCGCCTCGTGGGCCGGCTTTGCGCGCGGATTCTCTGCACGCAGCAGCACCGCGCAGGGAATCAGCGAGAGCACACAGATCCCCAGCGACCACCAGTAGGCGGTGTCGAACGCGCCTGCGAGCTTGCTGACCGACGGGGCGTGCCCGCCCGCCCGCTGCAGGACCACGGCGAGCACCGCCGTTCCGATCGCACCGCCGACCCGCTGCACGACGTTCAGCTGGGGCGTAGCGTCGGAGAGCTGCTCGGGCTTCAGCGACGCAAACGCGGCGGTCATCGCGGGCATGAACGAGAACCCGATGCCAACGCCCCGCAGGACCAGCACGAGCGAAATCTCAAGGACCGAGGTGCTAGGGCTGACGAACGCCAGCGGGAGCGTTCCCAGGCACAGGACCGACACGCCCGCCAGCGCCACGCGACCACCGCCGAAGCGTTCGCTGAGCCGTCCCGATAGCGGCATCACCAGCAGCATCCCGAGACCCTGCGGGCCGGTCAGAAGGCCGGTGACGATGACGCTCTCGTGGCGCACCTCCTGGTAGTAGAGCGGCACCAGAATCATCGCTCCGAACAGGGCCGCGCCGAGGCCAAACGTCGTCAGCGAAGCGGCCCCGAAGACACGATTGGCATACAGCCTGACATCCAGCAGCGGGCGCTCTGCGCGCAGCGCGTGCCAGCAGAACGCGCCAACGAGCAACAGGCCGGCGGCGGTGGGCCAGACCACCGACGGGGCGCTCAGGCTGGCGCTCGTGCCGAGCTCTGAGAGGCCGTAGACGACCGCCGTCGCGCCGCTCGAGAGCAACCCAAGACCGACCACGTCCAGGCGCCCGGCATCGCCGGAGTCGGTCTGTGGCAGCATGCGCCAGCCCAGCACGAACGCGATCAAGCCAATCGGCAGGTTGACGAGGAAGATCCACGACCAGTGCAGGTTCTGCAGGATCGTCCCGCCAAGCACCGGTCCGAGGATCGGCGCCAGCATCGCTGGCATCGCGACGATCCCCATCACCCGCCCCATTCGCTTTGGCCCGGCGACCTGGGCCATGATCAGCTGACCGACCGGCATGATCATCCCGCCGCCGGCCCCCTGCAACACGCGGAAGAGCACGAGCGAGGTGGTCGAGCTGGCCATGGCACACAGCGCCGAGCCGGCCGTGAACAGGACGAGCGAGGTCATGTATACGCGCTTGGCGCCATACCGCCGCGCCGCCCAACCCGTCACCGGGATGACCGCCGCCAGCGAGAGCAGATAGCCGGTGATGACCCATTGGATCTGGGAGACCGGGCTGTGCAGGTCGTGGCTAAGGGTCCGCAGGGCGACGTTGACGATCGTCGTGTCGAGGATCGACATGATCATCCCCAGGATCACCACGCCCGCAACCACCCAGACATGGCGCTCGATGCGATCGCCCGCGGCGGGTGAAACAGCGGGGGCGGAGGACATGCCTGTCACCGTAGCGAAGGGCCGGGAGCCTCCTAAGGGAGGCGGCTATCTACCAGCGGTAGTGGGCGAAGCCTTGTTGGCCTGGGCCATACGGTAGATGTCGTCCTTGCGCTTGTAGGCGCCACCCTGCTGAGACATCGCGTCAGTGAGCTCGTTGGCGAGCCGCTGGGCCATCCATTGAGTCTGGGGGAGGGCAGGCCCTCCCCCAGTACCCCCTCCCACAACTACCAGCGGTAGTGGGCGAAGGCCTTGTTGGCCTGGGCCATACGGTAGATGTCGTCCTTGCGCTTGTAGGCGCCACCCTGCTGAGACATCGCATCGGTGAGCTCGTTGGCGAGCCGCTGGGCCATCGTCTTCTCGCGGCGCTGGCGGGCGAACTCGACGAGCCAGCGAACGGCGAGCGTGCGTGCGCGCCGCGAGGCGACCTCGACGGGAACCTGGTAGGTGGCGCCGCCGACGCGACGCGATTTAACCTCGAGCGTCGGCGTGAGCGCTTTGATCGAGGCCTCTAGCGTCTCGACCGGGTCTTTGTCCGAGCGCTCGCCGATCAGCGCGAGCGCGTCGTAGACGATCCGCTCGGCCGTGGACTTCTTGCCGTCGAGCATCACCTTGTTGATGACCTGCTGGACGAGCTTCGAGCGATGTATCGGGTCCGGCTCGACGGGCCGGACCTGGGCTGCTGCGCGGCGGGGCATCGGCTATTTCTTCTTCACGCCGTACTGTGAGCGGGCCTTCTTGCGATCGCTCACCCCGGCCGCATCGAGCGTTCCGCGCACGACCTTGTAGCGAACGCCCGGCAAATCCTTCACGCGGCCACCGCGTACGAGCACCACCGAGTGCTCTTGCAAATTGTGACCCTCGCCAGGGATGTAAGCGGTCACCTCGATCGAGCCGGAGATCCTCACACGCGCGACCTTCCGCAGTGCGGAATTAGGCTTCTTCGGAGTCGTCGTGTACACGCGCGTGCAAACCCCGCGCCGCTGCGGCGCGGCGACCTTCTTCTTGCGCCCTTTCCCGGACTTCAGGCCGGGTGTGGCGAGCTTCTTCTTGGGAGTGACGCGGCCCTTGCGCACGAGCTGAGAGGTTGTTGGCATCCGGTTGGGGATCCTAGCAGCGCTACGCCCGCGCAGCGAGGCCGGCAGAGCGCACGGGCGCGGGCATAAGCGCGGCGGCGACGACCACCAGCACGAACGCCGTGGCCTGCAGCACTACTCCCAGCGTGCTCCCCGCCATCGGATCGCCGAATACGACGATCCCCCCGGCGATTCCGGCGATGTTCGCCGCGGTGCCCGTCACGGCGATCACTGGCACGGCGTCGCCGTCCTGCAGCCCGCGCGCGGAGGCGTAAAACGCGACGATCGAGGCGAGCACCGCCACCAGCAGCCACGGGCTCAGCAATAGCCCGATCACCCCGTGTGCGCCGGTGATACCCGTCAGCGCCTTGATCGCGGTATCCGATACGCCGAACAAAATGCCCGCCGCTGCCCCCAGCATCACGCCGTGGTGCTCGACCGGACCGCCCATCCGCCGTCCCATGATCAACAGGCCACCGAGGCCAAACAGTCCTGCCTCAAACGAGATCATCGCCGCTTGGGAGAACTGCGAGTGCGTGCCATGCATAGCCGGCAGCGTCAGCCCGAGCATCACCAGCCCAATCGCCGTCAGCGATAGGCCAATCCACTGGCGTGTACCGACCTCGAAACCAAACATCCGGTCGGCCATCACCGCGATGAACACCATCCCAGCCGCGAGCGCCACCTGGATCACCGACATCGGCGCCAGCGCCAGCGCGATCACGTGCAATCCCCAGCTCGCTGTCGCGACGACCATGCCCAGCGCGAACCACTTGGAGGCGAACAGAGCCTTCGCGGAGCGCAGTGGGTGGCTTACTTCGACCTTGGGCACCGAGTTGGCGCCGCGGTACTTGTAGAAGAAGCCCAGATTCGCCACAAACGCACACCCGAGCGCCAGCAGAATTCCCAGCTCGAGGCTCATCGCTGGGCGAGCCCGCTGTACGGGCGGTCAGTTTGGTAGTTGGGCTTGTTCATGAGTAGGTAGGCCAGAGCACTTTGTGGTGGGAGGAATTGCGGAGAGGCGCAACGGCTCGCCTCGCTTCCTGCGAGGCTCCATCGGCGGCAACGTCTTGCTGCTTTACTTGCCGCGGCAGATCCAGGCAGATTACTCTGCCCAACCTGTATGCGAGCTAAAGAGCCCTCCGCCCGGTCCGCCCGCAAGCCGTTGCTGATGGTCGATATCGACGGCGTGATCTCGCTGTTCGGCTGCTTTCCCAGCTCCGCCCTCCATGCCCCGCACTGCGGGGACCTCGACGGCTCGTTCCACACGATCGACGGCATTCCGCACTTCCTTTCGCGCGCCGCGGCCGGGCACCTTCTGCTTCTCGCCCGCGACTTCGAGCTTGTCTGGTGCAGCGGCTGGGAGGAGAAGGCCGAGGAATACCTGCCGCGCCTGCTCGGCTTGCCCGCGGGCCTGCCATTCCTGCGCTTTGCGCCCGGGGTGGGCGGAAGGAGACTGACCAATGCGCACTGGAAGCTCGATGCGATCACCGCGCACGCAGGTGGGCGCCCGCTTGCATGGATCGATGACGCCTTCAACCCCGCCTGTCATGCGTGGGCGCTGCAACGCCCGGCGCCAACGCTGCTCGTGCAGACCGAGCCCGAGCAAGGGCTCACGGCGCGGGAGGCGAAGCAGCTGGCGGAGTGGGCCCAGGAGCTAGGGCTGACGGCGGACTGAAGACGGGCGTACCCGGGAGGTGCAGCGGGTCAGAGACCGCCGCCGGTATGCCTTTGGCGCCTGGGCACAGCGCTCGCAGTGACACCGGCATGCCTTCGGGGGAGATGCTCACTGGCAGTGACCACCTCCCTTCCGCGTTGGTCACGGCTTCGGCGATCGTACGCTCGTCCACCGCTTCCCCCTTCCTGCTCACGATGCGCGCCTGCAGCATGATCGGCGCGCCCGCAATTGGTGTGCCTCCCACCCCGCCGCCGAGGAAAGCAAGGCTGCCGGTGAGCGTCGGTACTTCGCTCGCGGGTTCCCCGCCCGGCGCGCCCGGCGTCCGGGGGCCCGGCGCGGCGGATTCCACCAACGCAAGCGTCACCCGCACCGGGCGGGAGGCCAATCGCCGCACCCGTGCGCGGATCTCAGGCAGCTCTCCGTACAGGACGTTCCCCGGGCAATCAGTCGAATCGCCGTCGCGGTGACCCGCGACCCGTGGGAGGGAGACGCGGGCATTCGCCGGAAAGCGACTGTAGACGGCGCCCGCCGGATTGACCCTTACGGTCACCCTCCCCTCGCTCGGGAGCCCATGCAGCGAGAGCTTCCACGCCAGCAGCTGCTCGAGCGCGCGCCGCGCGCGTGAGGTTATCGGCGTGCTCATGAACGAGCCGAGCACGGCGATCCCGGTGGACGCGAGGTTGTAGCCGCCAGCATGCGCGCCCACGACCGGCTCGTCTATCCCTCCCGCGCGCGCCTCGAAGATGCGCCCGTAGGAGTTGACAACAAAGTTGTAGCCGATGTCGTTCCACCCATTCACATAACGGTGGAAGGCGTAGATCGCCCTGAGCATCGCCGGCACCTCGCCAGCGCCGTAGCCGTTGGGGTTCTCGGTGTGATGCACGAACGCCATCCGCACCGTCCCATACCCCGGCACCACCCTCGGGTGCGAGGACTCCTGGGCCCACGCCCGGCGCGCCACGATCGGCGGCTGCCCCGCACCGGCGGGCAGTGATGGTGTGGCCAGCGGCAGCGCCGCCGCCAACGCCAGCGGGCCGAGGGCGAGCGCCTGCTTGCGCGCCCCAGCGCCGCCGCTCACGTCCACGAGATGAAGTCGCACACCCGTGAGGGTCCGCGTCGGGCGCAGCTGCACCGCAGTGCTCCCACCCGTCCACACAGGATCGCCGATGAGCCTCCCCGTGACCGGTGCTGCGTCCGGTCCGTGCCCGTGTCCTGCCCCAGAGACCCAGCGGCTCCAGCGCCCGGCACCGTCGCGGAAGCGCAGTTCCAGTCCGGCCACAGCCGGCGCCCGCCATTCGACGCCGGCGAGGTCCGCTATGCGTGTGAGCTCGATCGTCGCCCCGCTCGGTGTGAGTCTTCCCAGCCAGCGCTCTTCGAGCACGGGGCGCGGCGGAGCGCCCAGCGCCGCCAGCACGGACCCTGGGCTCACCAGGCCGCTGGCCATCGCACCTGCCGTGGTGGCGAGCAGGGACCTGCGCGTCATCCGGCGCGCGCTCATGGCCCTTCAGAACACCACACCCCGGCCGGTGTCGCGCCCCGTGCCGGTGAGAATCCTCTCACCGCAGGCGCCTGCACAAGGCAATTCGCCCGGGCATTGCCCGGGCGCGCCTGAGGGCTACTTCCCGGAGTCCTCTGGGATCGCCAGGTCGGCCAGCTCCTCGACGAAACCTGGGTCGGTGCCGCCCGCGCCGATCTTCTCGAGCGATGCCAGGTCGGCGTCAAACTCGTGCCCATAGCCTCCGCCGCCCGACAGTCCCAGCTCGGCGGCGATCTCGTCCTGGTCGAGCAGGCCGACATCGTCGATCGCGCGCGGCAGCGGCTGCGACGGTTCGATCTCGATCCGCCGGTAGCGCTTCAGGCCCGTGGCGGCAGGGATCAGCTTGCCGATGATCACGTTCTCCTTCAGACCGTTCAGACGATCGGTCTTGCCCTCTAGCGCTGCGTCGGTCAGGACCTTCGTGGTCTCCTGGAAGGAGGCCGCCGAGAGGAACGAATCTGTGTTCAAAGACGCCTTGGTGATACCGAGGATGATGTCCTCGAACTGGGCGGCCTCGCCCTTCTTTGCGATCACTTCCTCGTTGACCTTCGCGAAATCGAAGCGGTCCACGAACTGGCCCGGCAGGTAGTCGGTGTCGCCCTTCTGGTCGACACGCACCTTCTTCAGCATCTGGCGCACGATCAGCTCGATGTGCTTGTCGTTGATGTCCACGCCCTGGGACTTGTAGACCTCCTGAACCTCCTTCACCAGGTACTGCTCGGTCTCGGTGCGCCCACGGATGGCGAGCAGCTCGTGCGGGTAGACAGAGCCCTCGTTGAGCTGCCGGCCCGCAGTGATCTTCTCGTTCGCGGCGACGAACAGGCGTGTGCGCCGCGGGAAGGCGTGGCGATGCTCCTCGCCGGCCTCATCTGTGATGACCACCGTCAGAGCTTTGTCCGTCTCCTCGATCGATACCACGCCGTCCTGCTCGGCGATTTTCGCCAGGCCCTTCGGCTTGCGCGCCTCGAACAGCTCGACGACACGCGGCAGGCCGTGCGTGATGTCCGCCCCGGCGACCCCGCCGGTGTGGAAGGTCCGCATCGTCAGCTGCGTGCCGGGCTCGCCGATCGACTGCGCGGCGATGATGCCCACGGCATCGCCGATCTGCGCGAGCGCGCCCGTCGCCATCGCCCTGCCGTAGCAAGCCTGGCACACACCGCTCGGCGCACGGCACTTGAGCACCGAGCGCACCGGTACGAGCACATTCGTGCCCTTCTCGTGATCATCTTTGAACGCCTCCACGATCTCGGCGAACTCCGCGCGGCCGATCTCGGCGCCCTGCTCGGCGAGCATCCGCCCGCGCTTGGTCTTTACCGCCGTGGCCGTGATCCGCCCGACGAGATCGTCGTTGGGGTCGCCGCCGGGCTTGAAGACGGCCATTTCGATGTACTCCTCCGCGCCACAGTCAGCTTCGCGGATGATCACATCCTGGGCCACGTCGACCAGCCTGCGGGTCAGGTAGCCCGAGTCGGCGGTCCGAAGCGCGGTGTCCGCCAGCCCCTTGCGTGCGCCGTGCGTGGAGATGAAGTACTCGAGCACCGACAGGCCCTCCATGAAGTTGGCCTTGATCGGGCGCTCGATGATTTCACCCTTCGGGTTGGCCATCAGGCCCCGCATCCCCGCCAGCTGGCGGATCTGCTTGAACGAGCCACGCGCGCCGGAGTTGGCCATCATGAAGATCGGGTTCAGCTCCTCGAGGTTTTCGATCATCGCTTCCGCCACCTCGTCGGTCGCCGCGTTCCACTTCTCGACGACGGCCTCGTGACGCTCCTCCTGGGTGATCAGCCCGTCGTCGTACTGGTCGGTGATGGCTCCCACGAGCTTGTCGTACTTGTTGAGGATGTCCTGCTTCTCGGGCGGGACCACGACATCGTTCTTGGAGATCGTGATGCCCGCCTGCGTGGCGTACTTGAAGCCGAGATCCTTGAACGCGTCGAGCACCAGCGAGATCGTGGTCGCGCCGTAGGTCTGCACCAGTGCGTCGATCAGACGGGTGGTGTCGCGCTTCTTCATCGACTGGTTGACGAACACGTACTTGCCGGCGTCGAACTCGTCGCCCAGCGCCTCGGCGAGCGCGCGCTCGATGCGGTCGTTGTAGATGATCCGCCCGATCGTCGTTAGCACATGGCCGCCCTCGCGCCCGTATGGACGGAACTCGGCGATGTCGTGCAGCTTCACCACGCCACCCTCGTAGGAGAGCTCGGCCTCCTGCGCGGTACGGAACACGTGCGGACGTGGCTCGTGCGTAGCGCGGTCGATCTTCGCCAGATCCTCGGCCTCCGGGCCGTAGGTCAGGTAGTAGGCGCCGAGGATCATGTCCTGCGTCGGGGTCGCCAGCGGCGCCCCGTGCGCCGGGGACAGGATGTTGTTGGAGGACAGCATCAGGATCCGCGCCTCCGCCTGTGCCTCGGCCGAAAGCGGCAGGTGCACAGCCATCTGGTCGCCGTCGAAGTCGGCGTTGAACGCGTGGCAGACCAGCGGGTGCACCTGGATCGCCTTGCCCTCGACCAGCAGTGGCTCGAACGCCTGGATACCCAGGCGGTGCAGCGTCGGCGCGCGGTTGAGCAGCACCGGGTGCTCGTGGATGACCTCCTCGAGCACGTCCCAGACCTCGCCGATTCCCGAGTCGACCATCTTCTTGGCCGCCTTGATGTTCTGCGCGGACTTGCGCTCGACCAGCCGGGCCATGATGAACGGCTTGAACAGCTCCAGCGCCATGATCTTCGGCAGCCCGCACTGGTGCAGCTTCAGGTACGGGCCGGCCACGATCACCGAGCGCCCGGAGTAGTCGACGCGCTTGCCGAGCAGGTTCTGGCGGAAGCGCCCCTGCTTGCCCTTGAGCATGTCGCTACAACGACTTCAGCGGGCGGTTGCCGGGACCGGTCACCGGGCGCCCGCGACGACCGTTGTCGAACAGCGCGTCGACGGCCTCCTGCAGCATGCGCTTCTCGTTGTTGACGATGATCTCGGGCGCGCCGAGGTCGAGCAGCCGCTTGAGGCGGTTGTTGCGGTTGATCACCCTGCGGTAGAGATCGTTGAGGTCAGACGTGGCGAAGCGTCCGCCGTCGAGCTGCACCATCGGCCGCAACTCCGGGGGGATCACCGGCACGGCGTCGAGCACCATCAGCTCGGGCCTGTTCCCGGACTGGATGAACGCCGAGACGACCTTCAGGCGCTTAACCGCGCGAGCCTGCTTCTGGCCTTTGGCGGTCTTCGACCTGGTCCTCGAGCTCGACCCGTTCGGCCTCCAGGTCGACCTGCTGGAGCAGGTCGCGAACCGCTTCGGCGCCCATCCCGCCGCGGAAGTACTCCCCGAATCCGTAAGAGGAGCCGAAGCGCTCCTTCAGCTCGCGGAAGGTCGTCTCGTCATGCTCGATCTGCTTGGGCTCCATCGTCTTGAACAGCTCCCAAACATTGCGCATACGCTCGGCCCCATCCTCGATGTAGGCCTCGGTGTCGGCGATGTCCGCGTCGAAGGCTTTGCGCAGCTCCTTTGTGAGCTTCTCGCGCTCCTCATCAGAGATCTTGGCCAGGTTGATGTCGAGCGAGTCCGCCCACAGGTGGTCTTCATCGTTGAAGTGCGTTTGTTTGCCGTTCTGCAGGTACTTCTCACGGCGCTTGAGTGACTCGCGCAGCTCGAGCACGCGCTCCTCGCGTTCGGCCGCGTAGGAGTCCAGCACCTTGTTGACCTCCTTCTCCAGGGAGTCGAGGTCCTTCGTGCGCGCCTCGTCATCGACCCAAGTGATGATCGACGCCGCAAAATACAAAACCTTCTCGAGTTCCTTCGGCGCCATGTCCAGCAGGTAGCCGATGCGGCTGGGCACGCCCTTGAAGAACCAGATGTGGCTGACCGGGGCGGCCAGGTCGACGTGACCCATCCGCTCGCGGCGAACCTTCGAGCGCGTGACCTCCACGCCACAGCGCTCGCAGACGATGCCCTTGTAACGAACTCGCTTGTACTTGCCGCAGTAGCACTCCCAATCCTTGGTCGGGCCGAAGATGCGCTCACAGAACAGGCCGTCCTTCTCAGGCTTCAGCGTGCGGTAGTTGATCGTCTCGGGCTTGATCACCTCGCCCGAGCTCCAGCTGCGGATCTGCTTGGAGGACGCGAGTGAGATCTCAATGGCGTCGAAGTTGTTGATGTCAATCACGGTGTGTCCTCCACAATCTCGTCAGTTGCAAGCCCGTCGTCCTCGTCAATCGCGACCTCTCCAAGCAGCTCCTCGACGTCGAGCGGCTCCTCCGCGGCCTCACCCTCCTCGTCCTCTGAGAGCGCCAGGGGCGCATCGGCGCCCGCCGCCGGCGCCCCATCGCTTACCTCGCTCTCCGGCTCCTGCACAGGCGCGTCGCTGGCTATGGCACGCACGCCGGAGAGGTCGATGCCGAGCTCCTCAGCGGCGCGCAGCAAATCGTCGTCTTCGTCGCGTATCTCCGTGCGCTGGCCTTCCTCGGAAACCACGTTCACGTCGAGCGCGAGCGACTGCATCTCCTTCAGCAACACCTTGAAGGACTCTGGAATCGACGGCTCGGCGATGTTCTCGCCCTTGACGATCGCCTCATAGGCCTTCACGCGCCCGACGGTGTCATCGGACTTGATCGTCAGCATCTCCTGCAGCGTGTAGGCGGCGCCGAAGGCCTCCAGTGCCCACACCTCCATCTCACCGAAGCGCTGCCCGCCGAACTGCGCCTTGCCGCCCAGCGGCTGCTGGGTGACCAGCGAATATGGGCCGGTCGAGCGAGCGTGGATCTTGTCATCGACGAGGTGCAGGAGCTTGAGGATGTACATGTATCCGACCGTCACCTGCTCCTCGAACGGCTCCCCGGTGCGCCCGTTGAACAAGGTCATCTTGCCCGAGGCCTGCTCGCCGGGGCGGCGGCTCTTGTCGACGTCCATGCGAATCCGGCCCTTGTGCTCGTCCTGCCAGCGCACGAGCGCCTCGTCTACATCTGCCACGGTGGCGCCATCGAACACTGGCGTGGAGACGTACACGCGCGCGGAGGAGGTGGCGCCGTTGCTGTGTCCGTTGGCCTCGTGGGCTTCCTTGTAGGCCTCAGAGCCATCGTCATACCAGCCCTGCGCGGCCGCCCAGCCAAGATGCGTCTCGAGGATCTGCCCGACGTTCATGCGACTCGGTACGCCGAGCGGGTTGAGGATCACGTTGACTGGGGTGCCGTCCTCCAAGAACGGCATGTCCTGCACGTTGACGATCTTTGAGATCACACCCTTGTTGCCGTGCCGGCCCGCGAGCTTGTCGCCCTCAGAGATCTTGCGCTTCTTGGCAACGAACACGCGCACCAGGTCGTTCACGCCCGGAGGCAGGTCGTCACCGGCGTCGCGGCTGAATGTCATCACGTCGATTACTACGCCGCCCTCGCCGTGGGGAACCTTCAGCGATGTGTCGCGCACCTCGCGCGCCTTCTCCTTGAAGATCGCGCGGATCAGCTTCTCCTCGGCCGTCAGCTCGGTCTCGCCCTTCGGGGTCACCTTGCCGACGAGCAGGTCGCCGGAGGCCACCTCCGCGCCGACGCGCACGATCCCGTGGTCGTCGAGGTTGCGCAGCGACTCCTCCGAGCGGTTGGGTATGTCGCGCGTGATCTCCTCCTCGCCGAGCTTGGTCGTGCGGGCGTCGATCTCGTACTCCTCGATGTGAATCGAGGTGAGCTCGTCGTCCTGCACGAGTCGCTTGGAGAGGATGATCGCGTCCTCGAAGTTGTAGCCCTCCCAGGACATGAAGGCGACCATCAGGTTCTTGCCGAGCGCCATCTCGCCCTTGTCGGTCGAGGAGCCGTCGGCGAGCACGTCGCCGGCCTTGACCTTCTGACCCGGTCTCACACGCGGCTTGTGGTGGATCAGCGTGCCCTGGTTGGAGCGCATGAACTTCTGTAGCTCGTACTCGTCCTTCTTGCCGTCGGTCGTCTCGATCACGATCTGATTGGCGTCGACGAGCTCGATCGTGCCGGCGTGCGGGTCAGCAGCACATCGCCCGTGTCCAGCGCCGCGCGGCGCTCCATGCCGGTGCCGACGAGCGGCGCGTCGGCCTTCAGCAGCGGCACCGCCTGGCGCTGCATGTTCGAACCCATCAGCGCCCGGTTGGCGTCGTCGTGCTCGAGGAACGGGATCATCGCCGTGGCGACCGACCAGATCTGCTCGGGCGAGACGTCCACCAGATCGACGTCCTTGGGCCCGACAGTCACGTACTGACCGGCCTGGGTGCGGCAGAGGATCTCGGTGCCCTTCAGCTTGCCGGTCTTGGGATCGATCGGCGTGTTCGCCTGGGCGATCACCAGCTCCTCTTCCTGGGTGGCGTCGAGGCGCTCGACCTTGTCAGTCAGCACGCCGTCCTCGACCACGCGATAAGGGGTGGTGACGAAGCCGTACTCGGAGACCTCGGCAAACGAGCTGACAGCGAGCCGATCAGGCCGATGTTCGGGCCCTCTGGCGTCTCGATCGGGCACATGCGGCCGTAGTGAGTCGGATGCACGTCGCGCACCTCGATCGGCGCGCGCTCGCGCGTCAGCCCACCGGCTCCCAGCGCGGAGAGGCGCCGGCGATGGGTCAGCCCGCGAGCGAGTTCGTCTGGTCCATGAACTGGGAGAGCTGGGAGGAGCCGAAGAACTCCTTCAGCGCCGCCACCACGGGCCGAATGTTGATGATCGTCTGCGGCGTGATCGTGTCGGCGTCCTCGGTCGTCAGGCGCTCGCGCACGACGCGCTCCATGCGGTAGAGCCCGATGCGGAAGGCCTCCTGGATCAGCTCGCCGACCGTGCGCAGGCGGCGGTTGCCGAAGTGCTCGTACTCGTCGAGGTGCTCGGCGACCGGCTCACGCGGCATGCTCATCGCCTCAGCCGCGTAGTCCTTGATCTCGACCTCGCCATCCTCGGGCAGGCCCAGGCGCTTGGGCAGCGAGACGAGCTCGCGCACGAGCGCGAGGATGTCATCCTGAGTCAGCGTGCGCGTCTCGATGTCGACGTCGAGACCGAGTCGCGAGTTGAGCTTGTAGCGCCCGACGCGTGTGAAGTCGTAGCGCTTGGGGTCGAAGAACAGCTGGTTGAGCAGCGCCTTGGCGTTGTCAACGCTCGGCGGCTCGCCGGGGCGCTGCTTCTTGAACAGCTCCACCAGCGCACCCTCTTCGGTGCGCGTGACCTCGGTGTCGGACTCGATCGTGTTGCGGATGTAGAGCGAGTTCTCGAACAGCCTGAGGATCTCCTCGTCGGTCGCGTAGCCCATCGCGCGCAGCAGCACCGTCACCGGCAGCTTGCGCTTGCGGTCGATGCGGACGAAGACCTTGCCCTTCTTGTCGATCTCGAGCTCCAGCCACGGAGCCACGGGCGGGCATCAGGTTGGCGATGAACACCTGCTTCTCGCGGTCCTTGGGCTCCATCAGGTACGCGCCGGGAGAGCGCACGAGCTGCGTGACGACGACGCGCTCGGTGCCGTTGATGACGAACGTGCCCGCGCTCGGTCATCCACGGGAAGTCGCCCATGAAGACGGACTGCTCGCGGATCTCGCCCGTCTCGCGGTTGATGAACGCGACGGTGACCGTCAGCGGGCGAGCGTAGGTGAGATCCTTCTCGCGACACTGCTCGAGCGAGGCGACCGGTTCGTCGAACACGAACTCACCGAACTGGACGGCGAGGTTGCCGGTGTAGTCCTCGATCGGCGAGATGTCGTCGATCGTCTCGCGTAGCCCTCCCGTCTTGGGGTCGGTGAGCCACGTAAACGAGCGGCGCTGGATATCGATCAGGTTGGGAACGTTGACAGACTTAGGTAGACGCGCGAAGCTCCGGCGCGTCCGGAGAGCATCAACAGCAGCCAAGAAACGACTCCTTCGGAGAACGATGAGACGGGCAGAGGAGGGCGCCGAAAGCGCGACCAGCAAAGATAGCACAGACCATCGGCACCCTTAAGTGGGCAACCAACGCTCACGGACCCCGCCCCCGGCGACCCGCGTATGTGGCGCGGCGCCATGCTGCCTGGACGGCTACGACTATTGGTCAGCGAGGCAGCACTTTACCTGAAAATCGGCGCAATTGTTAGCCGCGGATAAATGAAGGGCCCCGGCTTGCCGGGGCCCCTCGATGCGGCTTGCGGTGAGGCCAGGCTCGCTACTTCAGCTCGGCTGTGGCGCCGGCCTCCTCCAGTTCCTGCTTGAGCTTTGCGGCCTCCTCCTTCTCGACGCCCTCCTTCACAGGCTTGGGAGCCTCGTCGACGAGTGCCTTGGCCTCTTTCAGCCCGAGGCCCGTGGCGGCGCGGACGACCTTGATCACCTGGATCTTCTTGTCGCCGGCGGCAGTCAGGATCACGTCGGCCGTGCTGCTCTCTTCCTCCTCAGCGGCCCCATCGCCGCCTCCGCCTGCGGCGGGCGCCGCGGCGGGCGCGGCAATCGCCGCGGCCGATACGCCGAACTCCTCCTCGAGCGCCTTGATCCGCTCGGCGAGCTCGAGCACCGAGATGCCCTTCAGCTCCTCGATCCACTTCTCTGTGCTTGTGGCTGTAGCCATTTCAGTCAGTCCTCCTTGGGATTCGCGTCGCCGTCCCCGGGCTGATCATCAGCCGGTGCGTCCGCTTTAGGGTTGTCGTCGTTCTCTTGGGCTCGGCTTAGCTTGGGTGCCTGTGGCCGGGTCCGTGCTGTCCTTCACCTCAGCCCCAGCGGCGGGCGCTGGCTGCGGCTCGGCAGGCTCCGCCAGGGCCTCTGGAGCAGCCTCCCCAGCGGGGGTCTCGGTCTCCTCAGCCGCAGCAGTCTCCCCGGCTGGGGCCTCTGTGGCGGCGGGGGCATCGCCGGAGGCGATCTCTCCGGACTGCATCTTCTCGCGTACCTGGCCAAGGGCCGAGGCGAGACCTCCGATTAGTGCACTCAGGCTACGCACGAGGCCGCTGACGGGCGAGGCCACGACTCCGACGAGCTGCCCGTAGAGCACTTCGCGCGAGGGCAAGCGCGAGAGCGAGCGAATCTGGTCAGGGTCGAGCGCGGCGCCTTCCATCAGGCCGCCCTTGAACGGCAGGAGCTGGGTGGCGCGACCATAGTCGGCGATCGCCTTGGCGGCAGTCGCGATGTCGCCGCGCACGAACGTCAGCGCGGTCGGCCCCTCCAGAAGCGCCTTCAGCGTCTCAGCGCCTACCTGGTCCGCCGCCCGTTCGGTGAGTGAGTTCTTGACCACCTTGAACGTCGCGTCGGCGTGGCGCAGCTGCGAGCGAAGTTCGGCGACCTGGGGGACGGAGATGCCCCGATAGTCCACGGCGAAGACCGCGTGGGACTCATCTATGTGGGCAGCGATCTCAGCGATCGCCGCGGCCTTCTGGTCTCGGTTCATGGTTGGCTCCTGTCCCGGTCTTGTGCTGCCGATCTTCGATCGGTAGCCGCCGGGGGTCTCTGGTGGCCTGGGTGACGCTAAGCGGCGATCGTAGCCGCGGGCGCCTCCTCAAGGATGTCACGTGTGCGGCTGGCGTCGACCTTCACGCCCGGCCCCATCGTGGAGGTGATCGTAATGGAGTGCAGGTAGCGGCCCTTCGCACTTGCTGGCTTGGCGCGGATCAGCTCTTCGATCACCGCGGCGTAGTTCTCCAGCAGCGGGCGCTCGGCGAAGCTCGCCTTGCCGATCACCAGATGTACGATCGCGTTGCGGTCGGTGCGGTACTCGACCTTGCCCGACTTGGACTCCTCGACGGCCTTGGCCACATCCATAGTGACCGTGCCCACCTTCGGGTTGGGCATCAACCCCTTCGGACCGAGTACGCGCCCGAGGCGCCCCACGACCGACATCAAGTCGGGCGTTGCGATCGCGACGTCGAAGTCGTCGAAGCCCTCCTCGATGCGCTTGGCCAGGTCCTCACCACCGGCCGCGTCGGCGCCCGCCTCTTCGGCCTCGCGCAGCTTCTCACCCTGAGCGAAGACGATGATCTTCACATCCTTGCCCAGGCCGTTGGGCAGGGCGATCGTCCCGCGCAACTGCTCGTCGGCATGGCGTACGTTTAGGCCAGTCCGGACGTGGATCTCCACCGACTCGTCGAACTTGGCGCTGGAGAGACCCTTGAGGAGCTTGACGGCCTCAGCGGGCTCGTACTCGCGATCGCGATCGACCTTTGCAAGCGCCTCGGTGTAGCGCTTTCCCTGATGGCTACTCACGAGGAGACCTCCACGCCCATTGAACGCGCCGTGCCAGCGATGATCTTCGCCGCTTGGTCGATGTCGTTGGCGTTGAGATCCTCGAGCTTGCGCTCGGCGATCTCACGCAGCTGTGCCTGTGTGATCGTGCCCACCTTCGTGCGGTTGGGCTCACCCGAGCCCTTGCCGATCCGCAGCGCCTGCTTGATAAGGACCGCGGCGGGGGGCGTCTTGGTGATGAACGTAAACGAGCGGTCCTCATACACGGTGATCACGACCGGAATCACAGTGCCAGTTTCGCCCTGCGTCTGCGCGTTGAACGCCTTGCAGAACTCCATGATGTTGATCCCGTGCTGGCCCAGCGCGGGACCGACCGGCGGGGCCGGGCTCGCCTGCCCGGCATTCGCCTGCAGCTTGATTGTCGTCAGTACCTTCTTGGCCATCTAAAGCTTCTTCACCTGATCGAACTGCACCTCGACGGGTGTCTCCCGGCCGAAGATTGATACCAGGACCTTGAGCTTGGCGGCGTCGTCGTTGATCTCGGAGATCTCCCCGGAGAAGTCCGACAGCGGGCCGGAGATGACCTTCACGGACTCGCCGATCGTGAACTGGGCGCGTGTGCGCGGCGCGGTGGCGACATCCGTCTTGTGCAGCAGCCGGTCGACCTCCATCTGCGTCAGCGGCACCGGCTCCTGGGAGGCGCCGACGAACCCGGTGACGCCCGGGGTCCCCTTGACGACGCCCCAAGAGTCCTCGTTGAGCTCCATGTTCACGAGCACGTAGCCCGGCATCGTGCGCTTCTCGACGGTGACCTTCTGATTGTCCTTCATCTCCGAGACCGACTCGGTCGGAACAACCACGTTGCGCACCGCGCGCTGCTGGCCAAGCGAGATGACCCGGTGCTCCAGGTTGTGCTTGACCTTGTTCTCGTGACCAGAGTAGGTGTTGACTACATACCAACGAAACATTCAGGATTCCTCAGAGGACGAATTCGACGATTTCCTTGGCCACAAAGTCGGCCAAGCCAAGATAAGCGCCTGCGATCGCGACGAAGCCCAATACGACGGCGGTCGCCTGGAAGACCTGCGGGCGGTCGGGCCACTGTACGCGCTGCAGCTCGGCCCAGCTGGCGCGGATGAAGCCCAGGACACGGTTGCCACCGCGCGCGGTAGGAGCGCCAGAGGCCTGCTCGGGACTGACGCCAGCCTTGCCAGCGGCCGTGAGCTCCTGGATTTCGTCCTCGGTGACCTCGCCCTCGCCCTCAGCCTCGGCCTCGATCTCGACCTCGGAAAGTGTCTCGGACTCGGCCGCTGGGCCGTTGGCGTCCGCGGGCACCCCGCCGGCGCCGCGCACCAGCGCGGCGTCGAACTCGTCGGCGTCGGCCGAGGCGTGGTCGAGCGCACCCGGGACGTCAGCGCGCGCGGGCGTGCCCGGCGACGACGTGCGTGCGCCGCGAGCGCGGCGCACGCGGCGCTGCTTTGCGCGTTTGCGATCACGGGCCACAGCAGCGCTCCCGCGCTAACGGGTCTCCCGGTGGCTGGTGTGCTTGCGGCACCAGCGGCAGTACTTGCGCAGCGACACCCGATCCGGGTTGTTGCGCTTGCTCTTGTTGGTCTGGTAGTTGCGATGCTTGCACTCCTCGCATGCGAGGGTGATCGCGATTCGAACGTCTCCGCGGGCCATGTGAGAAATCCCTGCGTGGTCGTGGACAAATGGCCTTGGGCGAAGAAAAACCCCGCCCAGGCGCGAGGTAGAAGCAGTCTAGCGCGCTTTGATCCATAAGAACCCCACCCACCCCTGCCAGCCCCCGCGGGCGTGTGTAGCGGCCTTGACGCAGCTGCGCGAAACAGCGAAGCTCGGGGCGTATTCGCGTAGTGCCTGGCTCCCGCCCGTCATCGAGCATCCCCGCAAAGGAGAACACCACCATGCACCTGCCTGAGCCGATTCCCCCGAGCGTCCACGACGAGACGTTCGCCGGCGTGACCTACCACATCCGCGGGGAACTGGTGCCCGAGCTGCAGATCGATGTCGGCGAGCAGAGCGTGATGTTCGAGCACCACGTGCTGCTGTGGAAGGAGACCCAGCTGAACATCGAGCTGAAGAAACTGCCGGGTGCGATCAAGCGCAAGATCGCGGGGCTGGAGTTCTTCGTGACGAAAACCTCAGGGACCGGGAAGATCGCCTTCTCGCGCGACTCCCCCGGCCAGTGCGTTCCCTTGCATCTCAAAGAAGGCGAAGGCCTGGATGTGCGCGAGCACCAGTTCATCGCCGCGACCGACAACCTCGACTACAGCTTTGAACGGATCAAGGGCGTGCAGAACATGCTGCTCGGCGGCTCGGGATTCTTCATGGACAAGTTCCGCGCGACCGGCGGTGACGCGCTCGTCTGGCTGCACGGCCACGGCAACGTCTTTCTCGTGCAGCTCATGGACGGCGAGCAGATCGATGTCGAGGCGGGCGGCTGGCTCTTCAAGGATCCGAGCGTCAAGCTCGAAGCCGTCACGATGGGATTGAAGACCGGGATCTTCGGTGGCGGCGGCAAGCTCACCTGGAATCGCTTCACCGGGCCTGGCCGCCTGGCGATCCAGACGATGTTCATCGCTCCGCTGGAGGGCACCGGAAGCGGCGCCACCACGGCTGCCGAGGGCGGCGTCGCCGGGGCGCTGATCAGCGGGCTGGTGCGGGGCTGAGCACCTGGCTGAGTTAGTGCCGGCGCTTCGCGTGACGGGACTTGTGCTTTTTTGACTTGTGCTTGGGCTTGGGCTGCTTGAACAAGGTCGAGTGCAGGAGAAAGATGACCGGACTGTTGTTGGCCATTGTCTCGTTGGCCAATACCCAAGCCGAGATCGTATGAAAACGGCGCAGCAGCTGAAGGCCAGTTGAATTGAGCCTGACTTGGAACGTGGCGGTGCTGCCAGCGGGCAAAGAGAACGGCGCCTGGCCGATCCTGACGGACACCGTGGTGCGCTTGGTGCGCTTCCTCGCGCCGACGGCGATGACCTTCTTGCCCTGCCGGGTCTCGTCGGTGGTGAGGAAGATCTCCCCAGAGCAGCCCTGACCACTGGTGCTCGAGCAGCTGAGGGTCAAGGCCGCGCCCTTCGCGTTGGTCTTCAGGCGGACGAAGTGGGTCAGCCCGCGCGCAGGTGGCCGTGGCGGGAGACAGGGTGGTGCGGCGGACTGGAACTCCGCCGCACCCATGTCGACCACAGCCGGGAAGCTCTGGAAGCAGCCGACGTGTCCCGCGAGGATCCTCGTCGTACCGAAAGCGTCCGCCGTCAGCCCGCTGGGCACGAGCGCGTTGGAGCCCGCGTCAATCGTGGGACTCGATGCCGTCTCATGGACGTCGAAGGATGCCGGGTTGCCGTTGTCGACCAGCAGCGGGTTGGCGCAGATGTTGCCTTCGCCGGCCAGCGGTGCGCTCGCGTTGCACACGTCACTGAAGCTCGCGACCAGCGAGCCGCCCGGGCCGCTGAAGCCGCCCAGCTCTGCGCCCCCCACGTCGCCCGCCACGATCGAGTTGGCGATCCGCAGCTGGTCGTGCGGGCCGCCGTTGACGCCCGCGACTGCGCCTGCGGGGGCGCTGTTCTCAGTGACGGTCGAGTCGAGCAGGGAGAGGTGGTTGGCTGTCCCGCTGGCCAGGCAGCCCACGTACACCCCGGCGCCCCCGATGTCGGCGGGTTCGCCGGGTCCGATGACGTTGCCCTCTATCACCGTGTTCTCGAGTGCGCTCACGGTAGGTTCTGTGTTGCTGCAAGCCAGCACGCCCACGCCCGCACCCCAGCTCCAGTACGGACCGCTCGTCCCCGGGATCGTGTTGCCGCTGAAGCGATCGCCGACACTCATCAAGCTGACGCCTTCGAGCCACTCGCCACCACCGCCGTAACTGCCGCTGCCGGATACGTCCACGATGCTGTTCCCGGCGAACACGTTGCCCACTTGACTCGCAACGGCGGCGCCGGGTTTGCTTTCACTCGCCAGCAGCAGAGCGCCACCCACCGCGCGGTTGCCATTGGTGCGCAGCGCGTTGCCTTCGAACACGTTCCCTTCCAGGACGTTGCCGGCGCCCGTGCAGTTGTCGAGCACGAACGCCGCGCCGCCCGCCCCGATGCCGCCACCGACCGTGTTCGTGTTGTCGCGGAACGTGGACCCGGTTATCGTCACCCCGGGCGTGCCCGCCGCGGGGCAGGGCTTGGGCGGTCCCACGTACGCCGTGAGCGCGCCCCCGGTGACGCCTTCGTGACTGTTGCCCAGGAAGCCGTCGTTCCTCAGCGTGAGCCGTTCGGCGCGGAGGTTCACCGGACTCGTGCCAGAGTCGGAGTCATTCTGGAAGACGAGCCCGGTGATCGTCAATGACCCCAGTTCCGTGCCGGACAGCACGGGTCCGCTGACGCCGGTGCCGTCGAAGCCTGCTCCGGGTGTGCCCGTGAGCGTGAAGGCAGATTCTTTGGGCAATTCGAATTTGCCTTCTCGGAATCCCGAGTTCAACTCCGTGCACATCTGCGTGAGCGTGATCGTGTCGCCAGCTTTCGCTTTGTTGAGCGCTTCCTGCAGGTTTTCGCAGTTAGTTTCTGTAGTGGCGGCTGTGGCAACGGCGGACGCAAGGCTCAAGCCGAGCAGCAGCAACGCGATAAGCGCGAGCAGAAAACGATGGCTTGCAGAACCGGACGACCCCGACATCCCTGCTCCCTTTTCCAGTGACCTGACTTGGCGGCGCCTGGCGAGTCTACCGCGCCCTCTCGAGTCATCCGCCGGTTCGCCATCCCAGCGAAGCACGCCGTATCGCTGCCCTACTCATACAACGTGAGTGTGCCCAGGATCACGTAAAGGGCGACCAGCGCCCAGCCCTCGAACTCGGCCGCCTCGCCGTCGCCGGTCACCTGCGCGAGTGCGAGTGTGCTCAACAGCAGGGCGCCGATGTACACCGGCGCCAGCGAGAACGTCAGCGTTGTGGAGAGCGCGAACGAGATCAGCACGAGCAGCGGGAACAGGAACGCGGCGATCTGCGCGACGGAGTTCTTGACGACGGATATCGCCAGATCCGAGCGCCCCTTCCAGGCGAGCACCAGGCCGGCGGCGTTCTCCACGGCGTTGCCGGCGATCGCCACGATCACCAGGCCGGCAAAGGCCTGGGAGATATGCAGCTGCACGATCGCCGGTTTGAGGCCGTTGACGAACCAGTCCGAGACGAACGCCGAGGAGGTGCCGGCGACGGCCAGCAGCGTGAGCGTGACGGCGAGCGACAGACGCGGGCGCGGCGCGGCATCCCCGCCTGCGGCAGAGCTGTCGCCGCCGGGGTGGCCCTCGGCGCCGGCGCCCGGGACGACGTCCGCGCGCAGGTAAGGGACGACCCAGGAGAGGTAGACGACGAGCAGGCAGATCGCGCCGACGACGGAGATCGCCTTGACGTGATGGCTGGCCGGGTCGTGCGAGCCGAGCGACAGCCCGAGTAGCACGATGATGAAGACGGTCACCTGCAGCAACGTCGCCGTGTCGCGGGGCAGGCGCTTGGAGAAGCGCATCAGCCCGTCGTTGGAGCGCCGCGCGCCGACGACGATGACCAAGCCGAGCACGAGCAGAGCGTTGGCGAGGATCGAGCCGACGATCGCCGTCTGCGCGACCACGAGCTCGCCCTTCTGCAGCGCGAAGATCACGACGAACAGCTCCGGCAGGTTGCCGAGTGTCGACTGCAGCATCCCGGTGACGGCAGGGCCGAAGCGTTCCCCCAGCTGCTCGGTGGCAAACGAAACAACCCAGGCGAGACCCGCGAGCGCCAGGGTCGCGACGCCGAACCGGGGAATCGCGGGCCAGGGCTGGTAGTTGGCCACGCCCGCCAGGACGGTGAGGACGGTAATCAGGAAGAGCGTCGAGCGCTCGAGCGGGGTCAGACCTGCCATCTCGCCCGGCGAGCATATAGCGGGCCGTACTGGCGGCTGTGCTCAGTGGCTCTCGAGCACGCGGTCGATCAGGCCGTAGTCCTTCGCCTGCTCGGCCGAGAAGAAGCGGTCGCGCTCCATGTCGGCGCGCACTTCGGCCGTCGGTTTGCCCGTGCATTCGGCGTAGATCTCATCGATCCGCTCGCGCACCTTGAGGATCTCGCGCGCGTGGATCTCGATGTCCGTCGACTGGCCCTGGAAGCCAGCCGAGGGCTGGTGGATGAGGATGCGCGAGTTGGGCAGAGCCGCGCGCTTGCCCTTCGTGCCCCCCGCCAGCAGCAGTGAGCCCATCGACATGGCAACCCCGACAACCATCGTGGCGATGTCGGGCTTGACGAAGTTCATCGTGTCGTAGATCGCGAGGCCCGAGTAGATCGAGCCGCCGGGCGAGTTGATGTAGATCGAGATGTCCTTCTCCGGGTCCTGGCTCTCTAGGTGAAGGAGCTGCGCCACGACGAGGTTCGCCACCTGGTCGTCGATCGGCGTGCCCAGGAAGATGATGCGCTCGTTGAGCAGGCGCGAATAGATGTCGAACTCGCGCTCGCCGCGCGCGGTGCGCTCGATGACCATCGGGATCAGCGGCATGGCAGCCCACCCTAGCGTCATCGCGCACCGAAGCCTTGGCCGCATGTCCGAGTCCCGTCGTGTGTTCTCTTGGGTAAGGCAGACAGGGACGATACCCATGCACATGCCCTCTACCGCCGCCGTGCTCGCGCCAAGACCGCCCGCCTCCTCACGCTCAGCGCGCTCGCGGTGCTGCTCGCCTCGCTCGCGGCCGCTGCCGGCGCCGGCGCGATGACCAGCCATGCGGGCTGGCCGCGCGACGAGCACCTCGTGATGGACAGGGGACCGGCCGGAGAAGAAAATGTTCTTCGCGGAATAAACGGAGTGCACAACTACCTCCTGGGTGGCTACGGCAACGACACCATCTATGGCGGTAACGCAGGCGATGTCATCTGGGGTGACTACCACGAGTCGGGCTGGCCTTCGTTCCAGATCGCGGTCATCCACGCCGGAAACGGCAAGAACATCATCTATGCCAACGACACCGTCAACTATGTGTGGACCGGCACCAACCCGGCTACCGTCGTTCATGCGCACGAGAACTCCGGCGTGATCCACTGCCAGAACCCCCACATCGTTTTCTTCACCAGCCATCACGCGCTGCCCCACTACAAGCTCGACGGCTGCAGGCGCATCAGCTTCTACTCCGTCGGCTACTGACTCCGTCTCAGCCCGTCTCAGATGTTGACGGCGCGCATGCCCTGCTCGTCGTAGCGGTCTCCGGCCGCCTGCGGCAGCTCGGCGTCGATCCGGGCGAGCTCCTCCTCGGTCAGCTCGACATCCGCGGCGGCGATGTTCTGCTCGAGGTAGGTGCGGCGCTTGGTGCCGGGAATCGGCACGAGATCCTCCCCCTGAGCGAGCACCCACGCGAGTGCCAGCTGAGCGGGCGTGATGCCCACCTCGTTTGCGATCTCTTCGACCTTCGCTGCCAGCTTCAGGTTCTGCTGGAGGTTCCCGCCGGTGAAGCGCGGTCCGTAGCGACGGAAGTCGTTCGCATCGAGGTCGTCCGGCGATTTGAAGCGACCTGACAGGAAGCCGCGACCCAGCGGCGAGTACGGCACGAAGCCGATCCCGAGCTCGCGGCAGGTCGGCAGGATCTCAGCCTCCGGGTCGCGCGTCCACAGCGAGTACTCCGTCTGCAAGGCGGCGATCGGATGCACGGCGTGCGCGCGGCGGATCGTCTCGGGCGCGGCCTCGGAGAGACCGATGTGCAGGATCTTGCCCTGCTGCACCAGTTCGGCCATCGCACCGACGGTCTCCTCGATCTCGACGCTCGGATCGACGCGGTGCTGGTAGTAGAGGTCGATATGGTCGGTTTTGAGCCGCTGCAGCGATCCCTCAACGGAGGTGTGGACGTGCTCGGGGGAACCGTCGAGCGGACCGAGCGTTGACATCTCGCCCGGCGTCGCCCCGTCGGTGCGACGGGCGAACTTCGTCGCGATCACGTACTCCTCGCGCCGGCCCTCGATCGCGCGGCCGACCAGTTCCTCATTCGTCATCGGTCCATACAGCTGCGCCGTGTCAAGGAAGTTGCAGCCGAGATCGAGAGCGCGGTGGATCGTCGCGATCGCCTCCTCCTCGTCGGTCGATCCGTAAAACGCCGACATACCCATGCAACCGAGTCCAATCGACGAGACCTCCGGTCCGTTTCCTCCCAGGGTGCGCTTGTTCATCGTTCTCCTCGTCGGGTCGAATGTTGCGAAGGCGTGAGACCGATACTAGGAAGGCATAATGGGCGATCCCATGTTCCCCTTGAACCTGCCCAATGTGCTGACAGTGCTGCGGATCATGCTCGTGCCGGTGCTGGTCGTTGCGCTGCTCGGCAACACGCCCGCCGGCGACGTGCTCGCGGCGGTCGTCTTCGCGCTGGCCTCGCTGACTGACTTCATCGACGGTTACCTCGCCCGCGCGCGCGGGTCGATCACGACGTTCGGCAAGCTGATGGACCCGTTGGCCGACAAGCTCCTGATCGTGGCCGCGCTGATCGCGCTCGTCTCGCTGCACCGGCTGGCGGCGTGGGTGGCGATGGTGATCATCACGCGCGAGCTCGCCGTCACGGTGCTGCGACTCGGCGCTACGCCAGGCCGGCGTGGTGATGGCGGCGAGCATGTTCGGCAAGGTCAAGACCTGCCTGCAGATCGCCGCGATCCTCGCGGTGATCGCCGTGCATGGGCAGCCGTTATGGGTATCGCTGCTGCTGTACGCGACGGTGCTGGTGACCGTACTGTCCGGCCTGGACTACTTCTTCGGGCTACGCCGCCGCATGCAGCAGGTGCAAGCTCAGCCGGACGCCTGAGCACGAGCGCCCGCGCTCAACCACTCTTCAAGGGTCGTCTGACGGGCCGCGAGCATGCCGGAGTCGACCTCAGCGCGCAACTCGGAGAGCAGGCCGTGACGCTCGGCGACCACGTTGTGCTGGTGGATCGTCTCTAGGTTCTCCTGGCGCGCCGAGACGAAGCTCGCGCCGTCGAGCTCCGGGAAGCGAGCGACCACGCCGGCGATCATCTCGCGCACGCAGTCCTCGACGAAACGCGGGCGGCGGTGGGCCTTTTCCACCACCTCGACCTCGTCGGTGCGCTTCATCAGCTCGTATATCTCCGAAGACATGCTCGCCTCCGCGATCTCCAGCAGCGACGATCGCGTCGATCTCGGCGACGCACTCCTCGATACAGCCGATCTGCAGTGTGGCCAGCCCGCGCTGATTGTGGGTTGCCACCGGCACGCGCTCGCATGATGCGCTCGATCTGCGCCGCCGAGAACCCGTCCTCGGCGAGGCGCTCGCGCGCACGTCCGGCCACCAGCTCCTGTGCGCACGGACATGCGGTCATGCCCGTCGCGGACACCCCGACCACGCGGCGCGTGCCGTGCTCGAACGCGACCGCTCGCCCGTGGAGGGTGTAGATCTCCTGGGTGGGGATACCGGACACCGGCGCGGGCTTGTGCTCGGGATAGCGTGCGGCGATCGTCACCTCCGCGCGCTCCGCGTCCTGACGGGCGCGCACGAGCTCGGCGATGTGCTGGGCGAGCGTCTCGGCGCGAAACGGAGACTCGCTGAGGACGACCTCGCCGATCGCCTCATTGACGACCTCCTCGAAGCGCGACATGTGCGCTCCCTTCTGCTCGCGGCTGAGATCGACGAAGCACGAAAGGCGGCGCGAAGTACGACTCGTCGCGGATCCGCACAACCTTCTCGACGCCAGTCACGCCGACGCGCGAGAGCCCAACCGGAACCCCCGGCGAGCGCGCCTGGACATCCTCGTCCGTGCTCTGCATCGGCAAGGATCGTGGGGTGAGTCGTGTCGCCTGCACCGCTGTCTGAAGCCTAGCGCCGCGGCGCGAGCACAACCTGCCGGAACCCACGGGCCACGAGCAGGCGTGGTGGCGTGGGCTGGTTGCACGCCCATGACCGGCAGGCGCATCTTCCCCCGCGGATTCTGGTATCACTCCGCACTTGGTCAGGGGAGGCCGGCGCGGAGATCGCCCGGCGGGGAGCTGGACGGATCCTGGGGGTCTGAGTTGAGCAATCGGGTTGAGGTTCTGCTGGAGACCACGGATACGTCCATCGCCGAGAGTGACGATTCGCTCGGCGGGAACCTGAGCGAATCGCCGTTTGCGGGCAGCCGCGAACACGAGGATGATGTGGATCAGGGGCAGGCGTTGCGCACGCGCTTAGGGGAGATGAAGAAGGTCGAGGTCGACCTGAGCGTCGAGCAGAGCCTCGACTCGCTACGCCTGTATCTGCGCTCGATCGGTCGCGTGCCGCTGCTCACCGCCGAAGAGGAGGTGTGCCTGGCCAAGCGCATAGAACGAGGCGACATCGCGGCCAAGCAGCACATGGTCGAAGCGAACCTGCGTCTGGTCGTGTCGATCGCCAAGGGCTACATCGGGCGCGGGCTGACGTTCTTGGACCTGATCCAGGAGGGGTCGCTTGGGTTGATCAGGGCGGTGGAGAAGTTTGACCACCGGCACGGCTACAAGTTCTCAACCTACGCAACCTGGTGGATTCGCCAGGCGGTGACCCGGGCGATCGCAGACAAGGGACGCACTATCCGGATCCCCGTGCACATGGTGGAGCGGCTGAACAAGGTGATCCACGCTGAGCGCCAGCTGATCCAGCAACTGGGGCGCGAGCCGAGCCTAGAGGAGATCGCCGCGGAGCTGGACTACACCCCGCACGAGGTGCGCGAAGTCAAGCGCATGGCCCAACAGCCCGTGTCGCTGGAGAAACCTGTGGGCGAGGAGGAGGATTCAGCCCTGGCGGACTTCATCGAGGACGCGACCGCTGAGTCGCCGTTTGAGATCGCCTCAGAGGCGATGCGCCGGGAGAACGTGACCCATGTGCTCGCCTGCCTGCCACAGCGCGAGCGCGAGGTGCTCGAGATGCGCTACGGAATCACCGGCGGTCGCTCACGCACGCTGGAGGAAGTCGGCCGTGCGTTCAACATCACACGCGAGCGCGTCCGCCAGATCGAGAACCGGACGCTGAAGAAGCTGCAGACGCTGCCTGACGCGCAACAGCTGCGCGAGGCCTCCTAGCACCGCGGTCCTAAGAGGCTGCGGGCGAGACGCCCGCTCGCATAAGTCCTAAACTGACGGCCCCTGGCGGGGTTCCCGAGCGGTCAAAGGGGACGCGCTGTAAACGCGTTGGCTCTGCCTTCGCAGGTTCGAATCCTGCCCCCGCCATTGCAGGTGCGAGTCGCCCCCCGGCCACTCTCGTCGTACTCCTGACGCAAACGGCTTTGCGGTGGGATCATCTGGGTAGTAAGACGGCACACCCAGAAAGGAGTTCCACTCATGGAGTCCTCCGCATCCACCAGCCGCGTGCTGGTCGTGGCTCACAAGACGGCCGCCACCCAACCGCTGCTCAACGCCGTGCGGGAGCGTGCGCAGCGCGGGCCGTGCGTGTTCACGCTGCTGGTGCCGAACGCCACCCACGGCCTGCACAAGGTCGTCGACCCCGAGGACCAAGCGGCGAGTGAGGCCCGGACGGTGCTCGACCGCGCGCTGCCCCTGCTGGAAGAAGCGGCGGGTGCAACCGTGGAGGGGCTTGTCGGCGATCCCGACCCGCTCGCAGCGGTGCACGACGCGATCAACATGCACGGCTTCGATGAGGTGATCATCTCAACGCTGTCGGCGAAAGTCTCGCGCTGGCTAAAGCTCGACCTGCCGAGCAAGGTGGGGGGCATGGGCCTGCCGGTGACGACGGTGACGCCCGGAGAGGACGCGGTGGCGGCAGCTGGCTGAGCCCTGCAGAGAGGACAATTGCCTGAATACTATTGTCTGTGGACTCATCGTCTGCAGGATGCGACAGTGGGAGCCATGAAATCAGCGCGTGAGCAGTTCGCCATCAACCTTCGCCATCATCGGGAAAGGGCTGGCCTCTCCCAGGAGGCGCTAGCGAAGGCCTGTGATTTGCACCGTACGGAGATCAGCCTGCTGGAGCGCTGCAAGCGCTCGCCGCGTCTGGAGACGATCGTGATCCTGGCCCGCGGCCTGAACCTGGCCTCGCCGGGAGAATTGCTCGAGGAGATCAACTGAGCGATCGGACCGTACCGCCCTCGCCGTTTGCTCAGGAGCCCTCAGCACGCCAGCACAGCCACGCCACATGCCGGGCACCGGCCTCGAGCGTCATCGCTTGCCACCGGCCCGGGCGTCGAGCCTGCTCCCCCATCGAAACACCCAAGCCGACGCGGGGACTCGAACCCCGGACCCCCTCCTTACCATGGAGGTGCTCTACCAGCTGAGCTACGTCGGCGCGCCGTCCAGATCGTAGCGGCTGAGGTTGAAACCAAAGAGGGAGCGGAACCTCACGAGCAAGGGGATCCGCCGTTCAGGAATCTGTCTGCAGCTGGGAGATAATCCGCACATCGCTGAACCAGCCTCCCCTCCCCAGCCACCATCCGCAGATACCGCTGCGCGTGGCTGGATCGGCCGGGGGATTGACTGGATCAGCCCTGAGGAGAACCCGGCGAGCGTGATCTATGGCGTGATCGCGATCGGCGCGCTGCTGGCCGCGGAGAGCGGGCTACACGAGAGCTATCTGGACACCGCCGGCTCAGCGGTGATCGCGCTCTCGCTGTACTGGCTCGCACACGCCTATGCACGCGTGCTTGGCCATCGCCTGCAGACGCACGAGCGTCTCAGCGCCAAGGGCTTGGGGCGGGCGTTGCTCGAGAACTGGACGGTTGCCAGAGGGGCCTGCATCCCGCTGCTCGCGCTGCTGCTCGCCTGGGCGGTGGGCGCCGCCCAGGCTACGGGCGTCGAAGTGGCGCTCTGGACCGCAGTGGCGAGCCTGATCGGATTCGAGCTGCTGGCCGGGATCCGCGCCCGTGCGACGCCCGGCGAGCTCGTACTCGAAGCCAGCGTGGGAATCACGATGGGCCTGGCGATCCTCCTGTTGAAGGTCGTCCTGCACTGAAATGACCCAACTGATCAGGCGCAGCCCGGCCACCGGACACAGTTCCGGATTGACTTAAAGCACCGACATGTGATGATGTGTCAAGCGTCAGCACACATGAGGGTGTTTGCTGGCGCGAAGGTCGGTTCGGGGGATTCGGAGGGTCGGATGGAGAGGGGTCGACACGCAATGGGAGGGAATCCGTCGTTGTCGCAGAGCGGTGCGCCTGCGGGCACAGAGGAGCCTGCGGGCACGGGGGAGCGTGCGGACAGACGAAAGCCCGCAGCGTCGGGCACCCCCCTCTACAAGCGCCTGCCCCACGGCCCCCACCAAATACCTCGCGACGAGGTCATCCAGAACCAGCGCGCCCGCATCCACGGGGCGACGGTGGAGGCAGTCGCCCAGTGCGGCTACAGGAAGACGAGCGTCAAGATGATCGTCTCGCTCGCCGGCGTCTCCCGGCGGTCCTTCTACGAGCAATACGCCAACAAGGAAGAGTGCTTCCTGACAAGCGTCAACCTAATCGCCGCTCGCATAGCCAAACTGACGAATGAGGCCTACCGGGGTGTGGCCGGCGCCCTGGAGGACCGCCTGCGCGCCGGCATCGAGCAATTCACCGAGGAGGCCGGGGGCAGCTCAAATAGCGCCAGCCTGGTGATCATCGAGGCGCCCACGGTCGGAGCCGCGGGCATGCTGCACCTGTGCCGGGCAACGGGAGCCTTCGAGCAGATGCTTCTCAGCAGCTTCGCGCACGCGCCAGAGGTGGGCGACCTCCCGCTCCCCATCATCAGGGGGATCATCGGGGGACTGCACGAAGTCATATCTGTGCGCCTGCGTACCGGGCGCGCCAAGGAGATCCCCGCGCTGACTGAGGAGCTCTTGCAGTGGACGCTGCTGTTCGCAACAGCTCCGGAGGACCCTATGGCTGCATGCCTGGCCGATCGCGCTCTCGCCAGTCTGCGCTCCACAATCGGGCACTCCTCGAACGGCCACGCCACAAACGGGCACTCCACAAACGGGCACTCCTCGAACGGCCACGCCACAAACGGGCACTCCACAAACGGGCACACCACAAACGGCAACTCCACGAACGGGCACTCCACAAACGGGCGCTCCGCAAACACCTCGAACGGGCACTCCTCAAATGGGCACGCCTCAAACGGACACAGCACTAACGGCAATCTCGCAAACGGGCACGCGGGAGCCAGCGCTTCGCAAATGGACAGTCGCGGGCGCCTGCTGGAGTGCGCACTGAGCCTCGCCGTGCTCGAGGACCACAAAGATCTCAGCCCGCTACAGATAGCCGACGAAGCAGGCGTCTCAATGGACTCCTTCTTCGAGCTGTTTGACCACTTGCAGGAGTGCCTCACCGCTGCCTTCGAGGCGATGAGCGACAAGCTCCTGCAAATAACGGCCGGCCCCGACCTAGTCGGCCAAGACTGGCCCCGTGCGGTGCGGAAGGCGATCGGCACACTGATGCACCACCTGGCCACCCATCCCCTTCACGCCCAGATGATCGCCACGGGGGCTTATACCGGCGGGCCGGAGATGATCGAGCGCAACTATGAGCTCGCCCACGACATCGCCATGCTGCTTACCGAGGGGGCCCCCGAAGTGGTGAATGACAAGTTCGCGGTCGATGCTGTCGCCGGGGCGATCTGGCACACGGTCCGCTGCCAGGTCGCCGGTGAACACGTTCAGCGGCTTCCTGCGCTATCGGACTATCTGACCTATGTGGTGCTCGCGCCGTTCATCGGTACCGAGAGGGCTGCCGCGATCGTGACCGAGGAGCAGCCCGAATTGGAGCCCGCGCTCGGCTCGGGGATCGGCTAGCGGCGCTTGCTCTGCCGGCGCTCGGCGAAGTGCGTGAGCACGATGCCGACGAGCAGGGAGACGACGATCACGATGATCAGTGGCGCCTTGCCGGAACCGAAGACCCAGTTCACCTTGACTTCTTTGAGGTTGAAGACCGCGAACAGGGTGATCAGGATCGCGAGTATGAGCAGGGCACCGGTGCGTGCCATCTCGCGGCGGCTGCGACGCTCACCGGCGGGCGGAAGCTCTGCTGAGGAGGACATACTGCCTCGATCCTACCCCTCGCGCGCGGCCAGGCCTACCCCGCTTGCGGCTCAGCCAAGCTCAGCTTGACCCACGGGCAGCCGACCGACAGCTCCTCGACTCCCAGCGCCGCGGCGACGTTGAGGGCCATACCGTGACGGAAGAAGTCGTCCAGTTGCTCTGGCTCAGCGCCTGAGAGCTCACCGGCGAGCTCCACCAGCTGCGCGAAGCGGTGGCGCACGGATGCGCGCACGACCTCGTCATCGCAGGCGGCGTAGCACTGGTGCTGGAGCATCAGGTAGTCGCGGTCGGACGCGAGCAGATCCTTGTAGGCGAACCCCATCGCCTGCAGCGCATCCTCGCACTCGGCGGGCGCACGCCCAGCTGCATAGTCTGAAGCGCCGCCGCGGAAGGTATCGGCGACCCGTTCGAAGCTGCGGTCGAGCGCGGCGAGGAAAAGGTCGCGCTTGGTGGGGAAGAGGCTGAATACGTACGGCTGGGCGACGCCAACGCGGCGCGCGATGCGCTCGACCGGGGTGCCGTGCAGGCCACCGTGGGCGAACTCGTGCACGGCAGCGGAGATCAGCTCCTCCCGGCGCTCGGCGGCGGGAACGCGACGGCGAACTTGCTCAGGGGAGCTCATGCGACCTCGCTGGCAACGACCGGGGCCCGACCGGCCGGTGCAGAGTCAGCGACATGCATGCCGTCAACCGCCGTCGTGCGCGTCTTGAATGCAAACGCGAGCACGACGAGCGCACCCGCGGCGAGCACCGCCACGCCCACCCACATGGCGGGGATCAGGCCATCGACGAAGGCCTGCGGCGAGGCGTAGCTGCCGGCACCGGTGAATACCGAGGCCAGAACAGCTACGCCCAGGACGCCCCCCACCTCGCGGATCGCGTTGTTCGCACCTGAGGCCTGGCCGGCCTGGTCGGTGCGCACGGAGGAGAGCACGGCGTTGGCGGACGGCGCGAACACGAGCGCCATACCCGCACCGGCCATGATGAACGGAATGATCATGTGCCCGTAGGACAGGCGGGTCGAGGTCATGAGTGCAAGCCACCCGAGCGCGCTCGCCTGAAGCGTTAGGCCGGCGAACATGAAGGGGCGGCTGCCGAAACGCTCAGAGAAGACGCCCGCGAGCGGAGCCACGACCATCGAGGCGCCCGTCCAAACGAGCAGCTTCAGTCCGGCCTGGAAGGGAGTGTTGTGCAACACGTTCTGCATGTACTGCGAGAGGAAGAAGATCGAGCCGAACATACCGAAGTACATGCTCAGCGATGCCACATTGGTGACCGCGAACGAGCGCTTGGCGAAGAACGACATCGGCAGCATCGGCTCTGAGGCACGCAGCTCCCAAACGACGAAGCCGGCGACCAGCACGGCTCCTGTGATCAGCGTCGCGAGGATCGTGGGGCTAGTCCAGCCCAGCGACTGAGCACGGACGAGGCCGAACACGATCCCGAAGGCGCCGGTGGAGACGAGCGCCAGCCCACGCAGGTCAAGCGTCCCATAGGGGCCGCGGCTCTCAGAGAGCCAGCGCAGCGCAAGGGGCATCATGACGATCCCGATCGGGACGTTGATCCAGAAGATCCAGTGCCAGGAGATGCCTTGGACCACTGCGCCGCCAACGAGCGGACCGATCGCGACCGCGATGCCTGAGATGCCCGACCAGACGCCGATCGCCATTCCGCGCTTCTCCGAAGGGAAGGCCTCGGCCAGCAGGGTGAGCGTGAGCGGGGTGACGATCGCGGCGCCAGCCCCCTGGACGGCGCGCGCGGCGACGAGCAGGTCCGTGGTCGGCGCGAGAGCGGCAGCGGCGGACGCGGCGGTGAAGACGGCCATGCCGGCAAGGAACATCCGCTTACGCCCAAAGCGATCGCCGAGCGCCGCACCGGTCAGCAGGAGCACCGCATAGGCGAGAACGTAAGCGTTTACAGTCCACTCGAGCGACTGGATCGAGGCGCCGAGGTCGCGATGGATCGTGGGTAGCGCGACGCTGACCACGAGATTGTCGAGGACGACCATGAACAGCGCCACGGAGACGATGCCGAGGGTCCAGCTATTTTTGCGCGAGTCGGTCATGCGATCTCCAATATCAGCTCAACGAGTGCCTGTCCCGACGCAGATTAGCAGTCGCTAATAAGAAAAGTCAAGGGCTCCTGGTCAGCACAAGGAGGTGTGCCGCGAATGCAAGCGAGGAGGTGCACGGTGGCAGACGAATATCATCACGTCCATGAGACGGGGATTTCGCCTGCACGGCACGCTGAGCCTTGGAGTAGCCCTCGCCGCTCTGCTGGGTGGGTGCGGCGGTGCCACGAAGACGGTGACCGTCTCGAGCGCTCCGCTGACGCCGCAGACGAGCTCGACGGCACAGCCAAGTACGACGACGAGCACCCAGCAGACGCAGACCAAGACGACACCGAGCACGACGAACGCATCGCCGGGCACTTCGACGACGCGTTCGGCGCCGGAGCCGGCGTTCACGGAAGGTGAAACGAAGGCCGAAGGCACTGGAGGGGCGGCGGCGCTCGTGCGCGCGCACGGCTACACGCCGAACGACACCTCGCAGTACCACTCAGATCAGGCGCTGCGCGTGCTCGTGGGCACGCGCACTGGATCCGGCGACGGCTACGGCCAGCAAGCATTCTTCTTCGTCAACGGCCGCTACTTGGGTACGGACACGAAGCTGCCGAGCGCGACGGTCAAGGTGCTCGCCCAGGCCGACACGGAAGTGACGTTGGGCTACCCGCTGTATCGCAAGGGCGATCCGCTGGCCAACCCGAGCGGCGGCGAAGCGCGGGTTACGTTTCAGCTAAACAACGGCAAGCTGGTGGCGCTGCAGAAGATCCCCCCAGCGGCGTCCAACACCGGCCTCAGCCGCCAGTAGCGCACGCCGGCGCGACGCCCCGAGCGAACTGGGGGGAATGGACCGCGGTCGTCCTATGGTGAGGGCGATGAAACTTCTGCCACTCATGAGAAAGGGTTTGAGGGATGAGCGCGATGATCGACGGTAAGGCAGCGGAGCTGCTGCAGGCGAAGAACTTTGCCCACGTCGCGACACTGCGCCAGGATGGCTCGGTGCAGACGGCGCCGGTATGGGTTGACGTGCAGGAGGGACGCCCGGTACTGAACACCGCTGAGGGGCGCGCATGGCCGCGCAATCTCGAGCGCGACCCGCGCGTGACGCTGACCGTCCAAAACATGGAGAACCCATATGAATACCTCGAGGTCCGCGGGCACGTTGCCGAGCGCACGCACGAGGGCGCCGACGAGCACATCGACGCGCTAGCAAAGAAGTACATGGGCGTCGAGCGCTACCCCCTGCGCCAGCCTGGGGAACAGCGCTTGATCATTCGGGTCGAGCCCGAGCACGTGAAAGTTTGGGGAGGCTGAGCAGGCGCCGCCTATCCACGTCGCGTCAGTCGTCTCCACAGCGACTCAGAGCGCGGCTGGGTGGGCAGCCACTCGTCATGCAACACGAGCTCTCCCCGCTTTCGCGCCTGTAGCACGCACTCGGTGTGGGCGTGCCGGCGCCGGCGTGAGTCCCCCTCGGGCGCGATCAGCATATGCTCGCTGAGAGCGGGGAAATGATTACCACAGAACGGACAGCGATACGTCGCAGGCTTGCGGTTCGCCGCACGGCGCACCGTCCACCATGGGGCTGGCGAAAGGCCGGTCATTCCTCCATTCTCGCGCCCGTGGCGGCAACCATCGCCGCGACCGTAGCCGTGGGGATGGGCGTCGCGCTGGCGAGGGCCGAGCGCGCCCGCCGCGCGACCAAGGCAAAGCACGCCCGCGAGCGCCGCTTTACCCAGCTACCCGGCGAGCCGTTGGGAGCGGGACTGCGGCGGATGGCGCTCGGCCAGCTCGACCTCGCTATCGAGCTGCTTTCTGATGAGAGGGGCACGCCTGAGGAGCGGGCGATCCACGAGACGCGTAAGGCACTCAAGCGCCTGCGAGCGCTGAACCGGCTCCTGAGAGACCGACTGGGAGAGAAAGCGTTCGCGTGCGAGGAGGAGATCCTGCGAGCAGCGGCGCGGCGGCTGGCCGGAGCACGTGACGCACAGGTCATGGTCGGCACGCTCGATGCGCTGCTCGATCCTCAGCGAAAGCTCGCCCGCCGGCGCTCGCTGATCGAGCTGCGCGAGGTACTCGTCGCCGAACGCGAGGTGGCGACGCAGCGAGCGCTCGGTGCACAGGCCACGCGCGCCGAGGTGCTCTGTGAGCTCACCCAACTGCGCGAGCGGGTGAAGCAATGGCGCCCGCCCGATTGGCCCTCCATCGCCGTAATCGAGAGCGACTTGCTCCGGCTCTACCGGCAAGGGCGCCGGCGCCACCGGTACGCGGCACGCGGTAAGGGAGGCACACGCGCACTGCATGAATGGCGCAAACGCGTGAAGGACCTGCGCTACGCCACCGAGATGCTCGGCTTGCGTGCACTCGCCCGGCGCGCCGATAAGCTCGGAGAACATCTCGGCGAAGAGCACGACCTCGCACTGCTCCAAGCCCGGCTTCCGGCGCCCGGCCATGCGCCGTTCAAAGGCAAACGAGCAAAGCGAGCACGCAAGGACCTGCTGAAGGCGATCTCCCGGCGGCGCAAAAGCCTGCGCAAGCGAACCCTGCGCGAAGGTGAGCGCCTGTACCGGCGCAAGCCAAAACAGTTCGTGGCGCGTGTGCGCCGTGCCCACGCGCGCGCCTCGCGCGTGTAAAGAAGCAAGAGCGGAGCGACTCCAGGATCTCGAGCAAACGGCCGATGTAAACGCAGGGCCACTCATCGGCTATGCGCGCTCGAACGACACCATCGAACCTGTTCCTCGCCTTTCTCCTCGGAGGACTTGGGGTGCTCATCCTGCACACGACCGCCGGTCTCGGCGGTCACAGCGTCGATGGGCTGATCGACAACGATGTCTACAACGTGCTGATGTTCGGCGCGGGGTTCGCCGTGATCGCACGCGCGATTTCCGTCAAGGCCGAGCGTACGGCGTGGCTGGCGATGGGTGCGGGCGTGCTCAGCTGGAGCCTCGGCGAACTGTATTTCACGCTGTTCCTGCAGGGTCCGGGCGTAGCCGGCGGCCGGGTGTCGCCCGCCGACGGACTGTTCCTGGCCATGTATCCCTGCCTGTACGTAGCGCTCGTCCTGCTTGTCAAGGCGCACCTGCGCGAGTTGCGCATCAGCATGTGGCTGGACGGATTGATTGCCGGGCTCGCCGCCGCCACGATCGCGGCGGCGCTCGTGCTGCCCCCGATCGTCGACAGCGCCCGTGGTGACACCGCCTCGTTCGCATTCTCGTTGGCCTACCCGATCGGCGACATCCTGCTGCTGATCTTCACGATCGGCGCGCTCGGCATCACCGGCTGGCGGCCGGGGCGGGTGTGGCTGCTGATCGCCGCGAGCATGCTGCTCAGCGCGATCGCGGACTCAACCTACGTCTATCAGACCGCGACCGACACCTACAAAACCGGCACCTGGCTCGAAGGCATGTGGCCCGCCGCTGCGATCCTGCTGGCGATCGCCGCATGGACGCCGTGGCCGGCACCGAGGCGCCGGCGAATCGAGGACTGGCGGCTGGTGCTGGTGCCAGCGCTGTCGCTGCTCGCCGCGCTCGGCGTGTTCGTGTACGGCAACTTTCATCACCAGCTCACGCTACCCGCGCTGATCCTCGCGATCGCGACCGTGCTCGCGGCCTGTGCGCGACTGATGATCACCGTGCGCGAGAACCTCGCGATGCTCGTCGGCTCGCGGCGCCTGGCGCTGACGGATCCGTTGACGGGCCTGGGCAACCGCCGGCAACTGCTGGCAGATCTCGAGCTCGCGTGCGGTCAGGGCGGGACGAGCGAGCCGTGGCTGCTCATCCTGTACGACCTCAACGGCTTCAAGCGCTACAACGACACCTTCGGCCATCCCGCGGGCGACGCGCTGCTGGCGCTGCTGAGCGACAAGCTGAGGGCAATCGTGGCCACGCACGGGACCGCCTACCGAATGGGGGGCGACGAGTTCTGTGTCCTGATTCGCGCCGCCACGGTGGACGACCCGCTGGTGAGCTCAAGCGTTGGGGCACTCGCCGAGCGTGGCCCGGGCTTCTCGATCGGCGCCGCCCACGGCGAGGTGAGCATCCCGGCCGAAGGCAGCGACTCCGCCGCGGTCCTCCAGCTCGCCGACCAGCGGTTGTACGCGCGCAAGAACCAGACACGCGAAGGCAGCGCCGCTCTGCAACTACGTGACGTACTGCTGCAGGCATTCCATGAGCGCTACCCCGACCTCCAGGAGCACCAGAGCGGGGTGGGTACGCTCGCGCTCGCGGTCGGACGGCGTCTGGGTCTGGATGGGGAAGAGCTCGATGTGCTCGCTCGCGCGGCCGAGCTCCACGACGTGGGCAAGATCGCGATCCCCGACGCGATCCTCAACAAGGCCGGCCCGCTCGACGAGGAGGAGTGGCGGTTCATGCACCGGCACACGATCCTCGGGGAGCGCATCCTGATGGCAGCAAGCGCTCTGCGCCCGGTCGCGCGTCTCGTGCGCGCCAGTCACGAGCGCTTCGACGGCGGTGGCTACCCGGACGGGTTGAAGGGCGAGGAAATCCCGCTGGGAGCACGCATCATCTTCGTCTGCGACGCCTACGACGCGATGACGACCGATCGTGCTTACAGCCGTGCGATCGCGTCTGCTGAGGCGATCACAGAGCTGCGAGCCTGCGCCGGCACGCAGTTCGACAGCGAGGTGGTCGAGGCATTCGTCGCCACCCTCTCAGAGCCCTCACCCAACGCTGATAACGGTAAAGGTGCGCTTGCCCTTCGGCAGGGCGAGGTGGGCACTGTCACCGGGACCGCATCCAAGCAGGGCTAGCGCGACTGGGGAATCGGCCGAGAGCCGGCCCTCGGCGGGGGCGGCATCGTGCGATGAGACAATTTGCCACGTGTGCTCGGCGCCGTGCTCGTCACGCACCGCCACCGTGGAGCCAAAGCCGACCACCCCACCCGTGGGCGTCTGTGCGACGACGACCGCCGCGGCGATCTTCTCGCGCACCCGTGCGATCTTCGTCTCCAAGTGCGCCTGCTCGTTCTTTGCGTCGTGGTACTCGCTGTTCTCCTTCAGATCCCCCCACTCGCGTGCAGTTTTGATCCGCTCCGCGATCTCCCTGCGCCCCTCCCCCTCGAGCTCCTCGAGCTCCGCGTTCAGGCCCGCAAGCCCCTCGGCGGTGATCAGGTTCGTAGCGCCGGTCATCTAGGCAACAGCCTACTCGCTCAGAAAAAAGTGGCTGGCGGCGAGGAGAGCAGCGCGTAATCCTGCACGATCGCCGCCTGTACGAGCAGCTGGGCAGTGGCGGGCGAGCCAGCGACGAACACACCATCGCTCAGCCGCAGGTGTTCCCAGGCATAGTTCACATAGCCCTGGACGAGCTTACGCCCCGGAGGGTCGTTGGTAACGGAGTCGAGGTAGAGCATGTTCCGGAAGTACACCGACGGGAAGAAGGGGTTTTCCGATCCCAGCCGTTCTGCAGTGAAGTAGGCGATCGCCGCCTTCGCGGTCTGGCGCGCCTGGAAGAGGTAGGCGCTGTTTCCGGTCGCCTGGTAGAGCAGCACGCCCGCCCCGATCATCGTTCCCTGGTTGTAGCTCCACTCCGTCTGGTCGATCGCGCCGTTGGGGTAGATGTGGTCTCCGTAGAGCCCATTGGACTGGGTCAGGCAGGTGCGCACCCAAACGTAGGCCATCTCGGCGAACTGCAGGTACTGCGGATTCTGAGTGGCCCTGTACAGCTGGAGCGCCAGCTCGGCCGCGGGACCGTCGGTGACCGTGTTGCGTTCGCGGTTTTCGGCGGCGTTGGAGAAGGGAATGCCTCCCGGGCAAGCGATCTGCTGGCCTTCGGGGCCGGTCGTCTTCCAGCCGGCCATGACGAAGGCCATAATCCCCTCGGCGGTACCGAGCACAGCGGCTTCATGGGTCTGCTCGTAGATTCGCATGAGCTCGATGCCGACCCACTCGTTGTCGTCGTAGTACTTCGTCCCGCCCGGGCCTTCCGGCGGCGCAACGGTGCCGTCGAACCCGGCGAGCGTGCTCGTGAAGGTACCTTCCGGTGCGCCGGAGTTATTGGTGTCTAGGTAGGAGCGCAAACCGACGAGGCGGACTTTGAGTTCGTGGGCGAACGAGCTCTTCACGCTCGGGATGTTCGCCATGCTGACGGTTGCCGCAAGCGCCTGGGAGAACGGCCACAGAAACGAGAAGGGTTCCCCCTCGTACAGCCCCGAACCCGGGATGTAGTAGGTCTTCTGCATCGCCGCAAAGGCAAGCTGCGCGCGTTCCACGTTGACGGGCAGCTTTGGCTTCTTGCTCTTGTGCTTGGAGGACTTCTTGTGCACGGCACGTGAGGTATGGGCAAATTCGAAAGCCCGCGCTACTTTCGCGGGGCGCTGGGCGCCCGCCGGATAGGGGGCGCCCGCCGCGGGCTCAGCGGTCAGGCAGAGCGCCGCCACGACGCCCGCCAGGAACATGCCGCGACGGGCCTTTTGTGCGACATCTCGATTGCATTGGGATCTCATCGCGGCTCAGCAAGCAGAACAGCCGGGCGGGCCATTTGATTTGGTGTACGCATCGGCAAGCCCAAGTCCTTCAATTTCGATTACCTCACCGTCGGTCACGTAACCGTTCGACGTGATAGCCGCCGGGCACTCGCGCCGACCGGGCGGCGGCGCTTTCTACAGTGCCATCCAAGCCGCCCGGCTCGGCCTGCGGACGCTCATCGTGACACAGGGCTCACCACCCGAGATCGAAGCGCTGCTCGAGCCCTACCGCGGTGAGCTCTCGCTGCACATCATCCCGGCGCCGGCCACCACCACACTGCAAACGTCTTGGTCGGGCGCACAGCGCACGCAGCGCGTGCTCGCCTGGGCCGGCGCGATGGCCGAAGAACCGGCGGTCGACACCGGCATCCTGCACCTCGCCCCCATCGCCCGTGAGACGCCACGCTCCTGGCAGGGACGTGCCGGCTTCGTCGGGCTCACCCCGCAAGGCCTGCTGCGCGCATGGAGCAAAGACAACGGCGTTCTCTCACCGGCACCGCTTGATTCAGGCCGGCTCCCTGAGCACCTGAACGCAATCGTGCTGAGCAAGCACGAGTACTCGATTTGCGAAGGACGCATCCCGGCGCCGGTGATCGCTGTGACCGCCGGAGCGAAGCCGGCCGAGATCTTCTTGCCCGAAGAGGAAGTCCTCACAGTGGAGGTCCCCGCAACCGGGAATCCACGGGACGATCTCGGCGCGGGCGATGTGTTCGCGGCGGCCTTCTTCGTCGCGCTTTTCGAGGGCCAAGACCCCGCGCAGGCCGCCTCGTTCGCCAACGCGGCCGCGGCAATCCGGATCGAGGGCCTCGGCCCCGGTGCGATCGGTGACCGCGCCGCGATCGAAGCTCGCTTACGGAGCGCTTGACTGTGCTGCGAGGGTCTCGCCGGTCAGCCGGGAAAGTTCCTCGAGATCGAGTGCTTCATGGCCGCAGGCGCGGGCCGCGAGCAGCAGACTGCCACCGGCCGGAGCCATCTCCACGACCGAGACGCGCGCACCGGGCATGAATTCGTCGGACTGCCTCGGTGAGCGGCTGCACGAACACCGGGCCGGCCTTGAAGACGCTGCCGATCAGGCCCACCGGGAAGGCGCCGGCGAGGCCAGTCTGCCGGATCACAACGAGGATCTGGCCGGCCAGCTCGCGGGCCCCGTCCCCGTAGAGCTCGCGCGCGACCGCGTCACCGTGCACGGCGAGCTTCGCCGCCTCCGTAGCGAACGCGGCGATCTCGCCCTTGGTTAGCGGCTTGGAATACACGAGCGCCGCCACCTCCTCGACACTGCTGCATCCGAAGAACGCACACGCCGCGGCGCTCAGCGCCGTGTCCGGACCGGAGGCCTCGCGGTCGTGCAGCGCAGCCTTGATTGACTCGATCCCGAGCCAGTAGCCGCTGCCCTCGTCGCCGAGTAAATGGCCCCAGCCGCCAGCCCGCCAAACGCGTCCGTCAGAGCCCATGCCGAAGACATTCGAGCCGGTACCCGAGATCGCCGCAATTCCGGGATGCGCGCCCGTCGCAGCGGCCCACGCGGCGACCACATCGTTGACCACGATCCACTGGTCGTTGCAGGCACTGCGGACGTGCCGGGTCACGGCGCTGGTGTCCGTTCCGGCGACCGCGAGCACCGCCGCGCTGAGATCTTCCCTGGAGATGCCCGCGCGCCCAATCGCCTGATCCGCGGCCTCCAGCAGCGACTGCACCGCCCTCTGCGGGCCGACCGCGTCCTCATTGCTGGGGCCGGCGTGCCCGAGGTGAAGCGCCTTGCTCTCCAGGTCGAGCACCGCGGCGAGCGTCTTTGTCGCGCCGCCGTCGATCCCCATCACGAAGCGCGCGTCCGGGCGGGGCCGGGGATCTGTCAGCGCATGGGGCAGCTCGACGAGCGGCTCACGGTTCTTCACGCTCCGATCCTCGCAGTTCCCCGCACGGGTTAGGATCCTGAGGATGCCGGCTGGTGCGGTCTTTGCAAGAGCACCTCGCCGCGCGGGGATGTACGAGTCCTTCTACCTGCGCGCCGTCTCACCGGTGCAACCGGTGGGCGTGTGGATCCGCTACACCGTCCACAAGCGCCCAGGCCAGCCACCGCGCGGCTCGGTGTGGTGCACGGTCTTCGACGCGAGCAGCGGGCGGCCGTTCATGGCCAAGCTCACCACCAGTGATCTGCATGCACCCGCCGGTGGCGGGATCACGGTGGGCGACTCGCAGATGACCCCGACGGATGCTCAGGGAAGCTGCGGCGAGGCAAGCTGGTCGCTGAGCTTCCGCTCAGAGGAGCCCGAATTGCGCCACCTCTCCCCCGGCTGGCTCTACCGGGCACCGCTGCCGCGCACGAAGCTCTCGAGTCCCCTGCCCGCCGCGCGCTTCAACGGGATGCTCGAGCTCCCCGACCGCACGATCGAGTTGCACGACTGGCCGGGGATGGTGGGTCACAATTGGGGCGCCCAGCACGCCGAGCGCTGGATCTGGATGCATGCGGTCCTGTTCCAGGATCAGCCTGGGGCGTGGCTGGACGTGGCGGTTGGCCGCCTGAAGCTCGCCGGCCGACTCACCCCGTGGGTCGCCAACGGCTGCCTGTTCCTGGATGGAGAGCGCCAGCGCATCGGTGGCCTGAGCGCACGGGGACTGGTTGTGGCCGAGACAGCCACGAGCTGTGAGCTGAAGCTCCCCGGCGCCGGAGGGCTGATACTAGAGGCGCACGTGGAGGACCCCGATGAGTCGGTCGCCGGCTGGCGCTATGCCGATCCCGACGGTGCAGAGCATGATGTGGCGAACTGCTCGGTTGCGGCGCTCGAGCTGACCGTGAACAGGCCGGGCAGTCCCTCACGCACGCTGTACAGCCCCCATGGCGCGGTTTACGAGCTGGGGATGCGCGAGCAGGATCACGGCGTGGTCATTGCACCCTTCAGTGACGGCTGAGTCACGCCAGCCCCGGGACCCGGCTCAGCGCGCACGTCGCGCACCCCGAGTCTCTCACCGCAGCGCGTGCACACCCGATACTCGCCCAGCTCGCCGCCGCAACCCTTGTGCCGGAGCGCGATCGGCGGGCCGTTGGGAGCGGCATACCGGTCACCCCACCGCAGCAGCTCAACGATCACCGGCCACAGATCCAATCCCTTCTCCGTCAGCCGGTATTCATAACGCGCGGGCCGCGCCTGATAGGGCACCTTCTCGAGGATTCCCTCCCACAGGAGCCGGTCAAGCCGCGAGGCGAGCACGTTGCGCGCCACCCCCAGCTCACGCTGCATCTCATCGAAGCGGCGAATGCCCAGAAACACGTTGCGGAGCACGAGGATCGTCCAGCGCTCGCCGACCAGCTCGAGCGTGCGGGCGATCGAGCAGTTCTGGCCCTTGTAGTCACTCCCCAGCATGACACCATCCTACCATTATCAGTTGCGTGATAAAACTCAATCTGTTAGGTTGCGTCTCGTCATGCAACCCAGTCGCACAAACTAGCCGTTTGGAGAGTGGTTCATGGAGCGCAGGTGGCAAGTTCTCTTGGTGGTCGTTGCCGGCGTATTCATGGCCGGGCTCGACGTATTCATCGTCAACATAGCCTTCCCCCAGCTCCACACCGACTTCCCTCACACAAGCCTGCGCTCGCTGTCGTGGGTGCTCAACTCCTACACGATCGTCTTCGCCGCGTTCCTGATCGCCGCCGGGCGCTGGTCAGACACGTTTGGGCGCAAGCGCTCCTACCTGCTCGGCACGGGCCTCTTCGTCATCGCCTCGGCCGCCTGCGCCCTGGCTCCCTCCGTGCCTTTCCTGGTCGCGGCGCGCGCCGCACAAGGTCTCGGTGCGGCACTGCTCATGCCGGCCTCGCTGGGCCTGCTGCTGCCTGAGTTCCCACCCGAGAAGCGTCACATCCCGATCGGCATCTGGGCCGCCGTCGGTGGGATCGCCGCCGCTGCGGGCCCTCCGCTGGGCGGCCTGCTCGTGCAGGTGAGCTGGCGCTGGGTATTCATCGTGAACGTCCCTGTCGGCCTCGCGAGCCTCTTCATCGGCTGGCGCATCCTGCGCGAGATCCGCCATCCTGAGAGCAGCCGCCCAGACTTCCTGGGAGCGGCCATCCTGACGGCAGGGCTCGCTGCGCTGGTCGTAGCGATCATCCAAGGGTCCAGCTGGGGCTGGGCGAGCCCGCGCATATTGGCGCTGCTTGCGCTCACGGCGCTGCTGATCGCGATGGTCGCCAGACGCATCGCGACCCATCCTTCGCCGATCGTCGAGCCGGCCCTGCTGAAAGTCAGGGCCTTCAGCCTGGCAACACTGGGATCTCTGCTGTTCTTCATGGCATTTGCCGGGATGCTGCTCGCGAGCGTGCTCTTCCTGACCGGTGTCTGGCACAGGGAAATCATCACCGCTGGCCTCGAGATCTTCCCCGGCCCCGCGATGGCCGCCGCGATGGCAGTCCCCGGCGCGCGACTGGGCTCCCGCTTCAGTCCAGGACGAGTTGGCGCCGTCGGCGCGCTGCTGTTCGCCCTCGGCGGGGTCTGGTGGGTCGGACACCTCAGCGGTACCGAGCACTATGCGGCCAGCTTCCTCCCAGGCATGCTCATCGGCGGAATCGGCGTCGGCTTCATGATCCCCTCGCTCACCGGCGCGGTGGCGGCCACACTGGCGCCCGAGCGGCTCGCGACCGGCATCGCCGTTCAGAGCACCGGCAGGCAGATCGGCTCCGCCCTTGGCTTCGCCATCCTCGTCGCGGTGCTAGGCACCCCGCACACCGCCAGTGACTTCGGCGACGGATGGAAGTTCATGATCGCCGCGAGCCTGCTCTCGGGGATCACCCTCGCGGCAATCGGCCGCACAGCGGCACCCGCCGGCGCATCCAGCCTCAGCGAGACCTCGTTAGCTCTGGAAAGCCGGTAACGGCCAAAGTCCACTCGCGCACCCCGGGCCTCTGGCGGGATCACCCTAGGATTGGAGCATGTCCGGTGCAACCTCAGAGCTTCCTGGCCATGAGCTCGTGAGTGAGGGGCTTGCCGACCTCGCGGCCGGGCGGGAGACCGAATCGGCGTTGATCGTCGCTATGGCCGCTCCTCGCCTGCGAGCGCTGGGTTACGACGTTCCGTCTCGTGAGGGCTTGGGGCCTGCCCACCACCGTTTGTACGAACTGCTTGCGGATGGCGAACATGATGCGCACAGTCGTTACAACGCACTCATCGGCAGGATCGTCAGCTTCGCACGGGCGGCCGAGCATGCGTCCTCTCGTTGACGAGGCGAGCATCCATGCCCTCGCCCGTGCTCTCGGACGTGTCGTTCGCGGTCCGGTTCGGATGTATCTGACAGGCGGCTCCACTGCGGTGGTCGAGGGATGGCGCGAGTCCACCGCCGACGTGGACTTGCGGTTCGAGCCCGAGGACGATCGGCTGCTGCGCGAGCTGCCGGCCCTCAAGGAGAGTCTGGGCGTGAGCATCGAGCTCGCGTCGCCGCCCGACTTCATCCCCGAGCTGCCCGGCTGGCGGGAGCGCAGTCCGTTCGTGCTGCGGGAGGGCGGAGTCGATGTCCATCACTTCGATCTTTACTCGCAAGCGCTGTCCAAGATCGAGCGCGGGTTCGAGCAGGACCTCGACGACGTTCGCACGATGATCGTGCGTGGGCTGGTGAAGCCTGAGCGTCTGCGCGAGTACTACGAGGCGATCGAGCCGGAGCTGTTCAGGTATCCGGCGATCGACCCGGTTTTGTTTCGGCGGAAGGTGCAGCAGGCGTTGGGATAGGCCCGGTCTAAAGGCCGGTCTGCGCGCGATGTAGAAGAGCGGCCGCAACAGCAAAACAAGGCGCGGGGTCTCAGGCGCCCACACATGGGCCCCCGAGAGGGCAAGCTCCCGAGGACCCCTGGCGGGACCCGGCTACTGCCCCCACTTGCGCAGAAGCACTTCGCCAAAGTCAGTGCACGTGACCATCTGTGGGGATGATTTGTGCAGCCAGAGAATACAGCTCTCCAATCCGGTGGGCAACCAAAATGGGGCTGGCTGGTCTTGGACAGCTTAGAAAGCCCTGTCCTGAAGATTGACAAATGACCGAGATTTGTATAACCTGCGCACATATCGTCCTGAAATGACACAGGAGGCGTGCCGCATGGCATCGATCGCGAACGACCAGACTGCTGCACCCGCGCGCTGGCGCGACCACAAGCGCTATGCCTGGCTGCTCGGCCTGATCGTCCCCTCCCTCCCCTTCCTCGCGTTCGGTCTCGTGGAAGCGACGGGCATCGCGGCCTTCTGGTTCTACGGCCCATTCCTCGTCTTCGCCATCTTCCCTCTCCTGGACCTCGCGATCGGGATGGACGCCTCCAACCCGCCCGACAGCGTCATCAAGTGGCTCGAGCAGGACCGCTACTACCGCTGGTGCACCTACCTTTATATCCCCCTCCAATATGCCGGGCTGGTGCTCGCGTGCTGGCTGTGGTCGAGCGGCAAACTGTCGACTCTCGATGACATCGGCCTGGCGCTTACCGTGGCGATGGTCTCAGGGATCGCGATCAATACGGCCCACGAGCTCGGCCACAAGCGTGCCAGTTCCGAGCGCTGGCTCTCCAAGGTGGCGCTGGCCCAGAGCGCTTACGGGCACTTCTTCATCGAGCACAACCGCGGCCACCACGTGCGCGTCGCCACGCCCGAAGACCCCGCCAGCTCGCGCCTGGGTGAGAGCTTCTACGCGTTCTTCCCGCGCACCGTCGCGGGCAGCCTGCGCTCGGCCTGGGAGCTCGAGGGCGTACGCCTTTCGCGGCTGGGCAAGTCGCACTGGACGGCCGGAAACGACATCCTCAACGCCTGGGCGATGACCGTCGTGCTGTTCGCCGTCCTGGCCGCGGTCTTCGGGCTCGTCGTCCTGCCCTACCTGCTCATCCAAGCCGTCCTCGGGTTCTCCCTTCTGGAGGTCGTCAACTACCTCGAGCACTATGGCCTGCTGCGCCAGAAGCGTGAGGACGGGCGCTATGAGCGCACGCGGCCCGAGCACAGCTGGAACTCCAACAGCGTGGCCTCCAATGTTCTGCTCTACCACCTCCAGCGCCACTCCGACCACCACGCCAATCCGATCCGCCGCTACCAGGCGCTGCGCCACGTCGACGAGGCCCCGCAGCTGCCGACTGGCTACGCGGGCATGATCGTGACCGCTGTGATCCCTCCCCTGTGGCGGCGGATCATGGACCACCGTGTGCTCGAGCACTATCAAGAAGACCTCACGCGCGCCAACGTTCACCCGCGCGCGCGGGGACGGGTGCTCGCCCGCTACCGTCCAGTCCAATGAGCTCATACCGCTGCCCCGCATGCGGGTACACATACGACGAGGAGAAGGGCCACCCGCGTGAGGGCTTCCCCGCCGGCACGCCGTGGAGCGAGGTCCCGGACGACTGGGCGTGCCCGGACTGCGGCGTACGCGACAAGGTCGACTTCGAGCCGGCCGGGGAAGACTGAGCCAGCATGAGCACCCTCGAGCGCACACCCACCCCGGCTAGACCCCCCGGTGCAAAGCCCGCCAAGCCGTACGCCATGGCGGCCCGGGAGCTGCTGCGCGAAACGCTGTTCGACGCGGCGCGCGGCGAGCTCGAGCACCGCGCGTGGAGCGAGGTCACGATGGCGGACGTGGCGGCTGCCGCAGGCGTCAGCCGTCAGACGCTCTACAAGGAGTTCGGCTCCCGCGATGAGTTCGCACAGGCATTCGTGCTGCGCGAGGCCGATGGCTTCATCAGCGCGGTAGAGGGCGCGCTGGATGCGCACCTGGACAATCCGCAGGCAGCCCTCACAGCGGCGTTCGGGCTGTTCCTCTCCGCGGCCGCGGAAGACCCGTTGATACGCGCCGTGATCGGAGGGTCTCCGGAGATGCTGCCGTTCCTCACCACCCAGGGCCAGACCCTTGTGCACGGCGCGACGGAGCGACTCAGCATCGCGATCACAGAGCGCTGGCCCGCGGTCGCGGGGCACGACGCCCAGCTGCTCGCCGAGTGCCTCGTGCGCCTGGCGATCAGCTACGCTGCGCTGCCCGCCGGCCCAACCGCGATGACTGCCGCCTCCATGACCACCCTGCTCGGCCCCTACATCGAGCGCGTGGTGGCCGGGGAGCTGAAGCCAGTGCCAGCACGCGACTACCCGTAGATCGTCGCGGGTGTTCCCGGGGCGATCCGCGCGGCCAGCCAGTCGATTCCTGAACTGCCAAGCCGGATGCAGCCGTGCGATTCTGCAGCGCCCAGCGTTCCGCCCAGATTGTCTCTTCCGTGGATCGCGATCTGGCCCGGACCTCCTTCGAATTCCTGCAAGGCGTCTGACCGCGCGCTGAGAGCAAGCGCGAACGGGCCCCCGGCCTCGCCGGAGGCCATCTGCACGATCTCCTCGACGAAGAACTGGCCGGTGGGCGTCGGCGTCGAGGGCTTGCCAACCACCGCTCGAAAGCTTCTTAGTAGGTGGCCGTTGCTGTAGGCGCTCACCCGGCGCGCAGCGAGGTTGACCACGATGTGCCAGCCGGTCATGAGCTTGCGGGTGCCCTGCTGGGCGATCCAGCCGGTCGATGAGTTGGGCCGGCCGGGCAGCATCACCTGCAGCCACCGTATCCCGTCGGCACCGGTCAGGCTCCCGGTCACGGGCAGCGTGGTCCGCTCGCCGGTGATCGGCCGGCGGGAGGGCACAACCTCGGTCTGCGGAGAGGAGGCTTCGGGCTCTTGGTGTGCGCCGTGGGCGCTCAGCAGCACAGCAAGCTGCTGGGTCGCCCGCACGCGAGCCGGGGTGCCGGCGCCGAACGCTGAGCCTGCCGTGACGCCGAGCAGGCAAACCGCCAGCACGGCGCTCAGCCTGTGAATGATGCCCGCCTGTGCGGAAGCGCCGGCCGTGCGGGCGAGCGGTGCCGCGAAACGCGATGACGGTGCCTACGCGAGGACGTATGTTTGCTGTGTTTGCCCACGGTCCTCGAGCCGATCGGCGGTAGCGGGGTCGTCGTCGGACCGGGAGCCGCACCCGAACCGACAGCTTCCGCAAGCTTGGTCGCTTCCGCGAGCTTGGCCGTTTCCGCGGGCGTGGTCGTTTCGGTGCCGCCACCGCTGCCGCTACCGCTGGAGGCGCAGTTGGACGTGGTGATGGTGTTGGTGTCCAGGGTCACCGCACCGGTGCTCGCCAGCAGTCTGCCATGGATCGTGGCGGCCGTATTTGCGGTGATGCTCGCAGAGGCCATCACCGTGCCCACGAAGCGCGTCCCGGTCCCGAGCGTCGCGGAGGAGCCGACCTGCCAGAAGACGTTGCACGCCTGCGCGCCGTTGATCAGCGAGACACTGGTGTTAGAGCCGGTGATCAGCGTGGAGCCGATCTGGAAGATGAACACGGCGTTCGGGTCACCCTGGGCGTCGAGCGTGACACTCCCCGACGACAACAGCAAAGAGCTGCTGGCGGTCCGGACGCCCGGCGAGAAGGTCTGACCGGCGAGGTCAGTCCCGGCCGAGCCGTTGGCCGGGCGGGACGCTGCGTCGTTGTAGGCAGTGGTAAGGGCATTCTTGGCCCCAATCGCCACCGCGTCATCGACGTGCGTCTGGCCGAGCACCTGAGGAGCACCGGTCACCGACGAACCGGGGCTCAGGCCCAAGTCGCCGAACATCGTCGTCGGTCCGGTGTTGGTCACCGTCGAGCCGCCCAGCACTGAGAAGCTGGCGGCCGTTCCCAGGCCCACCGTCGCGGGGGCGCCGAAGGCGCTGCTTGCGAACAGAAGGGTGGAGAGCAGCCCGAGGAATAGAAGTACTGCTCGAAACGCCTTGCCTCGGGCCCAAAAGAGGGGACGCCGGCTTACTGCGAGGGAGTCGCTGATCAGCGACTCGTGCATCGGTGGGACGCCAACGTTCATGGGCGTCTCCTGACTGCGGCGTCAAATCACCGCGATAGAAGGGGATGGCTCCCCGGGTCTCTTCGACCTGTTATCTCAACCGACCGCTCGCTGCCTCAGCGTTAGCCAAGCGTGAGCAACTCAACGTATGTCTAGTCAGCTGACCTACGGTCCCTGGCTCCTCCAAGCCCAGCATGCCGCCATTCGGCTATCCATAATCCAGGCGCTAACCCGGGAGGTCCTACCTGTCGAGATTCTAATTAATGGTCAATTTGCCGAGAATCGAATCATGCCTGATGACCTTCCGGCGCTTTCGTGGTGTGTTCGCTGCGACGGCTTGTGCGTTGGGACTCTCGGGAGCCATGGCCGTGAATCCCGGCATCGCGATCGGCCAGCCACCCCTTACTCGATCCTGCCACAAGGTCGCATTCACAGGACGAGTTGGGCCTGCACACCCACCTCTGTGCCAAAGGGGAGCAGGAAGGATCTCGGGACCGCGCGGACACTCCGGCGCCCGAGGCCCGACGGGTTTCGCCGGTCTACCCGGGCCAAGCGGTCCCGCAGGCATGCGTGGTCTGACCGGCGCAGCCGGGTCTACGGGATCAACCGGCCTCACTGGCACCACAGGGCTGACGGGAACGGCGGGACTCATTGGCCTCAACGGCGCCGAAGGTGCCATCGGATCTACAGGTGCCACCGGGCTTACGGGACTCACAGGCACCGAAGGCGCCATCGGGTTCACAGGGCCGGCGGGGCCTATCGGCGCCACAGGCTCAACAGGGCCCATGGGCCCCAGCGGGGCCGCAGGTCTAACCGGAGAAACCGGTGCCAACGGCGCCAAAGGCACCACCGGCTCGACAGGCCCAACCGGCCCCAACGGGGCGACGGGGACCACAGGTGAAACGGGCTTCACCGGACCAATCGGACCCAAAGGCACCACCGGTAACACAGGCTTCACCGGACCAATCGGGCCCGAAGGAGAAAAAGGCACCACGGGCCCTACAGGACCAATCGGACCCGAAGGCCTCACCGGATCCGCTGGATCAACCGGCCTCACCGGCAACACAGGACCAGCCGGACCCAAAGGCGAAACAGGCACCACGGGCTCTACAGGACCAATCGGGCCCGAAGGCCCCACAGGTTCTCGGGGAGCAACCGGGCCGGAAGGGCCGCCCGGACTGCGAGCCTATGCCGAGTTCTTCGCCCTCATGCCCCCGGACAATGCGGCGACGGTCGCGCCGGGAGCCGCGGTCCAATTCCCTCAAGACGGTCCTACCACGGGCACCATCACCAGGCTCAGCGCGAGCAAATTCGTATTGCCCAGCATCGGCACGTACAGCGTGAACTTCTCGGTGTCGGTCACCGAGGCGGGCCAGTTGGTGCTCGGTGTCAACTCCGGGAGCGGCGTGGTGGAACTGCCCTACACGGTGTATGGGCGAGCGACCGGCACCAGTCAGATTCCCGGCGATGCGCTCGTCATGACCACCGCCGCGAACTCGACGGTGGAGCTTCGCAACCCGGCGGGGAACACGCCGGCGCTCACGATCACGCCGCTAGCCGGAGGTGCGCACCCCGCCGTCGCCTCGATGGTGATCCAGCAACTGGGCTAAAGCCAGCGGGGACGGGTTCAACCAGACCGGTATGTAGCCGCAGTCAACGACGAGCCATGGGGGGGGCGAATACCGGCCGAAGGTAGCCTTGGATGTCCTCGGGGACCAATGGGCGTGCGAACAGGTAGCCCTGTCCGAGGTCGCATTGCTCGTGCTTGAGGATCTCGAGTTGGGCATGCTCCTCGATCCCCTCAGCGAGGGTTTCCAGGCCGAGTGTCTTGCCGAGCTGAATCAGCGTGTGTGCAAGTGCGCGCGAGTCGGCTGAGTCCGTGAGGCCTGTGACGAACGTACGATCGATCTTCAGGACATCGACCGGGAACTGGCTCAGATACGCCAATGAGCTGTATCCGGTACCGAAGTCATCGATCGCGATCTGCACCCCCAGCGCCTTCAGCCTCTTCAGCTGCCGAGCGGTTGAGTCCGCATCGCGCATCAGTGCGGTCTCGGTGATCTCGAGCGTCAGAGCGCTCGGCTCGAGGTCACTGTCCGCGAGCGCGCCCTGGACATCCTCGAGCAGGTTCTTGTGGTCGAGCTGCCGTGCGGAGACGTTGACAGAGACCTGAACGGAATGGGATTCGTCGTGCCATACGGCGGCCTGCTTGCACGCTTCCGCGAGTACCCAGCGGCCAATTGGGACGATCAGCCCGGTCTCCTCGGCGAGCGGGATGAAGGTATCCGGCGCGATGACACCGCGTGCGGGATGGCGCCAGCGGATGAGGGCCTCCACGCCGACGACATGCTGAGTTTGAAGATCGATCGTGGGCTGATAGAGGAGAAAAAGCTCATCCCTCGCGAGCGCCTCGCGGAGATCCGTTTGCAGCAGCAGACGTGCTTGCAGAGTCGCTTCCATCGCCGAGCGGAACAGCACGTAGCGATCCCGGCCGGACTGCTTGGCCTCATGCAGCGCGACATGGGCCTCGCGCATAAGCGCCTCGGCCGAGAGACCCTGGGCTGTCGCGACACCCATACTGGCTGTGACTACTACGGTGCTGTGGCTCGGCGTCCGCAAGGTAATCGGCTGGCGCAGCACCTCGAGTATGCGCTCGGCAACGAGCTCCGGTGCTATCTCGAAAGAACCCGGCTCCACCAATGCGACGAACTCATCCCCGGCAAGGCGCCCAACCGTGTCACCGCCTCTCACCACCGCCTGCAACCGGGCGGCGATCGTCTGCAGGAGTTCGTCGCCAGCCGCATGGCCAAAGCGGTCGTTGATCTGCCGAAAGTCGTCGAGATCTATGAAGAGTGCGGCCGCGGGCGCACGGATCCGCTGTGCGCGACCCAGCATCTGTGTTGCGCGATCGATCACCAACACACGATTCGGCAGTCCGGTGAGCGCATCGTGGAACGCCTGATGCTGAAGCTCGTCGGTCTTATCGCGCACCAATACGAGACCGCGCTGGCGTGAGCTGTTGAGTACCAACAGCAACAGCATGCCCAATGCACCTAGCAGCAGACCGCAGGCGAGGACACTGTGCCTCCAAGCGTAAACAGCCAGCAGCGAAGCTACGACAGCGCAGAACAGGACAAGCATCCCGATAGACGCGGCCTGTGAACCACCGCGCCACACGAGCCATGCCGTCGCCCGGCCAGCTCTGGCAGATGCGGTCTCGTGCGCAGCCGGCGCATCCGGCTCATCTCCCCCTGAAGCCGTCTGGTCTGAGTCGACCATCGGCTGGTCCTCTGGACGCTGCACGTGCCTACCTTCTGGTAGGGATAGTGACAATCCGCACAGGAATCCTACTACACATTCGAATGATCGCCGAATAGCGCTTCGCTAGTGGGTGCAATCTAGTGGTATTCTAGTGGGTATGGCTTATGTCGTCGCGCGTCCCAAGGGACGGTTCGAGATTCGGGAGTCGCTGCACACGCCGGCTGGCCCACGGGCACGCAGTCTCGCCGGGTTCGACGTCCTGACCAGCGAGGTCGTGGCCAAGGCTGCCCAGCGGGCACAGCGACCATTTGATGTGGAGGCGGTTCTTGCCTCGGGACGGCGGGCCGGGGCGCCGTCGACGACCGGTGCCTGGCGAAAGACCGGCGATTCGCCCAGCAGGTTCGTGCAGGCCTCCCGGCGGATGGCGCTGGCTTTGCAACGAGGACCGGCGCTCAGGCCGGCCGATCCGGGGGCGGCGCTAATCGATCTGCTGGGCTTCGCCGACGCCGTCACTCACAATCAGCCTGCCAGGCCGTTTGCGCCGCTGGCGTTTCCGGTGCTGTCACGGCTCGCCGGCGGCTCTGCGCGTCCCCATAGCTCCGCCCCTCCCCACTGAGGATGGGCGCCACCGGGAGCCTGGGTGGTCTTGCCGGGAGGATCGTGGCGGTGCACGAGCTGCTGGACTCGATGCACGTGACACACCAATTCGGCGGGGCCGTGGCGCTCGCGTGGTATCGCAACCCGCGCGCCACGACCGACATCGACCTCAACGTGACCATCTCTCCCGAGGATGCGGAGCCCGTGCTCGGCGCCCTCGCTCATCTGGGCGTGACCGTCTCGGAAGCGGATCGAGTCGCGATCGCACGAGATGGTCAGGCAAGGCTCGACTGGGACGGGTCATATCTCGACATCTTCTTCGCCACGCTCGATTTTCACCAGCAGATGGCTGAGCGCTCACGCCAGGTCAGCTTTGGCCCCGTGCAGATCCCAATTCTCAGCCCCGAGCATCTGATCGTGTGCAAGGTCGTGTTCGATCGCCCAAAGGACTGGCTGGACGTCGAAGAGATGATCGCCTGGGGAACGGCGATCGACGAGGCCGAGGTGCTTGGCTGGGTCAAGGAGATCCTCGGCGGCGCTTCCGAGCAGCACACCCGCCTAGCCGGCCTGCTGGAGGGCACCCACACCGCGTGACTCACTTAACGGCGTTATGAGACGCGACAGTCCATTACACCGATAGCGCGGCGATATACGCCGCAGCACTACTTATCGCGAGAAGGATGCGTCTTACCGGAGCCGTCCGAACCACGCTTCTCGAGGTTGAAGATCGTCTGCGGCAGCTTGGGCACCGAGCCCGGCGGCGGCACATTAGTCGGCTTCGCGGGCGGAGGAGGACTTTGGGGACGAGGCTCAGACATTTCTAAGAGCTTAGCGCGGCAGCTGTGGCTGGTCCAACGGTCTCGAGCAAGAGCGACGCAAGCGCTCCACATCCCAATTCATAGATACGTTCCTCAAAACTGACCATAGCCGGAGCAGGATGACATCTACTCCAGACGGTTTAGCACTGAGGGTAGAGCAGCTCTACAGCAGATCGACCGGCTGCTTGTCGCGCGCGAAACCTGACTTCCGAGAGACCTTTAAATACACGCGCGCGCGAACCCTAAACGACGGTTGGGACGGTACTCACGATCGCGCGTTCAGTGCTACGACGTCGTCCACGACCAGATGAATCCGGAGTTCGAGCAGATTCGCGAGCAGGGCCACGACCAGATTCGCCAGGCCCTCACTCCCGAGCAACGGCCCAAATTCGAGGATTTCCTCCGGCGCGTGACTGAAGACCGCCGCCGCCGCGCCGTCAACCCCAGCGGCGCCCCCAGCACGAACCCCAAATAATTTCCTTCGGTGCGTTTCTGCGTATCGTCATCCTGAGGAGTCCCATCGCAAGGGGAACTTGCGCGCATAATAACGCGCAAATGGCTGGGCTACATTGGCTATCGCGCCCACAAATAGTGTCAACGGCTAAGCGCGTTCGGTGCCGGATTTGCCTTTATGGGTGCCCCACCCTTCGGTTTTAAGGGTGGGTCCTAGTTTCCTAGTTACGTTGCCGCCCGGTTCCGCAGACAGCAACGCTGTCATCACGAGCGAGCGGGTCGCCGTCCCGCGCTCCTGCGCGTGATGGGGACCAGCCCGGGGATTCTGCAGTTGACTACGAAAATCAAGCTATCGATTCAGGCATAAATCGCTTGCCGCACGAAACGACCGCATGTAGGATTTAGCGCTTCGCAAAAAGGCGATGGAGTTCGCCTCTAACCGTCCCCTTCGGGACTGATGACTCCTGCGTGCCCCAGGGCGCTCAGGAGTTTTTTGTTGTAGGGGCACCGGGGCAAGAAACGGGGAACCTGTGAGGATCGTTCTTCTAATCGTATTTGGCGCAGCGGGCACTTTGGCTCGTTACGGGCTCGACGGCTGGATTCAATATCGCGTTGGTTCCGCTTTTCCCGCGGGCACACTCACCATCAATGTGCTGGGCTGCCTTTGCCTCGGGATGATCGGGCGATTCAGCCTGAACCATATCGCGGTGAGTCCCGACCTGCGCATCGGCTTGACCACCGGCTTGATGGGCGGCTTCACGACATTTTCCACCTTTGGCTGGGACACGGTCCGCATGCTGGAAGAGGGACAATGGACCAAAGCTTCGATCTATCTCGGAGCCAGCGTGCTGGGCGGGCTGATCGCCATGATGCTGGGAATGCGCGTGGGCGACGCCCTCTGAGCCCTTCCACGGAGGACCCGATGGAACACGAACGATTCGAAGGCGAGCGCACGCTGATGCGCATCTACATTGGCGAATCCGATAAGTGGCACGGCAAGCCGCTTTACGAAGCGCTCGTCGAATTTTTCCGCAAAGAAGGACTGAGCGGCGCCACCGTACTGCGCGGCGTTGGCGGCTACGGCTCAACAAGCCGCTATCACACCGATAAAATTCTCCGTCTTTCGCAGGATCTGCCGCTGGTCGTCGAAGTCGTCGAAGATTCTGAACGCGTGGAGCGCGTTCTTCCGACGCTCGACGAAATGATCGGCGGCGGCCTGATTACGCTGGAGAAGGTCCGCGTAATCCTCTATCGCGCCCACAAATAGCGCAAGGTCCGAGAGTTGTCATTCTGAGGAGCGCAGCGACGAAGAATCTCTCTTAATCGCAACGCAGAAACGCATTATGAAAAAACGCCAGTACTACTCGCTCGTGTTAGCGCTTGCTGCTCGTCTCCGGAAACAGCGCGAACGTCCAGATCGATCCGCCGGCCGGCACCTTCGCCGCTCCGTAGCGCGTGGCGAGTGCGCCGCCGAGCCCCGAAGCAATGCTCACATATTGCCGCCCGTTATGTGTGTAGGTGATCGCCGTCGAATTCACGCTCGATCCGGTCTTGAACTGCCAAAGCGTTTTGCCGGTATCCGCGTCGAGCGCAACGAACTCGCCCGTCATCTTCCCGGTGAAGACAAGCCCGCCGCGCGTCGCCAGCATGCCTGCCGAACTGGGCATCCCGACGAGTGGTATTTCCCATTTCTTTTCGCCGGTCAGCGGATTGATCGCCAGGAAATGGCCGAAAACATCGTCCGGACTCATTTTCGGTTCTCTCGCCACGATACCGGTCGAAGTCTTGCCGATCTCTTGCGCCTTTTTGGACGGCGGCGCGAGCTTCTGCAGGCGTGGCACCTGCCAGGTGCTCGCGAAGATCACGCCGCTATCCGGATCGAACGCGATCGGCACCGCATTTGTCCCGCGCGAAGGCCAGATTTCCACTTCCTCACCGGCGCGAAAGCGTTCTTGTACGTCGGTCAAGACGGGCCGCCCGGTTTTGAGGTCAATCTCCTTCGCCCAATTCACTTTGACGTACGGGTGCGCGGCGATCAGTTTGCAGTTCGTGCGATCCAGCACATACATGAAGCCGTTTTTGTTTGCCTGAATCATCACTTTTCGCGGCTTCCCGTCGATCTGGATGTCCGCGAGCACTTGTTCGTCGTTTCCGTCCACGTCGTAAAGGTCGTTGGGCGTGTACTGAAAATAGCAAGCCACCTCGCCCGTTTTCGGCCTCAGCGCGAGCACACTGGACGTGAACAGGCTGTCGAGACCTTGGCGCGGCCTGGGATCGTACGGTTCCGCATTTCCGGTGCCCCAATAGACGAGATCGAGTTCGGGATCGTAGGAACCGGAGCGCCACGTCGGCCCGCCACCGTATTTCCACGCATCGCTATCTTTCGGCCACGTCTCGGAACCGGGCTCGCCCGGCGCCGGGATCGTATATCTGCGCCACAATTTCTTTCCCGTGTCGGGATCCCAGCCGTCCAGAAACCCGCGTGTGGTGGATTCTCCGCCGGAGACGCCGGAAATCAATACGCCGTTGGCGACAATCGGTCCGCCGGTTGCGTAGTAGCCTTCTTTCCAGTCGGCGAATCTCTGATTCCACACTTCTTTGCCGGTCTTCATATCCAGCGCGAGCACGTGATTATCGATGGTCACGCGAAAGACCTTGCCGTTATAAATCGTCGCCGCGCCGCGATTGAAAGCGTTGTGCTTGATCCCGGGTTCGATCTTCGTCGGCGTGCGCCAGATTTGCCGGCCCGTTTCCACGTCAATCGCAAAGGTCCATTTGCCATTGATCACGTACATCACACCGTTATAAATCGTCGGCTGCGCCAGCTCGCCGAGTTCGTTCATGGTGCTTGCATTCCAGATGGGCACCAGGCGCTCGATATTCGATTTGTTGATTTGATTGAGCGGGCTGTAGCTCTTTCGGTCGTTGCCCATGCTCTGGGTGAAGACGTTTTCCGTGTCTTTGCCGTTGTTGTTCAGCTCTTCCGTGGTTTGGCCCAAAACCGGTACGGCCCACAAGCCAACTATCGCCGCACACATCAGAAGCTTTCTCATAATTTGCCTCCGGCCTCAGCGGCTGAATCCGCCCACCGGGATACTACGCGCCCTCGCCCTTCGTGGCAAACTCATACCGGTTCCGCCGCGCAGATCGGCTCGGAGGTTTTGACGCTGGCGGCTTTAAGGTAGCGCCGCTCCTCAGGGAGAGCGTGCTGCTTGCAAAGGTAGGTTTAAACGTAGCGCCGGGGCCTTTAGCCCGGCATCTTTAGCTTTTCACCTGAGATCGTTTGTCATTCTGAGGAGTCCGCGAATTTTGCGGACGACGAAGAATCTCTCTTCGTCTAAGTGTCATGAGGTTGTCATCACGAGCGAGCGGGTCGCCGTCCCGCGCTCCTGCGCGGGATGCGTGCGAGCGAGGGATCTGCTTTTTGTTCGGTTTAAGCCAGCGCAAACTGTCCTTGCTGTATCAGATCGCCAACAGCCAACCGTTGTCATTCCGAGGTCGCCGTCGGGCGCGTCTGGGCGTGGGTCGCCACGCTACAGAAAAAGGTGCGCCCGACTTCCTTTCGGCGACCGAGGAATCCCTCTTAAGTTTTTCGAATGATCACGGACGCACAGTTTCGGAGTGTAGGCCACGCTTTCCGCAACCGGGGTCCCCAAGACACGTCGAATTTGCGTGGATTGGGGTCTAGAAGGGAATATCTTCGTCCGAAATTTCCGTGGATGGCATCTCTTCCGCGCCCGCACCCGAGGCTGCGGCCTGCGGCTCCATGTCACCTGCGCCTGCACCTGCGCCTGCGCTGGCGCCCGCTGCCATGGCGCCACCTTCGCTGCGCCCGCCGAGCATGCGGAAGTTGCTCGCGACGATCTCAACAGTGGTCCGCTTTTGGCCTTCGCGGTCGTCCCACTGCCGCGTCTGAATGCGTCCTTCGACGAAAATCAGCGAACCCTTATGCAGATACTGCTGCGCGATTTCAGCTTGCTTGCCCCACACCACGATGCGGTGCCATTCCGTGCGCTTTTGTCGTTCGCCGTTGCGGTCCTTGTAGGTCTCATCGGTCGCCAGCGTGAAGTTACACACCGCCTGGCCCCCCGACGTGTAGCGCGTTTCGGGGTCGCGCCCCAGCCTGCCCACCAGAATGGCCCTATTCACCGACATGCTTTACCCTCCAACCACTGCTCGCCGCAGAGATCGCGGCCAGAAATCATACCCTGCCAGAAACCATGCCCTGAAAGATCGGACATTAGCACGGCCCCTAGCGCAAGTCCACGTTAGCGTACCGAAAACGACGGGCAAAAACGCACAACACTGTGGAGCTTGCCCGCAAGAAAAAAGTCTCGCGCGCAAACCAGATCTTCAGAGGTCAGTGGCTCGTTTGCAGAAATCTAGGACATCAACAATTGGAACACAAACGTCGCTCTCGTAACAGAAATCGGGTGATTTCGCTCAGACTCTATAGGGGGTCGGAGCTTTAGCTCCGACATATCGAATGGAAGTGATTTGGGGCTTTAGCCCCTGAGGCGATTTGAGCCGTTAAGCCGCCAAGCCTAGTTCCTGCAGTTTGGCTTTGGCGCGCTTTTCTTCATCTGTGCCGGGATAGCTCTTCACCACCATGCGCAATTCGCTGACGCCCGAATTCTTTTCTCCCAAATTGATCAGCGCCAGGGCCCGCTTCAAGTGCGCCGGCGCGAGCTTGAAGCTCTTCGGATAATTGTTGATCACTTTGCTGTAAGCGTCGATCGCCTGATCGTACTGCTGCTGCGAAAAGAAAATTTCGCCCACATAAAACTGCGCGTTCGAGGCCAGATCCGTGTTGCCGTAATACTTCAGATAATCGCCGAACTCCTGCGATGCCAGATCATACTTCTTGCCGTTTAGGTCGCGCAGGCCGTTGGAGTAGAGCAGGTCGGCCGAAGGCGCACTGGCGGGCTGGTAGCCGCCCCCGCTCGTTGGAGGCGCTCCCGGTATCGGAGGTAATCCGTTTGGCGATTGACTCGCCGTAGGCGTGCCGGGCGCGCCTCCGGGCGCCGAGGCCGTAGGAGGCGGCGCACTGCCCGCCAGCTTCGCATCGATGCCCTGAATCGCGTTCTGCGTATCGGCCAGTTGCTGGTTCAGCTTGCCCATGCGCGCCAGCGTCTCCTGCAAATTATCGGAGATGCCCTGGATCTGCGTGGACATCGTATCGAGCCGCGCGCCCGAATTGGCCTGCATGTCCTGCACAGTCTTTTGTAGCGCCATCATTGTGCCGGTCAGCTTGTTGACCGTGTCCATGGACTGCTCCATCAGCGTCTTATCCACGGCGGCGTTTTGCGCCAGCGTCGTCTGCATGTCTTTTTGGCCCTGGATGAGCTGATTTATGCTCTGCTGCAGCTCCACGATTTCGCGGGCCACTGCTCCCACCGGCGCCGGCCCTAGCAATGTGCCGCCCAGAGCTCCGGCCAGCATCGCGGCCGCCAGGTAAACGATCCACCGTTTACGCATACAATTCCTCCTCACCTGTAACACTGCGCCACTAAGAGTCTGTCTTCAATCGCCTTAAATATGCCCGGTATGCCCAAGGCGATCCGATCAAACTCCCCTTAGTATGCTCCAAAAAACGATAAGCGGAGGTGGTTCCTTCGCTCCCAATAAAAAGCCTCGGCAAATGTCGTCTCTTAGCACCAAGGCGCGCTACCCATAGGGGTACGCGCCTGATGCTAGATTTGATGCAAACGGTGATTTCTGGTGTTGCGCCGAGCCTGCCGAGCCTGAGATGGCCTTACTTCGCCATCAGCGAAATGGCCGCGCCGGTTCTGCTGCATGCACGCTTCGGTGTGCTCGTTGCAGAAGGGCCGCTCTTTCCCGTAGCTCACCGTCTGCATGCGGTCGGACGCCACGCCCAGCGATACCAAAAAGTCTTTCACCGCTTGCGCACGCCGGTCGCCCAGCGCCAGGTTGTATTCGGTCGAACCACGCTCGTCGCAATGCCCCTCGATCATCACTTTGACTTGCGTATACGATTTCAGGAAGCCGCCCGTCTCGGTCAGTGCAGAGCGCGCATCAGGTCGAATATCCGCCTTGTCGAAATCGAAATAGGCGTCCTTCACTTCCATCGCGAAGAGTTCGTCCAACGACGGCCCTTTAGCAACCGGAGCCGGCGGCGGTGGCGGCACAGTGACGGTGACTCGTGCATTGGCCGTAGCCGAACCACCCGGCCCCATGGCCGTGATCGTATACGTCGTCGAATCAGTCGGCGTGACGCTGCTGTTGCCTTCCGGGGACACCATGCCCACATCCGGCGTAAGCGTCAGCGAAGTTGCGTTCGTGGATGACCATCGCAGAGTCGCCGATTGTCCACGCTGCACGTTCGCGGGCGTGGCCTGCAAAGTCACCGAGGGTTGGGGTGGGGGCGGTGTCGGAGCGGGCGCCGCGGCGGGCGTGACTGGCGCGGGGTGTTTGCACCCAACGCCTACTATCGCCAGCGCGAGCACGCCGTACAGCGCAACTCTTGCAACGGATCGAATCCGCATTTTTCAAAATCCTCCTTGAACTACTCCTTCTTTTCTGCCGGGCTTGAGATTAGATAGATACATTTACACCTCTTCGGGATACGCGAGCTTGCCAAAGATCATGGGATTTTGAAACGAATTGCCTTAAGAAGAAACCCGTGTTTCAGAAGGAACGTGTGTTTCGCGCCCCTATTTCGGCGACCAATTGGGAGATTCATTCTGTCCTTGCGTCGTCAATTGCCTCACTTCAGTGCCGTCCGCCAGCATGGACCAGATCTGCCGGGTTCCCGTGCGCGTGGATTCGAACACCATGTGCCGCCCGTCGGGAGCCCAACTCGGACGCTCGTTCCGTCCGGCGTCGCGCGTAAGTTCTACCAGCGCGTGGGTGGCGATGTCCATTACATAAAGATCATAGTTGCCGCTCGGCCGTCGCCAGCTGAAGGCCAGCAGTTGCCCGTTCGGCGACCACGCCGGATCGATCACGTAGCCCTTGTCCGTCAGCTCCACCTTCTGCACCTCGCTGCCGTCGGCGTCCATGATATAGAGCTGCGGAGTGCCGCCGCGGTCGCTTACAAAGGCCACCTGCTGCCCCGTTTTCGGATTCCACGCCGCCGAAGTATCCGCGCCGGTCGAATGCGTCAGCCGCTTCGGACGGCTGCCGTCCGCCTCGCTGATGAAAAGCTCCGGATTGCCCAGCATGCTGGACATGAACATGATCTTGGTTCCGTCGGGAGACCACGCCGGCGAGCTGTTGGTGCCCCGGTAGCGGGGCCAGTTCAGCAGGCGCGAGCTCACCGTCGAATAAACGCAAATCTGCGCGCTTAGGATGGATCCTGCCGTGGGGTAGCAGGTGAAGGCGATGCGATCGGCGTCCGGCGACCAGCGCGGCGTCAGCGCGATGGAGTGCAGGGAAGTAAGCTGGTGCTCATTCGCGCCATCGTAATCCATGGCCCAGATCTCTTTGTTCCCGCTGCGCGTGCTCACAAACGAGATCTGCGTGGCCGCCACTCCCGCAATCCCTCCCGATAGCCGCGCGATAATCTCATCGGCGAACTGATGCGCGAAGCGCCGCGTCTGCTCTTCGTTCGCATCGCCGCGATAGACTTGCCCCACCACCGGCGGCGCCGAAGGATTTTTCACGTCGTTGAACCACGCCTGTATCTCCTCGGCCGTGCCTGTGACCGTCAGATTGCCAAACGCCAGAAACTGCGCCGAAGTCGGCGGATCGCTCCACGCCTGATAATTCAGCTCCATCGGCACGCTGGGCACCTGCGTCGGATAAAAGCTCTTGCTCGCCACTTCCACGACCCCGCTGAAGTCCAGATCGTTCCGCACCACGTCGCCGAAAAGCGTCGCCAACGAGGTCGACGTATCGTTGCGCGAAACAAAATCCGCCACCGCCACCTTCGGCTTGTTCACTCCCAGCCCTGTCCCGGTGCGAAACCAATCCTGCGCCCGCGCTCCCGGCGCCGCCGCTGCCATAGTAAGGAAAGCTAATCCATACAACACGGCGCATGCCGCAGTTCCACGCCAACCCGCCGGTCTAAAAGTCTCTCATTCACAGTGCCTCATCGCCGAAAATCAAACCAGAACTCCACCGAAACCTTATTCCCCGGATACTCGTTTGGCAACGGCTGCATCGGATTCGAACTCTGAATCGCCCTCATCGCCGAAGCATCCACGGAAGCGTTCCCGCTCGACTGCAGAATCTGCACGTTGGCCACGGCCCCATTCCGCAGAATATCAAAGCTGACCACCGCCCGCGGCGCCCACCGCAGCGCAGGATCCACCGTGCTCTCCAGCCAATTGCTGCTCACGCGACTGGTCACCGCTGTAACGTACCAGGAAAAGCGTCCGCCAAAATCGCCGCCGCCCGGCCCCCCGAACTGCATGCCCGCCGGGGTGGACGCTCCCGCGCCCATCCCGAATTGCGAATAGGGCACCGCGGGCGAGCCGCCCTGCCCGTAGGGCACTGCGTTCTGTGGTGGAGGCGTTGGGTCTTCGAGCGTCTTGGAAGGGCGGGTCACGTATCGCGGCTGCTTCTCTTTGGTGAACTTCGGAATCGGCGTGGCATCCTGCGGGATCTCTTGGGGCTTAGGCTTGGGCTCTGATTTGTAGAGTCCCTTCGATTCGTCCACCACGCGGTTCGTGGTCACGCTTTCCGGCCGCGGCAGCGGCACGCCGGCCAGTCCGCCCACCAGCTTCACGGAAACTGCGCCGCCTCCGCCCGGCCCGCCCCACAGATCCCCTCGGTGGGACATAATTGTCGACACCGCCAGCGAACCAAACAAAGCCGAGTGCAGGATCAGCGACCACAGCAACGGCCCCTTGAGTCCGGGCTGCTGCATAGTCATGGTTCCATTGCTCACGGCTTTATTGTCCCTTGGGGCGCGCGCTCAGCGGCTCGGTCACCACGCTCACGTTGTCGATCCCCGAAGTCCGTAGCGTATCCACCACCGTGGCAAACGTGCCGAACGGCACGGTCTCGTCGCAGCGCAAAAAGACGGCATCCGTCTGCGGATTGCGCATCTGGGCGCGCACTTTGTTTCCCAGGTCGTGAATATTCACCGCGTCGTTGCCCAGATAAATCAATTGCCCGCGATCGATCGTCACCACCACCCGCTCGTCGCTGATCTCTTTCACCGTCTGCGTCTTTGGCAGGTTGACCTCGATCCCCGATTGCAGGATCGGCGCCGTGATCATAAAGATGATCAGCAACACGAGCATCACGTCCACAAAGGGAACAATGTTGATCTCGGAAAGGGAAGTCCCGGTCTGGCGTGCAATCTGCGGCATCTGTTTTATCCGGCCTTACGCCTTTGCCCTGGTTAAGAGCGTATGTGCGAGCACTCTGCGCCCGTTAGTCGAACGTTGTCATTCCGAGGAGCGCTGCGCGCACGAGGAATCCCTCTTCGCTTTTTCTGGTACCCCATCCTTCTTGCCCTGCCCGCCCTGAGAGGCGCGAGACGAATCGAAGGCCTTGCCCTGAGTTTCGAAGGGGCTTGCGAAGGGCGCATTTCAACGACTCCTCCCGATCATCTTTGTGGCGCAAACAGAGCGCGGCTCGTTTGTGCATGCACCCAATGCCGTCATGCAACCGTTGTCATTCCGAGGAGCGCTGCGCGCGCGGCCCGCCCTTCCTTCGCGCGACGAGGAATCCCTCTTCGCTTTTCTCGCCAAAACCTTCCCCTCACAAGTAATTCTTCTCGATCAGCGCCGCCACTTCCATGGTGAAATTATCCATCCGCGCGCCCATCTCCCGGATGTCGTGCACGAAGTGGTTGTACGCAATCACCGCCGGTATCGCCGTAAACAGCCCCGCCGCCGTGGTGATCAGTGCCTCGGCAATGCCCGGCGCCACCACACGCAAGCTCGCTGCGCCCGGCGGTTCCCAACCCGGAGAAGGCGTCCATCACGCCCCACACCGTCCCGAATAATCCGATGAACGGCGTCACCGAACCGGTGGTCGCCAGCCACGGCATGAACGTCTCCATCTTGCGCACTTCCTCCGCCGCCGCGATCTGCATATCCGCCGTCACCGCGTGCAGGCTCTTCACACGAGGATGAGGATTGCTGGCCATGAGTTGGCTCGCCAGTTCCCGGTATCCCGCCGCATACACCACTTCCAGCGGCGAGCCCGTCGCGGCCACCGCGCGCGGTTCCGGCAACCCCCGTGTGGCGTGGAACGCCTGCAGGAAGCGCGTTGTGCGCCGTCTGAGCCGCCCAAACAGGCTCAGCTTCTGAAAAATCAGCGCCCAGGAAAACAGCGAAAAGAAAAACAGAATGAGCAGAACGGCCCGCGCCACCCAGCCCGTTTGCTGAATCAGATTGCTCAGCTCACCCGCGTACAAACAAACTGCCAGCAGCGAAAGAATCGTTTTCTCCCCCAGAAGAAGCGTCGCGCACCAATAGGATGCGCGCGGTTACTGAAAATCTCGCAGAAAAATTACCGTAGCACACGCATTATGCAGGGTCAACGCATCCGTGCCCAAATCGCGGGTTCCGGCTACCTTTTCCGACACATCGTATTACGATCTAATACCGTGTGAGAGGCGTTTTCCCCGGCTAAGTGCCTGGGGTCCGACGTGCCCACAAATTGTCATTCTGAGCGAAGCCGGGGTCCCCGGCACGCGCCGACGTTGCGTGTGCTGGGGTGGTGGAGTGGCCGCGTATTTTCCGTCGGCCGTTTTGTGGCCGCGCGGCCACGCAGTCGAAGAATCCCTCTAGTCTTTCGAGTGTGATGTCATCACGAGGAGCCTAGCGAATGCGGGGTTCCCAACGAGGCGCCGGTGTTGCGCTCGTTGGGGTGCAGGCGAGGGATCTGCTTTTGTCTTTCCGGGTGCCCCACCCTCTTGCGGTGAGCTAGTGAACGGTCGTTTTTAAGGGTGGGTCCTACTGAGTGTGTTACCGAATCTCACAGGAATCTGCCTCGACTCGCAGTCAGCCCGGCCCCTTACTTCTTCTTGTCCCCGTCCGCCCGCCGTGCCATCTCTTCCGCCAGGTACAGCAGCAGCGTGCGCTCAGCCTCATCGATCTGGCCCAGGTAGCGCCGGAAACTCCGCAGCATTTTCTTGGATTCGCCCTGCGCGCCCCAAAGATTTCCGCTTTCATTGACGGGGGCCAGCGGCGGCCGCCGGTTTCCTTCGTAGAAAAACTTGTAGATGGGAACTTCCAGCCCGCGCGCGAATTTCTCCAGAGTCTCGATCGCCGGCACGGTGTATCCATTCTCGACGCGCCAGATGTAGGTACGTTGCAGCCCGGTACGTTCCTGCAGGTCGCCTCTGGTTAACTTTTTCTGTTCGCGCAGAGTACGAATGCGCTCGCCTACGATCATGTTGCGATTATTCCAGACGCCTCCCCTATTACACAAGTGGTCATCCGACCGAGATTGCCACTCCCAGCGAGCATCGCGAGCGAGGGATCTGCTTTTGTCTCTTCGGGTTTGCACGAGCCAGCGGCAGGGAAGTGAGAGCTGTCATTCTGAGCGGACCGTGGCCGCGCGGCACGCCGTCGAAGAATCCGTCTGCGTCTTTCGGGTGTCTGGTCGTCCCGAGAGCGACGCGACATGCGGGGTCCCCAACGAGGCGCCTCTCGAACGCGAGCAGTGCTCGCGCGTTGCAAGAAAGTCGCGCTCGTTGGGGTGCAGGCGAGGGATCTGCTTCGCCTTTTCGGTTGTCATTAGGGGCCCCGCTCGAACGTCCACAGGCGCGCCGCCGTAAATTCACAGTCGTTTTACAGAATTGCAACAACCAGCCGTTATTTTTAGTTCCCCGTCTGCGAACACGCCGTCCCCGTGTGCTTTCGCGCGGCAAGCAAGGAAGCAGCTCACAGCTAACCAGAGGAGAGGTGTGCCCATGAGGAGGATTCGTAAATGACAAGTAGGAAAGCTACAATCGCTTTTGCTAGCGCGCTGTTGGTGGCGCTGGCTTTTGTCCCCGCGGTTTTCGCGCAAAGCCCGAACAGCTTGAACGACCGCAACGGCGTTCGCCACGTTCTGCTGATCAGCATTGATGGCATGCACGCCGTTGATTACGAAAATTGCATCGCGTCCAACACATGTCCGCATCTCGCCGCTCTCGGCAAGACCGGCGTAACCTACACGCGCACGACCACTTCCAGGCCATCTGATTCTTTCCCGGGCTCATGGCGCTGGTCACGGGCGGGACGCCGAAGACGGTAGGCGCATTCTACGACGTCGCCTACGATCGCGTTCTCGCTCCGCCGATGATTGCGACCGGCAATGGCCTTCCCGGCGGAACCTGCACGCCCAATGTCATCAACGGAACGCAGACCGAATACGAGGAAGGCGTCGAATTCAACCAATCGTTCGTGAATGGCATCGGTCCCGGCGGTCCTTACTCCACGTTTGACGGCGGGGTAAAGTCGCATCGATCCCAGAAAGCTGGAGCGCGATCCGTTCAATAACTGCCTCCCCGTTTATCCCTGGAACTTCGTTCGCACCAACACGATCTACGGCGTGATTCACGCCGCCGGCGGCTACACGGCCTGGTCAGACAAGCACCCCGTCTACGCGGTCGTTTCCGGGCCGACCGGAACAAATAGCCCCAGCAACGTGGACGATTACTACGCGCCCGAAGTGAACTCCAACATCGTTCCCATTCCGAACTTCAAAACGGTCACAGGCGTGGATTGCTCTTCGATTCCCCACGCCGCCGGCGACGACTGGACCACCGGCTTCGACTCGATTAAATGCTATGACCAGCTGAAGGTGAATGCCATCGTCAACGAAATTAACGGCAAGACGCACCTTGGCAACGCGCAGCGCTCCTGTGCCGGTGATTCTCGGTATGAATTACCAGGCCGTTAGCGTTGGACAGAAGCTCATCAAGGGCGGAGTCAAGGGAGGCTATACGGACGCCGCGGGCGATCCCACCCCAAGTATGTTGGGTGAGATCGAATTCGTGGATGCGACCATCGGGCAGATGGTCAGCGCGCTCCAGACGCAAGGCCTTCTCGATTCAACTGCGATCATCATCACCGCCAAGCACGGCCAGATCAGCCGATCGATACCAACGGCTTCTTCCGCATTCCCGGACACTCTGGAACGAACGGCACGCCGCCCTCCGGAGTCATCGGAGGT
>CAWFOV010000001.1:0-156674 GCA_963817605.1 uncultured Solirubrobacterales bacterium | reverse complement strand
AGAACCACATGCCGCGGCCTTGATCGAGGTGCTCTGAGATATTGCGGACGTAACGCCTGACCTCCTGCACTTGATCGGGCGCCGTTCTCGCGATTTCCGGCAACGGAGGACGGTCGAACGAAACCCCGCGAAAGAGCTTCGGCAGGCGTCCCTCCAGGTGAGCGGTGCGTGCCCTGGCGATCCGCGCCGCGCGGCACGCGCAGTCCTGGGCGGTGTTCGTCTGCTCATCGACGATGAAGCCGCTGCCGTCGCACGCATCGAACACGCAGCTTCTCTCCCCGGCAGGTTTCAAGCGTGGATCGAGCATCGGCATCTCAGTCAAGCAAGCCCTTCGGCGGCCGCGATCAGCAACCGCGCAATCGCCGGGATTTTTCCGCTCAGGCGAGCTCGAGCGAAGGGAGCGGGCGCTCGCCCAGATCGCGTCCCTCGCCACGGGTCTCCCCATGGACGCCCAGGCGCTGAAGGCGGACGATCTCGCGTTCGCCTTCCACCCGCGCCGGATGCTCAGGTGGGAGGCCGGCGATCAGGGCGGCTATGCGGTTGCGCAGCTGCAGCGCGAAATGGGGGGTGGAGGCGCCCATCAGCTGGCGGATGTCCTCGACGGTCACCTCGTGGTTTCGCTGAACGCGGGCGACGCGGTTGGGATCCTCGGCTTGGCTCATGTCTTCATCATGTGGAGATCAGTCATTCGGCGAGCGGCAGGGATGGTTCTTCGGTAGCGGCGGCGCGTGGCGAGGCCTCGAGCAGCGCATCGATTTCCGCCTGGGTGACTGCCGGGATCGCTCGTTCGTCGCCGATCAGCCAGCCGTGATTGTAGGCGACGCGGACTGGCGGGACCTGGGGGGAAAAAGCGGGTTTGATGTCGCTGAGGTAGCTGGCCAAAGAGGAAGGAAGCAAAGCCCCCCCGGGCGAAGCTCGGGCGGGCGGGCTCGAATCTCCGAGCAGGAGCAGCGGGCCGAAGTCGCCGCTGGCGGACAGCAGCGCGGCGGCGGGCGCATCGAGCGGTCGTGAGAGGTTCGCGAACACGAGGCCGTGCCCGGGTTCGTGGATGTTCCAGCCAAAGGCGCCGTCGGCGTAACGCGCCACGGCGATCGCATTTGCAACGGCACTGGGGGTTGCAGCTGGGCTTCCGATGAGCTTGACGGGCCCGAGGTGGGCGAGCTCTGAGATCACGCGGCTGCCGAGGGCGGGCGGGTCGATCACGTAGATCGCCGGCTGGTGCAGGCTGGCCAGCTCCGCGCGTGTTGGGGCGGGCAGGCGCGTGGAGGAGACGAGCAGGACCGGCGCGCCGCTCTCGGCGGATAGGCCCGCGGCGGGCATCAGGAGAGCGGGCGGAGCGTCGCTGGCAAGCACGATCACCTGCTTGGGGGCGACGCCGCGGGTGCGGCCAGCGAGCCGTGCAACTTCGGCCGCTAGCGCAGCGGGTTCGCTCGCCGTGAGCGTGGAAGTGCGATAGCCGCGCGGCGCTGCGGGCAGGGTGGGCGGGGATCCGATCCTGATCACCTGCGCGCCGCCGGCCTGCGCCGCTCCGGTGGGGTGCATAGCTTCCAGCGCTTGAGAGCTCACCGCGGGCAGGGTGGAGCCGGCGCTGTACAGCAGCGGCGCGCCGAGCGGCGCGCTCGCCAGCGCGGAGGCGGCCAGCGCGGCGGCCCAGTCTCCTTCGTTTACCAACACGACAGCCTGCGGCCGCGTGGAGGCCGTCAGGCCGGGATACACCGCGCGGGCCACGGCCGCCGCGTCGGTCGCCGGATCGGGGCCACCGAGGCGGGTGGTGTTCTTCGTCGAAAGGCCCGTCGCGCCCTCGCTGCTCACCCGGGCGATGGGCCGGCCGAGCCGGACCCATTGTCCCCCGCCCCCGATGGCGCGGACTTGCCGCAGCCCGCGAGCACCGCGCCGGCGAGTACGGCCGCCAGCAGGGCAGGCGCGGGAGCATGCATCGCGTGGACATTACCTGGCGAAGAAGCGCAAAGCCCGGCGTTTGCGGCTTAAACCTGCGAAACGAGGTGCAATCGGTGCAAGCGTCGTTGCGCTTTGCTAGTCTGCCGCCCGAACGCCGAATCCTTGACTAGATGTCAGGGAACGGGGGACCCGAGTTGTTGGGGCGAATCCCACGGTGCATCCGTGAGAAGCGCAGGCTCTTTCAGCGCTAGCCCGTCAGCTAACCCCGCAGGCCGACGAAAGAGGACTAGTTGTGCGGGTGCGTACCCTCAGCGCGATTCTCTATAGCTTGACGATCTTGGCCGTGGCGGCCACGCCTGCTCTGGCCACGAAGACTGGCGGCGTCGCTGCGACCCCGGCTGGCTCTCCCCCCATTCCGGCGAAGCGTCTGCACACGGCTCCAATTACGGCGCGCACCCCGACCCTCGCCTACTCGGGTCCGGTCTATCAGAAGACAGTGACCGGCCAGGTAATCCCTTACCAGCCCCCGGCGCCTGCGGGCCAGGTGAATGGCGCCACCGGCGGCAGCCCCGTTGGGGTCGCAGCCGACATCAAGCCACAGCTGCTCGTCCCCGGCTCGACGGCGCGCTACGTGAACGGGCTGGCGGCGGCCCCGATGTCGGTGCCCGCGAGCGTGCAGGAGGTCGTCTGGGCGGGCAACCAGATCATCGGCCTGCCCTACATCTTCGGCGGTGGCCACGCCTCCTTCGTCTCGCCCGGCTACGACTGCTCGGGCACCGTCTCCTTCGCCCTGCACGGCGCGAATCTCCTGCAGACCCCCGAGGATTCCTCCGAATTCGAAGTCTGGGGCTCGCACGGCGTTGGGCGCTGGGTCACGATCTTCTCCAATCCCGGCCACGCATACATGACGGTCGCTGGCCTGCGTTTGGACACAAGCGCGGCCGACGATCCCACTAACCAGCAGGGTCCGCGCTGGCGCCCGCTGCGCCAGGGCAACGAAGGCTACATCGTTCGCCACCCGCTCGGTCTGTAGGCGCGGGCGCCAGGTCGGCTACGCTTGAGTCTGGCCCCACCGCCCCCCGTTCGAAGAACAGCAATAGGAGGATCAGATGGCCGGTTTGACCGGGCGCATGTCAACCGTCATGAAGGCGAAGGTCTCGAAACTGCTCGACCGGGCTGAAGACCCCGCCGAGACGCTGGACTACAGCTACCAGAAGCAGGTCGAACAGCTGCAGAACGTGAAGAAGGGCATCGCCGACGTGGTGACGGCCAAGAAGCGCTTGCAGATGCAGGAGGCGACGCTGAAGCAGAGTGTGGTCAAGCTCGACACGCAGGCCCGGCAGGCTGTGTCCAGCGGCCAGGAGGATCTGGCGAGGACGGCGCTGGAGCGCAAGAACGTCGCCCAGACCGAGCTTCAGGGGCTCGACACCCAGGTCGCAGAACTCGAAGAGCAGCAGCAGAAGCTGACCGACTCCGAGCAGAAGCTGCGCGCGAAGATCGAGGCATTTCGCACGAAGAAGGAGGTCATCAAGGCGCAGTACTCCGCCGCAGAGGCGCAGGTGCGGATCTCCGAGGCGGCGACCGGCGTGGGCGAGCAGATGGCTGACGTCGGGCTGGCGATGCAGCGCGCGGTAGATAAGACCGAAAACATGAAAGCGCGCGCCGATGCCGTCTCAGAGCTGGAAGCGGCAGGGACGTTTGACGATATAACGGCGCTGGGTTCGGGCGAAGACGACATCGATCGTCAGCTCAAGCAGCTCTCCAGCCAGCCCGCGGTCGATGACGAGCTTGCCAAGATGAAGAGCGAAATCGGGGCGGGTGGAGCTCCACCCGCCGAGCAGATCGGTCCGGGTGGCGGTGCAGCAGCGGACGAGCCGAAGGAGCACACGGCATGATCGTGCGCATCTCAACGGAGGGGCAGTACGAGGTCAAGGACGAGGCGCTCGAGCGGCTAAACGAGCTCGACAACAGTTGCCAGGCCGCCGTGGATGCCGGCGATGGAGAGCGTTTTCATGCCTGCTACGAAAAACTGCTGGAGCTCATTCGCAGCGAAGGAACAGAGCTAGAGGACGCCGACCTGCGTGGTTCGGACCTGACGCTCCCGCCGCCGGACATCACGCTCGAGGAAGCGCAGGGCGAGTTCTCAGCGCACGGGTTGATTCCGGACTAGGGAGAAGAGGCTTCGAGCGGCCCGCAGGCTCGAAGATCTCCGCCGGGAACCATCCCGGATGTTCTCCGATCCTCACGCCGGTGACGGGAAGTGGCAAGCGCTTTGGGGCCCTCAGCGTCAAGTAATCGGCTCCCACAGCCGATATGTGGACGTGTCCGTATTGCCGAGCCCTGCTGCAGATCCGATCCTCGCCAGCGCCGATCATGCAGCGGCAGCAGCCCTCCGCGAGCTGCCGGAGGCCACGATCCTGGTCTTCGATCGGGACCTTCGCTTCGTTCTGGCCTCCGGTCAGGCGCCGGAACGCGAGGGAGATCCTTCCGCCGGCGAGGAGGGAAAGTTCGTCGGGGATTTCTTTCCAGCCGGCTTGTGGAGTCTGATTGAGCCGCTGTGCCACTCGGCACTGGAGGGAGAAACACGCTCCCGCGAGATCTGGACTCCCGAGCGGCACTGCCTGATGATCGACGTGGGCCCGCTGTGCCTCCACAACCCTCCGTCGCGGCCCTCAGAGGATGCGATTGTCGCGGGCGGCGTGGTCGTCGTACTCGACATCACCGCCCGCCGGCAATCGAAGGAGCTTGCACACCGGCCCCAGGATCACTTCGAGCAGGTCTTCGAGCGAGCCCCGATCGGGACGGGGCTGCTCGACCGGGACGGCCACTGGATGCTCGTCAACCATGCCTTGCGTGAGATCACCGGCTACACCGCCGGTGAGCTTGTCGGCAAGCGCTTCGAGGACATCGTGCACCCGGATGACGTCAACAAGGATGCCGCCCAGAAGGCAGCACTGCTGGCCGGCGGGATCCCGGCCTTCCAGGTCGAGAAGCGCTACTTCAATGCAGCCGGCGAGGTCATGTCGGCGATATTCTCGACCTCGCTGGTCCGCGACGGGGGCGGCAGCCCTCTGCACTACATCGTGCAACTGCAGGACATCTCTGAGCGCAAGCGGCTAGAGGAGCACCTGCGCCACCTCGCCGACCACGACCCGCTCACCGGTCTTCGCAATCGCAGACTGTTCGAGCACGACCTGAAGCTCCAAGTCGCCCGCTCCCAGCGCTACGGCGAGCTGGCGGCTGTGATGGTCATCGATCTCGACGCCTTCAAGCTCATCAACGACGACCACGGTCACAAGGCGGGCGACGACACGCTCAAGGCGGTCGCCAGGGGACTCACCCGGCGCTTACGGGAAACGGACCTGGTTGCTCGCCTCGGCGGAGATGAGTTTGCGGTCCTTTTGCCCCATATAGAGCAGGCGGGCGTCGCCATCGTCGCCGACGGCCTGACGCGCGTCATACCGGAATGCAACATCGAGCTTGGAGATGCCGTTCTGCATCCCTCGGTGAGCATCGGGTTCGCCCTCATCGATCAGCAGACCATCAGCGCCGAGGAGGTTCTCGTTGAGGCTGACAGAGCGATGTACGCCGCCAAGCGGGCGAAGGCGGCTGGGCCTTCCGCCTAGATCGGGATCCCCCAGAGGGGGAACCACCGCTCCAGTTCGGGCTCGATCGGCAACTCAGAGGCCATCTGCGCCTTGATCTGCAGCTCGCGCTCGGTCGAACGGGTATCGGTGGTGCCTGCCTCTGGCACGAACGGGTACCAGAAGCCGCGCTTGTAGTTGTAGATGAAGTACACCCGGGTGGGTGGGGTTCGGCTCCCATCAACAAAGGCGAACACCGCGCACAACAGCCGCTCGCCGTGGCCGGCGGTCTCGATCGAGCCCGACACTGCGTTGATCCCGACAGCGAGGTCTTCGACAGAGGGCGTCCCTGAGGGATTGCGCAGCACCATCCAGCGATAGCCGAAGGAGTCGTCCTCGGTGGAGACTCGTGTTCCGCTATCGGAGCCGGTGGCCTTCACGACCTCCTCCATGTCCTTCAGTGTCGCTTCGAACTCGGCGGTGGCGAGCGCCTGGAAGACGATCGCCGCCGACCCGGCCGGCTCAATCTGGTGTTCGGCTTCCAGCGCGATGTAGGCCGTGGCGATCGCGAAGAGACGATCTGGTGCTGGACCCTTGACCTCGTGGCGGCCGGTCAGGATGTCGCGCAGGCCCACGTCAGGCGTTGCCCTGCAGCTGCGACTCGAGCCGCTCCAGCGCCGCGAGACGCTGCTCCAGCGGGGGGTGGTCTGCGAACAGGTTCATCAGTGATTTCTTCGCCCTGGCGGGCACAATAAAGAAGGCGCTCATCCCTTCGGCCGAGCGCAGGTCCTGGCTCGGCACCCGCTCGATCGTGCCGCTTATCTTCAAGAGCGCCGAAGCGAGCGCGCTCGGCCGCCCGGTCAGCACAGCCCCGCCGCGGTCGGCCGCAAACTCGCGATAGCGGGACAGCGCGCGCATCAGCAGGAACGAGACCGCGTAGACGACCATCGAGGCGATCACCACGAGGAAGAGGTCTTCCTCCTCTTCGCTGTTCCCCCCTCCGCCGAAGAAGAACGAGAACTGGAGGATGAGCGAGGCGAGCGAGGCGAAGAAGCCCGCCAGCGTCATCACCATCACGTCCCGGTTGATGACATGAGTGAGCTCGTGTGCCATCACACCTTCGAGCTCCGCCGCAGAGAGCAGCTCGAGGATCCCCCGTGTCGCACATACGGTGGTCGACTTCTTCGAGCGGCCCATCGCAAAGGCGTTCGGCATCGAGGTCTCCATCACGCAGACCCGCGGCTTTGGCAGGTCCGCCTGCACGCACAGCCGCTCGACGATCCCGTGCAGCTCTGGCTCCTGAGCTGGGCTGACCTCCTTGACTCCCATCGTCGCCATCGCGATCTTGTCTGAGCCGAACAGCTGCAACAGCAGCAGCAGGAGCGCGACCACGACGATCACGCCTGCACCCGCCCCCGCCGCGAACAGCACGCCGACGAAGACCACGTAGAGCAAGCCCAGCAGGAATATCGTCAGCAGCATCCGCGCCTGCAGACCGCGGTCTTTGCCAAAGCTTGATCGTCTTGCAGCCATCGGGCGTGATTGTCGCAGAAGCGGATCTCGGTGCCCTAAAGTGCAGCGGTCCCGATGCTCTCGCTCTGCACGCCATGAAGCCCGAAATCCATCTCCTGGGTATCTCGGTCAAGACCTTTGGGGTGGCCTTCGCGCTCGGCTTCCTCGCCTGCGGGGGGCTGGTGGCGCGCAGGCTGCGCGAGCTGGGCAAGCCGGTCGACTGGGCGTATGAGATCGTGTTCGCCGCGCTGATCGGCGGCGTGGTCGGCGCGCGCGGCTACTACGTGATTCAGAACTACTCCCAGGTCAAGCATGACCTGCTCGGATCCATCTTCTCCGGATCGGGGCTGGTGTGGTACGGGGGCGCGATCGGGGGCGCGATCGGGGTGCTCGCGTGGATGCGCTGGCGCGATGCATTGGAGTTGAGAATGCTCGATATGTGCGCGACCGCGCTCGCGCTCGGATATGCAATTGGGCGGATCGGCTGTCAGGTCTCTGGCGATGGCGACTATGGGATCCGCTCGAGCCTGCCTTGGGCGATGGGCTATCCCCACGGGACGGTCCCGACTGCGCCGGGAGTGACCGTGCAGCCGACCCCGATCTACGAGACGGTGGCGATGTGTCTGGTGACCTATCTGCTGTGGCAGCTGCGCGACCGGGTGCGCCCGGGGGTGGTGTTCGCGTTCTATCTCGTGCTGAGCGGTCTGGAGCGGTTCCTGGTCGAGTTCATCCGGCGCAACAACGAGGTGCTCGCCGGGCTCACCTCTCCGCAGCTGGAGAGCATCGCGCTACTCGCGACCGGCCTGGTGTGGCTGGCGCTGCTGGCACGCGGGAGCGGCCTGAGGGGAGGGCGTACCGGTGCGTCTACTTCCCGTCCGACGATCGCCTGAATGACTGTGCAGCGATAATCCCGGTTATGGCCACCGGGACGAGCCTCTCTGAAGTATTTCCCCTGGGCAGCCGGCTGAACGAGCGCGGGCGCCTGGTCCTCGGTGGCTGCGACGTGATCGAGCTAGCCGAGGAGTTCGGAACGCCAGCCTACGTTGTCGCGGAGGATGACTTGCGTGCGCGTGCGCGTGCGTTCTTGCAGAGCGGTGAACGGGCGGGTCACCGAGATTTCCATGTGGTGTTCGCGTCGAAGGCGTTTCCTTGCACGGCGGTTCTCGAAGTGTTCGCGCAGGAGGGTCTGTGGTGCGACGTTGCCTCAGGCGGGGAACTGCACCTGGCGCTCGGCGCGGGCTTTGACGCGCAGCGTTTGGTGCTGCATGGCAACGCCAAGTCCCGGGAGGAGCTGCAGATGGCCTTGGGCTGCCGGGTGGGGTTGATCGTAATCGACAACTTCGATGAGATCGATCTCATCGAACGGCTGATCTCTGAGGAAGAGCGGGCCGGCTGTGAGCAGCCGGTTCTCCTCAGAGCCACCCCAGATGTGCGCGGAGAGACCCATGAGAAGATCTCCACAGGCCAGGCCAACTCAAAGTTTGGCTTCGCTATGGATGAGATCCCAGTCGCGATCGAGCGCGTGCGCAGCATTGCGGGACTAGAGCTGCGCGGCGTGCATGCCCACATCGGCTCGCAGCTGGTCGAGCTAGAGCCCTTTCGTCGCGAGGTGGCGGAGCTCGCCAAGCTCGGATCGGAGACCCACCCGCCGGGCGGGTTCTCCACCTATGACCTCGGCGGCGGGCTCGGCGTGCGATACACCGAGGACCAGCCGCCGGCGCCATCGGCCGAGGAGTACGTTGGGACGATCGTGCGCGCGGCGCACGCCAGCGGGATAGGCGCCCATAGCCAGCTGCTGATCGAGCCGGGTAGATCGCTGGTGGCCAACGCGGGCGTGACGCTGTACAGCGTGGAGAGCGTCAAGCGCAATGTGTCCACCTGGGTGGCTGTCGACGGCGGGATGTCTGACAATCTGCGGCCGATGCTCTACGGCGCAGTCTACGAAGCGCACGTGGCTGACCGCTTCGGCGGCGCGACTCCCTGTGTGCTGGCGGGCAAGCACTGCGAGTCCGGCGACGTGATCGTGCGCGCGGCGCTGCTCGACGATCCGCGGCCGGGAGACGTGATCGTGACGCCGGCGACCGGCGCATACGGGTTTGCGATGGCGAGCAACTACAACGGGGTGCCGCGCCCGCCGGTGATCTTCTGCCGTGATGGCGACGCGCGCGTGGTGGTGCGGCGTGAGAGCTTCGAGGACTTGACGGCGCGCGATGTCTCCTGAGCCCTTCAAGGTTGGGCTGCTCGGTCACGGCACGGTCGGGTCGGCGTTCGCCGGGCTGCTGGGGGAGCGGGCAGCGGAGATCGAGCGCTTCAACGGCCGCACGCCGGTGATCACTGGCGTGCTGACGCGCACGCGGGGCGACTTTGAGGAGGTTCTGTCCGGCGCTGAGCTCTTGGTTGAGCTGATTGGCGGGGTAGAGCCCGCACGTGAGTACCTGCTGGCGGCGATGCGCGCGGGCAAGCATGTTGTGAGCGCCAACAAGCAGCTGCTCTCCCAGCACGGCGAGGAGCTGTTCGAGACCGCCCGCGAGCACGACGTGCGGCTGCGCTTCGAGGCGGCCGTCGCTGGTGCCGTGCCCGTCGTGCGACTGCTTGAGGAGTCGCTGGCCGCTACGCCGATCGAGCGCATTCACGGGATTGTCAACGGCACTACCAACTTCATCCTCACAGAGATGGCCAGAGGCAGCACCTACGCGCAGGCGCTGGCCGAGGCTCAGCGCCGGGGCTATGCCGAGGCCGACCCGAGCGATGACGTCTCAGGCCGCGACGCGGCGGCGAAGATGGCGATCCTCGCGCGCCTGGCGTTCGGCGCCCCCGTACACCTCGATGATGTGCCCTACGAGGGGATCGAGCACCTGCAGTCAGACGATCTGCAGTACGCCCGCGAGCTGGGTCTTGGCCTGAAGCTGATCGGGACCGCCGAGCGGCGGGACGGCGGGCTGTCGGTGCACGTGTACCCCGCGTTCCTGTATGCCGGGCATCCACTCTCATCGGTGTCGGGGCCGTTCAACGCGGTGACGGTCGAATCGGAGGCGATCACCGAGATAACGATGTCCGGGCCCGGGGCCGGCGGGAGACAGACCGCAAGTGCGGTGCTGGGCGACGTAGTGAGCGTCATGACTGGTGGCGCCCGTCCGCCGGCCCCGCCGCTGCAGTTGCGACTGCTCGAGGATGTCTCGAGCGCGTTCTACCTGCATCTGGAGGTGGCGGATCGTCCGGGGGTGCTGGCGGCGGTGACCAAGGTGTTGGGGGAGCAGGGGGTGTCGATCAAGTCGGTCGTGCAGCGAGGCATGCAGGAGAATGCGCGGCTGGTGATGGTCACCCACCAGGTGGCTGAGTCGCGGTTGCGGGTGGCGATTGAGCTGCTCGAGGAATCGGACTTCGTGCGCTCGGCGCCGCGGACGATCAGGGTGATCGAAGAGGAGTTCGGGTGAACGAGGCGAGCGTCAAGGTTCCAAGGGTGGAGGGCATTCCGCCGACAGGAGCTCACGTGCCGCTGATCGAGCGCTACCGCGAGCGCCTCCCGTTCGAGCCAGGTGACCCGCTGGTCAGCCTGCAGGAGGGCTCGACGCCGCTGCTGCGCGCGCCGGTGCTCTCCGAGCTGGTGGGCGCGACCGTGCGGTTGAAGCTGGAGGGCGCAAACCCGACCGGTTCGTTCAAGGACCGTGGGATGACCTGCGCGGTCTCGGCGGCGGTACGCGACGGCGCGAAGGCGGTGATCTGTGCCTCAACTGGCAACACGGCAGCCAGCGCGGCGGCGTACGCGGCGCGCGCGGGCATCACCTGCGCCGTGATCGTCCCGGAGGGCAAGATCGCCCAGGGCAAGATGGCGCAGACGCTCGTCCACGGCGCGCGTGTGATCTCGCTTCAGGGCAACTTCGACCAGGCTTTGGCGCTCGTGCGCGAGCTGACGGACTCACACCCAATCGTGCTCGTCAACTCGGTCAATGAGTTCCGCATCGAAGGACAGAAGACGGCAGCGTTCGAGGTACACGAGGCGCTCGAAGGGCGGCTGGAAGCGCTCTGCATCCCAGTTGGCAACGCGGGCAACATCACCTCCTACTGGCGCGGTTTCCGCGAGCTCGGAGCGGCGCCGAAGATGTTCGGCTTCCAGGCCGAGGGGGCTGCGCCGCTGGTGCAGGGCAAAGTGATCGAGCATCCGGAAACGGTGGCCAGCGCGATCAGGATCGGCAACCCGGTGCGCTGGGAGGACGCGATGGCCGCGGCAACCGACTCGCGGGGAAAGATCCGCGTTGTCAGCGATGCGGAGATTCTGCACGCCTATCGCCTGCTCGCCTCGCGCGAAGGCATGTTCTGTGAGCCGGCCTCCGCGGCGTCGGTCGCGGGCCTGCTCAAGTACGGAGCCGGCGGAGCGGAGCAGATCGTCTGTGTGCTGACCGGGCGCGGCTTGAAGGATCCGGAGACGGCGATTGCTAACAACGACGGCATGGTGATCCAGTGCGTCGCCGAGACCTCGGCGATCGAGGAAGCGGTGTTGGGTGATCCCTAGAGGACCGGCACAGCCGGCCAGCAGCCGGCCGGAGGACGGCAAGCCGGGGGGGGCGGGGTCTTCATTCCTCAGACGTCGCCGGGTGGTGCGCGTGCCGGGTTCCTCGGCGAACCTCGGCCCGGGCTTTGACTGCATGGCGGCTGCGCTGGCTTTGCACCTGGAGCTCGAGGTCGAGGAGACTGGCCAGTTCGCTGTGGAAACAGACCTGCCGGTCCCACGCGGGCGCGAGAACCTGTGCGTGCGGGCCTTCGAGCGGCTGGCGCCCGCGGAGGGCTTCACCTTTCGAGTCCGCTCGGAGATCCCGCTGGCGGGAGGTCTCGGCTCGAGTGCCGCGGCGGTCGTGGCTGGTCTGATGGCGGCGGACCATCTGTATGAGCTAGACGCAGACCTGCTGAAGCATGCAAGCCAGCTGGAGGGTCATTCCGACAATGTGGCGGCGGCGCTGCAAGGAGGCTTCGTGATCTGCGCGGATGGGCAGGCGACGCGCTTCGAGCCGCCGACAGGCCTGGAGGCGCTCGCGATCGTTCCCGAGGAGGCGGTGCGCACGAGCGCGGCGCGGGCGGCGCTGCCGGCCGAAGTGCCGCTGTCAGATGCCGTCTTCAACGTTGCCCATGGAGCGCTGTTGACGCTCGGCCTGGCGCGCGGGGACTGGGATCTGCTTGCGCGCGGGCTCCAGGACCGCCTGCACGAGCAGCGGCGCGCGAAGCTGTTCCCGCGTTCCTACGAGCTTGCCCTGCGGGCACGTGAGCTTGGCGCGCTGGGTGCGACTATCTCGGGGGCCGGGCCGACCGTGCTCGTGTGGTGCTTTTATGAGCAGACCGGCGCTGTCGTCGAGGCGCTGCGCCCGGAGATCGACGGCTGGGCCACGCTATTGCGGACGCCGCTGGAGGTCCAGGGGGCCTACGTGGAGGCGCTCTGAGCGAGCTGGGCGAGCCGCTTGCGGGCGTCCGCGAGCTCGGGGAGCCGCTCGAGAACTTCGCTGGCGAGCGCTAGATAGTCGGCGCCCAGATCGGGGCGGTGGTCGAGGATCGACGTCGCGCGCTCGGCCGACTCGGCGTAGGCGATCGACGAGCGGATCACCGTGTCGAACACCGCCTCGCCAAAGCGCTCCTGCAGCGACACGAGCGCCTCGCGCGAGTGCACTGTGCGCATGTCCGCCAGGTTCAGCAGCACGCCCAGTAGCTCGAGAGCGGGATTGAGACTGTCCCGTGCGAGCTCGACGACCTCCATCGCCTGCTCCACTCCCTGCAGCGCGAAGTATTGGGCCTCGGCGGTCACGAGCGCGCGGTCGGCGGCCACGAGGGCGTTCACGGTGAGCAGCCCCAGCGAAGGCGGGCAGTCGATCAGCATCACCTGATAATCGCCGGGCACCTTGGCGAGCGCGCGCCGCAGGGTCATCTCCCGGCCCATCTTGCCGCCCAGCATCAGCTCGGCCTCGGCGAGGCTCAGGTTGGCGGGGATCAGGTCGTCGTGGATCGCCTCGGCCGCCGTTGCGCGGCCGGCGAGCACGTCTGCGATCGTCGGCTCGGCGTCCGGTGGCAGGTCGAAGTAGTCGGACAGGTTTCCCTGCGGATCCAGGTCGACAGCAAGCGTCCTCACGCCCGACCGGCGCAGCGCGTCGGCGAGCGTGCGCACTGCGGTGGTCTTGCCGGTGCCTCCCTTCTGGGAGAGAACGGCGATCGTCTGGGTCTTCGCCATCAAGGGCGATACGACGCGCGGCGTCCCTCTTGGGCGCGAGTGCAGGCTCAGTCCGCGGTGTCCCGAGCGACTACAGCCGGCTGCAGGCCGGGCTCGGAGGTCACCGTAAGGAAGCTCAACCGGTAGCGCCCTACGAGGATCTCATCGCCATCTTCCAATGTCCTGCCCTCGACTCGCGCACCGTTCACGAACACCCCATTCAGGCTACGGTCATCGAGCACCCGAACGCCGTCGGGCTGGCGCACGATCAACGCGTGCCGGCGTGAGACCGTCGGGTCGTCAAAGCGTACGTCGGCGGCGAGCGAGCGCCCGATTCGCGTCCACTCGCGCGTGAGCGCCACCGTGCGCCACTCACCGCTCTCCTCATACACGAGATACTCGCCGGGGCTCTCGATTCGTTCTCTGGCCTGCGCCAGCTTCACCCCGCGTCCGGGCTCGGGAGATCGCGCCCGGGGACCGGCGGTCGGCGAGCGTGTCCTCGTTTCCAGTGCGTCTCGTCAATGCGTCTTCGGGAGCTGAAGCGCCTGCCAGTCAGTCGCCCAGCGCTGAACAACGAGGCACGAGCAAAGTCTTCGCTCCCGCAGCGCGGGCAGCTGCTCAGCATGTCCGAGCCGAGGAGCGTCAGCACGTAATCGCAGTGCTGACAGCGAAACGAGCCTGCCCCGGTGATGGTCCCCGATGTAAGTGTCTCCATCTGCTCTCCCCTTGTCTGCTCGGCGATTTGCCTTGGACTCTCTTCTGCAGGGACTGTCTAGGATCGCTCGTGGCGATCATAACAACACTGTCAATTGGCCCTTATGCGACTTCTGAATCAAACTGCCTGCACTCCGGTCGCGGTCCAGCCCGGTGCCTGCCTGGTCATATCCCGCACTCAACATCTACCCAGCTGCTGCCCTTCACAAACCGGCAGGAGCTGGGCGCGCGACGGCGAAACCTTTCAGAGGATGGCCTCTGTATCTCGTCACGTGGAGCAACTCGAGCACGTCCTCTTGCGTCGTGGCGTTGGCGCCTTGGAGGCCGGCGGCATCGCTGCACCGACTGCGGGCGCACGCCACTAACGGGAGAGCACGTCCACTTGTATGGAAGCCCGCCTTCCCGGTCACATGGCATCGTCTGCGAGCTGTGCCGGCTCGCTGCGCCGTGAGGCGCCAGCCGCCACCGAGATCGTGCGTCACTCAGAGCACGGTCACACGGTCCGTCTCACCGCCCGCGCCGCATAGAACGCCTGACGGGCCGTTTCAGCAGGGCCTGGCACTAGACTGGCGGTCGCCGTGGACCCTGTGACCGTGTCGATCGTCGTCGATGCTCCGCGCGAGCGGGTCTTCGGCTACCTGCAGGACATCGCGAACCATCCGGAGTTCACCGACCACTACCTCGTTGATTGGCATCTCACGCGGATCGACTCCGTCGGGCTTGGAGCGGGGGCGCGCTTTCGCGTCAAGGCGCCAGGCAACCGCTTCAGCTGGGGAGACGTGACGTTCGTCGAGGTCGATGCTCCGCACCGGATCGTCGAGGCTGGCCGCGGCGGCAAGAACAATCGCATCCGCACGCTCGGCGTCTACGAGCTTGCGCCTGGCGCCGGCGGCACGACGCGCGTGCGGTTCACGCTCGAGACCAGTCCCAGCCACGCTGTCCGATCGGCTGATCGAGGGTCTCGGCGCGCGCGGCTGGCTGAAGCGCAAGAACAGCCGTGCCATGCGCCGGCTGCGCTCGATCATCGAGTCAGACGCTGGCCGGGGCACGACGCCAAGGCGCGGTCGGCGCGTGACCGTCGCCGGCGGATAAACTGCCGCGTCGCATGTCCAGCCGCCTGCGCAAGTCCGTGTTAGTCCTCCTCGCCCTGCTCGCCGCGCTTGCGCTCGGCGCCTGCGGGAACTCCGACACGAGGGTCACCACAGGCACCTACGCCGGGGAGTCAGGGGCCAACGCTCCGTACCTGAACGTGGGGCCGCTGGTGTACGAGGTGCAGCTCTCGCGCCAGCTGAATCCCGTCGAACATCGAAGACGCGGCCTACCTGCGCGGGCTGACGCCGATCGAGCGTCAGCTCGGCGCCGGGGCAGGAGTGGTTCGCGGTGTTCATGCAGGTCTACAACCACTCCAGAGCCCGACTGCCCGCGGCGACGAGCCTGACGATCGCGACACCCAAGCAACCTCTACGTCCCCGTCCTGCCCGACGCCACCAACCCGTTCGCATACCGCGGTGGCCTCGTCGCAGCCGACAGGACCAGCTACCGCGCCGGAATCGATCGCGAGCTCGGGCCCAACCCAGGGCGCGCTGCTGCTCTACAAGATCCAGGTCGCTCTCTCCTCGACAACCGCCCGCTCGAGCTGAAGATCGCGGCGCCTGTGCACCTGGCGGCGCTCCGATGGGTCGCGGATCTGCGTCGGCCAGCACGCGTGCGTAGCACGCCACGCGGTGGGCGGGTTTCGATCCCTGGCCAGGAACGACGATCCATCCGTCAGGTGGCGCTCGAGTTAGTGGGTGGCCGAGAGCCCGCTTCGAGCACTTGCCGCGCCACGGGCGCCGCGGTGGCGCCGCCGGCGCCATCTTGGACGAGCAGCACGCCGACGACGATCCGCGGCTGGAGTGCGGGGGCGAACGCCGCGAACCAGGCGTCGGTGTTGCTCGCTTCGTTCTGGGCTGACCCACAGCTTTCCGAGTCAGACTCTTCCGACTGACCCGATTCTCCTCGAGTCTCGTTTCCGAGCTGGCGGGCAGCTGCTGATCGTCTTCAGTTCGGCGGTGCCGGTCTTGCCGGCGACCGTCGACGCCTGGGATCGCGGCGGCGGTGCCGGTGCCGTTGCGCACGACGCCGGTCATCAGGCGCCGCACGGTACGCGCCACAGCGGCGCTCGTCGCCTGCGTGCCTGTGCCCGGCGGACCTGGTGTGAAGGCCGGCTGTGGCCTGCGTCCACCATCGGCGATGCTCGCCGCGACGATCGCCATCTCCAGGGCGCTCGCCTGCACCTGGCCTTGCCCGATCGCCGTCGATCCGACGTCCAGTTCGCCTTGGATCGCGGATGCCGCGGGCAGCGAGCTTTCGGCGGCGCCTTCGATTCCCGGGTCGTGATTGAAGCCAAAGCGTTCCGCCGTTGCCACGAGACGGGGCGCTCCGAGCTTGGCGCCGAGCGGTGCGAACACGGAGTTGCACGACACCGCGAAGGCCAGTTCGAGCGATCCGCCGCATTCCTCGCCGTTGGCGTTGTGCAGCTTGACCCCGTCGAGCGTCGCGTACGTCGCGTAGGGGAAGACGCTGTGCGGGTTGGCGATCCCGGCTTCTAGCACGCCGGTGAGGGTGATCATCTTGAACGTCGAGCCCGGCGGCTGGAGGCTATCGAGACCGATACCTGCAACCGCAAGGATCTGTCCGGAGGACGGCGCCATCGCGACGATCCCGCCGAGCTGTCCCCCGAGCGCGGTCACCGCGGCGCGCTGTACCGCGGGAGAGACGGTGGTGCGTACGGCGCTCGCCGCATGAGACCCGGCGGTCGCGAGCACTCGCCGCGCCCGCGAGCAGCTCGCCTCCGGGAGTTCCTCGCAGGCGCGCGTCGAGGGCACGCTCCAGCCCCGTTGATCCGACGATCGCATCGGAAGGCACACCCTGTGCTTCGAGCGCCGGGCGGCGTGCGGTGGGGATCGGGCCGACTTCTCCGATCACGGCACCCGCTGAGGCCCCCAGCGGCGAGTTGCGGGTCCCGGCTTCCGTAGCCGAGCCTTCGGCGAGCACGGAACCGTCCCGAGCGAGCAGCGCCGCCCGCCTGGGAAGCGTCGTCTGCCGGCTGAGCGTCTCACCTGGACGCAGGCCGGGGAAGGTGAGCGAGCGCGACCACTGGACGCGCAGGCCCGATCCTCCGGCTTCACCGACCGTCACGGCGAAGTCGAGCGACAGCGTCCCGAACAGGCGCGTGACGACGCGTACGGGGATGCTCACCTGCCCTCCCGAGGTGTGCGCTCTGCCGGCGATCCTCATGTGTGTGGCGGTCGCGGTGCGCAGCGCCTGGCGGTAGGCGCTGGCGAATTCGCTGGCGGAGCTGGCGCGCTGGGAGGCTGGGTCGATGTCCGTGTACATGGTCGCGTAATCGCTTCGTGTCCACGCAGAGACGAATCGGCCGGCAAGGGTGGAGGCGGCTGAGCTGCCGTGCTGGGCGCCCGCGATCGCGCCGATCGCGAAGGCCACGCTTGCCAGGGCCGCCACGGGGCGCGCGCGCCGCATTCGCCGAGTCCGGTTCTCAGACAAGGCGCGATACAACATGGCAGGTGACACAGCTCGACTGGATCATCGTTGCGTTTGCGGCCGTCCTGGCCGGTTTTGGCTTCCGGCGGGGCTTCATTGTCGGGGCGCTCTCCTTCGGCGGGTTCGCGCTTGGTGCATTCCTCGGAACTCGTCTGGGTCCTCTTCTGCTTCCACGCGGATCTTCCTCGCCCTACGCCCCAGCCTTCGGGCTATTCGGTGCACTGCTCGCTGGCGGGATTCTCGCGAGCGGGCTGGAGGGCCTGGGGTTCAAGCTGCGCGGTGCCCTCTTCCTCCCGGGTCTGGGCCTGCTCGACGGCTTGCTCGGCGCGGCGCTCAGCGCGGCGCTCGGTCTGGGCATCGTGTGGATCCTTGCAGCCGTGGCGGCGCAGGCGCCGGGGCAAAACCAGTTGCGCGCGGACATCCAGCGCTCGGCTGTCCTGCGCGAGCTCAACAAACTGCTGCCGCCGACGGGCTCGATCCTGAACGCGCTCGCGCGGTTGGATCCGTTGCCTGAAGTCACCGGCCCCTCGCCGGACGTCGCGGCGCCTACACCTCGTATCGCGCACGAGCCGGGCGTGCAGGCGGCCTCGCACAGCGTGGTGCGGGTGCTCGGCAGTGCCTGCGGCCTGGCGATCGAGGGCTCTGGCTGGGTGGCGCGGCCGGGCACTGTGGTGACCAACGCTCATGTGGTGGCCGGCGAGCAGGACACGACTGTTGAGCTGGGTGGTCATTCGCCGAACCTGCCTGCACGGCCGATCTTTTTCGACCCGAGGAATGACATCGCTGTGCTGCGTGTCCCTGACATCGGTGTGCCTGCGCTCAGCCTCCTGAGCGACCCGGCCTCGGGTACCGGCGGGGCGATCCTCGGCTATCCCGAGAATGGTCCTTTCAATGTGCGGCCGGGACGAATAGGGCGCACGCAGACAGTGCTCACCCAGGACGCGTACGGCTCAGGGCCGGTCTCGCGATTGCTCACCCCGCTGCGCGGTCTCGTGCGTCCGGGTAACTCCGGTGGCCCGCTGGTTGACGGCGCTGGGCATGTCTTGACCACGGTGTTCGCAGGCACGGTCGGCGGCGGCCAGCACGGCGGTTACGGGGTCGCCAACGCGACAGTTGCCCATGCGCTGGCTGCAGCGGATGCCGCTGGCCCGGGTGCTCAGGTGAGCACGGGGCCGTGCACAGCTGGGTGAGTCAGGTCTCCCAGCGGTGTTCGGCTGCACGCTCAGGTTCAGGCGCCCCGCGCCGGCGCCGGAGCTCGCTCAGAGAGGCACGCATCTGATCGATCTCATCGATCTCGAGCTGGGCTTCTCGCTCGGGAGAGCGAGTCGGCTTCCAGTCGAGCACCTCCGCGTCTCTGTCGCGATTGAGATACCCGGCGAGCAGCGACAGGACGAAGATCACCAGGGGGACCCCGAGCACCATCGCCAGGAAGTAGGTACCGGCCACCGGGCTCAGGCCCCCGCGGGCGCGGGACGCGTCTTGCCTCGCGCTGTCTTGCCTCGCGCTCGAGTTGTGCGCTTGCTCGCCGTGGAGGCCTGGTGCTCGGGCTCGCCTGACTGCGCTCCGCGCCCGAGTGCGTCGATCCCCGCCTGAACGTTGGCCAGCCGCGCGCACCAGAGAGGTGCGCACATCCTCAAGCTCGGCCACGCTCGGCAGTGTCGGGCCCTTGCCCCGGCGCCTCTGAGTGGGTGCCGGCGCGACGCCGGGATGCCCGGCTTCGAGCTCCCCAAGCGTCCGCTCGAGCCCCGCGATCTGGGTACGCAGCAGGCGCCGGCGCTCGGCCGCCTCATCGAGAGGCTGAGCTGAGGACTCGGAGGCCACGTAGAGAGCAGCCGCGACCTCGCGTGGGTCGACCCCGGTCGCTTGTGCCTCACGCGCGGCGTCGGCCGCGATCGTGCCCACCGCAGAAGGCCGCTGTTGGGTCGAGGCGACGAATGTGCCGCTGCCCTGCTGGCTATCGATCAGGCCCTCGTGCTCGAGGCGCTGGTAGACGGCGCGCACTGTGTTGACGTTCACGCCGATCGCCTCAGCCAAGTCTCGTAGCCCTGGCAGTCGCTGGCTTGGCTTGAACCGGCCGTCACGGATTCGCGTGCGCAGCGCCCACGCTAGCTGCACCCCGATTGGAACCTCAGCGTCGCGGTCGATCGCGACGTCAAATCCCTCCAAGCCGATGATCTCTGGCTGCATTGTCATACCTCCACGGTAGCGCTCAGGACCTCGGACGTACAGTGTGCTGGTGAACTAGTACACTAGTGCTGTGACCCGGTCGCACTCTAATGGGGGAGGTCTTGCTGAGCGGGCGTTCCTGCCGGCTGAGGAGTCTGATGGAAGAAGTCGGGGACATGATGATCCTGACGGGTAGGACCATATGGTCTGCCCTGCGCCCGCCTTACCCGTACGGCGGAGAGTTCGTCTCCCAATTCTTGTTCACGATCCGGCTGTGCTGGTTCCCGCTGCTGGTTTCGACTATGGCAATCTCTTATGCCGCCCCTGGGCTGCAGGCGGCGAACTTCTTTGAAATATTTGGCGCGCTCGACCGTCTCGGCGGGATCTTCGTGCTCGCCGCGGTTCGCGAAATTGGGCCTCTGATCACCGCGATCGTGCTTGCGGGCGTGGCGGGCACCGCGATCACCGCTGACCTGGGCGCACGCAAGATCCGCGAGGAGCTCGACGCTCTGCAGGTGCTGGGTGTGGACCCGGTCAAGAACCTCGTCGTGCCTCGCTTCCTGGCGCTGATGATCGTGACCGGCTTGTTCAACATCTACGCGGTTCTCTTCGGTCTCTTCGGTGGTCTGGCTGCTGAGGCCGTCAAGGGTCAGGCGCTGGCGTCGTTCTGGGCGACCTTCTTCGCGAACATCACAACCACCGATCTGTGGGGTTCAGTGCTGAAGACGACGATCTTTGGGGCGATCATCGCGATCGTCTGCTGTTACAAGGGCATGAGCGCCTCTGGCGGCGCTGAGGGCGTCGGGCGGGCGGTCAACCAGGCCGTCGTGATCTCGTTCCTGGGGATTGGAGCCTTCAACACGGTCTTTACGCAGACGCTGCTGGCCACCCACCCCAACATCCTGGTGATGAAGTAATGAATGAGCTACTGGCGATGCCGCGCGAATGGCTCGCGGCGACGGGTGAGATCAGTCGCTTCACCGGCAACATCTTGCGCGATGTGTGGGGGTTGCGCGTGCTGCGGTTCTTCGGCGAGGCGCTGCGCCAGTCGGGGATCCTGATCGTCGGCTCGACGATGGTTATCTGGGCCTTTGTGTTCATCACGGGGCTGGGCACGTGCGGTGTCGGGGGCGCCTATTTCACCGAGGCTCAGGGTGCGCCTTCCTACGCGGGCGTGTTCGCCGCGTGGTGCAACCTGCGTGAGGCCGTTCCGTACGTGTTCGGCTACATGATGGCCGCGAAGGTCGGCACCGGGATCGTGGCCGAGCTCGGCGCGATGCGCATCAGCGATGAGATCGATGCTTTGGAGGTCATGGGATTCGACTCGATGGTCTTCCTGTGCGCCACACGCCTGCTCGCCGCCTGGATCGTGCTGCCGTTCATGTACATCGGAGCGGTCGGGGTGGCGTACTTCGGCTCCTATCTCGCGGTCGTGAAGCAGATCGGATTTGTCTCCTCGGGCGGCTATTTGCTGATCTTCTGGCAGTTTCAGAATGCGCCGGACTTCTTGTACAGCCTGCTCAAGGGCATGATGATGGCTACGGCGATCGTGCTCGTGGGGTGCTACTACGGCTACAACGCCAGTGGCGGTCCGGTGGGCGTGGGCAGAGCCACGGCCAAGTCGATGGTGCTCAACCTGGTGCTGGTGAACCTGATCGGAATGTTCGGCACGCAGGTCTTCTGGGGTTCCAGCGCACGAGCTCCGATCGGGGGGTGAAGGACATCGCCGGGCACGTAGCGCTCGCGTTCAGGCAGCGGCAATCGCTGCAAGCATGAGTCGCACCCAGGTGTCGATGAGCGTTTCGTCCTCGACTTGGGCCGGGATGCCGAGGACATCGCGTAGCAGGCGTGTGGAGAGCAGTGACCCGAGCCCGAAGGCGGCTATGGCCTTCGCCTCCTCGGCCGGTATCGTGCGCTCGGCGCGTTCGCCGATCCACGTGGCAAAGCCCGTGAACGTGGAGCTCACGAGCTGCTCGACGGCGGCGGTCAACAGCTGCGGCCGGTTGCGCACGTCGGAGGCGAGGATGCGCAGCAGCTCGGACTCGCTGTCGAGCTCGGCGAGGACGTAGCGTGCGGTCAACGTTAATTCGGCTTTGAGGTCGCCCAGCGAGCCGAGTATGTTCCGGATCTCGCGCAGCGCACCGAGCCTCGAGAGATGGCGTTCGATGCCGTCGGCTAGCACCGCTTCCTTGCTCGCGAAGTGGTGGTAGAAGCCGCCGGCTCCAGGTGTGAGTCCGGCCGCCGCCTCGATCTTGGCGATGCTGGTGGCGGCAAATCCGTGCTGACTGAACAGGTGCATCGCTTCGTTGACGATGCGCTCGCGGGTCGTGGTTGACATGAGCCTGTCTAAGAATACACTTAGTTTAAGTCAGTAGAGCAAGAAGGAGAGAGCTGTTTTGGTGTCCGGTGCCGGGCTTCCCCAAGATCCAAGCGACGCGCTGCCGATGGGTGACGGCATCAGCCGTGGGCGCTTGCGCCGCACCGTCCCGCTGGCCGCGTTGAGCGCTCGCACGGTGGGCGAGGCGGTCGTGGTTGGACTGCGGAGCAAGCTGATGGGCGCGGAGCGCACCGAGTTCCACATTCACACGGCGGAGCGTTACACCGAGCTGCTCGGGCGCTCCAAGGGTGCCTTGATGAAGGCCGGGCAGATGTTCTCCTATACGCCGGTCAATCCCGCCGTGCCTGCCGAGTTCCAAGCCGTATATCAGGTGGCGCTTGCGCGCTTGCGCAGTGAAGCGCCGCCAATGGCGCCGGAGCTCGCACGGGCGGTGCTGGAGCGCGAGCTTGGCCCGGCGCAAGAGGTTTTCGCGGAGTTTGACTGGGAGCCGCTCGCGGCGGCCTCGATCGGCCAGGTCCATCGCGCCCGTCTGCACGACGGCCGCGAGGTCGCGGTCAAGGTCCAATACCCCGGGGTAGCGCAGGCGATCCACGCGGACCTGAGGAACGCGGAGCTGCTGAGCACGTTCATGAGCTTGCTGCTGGGTGGACTGGCCTCGTGGCGGCCGAGCTTCGACCTGAACGGCACTGCACAGGAGATGAGCGTCCGTATCAAGGAGGAGCTCGACTATCGGCTCGAGGCGGCCAACCAGACCGAGTTCGCCGCGCACTACCGCGGGCACCCCTTCATTCACGTCCCGGACGTCGTCATGGAGTTGTCCACGGCGCGTGTATTGACCCAGGAGCTCGCGCGTGGCCTGTCCTGGAGCGATGGGGTCAACGCGGGGCAGGAGCTGCGCGACCAGTGGGCCGAGGCGATCTGGCGCTTCAACTACGGCTCCTACGGACGCCTGCAGATGTTCAACGCCGATCCGCACCCGGGCAATTACCTACTCCACGAGGACGGGAGCGTGAGCTTCCTGGACTTCGGCTGTGTCAAGCGCTTCAGCGGCGAGCAGATCGAGGTGATCGATGCGATCGCGCGCGCATGTTTTCGCGGTGACGTGCTCGGAACGTGGCGGGTCTGCGTGGAGGCGGGGTTCTTCGACTCCTCGGATCCCGTCACGCCCGAAGAAGTGTTCGCCTATCTGCGTGGGGACTGGGAGATGCTCTCAGAAGAGCGGTTCACCCTTACCCCGAAGTACGTCGCGAGGTGGATCGAGCACAGGTTCTCACCAAAAGGCCCCTCTGCCAACGCGATCAGACACTTCAAACTGGCCCCTGAGTACACCTTCGCGGGCAGGATGGAGCTCGTGCTGTGGTCGGTGATCGCGCAGCTCCACGCCCGCAATCGTTGGGGCGCGATGGCTGCAGAGCACCTGGAGGGCGCCGCGCCGCGCACCGCGATGGGTGAGCTCGAGCAGGAGTTCTTCGCCGGGCGTGAGGCGACGAGCAACTATGCCTGATTGGCGAGCCCGGCCGTTCCCGGCCGGCGAGCCCCAGGCCTTGGGTGACGGCATCAGCCGTGGGCGCTTGCGGCGCACCGCCCCGCTGGCCGCGCTGAGCGCCCGCACCGCGGGCGAGGCGGTCGTGGCCGGACTGCGCGGCAAGCTGACGGGCGCGGAGCGCACCGAGTCCGAGCGCACCGAGTTCCACATCCACACGGCGGAGCGCTACGCCGAGCTGCTCGGCCGCTCCAAGGGCGCTCTGATGAAGGCCGGGCAGATGCTGTCATGCGTCTCAGCCAGTCCTGCAGTGCCGGCAGAGTTCCAGCCGATCTACCAGAAGGCGCTGAGGAGGCTGCGCGAGGATGCACCGCCGATGGCGCCCGAGCTGGCGCGCGAGGCGCTGGAGCGTGAGCTCAGCCGGCGGACCGAGTGCGCATTCGCGGAGTTCGACTGGGAGCCCCTGGCAGCCGCGTCGATCGGCCAGGTGCACGCGGCCCGGCTGCACGACGGTCGCGAGGTCGCGGTAAAGATCCAGTATCCCGGAGTCGCGGACGCGATCCGCGCTGACCTGAAGAACGCGCAGCTGCTGGCGACGCTCCTGAGCCTGCTCGCGAGTCTGTATACACGCCGTCTGAATGCTGATGTCCGGGACGCGGCACGCGACATGGGCGGGCGCATCGCCGAGGAGCTCGACTACACCTTCGAGGCGGCCAACCAGGCCGAGTTCGCCGAGCGATACCGCGGACACCCGTTCATTCACGTGCCGGAGGTGATCGGCGAGCTGTGCACCGGCCGGGTGCTCACTCAGGAGCTCTGCTTGGGCCGATCCTGGAGTGAGGCCCTCGGCGCAGAGCAGGAGCTGCGCGACCAGTGGGCCGAGGCGATCTGGCGCTTTGTGTATGGCTCACACGCTCGCTTCGGCATGATCAACGCCGATCCTCATCCCGGAAACTATGTGTTCCACGACGACGGGAGCGTTAGCTTCCTGGACTTTGGCTGCGTACAGCACTTCCGCCGCGAGGAGGCTGAGATGGCCGTAGCGATCTTGCGGGAATGCCTGCGCGGCGATGTGCTCGGGACATGGCGGGCCTGCGTGGAGGCCGGATACTGGCGCTCCTCAGACCCCGTCACGCCCGAGGAGGTGTTTGCCTGGTGGCACGAGCCTTTCCGGTATCTGTGGGACGAGCAGCCCTTCACCATCACTCCCGAATATGCGACGAGCTGGATCGAGCAAAGGTTCTCGCCGACCGGACGCTCGGCGAACGCGCTGCGATACCTCACCATGCAGCCCGACTGCTTAGCGTGGACTCGGATCGAGGTGGCGTTGTCCTCAGTGCTGGCTGAGCTACATGCAACAAACGACTGGGCGGCCATCCTTGCCGAGTACCGGGGAGAAGCCCCGGTCACATCGATGGGCAAGCTGGACCACGCATTCTTCGCTGAATGCCAGGTGCAGGCCGTGCCTGAGCGAGCTGCTTGAGGTCATATGGGGTCGCCGGCTGCACGTGCTCGAGGAGGTCGCGGTCATGCGAACGCCGGGCATCGGACTGTGATGTGTCTCACTGGACACCGGGCTGCGATCCAGGCTATCATTCGGATCGAATCGTTCGGATCGAATTATTAGAGGAGGAGACGCTCGCATGCCGACCACAGAGCAGATCACGACAAGCCCGGCTCTCGGCTTCCAGACGCAGGAATCCGAGACGGTGATCGACGCGCTCGACGTCCACGGCGAGATCCCGAGCTGGCTGGGTGGCTCGCTGCTGCGCACGGGCCCTGCCAAGTTCGAGGTTGGCGAGCAGCGTATGCGCCACTGGTTCGACGGCCTGGCGATGCTGCACCGCTTCACGGTCGGTGACGGGCGCGTCTCTTACGGCAACCGCTTTCTGGAAAGCCGCTCCTACCGGGCAGCACGCGAGCAGGGACGAATGGTCTACGGCGAGTTCGCCACAGATCCGTGCCGGTCGCTGTTCAAGCGCGTGCAGACGCTGTTCTCGGGCGCAGGAGTCCTGCCTGATAACGCCAACATCAACGTGACCAAGCTCGGCGAGCGGTTCATCGCGATGACCGAGACGCCGCTGCCGGTCCAGTTTGACCCGCACACGCTGCAGGCAGCCGGAGTACGCCCCTATGAGGTGGCGGGACACCTGTCCACCGCGCACCCGCATTCAGACCGCGAGAGCGGCGGGATGCTCAACTATGCCGCCAAGCTTGGTGCGAGGAGCAGTTACCGGTTCTTCGCACTCGCCCCGGAGGACAGCAAGCCCCGCGCGATCGGCTCGCTTTCAGTGAAGGAACCTGCCTACATGCACTCCTTCGGGCTCACCGAGCGCTGGCTAGTACTTGCGGAGTTCCCGTTCGTGGTCAACCCGCTGGCACTGGCGCTGTCCGGACGCCCCTACATCGAGAACTATCGCTGGAAGCCAGAGCGGGGCACACGCTTCACGCTCGTGGATCGCGCCACGGGTGAGGCGAGGGGTGGGTTTCAAACCGGCGCGGTGTTCGCCTTCCACCACGTCAACGCATATGAGGACGGCGGTGAGGTCGTCGTTGACCTGTGCGTCTACCCCGACGCGGGCATCATCGAGGATCTGTATCTCGAGCGTCTGCGCGCCGGTGCGCCGGTAACGCCCGCCACGCTGACTCGTTATCGCCTTGGCTTGGCTGACCGGTCGGTGCGCAGCGAGCGGCTGACCGGCGAGCCTCTGGAGCTGCCGCGCATCAACTACGGGCGCTGCAACGAGCGTCCGTACCGGTACGTCTGGGGCAACTCGAACGGCCCTCAGGGATGGATCGAGGAGATCCTCAAGGTAGACACGGCCAGCGGTGAGACGCTGTCCTGGTCGCAGCCGGGCTGCTACCCGGGAGAGCCGGTATTCGTAGCCCGTCCGCAGGCCGAGGATGAGGACGACGGGGTGCTGCTGTCGGTCGTGCTCGACGCGGCGGCCGAATCATCGTTCCTGCTCGTGCTCGACGCTTCAGATCTGAGCGAGCTGGCGCGAGCGCAGGCGCCCCACCACATCCCCTTTGGCTTTCACGGCCAGTTCGCGCGGGGATGAGCAGCGACACCTCCTCTCAGGGCACATCGAGCTGAGAACAAGTCAAAAAGGAGTCTTTCGATGGCCACCAGCGCACCGCCCACTCCCAATCAGACCACCGATCTGATGGAGCGGCTCAGAGGAGGCCTGCAAGGATTCTCCGAGCGCTGGCTTGCACGCGCCGGTGAGCTGGACGACTTCCTCGGCCGCTGGGAGACAGCCTGGAACACCCACGACCCCGGCGGGCTCGAAGCCCTCGTGACCGAGGACATCGTGTGCGAGGACCCAGCGATGCTCGGCGAGACCGCCCACGGTCGCCACGAGTTCAGGGCATTCAGCGAGCTCTTCTTCCGCGCCTTCCCCGACGTCCACATCGAAAGCACCGGCGCGGTCTACCTCGCGTTCGAGGGCACGGGGATGGCGCTGCCATGGCGACTGACCGGAACGTTCACGGGTGAGCTTCAGTTCTGGGGCAAGCGTTACGGCTCAAAGCCACCGGCTCTGGCGCCCACCGGACGGGCGGTTGACATCAACGGTATCGACCTGTACGAGTTCCGCGACGGTCTGATCTCCCGCCACACACTTATCTATGACCCCGTTGATTTCTCGCAGCAGATTGGGCTGCTCCCATCACGAGCCTTCAAGGTGCCCACGGTCGTGCTGCTCGCCCAGCGGTTGATCGCGAGCGTCCAGCGGCGCCGCGCACGCGCTTAGCGGCTCGATTCGCCACGCTCTCACTCCTGCAGCGCGACGCTTGCCGGGACGCCGCTAGCCAGATATCCGGGGAGTGCGAGCACAGCGAGCGCGGCAGCGATTACCAGGCCGACGCTTGCGAGCGCGGGCAACGGGCTGAGCGAGTGATCGACAGGGAAGTTGAGCGTCTGCGCGAGCGCGCGGTCGGCGAGGTGCTGGCCGTAGAGGCCGAACAGGGCACCGGTGACGCAGCCGGCGCCGAGCAGGAGCAGGCTCTCGAGCAGGATGGTGCGCCACAGCTGCGCTCGCGCGAGACCCTCGAGCTTGAGCTTGGCCAGGCGCGCTCGCCGCTGCCACACCATCGCGCCGATTGCCGCCGCCATCGCAAGGATGGCGAAGATCGGGATGAGCGTTGCGATCTGCGTGAGGCGCGCGAGCGCGCGCGCGTCAAGCGCCTGGACCGCGCCACTGCGCTGCCGGGCGCTCTGCACGGCTAGCGCGCTTTGTCGGCTTGGTCCCAATGCGCTCTGTATCTCACGCGCGCCGCGGCTGGGCGAAATGCCGGGGGCGAGTTGGATCGCGTATGCGCTTGCGTCTGTACTGCCCCATGCGCGCGCATAGCTGGGTGCGCTCATCACGATCGCGCCTGGCTCCCAGCCCATGTTGGTGGACAGGGCTGCCACGTACATCCTCGTTGGGTTGGGGGTCGGCAGTGTGACGCTGTGCCCGACACGCAGATCGTGTTCTTCGGCGATCGCCCGTGACACGACGATCCAGCCGCGGCTGCGTACGAGCGCTTCTATCCTGCGTGCGTCACCGCCGAGCAGCTGTCCCGTGGGCAGTAGCGGCCGCGCCGCCAGGGGCGGGGCGATCACGAGCACGCGCCGCCGGCCGTAGTCGAGCAGCCCGCCGCGATAGAGCTCGACGGCCTGTACCCCCGGGACGTGCCGCAGGCGCCTCTGCGCAAGCGGAGCGAACGGGGTTGTCATCAACAGGTTGTAGGAGCCGGCCGGCGCCACCCACACCGGTGCGGCCGCGGTGGTTTCACGCGCGGCCGTGCGCAGGCCGGCGAGCAGATCGCGGTGCGCTCCTCCGATCGCGACGCTGCCAAAGACAGCCACGGCCCCGGTCGCGGCGATCGCCACCGCTCGTGTGCGCCCGGCGCTCAGCTCCATCCGAGCGACGTGCCCCACCGGGCTGATGAGGAATGCGGCAAGCCACCCCGCCAGCGCGAGCGTCATGCGCAGCGTGAGCGGCAATATGCAGAGCAGCGCCGCGATCACGAGCACCATGCCGGGGATCGCCGCGTCGGGTTCGATCGCGAGCAGCGCGCTGCCCGCGGCGAGACAGGCTAGCCCGGCGAGCGCCGTGCGCGCGCCGGCCCAGCTGGCGCCTGAGGACTCGCGTTCGCTCCTCGCGGCGAGCGGGTCGTGCGAGAGGACCGCACGCAGCGGGCTGAGTACCGCCGCAAACGCAGCGAGCATGCCGCCTGCGGCGGCGATCGCCACGTCTGTGAAGCTGACGGATTGCTCGGAGCCGACGGTGAACCCGAGCGAGAAGAATGTAGAGTCCGAGCGCAGGACGCGTGTGAAGAGCACGTCGCCGAGCGCGAGCCCAAGCGCGGAGGCGAGCACACCGAGCACGAGCGCGTCGAGGCAGAGCGTTGCGATCACCGTCCGCGGGGCGTAGCCGTCGCGGCGCAGATCGACGATGAGCCGCCGCCGCGCGGGGACGGTGAGCAGTGTCGCGTTGAACGCGAACAGGAATCCTACGAAGGCGCTGATCGCGGAGAACAGCGCGCTTGACTGGCTGCTCGCGCTCACGGCGTTGGCGAACAGAGTCGCTTCGTAGCCGATCGGCTCGACGTTCGCGCGGCCTGCGGTAAGCGCCATCAGCTCCCCCCGCACGCGCGTCCGCGCGCCCGGCTCGGGCTGGATGAGGACGCGACTCACGCGTCCTTGAAGCCCGGCAATTTCCTGGGCGTATGAGAGCGGCGCGATCACGACGGGACTGCGTGCCAGCTGGCCGATCTGCCGTTCGCCCAGCTGGGCGTAGAGTGGGGCCTGCACGGTGTGCCCGGCGAGCCGCAGGGTGACTTCCTGGCCAAAGCGGATGACTCCCAGCGCATGCGAGAGTGGCGCCGCCATGACGACCGCGCCGATCCCTCCGAACGGGGTGAGTTCGCCGTGCGGCACGAGCGTGCCTCCGAGCGCCGGCAGACTCTGATCGGCACCGATGAGCTCGACCGGCTCGCCGGGCATCGGGCCCGCTGGCCTGTGCGTCCGCTTCCAGTAGCGGCGCGGCGAAGCGCACGCCCGCAAGCCGCCGCACGCGCCCCACCAGACCCTGCGAGATGCCGTGCGGGTCACGCGCGGCGAGCTGCAGCGTCGCGTTGCCGGCGACCCCGTGCTCGAGGTCGCTGACAGAGCCCTGCAGGCTCGAGCTCGAGACCTGCGAGGCGAACAGCAGCGCGACGCCCGCCGCTATGCCGGCGATCGCAAGACACTCCTGCGCGGCTCGTGCGCGCAGCCGCACCCGGTAGAGCAAGAGGACGTTCGACGGCTTCACGGCGGCGTGACGGTCGTGGGCAGGCTCACCGAGCGCCCAGCGGCACCCTCCTCCGTGAAGACGGCGGTGCTCGCCCCGGCACGCCCTACCGCCGAACCTGCGATGAGTACATCTGCCTGCGCGCCGCTGTTGGGATCCGCGTTGTAGTCGCCGAGGCGCCCATCGCGCAATCCGAGCACGCGGTCGGCGTAGCGGGCCGCCATCGGATCGTGGCTGACGAGCACGACCGCCACGCCACGCTCACGGCACAGCTCGCGCAGCAGTTCGAGCACTTCGCGACCTCGCTGGGTGTCGAGGCTTCCGGTTGGCTCATCGGCGAGCAGCAGGCGTGGGTTGGTGGATAGTGCGCGCGCGATCATCACGCGCTGGCGCTCGCCCATGGAGAGCGTCTCTGAGCGGTGGTGCAGGCGTTCGCCCAGCCCGAGACGGATGAGCAAAGGCTCGATCTCGCGCTGCGCTTGGCGCCAGCGCATCGCACCCAACAGCTTGAGGACCGTGTTGTCGATCGCGCTGACGCCCGGCAGCAGGTCAAAGTTTTGGCGGATGAAGCCGAGCTCTGTGAGCCTGAACCGGGACGCCTCGCGCTCTGACAGCGCGGAGGTGTCGCGCCCACCGATGAGCACGGTCCCCGATGTCGGGGCAAGCAGTGTGGCGATCATCAACAACAGCGTCGTCTTGCCCGACCCGCTCGGTCCGTACAGCGCGACCATCTCGCCGGCCCGGACGGTCAGCGACACGCCGTTGACGGCCCGCACCGGCTCCCCGCCGAAGGTGGGGTAGTGCTTGACCAGATCACGCAGCTCGAGCATCGGGTCCCTGCGCTCGCGCGTGGAGTGCTTGCGCGGCTCAGTCAACGGCATTGCCTGCCACGTGCACGGTAACGGCGTCGTTTGAGCGCTGAATGGTGCCGCTGAAACTCAGACCTGACCCCCTTGCGTGCGCGTAGCTGCCGGTGCCGCGCTCGATCGAAATGGAGCCGGAGAAGCTTGCTCTTGTACGTTCCTTGTGATAGCTCGCGCTGCCTTTAGCCGTTATCGAGCCGCCGCTGGGGTAGATGTTCAGTTCGGCGGTGACACGGCTACTGGAGACGATGCTCAGATGAACGTAGATCGTGCCTTTCACGGTGCCTGACGCGAGACCCTTCTCGTTGAGCGTGAAGCCGTGCTTGCTCGTTAGGCGCAGGCTGCCGTTCTCGCTCAGGGAGAGCACCCGCGCGCCGCTCCCGACCGCGGCGCGTGCCTGTGAGGCACTCAGGGCAAGCGTCCCGGAAGCCAAGCTCGCCGCGAGCCAGACAGTCGCTGCGACGGCGAGCAAATGTATGAGACCGTGGGTTCTGTTGCTGTCATTTTGCATCTGTCGTACCTGCCTTCTTGTGATTCATCGTGGACAAGGAGTGGCTGTGGAGACATCCTGCGCCTGCCCGTCTGCGTAGGAAAGTTCGGCCGCGAACGGAAAGCCGCCAGGCGGGCAGCGCGCCGGCTCGATGGTCGTGTTCGACTCGCGCGCTGAGTGCCGGGGAGAGCCGATCGTCAGAGACATCGAAGCGAGGAGTGCGTCCGGCTCGAGCGGCAGCGTTGCGATCGCCGGAACGGAGAGCACGAGGTCTTCCCCGTAGGGCGGGTTGTCGGGGAGCACCGTGCCGCTCAACACCACCCGCTCGTCAAACGGTGTGTAGCCCTGCGCGAGCATCTCAAACGTCGGCTGCAGGTTGCGCAGCGGGCCGAGAAACACCCACAATGAGAGGTTCTCGCTGAGCTGCTGGGACCCGAGCAGTGCCTGTACAAGCGCTCGCCCGGCGCCGAGTCGCGATTGCGCCGGACAGCCGCGCGCCCCCAGGAGTTGCAGGCGGTGGGGATCACAGCTGCGCAGGTGTGGGATTTCGATACCCAGGCCGGTGGGGAGGCGCAGAACCGAGCGGCGCAGCGGCGATGGATCGCCAAGTGCGCCCCCGGCGAAATCGATCGTTATGGTGAGCGCGCCGGTCGCACCGAGCCGGTCGGGATGAAACAACGCACGGATCGTGGCCGGGCCCTGCGAGCCGGCGCTGGGCGCGGAGCTGACGGGCGTCGTGCACGCCAGCATTACGCTCGCCTGCACGGCGAGCAGCGCAGCGCACACTCGCGCACAGCGGGTCACCCACGCGCAATGGGTCACCCGCTTGGACACGGAATCGTTGGGTTGACGGTGAACGTGGCGCCGTCGCTGAAGTCGACCGTGGCGCGCGTCGGAAAGCCGCCGAAGGGGCACGTCCTGGGCACGATTAGCCCCTTGACGTGAACGAGCGTGCGCCGGCCGCGGACAGTCTTGAAGTACGCGACGTTGCTCGCACCAAATGTCGCGAACGCGCTTTCAACGGAGGCGTATGCAGCGCCGGGAATTGTCGAGACCGGTGGAACCTGAACACTGAAGGCGAGCCCGTACGGCTTGGGCGCAGGGATCTCCCTCGCCACCACCACGAGCGACTCCCCCACCGGCGAGCTCCCGTTCGCGTACGCCAGCAGCCTTAGGCGCCCGTGTTCTGAGGAAGCAAAGAAGAAGTCGAGGGTGAACGGCTCGCGCACGAGCTGGCCGGGAAACGCCAGCACGGCGACGCCGCCGCCGAAGCCCACCCGCGAATCCGCCGGGCAGCCCGCCGGACCTTGCTGTTCGAGCAGTACTTGCGTGCACGTTCCCGCGTCTCGCGCCTGGATACGGAGCCCAGCCGGGCCGTACAGCGTGAGCCTGCTGACCGGCGACGCCGGCACATCAGCGGTCGATGCAAAGCTCGCCGTGATTGACAGGTTGGCAGCCGCGCCCAGCCTGTCCGGCGTAAACGCCTCTTTGACGACTAGCGCGTCCCCGGCCCACGCAATCCCCGCGAGCGCTGCATACACGCACCCAAGCAAAATTGCGACGAGCGTCCGGCGGATGGCGCGACGGGCAAGACAGGAGGAGATGAAGTCGCGGCGCACCTACCCTCCGATCGGAGCGCGCGGGTTGGTGCCCCAGAAGATCTGCGTGCCGAGCATCCCGATCAGCGTGACCAGAACTAGGTTCAGGGCCATCGACTTCGCGGTTGCCTCGCCCACGCCGACCGGACCGCCGCTAGCGTTGTAGCCGTAGTAGCAGCCCACCAACACGATCACGGTGGCCATCGTCATCCCCTTGATCACACTGAACAGCAGATCCGGCGGGCTCTGGAACTCCCAGAATGTCAACAGATATCCCCCGGGGGACGTGTATCCGATCTGCAGCACCACGGCGATATAGGAGGCCAGGTAGGCCACGCCGATCGCGGCGACGTACATGAACGGCAACACGATCCACGATGCCAGCAATCGTGTGCCGCACAGAAACGTCATCGAGTCGAACCCCATCACCTCGAGCGCGTCGATCTCATCGGAGATCCGCATTGCGCCGAGCTCCGCCACGATCCCGGTCCCGACCTTGGCGGACATCATGTAGCCAAACGCGTACGGAACGGCCTCACGCAGGTTGCACAGGGCCGTGAACACCCCCGCGTAGGCCGGCGCACCCTGGGACTCGAGAAAATAGGCGCCCTCGATACCACACGTGCCGAGGCCCGTGAGGAACACGAGGCCCCAGATGACGAGCGTCGAGCCGACGATCAGGATGCCCGACTGGCGCAGCGCCTCACCGAAGAAGCGCAGCACGCGCAACCCCCACACATCACGCACGATGTTGCCGGTGAAGCGAGCGATCTCCCCGGCGGCGGTGACCCATTCGCGCGGCAACGCCAGCAGCTCGTTCATTGCACTCGTCCGAGACGCACGGGGGAGGAGGGATGGCCTGGCCTACCCCCCGGCCTAGACGGGGCGATCACCCAGAGCATCATTTGGAGACCCTCACTTGATCACGAGGATGTTGGGGTGGGTGGCGAGCAGCGTCTGCGTGAAGACGTAGTTGAACGCGCCGATCGCCAGGAACGAGATCACGACCGCCTGGTTGACCGCCCGCCCGACGCCCTCAGCGCCGCCGGAGGCGGTCATGCCCTTGTAACAGCAGACGATCGCGATGATCGCCCCGAAGATTGTCGTCTTCAGCACCGAGCCCCATAGGTCGGTGGTCGAGGCGTTAGCGAACAGCGTCGCCCAGAACGGGCCGAGGGGCTGCCCTGTGACGGTCGCGGCGAGGATGCCGCCGAAGATCCCGAACAGCAGCGCGTACAGATCGAACAGACCGGTGATCAGCATCAGCGCGAGGAAGCGAGGCACGACGAGGTTCTTGATCGGGTCCACGCCGAGGACCTGCAGAGCGTCGAGCTCCTCGCGGATCTTGCGCGCCCCCAGGTCAGCGGTGATCGCGGTGCCCGCCACGCCCGCGAGCACGATCGAGGTGATCAACGGGCCGATTTCGCGGATCGCCGCCAGCACGAAGAACCCGCCCAGCCGGTCGACCGCGCCGAAGAGCCGCAAGAAGTTCGCCGCCTGCAACCCCGGCGCTCCATAGTTGATCGCGACGGTCGTGACCAGTAGCGGAAACCAAACCAGTCGCAGGACGAACAGGAACTGCGACACGAACTCCTCACCGTATGGATACGGCGGGCGCAGGGCAGAGGAGATGGTCCTGCCCGTCAACAGCATCATCTCCCCGACTTCTTCGAGCAGGTTCCTGGCCGGCAACACCGCTCGCTTGACCGCCTCTCGTGCCGCTGTCCCCGCGGGGCCCTGCACCGGCCTTGCCCCGGTGGGCCTTCCCTGCATGTTTGTGCTCGCCATTTGTCCTAAGTATATACTTAGTATCTATCAGTAGAGCCTGATGAAACCGCGAGCTCCGGCCGGCGGCTGAAGGAGGGCGCCGGGCGCTTCGCGCGTGCCCGCCACAATCCCGCGTCGCCCCCAATCGCTACGCTGGCGCCATGCCGAAAACACTCGTGATCGCCGAGAAGCCCTCTGTGGGGCAGGACTTGGCGCGTGTACTGAAGGGGCCATTCCAAAAGCAAGAAGGCTGGCTGGAGGGTCCTGAGCACGTGATCACATGGGCGGTGGGGCACCTCGTGCAGCTGGCCGAACCCGAGGCATATGACCCGAAGTTCAAGAGCTGGAAGATGGCCGACCTGCCGATCGTGCCTGACCACTTCAAGCTCGTCGTGCGCGATGAGCGCTCGCGCAAGCAGATGACAGCTGTCACCAAACAGCTCAGCCGCGAGGACATCGAGGACGTCGTCAATGCCTGTGACGCCGGCCGTGAGGGGGAGCTGATCTTTGCCTACCTGTATGAGAAGGCGAACGCGAGCAAGCCGGTTAAGCGGTTGTGGCTGAACTCGATGACGAACGCGGCGATGAAAGAGGCGTTCAAAGGGCTGCGCCCGGCGGCGGAGTTCGCAATGCTGGAGCAGGCTGCGCGTTCTCGCTCAGAGGCCGACTGGATCGTGGGCATGAACGCCACGCGCGCCGCAACCATCCGTTTGCGCAGCTCGTTCGATGGCGCGGTGTCGCTTGGCCGCGTGCAAACGCCGACGCTGGCCATCATCGCTCGCCGCGAGGAGGAGATCAAGGCATTCATACCTGAGCCGTATTGGCTGGTGGATGCCACTTTCGTAGCCGGGGTGGGTGGACATCCAAACGGCGAGCAGGGCAGCGGCGAGCGGACCTACATCGGCCGCTTCCATGCGGGGAGCAAGCCGCGGATCTCGAGCGAGGCGGAAGCGGCTGCGGTCGTGCAGGCGTGTGAAGGCAAGCAGGGCCAGATCACAAAGCTGGAGAAGAAAAAGCAGAAAGAGCGCGCGCCGATGCTGTATGACCTGACGACGCTGCAGCGGGAGGCGAACACCCGGTACGGGTTCTCCGCCAAGCGCACGCTGGCGGCGGCGCAGCGGTTGTATGAGGAGCACAAGGCGCTGACATATCCGAGGACGAACTCCCGCTACCTGACGACCGAGATGATCGGCGAGATCAAGCCGATTGCCGCGCTGGTGGGGCAACGGGCCGAGTACTCCAAAGCCGCCGAGTACGTGACCGGGCTGGATAAATTGCCGTTGGGCCGGGTGGTCAACGACGCCAAGGTGACCGACCACCACGCGATCATCCCAACACGCTCCGAGCACAACCTCGAGAAAATGGGCTCGGACGACCGTCGGGTCTACGACATGGCGGTGCGCCGCTTCCTGGCCGTGTTCCATCCCGGAGGCGGTGTTCGAGAACACGAAGGTGGAGACGACGGTGCCGGCTGGCCTGCAGGAGAAGGACGGCGGGCATGTCTTTCGCACGCGCGGCAAGCTTCTGCTGGTACCCGGCTGGCGCGGGGTATACGACGAGGTGGCCTTCGACTCCGCGCCGAAGCCGGCGAGGAGGACGAGGGTGCCGACCAGCAGCTTCCGCGGCTGGCCGCAGGGCGAGGAGGCGCAGACGAAGGAGATCAAGAGCGAGCGCAAGGAAACCAAACCGCCCCGGCGCTACAGCGACGCCTCGCTGCTCGGGGCGATGGAGACGGCGGGCAAGCTCGTCGACGACGAGGAGATGCGCGAGGCGATGAAGGACTCGGGCATCGGCACGCCGGCGACGCGCGCGGCGATCATCGAGCGGCTGATCACGGTCGGCTACGTCGAGCGCGACGGGCGCTCGCTGGTGGCGACCGAGAAGGGGCTTGAACGTGATCCGGCTGCTCGACGCGCATCATGCTCACCTCGCCCGAACTGACCGGCAACTGGGAGCACCGCCTCGGCAAGATCGAGCGCGGCGAGGACTCGCGCGAGAAGTTCATGGACGACATCGCGGGCTTCGCCGCAGCAGACCGTCAAGAGCTCGACGAGACGCTCAAAGACGTGCGCATTCCCCGCGCGCAGGCTGGGCCGTGCCCGGTATGCGGTCACGAGATCATGGAGAACCGCAAGGGCTACTCGTGCTGGGCTCGTGATGATTCAGGGTGCGGGTTTGTGATCTGGAAGGGCAAAGCGGGCAAGTCGCTGCCGATCGCCGTGGCGCGCGAACTGATCAAAACCGGCTATACCAAGAACGCCGTAACCGGCTTCAGAGGCCGCAGCGGCCGCAGCTTCCGGGCGCACCTAGCCCTCAGCCAGACGGAGGACGGGCAATGGCGGGTCGAGTTCGACGAGGAGTGGGCGAAGGAGGGCGTGAAGCCTCCAGAGGCCGGGTCCGAGAGCCCCGCCGATGTACCGGCTTCTAGCGCTGCGTAGCACGGAGGCTCTGACAGATCTACTGCAGCGAGCGTGTCGGGTGGGTACGCAAGGATGAGTAGCAGTGCCGATCACGCTGATCACAGGGCCCGCGAACGCGGGCAAGGCTCGCGAGGTGATGGACGCCGTGCGCAGGCACGTGGCCCATGGCGAGGAGCCGCTGCTGGTCGTGCCGACGCGCGCGGATGGGGATCGATATCGGCGCGAGCTGGCGCAGGCGGGGGTAGTCGCCGGGGCGCGCGTGGAGCGCTTCGAGGCGCTGATCGGGGAGGCGGTAGGTCGTGCGGGGGGGAGCGTGCCGGTGCTGAGCGGGGTGGCCCGCGAACGAGTGCTGGCGTCGCTGCTCGCGCGGAGCACCCCGGGATACGTGCGCGCGCTGGCGAGCGTTGTGGCCGAGCTGGAGGTGCAGCGCGTGACCCCCGCGCGCTTGCAGGCGGCGGCGGGGGAGTGGGCGGCCGCGGACGGGGCGCGCGCGGCGGCGGGCGTCGAGGAGCTGGGCAGGCTGTTCGGGGAGTACCGGCGTGCGTTGAAGCGGATCGGACACACCGATCGTGAGCGGCGCGCGACGCAGGCGCTCGATGCGCTGCGGCGCGAGCCGGCGCTGTGGGGCGGAACGCCGGTGTTGATGTATGGGTTCGACGATTTCGACGGGCTGCAGCTCGATGTGATCGAGACGCTCGGTGTGGTTGTGGGCGCATCGGTGACGGTGTCGCTGGCGTATGAGCCCGGGCGGACGGCGTTCGCGGGGCGCGCCGGCACGTTTGAGGCGCTTGCGCCGCTGGCCGCGGAGCACCGGCGGCTACAGGCGCGCGAGGAGCACTACGCGCCGAAAGCGCGCATGGCGCTGCACCATCTGGAGCGCTCGCTGTTCGAGCCGGACGCCGCGCGGGTGGACGCGGCCGGGGCGGTGCGACTGCTGGAGGGCGGGGGCGAGCGCGCCGAGCTCGAGCTGGTGGCGGGCGAGATCCGGGCGCTGCTCGACGAGGGGATGAAGCCCGAGGAGATCGCGGTGGTGCACCGCATGCCTAGTGTGGTGGCCGACCTGCTCGGGGAGGTGTTCGACGCGCAGGGCATTCCCCACGCCCTGGAGCGACGGGTGTCCTTCGCCGACACCGCCACCGGCGGGGCGCTGGTGGGGGCATTGCGCTGCGCGACCGACGACGGCGAGCTGGGCGACCTGCTGGCCTGGCTGCGCGCCCCGGGCCTGTTGGAGCGCCCCGAGCTGGCCGACCGGCTGGAGGCGCAGGCGCGACGCGAGGGGGCATCCGGCGCGGCTCAGGCGAAAGCGATCTGGGAGGCGGAGCATCTGGCGCCTGGAGGCGCTCGATCGCCTGCGCGATGGGGCCGAGCGGGACAGGGCGGCCCGGGCCGAGGCGGTGCAAGGCGCGGCGCGGCGCGGCGGAGCGGGGCAGGGCGGAGCGGGGCGAGGCGGGGTGGGGCGAGGCGAGGCGGGGTTGAGCGAGCGCGCGGCGCGCGAGCTGGAATGGCTGTTCAATGCGCCACGGCGGGGGCGCGCGGCGCTGCTGGAGGGCGACGAGCTGGACGAGGCGCGCGCTTTGACGGCGGGGCTGCGCGCGCTGGGGGAGCTGGGCAGGCTGGCGCGCCGAGCCCCCGAGCTGGGGGCGGACGCCGCGGCGCTCGCGCGGATGCTCGAGCGCGTGGAGATCGTCAATGGAGAGCCGGCCGGGCGGGGGAGGGTGACGGTGGTCGACCCGCTCGCGCTGCGGGCGCGGCGGGTGCGGGCGCTGTTTCTGATCGGCCTGCAGGAAGGCGTGTTCCCGGCGAGCGCGCGGCCCGAGCCGCTGCTGGCCGAGGAGGAGCGCAGGCGGCTGGCGGAGACCTCGGGATTGCGGCTGGGTGCAGGCTGGCTGCGGGATGCGCTGGCGGCGGAGCGCTATGCGCTGTACGCGGCGGTCTCGCGGCCGCAGGAGCTGCTCGTTTTGAGCTGGCATGCGGGTAGCGACGACGGTGTGGCGAAGGCGCGGTCACTGTTCGTGGACGACATCCTCGATCTGTTCGAGGGGGGGTCCTTGAGGACACGCAGGCGCGGCCGCTTGGGGCTGTGGACCGGCCCGTCAACGAGCACGGTCCTTCGACCTCGGCGCTTGCTGCGGACTCCGTGCCAGCGCGCAAGCGAGTTGGGGCCGCTGCGCGACACGGAGGTCACGGGGGGCTGGAGAGCACGTCTGGTCGGCATCGTCGCTGGAAGGATGGATCGGGATGCCCGGTGAAGTGGTTCGTGCAGCGGATGCTGCGCGCCGACGACCTCGACCCGCAGCCTGAGCCGCTCGCACGTGGGGGGCTGGCGCACGCGGCGCTGAAGGACACGCTCGCAGGGCTGCGCGAGCGAAGCGGCTCGGCGCGGCTGACGCCGGAGCACGGTTGGGTCTCGCCAAGGAGCTGTCTGCGGGAGGCGCTGCGTGGGCGCGAGGCGGAGTTTCCGTTGTCGGCCGTGCCGGAGCGCCGCCGCGGCGTGCGCCGCCGGCTGGAGGCCGATCTGGAGCGCTATCTGGAGCACGCGGCCGAGTGCGAAAGCCCGCTGGAGCCGACGTATCTGGAGCTGGGGTTCGGGTTCGGCGAGGAGCAGGAGCGACGAAGATCCTGCCCTGCCCGCCTTGCCTGCGCTCGACCTTGGCGATGGGCTGAGGCTGCGCGGGCGGATCGACCGCGTCGATCTGGCCCCGGGGGGTCGGCTGGGGGTCGTGTACGACTACAAGGGCCGCAACGCGCCCGGAGCGGCGAAGTGGACGAGCAGGGGAACGTGCAGGTCGCGCTGTACATGCGGGCCGTCGAGGAGCTGCTCGGGCTCGAGGCCGCGGGCGGCTTCTACCAACCGCTGAGCGGCGCGGACCTGCGTGCGCGGGGCGTGCTCGACGGGGAGAGCGGGGTGGAGCTCGAATGCGTGCGGGGCGAGGCGCGCGAGCACGCCGCGGTCAGCGCGACTGCTCACAGGACGCCGTCGCGACGGCGCGGCAGGCCGCGAGCAGGCGGGGCGCGGCGAGCTCGAGCCCCGCCCTCGCACATGCGCGTATCGGGGAGGCTGCATGTATCCGACGATCTGCCGGTGCGAGCAATGAAAAACCAGTTGAGCTTCGACGAAATCGGGTTCTCGCAGACGAGCCTCGTCGAGATAGCCGGGGCTCAGAGGGGCCGCGACGGCGCAGGCCCGCGCGCGCACACGCTGACCGACGAGCAGGAGCAGGCGGTCGCGCGTCGCGGCGAGCCACTGTTGCTGGCCGCCGGGGCGGGGAGCGGCAAGACGTCGGTGCTGGTCGAGCGGTTCGTACGGGCCGTCCGCGAGGACGGCATTGCCCCTGGTCGGATCCTGGCGATCACGTTCACCGAGCGCGCGGCGGGCGAGCTGCGCGAGCGCGTGCGGGGGCGTTTCGCGGAGCTCGGCGAGCGCGAGGCGGCCCGCGACACCGAGGCGGCGTTCGTCAGCACGTTCCACGGATTCTGCGCGCGCCTGCTGCGCGTGCACCCGCTGTCGCGGGCGCTCGACCCGGAGTTCGCGATCCTCGACGAAGGCTGGCCGCGCGCCTGCGCGGGCAGGCCTGCAGCGCGCTGAGGGGATTTCTTCAGGGCGGCGCAGTGAGGCGGTCGACCTGATCGCCGCCTGGGGCGCCGATCGTGTGCGCGCGATGGTGGGCGGCGCCTACGCGGAGCTGCGCAGCAAGGGAGAGCGTCTGCCGAAGCTGCCGGTGCCGGTCGTCTTCCAGCCGACGTTGCCCGTGCCGCTCCTCCAACCGACGCATTCCGAGCCGGTGCCGTATCCAGAGCCCGTACCGGACCGCGAGGCACGGCAGGGGAGTCGGGCGAGTCGATGTGGAGGGCGCGCGGGCCTGCGCGTTGCTGGGCGAGTTGCTGGAGCGGTTCGGCCGCGAGTACGAGCTGCTCAAGGGCGCGCGCGGCGCGGTGGACTTCGACGATCTGGAGCTCGGCGCGTGCGCTCTCCTGGAGGAGCACGAGAGCGTGCGCAAAGCGTGGGCGGAGCGCTTCGAGCTGATGATGGTCGACGAGTTTCCAGGACACCAATCCGCGCCAGCTCGCGATCCTCCGCGCGCTCGAGCGCGGGAACCTATTCACGGTGGGCGACGAGCTCCAGTCGATCTACGGCTTTCGCCACGCCGACGTGGCCTGTTCCGCGGCCGGCGCAACGAGCTATCAGAGCGCGGCGCCAGCCTCTCGCTCACCCGCAACTTCCGCAGCGACGAGCCGTTGCTCGACGTCGTGAACGTAGTCTTTGGCGAGCGCTTCGCGGACTTCGTCGCACTGCGCCCGGGCGAGCGGGACCTCGGAGGAGACGCGGGCGCGTCGCGTACACCGGCCACCAGCGTTGCCGGGCCGGCCCATGGTGGAGCTTCGCCAGCGCACACCTCAGCACGCGAGCCGGCTGTCGAGCTGCTGCTCACCGACATCGATGGCTGGGAGCAGCGCGACGATCTGGCTGCGGCGGTCGCCGCTGGGCTGCCGCCGGCGCCGTTGTGGCGCCAGGCGGAGGCGCGGATGCTCGCGCGAAGGGTGGAGGAGCTCGTCCGCGATGGTCTCGCGCGGCCGGGGGAGGTCGCCGTGCTGCTGCGCGCGTCCGGCGACCTTGAGGTTTTCGAGCGCGCTCTGCAGTCATGCGGGCTGCGCACACTCGCGGCGGTCGGCGCCTTCTGGGGCCACCAGCAGATTGGTGACCTGATCTCCTACCTGCGTGTGCTGGCCAACCCGCTCGATGAGGAAGCGCTCTACGGTCTGCTCGCGTCACCGCTCGGCGGCTGCTCGCGCGATTGCCTGGCATTGCTGGCGCATGAGGCGCAGGGCGCGCGGCGGGGGGCCTGGGAGACCGCGCTGGCGGCCCTCGCCGGAGAGGGAGACCTTGCGGCGAGGCTCGCCGCGGCCGACCGCGGAGCGCTCACGCGCGCCTGTGGCCTCTTGGCGCGCGAGCGCAGCAGTGCGCCGCTGCACACGATCGCCGTACTGCTCGAGCGCGCGATCGTGGCGACCGGCTATCGCGAGCACGTGCTCGCGCTGGAGTGGGGTGAGCGGCGCCTGGCAAACGTGCACAAGCTGCTGCGCCTGGCGCGGCGCTTCGAGGCCGGCGAGGGCCGCGACCTGCGCGGCTTTCTTGATCATGTCCAGTACCTCGCGAGCGGCCCGCGGATCGAGCCGGACGCGCCCGTCGAGGACGCCGAGCCCGATGCAGTGCGCCTGATGACCGTGCACGCCGCCAAGGGGCTGGAGTTCCCCGTCGTGTGCGTGGCCGATCTCGGGCGAGCGCCCAGCTCGCGGATGCCCGACCTGTTGGTTGACGGCGATCGCGTCGGCCTGCGCCTGATGCGCCTCGACGGCGCCGTGTCGAGCCCAGTACTCGCCTATGAGGATCTGTGCGCCGAGCGCCGCCAGCGCGAAACCGAGGAGGAGGACCGCATCGCCTACGTCGCGATGACGCGAGCGCGCGAGCGCTTGCTACTCAGCGGATCGGTCAGGTTCGAGCGCTGGCCGGTCTCGGGGCCGGGTGCCGCGCCGATCTCCTGGCTGGGCCCGGCGCTGTCGCAGGAGGTGCCGGCGCTCACCGCCGGGGCAGGGCAGGCGCACGACCTCGCGCTCGCGCCGGGCGGCCCGGCGGCCGTGCGCTGTCTCTTGAACTCTCCCGCCGCGCCGTTTCCGCCGGGCAAGCCATCCGCCGGCTCGCCGGAGGGGCCTGCGCCGGCCGCGGGCGCGAAGCGCGCCGCCACACCGCTGCCCGCCCGGCAGGCCACTGATGCGCCGCCGCCGGAGCATGGCGCCGGGCGCGAGAAGCTGATGGCGCTCAGCTACAGCTCGCTGAGCGAGTTGGAGCGCTGCGGCTACCGCTACTACCTCGAACGCGTGCTCGGTCTGCCCGAGAACCGTGCCGCCGCGACGGCGAGCGGGGCCGCCGGCAGCCTGGAGGCGCGTGTACGCGGCACGATCGTCCACCGGCTGTTGGAGGCGCTTGACTTCGCGCGCGGCAGCGCACCGTCTGAGGAGGACGTGGCGATCCTCGCCCGCGAGCTGGGCGTGCGTATTGAGCTCCACGAACGCGAGGAGCTCGCGAAACTGCTGCGCAGGGCGCTCGACAGCGGCTTCGCGGCGCGCTTGGCAACCACTTCGCGCCGGGCGCAGCGTGAGTATCCATTCGCCTTCTCCCTCGGAGAGGACGAGCAACTCGTCACCGGCGTGATCGACATCCTCGTGCGTGAACCGGACGGGGGGGTACTGGTCGTGGATTACAAGAGCGACCGGGTTGAGGAGGAGCAGGATCTGGCTGCGCTGGTGCAGCGCGAGTATGCGATCCAGCGCCTGGTGTATGCGCTCGCCGTTTTGCGCGATGGCGCGCCGCGCGTGGAGATCGTCCATTGGTTCCTGCACCGTCCAGCGCAGCCAATCGGTGCCTGCTACACCGCGGCCGATAAGCCAAAGCTCGAAGATCGCCTGGCAGAGCTGGCACGACGAGCCCGGGCACATACGTTCACCGTCAGCAAAGATCCACACCGCGGTTTGTGCCTGACCTGCCCAGGACGTTCCGGACTGTGCTCCTGGAGTGACTCCGACACGCTGCGTGAGCGCATGGGAGCATAGGAAGACCTTGACCGAGGATCCCTTGGAGGCGCGTTCGGATGAGGAGCTGTTCACCCGTGCGCGCGCGGGTGACGTTCGGGCACGCGAGCGGCTGGCCGAGCGCTACCTGCCGCTCGCCCGCAGTCTGGCACACCGCTATCAGCGCAGCGAGGAGCCGTTTGAGGATCTCGTGCAGGTCGCCTCGCTGGGTTTGCTGGAAGCCATAGACCGGTTTGACTCCGGCCGCGATGTGGCTTTTCCGAGCTTTGCCGTGCCGACAATCCTCGGCGTGCTCAGGCATCACTTCCGCGACCGCACGTGGTCGGTGCGGGTGCCCCGCGACCTTCAGGAACTGGCGCTGCGAGTAGACCGGGCGGCCACCGAGCTGTCTTTGGGCAAGCGCCGCGCACCGACGGTGAGCGAGCTCGCCGAGGCGGTGGGCGCCACTGAGGAGCAGGTGCTCGACGCGCTCCAAGCAGCGGCCGCCTACCAAGCTGGCTCTCTGGATGCGCCCCGTCAAGGGCGCGCTGGTACAGAGGTCTCTGGGGAAAGCCTGGCCGATGTGCTGGGCGAGGAGGAGGAGGGCTTCGAGCGGGCCGAGGAGCGCGCTACCCTGGCGCCGCTGCTCGCGCACGTCTCCTCCAGCGAGCGTCTCGTGCTGAGGCTGCGCTTCGGTGAGGAACTGACTCAGACAGAGATCGCCGAGCGGATCGGGGTCTCCCAGATGCAAGTCTCGCGGCTCATCCGCCATGCGCTCATCCGTCTGCGCGCGGGCCTGATCGAATACGAACCTCCGCAGTGAGGTGCCGCCGGGCGACCGTGCCTGCGGCGCTTAGTCGAAGTGCAACGTGAGGATTAGTTCCTCTCGCGGGTGCCCGGTGGAAGAGGACTCGATCCTCAGCTCATCAGAAAGCCGCTCGAGCACGTTGCCGATGCCGGGGACAGCCGCGTCAGCGAGCAGCTTGGTGGCGCCCTGCGCGGAAAGCTCACCGACGCGCAACTGGATCTCCCGCCCATCGGTAACCACCGTAAGGGCAACGTGGCCGTCGTTCGCATGCGCCGGGGTGTGAGCAGCGAGGGCGTCGCAGAGAATCATCGCGTCGTCCAGCCGGTTCACCGGGCAGTCGGCCCGTGCGAGAACCATCGAGACCACGCGAGATAGCACGGGACCTGCCAGGGGGCCATTTGCCAGGCGCAAGGAAACGGAGTTCTCCCCCGGCTCATTCTGGGTAGGGGTACTCGTCATGGGGCGTCGCCGGAGAGCGGGAAGGTCATGCAGACCTCGGTGCGCTCGTCCTCGTCATCGCGACCGAGCTGAACGGACTCCGTCAGTGAGGCGATCAGCGGGAGTCCCAGGCCGAGCCCGGGACTGTCAGGTCGCGGTCCGATTCCCGGGCCTTCATCGCGCACCACCACCACAAGCTTTTCTTCCTGCAGCGTGGCGAGGATCTCGAGCTGCCCCTCCTCACCGTCGGGATAGGCGTGAACGACAACGTTTGTGCAGGCCTCGGTGACGGCGAGACGGATGTTGGAGAGGATTTGCTCATCGACAGCGAGCGCCTCGCCCAGTGCCCCGAAGGCGTGACGTACAACTGCAATATTTGCGGCTCGCGCCGGGAGCGCCAGCTCTATGTCCGGCGTCTTGGTAACCGGCGTCATCGTGACTCCTGGGATCCTTGACGTAACTGCGTCCTTGCTGATGTGCCCTGCGTGGACGGTTTTCACACATCAAACACCGGCGACCGGCCACGATCTCCGTCCGCGATGCCCTCGGGAGCATCCGGTCGGGCTCGCGAGCCCGGTGTGCCGTTGCGAATGAGCATACGCGAGAGCCATGTCGGAATCCGGCCTGAGAACCCTCTACGCCCAGCTCACGGTGCCTCCGCGCTGCTACGCTTTCTGGCTCCGCCTCAGGTGCCCGCCTATACCCGTACTGGGGTGTGCCCACCCGTACGGGATGCACCGCCCCAAGGGAGCACTTCCATGACTTCGTACACCAAGCAGCCGCCCAAGGCCGTCGGACTCTACGACCCTCGCTTCGAGCACGATGCGTGTGGCGTGGGCATGGTCGCGCGCCTGGACAACAGGCCAACCCACGAGGTGATCTCGCGGGCGATCACGGCGCTCGAGAACCTCGAGCATCGCGGTGCCTCTGGCGCTGACCCCTGCACTGGCGATGGCGCGGGGATCCTCATCCAGATGCCCGACGAGCTGCTGCGCGCTCTCGCCGGCTTCGAGCTGCCCCGGGCGGGCGCATATGGGGTGCTGATGTGCTTCCTGCCGAGGAACGACGAGCAGCGCGCGAACCTCGAGCGGCTGCTCGAGCGGACCGTCGAGGCGGAGGGCCAGCAGGTGCTCGGCTGGCGGGACGTGCCGGTCAACGAGGAGCACACCGGTGAGGTCGCCGGTGCCTGCCGGCCCGTGATCCGCCAGCTGTTCGTCGGCGCTGGAGCGGCGCAAGCCGAGGATCAGGACGCCTTCGAGCGCAAGCTGTACGTGATCAGGCGGATCTGTGAGCTGAGCCCCGAGGGCGAGGGGCTGTACGTGGCGTCGAGCTCCTCGCGCACGCTCAACTACAAGGGCATGCTGATCAGCTACCAGCTGGCGGCCTTCTACCCGGATCTGCGCGATGAGCGAGCCAAGAGCGCACTTGCGCTCGTGCACTCGCGCTTCTCCACCAACACGTTCCCGAGCTGGGAGCTCGCGCACCCTTATCGTGTGATCTGCCACAACGGCGAGATCAACACGGTGATGGGCAACGTCAACTGGATGCGCGCGCGAGAGTCAGAGCTCTCCAGCGAGCTGTTCGGCGAGGACCTGCCGAAGATCCTGCCCGTCGTCAGTCCGGGGAACTCCGACTCGGCGACGTTCGACAACGTGCTGGAGCTGCTGCTGCTCGGCGGGCGCTCGCTGCCCCACGCGGCGATGATGATGATCCCCGAGGCCTATCGCGATCGCGACGACCTGTCTGAGGAGCTCAAGGGCTTTTACGCCTTCCACTCCTGCCTGATGGAGCCCTGGGACGGGCCGGCCTCGGTGGCGTTCACCGACGGGCGCGTCGTCGGCGCAACGCTCGATCGCAACGGCCTGCGGCCTGGGCGCTGGGTGGAGACGACCGACGGGTACGTCGTGCTGGGCTCGGAGTCCGGCCTCTTGGACATCCCGCCGGAGCAGGTACGCCGGCTGGGCCGCCTGCAGCCAGGCAAGCTGTTCCTCGTCGATCTAGAGCGCGGGCGGATCGTCGAGGATGAGGAGGTCAAGCGCGAGGTATCCACGCTCAAGCCCTACGGCGAGTGGTACGCGCGCAGCTCAGTGCCGTTCTCCGAGCTGCCGCCGTGGGACCAGGTGACGATCTCAGAGGAGCCGCTGCGCGCGCGCCAGCAGGCGTTCGGCTACTCCCAGGAGGATCTGCGCGTGCTGCTCACGCCGATGGCGCGCGACGCCGCCGAGCCCATCGGCTCGATGGGCAACGACCTGTCGCTAGCCGTGCTCTCTGAGCAGGCGCCGCCGCTCTTCTCCTACTTCAAGCAGCTGTTCGCGCAGGTGACCAACCCGCCGATCGACCCGATCCGCGAGGAAATCGTGATGAGCCTCTCGACGAGCCTCGGCACCGAGTTGAACCTGTTTGAGGAGACCCCGGCCCACGCGCACAAGCTCGTGCTGGGCCAGCCGATCCTGCTCAACCGCGAGCTCGAGACGCTGGGGCACGTAGCTCATGACCTGTTCGCCGCGCGTACGATCAACATCACGTTCTCGCTGGAGAAGGGCGCAGCAGGAATGGCCGAGGCGCTCGCGCGCATCTGCCGCGAATCCTCGGAGGCGATTGAGGAACGGGTCAACATCATCGTCCTGTCCGACCGGCTGGTGGGACCGCGCCGCGTGCCGGTTCCCTCGCTGCTGGCGGTCGCGGCTGTCCACCATCACCTGGTGCGCGAAGGCACGCGCTTGCGCGCGGGCATCATCCTCGAGTCGGGCGAGCCGCGCGAGGTGCACCACTTCGCCACGCTGATCGGCTACGGAGCAAGCGCGATCAACCCCTACCTGATGCTCGAGACCCTCGATGACCTGGTGCTCAACCAGAAGGCCATCACGCGCACCGGGGCCGACGGGGCCGAGGTCCCGGTGGACGCCGTGGAAGCCGCCGAGAACGTCGTCAAGGCACTGGGCAAAGCGCTCCTGAAGACGATCTCCAAGATGGGTATCTCGACGATCCAGTCCTACTGCGGCGCGCAGATCTTCGAGGCGGTTGGGCTTGAGCGTGAGGTCATCGACAGGCACTTCACGGGCACGGCGTCGCGCATCGGCGGCGTGGGTCTCGACGTGCTGGCGGCCGAGGCGCTGCAGCGCCACGCTCGCGCCTACCCTGCAGGCGGGCGGGGCGGGTGGGACTCCAGTCAGCTGCTGCCCGTGGGCGGCGTGTACGCGTGGCGTCGCGACGGCGAGCACCACATGTGGAACCCCGAGACGATCGCGCTGGTGCAGCACGCGGTGCGCGCGGCCAACGGCGACGTGGGCGCGGCGCTGCGGGGCGACGCAGAGGCGCACGCGGCGGTCCGCGGGAGCGCGGCGTTCGAGAAGTACCGCGAATACGCGCAGGCGGTCAACGAAGACGCCGCGCGCAAGGCCACCCTGCGTGGTCTGCTGCAGATCGGACCGGCCGGCTCAGGCGTGGAGCAGCCTCAGGCGATCGGACTGGAGCGGGTAGAGCCGGCGAGCGAGATAGTCAAGCGTTTCTGTACCGGGGCGATGAGCCTCGGCTCGATCTCACGCGAGGCCCACGAGACGCTGGCTATCGCGATGAACCGGCTCGGCGGGCGCTCGAACACGGGCGAGGGCGGCGAGGACCCGGCGCGCTTCCAGGCGGACGTCAACGGGGATGAACGCCGCTCGGCGATCAAGCAGGTGGCCTCCGGTCGTTTCGGTGTGACGATCCATTACCTCGTCAACGCCGACGAGCTGCAGATCAAGATGGCCCAAGGCGCCAAGCCCGGCGAGGGCGGCCAGCTGCCGGGGCACAAGGTCGACTCCTACATCGGCTCGATCCGCCACACGATGCCCGGCGTTGGGCTCATATCGCCGCCTCCGCACCACGACATCTATTCGATCGAGGACCTCAAGCAGCTGATCTACGACCTGCGCTGCGCGAACCCCAAAGCGGAGGTGTCGGTCAAGCTCGTGTCCGAGGTTGGCGTGGGGACAGTCGCGGCGGGCGTCTCCAAGGCGAACGCCGACCGTGTGCTGATCGCGGGACACGATGGGGGCACGGGCGCCTCACCGCTGTCCTCTATCCAATCGGCCGGCATTCCCTGGGAGATCGGCCTCGCTGAGACCCAGCAAACGCTGCTGCTGAACGACCTGCGCTCGCGCATCAAGGTGCAGACCGACGGCCAGCTGAAGACCGGTCGCGACGTCGTGATCGCCGCGATGCTCGGAGCTGACGAGATGGGTTTCTCGACCGCCCCGCTGATCGCTACCGGCTGCATCATGATGCGCGCCTGTCACCTGAACACATGCCCCGTGGGCATCGCCACGCAGGACCCCGAGCTGCGCAAGCGCTTTCAGGGCACCCCCGAGCACGTCGTCAACTTTTTCTTCTTCGTCGCCGAGGAGGTGCGCGAGATCCTCGCCTCGCTCGGCCTGCGCACGCTCGATGAAGCGATCGGCCGCGTCGACCTGCTCTCCGCGCGCGAGGCGATCGACCATTGGAAGGCGCGCGGCGTAGACCTTTCGCACGTCCTGAAGCACATAGAGCTCGATGAGGATCCCACCCATCCCGCGGTGCGTCACCGCGTCGAACCCCCTCCGCCCGTGCTCGAGGACGCGCTGGACTGGCAGCTCGTGGAGAGCGCCCGGCCGGTGCTCACAGGCGCGAGCGATCCACTGCCCGATGGTCGCGTCAAAATCGCCGACCGCCGCGTGAAGCTTGAGATGCCGATCCGTAACCGCAACCGTTGCGTCGGCGGCATCCTCTCCAGCCACATTGCTCGGGCGCATGGGGCCGGCGGCTTGCCCGAAGATTCGATCGTGGTGGACTTCGAGGGCTCCGCAGGCCAGAGCTTCGGCGGCTGGCTGGCGCCCGGTGTGACATTTACGCTGCGCGGCGACGCCAACGACTATGCAGGCAAGGGACTGTCGGGCGGCGTGATCGCGGTGCGCCCGCGCGAGGGCATGGGCGAGCACTTCAAGGCCGAGCAGAATGTGATTGTTGGCAATACCGTGCTGTATGGGGCGACACGCGGCAGGGCGTTCTTCCGCGGCCTGACCGGCGAGCGCTTCGCGGTGCGTAACTCGGGCGCCTCCGCGGTGGTCGAGGGTGTGGGCGACCACTGCTGTGAGTACATGACCGGCGGCCGGGTCGTCGTGCTCGGTGAGACCGGGCGCAACTTCGCGGCCGGTATGAGCGGCGGCGTGGCCTACGTGCTCGACGAGGCCGGTGACTTCCCCGAGCGTTGCAACATGGGCATGGTCGGCTTCGAAGCGCTGTCCGCGGCGGACGCGAACGAGCTGCGCGAGTTGATTGAGGAGCATCGCAGCCGCACGGGCTCGCCGGTTGCCGAGCGCGTGCTCAGCGACTTCGGCGGCCTGCTGGCGAAGGGTGCCTTCGTGAAGGTCATGCCGCACGACTACAAGCGCGTTCTGGCCGAACAGGCAGGCATACCGGCCGGCCAGCAGGTGGCGGTGCCTGCCTGATGGGCAAGCTCGGAGCCTTTCTTCAGATCGAGCGTCACGGCATCCCTCAGCGGGACGCCGTCGAGCGCACGCACGATTACCGCGAGTTCCTCCTCACACGGCCACTTGGAGAGCTGCGCGAGCAGGGCGCTCGCTGCATGGACTGCGGCGTGCCCTTCTGCCACAACGGTTGTCCGCTGGGCAACCTGATCCCCGACTGGAACGACCTCGTCTACCGCGACCGCTTCAAGGACGCGATCGAGCAACTGCACGCCACGAACAACTTCCCCGAGTTCACCGGCCGGCTGTGCCCGGCGCCGTGTGAGGCCGCGTGCGTACTCGAGATCCGCGAGGGAGACGCGGTCACGATCAAACAGATCGAGAACTCGATCATCAACCGTGCTTGGGAGGAGGGCTGGGTGCTTCCCCAGCCGCCGAAGACGGAGACCGGCCAGGCGGTCGCGGTCGTCGGCTCCGGCCCCGCGGGCATGGCGGCCGCCCAGCAGCTGCGCCGGGCTGGCCATCGCGTGGTGCTGTTCGAGCGCGACGAGGCGATCGGCGGCCTGGTGCGCTTCGGGGTCCCGGACTTCAAGATCGAAAAGACGGTCGTTCAGCGCCGGGTCGAGCAACTCCTCGCCGAGGGCGTCGAGCTCCGCTGTGGCGTGGACGTCGGGCGCGACGTGAGCGTGGGGCAGCTGCGCGGTGACTTTGACGCCGTCGTGCTGGCGACCGGCTCGCGCGTCCCCCGTGACCTGCCGGCTCCGGGCAGGGAGCTCGACGGTGTCCACTTCGCGATGGACTACCTGTACCAGCGCAACCGCTTCATCGCCCGTCAAACCGAATCCCCACCCACCCCAGACGCCGGCCGTTGCCCAGCCACCGGTGGAGCACGAGATCACAGCCAAGGACCGTGATGTCGTGGTGATTGGCGGTGGCGACACAGGGGCGGACTGCGTCGGCAACGCGATGCGCGAGGGTGCGCGCTCGATCACGCAGCTGGAGCTGTTACCCGAGCCGCCGCCGCGCCGCCCCGACGAGCGCACGCCGTGGCCGGAGTGGCCGCTGAAGTACCGCCTCAGCTACGCGATGGAGGAGGCCAAGGAGACACACACGGGCGAGCAGGACTACTCGGTCGTGACGAGGAGCTTCTCCGGCGATGGCAACGGGAGGGTCGCCGCGCTGCACATAGCCCAGGCCAGGCCCGAGCCGCCGTTTGCTCCGGTGGCGGGAACCGAACGCGAGCTGAAGGCCCAGCTGGTGCTGCTGGCGATGGGTTTTCTGCACCCCGAGCAGCAGCTGCTCGACCAGCTCGGGGTGGAGAAGGACCCGCGCGGCAACGTGAAGACCGCCAAGCCATATGCGACCTCCCTCGACGGCGTGTTCGCGGCCGGCGACGCCCGGCGGGGACAGTCGCTGATCGTGTGGGCGATCAACGAGGGCCGCCAGTGCGCGCGCATGGTCAACCGCTACCTCGCCGGGAAACGTAACGGCGCCGGTGACGCCGCGGCCGGCGCGCCCCAGGACGAGGGCCTCACCGGTAGCGCTGATGCAGACGAAGGCCCCGAGGGCCCACCGCAGCACGTGGGGCCGGGGATCGAAGCCGGGTAGATGAGATGAGCGGTTCGCCCAACGGCAGTCCCGGCTCGCGCGGTCTGCCCAGGGTGTGCGTGATCGGCGCCGGCGTGAGCGGGCTCACCGCCTGCAAGGCGCTCGCGGACTTCGGCGTCCCCTACACCTGCTTCGAGGCGTCTGACGAGGTGGGCGGCAACTGGTACTTCCAGAACCCCAACGGGGTCTCCTCGGCATACCGCTCGCTGCACATCGACATCTCCAAGCCCTCGATCTCCTTCCGGGACTTCCCGATGCCCGATCGCTATCCGGACTATCCGCACCACACGCATATCTTCGAGTGGCTTCGCGATTACGCCGACGCGTTTGCGCTGCGCGACCGTATCCGCTTCGGCACGCGCGTCGAGCGAGCCGAGCGCGGCCTCGGGGGCGGATGGCAGATCACGCTGCAGGACGGCGGCCGGGAGTGCTTCGACGCGTTGCTCGTCTGCAACGGACACCACTGGGACCCGCGCTACCCCGACTTCCCCGGATCCTTCGACGGGCCCCAGATCCACTCGCACGACTACATCGATCCCACCACCCCGCTCGACCTGCACGGCAAGCGTGTGCTCGTCGTCGGGATCGGTAACAGCGCTGTCCACATCGTCTCCGAGCTCGCGCGCAAGACGGTGTCTGAAACCGTCTTCCTTTCGACCCGCTCGGGCGCGTACGTAATACCGAAGTACATCTTCGGCAAGCCGGCCGATCAGGTCGTCAGGACGAACCCAAGACTCTCTGTCGGCCTCCAGCGCCGCATGGCCCGCGTCCTACCGAGGATCTTCTCCGGACGGATGGAGGATTTCGGGCTGCCCACCCCTAACCACAACTTCCTCGACGCCCACCCGACCGTCTCCAGCGAGCTGCTCGGGCGGCTCGGAGCCGGTGACGCGGTGGCCAAGGGCGATGTCGCCGAGCTGCTCGGCGACCGTGTGCGCTTTGCCGATGGCAGTGTGGAGCCGGTTGACGCGATCATCTACGCCACGGGCTACAACGTCAGCTTCCCGTTCTTCGATCCAGAGTTCCTCTCGGCGCCGGAAAACGTGCTGGCGCTCTACAAGCGGATGCTCAAGCCCGGCCTCGATGACCTCGCGTTCATCGGGCTCGGCCAGCCGATTCCCACGATCTTCCCGTTCTCCGAGCTGCAGTCAAAGATCGCGGCGCGCTGGCTGAGCGGGGACTGGGCGCCGCCACCGCAGAGCGAGATGGAAATGGAGATCCGTCGCGACGAGGCGTTCCACACGGGCCACTTCACCAACAAGCCCAGGCACACCATGCAGCTCGAGTGGTACGGCTTCGAGCATGAGCTCCACACGCGCTCGATCCCGGCCGGCCAGGCGCGTGCGTGCGCCGGGGCGCCGACCGGCCGCGCCGCCGCGGGACGCGCCGCGGCGTTGGAAGCCTCAGAGCGCCCGGCATGAGCGCGGTCTCGTTCGACAGCGGCGGAGTCCGCTGCGCGGGTGTCCACCTATCCGGGCAGGACGACTCCTTCGCCGGTGAGGACGGCCGGCGCCCCTGTGTCGTGCTCGCCAACGGCCTTGGCGGCACCGTTCGACTCGGGGCTGCTCCCGTTCGCCGAGCGCTTCGCCGCAGCCGGCATCGACGCGCTTGCGTTCGACTACAGGCACTTCGGCCTGAGCGACGGCGAGCCCCGCCAGCTGCTCTCGATCCCCCGCCAACTCGAGGACTATGCAGCAGCGATCTCCTACGCGCGCTCTCTGGAGGGTGTCGATCCGGATCGGGTCGTGGTGTGGGGCTCCTCCTACGCCGGTGGCCACGTCGTAGCAGTAGCCGTCGCCGACGGCAGCGTCGCGGCTGCCATCTCCCAAGTGCCGGCAATGGACGGCGCGGTGGCGCTGCTCAACCTCGCGCGCTACGCGGGTATCGGCCATCTCGCAAGGTGCGTGCTCGCAGGAATACGCGATGTCGCCGCCTCGCTGCGCGGTCGCCCGCCCGTGATGGTTCCGCTGGTAGGGGCACCCGGCACCATCGGCGCGATGACCAGCCTCGATGCTGAGCCGGGCTACCGCGCGATCGCGGGTCCTTCGTGGCGCAACGAGATGGCAGCGCGAATATTTCTCAGGGCTGGCGCCTACCGTCCCGGTCTGCAGGCCGGCCGCCTTCCTTGTCCGATCCTTGTGCAGATCGCCGACCACGACGCGGTCGCTCCCGTCAAGGCCGCCCAGGACGCCGCGTGGCGGGCAACTGGCCGCGCGGAGGTGCGGACGTATCCGATCAGGCACTTCGATATCTATACCGGCGAGCCATTCGAGCGGGCGATCGCCGATCAGCTGCACTTCCTGCGCCGGCACGCCGGTGTGTCCTCGCGCGCACGCCCAGCAGCCCAGATCCAATAGCTCCGGCGCGATCTTGCCTACTTTCTGCCGACACAACCGCTTCATCGAGCGCTGCCCGATCTGCAGCAAGACGCTGCCCGGCAACAAGCCTCCGGGGAGCAGATCCCCGCGAGCGCCCAGGTCTAAGAAGCCTTCCTCTCAGGCCACCCGGCGCGGACGCATACGCGGCGAGGCCGTGCGAGTTCGCAGGGAGGGTCGCGCAGAGGATGACGGCTACCGCTCAGCGCTTGTGCCCGGCATTCACGCCTCTGCAGACGCGAGCCGCCTAGCCGAAGAGATCGCCTTCGCTCACGGTTGCCTGCTTGCGCTGGGCGCTGAGCCCCCAGGCCTATACGGAGAGGTTCGCGCGCTTGCCTCCGAAGATCTCGAGCAGGCAACCTGGACGTGCTTCTTGATCGCCTACCTCTCACCGCTGGAGGGCGATGATCCTTTCGCCGGTATCCGCACGGCCTTGGCTGGCGCCCGCGATGGCAGCGCTTACGCTGATGGCGAGCTGGGAGATCTCGATGGAATCCCGCTCGGGCCACGAACTTCCCACAATTCCGCGCGCGGAGCGAGCACGCTGCTCGCCTACCGCCACTGGGCTGAGCGTGCTGGCGGCCAGGCGCAGGCGTTCGAGGGAGATCCTGAGTGGAGCTCAGAGCGGCGCTTCGAGCGGTGCTTCGAGCGCCTCGCGCTTGCAGGCTACGGCCGCATGGGGCGCTACGACCTGCTCATCATGCTGGGAGGGCTCGGCCTGTACGGGCTGCGAGCTGACTCGTTGCATTTCACCAGTGCCAGCGACCCTTCCGCTCCTGACCCCGCCACACTGGCCGCCAAGCGGATGTTCGCGATCGGCGACCCGCTGATCCTCGAGCGTCGCGCCCACGCGCTCGCCGAGGCTATCCCGGTGCCTGTTGAGTCACTCGACTTGGCGCTTTGGAACTGGAGCCCGCCTGCCCCCGGGGTACGGGCAACGCTCGGATTTCCAAGCGAGACCTGCGATCTGGATACGCTCGAGCGCGGCCGGGAGGCGCTGGAACTTTAGAAAAAGTACGTCCACACCGCCACCTACAGTCTGGACGATGCCACTGTGCTTCATTGAGCCCCAGGACGCGATTCGCGTGATCGCCGAGTCGGTCGGCCGCGAGGCTCGTCGCCAGCTGGTGGGCGAGGTGGTGCGCGCATGGGTGGATGATATCCCCGACCAGGAGCTCTCGGTCCACTACGCCAAGGCGATCGCCGATCTCGACGAGGACGATCTGCACCTGCTCGCCGCCTGGCACGCCTCACTGGAGGTCGGCCAGCCGATTCCCAACACGGAGTTCCTCGTTGGAGTGTTCGCGAGCCTGGGCGAGAACCGGCGCGAGGCGCTGAAGATCGCGGCAGGCTTTCGCGGCGAGGAAGCTTTTCAAGCGGGTGTCTCCGAGGAGCAGGCACTGGACACCGTGCTCCCTCGCCTTTCACGCGAGCGGGCGATGGAGCTCGCGACCGAGTGCATTCAGCTGTACATGTGGGACCGCCTCGGCTGCGACAACTAGCGGGCCCGCAGGGCAGCTAGACTCGGTCCATGTCCGACGAGGTTGCCGCCACACCTACGGTCGATGACGTGATGGACGCGTTGTCAAACGTGATCGACCCCGAGCTCGGGTTGGATTTCGTCGAGCTGGGTTTGATCTACGGCGTGGAGGTCTCAGGTGGCAACGTGAACGTCACGTTCACGCTCACGACGCCCGGGTGCCCAATCGGCCCGCAGGTGACCGAGCAGATCGAAGAGTTCGTGGGCGAACTGGAGGGCGTCAAGACGATTGAGTCAGAGATGGTCTTCACGCCGCCGTGGTCACCGGAGAAGATGTCCGAGGACGCAAAGTTCGCGCTGGGATATTGAGGCAAGCTCAGGCGGGCGTGGCGGCCGCTTCGCGAGCGAGCGACACCAGCATCGCCAGTTCCTCGGCGATGATCTGGCCGATCGAGCCGATGTCGGGCAGGGCATCGAAGTCGCCGAGCAGGCCGAAGTTCATCTGACCGTTGTAGGACATGATCGCGATCGCGAGCGCGTGATGCTGGGGGAGAAAGGCCACCGGGTAGGCCTCGAGCATCTCGCGGCCAAGCACGTACAGCGGGAATTGCGGGCCGGGCACGTTGGTGACGAGCAGGTTGAACAGGCGCGTGGAGAAGTTCAGGCGCGAGGCCTGCGCCAAGATTGTCGGTGGCGCGAAGTTCTGGGCGCCAGCGATGACCTCGGCGCCCAGTGCCTGCTTTGACTCCTTCAGGCCGTCCATCGCCTCCGAGACGAAGCGCAAGCGCTGGATGGGGTCGGCGATATAGACGGGCAGGGGCCCGCGCATCACGACGATGCGATTGCCCCCCTGGTGGTGCTCGTCCTCAGCCCGGACCGAGACGGGGACGAGCGCGCGTAGCTCCAACCCCGCAGTGCGCACGCCGCGGGAGATCAGGAACGAGCGCAGTGCGCCGGCGACGACCGTGAGCACGACATCGTTGACGGTGCCGCCAAAGGCGTTCTTCACGGCCTTGAAGTCCTGAAGTGAACTGGCGACGCCGACAAAGCGCCTATGCGGGCCGATGTCGACGTTCAGCGGTGTCTGTGGCGCGGGGTTCAGGCCTGCCCACACGATCTCGCCGAGGCCCTCGGCGGCCTCGCGAGCACGGGCGAATGCGTGGTCGGGGTGCGACAGCGCGTCGATCGCCCCCTCCAACAGCTCGATCCCGGCTCGCACCGCGCCACGCAAGCCGGCGGTGAGGAGCTCGGCGGCACCCGGCTCGCTATGAGGCCGCCATGCGCGCCCTGAATGTCTGAGTGGAGGTGGCTTTGGGGAGAGGTCGAACAGCACGGTCGCCAGATCGATGCCGGCGATGCCGTCGATCAGAGCGTGGTGGGTCTTTGAGATCAGCGCGAAGCGGTCGTTCTCGAGCCCCTCGATCAACCACATCTCCCACAATGGCTTCGAGCGGTCGAGCTGCTGGGAGAAGATCCAGGCGGTCAGGCTCTGCAGCTGCTCCCAGCCTCCGGGAGTCGGCAGCGCGGCGTTGCGTATGTGGTACTCGACGTTGAAGCTCGGGTCATCGACCCACACCGGCCGTCCGCTGTCAAGTGCCGTATGGGCGAGCTTGTGGCGGTAACGCGGGACCAGGTGCAGCCGCCGGCGGATCTGTTCGAGGAACTCCTCCATCGAGGGAGGCGGCCCTTCGACGATCGTCAGCCCGCCTACGTGCATGTGCGACGTTGGACCCTCCTGGTGCAGGAAGGACGCGTTCGACCGGGGTGAGCCTGTCCAAGTGGCGCTGCGCCATCGGTCTAGCGTACCTGGAGGCTCTCTACAATGGCCATGATGTCCAACACCGTCGAGAAGGTACTGCTCGCGGCACCGCGCGGCTATTGCGCGGGCGTGGATCGTGCCGTGCAGACCGTCGAACGGGCGCTCGAGATCCATGGCCCGCCGGTGTATGTGCGCAAGGAGATCGTGCACAACAAGCACGTCGTTGAGCGGCTGCGCGAGCGGGGGGTGATCTTCGTCGAGCGGGAGACCGATGTCCCGGAGGGGTCGGTATGTGTGTTCTCCGCGCACGGCGTCGCGCCCAGCGTGTACGCCAACGCACGGGCGCGTGAGCTGCGGACGATCGATGCCACCTGCCCGCTCGTGACGAAGGTTCACCGCGAGGCGCTGCGCTTCGCCGAGGATGGCTACACGATCGTGCTCGTCGGCCACGACGGTCACGAGGAGGTCGAAGGCACGATGGGCGAGGCCCCAGAGCGGATCGTGCTCGTGCAGTCAGAGCAAGACGTGGATGAGCTGGAGGTCGAGGACCCCGAGCGAATCGCCTACGTCACACAGACCACGCTCTCCGTCGATGAAACCAGCTCGATTCTCGCCCGCCTGAAGGAGCGCTTCCCGAGCGTGGTCGGGACCCCGCACGGATGACATCTGCTACGCCACCACCAACCGCCAGACAGCCGTCAAGCAGCTGGCTGGCAGCTGCGACCTGATGCTCGTTATCGGCTCGCGCAACTCGTCGAACTCGGTGCGGCTCGTCGAGGTCGCGCGCGACTGTGGCACAGATGCTCACCTCATCGACAGTGCGAGCGAGGTACGCGAGGAGTGGCTCGATGGTAAGCGCGTCGTGGGGATCTCCTCCGGCGCCAGCGCGCCCGAGAATCTGGTGGGCGAGCTGGTCAGCTACTTCCGGGCTCGGGGCGTGAGAGACATCTCCGAGGTGGACGCGATTCGCGAGGATGTCCGCTTCATGCTGCCCAAGCAGGTGCGCGAAGTGATTGGGTCCCCGCCCACCCCGCCCACCCCGCCCACCCCGCCGACCCCGCCCACTCCGCCCACCCCGCGACCGGATGGCGTGGTCAAGGTCTCCTGAGGCACGCTAATCGTCTCTGATCTGCACCTCGGCAGCGGCTTGGGCTCGGATGTGCTGAGCCGTCCCTCACCGCGCGCGGCTTTGCTGGAGGCTCTGGAGGAGGTCGACCGCCTCGTGCTGCTCGGCGACGTGCTCGAGTTGCGCCACCGCCCGCCGCGCGACGCGATGGCCGTCGCGCGGCCGTTCTTCGAAGATCTCGGGCAGGCGTTCTCCGGCCGGGAGATTGTGGTGAGTGCGGGCAACCACGACCATCTGCTGATCGAGTCGTGGCTCGGCGAGCGCGCGCTGCAGGCGCCGGAGCCGCTCGGACTCGAACAGCGCCTGCTTCCGGAGCAGGCCTCGCCGATGCTCGCCAGGCTCGCCGAGTGGGCCGCGCCGGCACAGATGAGCGTCGCCTATCCGGGCCTGTGGGTGCGCCCCGACGTATACGCCACCCACGGCCATTACCTCGACTGCCATCTGACGGTACCCACGATCGAGCGCCTGAGCGTCGGCGCGATGAGTCGCCTGCTGGGGCTCCCGGCCGCGTCCTTCAGCCGAGTCGAGGACTACGAGGCGGTGGGGGCGCCGGTGTTCGCGTGGCGAGACACCGTTGCCAGGGAAACCCGTATGGGCCACGTCTCGAAGGTTGACACGATCCGCGCGTGGCGAGCACTCACAGGCGACGGAAGCGGCTCTTCGCGGGTGCGCAAGCTGCGCAGGCTCGCCCTCGCGGGCGCGTTCTCGCTCGCCGTCGCGGCGCTCAACCGCGCCGGGCTGGGGCCGTTGCGGACCGACATCTCGACCGGGGAGTTGCGCCGCGCGGGGCTGCGCGCGATGGGCGAGGTGGCCGAGCGTCTCGGCCTGGGCGATGCGTACGTGATCTTCGGCCACACGCACCGCGCCGGGCCACTCCCGGGCGATAACGAGTCCGAGTGGCACGGGCGCGGCGGTGCGCGGTTGATGAACTGCGGCTGCTGGACGTACGACCTCGTGTTCCTCGGCCGCGGCGCCGGTGAGACCCCCTACTGGCCGGGCAGCTGCGTGCTCGTCGAGGACGACCAGTCAACTTCACCGCTGCTGAAGCGCCTGCTGCTGGATCGCTCCCACGCCGAGCTGGCGCCGGCCCTGGCCGGCAGTCCTACGCCAAGCCCGGCGTGAAGCAGGTCGCGTAACACTGCACGTCCGGACCGATCTCCAGCTCCAGCGCGGCGGCGGTGTGGCGCTCGTGCTCGATCAACGGATAGGCGCCCGGGTGGGTGACCTCGTGCTCCCTGCCGTTGACGCGCACGGTCCCCGACCCATCGAGCACCGCCCACACGCCGCGGGCCTCATACGGGCCGGAGTAGGCGCCCTGTTGATCCTCGGTCTGCTTCACCAGCGCGGCGTCCGGCGCGTCCTCCGGGCGCAGCGGCGCCAGGGGCTCGCGCTCGACTCCCAAAAGCTCCTGGATCGCCAGCTCGGTTTCCGCGTAGGCGCCCTCACCGTAGTGGTACTCGAATAGGCGCGCGCGGCCGTCGAACAAGTAGCGCGCCGGCCAGCCCTGGTTCTCGTAGTCACGCCACAGCTCGAGCTCGCGGTCGATCAGTACGGGGTACTCGATCCCCAGGCGCGTCACCGCCGCCCTGACCGCGTCCTCCTCGCGCGCGGGTGGAAAGCCGGGTGAGTGCACGCCGACCGTGCGCAGGCCGTGATGCGCGTAGCGCTCGTGCCAGGCCTGTAGATAGGGCAGCGTGCGGACTGAGTTTGGGCGGCAGAAGTCCCAGAAGTCGATCAGCAGCGGCTTGCCGCGCTGGATGATGCTCGCCTCGCGCCCGGCCACGTTCGCCCAGGGCAGCCCCGTGGGGAACAGCGGCGCGACGATCGTGTCCGTGGGCACCCTCAAAACGGAGCGCGCCTCAGCCTATGGAGCCGACCATCTCCAATTGGATGAGCCTGTTCAGCTCGACCGCGTACTCCATCGGCAGCTCCTTGGTCACCGGCTCGATGAACCCATTGACGATCATCGCCGCCGCCTCGTCCTCGGTGAAGCCGCGCGAGCCCATGTAGAACAGCTGGTCATCAGAGATGCGCCCGACGGTGGCCTCGTGGGCGACCGTGACGTGCGGGTTCTGGATCTGGATGTCCGGCCAGGTGTCGGATTTCGATTCGCCGTCCATCATCAGCCCGTCGCACTGGACGCGCGCTTTCGAGCCCTCGGAGTGCTGGCCCATCTTGACGAGGCCCCGGTAGCCCATGATGCCGCCGTCCTTGGAGATCGACTTGGCGAGGATGTTCGAGGTCGTGTTCGGCGCCAGGTGCACGACCTTCGCCCCGGTGTCCTTGTGCACGCCTTTGCCCGCCACGCCAACGTTGAGGTGGTCGGCACGTGCTCCCTCGCCCATCAGGTAGGAGCCCGGGTAGAGCATCACGTACTTGGCGCCCATCGATCCGCCGACCCACTCGACGGTGCCGCCGGCGTCGACCATCGCGCGCTTGGTATTGAGGTTGTAGACGTCCTTCGACCAGTTCTGCACGGTCGTGTAGCGCGCCTTGGCGCCCTCGTGCACGAAGATCTCGACCACCGCGGAGTGCATCGAGTTGACGCTGTAGGTCTGCGCGGTGCAGCCCTCGATGTAGTTCACCTCCGAGCCCTCGTCGGCGACGATCAGGGTGTGCTCGAAGGTGCCCTCGCCGGCGCCCTCCATGCGGAAGTAGGACTGCAGCGGCAGGTCGCACTTGACGCCCTTGGGGATGTAGCAGAAGGCTCCGCCCGACCACACCGCGCCATGCAGCGCACTGAACTTGTTGTCCTGCGCCGGGACGCACTTGGTCATGAAGTATTTCTGCACCAGCTCGGGGTACTCGGTGATGGCGGTGTCCATCGAGCAGAAGAGGATGCCCTGCTTTGCGTACTCCTCCTTGAGCCCCTCGTACACCGGCTCCTGGCGCCACACGCCCACCACGCCCGCGAGGTGCTCGCGCTCGGCTTGGGGGATGCCCAGATCCTCATAGGTCTGCTTCATGTCCTCCGGCACGTCGTCCCAGCTGTTGAAGCGACCGGCCGTGGGCGGGGAGTAGAGGACGAGGTCGTCGAGGTTCAGGCCGCTCAGGTCCGGGCCCCACGTCGGGACCGGCTTGCGTTCGAAGATCTCCAGCGACTTGATCCGTTTCTCGGCCATCCAGTCAGGCTCGCCCTTGATGCGCGACAGCTCTGTGACGACCTCACGCGAGATGCCCTGACGGGCGCGCAGCTGCCCCTGGTCGTCCTCGACGATCGGGCTGGGCTTGGCGATCCTGGTGCGGTCAATCGTGGCCATGCGGCTCCTCGCTGCGGGGTGGTTTGCGAATCCCGTGCTCTGAACTAGGAATTGTATCGCGGGCGTCAGGCGGGTCGGGGCCGGATGGCGTCAGGCCGGCCAGGCGTGGTCGCCGGTGATCGCGCCACGGACGACCTTCAGGTTCAGCAGCGCGCACTTGCGCCGCGTCGCGGACACAGGGATGCCGAGTAGCTCGATCATCCAGTCGGCGTCGAGCTCACTGACCTCGTCAAGCTCCATCCCGATCAGCTCCTCGGAGGCGATCGACGCCGATGCCTGGGAGATCGCGCAGCCGTGGCCGTGGAACTTCAGATCCTCGATCCGCCCGCCGGCGACGCGAATGTGCACGCCCAGCTCGTCGCCGCACAGCGGGTTGTGCTCGAGCGCCGCGAAGTCGTGTGGGTCGAGCTCGCCGAAGTTGTGCGGGCGCTTGTAGTGCTCGAGGATGTAGTCGCGGTAGAGGTCGTCCATGGGTCAGAGTCCAAACACCTTGCGCCCAGCCAGCAGCGCGTCTATGAGCGCGTCGATGTCGGAGGGCTCGTTGTAGACGCCGACCGACGCGCGCGCGGTAGCGCTGACACCCAGACAGCGCATCAGTGGCTGCGCGCAGTGGTGGCCGGCGCGGATGCACACTCCCCCGCGGTCGGCCAGCTCGGCGACGTCGTGGGGGTGGATGCCCTCGACCGTGAACGACGCCAGGCCGCCCCGGCGCTCGGCCTCGGGCGGGCCGACGACGCGTAGGCCGGGAACCTCTGTGAGACGGTCGAGCATGTAGGCGGTCAGGGCCTGCTCGTGCGCGCGCACGCGGTCAATCCCGAGATCGGAGAGGTAGTCGACCGCGACGCCGAGGCCGACGGCCTCGGCGACCATCGGCGTACCGGCCTCGAACTTCGACGGCAGCTCGTTCCAGGTCGCGGATTGGAAGTCGACCGAGGCGATCATGTCGCCGCCCGTGAGAAACGGCTCCATCCGTTCGAGGATCTCACGCCCACCGTGCAGCACGCCGATGCCTGTCGGTCCGAGTGCCTTGTGACCCGTCCAGGCGTAGAAGTCGGCGCCGATCGCCTCAACGTCCACGGACATGTGCGGGACGGCCTGGGCCCCGTCGATCAGCGAAACGGCGCCTGCGGATCGCACGCGCGCGGTCATCTCTGCGACCGGGTTGATCGTGCCAAGCACGTTTGAGACGTGCGTGAAGGCGACGAGCCGTACGTCGCCGCGCGCTAGCTCTGCGTCCAGCTGATCGAGTGACAGTTCGCCGCGCTCGTCCACCTCCAGGTAGCGCAACGTCGCTCCCCGTTCTCGGCAGAGGACCTGCCAGGGGACGATGTTGGCGTGGTGCTCGGCCTGGGTGATCAGCACTGCCTCGCCCGGGCCGACGTTAGCCCGGCCCCAGGCGTAGGCGACGAGATTGATCGCCTCCGTGACGTTCTTGGTGAAGATCGTCGTCTCCGGCTGGGCCCCGGTAAAGGCGGCGACCCTGGCGCGGGCTTGGTCGTACGCCGCGTCGGCCTCCTGCGCGAGCGCGTAGACGCCGCGGTGCACGTTCGCGTTGTGGCTCTGCAGATGTTCGGCGACCGCATCGATCACGACCTGCGGCTTCTGCGAAGTCGAGCCTGAATCCAAGTACACGAGCGGGCGCTCGTCGAACCGGCGGGCGAAGATCGGGAAGTCGGCCTTGACGTCGAGCGAGATGGGGGAACTAGCGACTGGTGGCATACGTCTCGATGTCCTCACGCGCGGAGGCGAGCTTGGCGGCGAGCTTCGTGCGGATGAGGTCTTCCAGGGGCTCGTCGTTCAGCTGGGCGAGCACGGGCTCGAAGAACCCCTCGACGAGCAGGCGCACTGCCGCGGGGCGGTCGAGGCCGCGCGACTGCATGTAGAAGATCGCGGCCTCGTCGAGCTCGCCGACGGTGCCGCCGTGGGAGGCGGAGACATCGTCGGCGGAGACGAGCACCGAGGGGATCGCGTCCAGGCGCGCCTTGGGGGAGAGCATCATCGTGTGGATCTGCAGGTAGGTGTGGGTCTGCTGGGCGCCCGGGTCGATCTGGATCAGCCCCTCGAAGCTCGCGCGGCTCTCACCGGTGGCGGCGCCGCGCCAGTGGACGTCTCCGCCGGAGGGCCCGGTCTCGTGCAGGTCCACGGCGAACGCGTCGAGATGCTCGTCGGCCTCGGTGAAGAACAGGCCGCGAAACGCCATGTCGCCGCCGGGCTCGGATACGGCCAGCTCCAGGTGCTGGCGCACGAGATGGCCGCCGAGCAGCGAGGGCAGCCAGTGGCAGTACGCGTCGCGCCCCACGCCGACGAAGCGCGTTGAGCAGTCATACACCTCGCCCCGGCCCCAGTCCTGCAGCTGCGCAAGCCGGCAGCGCGCACCATCTTCCAGGTAGCACTCGAACGCGCCCGCGTGCAGCGACTGGCCCTCTGAGAAGTCCTCCGCGAGGTCGTACTCGTGCACGCGGAACTCGCTCGTCTTGCCCCCGATCACAAGCGTGCGCGCGTACTGCGCGACGCCGGGACCGTCGATCGCGTAGACGATCTCAAACGGGTCCTCCACGACCACGCCGGCAGGTACATGCAAAAAGGCACCGCCCGTCCAGAACGCCGCGTTGGCGGCCTCCAGCTTGTTGCGATCGACCGTCAGGCGCTTGGAATACCAGCGCTCGGCCAGGTCGTGGTGATCTTGGAAAGCTTCTTGCAGCGAGCACAAGATCACGCCGCGCTCGGCCAACGCGGGGTCGAGCTCGACATGAACGACCGACCCGGCGCTCTGCACGATTCGCCCGGCGTGGGGCCGGTCGGGGATGGTGCGTGTGACGACCTCGGGCACGGCGCCCGGCTCGGATGGCATGGGTGCAGTCTCCAGCGCATCCAGGTCGAGGCTCTGCAGGCTGGTGGTCCAGAAGCCCGAGCGCCGCCAGATGGGCAGCTCGGTGGTCTAAAAGCTCCTCAGCGCCGCCTCGCGCAGCTGCTCGAGCGTGCGCCCGTTGCCCGCCCCGGCGCCGGCAAGCGCATGGTAGAGCGTCGCCTCGCGATGGCGGCCGGGCTTGACCGCCACCTCAGGCACCTGCCCCGACCTCTTGGCGGATCTGGTCATAGCCCTCGCGCTCCAGACGCTCAACCAGCTCGACGCCGCCCTGCAAGCACTATGCGCCCGTCCATCAGGATGTGCACGAACTCGGGCTTGACGTAATGGAGGATGCGCTGGTAGTGGGTGATGATCAGCGCGCCCAACCCCTGCTCGTCGTGCAGCCGCTGTACGCCCTCGGCGACGGTGCGCAGCGCGTCGATGTCAAGGCCCGAGTCGGTCTCGTCGAGGATGGCGATGTCGGGGGCGAGCATCGCCATCTGCAGGATCTCCGCGCGCTTCTTCTCGCCGCCTGAGAAGCCGTCGTTGAGGTGGCGTGAGGTGAACGAGCGGTCGACGTCGAGCAGCTCGATCGCGTGCTGGAGCTGGGTGCGGAACTCCTTGACCTGGATCGGCTCCTCGCGCTGGGCGTTGATCGCCATGCGCAGGAAGTTGGCGACGGAGACGCCGGGGATCGAGACGGGGTACTGGAAGGCAAGGAACAGCCCCGCCTTGGCCCGCTCATGCGGCTCGGCCGCGGTGATGTCCTCGCCCTTGAAGGTGATCGAGCCCTCGGTGATCTCATATGACGGATGTCCCAGCAGCGTGTTGGCGAGCGTAGACTTGCCCGAGCCGTTGGGGCCCATCAGCGCGTGGACCTCCCCGCGCGAGACGTCTAGATCGACGCCCCTGAGGATCTCGCGCTCCTCGATGCGTACGTGCAGGTCTCTGATCTCTAGGTCGGCCATGTCGTGTGGTCAAGCTCCAGTGGGTAGGGGTTCTATGCCGGTTTGCCCGCGCGCTGCGCCGGTGGGTATCGGGATCGCCCCGGCCGGGAGCGATGTCTCCTGTAGAGATACGGGGTGGGCTGAGTTCGATACGAGGTCGGCGAGCGTAGTGTCGTTGAGCGTACGCACGATCGAACCACGCACGCGGGTCCACAACAGCTTTGTAGGGCAGACATGGGGTGGGTGGGCCCCAGAGGTTGACTCCCGCGAGCACACGATGCTCCCGTCCGAAGCTTGTGAGATGCACTCGATCGGTGCGATTGAGCCCTCCAGCGCCTCCACGACCTCCGCCATGGTGATCTCCGCGGGTGGGCGCGCGAGCATGTAGCCACCCCGCGAGCCCCGCCGCGAGTCGACCAGGCCGGCCTTGCGCAGCCGCGCGACGAGGTGCTCCAGGTAGGCGAGCGGCAGCCCGTCATGCGCGGCGACCTCCGCGAGCGGAACCGGATCCTCGCCGGCCCGCCGGGCCAGCTCGACCATCACGCGTACGCCGTACTCGGCCTTGGTTGAGAACATCATCTGAACATTTCCTACCTGCCAGCTAGGGTATCAGCCTGCCCACAGCTTCCGGATGTCGTGGGCGAGGGTTTCGGGGTCAGCTCTTCGGGCTGGAAGAGGACCCGCTGGCGGCCTGTACGGTCGAGTAGGAAAACCGAGGCGGAGCGGTCAAAGGCCGCGCGCCCGGCCGTCGCCGGGACGATCCGGAAGGAGCGCCAGACCGGACGCAGCTGTGCCAGCGAGCCGCCCAGGTAGCGGACGCGGCCGGTCAATGAGACCTCGGTCAGGAAGCGCCTGACGTGCGCGGGCGTGTCCGCTGGGGGATCGGCGCTGATCAGCAGCACGGGCACCACACGGCGCAGTTCGTCGAGCGCGCCACGGATCTGTTCGGCGATCACGATGCACGCCGGCCCGCATGTGGAGTAGAGGAACGCGACGATCGTCACCCGCCCGTGGTAGGCGGCGAGCGACACGGACCGGCCTTCTTGATCGGCAAGCGTGAAGTTGCCCACGGGCGCTACAACGGGCAGCGCGGCACCGTCGAAGCCCGAGGCGCTCGCGCTCGGCGGCGCAGCGGAGGACAGCTGGGACGACGATGAGGACCCCACGGAGCAGCCCGGGAGAATCGCGGCGAGAGCGACCGCGACCGCGATCGCTCTCGGCTGGCCGGTTCTCAGGCGGGAGCGCATCGTCGGGAGCGTAAGGGAGCGGGGGTTCGCGCACGGCAAGCCCCAGTGCCGCCGGCTTCACCTACCTGCTCGTCTTTTGAAGTTCTCCCTGCGGATGAGTGTAATACAGGGGGCGAAGCGCCCACCAAGCCTGGGTGAGCGAGATGAACAGGCGCTATACTTTATGAAGTTTCCCTAAATGCCTACCCGATTTAGGAGTTTCAAAATGAGTCCCTTCCGGAGCGGAGCTTCTCCGCGAAATCAAGAGCCGCATCGAGGAGATCGATCCTTCCAAGGTGCACGAGCTGCTCGACGAGGGCATCGCGATCATCGACGTGCGTGAGACCGAGGAGTACGGCGCGGGCCACCTGCCAGGTGCTAGGCACGTGCCCAAGAGCTACCTGGAGACCCGCATCGAGGGTGTCGTCCCGGACCGCGACGCGCACATCGTGCTCTACTGCCAGTCGGGTAACCGCTCCGCTTGGGCCGCGCGCACGCTGGAAGAGGACCTCGGCTACACGAACATCTCCTCGATGACGGGCGGGATCACGCTGTGGAAGGACCGCGGCTATGAGGTACAGGTGCCACGCTCGCTCACCTCCGAGCAGCGCGAGCGCTACTCGCGGCACATGCTCGTGCCGGAGATCGGTATGGAGGGTCAGCAGAAGCTGCTCGACGCGAAGGTGCTGCTGCTCGGCGCGGGCGGTCTCGGCTCGCCCACGGCCCTGTACCTGGCGGCCGCCGGCGTGGGCACGATCGGGATCGTCGACGACGACGTCGTCGACCTATCGAATCTCCAGCGACAGGTGATCCACGACACCGAGGGGATCGGCAAGCCGAAGGTCGACTCTGCGGAGGAGGCCATCCACGCGCTGAACCCGGACGTGAAGGTTGTCAAGTACCCGGTGCGCATCGATGCTTCGAACATCGTCGAGATCATCAAGGACTACGACGTGATCGTTCGACGGGGTTGACAACTTCCCCACGCGCTACCTGCTCAACGACGCCACGGTGCGCCTGAAGATTCCTGTGGTATCGGCCTCGATCCTCGGCTTCGACGGTCAGCTGTCGGTGTTCAAGCCCTACGAGGGCCCCTGCTATCGCTGCCTCTTCCGCGAGCCGCCGCCCGCCGAGCTGGCGCCTTCCTGCGGCGCCAACGGCGTGCTGGGCGTGCTGCCTGGGACGATGGGTCTGCTGCAGGCCACAGAGGTCGTCAAGCTGATCGTCGGCATCGGCGAGCCCGCCATCGGGCGCCTGCTGCTCTACGACGCGCTCGGCGCGACGCTCACCGAGGTCAAGGTCCGCCGCGACCCGGAGTGCCCTATCTGCTCGCGCGATCCCGAGGAGATCGCCGACGAGGAGCTCGGCGTGTTCCCCGACTATGAGGCGTTCTGCGCCGCAGCCGGGTAGCCTGCCGCGCATGGCCACAATCAAGATCCCTCCGGTGCTGCGCGCCTCGGTCGGCGGTGAGAAGCAGGTGAGTGCCTCCGGTGCGAACATCGGCGAGGTCCTGCGTGACCTCGCTTCGAGCCACCCCGCCACGCAGAGTCAGCTGTTCTCGGCCGAGGGCGAGCTCAACCGTTATGTGAACGTGTACCTCAACGACGAGGATGTGCGCGTGCTCGATGGGCTGGATACAGCGGTAGGCGAGACAGATACGCTGGTCATCCTCCGGCGATGGCCGGGGCCTGTAGCGCGCGTTTTCCGCCGCCGCTGGATCTAGGCTTCGCGTCCAGGGTTTTCCGCTTGGTCTAAATCTTTTCGACTCGCCGAACGATGGGATCGCGTTGTTATGAGAGCAAGCCGCTTTTTCCTACCCGGACTCCTCTCCTGCTTGGCGCTGCTCGCGACCTGCATAGCCGCTGCGCCGGCATCGGCCACTGCGCCGCCTAAATACTCGCTCTCGATTGTCGAGGGCGAGACAACGCAGCCTGAACACAGCATCATCGCGACCAGCGGCAGCGTCCATCCAAGCGCCTGGGTGGCAGTATCGATCATCCGCGGCGGCATCGAAGTGTCCAGAGCCAGCGGGGAAGGAGGCGCCTGGATGCCCTCAATCCCTGCTCCTGGTGACGTTGTGAACCTGGAATCCCCGACCGGTCCGAACGGCCACCCTGGCGGCAAAATCGTCGGATCGTTCGTCTACGACGGCCTGCCATCTATGGACCCGACCGTGTGCGCGGGCTCGGCCAGCTTCTCAGGTCAGCGGTCGGCTGGCCAGACGGTTCAAGGTGGCTACTTCTCCGACGTGGCACGGCCCTATGGCTTCGAACGCAAGAGCTCGGGTCAGGCGCAGATAACGCTGCTGTCAGGCTCGGCTTTCGGCGGTAGCTTCCTGGCTCCACTGGCGTTCGGGGAGACTGTGTGGGCGAGCGAGTCGCTGGAAACGCCGCTCGCAGGCGGAGCCATCTTCACTTACGAAAGCGAAAACGAGCGCCCAGTGGGCGCGTGCCCCGTGCCGCCTCCGCCGCCGCCCCCACCTCCGCCGCCGCCGGCGCTGCAAGGCTCGATCTTCAAACTCGCGAAGACGACGATCAAGAAGTTCCTCAAATCGGGCCTGTTGGACGAGGTGACGATCAACCAGCCGGGAACGGTCGTGCAGGATCTGTACTTGAAAGACGGCAAGCTGCCGGCATTTGCATCGAGTAGGAAGAGCAAGCACCACCACAAGATCGTTCCAGCGGCAGAACTGGTGGCGCGCGGATCGGCGACGGCGAAAAGCGCCGGCACGGTCAGCGTGCTGATCAAGGTGACCGGAAAGGGCCGGCGCCTGCTTCGCCATCGCAGTCAGGTGCAGCTGGTGCTGGTGACAACGCTGAAAAGCAACACCGGCGCCAAGCTCAGCTTGGCACGTCGTACGGTCACGCTTCATCGCTAGGTTCCTCAAGGTCGCGCCCCAGGCGCTCGGGTTCGCCCTGAGCGCGGTCGTCTGGCTGCAGCCTCCCTCCGTCCTGCCGGTTCCCTCGCGCAGCGGCGCAGAAGGACCGCCACGGCCATTTGGTGTGGTGCCACCGCCGGGGCCGGCTCCGTCGCATACCAGCCCGGGGTGGGTACGGGCACAGGACCATGCCCTGCTCTACGGCCCGTTCCCGCAGGGCGCCCTCGTACGTGGCGTCTCCGACGGCATACCGCTCCTGAGCGAAGACGCGGATGTGCGCGAACTGGAGCTCACGCGCATCCGTGGGATTGGGGCGGCGACCGCGCGTATCCCGGTCAGCTGGCGCGAATTCGTGGCGGCCTCGCCGCCTCCGGGCTTTCAGGCGCGCGACCCGGCGAGCCCCTCCTACCAGTTCGCGCGGCTCGACGCCGCCGTGGAGAGTGCCGCGGCCCAGGGCCTCGAGCCGTTGCTCGTCGTCGCCCATGCGCCGGCGTTTGCCGAAGCGCCCAATCGCTGGCCCTACGCGTACCTTGGCAGCTGGGCCCCGAATCCCGCGGCGCTCGAAGAATTCGCCGCCGCGCTTGCGCGTCGCTATGACGGGTCTTTCCCCGATCCCACGCGGCCCGGCCGTGCGCTGCCGCGGGTGAGGCTCTTCCAGGCCTGGAACGAGCCGAACCTGGCGCGCTACCTGGAGCCCCAGTGGATCGCTGCGGGCGGCCGCTGGAAAGCCTTTTCACCGCTGCTCTATCGCCAGCTGCTCAATGCGTTCTATGCCGGCGTCAAGTCTGTTCAGCCCGCCGATGTGGTGGCCGCCGCCGGTGTGGCTCCGAACGGAGAACCCGCGGGCGAGGGGCGCATTGCGCCAGTGTCGTTCCTGCGAGAAGTGCTGTGCCTGCAAACTCACGTCCGCTGCTCGGACCCGCCGCACTTCGACGCGCTGGCCTTTCACCCGCTGTCGGTTGGCGACCCCGACCAGCCGGCCGCGTCCTCGCTGGACGTGGCGATCTCTGATGCGGCGAAGATCACCGGGTTGCTAAGGCAGGCAGAGCGGCAGCACACCGCGTTACCGGCCGGCAGAAAGCCGGTGTGGGTCACAGAGCTCAACTGGGAAAGCTCGCCACCAGCATCCGCGGGCGTACCGGACCGTCTGCAAGCGCCGTGGATCTCGCGTGCGCTGCACCGCCTGTGGGTCGCTGGGGTGGGGCTCGTCAACTGGCAGTTCCTGATTGACCCCTACCCCGCCGAGCGCGCGAGCACGCCGGCGGGGGGGACGGTCGAATACCAGCGACCGGCTGGGCTCTACAGCGCAGGCGCCGGCGGCGATCCAGCGGGCGCCAGCCCCAAGCCGTTCCTGGGGGGCTTCACGTTCCCATTTGATCCGCTGCGCGTGGACCGGCGGCACGTGCGCGTGTGGGCGCTGCTGATGCGTGCCCATCAGCCGGTGCGGCTGCAGCGTCAGAGGAGTGGGGGAGCCTGGCGGACGGTCGCTTACCTGCACGCCAGCGCCGGCCCTGTGCTCAACGCTCTCGTAACGCTCCGCGGGGCCGCAAATCTGCGACTCGTGAGCGCAGCGCTCACGAGCGCCTCCGTTCAGATCACTTCGCGGCGAAGCTTGCCTGCTGGTCCTCGACGCGCCCGCCGGCCTCCGGTACATGGCTCATCGCGTGCTCGGCCAGCGCGGTGATCGTCAGCGAGGGGTTGACGCCGACGTTCGCCGGGATCGCCGATCCGTCGCAGACGAGCAGGTTCTCGTAGCCGTAGACACGCTGGCGCGCGTCGATCACGCCGCGCTCGGGGTCGGGGGCGATCACCGCGCCGCCGAGGATGTGGGCGGTCGTGGGGATGTTGAACAGCGCCTCGGTGACGGAGCTCTGGGCCACGCCGCCGGTGCGCTTGGCGAACCATTCGGCGGCCTGGTTGGCGATCGGGATGAACGTCGGGATGGGCTTCTCGGGGTCCTGCTCGGTTTTCAGCCACAGCGAGCCGAACGGGCCCTTGCGGGGGCGCAGCGCGATCGCGTTGTCGAGCGTCTGCATCACGAGGATGATGATCGTGCGCCGCGACCAGTGCTTCGGGAACAGCACCTGCGCGAGCCGCTTCGGGTGCAGCAGAATCTGGGCGAGCAGCTTCAGCGGACGGGTCAGGCGCGTGCCGTCGCCGACGAGCAGCGTGTAGAGGCGGTGCATCGAGTCGCCGTCGTCGCCGTAGGTGACGGTCTCGATATGGGTGTTCGGGTCGGGATAGATCGAGGAGGTGATCGCGACGCGCTTGATCAGATCATCGGGATAGTCCTCGGGTACGGTGACGGTGAGAATCGACTCCGAGTTGGTACGCACCAGCTCCCCCAGACGCGCGGAGATCCGCCCGAGCGACCCGTTCAGGCGGCAGCGCTGGAGCAGCTTGTTCGTGCCCAGCGGCCCAGCTGAGACGACGACGCCACGCGCGCGCTGGATCTGGCGGTCCTTGCGTAGCCATGCGCCCGAGCGCACGCTTTCGACCTCATAGCCGTCCTTGCCGGAGCCGTCGCCGAGCGGGCGGACGTCGATGACCGTGCGTTCGGCCATCACGTGCGCGCCGCGCTTCTCGGCCAGGTACAGGTAGTTCTTGACGAGTGTGTTCTTCGATCCGTGCGGGCAGCCGACCATGCAGCGACCGCACATCCTGCAGCCGGTGCGGTCGGGCCCTTCGCCGCCGAAGAACGGGTCGGAGACGGTCTTGCCCGGCTCACCGAAGTAGACGCCGACAGGCGTCTTTTTGTAGCTGTCGCCGACGCCGAGCTCCTCGCCGAGCTCGCGCAGCAGCTGATCGGCCGGGTCCTCGTGCGGGTTCTGCACGACGCCGAGCATCCGCTGCGCCTCGGCATAGTGGGGGGCGAGTGCCGACTCCCAGTCGTTCATGTCCGCCCACTGCCGGTCCTCGAAGAACTTCTTCGGGGGGACGTACAGCGTGTTCGCGTAGCCGAGGCTGCCGCCGCCCACGCCACAGCCGGAGACGACCGAGACGTCTTTGAACGTGGTCAGCCGGAAAATCCCCTTCATCCCGAGCATGGGATTCCAGAAGTAGCGCTTCAGATCGGCGGTCGAGCTCGGCAGCTCGTGGTCGGCAAAGCGACGGCCGCACTCGAGCACCCCCACAGAATGGCCTTTCTCGGACAGGCGCAGCGCCGAGACGCTGCCGCCGAAGCCGGAGCCGATCACCAGCCAGTCGAAGTCGAAGTCGCCCTCCATCACCCACCATCATCCTAGTGATTGCACGAGGGGCCGGCGAGGGTCGCTATATTTCCTGAAGTAATGGCTGTCCAGCCCCTGAGGAACAAGCCGTGCGCAGGGCGGTACGGGGATATCGTGCAGTCGATCGGCAACACGCCGCTGGTCGAGCTGCCCAGGCTATCCCCGAAGCCGGGCGTGCGGATCTGGGCGAAGCTCGAGTCGCGCAATCCCACCGGATCGGTCAAGGACCGGGTGGCGAAGGCGCTGATCGAGGACGCCGAGGAGAAGGGTGCGATTGCGACCGGGCAGACGATCCTGGAGCCGACCTCGGGCAATACCGGCATCTCCCTGGCGATGATCTGCTCGCTGAAGGGCTACAAGCTGAAGGTCGTGATGCCGGAGAACGTCACGCCCGAGCGTACGCAGCTGCTGAAGATGTACGGCGCGGAGATCGTCTACTCCGAGGGCTCACTCGGATCCAACGGGGCCGTGGAGAAGGCCTTGGCGATGGCGGCGGAAGACTCCTCGGTCTACATGCCTTACCAGTACGGCAACGAGGCCAACCCGAACGCCCACTACAACGGGACGGCGCTGGAGATCCTCGAGGAGCTCGACGAGGTGAGCGCGTTCGTGGCGGGGCTGGGCACCGGCGGCACGCTGATGGGCAACGGCCGCCGGCTGAAGGAGACCTTCGGCGACGCCGTGAAGATCGTCGCGGCGGAGCCGATGCAGGGCGAGCCTGTGCAGGGCTTGCGCTCGCTGGAGGACGGCTTCATCCCGCCGATCATCGACATCTCGCTGCTCGACCGCAAGATCTTCGTGACCAACCGCGACGCGATCGTCTGGACGCGCAAGCTGCTCGATGAGGAGGGCGTCTTCGCCGGTGTCTCCAGCGGCGCGATCGCGAGCATCGCCGTGCGCATCGCGGGCGAGCTCGACGAGGGCAACGTCGTGTTCGTCGTCGCCGATGACGGCTGGAAGTATTTGTCGAGCGGCATCTACACGCTGCCGGTCGATGAGATCGAGAACCTCGACTCGACGGTCTGGTGGTGAGCGGTGCTCATCGGCCGTACCTTGCTCGATGAGCTGATCGCGCACGCCCGTGAGAACCCGAAGATCGAGTGCTGTGGTCTCGTCGCCGTCGAGGATGTGACGGGCAGGCGCGCTGTTCGGATCTATCGTGCGGAGAACATCCATGCAAGCGCGCTCAAGTTCGAGATCGATCCGATGGAGCAGCTGAAGCTAACGAACACGATCGAAGAGCAGGGCTGGGAGATAGGCGGGATCTACCACTCCCATGTGCGCAGCGCGCCGTATCCGTCGCAGACGGACATCACCTTTGCCGCCAACCTGCCCGGGATCGAGTGGATCATCGTCGGCTTGGCGAGCGGGGAGCAGCCGCAGGTGCGCTCCTATCTGATCGACGGCGGCCATGTCGCCGAGGTGGCGATCGAGGTCGGCGACGAGGAGCCCGCGCGATGAAGCTCGTCAAGGTTGCCTATGCGCAGCACCTGCCCGAGGCCGAGCTGCTGCAGAGCTTCCTGCGCGACGAGGGCATTCGCTGCATGGCGCGCCGCGCCGCGGGCTTCGACGTGCCCGACTTCCTCGCGGCCGGCCCGCGCGAAATCCTCGTCGCCGAGGGAGACGAGGAGTGGGCGCGGCGGGTGCTCGACGGGTGGCGGCCCACGGGCGACGACGGCAGCGGCGGTCCTTCCGCCGGCGCAGCGGAGCCTAGACGAGGGCCGGCTGCGCCGGCTTCGCGCGTGATCGCCTCGATCTCCTCAGCGGCGCGCTCGAACTCGGCGTCGGAGAGCACGGGGGTGCCCTCGAACGGAAGCTCGCGCTGCAGCTCGACCCATGCTTGGGTGGCGGTGTACTCGTCCTTGACCTTGACGGTGACCGGCCGCGGGATGCGGTAGGTGCGCAGAAGCAGAACGTGCAGCGGCTGATGGCGGCGCCAGCCGAGACGCTTCTCGGCGTAGTCGGTCGTCCACACGTAGAAGGGCGAAAGGGCGTCGACGCAACGGGGGTCGGCGATCGTGAAATGACCAGCAACCTCGGCCCAGGCGCGAATGCGCACCCGGTCGGGCTGCTGGATGCCGCCGGCGGCGAAGGCATGCAGCGGTGGCTCGCCGTCGCTCCAAACACCCTCCTCGAGCGCTCGGCGCAACTCGGGCTGATGGGATTCGCGCACCAGATCTCCCGGCTGGTGATCAAAGGTGGGGTACAGGAAGAAGCGCTCGTGGGCGAGCCGGAACGGCTTGCCGGGTTCGCGAATTCCGCCCTTACGGAGAGTTATGAGCTGCTCCCCTTCGGCAAGCGCACGAACGGTGACAGCCCATTCTTTGAAAGCAATTGGCATAGAAAAACGAAAGAAGAATTGAGCGGACGTCTCGATAAAACCTGCGGGCCCCGGGGCACCATCCGAAGCGACCGGGTGGCGGGGCCAACCCATTAAAGATACGAAATCCTGGAGGATTTCCCAAATCCCCTGCAAATGAGCGGCTTTTTAGGCTAAATCGTTACAGTTGCCGTCCCGCGAGGCCCTCAGCGGCCTCGATCATGGCCGCATAGTCCTCCTCGCCGTGGCCCCGGCCCATAGTGGCTGTCAGGAGATCCCGGGCGTGTGCTGCGGAGGCGAATGGGATTCCCGCTGCTTGAGCCTCCTCGAGGCAGAGGCGCACATCCTTGAGCATGTGCGCTGTCTTGAACAGGGGGGTGTAGTCGTGCGTGCGCATCGCTGCGGACTTCAGCTCCAGTTGAGCGGAAGCGCCTGAGCCGGTGCTGAGGACCTCGACGAACGCATCGAGGTCGATCCCGGTGGCTTGGGCGAGCAGCAGCGCCTCGGCGACCGCTGCCGCGTTGGCTGCGCCCACGGCGTTGTTGATCAGCTTGAGCGTCTCGCCCTGGCCCAGCTCACCCACGTACCTGATTAGCTTGCCCATCGTCTCTAGCAGGGGCTTGGCACGTTCGAAGTCCGCTGGCTCGCCTCCGGCCATGATCGTCAGGGAGCCATCTTCAGCTCGCGGCGATGAGCCGGTCACCGGCGCGTCGAGCATGCTCACCTCGCGCTCGTGCAACGCTGCGCCGATCCGCCGGGTGTCTGGCGGCGCGATCGTGGACATGTCGATGCACAGAAGACCCTCGTGGGCAGCCTCGACCACGCCGCCTGGGCCGAGCAGTACCGAGTCGACCTGTGCCCCGTTGACGACCATGCTCACAACAATGTCGCTGTCCGCGGCGACTGCGGCCGGCGTCGAATGGGCCCTGGCGCCGTGCTCGGATGCCCAGCGCTCCGCCTTGCCGGGTGTGTGCGTCCAGACGTGCAGCGGATAGCCGGCGCGCGCGACGTTGGCGGCCATGCGCGAGCCCATGATGCCGAGGCCGAGAAAGCCGATGCGCTCAGTCTGTGCGGTCGTGGACATCCCCGAATCCTCCCCCACCTGGGGTTTCGATGCGCAGCCGCTGGCCGCGCTGCAGCTCGCCTGTGAGCTTGCCGGGGAGCACGCGGCCATCGAGCAGGTCGCGCCCCGGTGCGCCATCCTTGCCGCCGGCTGCCCCGCGCGGGGGATAGCGGCGGCGCTCGGCGATCAGCGAGAAGCTCATCGGCGTGAGCGCTTCGAGCTCGCGTATCACCCCGTCGCCGCCGCGCATGTGCCCCTCGCCACCGGAGCCGCGGCGCAGCGCGTACTCGGTCACGCGCAAGGGAGACTCGCGCTCCAGGGCCTCGATTGGGGTATTCAGGGTGTTGCTCATCGCGACGTGCACGCCGCTTGGCCCGTCGCGATCGGCGCAGGCGCCCTGTCCTCCGCCGAGCGTCTCGTAGTAGGAGAAGTCCTCGTTGCCGAGCGTCAGGTTGTTCATCGTGCCCTGCCCTTGGGCGTACCCGAAGGCGCTCAGCACCAGGTCGGCCACCCGCGAGGAGGTCTCTACGTTGCCGGCTGCCACCGCGGCGCCCGACCGTGCGTTCAGCACGCTGCCCTCAGGCGCCCGCAAGGCGATCGGGCGGTAGGCACCGGCGGTGGCGGGAATGTCCGGGTCGGTCAGGACGCGTACAGCGAACAGGCACGCCGAGCGGGTCACGGCCAGGGGGCAGTTGAGGTTGCCCTGGTGCTGGGCGGCGCTGCCGCTGAAGTCGAGCAGCAGCTCCTCGCTGCGCACCTCGGCGCGCACACGCAGCCGCAGGTCTCCCGCAGCGGTCTCGAGCACGTCCTCGGCGGTGCGCACGCCGTCCTCGAGGCCGGCCAAACATGCGCGGGTGCGGCGCTCTGAGTAGTCGAGCACCGCATCGGTCGCCTCGCGTAGGCGCTCGGCGCCGAGGCGATCGGCCAGCTCGGCCATGCGCAACGCGCCTGTGCGGTTGGCCGCGAGCTGTGCGCGCAGGTCTGCGCGGCGCTCGGCAGGCTGGCGCATCTGTCCGGCGATCTCCTCGATCGCGTTCTCGTCCAGGATCCGTGGGGAGATCACGACACCCTCTTCGGCGAGGCTGTGGCTGTCGGCGGGCATCGACCCCGGCTGCCGCCCGCCGACGTCCGCGTGGTGGGCGCGGTTTGCAGCGAAGCCGAGCGGCTCACCGCCGCTGGAAAAGACCGGGGTGATGACGGTGATGTCTGGGAGGTGGGTGCCGCCGGCGAAAGGGTCGTTGAGGATCCAGGAGACGCCGTCGCTGTGATGCTCGTCGAGCACCGCCGCGACGGCCGCGGGCATCGAGCCGAGGTGCACGGGGATGTGCTCGGCCTGCATGACCATCTGCCCGTCGAGGTCGAACAGGGCCGTCGAGGCGTCGCGGCGCTCCTTGATGTTCGAGGAGTGCGCGGAGCGGATCAGGACTACGCCCATCTCCGCACAGGCGGCGTGTAGTGCGCCGCTCACGATCTGCAGCTCGATCGCGTCAAGCATCATGCGTCAGAGCCTCGCGTTGCAGGTGCACGGTCCGGTGTGCATCGGTCTGTCCGCTCCAGCCCGGTGCAATCAAGAGCGTCGAGTCCACCATCGCCAGCAGCGCTGGGCCAGCGAAGGCATCGCCTGGCTCAGGCTCACCGCGGATCACGCTCGCCTCGAGCAGCTCGCCCGCGAAAACGATCGGGCGCGTTTCGGTGTGCAGCTGGCTCTGCTGTCGCTGTGGCGCTGCAAAGGGCGGCGCCGCCCCCCAGGCGGAGAGGCGCACGTTGATCAGCTCAATCTCCGCCTGCTCGTCGCGATAGCCGTAGCGCGCCTCGTGCAGCTCTGCAAAGGCCGTGTGCAGTGCCTCCGCGCTGAGACCACGACCGCCACCCGTGACCTCCAGCTCCTCCTCGACGGGGAGCTCAAAGGATTGGCCCCGGTAGCGCAGCTCGTGGCGCACGCGCACGCGCGCGGGGGCGCAGGCGAGCGCGGTGCTCGTCTGCTGCAAGAGCTCGGCGCGGAGCTCGAGCAGACGCTCGCTTGAGAGCTGATCGCCGCGCAGCATCACGGTGCGTGCGACGTCGCGTCGGGGCGCCGCTGCTGCGAGACCGAGCGCGCAGAGCACACCCGAGGTACGCGGGCAGAGCACATGCGTGATGCCAAGCTGCTCGGCGAGCGCCGTAGCGTGTAGCGGGCCGGCGTCGCCGAAAGGCATCAGCGCAAAGGAGCGCGGGTCGATCCCACGCTCTACGCTCATCACGCGCAGCGCGCCGAGCATCTCGGACTCGGCGACCCGCACGATCCCCTCCGCACAGACCAGCGGTGCGAGCCTGAGCTCGCTCGCCAGCCGCGAGACGGCCGCCTCGGCCGCTTCGCGATCGAGTGCGATCTCCCCCGCGAGCGGGGAGTTCTCGAGCAGACGGCCGAGCAGCAGGTTGGCGTCGGTAACGGTCGGCAGGAGCCCTCCGCGGCCGTAACAGGCCGGCCCTGGAACCGCGCCCGCCGAGGTCGGCCCGACCCGCAGTGCCCCGCCCGAATCGCGCCAGGCGATCGAGCCGCCGCCCGCGCCGACGGTGTGGATGTCCAGGGCTGGCAGCGACAGGGGCCGCCCGGCGATCTCCCTCTCGGCGGTCTCCGAGACCTCGGAGTCCTCAATCAGGCACACGTCGCACGAGGTCCCACCCATGTCGAAGCACAGCACCTCCGGCTCCTGCGCCAGCTCGGCGAGCAGCATCGCCCCACCGACGCCCCCGGCCGGACCCGAGAGGACGGTCAGCGCTGCGTGCGCACCTGCACGGTCCGCATCGGTGAGGCCGCCCGAGGACTGCATGATGAGTGGCCTCGGTAGGCCCAGGGTGGTGGCGTCGTTTGAGAGCTGGCTCAGGTAGGTGGAGAGCAGAGGCGAGAGGGCGGCGTCGAGAACGGTGGTGGCAGTGCGCTCGTACTCGCGGAAGGTCCCCACGAGATCACAGGACAGGGACAACTGGACTCCCGGCAGCAACTCGGCGATGAGCTCGCCGAGCATTCGCTCGTGAGAGGAGTCGGCATAGGAGTGAAGGAGAGACACGGCCACGGCCTCCGGCCGGCCGCCAGCGATCTCCTCGACGAGCCCGCGCGCCGCCGCGGGGTCGAGTGCGCGCAGCGGCCCGTCGGGCCCCATCCGCTCGGGGGCGGCGAAGCGCAGCTCAGTGGGGACGAGGGGGGCCGGCGCGGCCTCGCAAAGCTTGTATAGATGTGGCCGGTCCTGGCGGGCGAGCTCGATCACGTCGGTGAAGCCCTCGGTGGCGATCAGCGCGGTGCGCGCCGTGCGACCCTCGAGCAGAGCATTGGTCGCGACGGTCATTCCGTGAGCAAAACGCGCGACCTCCTGCGCCTTCGCGCCGGCCCCGGCAAGGACGAGGCGCACCGCCTCGAGTACCGCGAGCGACTGCGCGTCAGGCGTGGTGGGGACCTTGGCGGTATGCACCGCGGAGTGCTCATCGACCAGTACTGCGTCGGTGAAGGTCCCACCGACATCCACTCCCAACAGCATGCAGGGGAGCCTACGCGGGCTGGGCGCCTACGGCAGGCGGGGTGGTGGGTTGAGCTGTGCGCAGTAAGGCTCAGGCTGCGACGAGCTCGCGATTCTCGGTATCAGCCAGGTGCTGGTGGGAGGGGCAGTAGCCGTTGCGCGGCAGGGGCACACGCTGGCAGGCGGCGCCTTTGCGGGTGGTCGCGCGGCACTGCGGCGCTACACCACAGACCGACGCGTAAGCCGCGAGAGGATTCTCGATCAGGAACTGCTGCGCGAAGCCGATGTAGCGGGTGACGACTTGATGGACGCGGCCCTGCTCGCTCATCGGGAAACGGGAGCGGATATCGCAAAACAGCGTCCGTTCCGGGCGCGCGAAGTAATGGCGGTCAACGGCCATACGCTCGACGACTGCCTCACAAGCCCGCAGGACATGCTCGTGGTTTGCGTTGGCAGCCACGCCAGGCTTGGGAGCCACGATATGGGGAGCCAACTCCCGGTAGATGGCCCGGCTGAACTGATACATGACCCTTACCCTCTCTCGATCGAACCGGTTTGATGTGTACCCGCCCGTCCCCAAAGACTCCGGTCCTGCAAAGACATTCCAGGAGAAGGAACACTCCTTCAAGGGGAAAGGATCGAGATTTGCTCTGCGATCGAAGATTTTTATAAAGGGACCCGAAGGGATCATGCCCAGGTCTGCCAGGAGCCGCTCTCCTGGCCGGTGATCACGAAGTGGCGATGGTCCAACGACCGGTCGCGCTCGGGATGGTCCACACGCTGATGGGCGCCACGGCTCTCCTGGCGCTCGAGAGCGCAGCGCGCAATCAACCGGGCCAGAGGATGGTGCTCTGAAGCGAGCTTTTGCAGTCCCACGCGCGAACGCTCAATGCCTGCCTGCTGCCACAGCGCTGTACGTGTCGATGGCGCAGCTGATGCCGGCGCGGGGATAGCCTGGAGCGCCTCGAGGTCATCTGGGCGCGGCTGGCTGGGCTCCTGCAGGGCACTGGAAGCGGCGCGGCGGGCAAATACAAAGCACTCGCTCAGCGAGTTCGATGCAAGCCGGTTGGCGCCGTGCAGGCCTGTGCATGACACCTCTCCGACCGCGTATAGGCCAGCCACCGTGGAGCGTGCGTGCTGGTCAGTGACGATCCCTCCCATCATGTAGTGAGCTGCAGGTGCAACCGGCACCAGCTCACGGGAGGGGTCCAGCCCCGCCTCGCGCAAGGCTGTGGTCACATTGGGAAAGCGAGCGGGGTCGATCGCGCGCATATCCAGACCCACCGAGCGCTCTCCGGTTTCTGTGAGGCGCAGCTGGATGGCGCGTGATACCTCATCGCGAGGAGCGAGCTCATCCACGAAGCGCTCGCCAGAAGCGTCGTGCAGGGTCGCGCCCTCGCCGCGGATCGCCTCGGTGATGAGGAAGCCTTCGCGCCCGTGCAGGCCGATCACGGCAGTGGGATGGAACTGCAGCAGCTCGAGGTCTGCGAGCGACGCACCGGCGTCGTGGGCGAGCAGCAGCCCGACTCCTTGCGAGCCGGGCGGGTTGGTAGTGCGTGCCCAGAGTGCCGCGGCGCCGCCAGTGCCGAGCACGACCGCGCGCGTGGCGACGATTCGCCCGTCATCGCAGATCAAGCCGTGACAGCGGGGGTGGGTGGGGTCTCTATCGGTCCACAGTGCTCGCGCCCGTGCACCCTCGAACACGGCGATTCGCGGCTCCCCGGCCACGAGCGCCGACAGCTGGCGAACCACACGCCGGCCTGTCGCGGAGCCCCCGGCGTGCACGACGCGCCTGACCGAATGGCCACCCTCTAAGCCGAGCGCCAGGCGTCCCGAGCGGTCGCCGTCGAAGCGGACACCCAGTGCCTGCAGGTCGCTTACGCAGGCGGGCGCCTCGTGCACGAGGATCTCCGCTGCTGAGCGTCTTACGAGCGCGCGCCCGGCCCGCTCAGTGTCCGCCAGGTGCAGCTCGAAGCTGTCGTCCGTGGCGAGTGCGGCGGCAAGGCCGCCCTGCGCCCAGTAGGAGGCTGTCTGGGCCAGGGGCGTGGCGGAGATGAGCACGACCGTGGCGTGCTCGCGCGCCGCGCAAAGCGCGGCGTAGAGCCCGGCGGCGCCTGCACCCACCACCGCGATGTCGGCCTCGAAGACTGGACCGGCCTGAGCGGGCCTCACCGTTTCGGGGTCGGTGTGAAGAGAGGGTTCGAAGTTGGTGTGGTTACGCTCGGTGTGGTGCGGCCGGAGGCTCCGGTGCTGGAGGTCTTCGGGCGCGGCGTGGTCCTCGCGCCGGTGAGGCTGGCGCCAGGATTTTTCTCACCCGGCGCAGTGGTGGTGCCGGGGGTGGTTGTGCGGGGAAGGGTGCTCGTGCCGGTTAGCCCAGTACCAGGAGTGCTCGTGGTGGGCGCGGTGGCGGTGGGCGTGGCCGTTACGGTGGGCGCCGTCGTGACCGTAGTCCTCGCGGGAGCTTGAGTGGAGCGACCGGGGCCGCCCGCCAGGGTTACGAGTGCGGCGGCGAGCACACCGAGCGAGAGCGCGGCCAGGACTGCGAGTGTGAGGACCGCTGGCTTCCAGGAGGGAGATGCCGCCAAGCGCGTGCGCGCTGCAGCCCCGCAATGCAAGCACCACTCCTGCTCGAGATGAAGCGGTGCGCCGCACAGCGGGCACGTCTCGCCCGCGGGCGATGCAGCAGCGGTTGTGGCTTGCGAGGGGGGAGTGGCGACGCTCACGCGCCCGGGCCGGAAGGACGGATGATCACGGTCGGCTGGTCAGGATCGGGGTGCGGTGGAGCGTTGGCCGTTGGCTCATCGGGCCTCGCAGGCGCAGCAGGACCAGGTTGACCGGCCGAGGCTTCCTCGCGGGACCCGGCTGGGCCTGAAGCAGGTGCGGGCGCAGCTGACGTGGGAGCCGATGCAGGGGCTGGGGCGGTCGCTTGAGCAGGAGCAGCGGGCGCGGGCTGGCTTGGCGCGGCAGCGCCCGGTGCAGGCGGTCCGGCGACAGGACGCTCGGCGTGACGGTCCATGGCGAGCCCGCAGTTTGGGCAGAAGCGGTCCTCGCTTGAGTGAATCGCCGCGCAGCGCGGGCAGGCGGCGATGCCTGCATCGCGCAGCACCGTCACCGGCTGATGCTCGGCAAGGGCTCCTTCGAGCGTGCGCAGCTCGGCGTCGATGTGCCCGAGCGTTGAGAGCTTGGCCATCACCAGCGCGTCGTTGCGCTGGCCGAAGCGGTGCAGGTTGAAGACCAGGCCGCCGAGGTCCCGGTAGGCCAGCTCACGTGCCTTGCGCAAGAAGCGAGCTCGGCGACGCATACGCCCGCGCTCGCTGAAGCCAGGTGGTCCGGCAGGCGTGGGGCCGTCAACCGCCGGGAGGGGGGCGGCTATAGGGGCCGCTTGAGGTGTGCTCTGCTCCACCGCCGTCCCATGCTACCCGCTATCTAAGACCCATTTCCAGCCCGCTTCAGCGCCAGGCCCCAGGCGATGGCGACGCGCTCGGCCATCGCCTCGGCGGAGAAGCGGGCCGCGTGTGGACGCCCCTGCACCCGTGGGTCTCCGCTGGCCAGGGCAGGCGCTAGTGCCTGGCGCCAGCGGTCCACATCAAATGGGGCACACAGGGTTCCCTCAAGGCCATCCAAGACCTCAGCATGCACTCCCACGGGCGTGGCGAGCACGGGCACTTCACAAGCCAATGCCTCGAGTACCGCTAGGCCAAAACCCTCACTTTCGGAAGGCACGAGCACTGCGTTGGCAGCATTGATCCACAGCGCAACCCGGTCAGGATCGATGCCCGCGAGGGTGAGCAGCTCGACGTTGCCCGCGACGGCCAGAGCGCGGTCATAGCGCTTGCTGGGACGGCTGGGATCGGCTGCAAACAGCAGATAGGGACGGTCGGGATCGAGCCCCAGCTCTTGGCGTGCCTGCTTACGCGATAGCGGACCAAAGCGGTCCAGGTCCACTCCACAGGGCAACACCTGTGTGCGCCTGCGCGCCGCCCGCCCTGGGATCTCACGAGCAAGTGACGCTGATACGGCGGCGAGGAGGTCCATCAAGGGCAGCACAGCGCGAGTAGCCTGGCGCGTGCGCGGATGGCGAACATCGGTGCCGTGCACGGTCAGCGCTCGCACTCGTGCCCGTACGGCAAGAGCGGGCCACGCACTGAGACCGAAGTGGGCGTGGACGACATCAAAACGCCTACCCGCATAGCGGCTGCGCAGGTCAACGAAGGCATGCCTCAATGCACTCCCGCCGGGCGGGAACTCGTAAAGCTCGACCTGCAGGCCGTCCAGGTGGCGCAGCGCATCGACTTGATCGCGCACGAAGCGACCCCGCTCGGGACGGACGGGGTCGGGGAGCATGTTGGAGAGGACCAGCGCGCGCACCATCCGCTGACCGTATCGCTCCTGGGGCCCTGTGGAATGATGGCTCCATGACGAGCGCCCTGCCAAGCACATCCGACCCGCGCGGGCGGCCGATCGGCGTGTTCGACTCGGGTGTAGGCGGACTGACCGTGCTGCACGAGCTGCTGGTCAGATTGCCCCAGGAGGACTTCTTATATCTCGGCGACACTCAGCGCTTCCCCTATGGCAAACGCCCGCCGGAGGAGCTCGAGCGCTTCTCGGTTGAGATGGCCGAGGAGCTGCTCAGGCGCAGGGCCAAGCTGCTGGTGGTTGCGTGCAACGCCGCCACATCCGCGGCCCTGCCGGCGCTGCGCAGGCGGATGATGGACACGACGCTCGGCGTGGACGTGATCGGGGTCGTGCGGCCGGAGGCTTCCCAAGCGGTTGCGGCGACGCGCACGGGAAGAATCGGGCTGCTGGCGACTCCGACGACGGTGGCCAGCGGGGCGTATGAGCGGGCTGTGGCCGCGGTCGATCCGTATGTGAAGCTGCACCCCGTCGCCTGTCCCACGCTGGCATCGATCATCCAGGAAGGCAGGCACCTAGACGCGCAGGCGCTCGAGACGGTGCGCGAAGTGTGCGCGCCGCTGCGGGAGTCCGACGTTGACACGGTGATCCTCGGTTGCACGCACTACCCGCTGATTAGCCCGATGCTGCAGCGAACGCTCGGTCCGGAGGTGACGTTGGTCAGCTCGGGGTCGGAGCTGGCGCGTCAGGTTGAGCACGCGCTGAGTACGCGCGGACTGCGCAACCCTGGAGCGGGCGAAGGTGACTACCGCTTCCTCTGCACGGGTGACACACAGGAGTTTGAGCGGGCGGGCACGCGCTTTTTGCAGATGCCACTGGGGCCAGTGGAGCACGTCGCGCTCGCCACCGTAGAGGTGACAGTGTGAGCGTCCAGCGCAGCTACGGGCGTGGGCCAGGCGAGCTGCGCCCGGTCACGATCGAGCCGGGGTTCATGCGCACCGCGACGGGCTCGGCGCTGATCTCGATGGGCGAGACACGCGTGATCTGTACCGCCTCTGCGCAGGAGAGCGTCCCCCGCTGGATGGCCGGTAAGGACAGGGGCTGGCTGACGGCTGAGTACGGGATGCTGCCGGCCTCCACCGGTGATCGTAAGCAGCGCGACGCGACACGGGGCCGCCAGGACGGTCGCACCGTTGAGATCCAGCGACTGATCGGCCGCTCGCTGCGCGGTGTGATCGACCTCTCCAAGCTCGGCGAAAGGACGATCTACCTGGACTGCGACGTGCTCCAGGCGGACGGGGGCACGCGTTGTGCCTCGATCACGGGCGCCTATGTGGCCTTGGCGCTGGCGTGTGGGCGCCTGCGGTCCGAGGGCCTGCTCGAGCACTCACCCTTGACGGGCACGGTGGCGGCGGTCTCCTGCGGCATGGTGGAGGGCACCGCCCTGCTCGATCTGGACTACTCCGAGGACTCGACCGCCGAGGTTGACGCCAACGTCGTAATGACCGGCGAGGGTGGCCTGATCGAGGTGCAGGCGACGGCTGAGCGCACCCCGCTTTCGCGCGCGCATCTGGATGAGCTGCTCGTGCTCGCCGCGCATGGCATCGAGCAGTTGCGCACCGCCCAGGGGCAGGCGATCGCGCCGGCCTAGAGCGCCGAGCCCTCACATCGTCGGGAGCAGGGTTAATAGCGTGGGTAATACTGGCCGCTGCAGGCGTTGATGTACTGATGCGGGTTGAAGTGCTGCCCGTGCTGGGGGAAGTACCACTCGATCGCGTCGTAAGCTCGCCGGTGGTGGCAAGATCCCAGCTGGAAGAGCACAATCCGCGCGATCTCCTGGCTACCGCCAGCCACCGACTGATTGGGAGCCTCGTACTCGGCGATTCCGGTTCCTACCGCATGTGCGCCGCCCCACGAGTTCCAGTTGATGTAGCGCACGAGACCGGTGGGATCTCCGCCGTTGAACACGGTGGCGGGCTTGACGTGCCCGTAGCCCTTCTGGTGAAGACTCCATGGTCCGGCGAGGATTGGGACCCCGCTCGCGTTGACAGCAGCCGCAAGAGCGAACGAGTAGACACCGATCACAAGCGTGAGCAAGACAAGACGCTGCAAGGCCCGGCGAGCGCGCGTAGACGGTGAGCAAGAACCTGTCATAGGCGGGCCCATCCTATCCCAGCGCCGTCTCACACTTGGTGGGATTACGCGCACCCGCCGGCGGCCATGAGGCGGTGGCGGTAGGTCTGCATGTCGGTGTGGTTGAAGTCTGAGTGCGTCTGCGTGCGAAGCGACGCCACGTCCTCGCGGTGGTACGGACTGGAGAGGCTCTCGTTGTGGCCGATCACGGTGTGGACAGCTAAGTGGTAGTGGCAGCGCAGCCACCGCACCAGCCGTAGACTCGCCTTCATCTGCGCGGGGTTACCGAGGACTTCCTGGTCGCTGTTGCCGACATGCTCAACGCCGATCGCGGTCCAATTGAGACCGACGGTGTGCCGGCACATGATGTTGAGGGACACTAGCTGATGAATGCCACCGCTCTTGTCGATCACGAAGTGCACGCACGTGTTCGGCAGCTCGTGTAGCTCAGCGTCGGGAATGTCTGGCGCGAAGGTGTTGTATGTCGCTTGAAAGGTCGGTGTCTCCGTGTAGTGGATGACGATGACGTGCGGGTGCACGAGCTTGTACGTGGGTGTCATGAAGCTCCCGTAGTGCCTTCGGGCATAGGCGACCATCTGCGCCTTTCGTTCGGGTCCGAACGGGATCGGGTCCCAGATGATGTGCGGTCTCGGCACGACAACAGCAGGCGGTATGACCGGCACGGTTGGCGTGGTCGGGGCGCTGCCGCCCGGCGCGGGCTTGCTCTGCGTCGGGGTTGGTGCCGCGGGCACTGAAGCAACGGCCGCCTGGTCGGTGACCGTTGTCGTTGTCGTTTGGGTGGAGCCGCAGCCAGCGACCAGCATGAGGCCAAGGACGACTCCGACGAGCGCCGCGAGACGCGACATTGCTTGCTGGGCTCGACCTCGCATCAGGTCTATTCTGAGCTACAGCCCACGCTTGTGTGTGGCTCCGCCGCCAGCAGCCCGCCGCGTCCGGCCGCAGCGGTGTGAGCTCTCACCGAGCGGCCCGCGCTGCTGCGCAGGCCGCTCAGGTGGATTGTCCGTCAGCGGTGCAGCGAGCGCTGCGAGTCCTCGGCGTCGCTGACGGCCCATGCGAGTCGCTCGATCAACTGCTCAGCGGCATGGTCGTCACAGAGATGCAGAGAGTAGACGCGCTCGTCGAGCAGCACCGCCGTGTCGCCCTCGTTGGCCGTCGCGTCGCGTTGATCGGTGGGGTCCGTCGTGACGATGATTCTGGGCATAACTCCCTCCTCGGGATCGGGGTCATGTCCTCCCTCGGACACTGTTGCACTTCGTACCTGAACGTGGGCTTAATTCTTGTCACCGGCGGCCCTTTGGCGCCGTTGGTGGACGGATGTCGCGCGGACTTAGCCGTTGGGGTGTCGCGATTCCGCGGATCGGCGCGCGGCTCTTCGGCCGATGCTTGCGCTCGGATAAGCTGCCGGCGGGTGAAGCGGACGATGCTCACTACGGTCTGGCACTGGTTGGTGGCTGGGTGATTACTTCTCATTGGGGAGCCGGTCCCCACTCCGGGCGCGAAGGTCAGCAGGGATCAAACGCTGCTGCTAAGGCCTCTAGCCCATCCGAGTGGCGCTGGCGGCCATCCTGGGTGGCGGTGACTGCGCTGCTGATTGGGCTGGTCGTGACGGCCGCGCTGGTGCTGACGTCCCTAGCGGTATACAACCGCAACGAGCGACGGCTGCTGAAGCTCCGGGTGCGGGAGCTGAGCCTGGTGCTGGCAGCCACGGTCCCATCGATTCAGACGCCGCTCGCGTCGGCCGCCGAGCTGGCCGATGCCACGGGCGGCAGCGCTCAGAAGTTTCGCGCGTTCATGGCGCCCTATGTTGGCGCCGGACGCCAGTTCTCCTCGGTCTCACTGTGGCCCCTGGGGACCTCGCACCTTAAGCCGAGCGCCGTGCTCGGCGGGACTCCTGCGCTCGAGTCGATGCCGAACAGGGCCAAGCAGTTCTTTACACATTCCACCCGATCTGGCGTCTTGAACCTCACGAGCTTTCTCAACTCCCCGCATCCAGCGCTCGGCTTTGACTTCAGCGCCCCCGGCCGTGCACACGGGTTCGCGGTCTACGCGGAAAACCCGCTGCCCGCGAACAGACGCTCGAAACTGGAGAAGAACTCGGCATTCTCCGATCTCAACTACGCGCTGTATCTGGGTCACTCCCGGTGCAGCGGCGACATCTTGGTAACCAGTGTCAAGGACCTGCCGATCAAGGGTCGCCAGGCTTCCGACGTGGTCCCGTTCGGCGCAGGGGTGTTCACGGTCGTGGTGAGCCCGAATGGCTCGCTCGGTGGCACGTTCTTCAAAGACCTGCCTTGGATCATCGCCCTCGCGGGTCTGTTGGTGACCATGTCGGTGGCATGGATGACCGATCGTCTCGCACACGATCGCCAACGCGCTGAGGATCTCGCGGGCATTCTTGACCGGGTGGCCGCGGAAAACCGGGATATGTATACCGAACAGCGCGGTATCTCCCAAACGCTTCAGCATGCCCTGCTTCCCGACACACTGCCATCGGTCGATGGTCTGGAGGTCAACGCACGCTACATACCGGCCGCTTCCGGGGTGGACATTGGCGGTGACTGGTATGACATCCTCGACGCTGGCGAGGGCCGGGTACTGTTCCTAGTTGGCGATGTCTCCGGCCACGGACTCAGCGCTGCCACCACGATGGCCTCTTTGCGACATGCCGCACTGGCCTATGCGGCTCTGGGGTCCCGTCCAGCGAGGGTGCTCGCCACGCTCTCGGACTTCGTCAACAGCAAACCACACACCTACATGGCGACCGTCCTGTGCGCGCTGATCGACGTGGACGCTCATCAGATGACCGTGGCCAGCGCCGGGCACCTCCCGCCGTTGCTGATAGACGGTGAGGGTGGCCAGTTTGTCGAGCTCGACGTTGGCCCGGCCGTCGGCGTCAGCAACGACGCGCGATATCAGGAGAGGACCGTCTCAGTGGCGCCTAACGCCACGCTGATAGCTTTCACCGATGGGTTGGTGGAGCGCCGAGGAGAGGTTCTCGACATAGGGCTTGCAAGGTTGCGCGACGCGGCCATCGGCCCTCGGCTTTCCCTCGAAGATCTCGTGAGCAAGCTCGCGCGTGAGCTCACCTCCGAGGACCACCAAGACGATACCGCGATACTGGGGGTTCAATGGCTGAGCTAGAGAGCGATCCGGCTGCTGAGTTCGTGATCTATACGCATCTCGATCCGACGGGAGATCCGATTATCATGCTCTCCGGTGAGCTTGACATCGCTGGCGCCGGCTCGCTGGAGAAGGCTGTGGCCGCGATCACAGCCGAAGGGCCTGTGCGGCTCATCTTCGATCTCTCCGAGCTGCGGTTCATGGACAGTGCCGGTATCGCCGTGCTCGTCAGCGCCACCAAGAACGTTGACGCCGTGACGCTACGCAACCCCACCGTCATCGTGCGGCGCGTGCTAGAGCTCACGGGCCTCTCTGAGGTCCTGCCGATCGAGCCGTGATGCAGACCCGCGGATTTCCGGCGCGGATCGTCTCCTGGGGTCTCGGAAGCGCGCGCAGCGCGCGCACCGTGAGCCGATAGAGGCCGATGGCGGCCGCGCGGCTGCCGCGAAAAGATGGGCACTAGCTCGGAGTAACTCAGGACTGATCAGCGACGGCTGTTCGCGCCGAGCGCGGCTGGCTCGGTCGAGTTGATGAACTCGATGAGCACGTCGAGGAAACGCTCGGGCTCGTCGAGCTGGGGGAAGTGGCCTGAACGCGGGAACACCTCCAGGCGACTGTTTGCCATCCGCTCGTGGGTCGCATGTCCGTGGGAGATGGGGATGATCGAGTCGCGCTCGCCCCAGATCAGCAGGAACGGGAGATGTTCGGCCAGGTAGAGCCGGTTCGAGGCGTCGACGCGCTGGCCGCCAGGCTCGACGACCGAGCGAAGCGTGTGGACGAAGGCGGCACGGGCGGCGCTGTCGGACAGCGTTGAGTGCCCGCGAGCTATCTCCTGCAGATCTGTCCCGAGGCCCAGTCCTAGCCGGCCGAGCAAGCCGCCGGCGCGCGCGCCGGCGTCGAGCAGGCGGGTTGCCGCGAGAAAGGGAAGCACGAGCTCGGAGCCGGGAAGCGTTGCGGCCCGAAGCAGCCAGTTGACGTCGCGGCCAAGGCCGCCGCTGTCAACCAGCACGAGCCGCTCGCAGCGCTCGGGGAATTGGTAGGAGAACTGCATCGCGATCCCTCCGCCGAGTGAGTGCCCCACAAAGGTTGCCCGCTCGTGTCCGAGGGCGAGCAGCAGATCACGCAGGCTGCTCGCGTGCGCGCCGAGTGAATAATCGCCTCTGGGCTTGGCCGACTCGCCATGACCCGCCAAGTCGGGGGCTATCACGGTAAAGCGCTCGGCGAGGCGAGGCATCACTCGCTCCCAGGTCGCCGAGCTGGACGTGATCCCGTGGACGAGCACCACGACGGGGCCGCTGCCCGCTTGACGGTAGGCCACGTCATGGCCGTGCAAGGTTGTGTGCCTGACGCCTTCGTCGCTGCGATTTATTCGAGGTGCCATCCGAAGCTCCAATTTCTCTCGCTGCTCACCGTGGCAGAGCAGGGCCGGGGCTCACGTTTGGAGAGTATCGCCGCCAGCATCCGTCACGTAGATCGACTGTCCAGGACCCAAGGCGCTGATTTGGGACCGCGGGCCAATGCCTTCAGAGCCTTGGCGACCTTGGGTTCCCTAACCCGCCGGACGTGAAGGAGTTCCCGGTCCACAATCTCCAGACTCCGTAGGTCTCACCCGCTAACACGCGGTAGGCCGAACGGTGCGGGTTCGTTGCGCCGTCTATGTCTTGACCGGCCGGTTGCCGTCGGTGGCATTCCTCGGGTTCCTTCACGTCTTGCGCGATTTCATACGCTCGTCCAGTGACCCCGGCGAAGGGCTCTCTGTCGCTGGCGGTGCCGATACAGAGGTTGATCGGTATGCGACAGCGGATACGCCTGCTCCAAGAGCTTGTGAGCGACTCGCAGTACGCGGTCGATGAGGCTCTCGTCGCCGAGGCGATCCTTGTGCGGGCAGCGGCGCGGCGCCTGGTCCCGGACGCCGGCTTCCGTAACGACCTCAACGCGTCCCCGGTGGAGTCCGGGCGAGAGGCGCTGCTCGCGCGGGTGGAGGCGATGGCCCGGACCGACGAGCTGACCGGGCTCGCGAACCGGCGGGCGTTGGACGAGGAGATCCGCCGCGAGCTGGCTCGCGCCAGGCGGATGGGCTACCAGGTAACTATTGCGATGCTCGACATCGATCGCTTCAAGGACTACAACGATCGCTATGGGCATTCCGCTGGCGACGTGCTGTTGCGCGATGCCGCTGCGGCGTGGCGGATCGAGATCCGCCAGAGCGACTTCATTGGCCGTTACGGTGGGGAGGAGTTCATCGTGATCCTCCCGGATTGCCCGCCTGCTGGCGCTTCCGATGTCGTGGAGCGTCTGCGCACGGTCACGCCCGACGGGCAGACGGTATCCGGCGGCATCGCGACGTGGGACGGAGCGGAGTCCGCGGAGTCCCTGCTCGCACGCGCAGACCGCGCGCTCCGCGCAGCCAAGCACGCCGGTCGTGACCGCCTGGTAGCCGCCTGCGAGAGATGAGGCTGGCGCCCGTCCGGTGCCGCGCGGTCTCACGCTCGCGCCACGCGGAGCGCACGCGTAGCCGACACGGCGCGCCGGGCTATATGTGCGCAGTCAGCTAAGGGGTGAGCTGCACGCCGCGGATGAGCGTGGATGTCGGGTAGGTCTTGCTGCTGTGCTGGTTCTGGCGCCACTCTGGTCTGCGCGAGCAGTCTGGAACTCGACATCGCCGGCGGCGATCGGCTCGTGGCAGCTCTCACAGACGACAACGGGTGTCAGCTCGGCGCCGCAGGTTCGGTGACGGACGCTGAGCGTTTGCGCGTTGGGGTCGAGGAGATGTCGGTCGGCCCAGGTCTTGATGGTGAGTATCGCGGGGAAGAGGTCCATGCCGGCGTTGGTCAGCCGGTACTCGTACCAATCGGGATTGGTGCGGTAGCGGACTCGCTCCAAGAGTCCGTGCTCGACCAGGCCCGAGAGCCGGGCGGCGAGAACATTCCGGCCGATACTGAGATTGCGCTGGAAGTAGCCGTAGCGGCGCACGCCGAAAAACGCCTCGCGCAGCACCAGGAACGTCCAACGATCGCCGAGTACGTCGAGAGCGCGCTTCACCGCGTCTGGTTCGGGACGGGTACTCATCTGGTTCATCTAGGGAAACTAGTTCGCAGATCCACGATGGATCGTTTGGCGTACTAGTTCGCAAAGCGTACCATCGGGCAGCATGAACACATCAGCACTCCCCGACACGCCCGCTGGCGTCTCCGACGCCCTCGCCACGGCGATCAACGCTGGAGACCTGGACGGCGCCCTTCTGCTCTACCGCGACGACGCTGTATTGCTGGCGCCAGATGGCAACTGCGCTCGCGGTGTATCCGCGATCCGGGAGCTGCTTGCGGGTCTTATCTCCATGCACGTCGAGATGGCGATGCAAGTCAAGACCATGATCGTGACCGGTGATTTCGCTGTCGCCTCGGAGGACTGGACGATGCGTTTTGCCAGAGATCCCGGAGACGCGGGTGAGCAGCGAGGACAATCCGTCGTCGGCTTTGCGCGTGGCGCAGACGGCTGGCGGTTCGTGATCGACGCCCCCTGGGGCTTGTGCTGAACTACTTGCCTGGTCGCTGATGCCCGGCGCCTACTCGTCGTCGTGCCGGTCGCAGTCGCTGGCCTCGAGGCTCAGCGAAGCTCGCTCAGGAACATGACGACAGCATGGAACTTGGCCGCCGGTAGGTTCTTGAACGAGGGCATCGGGGCGGTAGGGTCGATGACCGCGTGTTCGATGCTGCGGCGGGAGAGCTTGGCTCCGATCTGGGTGAGGCCGGGACCAGGACCGTGATTGCCGCTCTGGCCGATGCGATGGCACGCCAGGCATCCCGACTGTGCCACCACCATCCGGCCCTGTTCGAACTCAGCCAGCTGACGCTTGCCGGACTTCACCACTGCGGGCGGCGGAGGGACCGTGAACTGAGTCGGCCCGCCGGTTTCCACCACGGCACCCAGATGGACGTGACTGGTCTGAACGGTCTTGATGAGCGACCCACTGGCGGCATACCACCGGACCGTCAGAGCCCTCAGTCCACCTTGTGGTGGAGGCGCAAGGAATAGGTTGTTCGTCACCTGCGCTGGCTCTGTGCTGCCGTTTGCTGCTGTGATCGTCACCGACGCGACACTGTCAGGCACGACGCCGACGATTGCCACCGGTGAGTTGGATGGGTTGGGGATGGCCAGCAGCGCGTAACCCGCTTGGATGGCTTTGGCTGTGTAGGGGATGGCGGCCGCCTCTGCTTCGCCGCTGAAGGCCTCGAGCGTCACCGATCCGGCTTGCTGCGCCTGTGCTTCTGTTTCGTATTCACGACGCTTGCTCGGTGACAGCGAGTGCAGGCACGCTGCGGAGAGCTGCACGTCGATGATGCCCGGGATCAGGAAGTAGCGTGTCTGATCGGGACCGCTCGCCAGGAAGTGGATGTAGTTGAACCACAGAACCGAGTAGCCGAGCCGTGGGACACCGCCCGGTGGCAGTTCGGCTGCGCTGCTCCTCGGGCGCTGGAGCACTTCGAGGATCGAGCTGAGCGCGACGGGTGGTGTCGTGAGCAACAGTCGCGGGCGCGGCGCTGGCGCGGACACGATCTCGCACACGGAGGGGACTTGCTGTTTGTGCCCAGCAGCCGCCAGCCCGGAGCTGAGAACGACTACCAGCGAGCACGCGACGGCAACCGCCACAGCGATAAGCCCCCGGACTCGCATCGGCACAGCGTAGCGACATGCGACCCTGGCGATTGCTCAGAGACAGGCTGGCCCTCAGAGTTCCGAGTGGCTTGTGCTTGAGGGCGCCGTCTATGCCGGGGTGCTCCCGCGGCTCGCAAGCTGCCCGGCGAGGCGCATCGCCCGCGGCATCCGGCGCGCGAGCGTGACGGCGACGCGATCTGAGCGACGCATGTACGCCGCCGCCCCATCGAGTTCGGACAGTGGCGTGCGCTGCTTTCCAAGTGCGTAGAGGTGCCACGAGCCTGGGACGCCCTTCAGCTCGTGCTCGCCGCGATCGGTGAACTGCATGTCCGAGCCGACGACGAGCTCCTTGACGGTTGAGGAGACGACGATCTCGCCCGGGCCCGCGAGCGCGCCGACGCGAGCGCCGATGTGGACGGCCAGGCCGCCGAGGTCCTCTCCGATTAGCTCGCACTCGCCGGTGTGGATACCGCTGCGCAGCTGTATGCCGAGCTCTGCGATTCCCTCGTTCAGCGCCTCAGCACATCGCATCGCCATCGCCGGCCCGTCGAACGCCGAGAGCGCCCCATCGCCGATGTGCTTGACGACCCGGCCGCCGTGTTCGGAAACCGTGTGCTCGACCAGCTCGTCGTGACGCTCGAGCAACTCACGCCAGGCACGGTCGCCGAGCTCTGCCGCACGCGTCGTCGACCCCACGATGTCTGTGAACAGGATGCTCGTCAACACCCGGTTCGGCTCGGTGCGACTTACCGCGCCGGTGACGAACCGCTCGATCTCATCGAGGAGCCCGTCGATGAGCCAGTAGGCATGGTCTGCGCTTTGGAACGTGACCAGGCGCGCCCCGGGGATGCCCTCCGCCAGCCCTTGGCCACCCTCAAACGGAATCACGCGGTCGTCCTTCGCGTGCATCACCAGTGTCGGCACGCGCACTGACGGCAGCACGTCGCGTATATCGATCTGCTCGACAACCTCGATGAGCGCCCGGGCCATGCGCGGGCTTCCTGCGGCCCGTGCGTATATCCCGAACGAGCGCTTCTGCGATTCGTTCAAAGTCACACTTGGGGCGAAGACCTCCATCAGCCTGCCCCCATCGCCCCAGTGCTCAATCACCTCGTGCACCTGACTGCGAATGCGGTTCACACGCTCGAGCTGCTCAGCTGTAAAGTCTCCGGGCGCAGCCCAAGGGGTGCACGCGAACGAGCCGAAAAGGATCAACGAAGTGATCCGCTGCGGCCGCATTGCGGCCAGTAGAACCGATGTGGGGCCACCCTCGGAAAGGCCGAACAGCACGGCACGCTCAGAGCCTGCCGCGTCAAGGACCGCCTCGATGTCGGCGACGCGCTCCTCAAGAGTGGGCACCTGCGGGACCGGATCCGACAGGCCCGTGCCCGGCTTGTCGTACATGATCAACCGCGCGAACGAGGCAAAACGAGACAGAAAGCGCGAGAGCCCCGGGTCCGCCCACTGGAGATCAAGGTGGGTAGCGAATCCGTGGGAGATGAGAACGTCGACCGGACCGTCGCCCACAACCTGGTAGGCGATCGTGGTCCCGTCTCGCTCGACGTACTGCGTTTGCGGTGGCTGCACGAGAACGAGTCTACGCTCAGGTGACGTTTGGTTCTGCCGCTGGGCGCTCAGGAATGTAGCGGGCTTCTGTCCGCCGGCCCACGGGTCAGCAAGGTTCCAGCAGGAATACTTTTATCTCGCGGTTAGTCCGCTCGCGGTATTTGTCAAAGCCGCGATACTCGTCATTCATCCGGGTCCACAACTCCGCGCGCTCATCGCCCTCGGCAACCCGTGCGCGCACCCGTCGCTGCTCACTACGGATTTGCACTTCGGCGTCCGGGTTGGCTAGGAGATTCAGCGCCCACGCGGGCGGTCTCTCATTCCCGGCGTTCGACCCGATCACGACGATGTTCTCGCCATCTGCCATATACAGCACCACCGTAGAGCGTGACTGCCCCGAGCGGCGTCCGGTGGTAGTAAGCACCAGGACGGGTTTGTGGGCGAACTTTCCCCAGAACCGGCCGCCACTCATGCGATAGAACCGCGTCTGGAGCTTCCCGCTCGCCCGCACGGCAGAGACGGGTATGCTCGTGGTGATCCGGGCGAATGCCCGATCGAGGGGGCGCATCCTAGACGGCCGCCTTTGCGTGCTCGCGGATCCGAATCCGTAGTTTGCGCGGCACGACCGCGAACTCGAAGGCCTCGGTGACGGGACCGGCAGATTCGTCGAGCTCCCACTCGAAGTTGCGCGCGATCATCGCCAGGGCGGTCTTCGACTCGAGGATCGCGAGGTTGCGCCCTGGGCAGAAGCGCGGGCCGGCGCCGAACGCCAGCGTCTTCTTGGGTTGCGTCTCCTCGTCTGTAGTCAGCCAGCGCTCGGGCAGGAACTCCTCGGTACGCCCGGCCGCGTCACGAGAGGCGTAGCGCAACATCAACAACAGGCGCGTGCCGGCCGGGATGTGTGTGTCGCAGATCGTCGTGTCGTTGATTGGTTCGACAGCGATCATCGCCGTGACAGCCTTCAATCGTATTGCCTCTTGTACGACAGCTTCCGCGTAACTGAGACCATCCGTGGTCTCGAACTCGCTGGGGAGCGGCTGGTCTCCTAGCTGCTCGCGCGCCTCGTCCGCGAGGCGACGCTGGTACTCGGGTCGCGAGCCGAGCAGCCAGAGCGTCCAGGCGAGGGTGTGTGCGGTGGTGTCCTCGCCGGCGAGCAGGATCACGAAGACGTTGCCGGCAATCTCTTCATCGGTGAAGGCGCCGCCGTCGGTCTTCTGAGCGGCGAGCATCCCCTCCAAAAGATTTACGGGCTTCTCGTAGGACTCCGGCCTCGCGTCCATCCGCTCGCGTGCATCTTTAATGAAGCGGCCGATCGCTTTGTGCATCTGCTTCGTCGAGCGGTCGAGTGCGCGATCCGCGGGCAGCCGAAAATGACGCCAATACGGGAACGGCGCCGCGAGCCTTCGCCCGGTCATCTGCATCACGCGGCGAATGTGTCCCTGGATCTCGCCATCGCCGCGCTCGAGCGTGTTCAGGTCGTGCCCAAGAGCGAGCGCCGAGGTTATGTCCACGGTGTAGGAGGTCAGCTCGTCGCAGATGTCCAGCGTTCGATCTTGCCTGGCGGCATCCAGGAGGCGACGGTGGAGCCGCTCGGTGGAGAGGCGAACGATCTCGAAGTAACGGTGGATGTGGTTCGTGTTCAGCGCGGTCACGACGAGCCGGCGCTGGCGCTTCCAATCGTCGCCCTCGACGATGAACAAGCCAGGCGGGCCCATCTCTTCGATCACGGCGCGTTGCTCAAGCCAACGCCGGTAGCCACCCGGACGGTCCCGCAAGATCTCGTTGATCGCCTCGTGGCTGCTGATCCCGACTATGGTCCGCAAGCCGAGGTTGACGCGCACGATCGGGCCGTACCGGTTCGCCCACGATTCCGCCTTCAGGTGCACTCGCGACGGCGGAAACAACTGGTGGGCGTTCCCGAGGAGCGGCAGCCTCCGCGGCCCCGGGAGCTCGGCGATGGAGCGTGCAGCAGTCATAGCGTTAGCCGACCACGATCGAGCTGGACATGATCCCCCTTGCCAGATTCAAGGCCAGCCTTCGCGGCTAGCCGACCGGGATCATATCTATGCCACAGCCCATCTCGACGGAGAGGCGGCGTCGCGCCGGTGCACCAATCTCCTCAGTACCGCGGGCCGGTTGCGGGCCGGGGCTGACGGGTATAACGTCGCTCGCGACCGTAAACGAGGAATGGGGGAGACCTTGCCGGACGCCGCGCAGGATTCTGAGCTGAAGGCGCGCCATCGCGCGATGTGGGCCTCGGGCGACTACCCGTCCATGGTCGAGACGTTCCTGCTGCCCCTGGGGCCAACGCTCGTCGAGGCCTGCACGATCGGCCCGGGGATGACGGTCCTCGATGTCGCCGCCGGCACCGGCAACGCGTCGATTCCTGCGGCCAAGACAGGCGCAAAGGTCACGGCCAGCGACCTCACGCCCGAGCTCCTGGAGGCGGGCCGTCGCCACGCGGACGCCGAGGGGCTCGCCCTCGAGTGGGTGCAGGCCGACGCCGAGCACCTGCCCTTCGAGGATGCGTCGTTCGACGTCGTCATGTCGTCGATCGGCGCGATGTTCGCGCCCCACCACCAGGATGTCGCCGACGAGCTGGTCCGGGTCTGTCGTCCGGGCGGCACGATCGGGATGTTGAACTGGACGCCCGAGGGCATGATCGGCTCGCTCTTCCGGACGATGGGGCCGTTCGCCCCGCCTCCCCCGCCCGGCGCCCAGTCACCACCGCTGTGGGGTGGCGAGGATCACGTCAAGGAGCTGTTCGGCGATCGTGTCGGCCTTCACACGCTGAGGCGAGAGGACCTGACGATCACGGCCTTCGAGCATCCGCGCGACTACGGCGAGCACTTCAAGGCGAAGTACGGTCCGACGATCGCCGCGCAGGCGAATGCACGCAAGAACGGCCAAGAGGCGGAGTTCACCGGCGCCCTGAATTCGTTCTGCGACGAGTGGAACCGCGGCACGCCCGAGCAAGCGCGCTTCGAGCAGGAGTATCTGCTCGCGGTGGGCACCCGGGCGTGACGGCGCGGTCGCGCGGCAACGGCACGCGCCCGATTGTGACGGGCGTTGCGGCGGGCACCTCCTGGGGTACCAAGATCGAAGCGGGCGCGTGACAGGCGTCACCTATGCTTACAGCTATGCGTGAGCCTGCAAGCGAGGTCACGGAGGAACAAGCCAGCCAACCGGCGGCCGGTTTCACTCCCACGCTGGTGGTCGAGCGTTTCTTGGACCTCCTTCGCTTGGGAGATGTCGATGGGGCGGTGGCGCTCTTGGCGGTGGACGTGGAGTACGAAAACAAGGGACTGCCGACCATCCACGGCCGTGAGCGTGTACGGAGGTTGTTTCAGGCGATGAACCGGGTGGGCACGGGGTTCGAGGTCTACGTGCACCTGATCTCGGCCGATGGGTCGTCCGTGTTGACCGAGCGTACGGACGTGCTGAAGTGGGGCCGGCTGCGCATCCAGTTCTGGGTGTGCGGGCGCTTTGACGTTCGCGATGGGGAGATAGTGGTGTGGCGCGACTACTTCGACCAGATGAATATCGCTGCGGCGACTATTCGCGGCCTGCTCGGCACGGTCTTTCCCGCGGCGCGTGCGAAGCCACCCGCCACCTGCAGGCCCGGCTGAATGCCGACACTGGTGGTGTCGGCCTCTATTGCTGGTATGCGCTGAGTGCGTGGTCCCGCTAGCGGGGGACACATCGACTCATGCCCACCGCGCCTTCTCACAGTAATGACTGATCGGGATCGTGATGAGCCGCAACACCGTCCGAAGCTTACGACCGGGCGCGGTACATGCGCCTCGTCCAGAACGGTGCCCCACAGCAATTTGCTCACGGTTTGTGAGCAAACCTCCCACTCCGGCCAAGCTTGGGCGAACGCCCATCCCAGCACTCTATGACCTATTTCTGATTCATCGGCGCCATTTGATGCTTCGGCATAGCTTCGCCCGCCGGGTGCATCCCGGACATCGTGTGCATTGCCGCTTTGGCTTGTGGGGAGCCGGGCAGTATGAGACCGGGTACGTCCCGCGGCGCGAACGAGACACCCAAAGCAAGCACGACCAGTGTGATGGCGACTAGGCGGTTGGTGAACTCTCGCCAGGGCAACAGCTTCTCGATCGCAATCAGCCCGGCGATGGCGAGCATCCAGGTCAGGCTCATCACCCCGAGGGCAAACAGCGCGGCCATCAACGCCCAGCAGCAGCCGACGCACCACGCGCCGTGCACGACGCCCATGTGGAGTGCTCCAGAGGGTCCGTCACGCCAGTGGGTGAGCACGAAGTCAAGCGGTCCGCGGCAGCGGCGCAGGCAGGCGTCCTTGATGGGCGTGAGCTGGTAGACCGCAGCCGCGAGCAGCACACCACCCGCGAGATAGGGTCCGCCTCGATGCCACGACAGCTCGGGGATCGAGAGCGAGCGCACGCCGGTATAGAGGCCGTACGCCAACACCCCGAACGCCGTCCATGTCAGGAGATATCCGGTCACGAACACCCATGAGGAGACGGCGCGATCGATCGTCCCGCGATCGCGCCGGCGGCGCTGGACGAACGCGAACGTCATCACCATTGGCACGATCGAAGGGAACATCATTGCGCTCATCATCACGACCCACGACACGACGTAGAAGCCGAGGCTCCCGGGGTTAGTGCCGGGACCGGCGTCCATGTCAAGCATGCGTTCGTGCGTCAAAAGCCAGGCAAGGACTGCCAGCCCGAGCAGGGACGTAAGGACGCCAACCTGAAATCGCGCAGCCGGGCGTCGCGCGACAGGACGTTGCACGGCGGATGCCATTGGCGATCGACCGTAACGGAATAGGCTCGATGCAGCAACTCAGGTGACATGAGCGTGGTACACAAAACAATCTGCACGATCGTTATCTCCGCCGTTGGGCTCCTGTCCTCAGGCGTAGCTGTCGCTGCGGTTCACAGTGGTCGCGTAGTCTTTCCCGAACCACGAAACTCGCCCAGCATCGGCGTAGCGCCTCCTCCCGCGGACCAGGCCCATGAGTATGACCATGAAGTGGTCATCCAGTACAACGCGAGCCTCGGCAGCGTCACGTTTGCCGCTGAAGTCTGGGACCCGGGTTATTGGGGCGAAAAGTACGGTGAAGGCTTCTCGATCGGCTCCAAATGTAAAGAAGGCCCTGGCTCTCTCTTTGGCCCAAGCGATTTCGAAGCGCACGTTTACGCTCAGCCGAGGGAACGAGGGCTAGGCGGGACGGAACGCGGCGGAGTCATGGGCAAAGCCACCCTGCGCGACTACACCGGCCAGGTGGAAAGCGAGGGCACGTTCAACGGCAAACGGTTTGAAATCACGTTTCGTAGCAGCGCATTCCGCAACCACAACTGGCGCTGCGCCGAGATTCACGAACCCATACTCAAACCGACAACGTTTCATCTCGATAACTGGTCCAAGCCGAGACCGAAGGCACGGCACAGAACGAAGCGTCACTAAGCCGTTTCTCACCGGGGCGCTCGTCGCAAGGAGCGCACAGGGGAGTCATAGGACGAGCTTCTGGTGGTTTTCCGAGCCGTTTTTTGTCTTCAACAGGGTCGGCAGAAGAAAACCCCCATCTCCTCAAAGTCAGAACGGTAGGTCTATCGCCTGCTTCTTCGGCGAGGTACCGGCAACGGGACACTTTGTGAGGCTTCTTTTCGTGCCGGATAGGCTTCGGGCAGCCACCTCGTTGGTCCTTGCTCCACAGGTCGTGGAGGGCATGCATGGGCGGTGAGACGAAGACTGCGAGGATCCTCGGCAGCGTGGAGACCGTGATCGCTCACCGGGTGAACACCCCCGAGTGCGAGTTGTGGCTAGCCGCTCGCCTCGGCTTCCGCGATCCGTCCCGCCTCGCCGCGCTTTTCGACCACGACATAACCGGGGTAGACCTCGACAGTCGACTCGACGGCCGGTTCCTCATGCCCTGGGAGCACGACGAACCGGCGCGGATGGGATCGCACGCGTGCGTACTCCCCGATCGAGAGGTCCAGTACCCCACCGCAATCCACGCGGACGCACTCGCATATGAAGGTGTCGGCCGACTCTCCGTTGCGTGGACGCTGATACTCGATCCTGTCGTTTATGCGTCGTGCCAGGGCCTCGTTCTGCGCCATACGGCGCTTGCGTTGATCATCCACTCCGGGGAATCATTCCACTCGAGCGCGGAAGCGCTATCGGTACTGATCGATGAGCATGGCGTGCCATCGCCTTGCCTCGCCGCGCGGCTTGCACATCGCCCTCGGCTGCTACGACGATCGAGCCCTCCATGAGGATGTGCCACGAGTGCGCGAACGAATCGGTGTCGCGCAGGCCGGCTTCCTCGGCTAAGCGGCGTACGATCGCGCGGATCTGCTCGAGATGCCGAACGCTGGCGCCGCCCTGCGGGATGCTGAGGGCCGAGTTCGAGCAGTACCTTGATGAACGAGCCCGCCTCGAAGTCGTCGCGATGGAACCACTCGTCGAGTACATCGAAGATGGCGAGTAGTCGCTCCTCGGGGTTCGAGCCGCGACGCATGGCCCCGGCTTCAATGAGGTCTTTGGTCCAGCGCTGTTCGCGGAGGTCGAGGAACGCGAGCACGAGCTCGTCCTTGGAGGGGAAGTGCCGGTAGAGCGTCGCGGTCGCGACGCCCGCGCGCTCAATCACCTCGTTGACCCCAACTGCTTGGATGCCGCGTCGCGAGAACAGCTCGTAGGCGGCATCCAGAATCCGCTCGCGAGCGCTGACCCCCGTCTCGGCCGGCTGGCGGTGGGTTTCAAGCATGCCTTAGCAGGGTACTCACCAGAAAGAGCGCTCTCTCTGTGATAGAAAGAATGTTCTCTCTCTCTTCGCTGAGCGTTTGCTGAGGAGAATTCAACGAAAGGAGGACTCCCATGGGGCTCTTGGAGTTGCTTTTGATTGTCCTGGTAATCGCAGCCGTCGCGGGCGGGATCGGTGTAAGCCCGTTGCTTTGGCTGTTGCTGCTGGTAGCCCTCGTGGTCTTCCTCACGGGCGGCGGATTCGGCTATCGCAGAGGCGGGAGGATCTAGGTATGTCCATCGGCACATCGATCTTCCTCATCGCCGTCGGCGCGATCATCCGCTACGCCCTGACGTTTCACGTGTCGGGCGTGTCGCGGCCAGCGATCGGCCTGATTCTCATCATCGCCGGCATCGTCGGCGTGGTGCTGTCGCTGATCTACATGGCCACCGCTCGACGGCGAGTAGTCGGCGGACCTTACGAAGAACCGCGCCTCTAGCTCCGTAGTGACCCCTGCGAGCTGCTGCGCCGCAGGGGTCGGCTCGTGCCAGGCGGCTACGCGGCTCGCCCTGCTGTTGACGCGCGGCGAGCTCAGCTTGGCAGACGCTGCGGACTCCGCGGCCTTTGGCTCCAGTGGCACTAGGGCCCACGGCGCGCCTGCCCCGGCCTAGACGTCTTCGCGTCAGCCACAGGAACCCAAACAAAACTAGCTACAGGAGGAAACCATGAACACCGGAACGATCATCGCAATTGCTGTTGGCGCCGTGGTGGTGCTAGTGCTCATCGCCCTCGTCGCTCGCGCCGCGAGCCGCAGGCGTGACGAACGTCGTCGTGAGCAGGCGGGCGAGCTTCGCCAGGAGGCCAGAAGCCGTTCGATCCAAGCGGAAAGTGCGCGCGCCTCGGCTGATGAGCAGGCCGCCGAAGCCAAGCGTGCTCAGGCTGAAGCTGAGGAACGCGCCGCTCAGGCGCGGCAGGGACATGCGGCCGCGGAGCGACGGGCGGTTGAGGCTGAGCATCTGACCGAGTCTGCCCGCGATCAGCACGCGCAGGCACGTGCGATCGACCCGGATGCGAGCGACAGCGGCCAAGACGAGGCACTGGCGATCAATCAACGCTCCGACTGATCAGTTTCATCAGAATGGGCAGCTGAGTGAGGTTCACGGTGACAGCTGTTACCGATCGCGGATGGTAGTCCGCCAACGTGGGTGTCGCGACCGAGTTGCGGGTTAACGAAAGTGGAAAGGAACAAAGCCCGAGGAGGAACAATGACTAAGATTGAAACCGACCTATTCAAGAGCCTGCGGGCGCGGGGCGTCCGCAAGAAGGTCGCCAAGCAGGTGGCCCGTGCTACGAGCGGCGCTGGTAAGCCAAAGGTCGCCAGGCACGCGATGGCGGACCTTAGCTCGGTCGTCGGCGACGTTAGTGATCGCCTTCGCCACGGACCGGAGAAGCGGAGTGCGGCAGCAAAGAAGGCCGCGCGTACGCGTAAGCGAAAGGCCGACAAGCGCAGCAGGGCTGCTAAGCGCGGCGCCCGGACCCGCGCTCGGGCGTAGGAATCCGTGCCGAGGCTACGGCGCTCCAGCTGCGCGGCTCCGGGCATCAGCCGCCGGCGGCGGGGTCGAGGCTTCGAGTACCTCGGCCCAGAGGGCGAGCGGATCGACGACCCGCTCGGCGGGCAGCACCGCGATCGTGTCGCCCTTGGTGTGCGCGGGGCCCAGCTCCTTCAGGCGCACCTCCCGTGACCCGACTCGCAGGGTCAATTCGCCGCTGAAGGTCTCCTGTGGCAGCGTCAGCTCGATTCCCTTGAAGTCGAAGCTGCCAAAGCAGCGCAGGAAGAACTCCCCCAACTCACCCATGTTGGTGGCCTGCTCGACCAGCGTCGCCATCGCCGCAGGGGGCAGCTCGGACATCTCGGCCGCCGCGCGCTCGGAGGCCACGATCAGGGCGTCGCTCACCAACTGGTTGCCGTAGCAGTGGTCGCCGTTGGCGTGAGTGTTCACGACCGTGCCGATGCGAGCCGCGGCGGGGACCGCCCTGCGCATCTCCTCGAGCATCCTGGCGGTGAGATCGAGGTCGAACAGCGTGTCGATCAGCATCGTGCTCTCGCCGTCGCTGATCAGCCCGGCGTTGCTCCATCCCCAGCCACCGTCGGGTTGGAGGTAGGCGTGGAGGCCGTCCCCGATCTCCTGGAGTCCGGCCTCGTACGCCCGTCCCATCGCTCAGCCCGCCGCCGCCACGGATTCCAGCTCCGCGAGGTCACGGATCTGACCCAGCCGGATGTTGTTGCCGGACGGGTCGCGGAACCCGGAGTCGATCCCGTAGGGACGCTCCTCCGGAGGTTCGTGGAACTCGACACCGCGCGCGCTCAGCTCCTCGTAGGCTGCCCGGCAGTCGTCGGTCGTCAGGAACACCGTGCCGGCGAAGCCCTTGGCCATCAGCGTCTCGACCTGCTCGGTCGTGTCCTGGTCCATGATCGGCGGACCGGGGATCGCCATCAGCACGATCGACACGTCGGGCTGGCCCGGAGGCGAGACGGCCAGCCAGCGGAAGCCGCCAAGCTCGGGCAGCGTCACGTCAGCGGCGAGGACCATGCCGACCTTCTCCGTGTAGAAGGCAAGCGCCTCCTCCTGGTCCTGGACCCACAGCTGCGCGTTTGTGATTTTGAACATTGGTTTCTCCTTTCAGGGGGAACGATGCGGTCAAGCTAGACCGGCCGCTCGCTCCTGTCTTCTCGAAAAGTGCGCTTCTTGGGGCGGCCGTAGGCACGCACGATGCATCCGGGCACCAGCGCCATGTCCGCGGCCGCCGGAAAGCGCTCGCGGTAGGCGGCCGGTGAGAGCCCGAACGTGCGCGTGAAGCTGGTCGTGAACGAGCCGAGACTCGTCAGGCCCACCGACAGGCAGATGTCGGAGATCGAGCGGTCAGTGCTACGCAGCAGCGTCGCTGCCCGCTCCAGCCTGCGCGTCAGCAGATACGAGTAGGGCGATTCGCCGAACGCGCGCCGGAACTCGCGACTGAAGTGCGCCTTGGAGAGCCCCGCCGCGGCCGCCATCTCCTCGACCCCGATCGGCTCGGCGTAGCGAGCGTCCGCGAGGTCCCTTGCGCGCAACAGGTGGCGGGCGGGGGGAGCGAAGGCCATCGCGCCAGTATTGCGCTCGCGCGGCTCAGAGCGCTCGTTACAGTGGCGGCGATGTTCGACCTCGAGGCTTACCTGGCACGGATCGGCCTCAGCGGGCATCCCTCCTTGCGGGAGCTGCACCCGGCCCACGCCACCTCGATCCCCTTCGAGGGGTTCGACGCGCATATGGGCATCGCACCCGCTCTGGGCTCGGCCGAGCTCGCCGAGAAGCTGGTTGGCCGCCGTCGTGGCGGCTACTGCTACGAGCAGAACCTGCTCCTGAAAGCGGCGCTCCAGGCGCTCGGTTATCAAGTCGAGCCGTACCTCGCGCGGGTGATGATTGGGCTGGCACCGGGAGCCGTCAGACCGCCCACACATCTGCTGCTGCGCGTCAGCGGCGGCCCGGACGGAGACGAGGCCGAGCCAGGCGGCCTGGCCGGCGGCGCCTGGCATGCCGATGTCGGCTTCGGTAGCGGCACCCTGCTCGAGCCACTGCCCTGGGGGCCCGGCGCGGAGCACGAGCAAGCCGGCTGGAGCTTCCGCGTGCTCGAGCGCGGGGCCCAGTGGGTCCTGCAGACGCTCGAGGCGGGCGACTGGATCGACGTGTACGGCTTCCTGCCGGTCCCCGTGCCCCATGTGGACATCGAGATGAGCAACTGGTGGACGGCCACCCATCCGGAATCGTCCTTCGTGACCGGGTTCCTGGCGACCCGCCACTGGCCCGACGGCAGGCGCCTGATCCTCAGCGACTGGGGCGAGCTGACGATGATCGAGCGGACCGCGGCCGAGACGGTCAGGACGCCACTCCGGCGCGAGCAGGTGCCCGGGCTCTTGGCCGAGCGCCTGGACCTGCCCGGCTTCGAGCTCGACGCTGCGGGGCGTATCACTCGCCCCCGCGGCTAGGCTGCAGGCATGGCTGGCCGGTCCGCTCCCCGCTCGCTCGCCGCGCGCATTCCCACCGCCGCGGTGGCCGCCGGCGCGCTGGTGGCGGGCTACGCGGTTGCCGTCGGCTCGGGCTCCCGTCCGCTGGGCGGTCTGGTGCTCCTCGCCGGTGGCGCCTGGTGCGCACGGCAGTGGGCCCGCCGCGATGGCCGGCGTGTCGCGGCAGCCCTGACGGGTGTCGCCCTCACGGCGTTCGTGATCTCTCACGTGCTTGCACTTGCGATCGGCGCCTGGCCCGCCGTCCTGACCGTGGCGGTGGTGACCGGCGCGGTCGTCTGGGTGCGCTTTGACGGGCTCTCAGCCGCCCGGGCCGAAGCGCGCGTGTAGCTCGTGGCTCCTCAGCGCGGATACACCACCGAGCAGTGAGCCTGCCATTGGCCTGGCTCCGGCCAGAATTCCCGCATGGGACAATCCAGGTACCACTTGGCGGTGCGCTAAGCCAGCCGTGATCCGCCGCGCGATATGCATGAAAGGCAGTCCCGATCCCGGTCCATAGTGCACCGATAGCACGGCCCGAAACCAGGTACGCGAAAAGCGGTGGGGTCCACATCGCCTACCAGGTGTTCGGTGAGGGCGACCTCGATCTTGTGTTGGTTTGGGGTTTCACCAGCCATGTCGAGCTGGCCTGGGAGCACGAGCCAGCGGCGCGGCTGCTCGAAGGCCTGGGGTCGTTCGCGCGGGTCATCACGTTCGATCGTCGCGGCTCGGGCCTCTCGGATCCGGTCGCCGATGCGCCGACGCTGGAGACGCGCATGGGCGACCTGCGCGCTGTGATGGACGCCGCCGGCTCGGAGCGAGCCGCGCTCGCCGGGCTTTCGGAGGGCGTTCCAATGTGTCTCCTGTTCGCCGCCACCTACCCCGAGCGTGTCCGAGCTCTGATCTGCACGGGCGGGATGGCACGCTCCACCTACGCCGAGGACTATCCATGGGGAACGCCCACCGAGGCTCTGGCCGAGTCCGCGACGGAGCTCATCCTGCCGAACTGGGGCGACGGATCGATGGTCAACGTCGCGGCGCCGAGCCAGACCGTAGAGGTGGAGTCGCGCAGCTTCTATGGCCGGCTGGAACGCTCCACCGTAAGCCCCGGGATGTTGATCGCGCTGGGACAGATGTTCATCGATACCGACGTGCGTGCGGTGGTGGGAAGCGTCCACGCGCCAGCGCTTATCTTGCACCGCACCCGTGACCGTCTCGTCAATGTCCGCCATGGACGGTGGCTGGCCGAAAACCTGCCGAATGCGCGGATGGTCGAGTTCGAGGGCGAGGATCATCACTTCTGGTACGAGAACTCTGACGAGTGGCTCGGTGAAATACAGGAGTTCCTCACCGGAGCTCGTCCCGCACCCGTGAGCGACCGCATGCTCGCGACGGTGCTCTTCACCGACATCGTCGACTCCACACGAACAGCTGTGGAGCTTGGCGACAAACGCTGGCGGGACGTGCTCGAGCGACACCAGGGCGCTGTACGTGAGGACCTCGCCCATTTCAATGGTCGCGAGGTGAAGTCCACCGGCGATGGCTTCCTGGCGACGTTCGATGGCCCGGGCCGCGCGATCAACTGCGCTCAGGCGATCCTGCAATCGTCTGAGCCCTTGGGGATCAGCGTTCGCGCCGGTCTGCATACCGGCGAGTGCGAGGTCATGGGCGAGGACATAGGCGGAATCGCGGTGCACATCGCGGCCCGCGTCAGCGCACACGCTGGCGCCCGCGAGCTGGTTGTGTCCAGGACCGTGAAGGACCTGGTGGCAGGGTCGGGGATCGAGTTCAGTGATCGCGGCACGCACACGCTGAAGGGCGTCCCCGACACCTGGCAGCTGTACGCGGTCCTCGCTTAGCGACGACCCGCAGGCGCGGGCCACCCTCAGCGAGCGATGCTGAGGCCGCGCTTCCCAACGCTGGCGCCGAGATCATCCGATCGCTGGACAAGCTCCCAGAGTTCTTGCGCTTGCTCCGAACGTGAGGACTGTCACGCCGCTCCGGCTATCTAACGCACCCTGCATTCAGCGCATCTCGGTCGCGGTTGACTTTGGTCGCGTAGATTCCCGGCTCATGCCGTCCGATTCAGCGACCGTCTCGCTCCGTCGCAAGCACGCCCTCATCCTGCTCGGGATCGCCACCGTCGCGTTCACCGTGATCCTCGAACTGATCGACCCGTCGCACGTCTCGCACGGACCGGCGATCCTCGACTTCGAGTTCGCTGGCAGCCGGTCGCACGCGGTGCAGATCGTCTCCGAATGGGGAGCGAAAGGCCGCAGCGCCGCGCACCTCTCGCTGCTGCTTGACTACGGCTACATGCTCTCCTACGGCATATTCTTCGCGCTCGCCGGTTTCGCCGTCCGCGACACCGCGCGAGCACGCGGCTGGCGGCGCCTCGCGGCCATCGGCGTTGTCGTCCCGTTCTTCGCCCTCGCCGCGGCGACGTTCGACGCGACCGAAAACGTCGCTCTGCTACTCACACTCGCCGGCAACGGCGGCGGCTTCGCCCCGCCGTTCGCGGCCATCTGCTCGACCATCAAGTTCACACTCATCAGCATCGCCATCCTCTACTCGATCTGTGGACTCGGGCTTCGGCTCAGGGTCCGTCTCCTGCAGCCGAGCTGAGCCATGAAGCGGGCGCTGCTGTTCGATCTCGACGACACGCTCGTGGTCGAGGAGCCGGCGGCTGCCGCGGCATTCCTAGCGACCGCTGAAGTCGCGGTCGCCTGCCACCGCGTGCAGGCCGGCAGGTTGGCGCTGGCGGCGCGCGAGCGAGCGCGTGAGCTGTGGTACGCAACACCGGCTCATCCCTATTGCCTGCGAGTGGGGATTAGCTCGTGGGAGGGACTTTGGTGTCGCTTTGAGGGGGAGCAGCCGGATGTGCGTTGGCTGCGTGAGTGGTCTCCCAGATACCGGCGAGAGGCATGGAGCCTCGCTCTCGCCGACCAAGGCGTCCACGACCCAGCGCTGGCAGAGCAGTTGGGAGAGAGATATGGGACGGAGCGCAGAGCGCGCCATGATCGCTTCGCCGACGTACCGGCCTGCCTGGATGAGCTGCGCGACTCCCACAAACTCGCGCTCATCACCAACGGGGCGTCGTGCCTACAGCGCGAGAAGCTCTCCACGGTGGGCTTGGACGACTATTTCGATGTCGTTGTTATTTCAGGCGAGTTCGGGGTCGGCAAGCCCGAGCCTTCGATCTTCGAGCACACCCTCTCGCTGCTCGGATCTGATCGCGAGCACGCCGTCATGGTCGGAGACAGCCTCGCACGAGATGTGGATGGTGCTATCGCCGCGGGGCTACGGGCGGTCTGGGTAAACCGAACCAAGCAGCGCCGTCCAGCTGATCGCCCCGGCCTGGTCGAAGTCTCGACACTCGGAGACCTGCCAGCAGCGCTGAGTCGCGTCGTCCGGTGAGGCAGCCGCAGGGTGGAGCGTCATGAGGATCGCAACGGCTATGCCCTTAGCCTCCCCGATCCCTCGCACGTGGCAAACGGCCGGCGAATCGCGATCTGGTACTGAGATGAACCAGATGCATGGAGTTACCGTGCGATGATGGCGCCCGTGTGCAGATCGGCCATTTCACTGTTGGCCCTAGGCCTGTGCAGTTCCCTGCTCGCCGCGTGCGGCGGTACCGGCGCTCCCCACCTTTCAAAGACACAAGCTCAAGCATTTGCCACTGCCGTCAACCTACAAAGCCATGACCTGCCGGGAATGGGCACGCTCGTCGCAGAGTTTCAGACCAAGAATGGGCCGCCTTTCCCTGGCTGCACGACTCACACCACAGCCGCTGACCTCGTGCGTGCCGTCAACTCGCCCTGGTTTCTCCGATCCAAACAGCAGCGGCACTTGGGTGCACACGTCCTCGTGGGACGACCACCGGTCCAAGCGGCGCACTCCGTCGTCTACGTAATGAACCAGCCAGCTCTCGCGACTAACAACATCGCCGCAGCACGAACCCCCGGCACCGCTGCCTGTGTGCAACGCACAGCGATCAAGCAATCATCCGGTCGATTCATCGGGCACGAACCCTACAAGCGGCAGCTCCACGCTTCGTCGCTGCCCTTCCCGCTAGCCGACGTCCCTGCCTTCTCCCGATCCGGCGTCCCCGCATACGGGTTGCGTGTCACGGGGACGGTCGCCGGCGCCGTCTACCACCAAAAGCACCGGCAGGAGTTCTATGAAGACACGTTCGGCTTCGCGGTCGGGCCAGTCGAGATCGTGCTGCACGCCGACGGTATCGGACACCCCTTCCCGGCCGAAGAAGAGCGACACCTGCTGTTCGTTCTATATGGTCGCGCAGTAACGCAACACGTCTAGCCGGCATCCTCGACCATCATCATCACGCCGGAGTGCTCTCACGGTCCAGCGTGTCGAGGTAGGGCGCGAGGTAGCGGGCGGCGATCTTCCTCGGCGGAGACCAGGTTGGTGTATCGGTCATCTGCGAGCTGAAGCCCTGACCGCCGGTGATCTTCGCTGTCAGGTACAGGGGCTTGTCGTCGGTGAGCAGCATGCCGTGGATCACCGGGTTGAAGGCCTCGGGCGTGACTGACGCGCCGGCGAGTGCCGCAATCGATTGTGCGGCGACATCGGCCTGCTGGGAGCCAATCCCGCCGTGCTTGACGGGGAAGTCGATCGCGTCTCCGGCTGCGTAGATGTCCTTCACGTCCCGTACCCGGCCGTAGGGGTCAACGCGAATGAAGCCGTGTTCGCCCAGTGGGATGCCTCGCACGGCTGGTCCGTAGAGCTCGGGTAGCGCGATCACACGGTTGACGTGCAGGTGCCGGTCGCCCGGGTTGATCACGACTTCACCGGAGCTGGGGACTTCGGCGTATGCGGAGTTGATCGTCTTGATGTTCGCTCGGTCGAGTCGCTGCGCGATCGTATTGCTGACCGTGGGGCCGAAGATCGCCAGTGGGCTGTCCTCGGGGGTGATGATCGTCGTTGAGAGTTTTATGTTCATGTCGTAGGCGCGTCCGGCGGTCATCAGCGCGAGCTCATATAGCGGCAACGGCCAAGCCATCCGTCCGGGGGCCAGGAACGCGACGCTGTCGATGTAGCCACCCTCGATGTCCTGGATAAGCCCATGCAGAGTTTCGTCCATGCAGCGATCGTCGATCGTGATCGCGTGCTGGTAGCGCGGGACAGCTCGGGCGCCGAGCGCCAGTACGAGCGCGTCGTACTCGATCGCCTCACCGGCCTTGGTGTGAATCGTGCGCGCGTCGGGCTCGACGTAGGCCAGCTCGCCGGCAAGCAGCTCCGCGCCGGCGTCGCTCGCGATCCGCTGGAGGGGGTACCGGCGGGCCGGCGCGTAGGCGAAGGGCTCGCGCACGGTCATAGGGCGGTAGGCGAACTCGTCGTTGGGTGCGATCACCGTCGTGGTGATCTGCTCAGGCGCGAGTTGGCCTAGGGCCAGCGCTGTCTCCAGGGCGGCGACTCCTCCGCCTACGATCACTACGCGGAGTCTGGGGTGAGAGCCATGTGTCGTCATGGCCTGAAGCTAGCTCTCAGCACGGGGAACGTCAGCCGAAGAAATCCGCCGTAGTGGACGGAAAACTACGGAGTTGATCGGCCGTCCGGTCGGGAGACTCGCCTGGCCGGCTGCAGGCTCGTCGTCATGCAGGTGCTCGTAGCAGACGCGGTGGTAGTGATCGCCGGCTTCTTGGTCTGCGGTGCCCGGGCCGAGCGCTCGTGACGAAGCATAGGAGCGCCCTTCGACGACCGTGACTAGTGGCTCGTACACTCCGATCACCTCACCGCAGTGCTGGCAGCGCAACGTGTTGCTCACCGGCTGCTCCCGTGGGATAGCAACCCGAATCGTGCCCGCTGACTGGATGCTCGATGCGCGACTGTGATGTGTTCCTGTGATGTGTCCATAAGGCGGGCGCCTACAACCTATGGCGCTGTTGCCCTCCCGTCGTCAGGAGAGCCCCGCAAGATCGCTGGGGTTAACTACGGATCGCGTCGCAACGGGATGAGATAGCGAGCTCTGTGGTTTCAGGCATTTCTACCTAGCCACTATGCACACAAGTCCGCTTACCGGGACTAAGCTCCCACGGGTGAGCGCATCTTCTGAAGAACTATGGATCCGCCGGCTGCTGGATGTGGGTCGTGCGTTGACGACAGAGCTCGACCAGCGGGTCTTGCTGGACCGTGTCCTTGAGACCGCACGGGAGATCACAGGGGCGCGCTACGCCGCGCTTGGGATCTTGAACGACGAACACAGCGGGCTGGAACAGTTCTTAACCGTGGGGGTGGATGACGCTACTTACCGGGCGATCGGGGACCTGCCACGCGGCCGCGGGGTGCTGGGTGCGCTGATCGAGCAGCCGCAGCCGTTGCGCCTCTCAGATGTGGGTCAGCATCCAAGTAGCTATGGGTTCCCTGCGGGGCACCCACCGATGCTGAGCTTCCTCGGTGTGCCGATCGTGATTCGCGGGCAGGTGTGGGGGAACCTCTACTTGACCGAGAAGCAGGGCGAGGATGAGTTCTCAGAGCAGGATGAGGAGGCCGCGGTGGTCCTCGCCGATTGGGCGGCGATCGCGATTGCTAACGCGAAGCTGTATGAGTCCAGCGAGCGCCGTCGCGAGGAGGCCGAGAAGGCGTTCCGGGGTCTGGAGGCAACCCGAGATGTGGCGATCGCGATCGGTGGTGAGATCGCACTTGAGCATGTACTGGAGCTGATCGTCAAGCGAGGGCGTGCGCTCGTGGACGCCCGGAGTGTGGTGATCATGTTGCGTGAGGGCAAGGAGCTCGTTGTGCATGCGAGCGCTGGCCATGTACAGGAGATGCGCGGTGTGCGTCTACCGATCGCCGGCTCGACGTCTGGCCAGGTCTTGGAGCGCGGGCAACCGGAGCGGATTACCGATGTCGCCGCGAGGCTGCGGATCGCCCCCAGCGAGTTTGGGGTGCCCGACGCACAGACAGCGTTGCTGGTGCCGATGCTCTATCGCGGAGAGGCAATGGGTGTGCTGGCGGCGTTTGACCGCGGTCAAGACGGGAACGTCTTCGGCGAGGACGATGAGCAGATGCTGCGTACGTTCGCGGCGAGCGCCGCGACTGCCGTTGCTTTGGCCCAGAGCGTGCTGGCCGACCGGCTGCGCAGCTCGCAGGCCGCGGCGGACGCCGAGCGTCGTCGATGGGCACGTGAGCTACACGACGAGACGTTGCAGGGTCTGGGTGGTCTGCGCCTACTCATCTCCTCCACGCTGCGCAACGAGAACCTTCCTCAGATACAGAAGGCAATGCGCGAAGCCGTTGACCACACCGAGCGTGAGATCAGCAACCTGCGGTCGATCATCACCGAGCTGCGCCCAGCGGCGCTTGACGAGCTCGGTCTGCGAACTGCGATTGAGGGGCTGCTCGATCGCCACCGTGAGCAGAGCGGATTTGAGATCGACGGCGAGCTTGCGCTGCCAGGACCCATGGCCGGTGAGGCGCGCCTGGATGAGCGCCTCGAGACAACCGTGTACCGGCTGGTGCAGGAGGCGTTGACGAACGTCGCCAAGCACGCGCGCGCTAACCGGGTGCGCGTGGCTGTCAGCGAATCAGACGGGCAGCTGTTGATCGAGGTCAAGGATGACGGCGCTGGCTTTGCCCCCGAAGCCCGGAGTCAAGGCTTCGGGCTGGCGGGGATGCACGAGCGAGTGAGCTTGGCCGGCGGAACGCTGAACATCGACTCCGGTGAGCAGGGCACCCTCGTCAGAGCCTGCTTGCCGGTGCTTCGCGACGATCAGGCAGCACAATCAGGCTCTGAGCAGGCCGCGTCCTAGCGCCCAAAGTCTCCAGCCGCGCGGCGACTCGTGGGCTGACGTACTCTTCGCCGCGCGCGGCGGCACGGACTGCCTGCGGGAGCTCCTCGTCGGCCCGCTCCTTCGCGACAAATCCAAGCGCGCCTGCCGCGAGCGCGAGCCGGGCGAACACCGGGTTGTCCTGCATCGTCATCACAACGATCTTGGTCTCGGGTACCCGCTCAGGCAGCCGGTTGATCGCGTCGATGCTCGATCCACCGCGCATGCCCAGATCGAGCAGGAGCACCTGCGGCCGGTGATGTTCGACGTAGCGCACGACCGCGGTCATGTCGTCTCCTTCGGCGATCACCTCCACATCTCGCTCGCTGTCGAGCAGCAGTCGCAGGCTGCGGCGCATCAGCGCATGGTCGTCGGCCAGAACGACGCGGATGGGCAGCTCCGCTGAAAGGGTGCTTGAGAGAGCAGGAATCAAACGTAGGCGTGGTCCATCCATGCACCAGACGCTAATCGCACTTGGACGCACCGGTGTCCGGGTGAACACCCCAATCTGCTGCGGCAAAGCACGCACACACCTCAGCTTCCATGCAGCCCATCTTGTCCCTGCGGTTTTTCCCTGAGTCCCGGTGCGGCCGAAAGCCGATGCTCGCTTCACAGAATCGCAATAGCCTGTCCCCTACGTACCGCATTGCTGAGCAGACTCCATGATGACACCCGCTATACACACGCACGGGCTCTGTAAGCGTTATCGGGACACCCTTGCACTCGACACACTCAACCTGACCGTGCAGGCGGGAGAGGTGTATGGGTATCTGGGCCCGAACGGTTCCGGCAAGACGACCACGATTCGTCTGCTGCTGGGGTTGCACCGACCGACCGAGGGCCACGCCGAGCTGTTCGGCCTCGACACCTGGAGCGATCCGGTGATCGCGCACCGGCGTGTCGCCTATGTTGCTGGGGAGCCCTTCCTGTGGCCGGCCTGACAGGTGCGGAGACATTCGAGTTCCTCGCCCGCCTGCACGGTGGCATCGACGCCGAGTATCGCGATCAGCTCGTGGAGCGCTTTCAACTGGACACCCACAAGAAGATCCGGGCGCTCTCCAAGGGAAACCGCCAAAAGGTGCAGCTCATCGCGGCGCTTGCCACACGCGCCGAGCTGCTGCTGCTCGACGAGCCGACCAGCGGCCTTGACCCGCTGATGGAGGTGGCCTTCAGAAGGTAGCCATCGGACGCTGGTCGCTCGACGCTTACGACGGTATCGTCTCCGGCGCGGTCATGCAGGAGCTGCGCGACCATCTGATCTTGAAGACGATATGGCATCCGTAGTTTGCCACAGGTAACAGACGGTTGAAGTCGATAACTTCATGGTTATGACCGACAACGACACAGCATCGCTCGACGCCGCCTCGGCGGCTGACGCTACCTCGGCAGGCACGATCGGGCTTGTCCTCGCGGACGACCACCAGGTCGTGCGCAGCGGTCTGCGGATGTTGCTCGACAGCGAGAGCGACTTCGAGGTCGTCGCCGAGGCCAGCGACATTGAGGATGCCCGGCGTTACGTCCGGGGTCACCACCCGAAGGTGCTCGTGCTCGATCTGAACATGCCGGGCGGTTCGAGCCTCGAGGCGATCCCAGTCATCCGTGAGGAGTCGCCAGACACGCAGATCGTGGTGCTGACGATGCAGCAGGAGCCCGCGTTTGCTCGCGAGGCACTCGGCGCGGGAGCGCTTGGCTATGTGCTCAAGGAGGCAGCCGACGACGAGCTCGTCGAGGCGGTCCGGCGTGCTGCAGTGGGAGAGAATTATCTGAATCCCAAGCTGGGTGCTCGCATCGCCTCTGAGCCGCCTCCCGGCCCGCCGGATGATCTCTCAGAGCGCGAGGTCGACGTGCTGCGGCTGATCGCGCTGGGGCACACTAACGCCGAGATCGCCGAGCAGCTGTTCCTGTCGGTGCGCACCGTCGAGACTCATCGCTCACACATCCAGCAGAAGCTCAGGCTCTCCACTCGCGCCGAGCTCGTCGACTACGCGCTCGAGCGCGGGCTGATCAACACCGGCGGCGAGCACACCGGCTGACCCGCGACTGGCTACGCGCCCCGCTGTGCGCGGTAGTGCTCTTTCCAGATCAGCTTGTAGATCGGGATCTTGCGCGGGAGCCGGTTGATCCCGGGGATGAACGGGATGCAGATGAACGCGAGGCTCAGCACACCCATCATCGAGCATCACGAGGATGTCCGCGTTTTCGGAGGACTTGAACGGTTCGACCTGGTACCAGAGCGCGTACAGCCACAGCCACGCCTGGCCGGGGTAGCTGCCGGTCTCGTTCATCATGCCCCACTGCTCGCCGAGCAGGTGCTGTTCTTCGGCGCGTTTTTCGAGCAGCCCGCCGTCGGCCATGAACAGCAGCGGCTTGGTGTAGTCGGTCTGGAAGAACTGGCTTGCTGGTCAGCAGGCTGCCGTCGAGGCCGCCGCTCTTGCGCGAGCGCAAGCAGGCTGATCATCATCGTCGGCACCGGGCCGGCGTCGCCGCTCGGCTTGACTGTGACGGTGTCCGGTGCTCGATTCGACGGACACCGTGGTCGGCGGCTTCTTGCTTTCTTCTTCGGCCGCCGCGGTTTCTTCAAGCGGCTTGGCGTACGCTTCGGCCCATTCCTTTTTCTGCTTGTCGGGCGCGGCCTTGTATTGCGGCGAGCGCGCTTGTCAGCGCGGGGTCGTTGGGGACCGTTTCCAGCGGCTCGACCACGAAGTCCTGTTCGGTGTCGATCGGGTGGCTGACGCCGAGCCATTTCTGCGGCTTGAGGATCCACGCATGCTGCCTTCGCCGTTGTGGTTGTAGGGCGGCCCGTACGTGGCCGTGCCGCTGGTCCCGTCCAGCTCCGTCGCGGCGGTCGGTCGACGAAGTTCGACCGGCAGTTCGCGCGACCACTGCGCGATCGTGCTCGGCTTGTCGTCGGGCGAGGAGAACAGCACGGTCAGCACCACCGCCAGCAGCCCGATCACGCCGACCGCGATGCACAGCTCCTTGACGAGGTCGTAGGGGTAGTAGCGCCCTTTCCACGGCTGGGTGTCGTCCTTGCGGTGTTGCAGGCAGCTCATGACTGCACCCTCGCGTCGCGCGTCTGGCGCGCGGGGATGCCGTGCCCTGCCGTCGGCTGCGCGCGCCGCGGCGAGCGCCGCTTTCTCTCGTGCTCGATCTCAAACGGCGGCACGACGCCGTGCCGTGCGCACGAGCAGCACGTGCGCGCTGACGAGCGCGACCACCGCGACCGGCAGCAGCAGCACGTGGTAGCTGTACATCTGGCCGAAGTTGGTGACGTTGAAGAACGCGCCGACGCCGACCGAGTTCAGCCCGTCCTTGGCCTGCGTGGAGATCCACTGCGCGTCGAAGTTCTGCTGGGAGACGTAGCCGGTGAGCGCGGTGGGCACGGCGACCAGGAACGTCGACCGCGCCGGTGATCCACACGCGCGCGCGGCCGCCGCGCCACGCGGCCATCCAGTACTTGCCCCACAGGTGCACGACCATCACGAAGAAGAACAGCTCGACCGACCACAGGTGGATGCTGTTGAAGAAGTGCCCGACGCCGGTGTAGTGCCACCAGGCGGGTCCCTTCAGCGCGAGGATCGAGCCGGAGGCGATGATCACGATCAGCGAGGCGATGCTGGCGACCCCGAACACGTAGATCCAGGAGGCGACGTACGTCGGCTGGCCGTCGGGCAGCAGCTTCTCGGGCGGCAGCGCCGCGACGCCCGCCTCCCTGACGTTGACCGTCCAGGAGTTTCGACGGTGCGCGTGGCGGGCGGACGTGGTGCGACGCTCTCACGAGGAGTCCTCCGCGCCTGCGCGCCGCGCCCGGGAACGGCAGCAGGATCGCCAGGACGAAGACGACCAACATCAGGCCGATCACGACCACGTTGGCCACCGACAGGTGGATGAAGTTCCAGTCCACCGTATGCGCCGGATGGTTCAGGTTGAAGACCGCGCCCATCACACCCACAGCACTCAAAACCAGCCCCCTCTGTTCGCCTTGCACACCATCTGCCGCACAGCCTATGAGCACCCTGGACCTGTGTGCATCCGTATTTTCCCCCATCGATCGGAAGTGGTCAGCGTGCGGGGCAGTCAGGTTCTTACTCTGTCCGTAGTTATGGCGTTGTCTCTTGCGGGGAAGTACTGTCTGGTTTGAGTGTTGGCCTTCCGATTCTCGAGTTGAGATGCCTGCTCAACGCTCTAGCTTGGAAAAGGATGAGAAGCCCCCGCCGCCGGTGCCGCCGGCTGCGCTACAGGAGCCGGTAGAGGATTTGCCTGTCCTGGGGGAGGCGTTGAAGGCGCGCGCTGAGGATGTGCTGGCGCAGACGGTCGCGCTGACTGCTGGACCTGGCTATGAACAAGTGGATGGTGTGGTTCAGGGGAGCTTTGAACGAATCAGTGTCAGCTCGACGATGGCGGTATCGCGTTGGATAGCGGGGGAGGGCATCGAGGTCGCGGTTGAGGTGGGCCGGGAGACGTGGGAGATCTTCGCTGAGCTGGCGGTACAGCGCGCGGCTTCGCTGGAGGAGGTGACGAGGCGCTGTTTCGCGTGGCGTAATGTGATGGCGGAGGTGCTGCACGAGAGCGCCGCAGGGCTGGGTAGTTCACCGGAGGCGCTTGTTCAGGCGTTGAGCATCCTGCAGTTGAGTCTCGAGTTCAGCCTCGTGCGGATGTGCGGGTCCTTTGAAGCCGAGCGGCGCAAGACAGATGAGGAGCTCAAACGCCGTGAGGAGGAGCTGTCGTTCCTTGCTACACACGACCCGTTGACCGGCCTGCCGAACCGGACGTTGATCCTCGACCGTGTCGAGCAGATGCTCGCGCGGTCGGTTCGTAACCAGATGCCGGTGGCGGCATTGTTCATTGATCTTGACAACTTCAAGGCCGTCAACGACACGCTTGGACACTCCGCGGGCGATGAATTGTTGCGAGCGGTCACCGCCAGGCTGGATGGCGTGATACGCGGCGCCGATGCATTGGGGCGTTTGGGGGGCGATGAGTTCGTCGTGATCTCCGAAGAGCTCTCACTGGAAGCTGGTCCCGAGCTCATCGCCGAGCGCCTGCTCGACGCGCTCGCGCAGCCATTCAAGATCGGGGCGGGGGATGAGAATCGCGTCATGGTGACGGCAAGCATCGGGATCGCGACGGGAGCCCACACATCCGCGGAGGAGCTGTTGCGCGAGGCGGACATCGCGATGTACCGCGCCAAGTGGGACGGCAAGCATCGTTACGTCGTGTTCGAGGACGGTATGCAGCACGCCGTGCAAAACCGCATGGAACTGGAGATGGACCTGCGCGAAGCCCTCGAGAACGACGAGTTCTTCCTCGTCTACCAGCCCACAATCGACCTTCATGACATGAGGCCAACCGGGGTAGAGGCGCTGATTCGCTGGAAGCACCCCGTGCGTGGCGTCGTGCAGCCCAACGATTTCATCCCACTGCTGGAGGAGACGGGGCTGATCACAGAGGTCGGTAAGTGGGTCCTGGAGGAGGCCTGTCGTCAGGGTGCCACGTGGCGTAAGGAGGGGCACACGATCGGGATGGCTGTCAATGTCTCTGGTCGCCAGCTCGATACCGACCAGCTAATCACCGACATCGAAGAAGCGCTCTCTCACAGCGATCTTGACCCTGCTGCGCTGACGATCGAGATCACCGAGACGACGCTGATGCGCAACGTCGAGGAGACCGCTCGCCGGTTGGCCGCGATCAAGGAGCTCGGCGTACGGATCGCGATCGACGATTTCGGCACCGGCTACTCATCGCTCGCCCATCTCCAGCGCTTCCCGGTCGACGCGCTGAAGATCGACCGCTCCTTCGTTCTAGGATTGAAGGACAATCATGAGGGCGAGACGCTGATCCGCACCCTCGTGCAGCTCGGTAAGTCGCTCTCGATCGAGACGTTTGCCGAGGGCATCGAGCAACAGCAGGAGCTTTCGCTGCTCAGAGCACAAGACTGCGATTCAGGGCAGGGTTTCCTCTTTGCGCGGCCCCTCGACGTTGCCGCAACCGAGGCCTTCCTCCAGAACTGGGCGCAGAACCCCACCCCCGCCTTCGCGCAAGCGTCATAGCCGTCGCATGCGGTCAGCCCGCCGCAGGCGAGCAGGACAGGCAACGCCACGGTGGCGCCGTTGGCGCTCTTCGTGCGGCGGGCGATCATGCCGGCCGGTGGTCGTGTCGATACATGTAAGCGATGCCGAATGCAGATACATAGCCGGTGCTGGATTCCTCGCGACCTCAGAATCGCCCGGACCGCCTGAGGAGCCTGTGGCGGCGGGTGGCAGCGCGCCGTGTAGCGGGCGAGAACGGCTCAGTCTTTGGCTTTGGCATGCGCCTTTTCGTAACGATCCTTCTGACGTTCGCGTTGATCGGGATCACGGGCTACGTGCTGGAGATGCGCAGCCTCGAACACAGACACATCGCTGACTATTCGGCGATCCAGCAGGCGGACGCGAAGGGCTTTGAAAGGGTGGGTGCTCGTAGCGCAACCCGGGCGCGAACGATAGGAGAGATCGATCACTTTCTAAATATCGTCGAACAGCGTCCGGGCACGTTGAGCGCGATCCTCGTCGACCCGCAGCACGTTGTCAGGGCATCGGGTAACGATTCGCTGATCGGCACCGTGGACCACGCCCGGCGAATCCTCACCACACTCGAACATGGGACGTCGTATGCGGGACCCGACAGCGACCTGACTGACAAGCGCCATGGCTTTGAGTTCGTCGCTCCAGTCGAGATCCTGGGCGGTCGCTACGCCTATGAGGTGACCTATGACCGTGCTGCGTACGACGCGCAGCTCACTGAAGTGCGCCTGGTGCTGCTGCTGGTCGGCCTGCTCGCGCTGTTCGGCGGCGGCGGCGTCTTCTACCTGGCTGGCGGGCGGAGGTTGATGCGCGACCATCGCATAGCGCTTCAGCGCGCGACCCGCGACGGGCTGACCGACCTGCCCAACCAGCGGGCCTTCCAGGACGAGTTCCCGCAGGCGGTGGCCTCCGCGGTGCGCTATCAGGATCCGCTCGCGCTGGTCGTGTTGGACGTCGATGACTTCAAGTTCGTCAACGATCGTCACGGGCATCCTCACGGCGATCGCGGTGCTCAAGCGCGTCGCCGCGGTCCTGCGCGAGTCCAGGCCCGGAGACCGCCCCTACCGGATCGGGGGCGACGAGTTCGCGCTGCTGCTGGCGCACACCGACTCGGGCGGCGCTCGCACCCTCGCGCGGCGGCTGAGCCGCAGCTTCGCCGACGCCGGCATCGAGGTCAGCATCGGTGTGAGCGCGCTGCGTCCCGGCCAGCAGGCCGACACCCTGCGCGCCGAGGCCGACGCCGCACTGTATGAGGCCAAGCGTCAGGGCGGCAACCGCAGCGAGCACTTCGATGACATCCGCGAGCGCGTGGTCGTCACCACCTCCGAGAAGAAGGAAGCCGTCCGCGCGCTGATCGACGAGGGGCGCCTTGACGACCGTCTTCCAGCCGATCTGGGACTTCGACTCCGAGCCGCTGCTCGGGGTCGAGGCGCTGACTCGTCCCGACCCCTCCTACGGACTCTCCGGGCCAGCCGAAGCATTCGACATCGCCGAGCAGATCGGGCGCGTGCACCAGCTCGACGTGCTCTGCGTGCAGAGCGCCCTGCGCGTCGTGCCGGAGCTTCCAGAACGGTGTGCTGCTGTTCCTCAACCTCTCCCCGCAGACGCTCGACCTCGACGCCGAGCAGCAACGACTGGCTGCGCCTCGCCGTCGAGCAAGCGGGGCTGTCGCCGAGCGGGTCGTCGTCGAGGTCACCGAGCGCTTCGGCGGACGCACCGCGGCGGTCGTGAAGTGCCTGCAACGGCTGCGCGAGCAGGGGTTCAAGACCGCGCTCGACGACGTCGGCACCGGCAACTCGGGCCTCGAGATGCTGCGCAAGGTCGACGCCGAGTTCGTCAAGCTCGACCGCAGCATCGTCACCGCCGCCCCGACCGAACCAAGTGCCCGCGCAGTGCTGATGGCGATGGCGACATTCGCCCGACAAACCGGCGCGTTCGTGATCGCCGAGGGCATCGAGGACGACGACACGCTCCAGTTCCTGCGCGGCATCGACGACCACGACCTCCATGTCGACACGATCATCCAGGGCGGACAGGGCTTCCAACTCGGCCGGCCCTCCACAGAGATGCCCCCCACCGTGAGCGGGATGGGCGGGAGGGTTCCAATCACCCACCGCACAACTGCTTGACCCCACCCCAGCGACCGGGGACGCAGCCCGGCGGATCCTTCGCTCCGCGCTCATCAATGGCGCCGCCGGCGTGATCGCCGCTGCGCGGGAGGCCCGTCAGTCGCGTCCTCCGGCGATGCCACGGCGCATGCGGTGCACGCGGCGAAGCTCCTCGACGGCATCGTCTGTGCCTCCAAGCGCGCCGCGTGGTCCCTCTCCGAGGAGCTCGGGCTGCAGGCGGTGCCGGACGAGCTCGCCGGCGACGTGATCGACCCGCTGCGCACCGGCGCCGGGACGCGAGCTGACGACGCGGTCCAGACGCAGGCCTGCAAACAGCAGGCCGACGCCGTCGTCAAGCGCCCAGCCGCCGTGCAGCGTGCCGTCTCGCACGGCGGCCAGCCAGACCGGCAGGCGCTCGGGCTCGCCGTCGGCGTGCACGGTCAGCGAGCCGTCGAGCAGCCCGAGCCCCGGCATTGGCTCGGGCGGGCCGCTTGAGCGCGTGACACCACCCTGAAACCAGCACATCGCGCCCGCGCTGAGGCCGGCCAGTACGGTGCCATGCTGCCACGCCTGCACGAGCAGACGATCGAGCCCGTGCGCCTGCCAGATCGCGAGCAGATTGCGCATCGAGCCGCCACCGACGTAGATGATGTCCTGGTCCAGGACGATCTCCTCGAGCGGACGTTTGGCAGCGCGCAGGCGGAACAGGGACAGGTGCTCGGCGATGTAGGTGCGACCGGCGAAGCGCGCTTGGAAGGCGTTGATCTGCGCGGTGGTGTCGCCGGAGGCCGTCGGGAGGAACAGCAACCTGGGCTCTTTCGCTGAAGTGAGAGAGAGCACGAAGTCATCGAGCAGCGGGTTGCTCGGCTCCATAGTGAAGCCGCCGCCGCCCATGGCGAATATCTGACGGTCCTCCATGGGCGCGACGGGGCGTGCGTTCACGCGGGGATGGGCTCTGGGCCGGCGGGTATGGCGGTGGCCCTCGGTACGCTCGGTCGGCGCGGCGTGCGGCGCCGCGACCTGGGAGCGGAGACTGCGGAGGGCTGGGACGCGGACTCCTCGACATCGCTCATGGCCGGCTCGGCGCCCAGGTAGGAGACCTTCAGAGGAGTCTCCACGACGCCGTCGCCCGTGTGCTCGACGCGGTAAGCGCATCCGTTGGGACGCGAGCTGATGACATGCTTGAGGCGCGTGCGGCGAAAGTGCAGCGCTACACCATCCTCGGCCGCGAAGCCCGCGCGCATGCCGTCGCCGACGAAGCGGTGGTACTCCGTTCGCCGCTCCGGCTCGGCGTCGTAGTGGACGCAGTTGCTGTATGGCAGCAGGCCGAGTCCGGCTACGCTGCGGGGCGCTCCGTGAAAGGCGCTCAGCGCCTCCTCGAACCAGCACAGCGATCCTGCCGACGGTCCGCACAGCACGACGCCTTTGCGCCAAGCCTTGCGCAGGATGTCATCGAGTCCGTGGGCACGCCACGCCCCGAGCATGCTGACGACGTTGCCGCCGCCGACATAGATCAGATCCTGCGCCAGCAGGTGGGTCGCGAGGTCGTCCTCGACCCCACCGGTGCCCTGATCGCGGCGAAAGAGCGAGACGTGGCTGGCCTCACAGTCGGGGGAGAAGCGCCGGTAGAAACGCACCACGTAGTGGTCGGCGTCGCCGGAGGCGGTCGGCAGGAAACAGACACGCGGGCGCGGGCTGTCGGTCAGCGACAGCACGTAGTCGTCGAGCAGCGAGCTGTCGCGCTCCATCGAGAAGCCGCCGCCACCGAGGGCGACGATCTGTGGGGTTCTGGGTCGCATCTGTCGTTTGGTGGGGATGAGGCAACTCGAACGGCTCGCTCAGAGTGCTCGACGCGGTCCCGCGGCGATATGGACCGCCGTCGGAGATTCGGCGGTTGTGGCTGGACATCAGACGACTCGGCCATCCGCGTGGGCTCCTGCGGCCCGCGGCGGCCGAGCGATAGAATCGAGTCAGATTCAGAGGAGTGGTCGTGTATGGCGAGACAGAACATCTGCGGGTTCTGATCGCGAATGAGCGGAAGGATCGCTTGGCGCTCGTCGCGACGATCGTGATTGACCTCGGCCACGAGGTGATCGCACGAGAGATCGATGTCGGCGACGTCGCCGAGGTGACCATCCGGGAGCGACCGGATGTCGCGCTCGTCGGACTGGGGGACAGCTCCCAGCATGCCCTTGAACTGATTGAAAAGATCGTGCGCGAGGCAGCCTGCCCCGTGATCGTGCTCCTCCACGCCCACAATCCCAACTTCGTTAAAGAGGCGGCCAAGCGAGGCGTGTTCGCGCATATCAACGACGAAGACGTCGATGATTGGCAGAGCGCGATTGACATCGTGCTGCGCCGCTTTGCCGAGTACCACGATCTGCGAGGCGCATTTGGGCGGCGCGCGCTGACCGAGCGCGCGAAGGGCATCCTGATGGAGCGCCATGGTGTGGACGAGTACGAGGCGTTTGCGATGCTGCATGAGCAGGCTCGGGTGGATAACCGGAAGCTGATTGATCTTGCGGCTGCGGTTGTTGATGGGTACCGGCTGCTGCCGGGGCAAGCGAAAGATCCTGCTCAGACGTGATCGCGGGCGGAGCTCGTAGCGGCGGTTGACAGCCGCTCGTCCAGGTGCTTAGATACTCGACTTAGGCGTATGACTAAGTCACTTGCCACGGCAGATCTGGAGGCCGGAGATGGCCCGCGCTCGATCAGGGAGATGAATGTCGAGGCGTTCCTGGACGCCGCCGAGCGACTGCTGATCAGAGAGGGCGCCGCGGGTATCTCGACGCGGCAGCTTGCTCGCGAGGCAGGCCAGAATCATGGTCTCGTTCACTACTACTTCGGCTCGGTGGACGAGCTCTTGCTGCAGACGCTGGAGCGGTTCACCGCGCGCATCCTCGAGCGCCAGCGCGCGATGTACGAAACGGATGAGCCCTTCATCGAGAAGTGGCGCACCGCGATGAACCTCATCGACGAGGACCTCGCGTCGGGCTACCCCAAGATCTGGGCGGAGCTACAAGCGCTCGCCTGGAACAAGCCCGAGCTGCGCGAGCGTGTGCAAGGCGTCGCCGACAGTTGGCGCACCGTGCTTCGTGACGCGCTCGCTGAGGCAATCGAGGAGTACGACCTCGAGGACAGCCCGTTCTCGGCTGAGAGCTGGGCGGCGCTGGTCGCGCAGTTCAACCAAGGCCTCTTGTTCGAGCGGCTGCTCGGCTTCGACCGCGGTCATGAGGCTTTGCTCACGGCCATCGACGCATGGCTCAGCTCGCTGGAGAAGCGCAAGACCGGGAACAACAACAAGACATCCCCCAAATCGACCAATCGGAGGAAAGCACGATGAGCGCAGTGGAAATAGACGAAGCAAAGCTCGAAGAGTTCATGGGTCAGTTCGTGGGTGACCTGGGCGCGGCGATCACGACGCCCTTGGTTCTGATCGGCGACAAGCTTGGCCTGTACAAGGCGATGGCCGACAGCGAGCCGGTCACCTCGAAGGAGCTGGCCGAGCGCACCGACTGCCACGAGCGCTACATCCGCGAGTGGTTGTGCCAGCAGGCGGCCAGCGGCTACGTCGAGTACGACGCGGCCACGGGGACTTTCAGGCTGCCTCCGGAGCAGGCGATGGCTTTGGCCGACGAAAACAGCCCGGCGTTCATCCCAGGCGCCTTTCAGCTGGTGGCGGCCACCGTCAAGGACGAGGCACAGATCGCCGAGCGCTTTCGCTCCGGCGAGGGCTTCGGCTGGCACGAGCACCATCACGACCTGTTCGCCGGCACCGAGCGCTTCTTCAGGCCCGGCTATCTGGCAAACCTCGTGGACGCCTGGCTGCCGGCACTCGACGGCGTGCTCGACAAGCTCACGGCCGGCGCCCTGGTCGCGGACATCGGTTGCGGCCACGGAGCATCGACGATCCTGATGGCCAAGGCGTTCCCGGCTTCGCGCTTCGTCGGATCGGACTACCACGAGGGCTCTGTGCAGGCCGCCCGCGCCGCCGCCGAGCGCGCCGGGGTCTCAGATCGCGTGAGCTTCGAGGTGGCATCCGCGAAGGACTTCGGCGGTGGGCCCTTCGACTTGGTGTGCGTGTTCGACGCGCTGCACGACATGGGCGACCCGGTGGGCGCCACGTCTCACGTGCGCGAGCAGCTCGCCCCAGACGGCACCTGGATGGTGGTCGAGCCGCTGGCGGGCGACGCGATCGAGGAGAACCTCAACCCCGTCGGGCGCATCTTCTACGGCGGCTCGACGATGCTCTGCACGCCCGCCTCGCTGAGTCAAGAGGTCGGCTTGGCGCTCGGCGCCCAGGCCGGCGAGCAGCGCCTCACCGAGGTCTTGGGCGAAGGCGGCTTCAGCCGCGTGCGCCGCGCCGCCGAGACGCCCTTCAACCTGGTGCTCGAGGCGCGGCCATGAGCGCCGTGACGGTCGTGGACGAGGAGGCCAGTCGGACCCTCGTCCACGACGGCGAGCAGAGCCGCGCGCGCTACCCGGACGAGGAAGGTTTCGTCGAGCGCGACGGTCAGCGCCTCTTCTACGAGGTCTACGGCGAGGGCGAGCACACCATATTTCTGCTGCCGACCTGGTCGTTGTTCCACTCGCGTCACTGGAAGATGCAGATCCCATACTTCGCCCGCCACTTCCGTGTGCTGGCGATGGACGGTCTCGGCAACGGGCGTTCTGAGCGCTGCCGCGACCCGTGCCGCTACGCACCCACGGAATTCGCGCGCGACTGCCTGGCCGTGATGGACGCGACCGGAACCGAGCGCGCGGTGATGGCAAGCCTCTCCACCGGCGCCCAGTACCAGCTGGAGCTGGCACGGCTCGCACCCGAGCGGGTCGCGGGCGCCGTGTTCATCGGTCCGGTGTTCCCCTACACCCTTTCGCACCAGTCGGTCCTGACTCACCCGCTGACGCTCTGCTTCTCCCAAGCCGTTCACCTGCCCAAGCCCGTCTGGTGGGGGCACATGAGCGGGGCCCATTGGCGCCAGGATTACCGCAAGTCCGCGGAGTGGTTCGCCTCTCGCAGCCTTCCGGAGCCGCACTCGACCAAGGCCATCGAGGACGGGGTGGGATGGGCGCTCGACACCGACCCCGAGACGCTGACCGCCTCGCTGTCGCACGGTGAGTTCATCCGCGGTCAACGCACCCTGTGCGCGCGGGCCGAGAACCTGACCTGCCCGGTACTGGTGGTCTCCGGCACGCGGGACAAGATCACACCGCCCCGCGACGCCCGGGCGCTCGCGCGGCTAAGTGACGGCAAGCTCGAGACGGTCAAGGGCGCCGGCCATTTCCTGCACGCCCGCAAGCCCGTCCAGTTCAACCTGGCCTTGCGCGCGTTCTCAGAGGACGCCTTCGGGCGGTCGCCAACGCCACGCGACCCGACGGTCTATCGCCCCGACGGCCGTCCCCGGGCGCTGTTTGTCTCCTCGCCGATCGGGCTCGGCCACTCCCAGCGCGATGTCGCGATCGCCCACGAGCTGCGCCGGTTACACCCGGACCTGCAGATCGACTGGCTGGCGCAGGACCCCGTGACCCGGGTGTTGGAGGCCGAAGGGGAGCGCGTCCACCCCGCCAGCGCTCATCTGGCCAACGAGTCCAAGCACATCGAGTGCGAGTCGGCCGAGCACGACCTGCACGTATTTCACGCATTGCGCCGCATGGATGAGATCTTTACGGCCAACTTCATGCTCTTCCACGACGTCGTGCGCGAGGAGCGCTACGACCTGTGGATCGGGGACGAGGCATGGGAGCTCGACTACTACCTGCACGAGAACCCCAGGGAGAAGCGCGTTCCGTTCGCGTGGCTGACCGACTTCGTCGGCTTCCTGCCGATGGACGACGGGGGCAAGCGGGAGAGCTTCCTGACGGCCGACTACAACGCGGACATGGTCAACCACATCGCCGATCACCCCGAGGTGCGCGACTTGGCCCTGTTCGTGGGGAACCCAGACGACATCGTTCCAGAGCGACTCGGGCCGGAGCTGCCGATGATCCGCGAGTGGACCGAGCGCAACTTCGACTTCACCGGCTACGTGACCGGCTTCGACCCGGCCGACCTCGGTGAGCGCACCAAGCTCCGCGCCGAGCTCGGCTACCAGGACGACGAGCAGGTATGCATCGTCACCGTCGGCGGCTCGGGCGTCGGCGCCGACCTGTTGCGGCGGGTCATAGCGGCCTTCCCGCAGGCGAAGGAACGCGTCCCGGATCTGCGCATGATCGTCGTCGCTGGCCCCCGTATCGACCCCGAGTCGCTCCCCTCCCATACTGGACTGGAGATCGTCCCCTACGTGCACAACCTCTACCGTCACCTCGCCGCATGTGACCTGGCGGTGGTGCAGGGTGGCCTGACCATCTCGATGGAGCTGACGGCGCAGAAGCGACCGTTTCTCTACTTCCCGCTGCGCCACCACTTCGAGCAGAACTTCCATGTCCGCCACCGGCTCGAACGCTACGGAGCGGGCAGGCGCATGGACTACGACGACTCCCCACCCGAGCAGATCGCAGAAGCAATCTCGCAAGAGATCGGGCGCCAAGTCGACTACCGCGACGTCGAGACAGACGGCGCCACCAACGCCGCCCAGCGCATCGCCCAACTGCTCTAGCAGCCGGCGGCACCGTGTGGAGGAAGGGCGTCCCACAAAGTGGATGGAGGAGTGCGGCTTGCCCGCGACTCACTACCATCGGCCTGTGAGCGGCCAGAGGATGCCCGGTGGGGTGGTGCATAAGCTGCCCACGGATCTGCGCGAGGCGCTGATCGCCAGCGCCACGGCACTCGATGCGTGGAAGGACATCACGCCCTTGGCCCGCAATGAGTTCATCTGCTGGGTCGAGGATGCTAAGCAGGCGACTACCCGCGAGCGCCGCATCCGGCGTACACGGGAAGAGTTGGAGGAAGGCCAGCGCCGGCCCTGCTGCTGGCCGGGGTGCGAGCACCGCGAGCGCACCGGCTCCTAGCTCTGTGAAACTCCTGCTCGCTACCCACAACGAGCATAAGCGCCGTGAGTTCGGTCGCCTGCTGGCTGGTCATGAGGTGGAGCTGCTGCCCGTGGATGTGACGCTGCCGCCGGAGGTGGGGGAGACGTTTGCCCAGAACGCTCTCGGCAAGGCACGCGCCGCCGCGCAGGCGACGGGGAAGGTGAGCATCGCTGATGACTCTGGTATCGAGGCAGCCGCGCTGGGCGGTGCGCCGGGGGTGCGCTCGGCTCGCTACGCCGGTGAGCGGGCGAGCGACCGTGAGAACCTCGAGAAGCTGCTGGGAGAGGCACCGGACGGGAGCGTGCTCGAATACGCGTGCGCGATCGCCTATGTCGATCCCCGAGAGGGGATCGAGCGGCTATTCGAGGGCCGTTGTGCCGGACGCCTTGCGGCGGAGCCGCGCGGTGAGCGGGGCTTCGGCTATGACCCAGCGTTTCTGCCCGGTGACGGTCCGGCCGCTCTGACGATGGCGGAGCTGACCGACGAGCAGAAGGACGCGATCTCCCACCGCGGGCACGCGGTGCGGGCGCTGCTCTCTTGGCTGGAGCGAGACGGCCGGGCTGATTGAAGTCGCCGAGGCCGCTGCGTCGAGCTGTCCTCGCCGCAGCGTGCTCGGCTAGAGAAGGTTGATCGCGGCCGAGATCGCCACGGCGAGACCGAGTCCGGCATAGCCGTTGTAGCCGGAGAGCAGCAGCAAGAGCGCGGTGATCAGCGCGACGAGCACGGTTACGCTCCAGGCGATGCGATTGACGGTCATTCCCGGCCATTGTGGCGGATGCGGCCGTCCGCGCGCGGTGTTAGCTTCGGGATAACGATTCACGAGCGAGGAGGACGAAGTGACGAAGTCCGAGTTGGTCGACCAGGTGGCGGATCGCGCCGATCTGACCAAGCAGGATGCAGGGCGGGCGGTGGATGCGGTGCTGGCCACGGTGGAGGACGCATTGCGCCGGGGTAGCGAGGTGACTGTGTCGGGGTTTGGCAAGTTCCACGTGGGCGAGCGCGGCGCGCGCATGGGCGTCAATCCGCGCACGGGCGAGCGCATCCAGATCGCCGCCTCGCGCGTGCCCCGGTTCACCGCGGGCAGCGGGCTGAAGAGCGCGGTGAAGGGACGCTGACGCCGGCGTTGCCTTTCGGAGATACCCTCGCGGCGCGAGTGGAGGAGCGCCAGTCGCAGGTCGTCCTCGGTCTCGACCCAGATCTGAGCGCGCTGTGGCCGGGGACGGCTGAGGACGGCAATGGCGGCGCGGACCCGTCGGAGCGGGCTGCCACCGCCGTGCTGGCCCACTGTCGCGCCCTGATCGACGCGGTCGCCCCGGTCTGCGTCGCGGTCAAGCCGCAGCTGGCTCGTTTCGAGGCGCTGGGAGTACCCGGGCGTGCCGTGCTGGGTTCGGTCGTGGAGCACGCGCGTGCGGCGGGCCTACTGGTGATCGCCGATGCGAAGCGTGGCGATATCGATGTCACGGCAGCCGCCTATGGCGCCGCACTGTTCGGTGGCATGGAGACCCCGTTCGGACCGATTGCGGGCCTGGGAGTGGATATGGCGACGGTGAACCCCCTGATGGGGCGCGACGCGATCGTGCCGTTCGTGGAGGCCGCCAGGGCGACTGGCGCGGGCGTGCTGCTGCTGGTGCGGACCTCCAACCCGGGCGCGGCCGACATTGAGGATCTAGAGCTCAACGGGGGCGGGACGGTCTGGGAACGCCTCGCCGGTTTGGTCGATGAGCTGGGCGCGGGCGGTGTGGGCACCAGTGGCCTGAGTGACGTGGGCGCCGTGCTCGGCGCGACCGTCCCGGGCCATCTGGCCCGCGCCCGCGAGCTGATGGGGCAGGCGACGTTCCTGCTCCCCGGGGTGGGCGCGCAGGGGGGGCGGGTGGAGGATCTCGCCCCCGCCTTCGCTCCGGGCCGCGCAGGCGGGCTCGTCACCGCCTCGCGCAGCATCGCAAACGCTCATCGCGGCACGGGCGAGGACCCTGCCCAGGCCGCCCGCGCCGATGCCGAGCGTATACGCGCGGCCACGTGGGCGCTGGGGTAGCCGGGCGAGACGCAACCGCTACTGAACAAGCTCTTAGATAGGTCCGCTAGCCTCTGGGAGTGCGCTCCACGGCACCACCTGCTGTTCGGCGCGCCGGAATGCGGGTACAGAGCCAGAGATGATCATCACGGTCACGCTCAACGCGGCGATCGACAAGTCGCTCTCGGTGCCGAACTTTCGGCTTGGGCGCCGGCACCGCACGGTCGAGCAGCGCACGATGGCCGGCGGCAAGGGCGTGAACATCGCCCGCACGCTGAAGACGCTCGGCCAGCCGGTGATCGCCACTGGCTTCGCGGGCGGTGCCACGGGGACGCACATCGTCGAGCAGCTGACCGAGGAGTCGATCCTCAACGATTTCGTGCGCATCCGCGAGGAGTCGCGCACGAACACATCGGTGCTCGACCCAACCACCGGCGAGCAGACGGAGATCAACGAACGCGGCCCGTCGGTATCCGAGCAGGAGGTCGAGCTGTTCCGAGACAAGCTGCTGTACCTGGCTCGCGGTGCCGCGATCGTCGTGTTCGCCGGCTCGCTGCCGCGCGGAATCGAGTCCGACATCTACGCCATGCTGATCCGCGATCTCGAGCGGCTCGGAGGTGACGACGGTGATCGACACCGACGGAGAGCCTCTGCGCCAAGCGGTCCGCGCCGAGCCCGACGTCGTCTCCCCAAACGTGATCGAGGCCGAGGAGCTCGTCGGGCACGAGTTCGCGGGCGAAGAGGAACGCTCGCAGGCGGTGCGCGAGATCGCCGCACTCGGTCCGCGCGAGGCGATCATGACGCTCCCCGACGGCTGCTTCGCCCAGGTGCTCGTGGACGGGCAGCCGTCCGTGAGGCGTGTGAGCGTGCAGCCACGCGAGTCGATCGCCAAGCGTGGCTCCGGCGACGCCTTCCTGGCCGGCTACCTGGCGGCGCGCTATGAGGGTCGTGCGCCCGACCACTGCCTGCGCTTCGGTGTGGCGTGCGGCGCCGAGTCCACGTCCAGGCTGGGGGCGGGCCTGATCGATCCCCGCGAGGCGAAACGGCTGATGGGCGATGTCGAGCTGAGCGAGATCGAGCTGCCCGCCGAGGTCGGCTGAACGCCTCCGAGGCGCTCGAGGGCATCTCGAGCCGCCCGCTACGTCCCGTCGCAGGAACACCAGGTAGGCCGCGAACAGGGACGGGGACGGCATACAGCGCGCAGACCCAGGCCGAGTGCCCGATCGGCGCCCAGTCGGTGGGGGTGCGCAGGAGGCCGTGCCAGTTCTCGAACTGTTCGGTGAGCAGGTATGGCTTGATCGCCTTCGAGGCCGGGGATCGTCGAGACGATGAACAGCAGGATCGCGAAGCCGACGGTGCCGACGACGGCCGCGGCGCTGTTGCGGGTGGCGGTGGAGAGCAGCACGCCGATGCACGGCCACGGTCAGCAGCGGGATCAGGTAGCAGGCGTTGGCGGCGAACACCAGCAGCAGGCCTTCGGGCGCCGAGACGACGCTGCCCGAGAAAGCGTGATGATCCGGTGAAACCCCACGCCGCGACTCCGGCGACCGTCGCCACGGTGGAGCAAGGAACACGGCGATCGCGGCGTAGGTCATCGCCGCGAGCACCTTGGCGGCGAACACCTGGCCGCGGTTGACCGAGCGCGTGAGGATCGTCTTGAGCGTGCCGTTGCCGTCCTCGGCGGCGACGATGTCGCCCGCCACGAGCGCGGCGATCAGCGGCAGGAAGAAGACAGACAGGAACAGCAGCATCAGCACCGGCGTTGCCAGGCCGGACTGGGTGATCTGCGCGGCGAAGATGCTGTCGGCGTGGTCGTGAGGCGTGCGCCGCGAAGAATCTGGACGACGACGAAGATCAGCGGCAGGACGCACTGCCAGGCCGAGGCCCAGATACGTGCGCTTCTGCGAGACCAGCTTGCGCAGCTCCCAGCGGTAGGCCGTGAGCGTGGAGGGCCGTTTGTAGTGGCAGCCGTCCGGCCTCGCCGCGCCGGGCACGGTGGGTGAGGCCGCGACGCTGCTCATGAGGCCTCTGCCACTGCCCGCCGGGGTCGGCCCGGCGGTGCCGGTCGCTCAGAGCCGCTGGCGCCATCACCGTCGGTCAGGCGGAAGAACAGATCCTCGAGCGTCGCCAGCTCGGGGGTGAGCGCGAGGATGCCGATCCCCGCCTGCGCCAGCGCCAGCGACAACGCGCCCACGTCGCTCTCCTCCGCCTGGAAGGCGAGCCCGTGCTCGGTCGCGCGTGGCGTGCTTCGATTCCCGGCCGGGCGCGCATCAGCTCGAGCGCGCGCGTGTCGTCGGTCGTGCGCAGCCGGTAGCCGGCTCCGCCCTGGCGGCGCAGGTCGGTGAGCGCGCCCTCGTAGACGACGCGCCCGCGATCGACGATCGCGACGCGATCGCACAGTTCCTGCACCTCGGGCAGCTGGTGGCTGGAGAGCAGCACCGTGATGCCCTCGTCGGCGAGACGGCGGATCAGCAGCGCGCATGTCGCGCATGCCCGCCGGGTCGAGGCCGGTCGCGGGCTCGTCGAGGATCAGCAGGCGCGGGCGGCGCAGCAGCGCCGCGGCGATTCCCAGGCGCTGGCGCATCCCGTGCGAGTAGCCGCCCACCTTGTGCTTGGCGCGAGGGGCCAGCTCCACGATCTCCAGCACCTCGGCGATGCGGCCAGCGGCGCCATCGCCGTCGAGCGCGGCGAGCAGTTCGAGGTTCTTGCGACCCGTCAGGTAGGGGTAGAAGCGCGGCGCCTCGACGAACCCGGCGACGCCCTCGCAGGGCGCGAGCGCCCTCGCGCATCGGGTCGCGCCCGAACAGCTCCACCGTGCCCTCCGTCGGCATGATCAGGCCGAGCGCCATCCGCAACGTCGTCGTCTTGCCCGCGCCATTGGGTCCCAGGAACCCGTACACGTCCCCCGTGCGCACGTTCAGGTCGATGTGATCGACCGCGAGGACCTCCTTGTAACGCTTGACGAGCCCGCGAGCCTTGACCGGCGGGGCCTCGCTCACGCGCTACAGGCCCTTGGCGACAGCTTCGATCGCGGCTGGGCGACGGCGCCGACGAGCAGATAGCGCACGCCGGAGCGCTCGAAGCTGAGCAGCGTGCCCAGCTCGGTGGGCAGCTCGGTCGCGTCGATCCGTTGATCTTCACCTTCTGCAGGCCTTCGGGCAGCGTCGGAGAGGATCTTGGCGGCGCCGTCCGTTGGTCTTGCTTTCGAGCACGGTGACCGCGCGAGACCGTGGCCGTGGGTCGTGACGGTGGGGTGACGACGCTCGCGCGGCGGACGGTCCGGTGGCCGTTGGCGCCGGGCGCGGCGATTTCCTCGACCTTGGCGTTCGCCGGCGGCGTGAATGCGAACACCGAGCCGCGACCGGGCCGTAGGAGATTTCGGTGGCCGCCAGTTCGAGCGCCGGGGGCGGAGCTGCTCGGAGGAGTAGATCGCCGCGCGCAGGGGAACGCCGTGGACGGCGTCCCAGGAGAGCTCGGCCGCCGCCGATCAGGCTGCCGCCTTCCTTGGGCGATGATGCGCACGGTGTAGGCGGCTTGGCCGGCGATGTCGGTCGGCGTCGCGCCGGACACGTTCGCGTGCGTCTCGAGATGGGAGATCGCTTTCTTCGATCTTCGGGACGGTTGGGACTTCGTGATCGGTCGTGCGGTCCAGGGATTCCGAGTCGCGGGTGCTCCGCTGGGCGCCATTTTTTCCGGGCCTTCCTGGTGCTGGGAATCGTGTAGCGATAGAGCGTGTTCGAGGACGCGTCGTACACCGACACCGTATGCCCGTCGTAGAGGACCTGGGTGTCGCCCTGTTCGGCCTGGAGTTCCAGGCGCACACGACCGTCCTGGGCGATCCACAGCCGTCCCGACGCGCCGCTCAACAGCGGACTGGAGGACAGCTGGCCGGCCGTCCCGCCACTACCGCCGGCGAGGCTGGCGCCTTCGAGCAGATGGTCGGTCAGCTGGATGCGGGCGCTGACGCCCTCCACCGGCGGGGCCGTGAGTGCTTCGTGGACGGCGTCCGCGAGTGGCTTGGCGGGCGGCGTCGGGCCCGTGCCCAGCGAGAACGCGAGCGCGGTTGCGGAGATGCCGAGGACGATCACCAGCCCGCAGACGAGCAGTAGGCGCGAGAGGGGAAGTCGGCGAAAGAAGTAGGTCATATGAACCTCCACTGCCAGGGTAGCGCTCCACCTTGCGCAAGGCTAAAGCCAGTAGGAAGCTCTCTCATGAACGCTGTCGTATGGCCGCGGCACTCGATATGGTCCCGCCGCATGGTCTATTGGCTTCATCGCGTTCTGGGTGGTTCTCGGCCTCGGCGTGTTCTTCGTCGCGATGCGCGGTGGCCCGCGCGGAGCGCGCGAGTCGCTGCACACCGAATCGAGGCTCGGTCAGCGCGCGGTCACGATCGGGATCGTGCTGCTGTTCGCGTTCGGGCTGGTCGTGCCGGCGCTCGTGCTGGCGTCCAACGGCGAGCACAAGGCCAGCGTGGCCGTCGGCGGGCTGCATTTGAACGCCGAACAGGTGAAAGGCCGCGAACTGTTCGCCCACTCCTGCGCCGTCTGCCACACGCTGTGCGGCGGTCAAGTCGGTCGGTCGGACCGGCCCGAACCTGGACGTGCGGGTGGGCGAGGACATCTCCGACCGCGGCCGGGCGCAAGGCGCTCGTGCGAGAGCGCGATCGCCGAAGGCCGCGCCCGCGGCCTGGGGCAGATGCCGGCGATGCTGTACCAGGGCAAGGAAGCCGAAGAGGTCGCCTCGTTTGTCGCAGCCGTCGCCGGTCATTGAGGCGCGCGCTTTTAGCCAGCAGTCCATAGCGACGACCTGGACCATCTACTAAGGTCCGGCGCGATGGCCGAGCAGCCGACACCGGAGCAGCCGCAGACCGCGGAGGACGTGAAGGCGCTCGTGGCCGAGCACGAGATCCGCTTCATCCGCTTCTGGTTCACCGACATCCTCGGGCAGCTGAAGTCGTTCTCGATCAACGCGGCCGAGCTGGACGACGCGTTCGAGGCGGGGATGGGCTTCGACGGGAGCTCGATCACGGGGTTCAACGCGATCGAGGAGTCCGACATGATCGCGATGCCCGACCCGAGCACGTTCGCGGTGCTGCCGTGGCGCCCGGAGGAGCAGGGCGTGGGGAGGATGTTCTGCGACGTCGTGACCCCCGAGCGCACGCCGTATGAGGGCGACCCGCGCCACGTGCTGCGCCGGGCGCTGGAGCGCGCGCATGCGATGGGCTTCGACACGTTCAACGTCGGTCCGGAGCTCGAGTACTTCCTGTTCCGCGACAGCAAGAGCACCGAGGTGCTCGACGAGGGCGGCTACTTCGACCTGACGACGCTCGACGCGGGCTCGGACGTGCGCCGCGAGACGGTGCTCGCGCTGGAGCAGCTGGGGATCCACGTCGAGTACACCCACCACGAGGTCGGGCCGAGCCAGCACGAGATCGACATGCGCTACGCGGACGCGCTGAAGATGGCCGACGACTGCATGACCTACCGGATCACGGTCAAGGAGTACGCGATGAAGTACGGCTGGCACGCGACGTTCATGCCGAAGCCGCTGTTCGGCGAGAACGGCTCGGGGATGCACACCCACCAGTCGCTGTTCTCGGACGGGCAAGAACGCTTTTTACGACCCCGACGACCAGTACTTCCTGTCAGACGTCGGCAAGGCGTTCATCGCCGGCCAGCTCAAGCACGCGCGGGAGATCTGCGCGGTCTTCGCGCAGTGGGTCAACTCCTACAAGCGGCTGGTGCCCGGGTTTGAGGCGCCCGTGTACGTCGCGTGGTCGCGGCGCAACCGCTCGGCGCTGGTGCGCGTGCCGCTGTATCACCCCGGGAGGGAGAAGGCCACGCGCATGGAGCTGCGCTGCCCGGACCCTGCGTGCAACCCCTATCTGACGTTCGCGGTGCTGCTGCAGGCGGGACTGGAGGGGATCGAGAAGGGCTACGAGCTGCCCGAGCCGATGGAGAAGAACCTCTACCACCTCTCGGGCGAGGAACGCAAGCGCTTGGGCGTCGAGCAGCTGCCCGAGAGCTTGGGCGAGGCGATCGAGCTGACTGGCCGAGTCAGAGCTCGTGCTGCGGACCCTCGGCGAGCACATGTTCAACCGCTACGTCGAGATCAAGCGTCAGGAGTGGGAGGACTACCGCGTGCAGGTGACCCAGTGGGAGCTGGACCGCTACCTGTCGATTCTTTGAGATGCCAACGACTTTTGTCGCCCAAAACGGACAAAGGCAGATAAAACGCATACACCGGCGCATTGGCCTTCTACCTGGAGGGACCGAGCAGGCGATCGGGCGGGCGGGGGAGAGGTGCCAGTGCAGCGCCTGCAGCAGGTGGCCGAACGCGGTTGGGTGACGAGGAGCGATATCGCGAGCAGGCGCAGAACGCGAGACGGCGTGGCGCTCGTATACGCTCGCCCGTTAGCTGAGCCAGGCGCAGCAGGCCGAGCGCAGCGCTGGAGGCGCCGGCGGGGATCGGGGAGTCCTCGAGGTCCTTGCGCCGCGCGATCAGCGCTTCGCCGTCGGAGGCGGTCGAGTAGAAGCCGCCGTTCTCTGGATCGGCGAAGCGGGCGATCAGCGTGTCCGCGAGGGCGCTCGCCTCCGTGAACCAGCGCTCCTCGACAGGTCGTTTCAAACAGGACGATCAGCGCCTCCAGCAGGAAGGCGTGATCCTCGAGGTAGCCGCCGATGCGTGGCCTGGCCGTCGTTGTAGGTGCGCAGCAGCCGCCCGTCGATCGTCGCGCAGGTCTCGCAGGACGAACTCGGCGCAGGCGATCGGCCGCGTCGAGGTAGCGAGGCTCATCGAGCGCCGCGCCGGCATCGGCCAGGGCGGTGATCATCAGCGCGTTCCAGGAGGTCAGGCGCTTGTCGTCCAGGCCGGGGCGTACGCGGCGTTCGCGTGCCTGCAGCAAGCGTGAACGGATCGCGCTCGCGCACGTCCTCCGGAGGGGCGGGGCCGCGGTCGCTCAGCACGTTGAGCCCTGATGGAGTCTCGCGCATCGGTGTGGATCGACGAAGTTGCCCTGCTCGGTGGCGCCGAACCAGGCGATCGCCGCATCGGCTTCCTCTCCCAGGACGTCTCGTCAGCTCGGCGACGGTCCACACGTAGAAGCGGCCCTCGACGCCCTCTGAGTCGGCGTCGAGCGCGGAGTAGAAGCCGCCCTCGGGGCCGCGCATCTCGCGCAGCGTCCAGTCGAGCGATGTCCCGGCACACCTCGTGCAGGCGCGGATCGTCCGAGGCCTGCGAAGCCATGCAGGTACGCGCGCGCGAGCAGCGCGTTGTCGTAGAGCATCTTCTCGAAGTGGGGGACGGTCCAGGTGGCGTCCACGCTGTAGCGCGCGAAGCCGCCACCGAGCTGGTCGTGGATGCCGCCGGCGGCCATCGCCTGCAGCGTGCGAGCGCCATCTCGCGCTCGTCGCGCAGCAGCAGGAACTCGATGACAGACGCCTGCGGAAACTTCGGCGGGCCTCCAAAGCCCCCGTTGAGGGGATCGAAGGACTCCTCGAGCCTGGCCACCGCGGCGTCGAGCGCGTCCTCGCGCAGCGGCTCGGAGGAGGGCTGAGAGCGCGCGCCGCCGGACAGGCGCTCGCGCAGGCCCTCGCCGCCGGCGCGGATCTCCTCGCGCCGCTCGTCCCACGCCTCGGCGATCGCCTGCAGCACCTGCGTCCACGCGGGCATCCCGGGGCGGGAGTCGGGCGGGAAGTAGGTGCCGCCGTAGAACGGGCAGCTGCTCGGGGGTGAGGAACACGTTCAGCGGCCAGCCGCCGTGGCCGGTCATGGTCTGGCACCGCCTCCATGTACAGCGCGTCTACGTCCGGGCGCTCCTCGCGGTCGACCTTCACACAGACGAAGGATCTCATTCATCAGCGGCGCCGTGCGCTCGTCCTCGAAGGACTCGTGCTCCATCACGTGGCACCAGTGGCAGGAGGAGTAGCCGATCGACACCAGCAGCGGCTTGTCCTCGGACGGGCACGCTCGAGCGCGACCGGTCCCCACGGCAGCCAATCGACGGGGTTGTGCAGCGTGCTGGCGCAGGTAGGGCGAGGTCTCGCTGCGCTAGCGCGTTGGGCACTGCGATCAGCGTAGCCGCGCCAGGCCGGGCAGCGGGAAGGCGACCGGGCCCGATGGCCATTCGCCCTGACCGAGCCCGCACGCGACAGTCTGACCTTGGCGATGTTCACGTCGAAGCGTTTGCCCCCTAGGGTGCCGGTGACCTGCTTGCCGAAACCCACTCGCACCGTGCCGCTCGCGGCGGTGGCGCCCGAGATGCGCAGGGTCGCGCTCTGCAGCTGGCCTTTCCTCACCGGGAACGTTCCGCTCAGCTGAACGCCGGGCACGAACGAGAAGCGCGTTCAGCTCCAACCTGGAGGGGCTCAGCTTGGCGTCGCCGCCGCGCAGCCCGCCGAAGCTCGACCCGCTGGGGAGTTGCGCATTGGCCTGCAGGGTCGCGCCGATCACCTGGCGGTTGAGGTCGACGATCGTGTCGAGCACGGCGGTGAGTGTCAGGCCCGGTCTGCCGCTCAGCCCCGGGGCCGGATGCACGTAGGCGAGCTTCGTGGGCGTGATCGGCGTGGGCGCGAACTATGTCTGGACTCGGCGTGCACGGGAGGACTGGCTGTCCGCCCACTCCGCCGCCGAAGAACGCCGTCACGGCCTGGGCGGCGCAGCCGCTGAAGTCGCTGCCGATCACCGAATGGCCCGTGAACGGTACGACGAGCAGCTGTGCGTCGGGGATCAGTGCCGCGACGCGCCGCGCATTGGAGGTCGGGGTCCGCAAGTCCTGCGCGCCGGAGAGGATCAGCGTCGGCACGTTCGGCAGGGCGCCCGGCACGGACGCCGCCGCCGATGCGTCCGGCCAGCCGGCGCAGGCCGGGATTAGGCTGCTTTCAAACGCGGTGCGCGCGTCGAATGGATAGAAGTCCGAGCTCGGCAGGGCGCTGCAGGGCGCCGCGGGCTTCCGCGAGCCGCGTGCGCCGGAGCGCCGCGGCGCTGCCAGGGGAACGGCGCCTCCTCACACGTGGTCGTCACGAACAGCGCTTCGTCGATCGCATCGGAGCTTTCTTCGGACGGCGTGGCTGCTCGGCCTGTTCGGGATCAACCCCTCGGCGAGCAGCTGCAGGCGCAGCAGCGGATCGGGGTCGTTGCGCAGCGCCGAGCGCACCGCGGCCGGCAGCAGCGCGCGCAGCGCGGGGTTCAGGTCGCCTGCCTCGAGGATGCCGAGCAGGCCCGACTCCGTCCAGCGTGGCGGTGTGACGGTGGCCCGAGCCGTCGTATACCGAGCCGCTGCGCGGGATGCTTGCGCAACCGTGCCGTGAGGCTCGCGATGTCCGCCAGCGGGTTGGATGTGATCGCCGTGCAGGCGCCCTTCGAGCACAGCTCGCCGAGCACCGCTCCGATCGCCTGGAAGGTGGGGATCGAGAACGGTTCCGGCCCGTCTGGTGGCACGACCGAGTCGAGCACGAGCGCTTCCACGTGTTGCGGGTAGCGTTCGGCGTACTGCTCAGCGACCTTCGTGCCGTAGGAGGTGCCGTAGAGGACGAGCTTTTCGTACCCCGCGGCCTGGCGGATCGGCCTCGATGTCTGCCACCGATTCCTGGGTGGTGTAAGCGCCGCGCGCCGGGCCGAGCTGCAGCGCGCAATGTTCGAAGGCCTGGCTCGCGCTGGCGCTGAAGCTGTTCAGGGCGGCGCAGCTCAGCGGGCCAGATGCGCCGGTGCCGCGCTGGTCGAAGATGAGCAGGTCGCGCGTCGGTGAGCGCTGGGGCGAGGGCTTTGGCGATGAATTCGCCGAGTCCCAGCGCCGCCTGGCCCGGGCCGCCCGCCAGCGCGAGGACGGCGGCCTTGCTCTGGACTAGGGCCCGCAAGCTTGCGCTCGACGCTCAGGGAGATCGTGCCGGGCACCTGGCCGCGGCGGTCGAGCGGGACTGGCATGGCCGCGCAGGAAAAACCGCTGGGGCGTTGCTCGCGCAGGGGGCAAAGGCCAGCGCGCCATCGGCTGGCGCGACGCTCACGCTCTGAAGCACTGACGGTCAGCAGCGAGGGCGCGAGCAGGAGTGTCAGCGCGCGCCTGGACATTCCCGCAGACGTTACCGTGTGACCCGGTAGGCTCGCCTCAACTGATGAGCGGTGAGCGTGAGATCCGTGCAGGCCCCCGGTGCGCCTGCGGCGATCGGGCCCTACAGCCACGCGGTGCGCGCGAGCGGACTGCTGTTCTGCTCCGGTCAGATCCCGCTCGACCCGGTCACCGGCGAGCTGGTGGGCGAGACGCCTGCCGAGCAGGCGCGCCGCTGCCTGGAGAACCTGGAGCGCCGTCTGCGCGGCGGCCGGAGCGACGCTGCAGGACGCGGTGCGGATCACGATCTACATGACCGACCTGGAGGCCTTCGCGGAGGTCAACGAGGTATACGCGAGCTTCTTCGCGGACGATCCCCCGGCGCGCGTGACGGTCGGCGTGGCGCAGCTGCCGAAGGGCGCTCAGGTCGAGATCGACGCGGTCGTCGCGCTGTAGGCGTCGTTCGTGGCCGGCTCGGCGCCGTAGAGCGCGCGGGTCAACAGCTGCCAGAGGGTGGCGCGTTCGCTCGGATCGAGCGCCTGCAAGACGTCGTCCTCGATCGCTTCCTGGGCGTGCTCGGCGAGGCTCAGCGCCTCCGCGCCCACGGTGGTGAGCTCGACCATGTGGCGGCGTCGATCGCCGGGGTCGCGCAGGCGCGTGGCGTAGCCCAGCTGCTCGAGCTCGTTGAGCAGCAGCACGACGTTGTTGGCGTCCATGCAGAACGCCTCGGCCAGCTCGTGCTGAGGGCAGGCATCGTGGTCGCGCACATAGCTCAGTGCGACCAGGTGACGCAGCTGCATCCCCAGCAGCTCGTCGCTGCTGCGCCGGTAGACCTGCTTGGCCAGCCGGGTGAGCAGGACCATCGAGCCCGGAGCACATGCCCTCTCAGCACCCATCGCGTGTGATTTTACACCATTCTCCATCTGTAGTCACTCTAGCAGCGATCATAAATTTTATGTAGATCATCTCTATAGCAAGGATGATCCATGGTATGGTGTGCTACTTCGCCACCAGAAGGAGCCACACATGAGTCAGATTGCCGTCGCAGACCAAGCCGAGCAGACCACAACTGGGAGCTCAGACATACCGATCAAGATCGGCTAGCAAGCAAGAGCGCCGCCGCTGGATAGCGCTCGCGGTTCTCTGCCTCGGCCAGCTGATGATGGTGCTCGACGCGACGATCGTCAACGTCGCGCTGCCCTCGATCCAGCGCGACCTGCACTTCACGCAGGCGAACCTCACGTGGGTGATAGACGGTTACCTGATCACCTTCGGCGGTTTCCTGTTGCTCGCCGGCCGCTTCGGCGACCTGGTCGGCCGCAAGAAGGTCTTCCTCACCGGGCTCGTCCTGTTCACTGCCGCCTCCGTGCTGTGCGGCGTCGCCGGGAGTCAGACGATGCTGATCGTTGCGCGCTTCGTGCAGGGGATCGGTGGGGCGGTGGCCTCCGCGGTGATCCTCGCGATCATCGTCACCGAGTTCCCGGAGCGCGCCGAGCAGGCCAAGGCGATGGGCATGTACGCATTCGTATCCGCCGGTGGTGGCTCGATTGGGCTGCTCGCCGGGGGTGCGCTCACGCAGTCGTTGGACTGGCACTGGATCTTCTTCGTCAATGTGCCGATCGGCGTCCTCGCGTTCGCGCTCGGGTGGGTGCTGATCGACGAGAACGAGGGCATTGGTCTCGCTGACGGCGTCGACGTGGCCGGGTCGATCCTGATCACGCTCGCGACGATGCTCGGCGCTTTCGCGATCGTCAAGTCGACCGAATACGGTTTGTTTTCGGCTCGCACGATCGGTATTGGCGGCACCTCGCTCGTGCTGCTCGGGGCATTCCTCGCGCTCGAGTCACGGCTGAAGAACCCGATCATGCCGCTGCGAATCCTGCGGTTGCGCATGCTGATGGGGTCGAGCCTCGTTCGCGGTCTGCTCGTGACGGGCATGTTCTCCGCGTTCTTCCTCGGCGCCCTGTACCTGGAGCGCGTGCTCGGCTACAACGCGATCGACACGGGACTTGCGTTCATGCCGCTGACGATCGCGATCGCGACCATGTCGATGGGACTCTCGGCACGGGCCGTGGAGCGCTTTGGCTCGGTGCAGACGCTTGCAGCCGGGCTGGTGGGGATCATCGTGGGCCTGGTGCTGCTCGCGGCCCAGGGCGTTCACGCGAGCTACTTCCCCGGTCTGTTCTTCGCCTTCCTGGCGCTCGGCCTGGGGGCGGGCGCGTCGTTTTTGCCGCTGCTCACGATCGGGATGGCCGACGCGCCCGCGCGCGACGCGGGCCTCGCCTCCGGAATCATCAACGTCTCGGTGCAGCTGTTCGGCGCGATCGGCCTCGCCACGCTCGGGACGATCGCCACCGACCACACCAAGACGCTGAGCGCCAGCGGGCACCCGCTGGCCAGTGCGTTGACCGGCGGGTACCACCTCGCCTACATAGTGGCGGCGGCGTTCGTCGGTGTGGGCATCCTCGCGGCGTTCGGAGTGCTGCGTCCCCCCGCGGCGGCGGTGGCGCAGGAGGCCGGGGAGCTCGAGCGCGACTTCGCCCGCGCGAGCGTCAGCGCTCAGACCGCAGAGCAGCTCGCTTGACCTTACCGCTGGCGGTCTTCGGGAGCTCGGAGGCGAAGTCGATGATGCGCGGGTACTTGTAGGGCGCGGTCTGAAGCTTGACGTGCTCCTGTAGCTCTTGGGCGAGCTCGGGCGAAGGGCCGTGACCGTCGCGCAGCACGACCACTGCGCGCACGACCTCGCCGCGCTCCTCATCCGGGGCCGCCACGGCCGCGGCCTCGGCCACCGCGGGGTGGGCGACGAGCGCGGACTCGACCTCGAACGGTCCGATCCGGTAGCCGGCGGAGATGATCAGGTCGTCGTTACGCCCCTCGAAGTGATACCAGCCGTCCTCATCCTGCGCCACCAGGTCCCCCGTGCGCCACGGCGGCCCTGAGCGGCGGTCCTCCACGCTCCATGTGCCGTCCTCGCCACGGCGCACGTGCTCGCCTAGGTAGCCGAGGAAGAACGTCGGAATGGTCGCCGGGTTCGCCGTCAGCTCGCCGTATTTGACGAGCAGGCCCACGCCCGGCAGCGCGGGTCCCATCGAGCCGGGTCTTGCCTGCTCGCCGGGTGGCGCGCCGGTCAGCTGGCCTGTCTCGGTCTGGCCGTAGCCGTCGCGGATCTCCAGTCCCGTGACTGCTCGCCACGCGCGCAGGATCTCGGGATTGAGCGCCTCGCCCGCGGCCACCATCGTGCGCAATGCCGGAAGCGCTCGCAGGTTCGAGCGCTTGGCGATCACCCGGTACTCGGTCGGGGCCATGCACAGCACGTTCACGCGCTCGCGCGCGAGCAGCTCCAGCCGCTCATCCGGGTCAAAACGTGCGTCGTGCAGCAGCGCGGTGGCGCCCGACAGCCACGGCGCGATGAAGATGTTGCGGGCGGACTTCGACCAGCCGCTCGCGGCCGTACACCACACGAGCTCACCCGCGCGCGCGTCGAGCCAGTGTGAGGCCTGCAACCGCTGCCCGGTGAGGTAGCGCTGGCCATGCACCACCGCCTTCGGCTCGCCCGCCGTGCCGCTGGTGAAGGTGATCAGGCAGGGCTCATCCGCTGCGAGCTCTGCGGCAGGCGCCGGCTCGGACGCGAACAGCGTCTCCTCGGGCAGGAGCGCCACCGGGCATTCCGGCCGGGCTGTCTCCAACTCGGCCCGGTTGCGCTCATCGGCGATGATCAGCGACGGGCGCACTGCCTCGATGCGCATGCGCAGGTCCTTCGCGCGCAACTGCTCGGTGCACGGCAGCACGACAGCGCCGATCCGAAAGCAGGCCAGCATCGTGAACACCCACTCGGGCCGGTTGCCGATCAGCGTCAGCACCACGTCGCCGCGCCCGATTCCGCGGGACCGCAGCGTGCCAGCCAGGCACGCGCTGCGTTCGCTGACCTCGGCAAACGTCCACTCGCGCCTGGTGCCGTCGCGCGCCAGCTCCACGAGCGCCAAGTCATCGGCCGGCAGCCGGTCGAGTACGTCGCGGGTGAAGTTCACGCCGGTATTCTCTCTTAGGAGGGTGGCGCAGGCGGCCGGAGGCCGGCGAGCCGGGCCCATCCTTATTCAATCCAAAGAGGTGGCGCAGGCGGCCGGAGGCCGGCGAGCCGGGCCCCTCTGCATTTTCATTCAAACGCCTAATCCGACACTGGAGCTACTGACTTGGCCGTGACCACCCAAAACCCCCACGAGTTCTCAGACGAGCAGAAAGCGATCACCGAGATGGTCCGCCAGTTCGCCGACGAGCAGATCCTGCCGAACGCTGAGCACTACGACCACGAGGACGCCTTTCCCGAGCCGATCGTCGAGCAGATGAAGGAGTTGGGGCTATTCGGGGTGACGATCCCCGAGGAGTACGGGGGAATGGGCCTGGACCTGACGACCTACGCGATGATCGTCGAGGAGCTCTCACGCGGCTGGATCTCGATCTCTGGTGTAATCAACACGCACTTCATCGGCTCCTACCTGCTGATGAAGTTCGGCTCCGAGGAGCAGCGCCAGAAGTATCTGCCGCGCATGTCTACCGGCGAGATCCGCGCCGCGTTCTCGCTGTCTGAGCCCGAGCTCGGCTCGGATGTGCAGGCGATCAAAACCTCCGCGAAGAAGACCGAGGACGGGTTCTACGAGATCAACGGCCAGAAGATGTGGGTCACCAACGGCCTGCGCTCCGACCTCGTCTTCGTGCTCGTCAAGACCGACCCGAACGCCGAGAAAGCCCATCGTGGCATGACCTGCTTCATCGCCGAAAAAGAGCCGGGCGTGGGGGAGAACACGGGCGACTTCGCCGGGCTGAACGTGCCGCCGCAGCTCAAAAAGATGGGCTACAAGGGTGTGGAGTCCACCGAGCTAGTGTTCGACGGCTACCGGTGCCCGGCGGAGAACATCCTCGGCGGCGAGCAGGAGGGCCTGAACAAGGGCTTCTCGCAGATGATGGACGCGCTGGAGGTCGGCCGCGTGAACGTGGCGGCGCGCGGAGTCGGGATCGCCCAACGCGCGCTCGAGCTGGCGCTGCGCTACTCCCAGGAGCGCAAGACCTTCGGTAAGCCGATCGCCCAGCATCAGGCGATCCAGTTCAAGCTCGCTGACATGGCCACTCAGGTCGATGCCGCCAGGCTGCTCACGCTGCGTGCGGCTCGTATGAAGGACGCGGGCGTCCGCTCCGATCTGGAGGCCGGCATGGCCAAGCTGTTCGCCTCCGAGGCCGGGCGCTTCTGCGTGGAGGAGTCCTTCCGCATCCACGGCGGTTACGGATACTCAAAGGAGTATGAGATCGAGCGCCTCTACCGCGACGCTCCGTTGTTGCTGATCGGCGAGGGCACCTCGGAGATCCAGCGCATGGTGATCGGGCGCAAGCTTCTCGAGCGGCACAAGATCTGATGGCCGAGGACGCAAAGAGCCTGATCGAACTCGCCGTGCGCAGGTTCCTGGAGGAGGTGCCAGCGCTCGAGCCGTTGAAGCTCGTGGTCGCCGTCGAGCTGCGCGGGCGCGGCGACGTGCAGCACTTCCGCTTGGAGATGCCCGGCATCGAGGTGACCAAGACGCCTCCCACCGACGCCCGCGTGCGGGTGGAAATGCGCCGCGAGTTCTTCAACGTGATGGCCCATGAGGCCAAGGTGCCCGACTGGATCGAGGCGTTCACCTATGGCCAGGCCAAGGCCTCCGGTCCCGAGCAGTTCCTCCGGTTGATCTCCAGCGTTGTCGAGAAGCAACAGGAACGCCAGAACGTGCGCCACGCCCGCAAACACGACTGAGCATCTCAGACGGTGCGCCGCCTAGCGGTCGTCTAGTGGTATGCGGTCAGCTGCTGGGCCAAAAACGCCAGCGAGCCCAGCAGAAACAGGCACATCACTATCAATGAAAAGTTTTCGTTCATGGGCTTCCTAGCACGATAGTCCACCGCGCGGTCAAAGGGAATCAGGCCAGGACCGCGCCATTGTCGTACAGCTTGATGATCTTCACCGGTTGGTCGGGGTGGGTGGGATCCGATTCCGCGGCGTCCAGGCACAGCCGGCAGAGAACGCACTCGTCGAGGTTCTGCTCGGTGATCTCCAGCTGCCGCCGGCCTTCTGGGCGAAGATGTCCACCGGGCAGGCCTCGCTCAGCCGGCGGGCCAGCTCGGTATCGGCCGCAGCCTGGTCGTCCACCTCGACGGCGATGAACATCCCGTCCTTTCTCATGCTCCGCTCCGCTCCGCGATCTTGGCCTTGACCAGGTCGGGGATCTCGTCTATCCGCTGTACGACGGGAATGCCGGCCTCCTGGAGGCGGGCGATCTTCTCGGTCGCTGAGTCCTCCTTACCCTCGACGATCGTGCCGGCGTGCCCGAAGGACATGCCCTGCATCTCCTCGTCGTCCATGAACTTGCCGGCCATGAAGGCGATGATCGGCAGGCGCGAGTTGTTGTCCTTGACCCACTGCGCCAGCTGGGCCTCCATGCGCCCGCCCGGCTCGGTGTAGATCACGATCGCCTGAGTCTGCTCGTCGGCCTCGAAGTACGGCATCAGCTCGGCGTAGGTCGATCCGATGATCGCGTCGCCGCCGATCGAGACCGCCGTGGACACACCGAGCCCCGCAGCCGTCAGCGTGGAGGAGATCTCCGTGGTCATCCCGCCGGAGCGGCTCATCACGCCGACCGCACCGGGCTGATAGGCCACCGCGGCGTTGCGCGCAGGGCCGCCGATGCCGCCCATCTTGGCGACGCCGGGGACGATCACACCGAGGCAGTTGGGACCGATGATTCGCGCGCCCTCGGCGTCAGCCAGCTCGACCATCATCGCGACGTCGCGGCGCGGGATACGCTCGGTGACGATCACGATCGTCTTGATGCCAGCGTGCAGCGCCTCGAAGACGGCGTCGCGCGTGCCCGCGGGCGGGACTGTGACGACCGAGCCGTCCGGCACGACGCCGCCGTTGTGCTCGACGACCTGCTCGACGGTGTCGAACACCGGCACGCCGTGGACCTCACGGCCCTTGCGGCCGGGGGTGACGCCGCCGATGATCTTCGAGCCGTAGTCCAGGCACTCGCGCGTGAGGTTGACGGCCTCGCGCCCGGTGATGCCCTGGATGATGAAGGTCGTGTCCTGGTCGATGAGGATCGACATCGCTATACCGCCTCGGCCGGTGGGTGGGGTTCAATCTTCGCGACTGCCCGGCCCGCGGCCTCCCACAACGACACCGACCGGTCGCAGTACTCGATCCCGTACTTGTCGAGGATCTTGAAGCCCTCCTCCTCCCAGGCGCCGGGGATGCGGAAGATCGCGATCGTCTCGCCCGGGTCCTTGCCGAGTTCCAGGCAGGCCTTGATCACGCCGCGCGCGACGATGTCCACGCGCGTGTTGGAGACGATCGACATCATCACCGCGATCTTCTCGACGCCGTCTTTCTGGAGGACCTGCTTGGCCAGGCCGCAGGCCTTGGCGACGGACGGGTTGCCGCCGATCTCGGAGTAGTTGGCGGGCTTGCCGCCCTGCTGGCGCACGGCGTCGGTGAGCGTCAGCGAGCCGCCGCCCGCGCCGATCACGAGGCCGATGTTGCCGTGAAAGCCGGTGTCCTTGCCCTGGATCACGCCGCGGTGATCGGCGGCGTCGATCGCCTTGACGGCCTCCTCGAACGGGGTCGGCGTGTGGTCCTCGCGGGTGCCCTCGTCCGCGCCGATGCCCAGCGCCTTGATCAGGCCCTTCTGGCGCGGCATGCCCTCGTTCTCCATCTCCATGTGCGCGTCGAGCGCGACGAACGAGCCGTCCTTTAGCTGCGCCAGCGGGTTGATCTCGGCGAGCGTCATGTCGTTCTCGAGGAACAGCTGGGCCAGGCGCGCGAGCACCGGCGTGGCGCGCTGCAGCGCCTTGCCGGTGACGCCGGCGGCGGCGATGACCTGCTTGGCCTGGAAGTCGGAGAAGGGCTCGAGCGTGGAGAAGTGCCCGCGGCCGACGTGGTCGGGGTGCTCCTCGGCGACCTGCTCGATGTCGATGCCGCCCATGTCGCTGAAGAGCATCAGCGGCTTCTTGGCGGTGCCGTCCCAGACGACGCCGGCGTAGAACTCCTGCTCGACCTCGGCCTTCGGGTCGACGAGCACGCCCGCGGGGCATGTGCCCGCCGATCTCCAGCTGGAGGATGTCCCTGGCGTAGGACTCGGCTTCCTCGGGCGTGTCGGCGAACTTGACGCCGCCGGCCTTCATGCGCCCGCCGGAGAGCACCTGGGACTTGATCACGGTCGGGCCGTCGATCCGCCGCGCGATCGTGGCCGCCTCGGCCGGGTCGGTCGTGAAGCCGTAGTCGGTGACGGGGATGCCGGCGCGCTTGACGATCTCGCGCGCCTCGAACTCGAAGAATCTCATGCGGCGCGGAAGCCTACACGGCGGCGGCCTGCGGCACGAACCCGTAGGCCTCGGCGAGCTCAGGATCCTTCTTGGCGAGCATTTCGGCGAGGTTGACCATCACCTTGCACTGCTTCCAGGTCGCGTCGTCCTGCATCTTGCCGTCGATCATGTGCACGCCGCGCCCGTCGGGGATCGCCTCGATCACCTTCTTCGCGAACGCGACCTCGTCGGGATCGGGCGAGTAGACCTTCTTGGCGATCGCGATCTGGCCCGGGTGCAGCGACCAGGCGCCGACGCAGCCGAGCAGGAAGGAGGCGCGGAACTGCGTCTCGCAGCCCTCCGCGTCCTGAGATGTCGCCGTAAGGGCCGTAGAACGGCAGCGCGCCGACTGACGTGCAGGCGTCGACCATGCGCGCGATCGAGTAGTGCCACGGGTCCTGCTGGTAGCTCGGCGCGCGGCGCGTCCGGGTTCTCCGGGTCGGGGTCGGCGATCGTGCGGTAGCCGGGGTGCCCGCCGCCGACGCGCGTGGTCTTCATGCGCCGCGAGGCCGCGAGGTCGGCGGGGCCGAAGCTCATGCCCTGGATGCGCGGGCTGGCGCTCGCGATCTCCTCGAGGTTGGCCACGCCCTGGCGCCGTCTCCAGCACGCAGTGGATCAGGATCGGGCGCTCGATCCCGGCCTTCGCCTCGAGCTGGGCGAGCAGGCGGTCGGCGTAGTGGATGTCCCACGGGCCCTCGACCTTCGGGATCATGATCACCTCGAGCTTGTGTCCGATCTCGCTCACGAGCTGGGTGATGTCGTCGAGCACGTACGGCGAGGCGAGCTCGTTGACGCGCGTCCACAGCGCCGTGTCGCCGAGCTCCATCTCCTTGCCGACCTTGATCAGCCCGGCGCGCGCGGCCTCCTTCTTTTCAAGCGGCACGGCGTCCTCGAGGTTGCCGAGCAGGATGTCCACCTGCGGCGCGAGGTCTGGAGTCTTCTCGACCATTTTCGGGTTCGAGAAGTCCATGAAGTGGATCATCCGGGACGGCTTGAACGGGATCTCGCGCGCGGGCTCCGGCGCGTCGATCGCGAGGGGCTTGAAGAAGTCGCGGGGGTTGCGCAAGTCTCGTCTCCTGAGGGCTTCGTCTGCGGATGGCAGTTGTTCGGGTTGAACCTCATACCATCGCATTTGCCTTCGCACGGTGCGGACTGGTATGAGGCCCAACCGTATCGTCTGGGCTGTTGCAACAGTCTAGAGTTGCGGCCGTGCAACCATCCAAGGAGACCCATGAGCGAGACCCACCCCGTCGAGACTGAGCAGGCCGCGCGCGAGGCGAGCGGCGCCCATCCGTATGGCCGTTACCTGGAGGAGTTCGAGGTCGGCGCCGTGTACAAGCACTGGCCCGCAAAGACCGTGACTGAGTCAGACGACCACCTCTTCTGCCTGATCACGATGAACCACCACCCGCTGCACCTGAACGACGTGTACGCGCACAAATCCCAGCAGGGGCGCAACGTCGTCGTGGGCCCGCTCGTCTACTCGCTCGCGCTGGGCATGTCGGTCTCAGACGTCAGCGGCAAGGCGATCGCCAACCTCGCGACCGAAGAGCTCAAGCACCCGGCGCCGGTGTTCCACGGCGACACGCTGTACTGCGAGTCCGAGGTGCTGGAGAAGCGCGAGTCCCAGTCAAAGCCCGACCGCGGCACGGTGAGGGTGCACACGCGCGTGCTCAACCAGGATGGCGTGCTCGTGGCCGAGTTCAAGCGGCTGGTGCTCGTACCGCGGAAAAATTCCGCTCCCGCTCCGGCTGCCGTCCCCGCTGCGGGCGCCGAGAGCAACGTCGATTAGGGGTGCGATAGGCTTTCAGACCGCCCGCAAGGGCGTTTTTCCGTTCCCGGAGCCATCTTGGCCCGGCAGCTGCGTCAAGGACGACGGCGCGCCGATCACGACCGCGACACCGAGGAGCCGCATGCATCCCATGAACACGACCGCTTCAGCCCCCACCAAGAACGAGCGCCTGCTGGCCTGGGTCGGGGAGGTGGCGTCGCTCACCGAACCCGACGACGATCCACTGGTGCGACGGCTCGGCCGAGGAGTACGACAGCCTCTGCCAGACGCTCGTCGCAGGCGGGAACATTCGAGAGGCTGTCCGACGCCAAGCGGCCGAACTCCTATCTGGCGCTGTCCGACCCCGGCGACGTGGCGCGGGTGGAAGACCGCACGTTCATCTGCTCGGCCACCGAGGCCGAGGCGGGGCCGACGAACAACTGGCGCGATCCGGCCGAGATGCGCGAGACGCTGACCGAGCTGTTCGGCGGCTCGATGAGCGGGCGCACGATGTATGTGGTGCCGTTCTCGATGGGTCCGCTGCGGCTCGGACAAGAGCCACGTCGGCGTCCAGCTGACCGACTCGCCCTACGTCGCCGTGAGCATGCGGATCATGACGCGCATGGGCCAGGGCGCGCTCGACGCGCTGGGCGCCGAAGGCGAGTTCGTTCCCTGCCTGCACTCGGTGGGCATGCCGCTGGGCGACGGCGTGCGAGGACGTGCCGTGGCCGTGCAACGCGGAGAACAAGTACATCGTGCACTTCCCCGAGACGCGCGAGATCTGGTCGTACGGCTCGGGCTACGGCGGCAACGCGCTGCTCGGCAAGAAGTGCTTCGCGCTGCGCATCGCCTCGGTGATGGCGCGCGACGAGGGCTGGATGGCCGAGCACATGCTGATCCTCAAGCTCGACCTCTCCCGAGGGCGAGGTCAAGTACATCACCGGCGCGTTCCCGAGCGCCTGCGGCAAGACGAACCTGGCGATGCTGATCCCGACGCTCGCAGGGCTGGACGGTCGAGACGATCGGCGACGACATCGCCTGGATGAAGTTCGGCGAGGACGGCCGCCTGTACGCGATCAACCCCGAGTACGGCTTCTTCGGCGTCGCGCCGGGCACGGGCGAGCAGACCAACCCGAACGCGATCGCACACGATCGAGCGCAACTCGATCTTCACGAACTGCGCGCAGACCGACGACGGCGACGTCTGGTGGGAGGGCCTGACCAAGGAGAAGCCCGCGCACCTGATCGACTGGCACGGCAACGACTGGACGCCGGAGTCGGACCGCAAGCCCGCGCGCGCATCCGAACGCCCGCTTCACGACGCCGGCCGCGCAAGATCCGGCGATCGCGCCGGAGTGGGAGGACCCGCGCGGCGTGCCGATCGACGCGATGCTGTTCGGCGGCCGCGCGCTCGACGGTCGTGCCGCTCGTGACCGAGGCGCTCGACTGGGAGCACGGCGTGTTCCTCGGCTCGGTCATGAGCTCGGAGAAGACCGCCGCGGCGGCCGGGACGGTCGGCGAACTGCGCTTCGACCCGTTCGCGATGCTGCCGTTCTGCGGCTACAACATGGCCGACTACTTCGCCCATTGGCTGGAGATCGGTCGCCGCGACGGCGCGAAGCTGCCGAAGATCTTCTACGTGAACTGGTTCCGCAAGGACGCGGACGGCACGCTTCCTGTGGCCGGGCTTCGGCGAGAACTCGCGCGTGTCTCAGCTGGGTGTTCGCCCGCTGCGCCGGTCACGGCGCGGCGACGGAGACCCCGATCGGCTTGATTCCGCCGGTCGGCGGGGAAGGCATCGACACCCGCGGGCTGGACGTCTCCGACGAGGACATGGCCGAGCTGTTGCGCGTCGATGCCGCGGAGTGGAAGGCCCAGCTGCCGCAGTTCCGCGAGCACCTGGCGAAGATTCGACCGCCTGCCGCCGAGCTGAACGCGCAGCTCGACGCACTCGAGGACGCGCTCGCCCAGCGGTCTCAGTCGTGCTGACCGTGGGACTCGCTGGCAGCTGCCGGCGGGCGCGACTCCTCAGCCAGCGAGGTGATCGTCAGCAGGCCGCGCGCGGATGACTCGAGCACCTCGGTGGCCTCCTCGAGCGAGCGCGCGTAGAGCTCGACGAGCAGGTGGACGATGATGCGGGTGTCCTCTTCGTGCTTGTGGAAGCGCACGTGCGTGAAGAACTCACGCACGCCGTGATCGCCGAAGGCGGCGTAGGAGAGCGCGTCGCCGGCCTCGGGCCCGGAGCAGCTCTCGACCTCCTCGGCGTCGACGGACACGGTGCACGAGGCGACCCAGGGGGTCCCGGCGATCATCCGTTCCCAGCGGTCCTCGATCGGCTCCACGCGGTCGTTGTCGAAGCCGAGGTGCGGCTGGTCGTGCATGCAGTCCAGGCACTGGACGACGGCCTCCTGCAGCTCGTCGACGACTTCCGCCCGCTCGCCCGTGTCGGGGTCGATTTTATGGATCCCCTCGTAGTGGACCTGGACCTCGAGATCCTGCGACCAGCAGCGGTAACAGCGCAGCCAGCTGCGCGCACTCGTCTCGGCCATCGAACCCTCCATGAGATCCATTGTATGGAACGACCGCGGGGCGCCCGTAGGCGAGGTGGGCGGGATCTCATTCAAAGGACGGGGCGCCCCGTGCGCGCCCCGTCCGGAGTACTTATGCTGCGCTTACGGCGGCTAGTGCCTCTTGTGGCCGTGCCGCTTCTTCTTGCCCTTGACCGTGACGTGGAAGGTCTGGACCGTCGGTGCGCCTCCCAGCGCCGATTTGTAGCTCAGCGTCGCCGTGAGGTGGACATTCTTGCCCTTCAGCAGTGCCTTGCGCACGTTGCCCGAGGGTGCGACCGTCAGCGTCAGCGGCACACCGGCGACGCCCGTGGCCGAGACCCTGCCGGAGACGGTCGTCTTCGGGCGGCACTTGCCCTTGATCTTGACCTCGCCCCGCTTGCACCTCTTCGCCCTGTGACGCCTGGCCGCAATCGCCTCCTTACGTGCGATCGTGCCCGTCGGCACCGTCACTTCCAGAGTCGCTGTGCCCCCTTGAGCTGGCACGAACACGATCGTGATCGTGCCGTCGGCGTTGGCTTTGATGCTCTGGACCTTGTAGCTACTGTTGGGCGTGGGCGGCTTCGGCAGCCATGTGACGGTCGCCGTGCCCGCCGGGTCATTCGGTGTCTGCATGCCCGAGCCGCCCAGGTGAACGTACATCTGGATCGTGTCGGCGCCCGGGTTGTTGCCGACGTAGCTGACCTGGGCCTGGCCTGTCGAGTTGAGCGTCACCGCCCCGCTCTGTGGGTTGGCGCCTGTGACCGCGTAGCGGAGCGCCTTGCCCGAGTACGGCTGGTTCGCCGTGTCAACCGCGGTCGCTGAGATCAGTCTCGGTCTCGTACCCCTGCCGTAAGCGTCTGGCTGACCAAGGCTGAAATTTCAGCGTACTCGGGATCTGTGCGCGGTTGATGATCGTGAACGAGGTTGCTTTGCCTTTTTCGACGCCAGTTGTGGCGAACTGGTTCGATTAGACGCCGGCGCCGTTGTCGAGTTCCATCGGCTCGATCGTGTCGTTGAACGCCGCTTCTTCTTCCTTTGTTTTAGTTTCGAGGTTGTTTTCGACGTCGCCAGATGCCGTTGTCGGTTGGAGTCACTTCCCCGAACAGCGTCGCCCAGTAGGCCTCCTGGAAAAAGCTCCACGGCGTGACCTCCTGAAAGCCGCCGATGACGCCGGAGCTCGTGTTCTGGCCTCCGATGAACCGCGGTGGGCCGCCGAGAGAAACACCGGTGCCGACGTCGCTTCCGACCGCGTCTCCAGGTCACCTGCGTACATCGCCCGGAAGGCGATCTTCGGCGTTGCTGCCGAGACGTTCTTGACCGTGTACGTCAACGTGAACTGCGGAGAGCCGTTGATGTACGTCGTGACCTCGGTGAGTTGGATGTAAGTTTCGCCTCCCTGCGCCACGAAGAAGGTCGTCGTCTGGCTGTAGGGGCTCGCTTCGGTTCCGGCACCCGCTCACCCGCGACTGACCCCGGGGAGAATGTGTAGGCGGTGACCGTGCGGCCCGGCCTGGCCATCGAAGCCGAAGGTCTTGCCCTGCAGTTCCACGGGCTCGCCCGGGCTTACTTTTCGGAACACGAGGAAGAACCCGCAGTCGCCGACCTGGTCTGCCTCCGAAGAGAAGTTACCTACGACTTCGCCGTGGACGAGGTAGCTCGACTGGCACTCCCCACGGGGGCCGACGTAGACGGTCAGCGGATTGCCGGGGATTGTGACCGCCGTTTCGCTCGACTGGGCGCTCGCGACGGCCGGAATCGCTGCGCAGACGACCGCCAGGAACGCCCTGCGACTGCAACTCGCGCCCGTCTCCCCCGTCTCGTCCGCCTTTGAAGCCCGCCAGTCCGCTCTGATCGCCCCGCGCATGCTGCCTCCCAAAGTGGATCGGTTACCAGTGCCCTACAGGCGCGCAAAATCCTAAAGCATCAGCGACCGCGTCGACCCGGTTGACAGGTTGACGGCCACCGCGGTCCTACGGCGTGAACCCCGCCGCAGTACGCAGAGTAGCGGTTACCCAAAGGTAAACGCGTACCCCGTGACCCCTGGCGCGAAGCGAGGGCGAGCGGTAGCGTTCGTTGCGCGGCAGCGAACGAGCGTGTAGAGGCGCTCGCCCTCGACGGTGACGGACGCCGTTGTGCACATCGTCCCGGCGTCCGCGGCCGGGAATCTGGCGGCCATCCAGGAGCACCTGCACCTGACGCGGTAGTTGCCCGGCCAGCTCAGCACGAGGTACACGTTCTTCGCCTGAAACTCCACGTCGATCCCGGCGTTCGCGACGGCGGTGACGGGTTGGGCGGCGGTGCGCCAGGTGCCGCTGAAGGCGAAGTTGTTGACTTCCAGGGGCCCTGGGTGGCAGGCGCATCATTGTGTATGCCCAGCCAGCCCGGTGACCCAACCCTGCGCGCGGGCCGTGCCCAGGTAGGTCTCCGGTGTCGCTTCTTGGCTGGGCACGATCACGCCGGTTGGTAGCCGGCCACCGACTTGCCGGCCAGATTCGGCTAGCAGCGCGCGGATTGCGGTTTCGGTCTTTCGTAGTCGCCCTCGCCGAAGGCTGCGTAGCGAGCCTGGCCACGCGCATCGATCAGATAGTCCGCTCGCCAGTACTGGTTGCCATAGGCGTTCCCGGTGCCCATTTCATTGTCCTGGACGACCGTCCACCCC